>NZ_SJSO01000050.1 GCF_004331735.1 Pedobacter psychrodurus
AAAAAAAAATAATAAAGGCATCTGATTTAGATGCCTTTATTATTTATCAACATTTTTAAATATTGCTTTTATTTTAAATAAATATTTACAACATTTGTATAAACATTGTAAATATGAATGATATTGAAGATGCTATTTCTCATGTTAACAGCAAATTAAGCAGAGAAGAATTGATTGAGCATTTTAACTATAAGTTAAGGTTTGCTGAAATAGAGGTTGAATCTTTCAGGAAAATATTGGCTTATCTAAATGAAAAGCCTACTTCTTCTATTAATTTAAAATGGAGAGAAGAAGTTAGACACTGTCTTAATAAGAGAAAATCAATTTTATCTTCAAATGAAATATCAGAATGTGTTTGTATCAGACACAACGTTGAACCTGATAGAAATATTAAACTAAAAATTGCGACTACTCTTTCTAAAATGTTTGATGAAGGTGAGATAGGTCGAAGTGGCAATAACAGAGATTATAAATATGGATTAAAAGAGCTTTTTACAGATAAATAAAAAAGCCCCTGAAGTTTGGCGACCGTCGGGGCTTCTTATACGACATAAATAAAAAACAGCACAGCTGAAAGCTGGGCGCTGCCCTTATTTCTGTACTGCAAAGTACGGTAAATTTTGGGCAATAACAAAATTTACATGCATTGCATCAAGTCAAACTTTGATAAGATTATGCGTGTCCTTAACGATGTTCTGGGCAGTGATATGCCTGCGTTCGGAACATTATTAAGACCTGGCCCAAAAACAAAATTTTCAGATATAGAAATTATAGCATTGTCTTTTGCGGCGGAAGCAGCAGGAGTAATTAGCGAAAACCACTTATTTAACATTTTGAATTCTGATTATAAGACAAGCTTTCCGAATTTAATAAGCAGAAGACAGTATAATGATAGACTGAGAAATCTTTTTCATTTTATAGAAGATATCAGGAAAAAGATGGTTAATAAAATGAATGCATTAACTGATGTTTTTGCTATAGATTCCATGCCGATAGAAATATGTAAGCTCTCGAGAGAGCATAGAAATACTTTAGGAAAGGATCATGCATACGCTCAGCCTGCCAAGGGCTTTTGTGCATCCCAGAATAAATATTTTTATGGATATAAACTTCATGCAGTATGTTCGCCAAGCGGCGTTGTACAGCTTTTTGATTTAGGAAATGCCAAAATACATGATATCCATTACCTAAAGGAAATCGCTCCTAATTTTAGAAACTGTATTATTACGGGGGATCGAGGCTATGTTAGTGATGAGCTTAAAAAACACTTACTCAGAAGGTTTAACATTTCCTTGGAAGTCCCATCGCGTTCTAATCAAAAAGTAAAATCAAAAGTAATTAAACCATTGAGGGTAATAAGAAAGAGGATGGAAACGGTTTTCTCACAACTCTGCTTGCAATTTAAAATGCAGGTTAATCTTGCAAAACAGTTTCTGGGTTTCAAAACTAGGATACTTGCAAAAATAACCTGTATGACAATGCTTCAATACATCAACTATGTATCTGGTAAACCAATTGGTAAAATAAAATCTAGTCTTTCTTGACTTTTTTTGGCTGATCATCCCAAAGAAGATAAGATGTAAACCAGGCAAGGTTACCCGACCAAGCAAGGATCATGAGGCCAAAAATAATGTGCGCTAATGTAGGTTGCTTAAAATACCTCCATGCATGAGAAAAGGAAGTGAGCATAAATCCAAAACATATAATCACATTTCCTATTTTGATTAGTTTTTTTAGGATTTCTATCCGAACCGCCTCATAGGCCATTCCGATAAACATCCCAAAAATTAAAGGCATAAAACGAGATATAAGGATAGCCAACATAGAGACAAGAAGTACAACAAACCAGTTGGTGTTTTTAAGTAATAATCCCAGATCTGTAATACCTTCATCAGAAATCTGGAACATAATCCAATAAACTACAAGTATTGCGATTGATAGAGTCAAGTGTTTAAGAAAACGCATTTTTAAATGTTCTTTGCCTTTAGTCCCTATGCGGCTTTTAAACAAAGAAGCGTGGAACTGAAATCTCATCTGCCTTTAGAGGCTCTGGTAAAGCCGACGACACAAACAAGTTCAGCCCACGCTTTTGACGTAGGCATTAAAACTCTATTCGTGTGCCGTCGATTTGAAATTTACCAGATTTCTAAAGGCAAGAATAAGCTAACGCTTCTATAATTTTTTAGCCAAAAATTTTGGCCAGCACAAATCTATAAAATTCTATTGATTATAAATTATTAAGGATTTCATTGTCAAAAAAAATGCACCCTATTAGGATGCATATAATTATTTTTAAAAATTAATTCCGCCAACAGGTTA
>NZ_SJSO01000051.1 GCF_004331735.1 Pedobacter psychrodurus
TATCAAGTAAACCCAGGTATCTCAACCTGAGATTCTCACAGAACCGTACGTGATGGTCTCCCATCATACGGCTCTTATTATCGTAATTCCATAGTAGGTTTTGAGCCAAATGTCCAGTGTGCAAAGAGTTTTGGTTTTCGTTTATATAAACGCTTTAGCCATTTCATCGCACTGGTCACGCTGACTCTCAACCCTTTGTATTTCCTGATTGCCCAGTTAGCCAACTTTGCATTAACCCCACGCAGAAAGCCTTTCAACTTTGAGCTATGGAATTTTCCGTAATAGTTGATCAAACCCTGCAATACCGGATTCATTTCTTTGGCTACAGCTTCTATCTCAATACCGGCAATTCGTAATATTGGCAGTTTGTTAAGCTTTTCATTCATTGCTTTCATTGCCTTGGTACTTACTGCCGGAAGAAAGTTGGTAAAGCTGACTTTCCTTTTAGCGTTCAGCGCCTGCCTAGGCTTGAATGTATAACCAAGGAAGTCAAACGTTACGGCTTTCTCCGTTTCCCCTCTGCGGTTGCTGTCCTTGCAATAAACAATTTTGGTCTTGTCTTCATGCATCTCCAAACCGCATTCTTTTAGCCTTTTACCTAATGATTCCTTCAAGTGGATGGCCTGTTCTTCTGTTCTGCAATGAATGACTGCATCATCGGCATAACGTTCAAAAGCATGGTCAGGATAGTTGGCTTTTAGCCACATATCAATCGCGTAATGCAGATATAGATTTGAAAGAACCGGGCCAACAACAGAACCTTGCGGTACCCCTTTAGCCCTTGGAACGATTGTCCCATCTTCCAGTTCTAAGGATGCCACCAACCATCTTTTGATGTAAAGTACCATCCAATCTTCATCTGTGTGCTTTTCAACGGCCAACATCAGCAAATCATGCGGAATATTGTCGAAGAACCCGCGGATATCAACGTCCAGTAACCAGTTGTATACCCAGCACCTTTCCCGTGCTTTGGCAACTGCCTGTAACGCTGATTTCTTTGGCCGGTAGCCGTAAGAGTCTTCATGGAATAAGTTGTCGACCACCTCTCCTAATCTTACCGATACCACAGCCTGCCCAATCCGGTCGGTTACTGTAGGAATACCCAATGGCCTTTTACCGCCATCCTTCTTTGGAATCTCTACCAACTTGATAGCAGGTGGCATATAACTGCCGGAACTCATCTGGTTCCATAACTTGTAAAGATGCTTTTGGCATTGCATATCAAATGCTTCCATACTCATCTTATCTACACCCGCTGCGCCTTTGTTGGCTTTGATTTTCAAGTAGGCTTCCTGAACCGACTTTCTTGAAATACAATATGGTTTTGGCCTGTACATCTTCTATACCTCCTGTTGTGTTAACCTTGAACAGTTTCTATCAATGTACAACCCCGATAATGCCACTCCTTCGCTCCAGTCAGGTTTCCAAGACCATCATCACTACTACGGGTGGCTCTGCCCCCGTGGAACGCATCGGTACTTTCGGCCTTGCGGGTTCTTCCGCTTGGACTTTTCCCTTCACATCGTTCCGACAGGTTCACAAGTTCCCTCTGATTGCCTGTATAAAGCTCATGCTGCCTATACGCCGGATGCCACAGAGACGGTAAACAGGTCATCCTCTCTGCTGATAATAAAGTGTTACTGTACTTTAGTTTTGACATCATCTAATCCTTTCGACGCCTCTTCGGCAGTTCATTTGCATTCATCTTCTTTATACTCACCTGACACCTCTAAGATGCCTTTTCCTCTAACGCTCACTACCAGGACACTTAATCCAAGCAGCTTAGAGGAGGTTTGGTACCTGCTCCTGTAAGCCGATACCGAGGGGCCCTCCCTCATCAATCAGACAGCATTGATTTGCTCACGCAAATCATTCATGTCGCTCAATAACC
>NZ_SJSO01000052.1 GCF_004331735.1 Pedobacter psychrodurus
TTTCTTTTACTATATAACAAAAAGATCAAGCCACCTGTAACTTTAATGCATTGAGTGCTTTTTCCAGTGCTGCAATCCGTACTTTTTTCTGCTTTTGTAGATGTTCTTCATTGTTTAATGGATTGAATGACTGCTTCTCAGTAACCATTTTATAATAGATGCATGCTAGTTTTCGTGCTGTGGCTACTATGGCATATTTATAGCCGCCTTTACTTTTCATTTTTCTAAAAAAATGTCCTAGTAAATGGTTGCTATTCTGAACTCCACCAGCGGCCATCCGGAAAGCCTGAGCTGCCGCGTTGGGCTTTTTCCTTTGCAACTTACTGGAGATGAGTTTTCCGCCAGATATTTTGTTGTTGGGGCATAAATTGAGCCATGAGGCGAAGTGTGCTGCCGATGGCCATTTAAGCAAGTCTGTTCCGGTTTCAGAAAGTATTTCTAGGGCGCTTACCTCGCTTAGTCCGTATATATCCAGTACATCAATGCCATGGATGCCCTTAAGATAAGCTTGGGTATTAAAGAAAGGCTGGTTCTTGGTCTTCTTCTGGTTGAATAACCTACCCGTTGGGGTTAATTTAATTTCTTTTTCAGGTTCTGCTATACCATCATTGTTTCTGGCATGCATCTGCTGCAACTGGTATTCAATTTTTTGCTCGCATTGCACCAACTGGGTCTGAAAAAACTTGTATTGAGTATAATTCTGTTCTAAAAGAAACAGTTGTTCTTCACGCCAGTTACCCTTGAGCGAACTTACAATAATACTGCGATCTGCCTTAATCCTGCTATCAACGAAGGATAGGAAATTTTCTGCCTGACGCTCGCCTGAAAGAATAGCCTCTATCATCGCTCTTCCTGTTTTACCCATCAAATCGCTGATGACGGTGTGTATCTTCAGGTTCATGAGTTCAAGTGCCTTTTGCATTCTTAATACCGTTGTACTACTGTCGCGGATCAAATTTCGTCTGTGACGAACCAGCGTCCGCAGCACATCGGTCTGGTCGTCAGGCAGAAAACAGTTTTTCAATAAACCACAGCTATGGAGCTTTTGTATCCACTGTGCATCGCTCTGGTCATTCTTTTTACCACTGATGTTGCGCGTGTGGCGGGCATTTACCAAATAGACCTCAAAACCTCTTTCAATCAATAACATACCAAGATTTTTCCAGTAAATCCCGGTACTTTCCATTGCAACTGTAGTAATACCGCACTCGGTTAACCATTCTACAATAGCCAGCAGATCATCGGTAAATGTACCGAAGTCTCTTACATAGGAACCGTTACAGCATCCCTCGGGTACAGCTACCACATGTAATGTATCACCGATGTCGATTCCTGCTGCATTTGCATTAACTAAAGGAAGCTGAACAATTTCTTTAAGCCCTTGCTTCTTTTCTGTGTTTTTTTGACCTTTACTCATAAAATTCATTTTTAATAAACATCCTGCAAAGTCGGCAGGCTTGAAGATTAGTTTACTATACGAACTTCAGTGTTCAATCGACAACTTCAACTGCTGACTTGGTCAGATTTGACAATGACTTGGGGGTCAGTAAGAATAACGACCTTATGCGGGATGTTTTTTCCCAAAGTTATTATTCTCGCAAACTGAAGCATCGTTTAAATGATATTTGACA
>NZ_SJSO01000053.1 GCF_004331735.1 Pedobacter psychrodurus
TTTAAGCTCCTTTTGAAGTTTCCGGATCAATTGCTGGTCCTCGCTAAGGCTTGTAGTATCAGCTTTTGCAATTCCTTCGCGCTCTTTCCATTTACTTAAAAGGTTCGAACTTATACCCAATTCTATTGCAACATCCTTTATCGAACCGCGGGCATGGGCCAGATCCAAAGCCATTCTTTTAAAAGGCTCATCAAATATTCGTTTGCTCATATATTCAAATTTAAAGTTTAATGTTTAAATCTGACAAGTAAATCCCTCTAGTCAAATGTAGCAACTCCAATGCCTTGGTAGGGTTTTCCGGTCGCTTTAAGATTCCCGCATGCGCGGGAATGACGACCTTCCTAAAGAGATCTGTCATTGATAGCCTGTCGAAGGACAAATGTTTTCTGTTTTCGACCAGTAAAGGTCTTTACTTCGGCTAAGCTCAGTACAAGCTGGCTCAGACTGACGACACTGGGCTTGGAGTTGCTACATTTGACTAGAGGGATTTACTTGTCAGATTTAAACATTAAACTTTAAATTTGAATATATGAGCAAACGAATATTTGATGAGCCTTTTAAAAGAATGGCTTTGGATCTGGCCCATGCCCGCGGTTCGATAAAGGATGTTGCAATAGAATTGGGTATAAGTTCGAACCTTTTAAGTAAATGGAAAGAGCGCGAAGGAATTGCAAAAGCTGATACTACAAGCCTTAGCGAGGACCAGCAATTGATCCGGAAACTTCAAAAGGAGCTTAAAGAAGCCCAGCTGGAACGTCTCAGGGTAAGCGGCTTATCGATGATAATCATCTTATGATAGAGATAAGCAAGATTTACGCAGAGAGTAAAGGGTGTTACGGGAGTCCGCGTATTACTGCCGAACTATGTTCCAGAGGGATCTTTATCTCACGTCCCAGGGTGGCCAGGCTGATGCGTAGATTAGGTATAAAGAGTACTATCCGTAAGAAATGGGTACAGACAACAGATTCGCAGCACACTTACCCTTTAGCAGAAAATCTCCTTAACAGAGATTTTTATGCCGCCAATACTGGAGAGAAATGGGTTTCAGACCTGACCTATATACAAACTGGGGAAGGTTGGCTATATCTGACAACAGTTATAGATCTGGCGGATAGAAAAGTTGTAGGCTGGTCATTAAGTAAAAATATGGAAGCTAAGAACACCACAATAAAGGCATTAGAAATGGCTATAAAGAATAGGCCTATTACCCAACAGTTAATTTTTCACTCAGACAGAGGCATACAATATGCGTGTTCCGAGTTCAGAAAACAATTAGAATGCTTGCGGATAAAGCAGAGCATGAGCAGAAAGGGAAACTGTTGGGATAACGCAGTTGCAGAGAGTTTCTTTAAAACTATAAAAACAGAAATGATATACCAGCAGATATATAAAACAAGATCGAAGGCCAGTTTAGCCATTTTTGAATATATAGAGGTATGGTATAATAGAAAAAGAAGACACTCTTTTTTGGGGTACTTATCGCCATTAGAGTTTGCAAACAGCTCAATAAACCCTAAAATCGCAGCTTAAAAAAGAAAAAAATCTAAAGTAATGCTTCTCAATAAAAATAATAATATGACAACAAAAAATCTCTAGTAGACTATTGCAATTCCA
>NZ_SJSO01000054.1 GCF_004331735.1 Pedobacter psychrodurus
AGCTAATCTTTACACACATTTATTTATAGAAAACATATTATAACGATCTGATTATCAATTATTTGTGGTTTATTTTTTGTATCTTTAATGATGTTAGATCATTGTTATTCAGGTGTTTATAAAGGTTTTTTATCAGATAGTCGTATTGCAGTTAGATTAGAAAATTGTTTGTCAGATTTATTATCTTCGGGAACAGCAGTCATCAATCGGTTAGCTCCAACCCATTCCTTAAAAGCTGCCTTCTATCGTATGCTATCGAACAAGCGATTGGAACATGATGATATTCTTGAAGGTGGCTATCGGCTTTGCAATAGCACTTTAAATTCACTTAAACATGTGTTGTGCATTCAGGATACTACAGAATTCAATTATCGTGGCATCAGAAACAAGTTGGGAGAATTGGACCCAAATATCGGTCCGACCGGAAACAAAACCGTCCCGGGCTTTTTTTGCCATCCCATGCTGGTCGTGGATGCTGAAAGCTCATCCATTCAGGGACTTTCCTCAGTAATTATCTACAATCGGACATGGCACCAAAAGGATAAAAACGAGCGGAATTATGCTCAGTTGCCAATTCAGGACAAGGAGTCCTATCGATGGATCAAGAGCACTGAATTAAGCAGGGGAATAATTCCTGAAACAACCGTGATGACAGTTATAGGTGATCGAGAAAGCGATATCTATGAAGAGTTTATAGTGGTTCCAGATCAACGAACCCACGTGCTGGTAAGATCCAGAGCGGATCGAAACCTCTCGGACAAGGGCAAGTTATATAGTAGGCTGGATGGTATTGTACCCCAGGGGAACTCTACTATCCATGTGAGTTCTACAAAAAAAAGAAAAGCCAGAATCGCTCATATGGATATCAGCTTCAGCAAAGTTATAATATGTGCCTCGCGTAATTATAAGGGAGAGCAAAAGACAATTGAGCTATCTGCTATACTTGTTAAGGAACGGGCTGAAACCGTCCCTGATGGAGAATTGCCCATCTTGTGGCGCTTACTGACAACACATAGGATTGAAACCCTTGAACAAGCCAACCAATGCATTGAATGGTATAAGAAAAGATGGTTAATAGAGGAATTGTTCAGGGTTATAAAGACAAAAGGTTTTGGAATAGAATCAAGTCAACTGGGATCAGGTGCTGGTTTAAAGAAAATGCTTTCCATGACATTACTGGTTGCACTTAAGATAATGCAGCTAAAGCTTGGGCTGAAAGATGAATCGATGCAGGCAGCAGATGTATTCAGTTCGAACCAAATAGATTATCTAGATATGGTAAGACAACGAGTGGAAGGAGGCACAGAATTACAGAAAAATCCATACAAAAAGCAAACCCTGGCTTGGGCCACATGGTTATTAGCTAGACTGGCAGGATGGAGCGGATATAAATCTCATGGTCCACCAGGATATATCACAATCAAAGAGGGGTTAGATAAATTCAACCAACAATTTATAGTTTATGCACAAGTAATGGAACACAAAGATGTGTGTAAAGATTAGC
>NZ_SJSO01000055.1 GCF_004331735.1 Pedobacter psychrodurus
ATTATTCCTAAGGAGAATTTACTTCGCAAGATTAGTGAGCTTATAGATTTTAGCTTTATCTATGATGAGCTAATGGGCAAGTACTGTCCGGACAACGGGCGTAACGCTGAGAGTCCGGTACGCATGTTTAAATATTTGTTGCTGAAGACGATCTATACCGTTTCTGATGTCGATGTCGTAGAGCGTTCCCGCTACGATATGTCCTTTAAATATTTTCTGGAGATGTCCCCTGAAGAGGACGTGATAAATCCAAGCTCTCTGACCAAGTTCCGAAAGCTTCGTCTTAAGGACATGGATCTTTTAAACCTGCTGATTGGAAAAACCGTCTCTTTAGCGCTGGAAAAAGGTATTATTAAATCCAAGTCCATCATTGTCGATGCTACACATTCACTTTCAAGATCCAACCCATACTCACCTCTTGAGGTACTCAGGCAACGTTCAAAGTTGCTGCGAAGAGCAGTGTATTCAATGGATGATGATTTCAAAACTCGGATGCCCGAGAAGAATGAATCAAATGATATCCTAAAGGAAATAGAATACTGCAGTAAACTACAAAAACTTATCGAATCTGATGAAGCACTAAGTGAAATCCCTGCAGTAAAGGAGAAACTGAACCTATTGAAGGAAACAGTTGAAGATACCCACGAGAATTATGCAATATCCAAAGATATGGATGCCAGGATTGGCCACAAAACAGCCGACAGCAGTTTTTTTGGTTACAAAACTCATTTGGCAATGACAGAGGAGCGCATTATAACAGCTGCTGTTGTTACCTCAGCAGAAAAGGGAGATGGTCCTGAACTGCCAAAACTGTTGAGCGGGACCCAGGCCAATGGAATGGAGGTAGATACAATCATAGGTGATGCAGCCTATTCCGGGAAGAATAACCTCAAGCTCAGCGATGTGAACGGCAATAAAGTAAGGATAGTTGCCAAGATGAACCCTGCTATTACCCATGGCACCAGAAAAGAGGAAGAAAAGTTTGATTATAATAAAGACGCTGATATGTTCGTATGCCCTGCAGGGCACCTGGCTATGTACAAACGGGTGCAGGGCAAAAAGGTAGATAAGAGCAATCAGTCAATGACCTATTATTTCGATATCGAAAAATGCAGAGTGTGCCCGTTAAAGGACGGCTGCTACAAACCGGAAGCCAAAAGCAGGACATACTCGGTCGCAATAAAACCAGATGAGCATAAAGAGCAGGAAATATTCCAACAAAGCGGGTACTTCAGGGAAAAATCACGACACAGATATAAAATTGAGGCGAAAAATAGTGAATTGAAAAATGTTCATGGATATGACAGGGCGAACTCCTATGGCCTGGAAAGCATGAAAATGCAAGGTGCACTTGCGATATTCGTGGTTAATCTTAAAAGAATCCTCAAATTCTAAAAAAAGGATAATAATCCAAAGAATCTTCTGGGAAAAACTAACAATGTGCTCCAGTTCTCAATGTCGAACGTAAAGTTCG
>NZ_SJSO01000056.1 GCF_004331735.1 Pedobacter psychrodurus
GGGGCTGACTAAAAAGGGTATAAGAAAGTACAGCCGTTGCTTGAAAAAGCAGCGGCTGTTTAGTAAATTTAAGTGCGAAAGAAATTTACTATATGGCTAAGATACAAAGTTCAGCACAATTCAAAAGCTACCAACCTCAACAAATTCTATTATTACCTCCTTCGCTTGATGAGTTAATCGAAGAACATGATCTTGTAAGGGTGGTTAACCTTGTTGTTGATTCGCTGGATATCAGCGGGCTGATCAACCAATACAAAGGCGGTGGAACAACAGCTTATCATCCGCGGATGTTATTGAAGATCTTGCTGTATGCTTATAGTGTTAAGATATACACAGGGCGCAAGATAGCTAAAGCTTTGCGGCAGGACCTTCACTTCATGTGGTTATCCGGCATGAGCCGACCCGATTTTCGAACGATCAATAACTTTCGTAGTTCAAAGGCAAAGGAAGTAATAGAACAACTATTTCAACAGATGCTTTTGTTTTTGATGGATCATGGCTATATCAAAATGGAGAACTACTTCTGTGATGGCAGTACGATCTCGGCCGATTGTAATAAGCATAAAATGGTATGGAAGAAGAACGCTGAGCGGTTTAAATCCGGTACAGAGGAAAAGTGCCGGGAGTTGTTCAAGGAAATAGATGCACTTAATGCTGCTGAGGATAAACAGTATTTGCGAACAGACCTGGAAGAACGCGGGTTACAAGCCAGGGAAATAACGGCGGATACCATCCGCGAGCAGGCCGACAAACTGGATGCAGTTATTACTTCATCTACCGGCAAGCAGCAACGCAAGGCAGTGAGTCTGAAGAAAAAGCTAAAGCAGAAGGAAGTTACCATAGCGGTTTATGAGCAACAGATCGAACTGGCTGGCAAGCGAAGCGGTTATAATAAAACAGATAATGAGGCTACCGCAATGCGGATGAAGAATGATGAGCTATTGCCTGCCTACAATGCGCTTGCAGGTTGTGAAGACCAGTTTATTATAGCTGTCAGTATCCATCAAAATACCAATGACGGAACCTGCTTTAAGGATCATTTGAAAAAGCTGGAGCAGCAAAGCCCTGTTTTACCACGGGCCATCATTGCAGATAGCATCTTTGGTACAGAGCAGAACTATGAACTTCTGGAGAGCAAACAGATAAACAACTACCTTAAGTTTCCCTCTTATCAGGCCGAACAAAAGCAAAGCTACCGTCAGAATCCTTTTTTGAAAGATAACTTCGGCTATGATGCAAGTACTGACAGTTATACCTGTCCGAATGAAAAACAACTTACCTTACAGTCCAGCTATTTTCAAACCCATAAACGAACCGGCTACCAGTCTGCAATTAAAGAGTACCAATGTAAAGACTGCAAGAAATGTCCTTTTTAT
>NZ_SJSO01000057.1 GCF_004331735.1 Pedobacter psychrodurus
ATCGTCCTTTAGATTTGTTTTGATATATTATTTAAGAAAATCTAATATTTATTTTACTTAGCTTAATTATCAGATTACCTAAAGCGGTAGCGGCACATTAATATTTCGTCAAGGTTTTTATACCTATAGCATGATGCAATCCGCTACCGTTTTTTCCCTTAGTGACCAGATAACAATTAGGGCAATACCCATTATTAAGGACTAGGATCGATGGGGTAAAAATTAGGTAACTATTACAAACATAAAAAATAACAGGATGATTGTCTCTACAAATTTTTTTATTGGGATTGATGTTTCAAAACCCTACTTCGATGTTTCGTTAATGGCTGTAGTTAACCATGTAAAACAAGGGATAGAAACCTCACAGTTTGACAACACAGCAGCAGGGATAAAGCTATTTGAGAAATGGCTCAAATCCCACAAAACAACTTTCAACCAAAACGCTCTTGTTGTCATCGAAAATACGGGGATCTATCACCGTTTGATCTGGGCTTTCTGCAGCGAGAAACATTTACCCATCCACATTGGTAATGCAGCCCACATTAAATGGAGTTTTGGGATAGCGAGGGGCAAAAATGATAAAATAGACAGTATGCGTTTATGTAACTACGCATCTAAGGAAGCAGATAGTTTAAAGGCAACGGCTACTTTAGATCCTGAGTTACTGCACCTAAAAGATTTCATATCAGCGAGGACCAAACTGCTTAAACAAAAATCCAGTCTTAGCGTCTCGGTCAAAGAACTTGGCAATGTTAATGGGAAAGAGCATCAGAAACTGATTGAAAAAGCACTTAAAAATGCAATTGATGGTATAGCTAAGTCCATTAAGAATATTGAAGACCAGATCAAAAGAATTATTGCGGAGAACCAGGGGTTCAAGCAGAACTATAAACTATTGATGAGTATCCCTGGGATAGGACATGTTACCGCGGTGTACCTGATTGGCTGTACGGCAAATTTTGCAGGACAGCCCAGCGGAAAAGAATTAGCCTGTTATGCAGGTGTTGCGCCATTTGAACACAGCAGTGGTATAAGTATCAAAGGTAAAACCAGGGTACACCGGATGGCTAATAAAGAGCTTAAAAGATTGCTGCATATGTGTGCATTATCTCTAATTCAACATAATGCGGAATTCAAAACATATTATAATAGAAAAAAGGATGAAGGGAAGCATAGCATGAGCATAATTAATGCTGTTAGAAACAAGATAGCACTAAGAGTTGCTGCAGTTATAAAAAATCAAGCCAGCTATAAAAATAACTATAATATGGCTGCTTAAAATTTGTTTTTATCATAACAATCATGCTGA
>NZ_SJSO01000058.1 GCF_004331735.1 Pedobacter psychrodurus
TGTGCACTTCCCCAAATTCAGACCAGTTAAAAGTATAATTCTAGACCGAGCGTAGCGAGGCTATTAGAAAAACTATTAATTTTAATTGGCAATATGAAAAGAATTAAGTTTACGGAATCCCAGATTGTAAAAGCAATCAAAGAACATGAGAATGGCAAAAATGTGCACGATCTCTGCAGAGAGTTAGGAATTAGCACAGCAGCCTTTTACAAATGGCGCCAAAGGTATGGAGGAATGGAAGTGAAAGAGTTATCAAAGCTCAAGGCATTAGAGGAGGAAAATGCACGTTTAAAAAAAATGTATGCGAATCTCAGCCTTGTGCACGAAGTTTTCAAGGAGGCGGTGGAAAAAAAGCTTTAACGCCTGACGAGAAACGTGGTTTAGTGGATGAAATGGTGAAAAGTATTAGCCATCGTCAGGCTTGTAAATGTGTCGGATTAAACCGGAGCAAGCATTACTACAAACATAAACGGYGCGATGACAGCGAAATAGTTAATGCGCTTTCGCTTCTTGTTGAAAAGCATGTTTCCATAGGCTTCTGGCAATGTTACTACCGATTGCGTCGAAAAGGACTTACATGGAACCATAAAAAGGTTTATCGGATTTATACCGCGATGAAGCTTAATATTCGGCGTAGGGCAAAGAAAAGATTACCAGAAAGAGTCAAGAAGCCTTTATCTGTGCCGGAAACTGTGAATGAGGTATGGTCTATGGATTTTATGAGTGATGCTCTTTGGAATGGAAGGAAATTTAGGTTGTTGAATATCGCTGATGATTACAACAGAGAGATGCTTGCTATGGAGATAKATTATTCACTTCCGGCATTGAGGGTTATCAGGGCATTGGATGAGTTGAAACAATATAGGGGGCTTCCAAAAATGATAAGAATGGATAATGGGCCGGAATTCATCTCAAATAAGCTGGATGAATGGGCAAAGGAAAACAATGTTGAACTGCTTTTTATCGAGCCTGGAGAACCAACACAGAACGCATATATAGAAAGATGCAATGGAAGCATCAGAAGAGAATTGTTAAATGCCTACATATTTCACTCCCTGGATGATGTGAGGGAGAAAGTGGAGGAATGGATGATGGACTATAATTACCATCGACCACATCAAGCGTTGAACTTCAAATCTCCCATCGATTTATTGAAGGAAATTTGAGGACAAAATTATACTTTTGAGTGGTCTGAAAAACAGGGGAGCTTACA
>NZ_SJSO01000006.1 GCF_004331735.1 Pedobacter psychrodurus
CGCGGCAGCTCAGGCTTTCCGGATGGCCGCTGGTGGAGTTCAGAATAGCAACCATTTACTAGGACATTTTTTTAGAAAAATGAAAAGTAAAGGCGGCTATAAATATGCCATAGTAGCCACAGCACGAAAACTAGCATGCATCTATTATAAAATGGTTACTGAGAAGCAGTCATTCAATCCATTAAACAATGAAGAACATCTACAAAAGCAGAAAAAAGTACGGATTGCAGCACTGGAAAAAGCACTCAATGCATTAAAGTTACAGGTGGCTTGATCTTTTTGTTATATAGTAAAAGAAAGAAGCCCGTCCGGCCAGGACAAGAAAAATTAATTGGTATAAGTGTTTTTTTAAATCGAGTTCAGTAGTTCTTCGCCTCTTGCAGTCCTGCTGTTACCTATAGTCCCGATTGAGATACGCTTTTAAATATAAAAAATTCGATAAATCGGGAGCTATTTGGTTCTATCAGGTTTAAGGTGGATAGGGCTGGTGTTACTATTAATGTATTAATGGTTTTTGGGATAATGCTAGAACAGTCCCTTGTAAATAAACCCGACAGAGCGGGTAGCCCGCATCCCGATTTTTCATCGGGAGAGGACTACAAGCGATGGCGGGACTGCAGGCCCCTATGAAAAGCGGCACGCAAATTTTCCAAAAGAAGAAATTCATTCTAACTGCCTTAGAGTTCCAAAGTCTGCCCGTATACCTGCCCTTTTAAACTTCGTAGGCAACACACGAATAATATATATAAATACTATAGATTTAATATATTTTAATAATTTTGCAACGTCTTAACTTATTTTCATGAAAAAATCTATTGCCAGCATTGTTGCTGAGGCGAACGAAAGCGGCGAAGGAACGCTCAAAAGGACCTTAGGCCCCATCAACCTTATTTTAATTGGCGTAGGCTTAACGCTTGGTGCAGGTTTATTTTCGATTACAGGTTTGGCAGCAGCCAATCACTCCGGACCAGCAGTTACGCTATCTTTTGTTATTGCAGCATTGGGTTGTGGTTTTGCAGCTTTATGTTACGCTGAGTTTGCATCCATGATTCCTGTTGCGGGTAGTGCCTATACCTATTCTTACGCTACCATGGGCGAACTTTTCGCCTGGATTATTGGTTGGGATCTGGTATTGGAATACTCTGTTGGCTGTGCTACCGTGGCCATTAGCTGGTCGCAGTATCTAACCAGGTTTTTAGCCAGCTTGCATATTTATCTCCCTCCGCAGTTAACTTTATCCCCTTTCGAAACCGCAAAACTGGCCAATGGCTCTACCGTTAATGGCATTATTAACATCCCAGCAGCATTGGTGGTGGTACTAATGACAGCCATATTAATCCGCGGCACCAAAGGCTCTGCCATTGTAAACGGGATAATTGTGTTTCTTAAAGTTGGGGTGGTATTGGTTTTCATCGCGCTGGGCTGGCAATATATCGATCCCGCAAACTATCATCCATATATCCCCGAAAATACCGGAACATTTGGTCAGTTTGGCTGGAGCGGTGTTTTACGTGGCGCCGGCTTAGTATTTTTTGTATTTATCGGCTTCGATGCCGTTGCAGCTTCGGCACAGGAAACAAAAAACCCTGCCAGAGATTTACCAATCGGTATTATTGGATCGTTGGTGGTTTGTACTGTTTTATTTGGTTTGTTCGGGCACGTAATGACAGGCCTGGCCAATTATAAAGAATTTGCCAACAGTGGTGCTCCAGTAGCCATTGCCATCGAAAAAACGCCTTATGCATGGCTAAGTCAAGCTATTATTTTGGCTATTTTGATCGGTTATACTTCGGTAATCTTAATCGATTTAATGGCACAATCGCGGATGTTCTATTCCATTAGCAAGGATGGATTATTGCCAAAGATGTTTTCTGATGTACATGCTAAATTTAAAACACCGTACAAATCGAACATTATACTGTGTGTATTTATCGGACTTTTTGCTGCATTTGTCCCCATGAATGTGGTAGGCGAAATGACGAGCATTGGTACCTTACTGGCCTTTTTAATGGTTTGTGTTGGCATCTTGATCTTAAGAAAAACAAATCCCGAAGCTAAACGTCCGTTTAAAGTTCCATTTGTACCATTAATCCCTATTTTAGGCATTTTAACCTGTATCGCCATGATGGTATTTTTACCTTGGGAAACCTGGGTTAGGTTAGCGGTTTGGTTAATTATTGGCTTAGTTATTTACTTCTGGTACGGCAAAAAGAATAGCAAATTAAAAGCGCAAGAAGACAAAACAGAACAATAGGTAATAAACTCATTATTATACACATAGTCTGATTAAGCTGTTTCATTTTCTAGACAGCTTAATCAGCCATTTACCCTCCTAATTGTATTGATAAACGCATAAATATCAGTTGAATAACAAAAAAAATATAAGTTATTAACAATTCAACATTTTTCTTGATTTTTGGCTTGGGATTTGCCTTAGGAAAATTAACCTATTAAACTCATTCCTATGCTTATTAAATTAGACACATCCGTTTTCAGGCTTTCCAGGCACAAAGCAGAAACCGCAAAAAAAAGTGTTACACCACTTACAAGAGATCAATGGATCATTGCCGATAGAATCGTGATATCAGCAATATTTATTGCAACAATTGTTGGCGCTATTTTATTCTAAATTCCTGATGGTTGATCAAAAATCTTCAGAAATTATTTCTTTGTTCATCGCCACTGCGGCCATTGTTCCCGCAGCTGTAATGATAGATAGCGACCTGAACAAGGTAGCACAATCTCCTGCGGCATAAACGCCTTTAGCAGTGCTTTGCTGCTGCCCATCTACTTTTATTGTTTTTAGATCTGTTAATTCAAAACCGAGTTGCTCATCGAAGTTAACATGTTGTTCAACATCAGATTTTACATATATGGCTTTCAAAGCCAATTTTTCGCCGTTCTTAAAAACAACATCTTCAAGATAGCCATTAACGTGCACCAGCTCAATAATTTCATCTTCTATAATCGTGATTGATTTAGCCTTTAATTTTTCAGTCTGTTCGGCGGTTAGCAGCGATTTACCGTTGGTTAAAATGGTTAAATCTTTATTCCAAAGGTGTAGGTTTTTGGCCATCTCAAATGCGTGCTCGCCATTCATTAACAGCCCAATTTTTTCGTTCCTGATCTCGTAACCGTGGCAATAAGGGCAGTGTACAGCAGAAATGGCCCAGCATTCAGCTAAACCTTTAATATCAGGTAGTACATCTTTTAAGCCCATAGCTAACAATATTTTCCGTGCCGTAAAACTTTCGGCACTTTCAACGCCAATGCTAAAGCCTCCATCTATTTGCTTGGTCGTAATAGCTTTCCTTTCTAAAAACCTGACTGTTGGATATTTCAGTACTTCGGCCTTCGCAGCTTTAGAAATAGCTGCAGGTTTATCACCGTCGTGCGTTAAAAAATTATGTGAATGTGGGGTTTGTCTGTTGCACGGTTTACCGGCATCGATTACCAAAACATTCCTGGTTGCCCTACCCAAAGTTAAAGCAGCTGATAAACCAGCGTAACTGCCACCAATTATGATTACATCAAAATCCATATTTAAATCTTTTGATACAAAGGTCTGAAACAAATCAACAAACGCAACACAGATGCATTAAATTAATGTCATTTTTACTTTTTGAAGATTGTCGCCTTGATAAAGCCACCATAATATAACCGCTCCTCAACAGTCAGATAATTGGCTTTTAAAAAGTAAGAGGCCATATCGATGAGCTTATCTGCTTCTACAATACCCAATAATTTAAAAAAGCTATACATTGAACTGAGCAGCAACGATTTCCACCATCTTCCATTCTTTTTGTGGAGTGAAAAATCGACCAGAAACCATAATCCATCTGTCTTTAAATACTCATTTAACTGCCCGAACACTTTTGCAGCGCGTTGCTCAGCAAAGTTATCAAATAGAAAAGGCGTTAAAATTACATCAAATAATAAATCAGTTTTAAAATCTTCAATACCTAGGTTTACAAATTCGACTTGGTTATTTTTATAGTTACGTTTTTGAGAAAGCGCAATCATTTTAGCAGATATTTCTACGTAAACGATCTTTAATCCAGCAGCATAAATCTTCGCGAGTTCTTCCAGGATCCAGCCGGTTCCCCCACCTACAATTAATACATGGCTATTCTCCTGAATATATCGAAGTTGATTGATTTGCGCATTAACCTGCGATTTAAAAAACACCAAACGGCTTAAAGCATCGTAATGATTAGCTATTTTATCGTAGTTGTTGTTCATAGTATCAAGTATTGAGAATCAAGTATCAAGATAGGCCTCCCAAATGTAATATATGCTTTGGTCTTTAAGCTTTAGTCTTTAAGCTTAATGAACAAATTGCATCCCTATTATTCCGCATATTGCCTTAAATAGGATGAGTCCATCAATTACCATCAGATAATAAAGAATATTTTTTCTTCGGTGCATGGAATAGGCCACGTAAATGGTGAGAATAAAAGGCAGCACATTAAATAAAACCTGTGGCAATCCAAAACCTTTGTAACCCGCAAATATGCCTAAAGAAATTAAACCTATTATCAGCAATGGAATCAGGATACTGAAAATTGTTCTGCGCAGACCATAACGCACTACAAATGTTCTTAAATGTTTATTGGCATCGGTTGGGTAATCTTTAATATCAAAAATGATTGCATTTACCGTGCAGAACATCCAATTTTTAATAAATAGCCAAGTCCACAATACAGAATCGTGGTAGCCAACCCCTGTTTCAATTTTAAGCATAATCAAAGGCAGCACATTGGCACAGCAGGCCCACACAAAACCGATTACAAAAGCTTTTAACCAGCCTGTGTTCCGCAGATTAAAGTTGAGGAAAGATATGGGCAATAAACCATAATATAATCCGCCTGCAATGATGATAATCAATATAGCTACCCAATAACTGATGGGCAGGGCCAGAATATGCTGAAAATTTTGATAGAGCAGGTTTATAGCCAACAGCATACAAATAATAAAAAGTATAGCTTGACTCCAGTTAATGAATGTTTTATGCTTGAAATACCATTGATTGCGTGGGTTAGTTGCCGATGGTTTGGTAGAAACCTTGTTATAAGCGTAGGTATAATAGATGGTTGGTGCCAGAAACAACAGCAGGTAATAATTTAAAGAGTTAAGCGGCAGCCTTAGTTGGAAGGTGGCTTCGAGTGTAAGGGCAACAGCCAAAATACCCACGAAGTAGTTTCCGAAAAAAATGAACCTGATAATTTTACCGAACATTTACCACTGTTTATCGACAGGCAATTTCGGATATATAATTGAATAAGGTAAATAATTGTAAAGATTAATGAGCGCAAAGCAGCATACATCAACCTGCTTTGCGCTTAAAATTTATTGGAAGCTATGGAAGCGTAGTTAAGTTAACTGTTGGCGCTGTGCCTGTAGCTGTTCTGGTGAATGACTGGTTAGGCGTAACGTAACTGGCAAAAAAACCACCGTTCCGCAAATAAAATTTACCACCCGATACACCACCTGCAAAATCCATCCTTTGTTGGTTGGTACCTGTTGCATCAACCGTAAAATTGGCTGTGGTAATCTCTGTCCAGGTACCCGCAGTATTGCGAATCCATTGGTTATTGTACTCCGCTTTTCTGCCCAGATAACCGTTCTTATCATTAAAGTTTTCTAAGAAAGAATATAACCCTGTTAAATAACTATTGGTATTCGGTTTTTTCCATGACGCCATAAAAGACCAGACACCTAGTTCTGGTGCATAAAACCATGATGAATAAACAGTATTTCCCAATCCATCTGGCTTAGCCTGTGTTAAAAACTTATAGGTATTTCCAGTAACCCAATTGTAAATCAGGTAAGACTGTCCGCCTTCACCCTCTCCTGTAAAATTAGTTGCAACAACATTAGTACCTTTTCTGGTCCAGGTTGTGGTTCCACCAGTAGGATTCCATACCGAAAAGAGCATCCTACGCTCGGTTGCCGAGTTAACCTGCATGCCGAAATAGCCACCATTAAAACCATTGGCCATGTAATAACTTCCGATTTTATCTTCTCCTGCTGGAACAGTAATTTCACTGTAAAACCACTCTGTATTTGCTGGGCTTGAAAAACCTAAGTGAACCGAAGGGCCTCTTCTAGACCAGTAATAATTAGCTGGATCATTCGCATAATACACATTCGATGCCACGGCTGCTCCACTGATAACAAGATCAGAAACATCGGCAAAGTAAGAGCCCGTTTTACTTACCCCCTGAAACTGTACGGTTACATAACCCGGAGTAGTAATATTTACCGTACCAACTGTGTAAGTAGTATTAGTTGCGCCTGTTGCCGTTACGTTAAATGGTGTTCCGTTTATGGTGATTTTTAAAACACTTGTACCACTAGGTACCGATGCTTTTACTGCTACCGTTAATGCACCTGTATTTCCGATCCTGAAATAAGAACTGAAAATACTGTTAGCATTCGTCCAGTTTGCCAACTTTGTTGAGGTTACCGTTTCTGCGCCTCCAGATGCTAAAGTGGTTACATAAGCATTTCCCCCCATCGAAACCGTTAATGATGTACCTCCTAGTGATTGGGTACCTACAAGGGCAAGCTTTTCATTCTGATCTAAAGATGCTCCATTTGCATCCATTAAGTTTTCTTGCTTTTTGCAAGAACTGGTAAATAATACAAACCCTAATATAGCCAGGCTTGAAATTGATTTGATAGATTTTTTCATTGATTTGGTTGAGATTTATGGTTAGTAATGATGTATCAAACAGTGACTTACGGTATGGACTTGCTTTCTCTAATTTAATGTAGTGATTGAGCATTTCAATCATAATTTATGACAAAACACTACGCAAACGTTTGTTTTTAAACCACTTACATTTTCTATGAAATCAACTAAATAACCGAAGTAAAGAAGTATTAATACTACAAGTAAAGCATAATCTGAATTGGATTATTTTATGCCGTTGTTAGCTCGATTTAAACGTATCAATAAGCCGAAATAAAACATAAATTACATTCCATTTAAACTCATGATCAATCGTTTGTGTGGAGAAAAATATACTTGATGAGAAGTGATTTTCTGCGCTCTTGAAACCAACAAAAAAGACCAACAATAGTGATATAGATTGTAACAGTACTAGCAATCAGCTAACTAGAAATGCAACTTACGATTATGGGAAATTTATCCATATAATGGATGCGGAGAGTAATAAGATGAGTTATGTGAACCTGGTTAATTTTCGCGTTGACGTCATTCTCGCGTATGCGGGAATCTTTATGTACATTATTAAAGATTCCCAATCAAGTTGGGAATGACGACCTTCCAAATTATTTAGCGCAACCAGCTGATGAAATCAATTTTTCTATCATTACTCTACTTTTCCAGTTTTTGATCTGTCTTTCTTTAAGCCTAGCATCTCTTAGATTGTCAAAAGTCTCAAACCATACAATACACCAATCACCAGTATGTCCGGTAAAGCCCGAATGGTTTGTATTGTGTTTCTTTAACCGCTCCGTTAGGTTAACAGTAGAACCGATATAATATTTATCGCGGATTTTGGAGAAAAGAATATAAGTATAAAACATCTTTAATAATTATCATTTATTTCGGGATGTCAACTGTTTTTAGAAATCTTAATAGAATGGTGATCTATGTGAATTAAAAAAGGTCTTCGATATTATCGAAGACCTTTAGTCGTGGGAAATGAGGGGTTCGAACCCCCGACCCCCTCGGTGTAAACGAGGTGCTCTGAACCAGCTGAGCTAATTTCCCTTTTGGTAATGTTTTAAAACTAACTTCTATCTTTAGATCCGCCCTCCCGACTGATAATGTCGGGATGCTCTGAACCAGCTGAGCTAATTTCCCTTTTGGTAATGTTTTAAAACTAACTTCTATCTTTAGATCCGCCCTCCCGACTGATAATGTCGGGATGCTCTGAACCAGCTGAGCTAATTTCCCTTTTGGGTGTATTTCAAATTTTTATAAAAAAGCCTTCCAGTTGGGCTGAAAGGCTTGGTGGGAAATGAGGGGTTCGAACCCCCGACCCCCTCGGTGTAAACGAGGTGCTCTGAACCAGCTGAGCTAATTTCCCTTTTTATATTTTGTCAAACTTAATGCCCCATCCTCCGTTTGGGAATGCAAATATAGCGCTATAAAACTGTTCTGCAAATCTTTTTTTCTTTTTTTTCAACTTAACAAAGTTTCGAGGATTTTATGCGATTGTACTACTCCGAACGACGCTGTATGTAAGGTATAGAAAACCAATATCTTATCTAACAAAAACCGTCGCTGTGAATTACTCATCTTTATTTCAGAAATTTTTTCGAGGGGTGTATTAAAGAGCGAAATAAACCCAACGGCATCTTCTAATTGGAGATAATTGGAGTGGATGGGTAGTCTGGAAGTAAACTCTCCTTCCTGCAGGTCGAAATAAATCTGGTCGTTTCTTCTTTTCTCATTTGGCGAAAAACCTAAAAAACGAGTGAGTTTTAATAAAAATGACAAATGAAAATTTGGATTGATCTCTTCAATTTCATCAAACCAGGCGATCGAATTAAAAATATAATCAAACAAACTCTCATCAGCCGATTGTTGCCTGATGCTTTTGTACAGCACCTCATTTAAAAAAATAACGATACTGGTTTTAATCATATCATAAGGGATACTTTTAAAAACGGGCGTTTGCCGAACTTCCGATACCCTTTGAATATTGGTATTTGTTTTATGATAAACCACCATATCCAGCAAATGGAGCGATTGCAGCATATTCATTTTAATCTTCGCCTTTGGCTTTTTAACACCATTGATGAGGTAAGATTGCATGCCAAATTTATCGGTGAGCACCTGCACTACCACACTGCTTTCGCTGTAATTGGTGGTCTTTAAAACAATGCCTCTAACTTTGTGCAACATGCGACTAAAACAATTTTTTCAAAAGTATGTTATTTGTGCAAATTTAATTGTGTAAAAAGTAATCACGTTTTACAAATAAGATTAGTTTTGCCGTTAATATTATTATTAAAAACTAAGCTGCACATGTGGGTTAAGCTATCGAGATTTATTCTTCAGAACCGTATCGCAATCATCGTATTTTTTGTATTAGGAACCATTTTTATGGCTTATCAGGCTAAAAATGTAAAACTTTCGTACACCGGAAGCAAAATCCTACCTGTTACCGATAGCGCATTCGTAAAATATAATGCCTTTAAAAAGACTTTCGGAGAAGATGGAAGTGTGATGGTTGTGGGTATACAATCGCCCGACATTTTTAAAAAGGAAATTTACAACCAATGGATCCAGCTTTCTAATGATATCCAGAAATTAAAAGGCATTAAGCAGGTATTATCTTCAGGAAGGATTTTTCAACTGGAAAAAGATACTGCAAACCAAAAATTCGTTTTAAAGCCACTACCTGCTGGTTTGGTTAAAACCGATGCTGAGATGGATTCGATCAAGAATACCATTTATAGCAATCCATTTTTCGACGGATTGGTTTACAACCGCCAGAATGCCACTTTAATGGCCATCACTTTCGACACTAAAATCTTAAATACTGCAGAACGTAACCCTATTTTAAAAGAAATTGAAGCCAAGGCAAAAGCTTTCCAAACAGCAACTAAAATTCAGGTGCATATTTCGGGCTTGCCTTATATCCGTACCGCAGTAAGTAAATTGGTGAGCAATGAATTTGTATTGTTTTTGGGCTTATCTATTTTGGTTTCCGCACTAATCTTGTTGTTTTTCTTCAAGAAATTTTATGCCGTATTCTTCCCTATTTTAGTGGTTGTGATGGGGGTTATCTGGAGTATCGGCACATTGGTATTATTTGGTTTCGAACTGACCATTTTAACAGGATTGATTCCACCGCTTATTGTAATTATTGGTATTCCAAACAGTATTTTATTGTTAAATAAATACCAAAATGAACTTAGAAAAGACGGCGATAAACAGCGTGCCTTAAGCGTAACCATAGAAAGAATTGCCATTACCACGCTAATTGCGAACATTACCGCAGCCATTGGATTTGGCGTATTGTATTTTACAGGAAGTGAGTTATTGATGCAATTTGGTAGTGTAGCGTCTATAAACGTTATGATTACCTGGTTAATGTGTTTATGTTTAATCCCGATTATCTTCAGTTATTTGCCAGCGCCAAAACTCAAGGCGCAAAACCATGTGGAAGAAGGTTTTCTACACAAGTTATTGGTTAAAACCGATACACTTGTTCAAAACAAAAGCGGTTTGATTTATATCGGAACTATTATCATCTCCATCATTGCCTTTATTGGGGTAATGAAAATTAACGTAAATGGATATGTAGTTGATGACCTGCCTAAAAATTCTGAAATTTTAACTGATTTAAAGTTCTTTGAGAAAAATTTCGAAGGCATTTTACCTTTGGAAGTAAGCGTAGATACCAAGAAAAAGAATGGTGTTTTCAATTTAACCAACCTGAAAAGAATGGAAAAATTGGAGAAGATGATTTCTTCGTATCCGGAGTTTTCACGCTCTATTTCAGTAAATATGGGCTTAAAATATGCTACTCAAGCCTTCTACAATAACGACTCTACCTTTTTCCGTCTACCTGATAATTTAGAAAAGAATTTTATTCTGGCCTACATTGCCAACGGTGGCAAAGGAAACGCAAGTCTGTTAACCAACTTTATCAGCAAGGGAAATCAGAGCACAAGGATCAGTTTTCAAATGGCTGATGTTGGCTCTAAACGTTTAGATGCCATTATGGCCGAATTAAAACCGCGTATCGATAGTATTTTGCCCCCATCTAAGTTTGATGTAGAGCTTACCGGATCGAGTATTATCTTTTCTAAAGGGACAGATTATATGTTAAAGCATTTGATCGAAAGTATTGCACTTGCCATTGTATTGATCTCGCTTTTAAGGCTGGCACAGTTTAAGAGTTTAGGCATTATGTTTATTTCGCTGTTGCCCAACATTGTTCCTTTAATTATTACGGCAGGAATTATGGGTTATTTTGGAATTTCCCTAAAACCTTCTACCATTTTAATTTTTACAATTGCCTTTGGTTTAGCTTCCGATCAGACCATTTATTTCTTAACGCGTTATCAACAGGAATTAAACCTGACCAATTTCAGTGTACCTAAAGTCATTACCGATACAATTACCGAAACTGGTGTAAGTATGACACACATCGCATTGATCTTATTCTTTGGCTTCGGAATTTTTACAGCCTCTACTTTCGGCGGAACGGTGGTGTTGGGCCTGCTCCTATCCATAACCTTATTTGTGGCTTTAATTTTCAATTTAACTTTATTGCCAGCGCTGGTATTATGGTTAGATAAAAAGAAAGTAAGGAAACTGATATCTGATGAAGAATCAGCAAAAAATGCAGGTGAGTTTGACCATTAGGCGTCGATTTTAAATCCTATAAGGTTTTCAAAACCTTATAGGATTGTTATATTTATAAAAAAAATTGCCATGAAATATTTCGATAAATTTCATCCCGACAATTTTTACCATATTTATAATCACGCTGTAGGAAACGAGAATCTGTTTAGGAAGCATGATAATTTTATTTTTTTCTTAAACAGATACGATAAATACATATCCCCTATTGCTAAAACATTTAGCTATTGTTTAATGCCTAATCATTTTCATGTATTAATACAAGTGAGGGATGAAAAGGCAATTAGATTATTATCAAAAAATTATGATGATGAATTTGACTTCCATAAATTCATTATGCAACAACTCAGCAATTTCTTAAATAGTTATGCCAAAGCGTTCAACAAACAACACAATAGAAGAGGAGCTTTATTTTTAGATTTCACTCGAAGAAAAGAGATTAAGGATGAATTTTATTTCTCTAAGTTGATTAGCTACATCCATCAAAATCCAATACATCATGGTTTTTGCAAATCTGTAACAGACTGGGAGTATTCTTCTTACAATTCAATAATTTCGGTCAATAAAACTTCAAAACTAGAACGAAATGTTCTTTTTGATTGGTTTGGGGGAATTGAAGAATTTATCGCCTTTCATCAAAAAGAAAAAAGAAAGGATTATAGATTTAGACCTATAAGGTTTTAAAAACCTTATAGGTCTTTTAGGATTTACAAAATCACCACCCCTACATTCCAACCCAACCAACCTGTATATCTCGAATTGTTAAAAGAGAAATCTTTATGCTTTTCTTGCAACAACCCAAATTCGCCCATTTTGGTGTTTTGTTTAGTGTAATAAATATTAACAGATGGACCGCCTTGTACGGCCAGCCATTTATTTAACCGGATGTTTATGGGCAGCTCAAATTTATTCAGCAGGTTAAGGTAATCCCAGCTCCCCTGGTAAACATATTGGCTACATATTTCAGGATTTAGAGAAACGCTTTTAAACAATTTCATCTCCTTTCCGAAACCCAATCCACCAGTGTATATTTTTTCGGCTGATTTTTTATTTGTGCCGAACATGAGCATATTGTATAAACGTTTGCTACCACCTTTATAAGCCACATTTAAAGTAGTGCTTTCATTTGTACTGAAACTAAATTTATGATAACCTTTTAATGCAATATTGATCAGCCCAATTGAATAACCATCGTTTTGATCGGAAACATTTAAAACGCCCAATTGGACACCTTTTAAATTTTTAGCATAATTAATTGCGCCAATTTGCAATCCACTAGCAGTTTGTCCGGTAAAATTGGTAAGCACTGCAAGATTTATCCCGCTGCTTTCTTTGTTGACGTTGGCAATGCCACCAATCTGTATTCCACTTGTTCTACCGCTTACGATGTTACCACCAACTCCAATTTGAATGCCTTTTGTATCTTTGCTAACCAGGTTTAAGGCGCCAATCTGAAAGCCTTTTAAGGTTCCGCCAATGGTATTAAGGCCTAAGGAAAGTTGCAGGCCTTTTACATCCTCATTAACGCGGTTATAAATTCCACCAAGTTGAAAACCTTCGAAACTCTTACCAACACGGTTATAAGCTAAAGCAATCTGTGCCGCCCTAACATCGCCGATTACATAATTAAAAAGGCCTGCGATCTGCATTCCGCGAACATCTCCCCCTACTAAATTAAAGGCTCCACCAAACTGAAAATACTGCATGTTGCTTTTGTTTATATTGAAAACAAAGCCAATTTCACCTCCATCTACCCCAGCACTATAAGCACCAATAACATTAAGCGAAAATTTATTCACCACCTGACCGCTTAATGAGCCATGTGAGTTTAAACTCGGGATCAGTGAAAACTGAAATGGAGCTTTAGAAATAAAACCACCAATATTAATCGACTGGATTTTTTGTTGTGCAGTAACCAATGCATTACCGAGCCAGGTATTTTCTACATTATCCAAATTTCCGCTGATAAACCTTTCAGTTGGGTTTTCCTTTCTATTGGTAATGTTCACCTCTGCCAGAAAATGAGTAACCGTAGATTTATAATTTTCTTTACTTACCGTTAATGAAATGGGTTGTGTAATATTTTTTAACCGCATCGAAAAATAACCGTTTCCATCTGATATTTCGGAAACCAACAGATTTCTTTCATAAATACTGGCGTCTTGAATAGGTTTATTGGTCCGTTTATCAACCACCTGTCCGGTAATGGTATAAAGCTCGGGATTACCAACCGATTCGTTAATCAACAAAACCAATTCGAGCGGCGCATACCTGATAATTACAAAATTACCCGATTGGCGATATTCAAAACGATGATTCAACAGTTTATCAAGCGTTTCGGCAATATTCAGGTTATCTTCGTGGATACTGATCAAACTATCAACCGGTAATATATTGCTGTTATAAGAAAACCTGAAGCCACCTTTCTGTTCTATCATTGCCAATACAGCACTTAACTTTTGTCGCTCGATATTGAGGCTGATATTTCTGGATAAATTCGATTGAGCCTTTACTAAGAAACAGAAAATAAAGAGAAAGAGAACAGTAATTTTGAGCGTACGCATTAGTTCTTATTTAAGTTTGATCATATCCTGCCCATACTCAACTCTTATTTTAAAAGTTTCAGTAATCACAGTCAGGATTTCTTTAAGCGATTCGTTTTTAAAGGTTGTGCTGATTGGGAGCGCCTTTAATGCGGGGTTTACAATAATGATATTGGATTTAAATTTTTCATTAAGCACAAGCACGAGATCGCTAAGCGGTGTCCCATCGCACACCAACTCATTGGTATAATAGTAATTGTACAGCTTACCCTGATTTTCTCCCTTGGATAACAGGGGCTGATTTTGGCTTACTTCTACTTTCTCTCCAGCAGTTAAACGTACGCTATCATTTCGATTGTTTACCTTAACGATTCCACTTTCTACAATTACAACAACAGCTGCCCCATCACTTTTCACATTAAACGCTGTACCCACAACAGTTACCTGAACATCGTTAACACTAATGATAAATGGTTTCGACTTATTGGCGCTGACTTTAAAAAAGGCTTCACCCTTTAGTTTAACATTGCGGGTTTTATTAAAAAATCCTCCTACGAAATAGAGTTCAGATTGTTTATTCAGAATTGCAGTAGAACCATCAGGCAGCGTTTGTGTTAAAGTGTTTTTACCACTATTTACATTTATCTTATTGCCAATTAAATTATTGTAAAAGAATAAACCCGCACTAAAAACAATGGCAACAATGGCTACCCAACGTAAAACGGATTTATAGCTGAGTGTTTTCTTCTCGCGCTGCAAACGGACATTTAACCTTTCTAAAGCCTGAAGTTCATCAATTTCGGGATCAATTTGCAGTTTACTTTTCTCCAGTATCGTCCTGAAATCTTCTAACTGTTTAAGGTGATCAGGATTTGATGTTGCCCATACTTCAACCTGCTCACTTTCGGGCACAGTAGTCTCTCCAAGCAAATATTTTGCAAGCAAATCATCGTTAATATGTGTATAGTTTTTATCCATAAGCTTATTTCAGTAAAATAAAAATGAGGATTAAAAAATCTACCACCCTAAGGCGTAAAATCTTTAACGCTTTCCCCATCTGGTTTTCTACCGTTTTGATAGAAATATTTAAAGCATCAGCAATTTCCTGATATTTCATTTGGTCGAACCTGCTCAACTGAAATACATTTCTGCATTTTTCGGGCAGTTCGTTTATTGCCGAATGGATATTCTTTTCCAGTTCTGTTGCCATGATCTCTGTATTTAAGTTTCCTGTATCGTTTTTTACAGCATCTGCATAATGAATATTAAAATTCGATCTCACTTTTTGATGTTTTAAATAATTTAGACTTTCGTTGTGTACCGAACGATAGAGAAATGATTTTAAAAACCCATCTGTTTTTAGCTGCTCCCTTTTCGTCCAAATGCGTACAAACACATTCTGAACAATTTCTTCGGCATCATCTTTTTCTTTAATTATGGTAAAAGCATAGGCATGCAAACTCTTAAAATGTTTTAAAAACACTTCGTCGAAAGCCTGCTTATTGCCGCTTTTAATTAATCCGATAAGATTGGTATCGTTACTTTCCAAACTTGTTAATGATGTTTCTATCTTATATTTTAACCACAGATCGACACAGATAAACACGGATGCGGGTTAGTCAATTTAATAACTCAACGGAAAAGTCTTCAACTACGCTCAGACTGACCAATGCTTTGCTTAAGCCTACGGCTTTTAGACAAAAACGCTATCTGTGGTTATATTTTATGTTGCTAAAATCGATTTCAATTTACGCCTAATTATAATTTCTTTTAAAAAGCCAGGTATAATTTTATCCAACACCACCAAAAAACGGTTAGCAAAACCTGGTATAATTTCTTTCTTTCCTTTCAGCATACCATCCAAGGCTGTTTTGGCAACATAATCTGCCTCTAAGATAGTAGCCTTGGCGAAGCCTTTTAACTCATTATTCATCACCAACAGCTCGGGTTTCGTATTAATGCCGCCAGGACTGAGCAAACTAATATGCACATTTGTACCGCTCAATTCGAGTTGCAAACAACGGGTAAAATAACCGATAAAAGATTTGGTTGCCCCATAAACCTGTTTTTTTGGAACAATAAAATGTCCACCCAAACTACCCACATTTAAAATATAGCTTGCCGTACTTTTATCAATGTGGTTTAAAAATAGTCGCGTAAGCAAAACCGTATTGGTAATGTTAAGGTCGATCTGTGTTCTGTAAAAATCAACATTTTTATCTTCAAACCAACTCCAGTTCCCTAAACCAGCATTGTTGATCAAAACATTAACCTCGATCTTATTCGTCCTTAGTTTTTCGAAAATTTCGTTTGCGGCAGTACTTTTAGTTAAATCTATTTCGATACAGAATACCTTAGTATTAAAGTTTACACGCAAATAATTGGCTAAATGCTCCAGGCCGCTATTTGGCAAGGAAACCAACACCAAATCTAACCCACGTTTGGCCGATTCGATGGCGAAAGATTTGCCCAAACCTTCACTTGCACCTGTAATTAATACTGTTAATTGTTTCATTATTTCAGATATTTAATAGCCGTATTTTAACCACAGATTTACACAGATAAACACAGATTTAGTGGCCTGGCTTTAATAACCTTATCTGTGTGCATCCTTCTCATCTGTGGCTGATATATTATTTTAATTATATTCAAAGTGGTTCACGGTCTTCAATAATCCAACTGCAAAAGGCGTTATACGGTAATTCAATTCGGTAATGGCTTTATTGCTCGAATATTGCTGGTTGCATTTTAACCTGTCGGCAAACTCAGGCAGAAAAAATGGGCTAAGGTTAAAAAGCTTCGATTTTAAAGATTCTAGTAAACTGTAAGTTTTAATAATGCCTACCGGGATTTTATACAGCCTTCTTTTTTTACCTGTGATTTGCCTTAGTGTACCGAAAAATCCATTAAATGACACATCAACCCCACCCAAAATATACCGTTCGCCATTCCTACCGCTTTGCATGGCTGCAATATGCCCATCCACCACATCATCTACAAAGGCATAGTTGGCTATTGCTTGCCCATCTCCGGGAATAAAATGCCAGGTACCTTTTATATAACCCGTAACCATTTTACTTACCGTATTACTATCAGTTATTGGCCCATCGCCATATACCCTTGATGGATTTACAATCACCACTTCCAATCCTTTTTTAACAAATTCCTTAACTTCTAATTCAGCCAGATATTTTGTACGTTCATAACTAATCGAAAAACCAACGGCCCTCGGGTCGTTCTCCGAAACCGGCAAATTTAATGTTGGCCCCCAAACCCCACAGGTCGAAGTATGTACTACCTTTTCTACGCCTAGTTTTAATGCGCAGCTGAGCACATTTCTGGTCCCGATTACATTTACATCGTAAAAATCCTGCTCATTCCGGCACCACATTTTGGCCATTGCCGCGGTATGGTAAACCTGATAACATTCTTTCATTGCATTTTCCAAACTTTCAGGATCCAAAACATCGCCTTTTACTACCTGGATATTTCGGTGCTGAATAAGAAAAGGATGATCTACATTTCTGCAAAGTGCCACTACATCGTAACCCATCTCTGCCAATGCAAAACTTAATTTCCGGCCGATAAAGCCTGATGCACCCGTAACTAAAACCCTCAGGTATTTATTTGCTACCGTTTCCATATTAAACCCTCTCCATTCTAATGGTGTACAATGAGTGATTTACAACCACCAGCTTACATATTCCGTTTTCGAAATGGTAATCGTTATAATTTCCATCGGGAAGATTGATCCTGTACTGATGTGCGCCACTTTTTTGAATTGGTATAAAACACTGAAAGTTATCGGAATATATTTCGGGGATATTAACAGGCTCTTTGGTATATAAGAGCATCATGTTATAACTGATCGGCTGGTTTATCGTACTGGTTTTATTGCCAATTTTAACTTGATAGACATTATTGATCCAGCTTGTTTTCTTAGCTTCTTTGGCATTGCCATTTACCACTCTATTTACATTTGAAGTGAGCAGCTTCCCATTTTTAAAATGCGCTATATCCTCCGTTTCTACATCGATTTTGAAAACAAAACGGGTTTGTACCTTCGAAGTTATTTTTAGATAAATATTATCGCCTTCATCTTTTTGCTGAAAATGCATCTGACCGATTACCTCGCCATTACGCTTGATGTTAAATTTACTTTGTTGTGCAAAAGCCGATGAAAATGAACAGATGAGAAAGAGCACCGAAGCAACACCTTTTGGATTGATCGGACTTTTGGATGAAAATTTTTTGTAAGTTTTTGGAGCAAGGTATTTCTTGCAGAGCCAAATAATTAATGCAGGAATCATATTTATCTCTATTTGTTATTTAGAGCTAATACAACTCACAGGAAATTTACCCCTACGTAGGTGTTTATTTTTTTTGAAAATTTTCAAAAGTACAATCAACAGTTGCCATCCTGAGGGATAATTTATTGCATAAAATCAATATGAATGACTGGAGAATTTAAAAGAGGGGAGTCGATTAAGAAGTATCATCATTTCGACCGCAGTGGGGAAATCTTTAAATTTGATTTCAATAACATAGTTCAAAGATCTCTCCACTACGCGTTGCTTCGGTCGAGATGACGATCTTTCTATTGGATTTTATAATGGCAGTGGAGTCGAAGTACCATACAGCAAAATAGATGCTGAAACAAGTTCAGCAGGACGTAAAACGTAGGATTGACTGCGGTAGGCAAGCACTATTTATTTCTTACTCAGGGCCAAGTTACCTAAACCTGATGGTAGCGATCCCGATTTTTCATCGGGACAAGCGTACAGCAGGACGAACATTAAAATGAAATACTGGTATTGCTTTTCAAAACCCTACCTAAGTATTAATGTTAAAAGCAGTCACTATTGTTGAGGCTGTCTCAAAAAGGCAGTCTCTTTTTTGTGGAAAAAAAATTAATTTTCACCTTTTCAAATTTGGTTTATTTATCTGAATTTCAGATATTTAAGTATAAATAATTGAAATTTATGCCAGTCCAGAAACCAGTTTTCAAGCCCTACTATCAGGACCAGATCATGGCTATTCCGCCCACTCTGGATGAACTTGTGGCAAAAGGCCATCCTGTCCGCATCGTGAACGATGTCATTAACCGAATCAATATCCAGGGGCTGTTGGATGCTTACAAGATTAAGGGCACTTCAAGCTACCATCCACAAATGCTGTTAAAGGTTTTGGTATATGGGTATGTTAGCAATGTCTACAGTAGCAGAAAGCTGGAGGTAGCCTGCAGAGAGAACATCAACTTCATGTGGCTCAGTGGGATGAGTTATCCTGATCACAATACCATCAACCGTTTTCGTGGCGTGCGGCTTAAGGATGCACTTCGCAGTGTATTTGAGGAAGTGGTAAAACTTTTGGCTGCAGAAGGCCTGTTGAGCATTGAAGAAGTTTATACTGATGGTACCAAGATAGAGGCCAATGCGAACAAGTATACCTTTGTGTGGAAAAAAGCCATCCAGACCAATAAGGAAAAGATGAAGAAAGCCTTGAGTGAAATCTGGCAATATGCCCAAAGTGTTGCCAAAGTAGAAGATGGCTTGCCTGAACCGCCGAATTTTACCGATATCGATACCGAAAAGGTACAGCAGACTGTGGATACGCTCAATGCAGTGTTGGCAGAAAAAACGGATCTGGACAAAAAAGTCAAAGCGAAGCTGAGGTATGTAACCAGGGAATATCCAGAAAAGATAGCAGAATATGAGCGTAAAGAAGCAATTCTGGGGGAACGGAACAGCTTTAGTAAAACCGATACCGATGCGACTTTCATGCGCATGAAGGAAGACCACATGCAAAATGGTCAGCTCAAGCCAGGTTACAATGTACAGATATCAACCTCAAACCAGTTCATCGTAAACTACACCATACACCCGAACCCCACTGATACCACTACTTTAAAAGAACATATCGAGCAACATCAGGCCAGTTTTGGCAAAACCCTTAAACTCATTACCGCAGATGCAGGATATGGAAGTGAGGAAAATTATGAGATCATGGAAGCTCGCGAGATTGAAGCTTACGTAAAATATGGCATGTTCAATAAGGAGCAAAGTGAAACTCACAACAAGAAGAAACCATTTGCCCAGGACAGACTATTCTACAATCAGGAGCAGGACTGCTATATATGTCCAATGGGTCAAAAAATGGATTATATCGGCGATAGCAAACGAAAAGCAAATACCGGGTTTGAGCAGACCAGCAAACGGTACCAGGCAAAGAATTGCGCTAACTGCCCACTCAATGGGGTCTGCCACAAATCTCAGGGAAATAGGATTATAGAGGTTAACGAAAATCTGAGGCGACATAAAGCAAAAGCATATCAGCTACTCAACAGTGAAAAGGGAGTTGAAAAACGAAAGCAAAGGTGTCATGATGTTGAACCAGTGTTCGGGAATATTAAACAGAACCATGGGTTCCGCCGCTTCATGCTCCGAGGGAAAGAAAAAGTGGCAATAGAATGGGGATTATTGGCAATTGCACAAAATGTTAGAAAAAAAGCAGCCTAAAAAGGCTTGCTTTTGCTCTTTTTAACAAAATGCTGGATAAATAAACATTTCTAGCCAGCAACAAAGAAATAACACATAGGATTTATTTAAATACAAAAAAGCTGCCTCATTTATTTTGAGACAGCCTCCTGAACAGGCAGAGGATAAAGTAAAAACGTTAACAGCGTGAGGTTATTCAGTCGCAGGCTTTTTCTCCTCTTCATCTACAGGAACCTCAACCGTTGGATCGGTAATGATTTCGGCATTACCATCATTATCTTTTTTGGCAAATAAAATTGGATATAACAACCATAACGCGCCAATAATGACTAGCACTCCAGCCAGCATTTGAAAATAGATACTTCCTTTTACCTCGTATGCATCCAAAATTTTGTAGGCGATAAAAGAAAGTACGCCAGCAATGAGGATAAAAACAGCTTTTTGCAATTTTAAGAGCTTGATCATGAATTCTTTCTTTTTAGTGTTACAATATGGATTAAAACAAAAATAAGCCCAATTAGTTCGAGCAAGCCGCAGAAATAAAAAGCATAAAGTACAAAATCCCGGTCTGACGGATTTATAACCGCAACAATTGGCAAGGCAATTACGGCAACAATCATCAGTGTAAGCCCGATATTAAATAATTTCACGTTAAAAGTATTTACATCAAAACTACCAAAATTCAGTCAATTCTGTTAACTTTGCAACCTTAATTTTTTGAGGTACTTGATTGATGTATAGCGAATTTAAACAATTGGAACTTGCCAAAATAGGGCAAGAAATACTGGATTTTTGGAAAAAGGAAAATATCTTTGAAAAAAGTATTTCTTCCCGTCCTAAATCTAATCCGTTTACTTTTTACGAAGGGCCACCGTCTGCCAATGGCATGCCGGGAATCCACCACGTAATGGCGCGTGCAATTAAGGATATTTTTTGCCGCTACAAAACAATTAAAGGTTATCAGGTTAAAAGAAAAGCTGGTTGGGATACGCATGGTCTACCTGTTGAGCTTGGAACTGAAAAGGAATTAGGGATTACTAAAGAGGATATTGGTAAAACTATTTCTATTGAAGACTATAATGAAGCCTGTAAAAAAACAGTGATGCGCTACACTGATGTGTGGAACGACCTGACTGAAAAAATGGGCTATTGGGTAGATATGGATGATCCATACATTACCTATAAGTCGAAATACATGGAATCGGTATGGTGGCTTTTGAAGCAGATTTACGATAAAGGATTAATCTATAAAGGTTATACTATTCAACCCTATTCTCCAAAAGCTGGTACAGGATTGAGTTCGCATGAGGTAAATCAGCCTGGAGCTTACAGAGATGTTACCGACACCACAATTGTTGCTCAATTTAAGGCTATAGCTGGCACATTACCGCCATTTTTACAAGCATTTGGCGATATTTATTTGATGGCATGGACAACTACTCCATGGACTTTACCATCAAATACTGCTTTAACGGTTGGACCAAAAATCGACTATGTTTTAGTCAAAACTTTTAACCAATATACATTCTTGCCAACAAATGTAATTTTGGCAAAAAACCTGGTTGGAAAGCAGTTTAGTAAAATTTTCTTCGAAAGTAACGAAGCAGAAGATTTTACAAATTTTAAAGCTGGCGACAAAAAAATCCCTTATCAAATACTTGCCGAATGCAAAGGAAGTGAGTTGGTTGGCATTAGATATGAACAACTTTTAACTTACGCATTGCCGTACCAAAATCCTGAAAATGCATTTAGAGTAATTTCAGGAGATTTCGTAACTACTGAAGATGGTACTGGCATTGTTCACACTGCCCCTACTTTTGGTGCAGATGATGCTAAAGTAGCTAAAGAAGCCATTCCGGAAGTACCGCCAATGTTGGTATTAGACGAGAATGATACGCCCGTTCCATTAGTGGATTTACAGGGTAAATTTACCAAACATGTTGGCCCTTTTGGAGGCAAATATGTAAAGAACGAATATTACAATGTCGGCGAAGCACCTGAAAAATCGGTTGATGTAGAAATCGCTATTTTATTAAAAGAAGAAAATAAAGCTTTTAAAGTAGAAAAATATGTTCACAGTTACCCACACAGTTGGAGAACGGATGAGCCACTTTTATATTATCCCTTAGATTCATGGTTTATTAAAGTTACAGATGTTAAAGACAGAATGTTCGACCTTAATGAAACCATTAACTGGAAACCAAAATCGACTGGCGAGGGTCGGTTTGGAAACTGGCTAAAAAACGCCAACGATTGGAATTTATCACGTTCGAGATACTGGGGAATTCCTTTGCCAATCTGGAGAACGGAAGATAAAAAAGAAGAAGTGTTAATTGGTTCTGTTGAGGAACTTTATAATGCCATTGAAAAATCTATAGCAGCTGGTTTCCAAAAAGAAAATCCTTTTAAAGGATTCGAAATCGGGAACATGTCTGAAGAGAACTATGATTTGATCGACTTACATAAAAATGTTGTCGATAAGATTATTTTAGTATCTCCATCAGGTAAACCAATGAGCCGCGAAAGTGATTTAATTGATGTTTGGTTCGACTCTGGTGCTATGCCTTATGCGCAGTGGCACTACCCTTTTGAAAACAAAGAAACCATTGATGGAAATGAAGATTTCCCTGCAGATTTTATTGCCGAAGGTGTAGACCAAACCCGTGGCTGGTTTTATACCCTGCATGCGATCTCTACATTAGTTTTTGATAAAGTAGCGTACAAGAATGTAGTTTCGAATGGACTGGTATTAGACAAAAATGGACAAAAAATGTCTAAACGTTTGGGCAATGCTGCTGATCCATTCCAAACCATTAATGAATATGGTGCCGATGCTACACGTTGGTATATGATTTCTAATGCAAATCCTTGGGATAACCTAAAATTTGACATTGATGGAATTGCTGAAGTTCGTCGTAAATTCTTCGGAACCCTATACAACACCTACGCTTTCTTTGCTTTATATGCTAACATCGATAAGTTCGAAATCGATAAAAATAATCTAAGCAAAGTTGAAGATAGAACAGAGTTAGACCGTTGGATTTTATCGTTGTTGCAAACCTTAATCAACGAAGTGGATGAAAGTTATAATACATACGAGCCAACGAAAGCAACCCGTGCTATTCAGTCTTTTGTTGATGAACATTTGAGTAATTGGTACATCAGGTTAAGTCGCCGCCGTTTCTGGAAAGGCGAAATGACCGATGATAAACGTGCAGCTTACGAAACACTTTATACCTGTTTAGAAACATTAGCACAGTTGATGAGCCCGGTTGCACCTTTCTTTGCTGATTGGTTATACAGAAACTTAACGGTTACCGATGCACATGCAGAGCAGTCTGTCCACTTAACTTTATGGAAAGAGGCTGATCAAAGTTTGATCGATACCGATTTGAATGAGCGTATGGTTTACGCTCAGGATATTTCATCAATGGTTTTATCACTGCGTAAAAAATCGAGTATTAATGTTCGCCAGCCTCTAGAGAAAATCTTAATCCCATCGTTAAGCGGCGATTTCGAACAAAAAATATCGAAAGTAGCTGATTATATCCTTTCAGAAACGAATGTTAAAAATATCGAATTCATTACCGATACGCATGGCATTGTTAAGAAAAAGCTTAAACCTAATTTTAAATCTTTAGGTAAAAAAGTGGGTAAAGATATGGGTCTGGTTAAACAGGCTTTAGAAAATTCCAATCAAGATGATATTCAACGTTTAGAAAATGATGGTTTCATTATCGTAGTTGGAAGCAGCGGAGAAGAATTTACCATCAATTTAAATGATGACGTGGAGGTTTTTGCTGAAGATATTCCGGGATGGCAGGTTACCAATCTGGGTAGCTTAACGGTTGCTTTGGATGTTACCATCTCTGAAGAGTTGAAACAAGAAGGTATTTCGCGCGAGCTGGTTAACCGTATCCAAAATTTACGAAAAGAATTAAACTTTGAAGTAACCGATAGGATTAAAGTTTCGTTACAAAATGATAACTTGGTAGCCAGCGCAGTTGCCAAAAACAAGGATTACATTTGCGCGGAAATATTGGCCGATGAATTTGAATTAACAGATACTGTAAATAATGCAAACAAAATCGTTATCGATGATGTTGAATTAAGCATTTCAGTAACTAAAATATAAATCCATATATTAGAAAATTAGATAAAGAACATGGAAAACAGCAACAAAACACGCTACTCAGACAGTGAATTACAAGAATTTAAAGAATTAATTCAAGATAAATTACGCAGTTCTAAAGAAGAACTTAATTCATTAACAACTTCTTTAAGTAACCCGAACGCAAACGGAACAGAAGATACTTCAGGTGCTTATAAAACACTGGAAGATGGTTCTGCAACAATGGAAAAAGAGCAGATCAATCAATTGGCTGCCCGTCAGAAAAAATTTATTGATAATCTGGAGAACGCATTGGTGCGTATCGAGAACAAAACTTATGGTATTTGCCGCGAAACAGGTAAGTTAATTCCAAAAGAACGTTTACGTGCTGTACCTCATGCAACTTTAAGCATGGAAGCTAAATTAAAGCAGAGTTAATGAAAGGCTATACAAAACCTTTAATTATAATATTTTTGGTTTTAATGGCCGACCAGCTGGTTAAAACCTGGGTTAAAACGCACATGTACCTTGGTCAGGAGTTCCATATTATTGGGAAATGGTGTATTATACATTTTACCGAAAATAATGGGATGGCTTTTGGAATGGAATTTGGTGGTGAATTTGGCAAATTAGCCCTATCACTTTTCCGTATTGCCGCTGTTGCAGGAATTGGTTATGGCTTACATTATCTAATTAAACATAAATATCATCGCGGTTTAATCTTAAATGTTGCGCTGATTTTTTCTGGCGCATTAGGAAACATTATCGATTCTGTATTTTACGGAAAGATTTATGGTTACGAAAGCTGGTTTCACGGTCGTGTGGTAGATATGTTTTACTTTCCAATTGCAGAAGGTCACTTCCCTACCTGGATTCCAATTTGGGGAGGCGAAGAGTTTGTTTTCTTCAGACCTGTTTTTAACCTCGCAGATGCTGCCATTTCAGTTGGCGTGATACTGATCCTAATCTTCCAGAAAAACTACTTTAAAGAAGATGTAAAGGATGATGTGAGCATCAACAGCGAGATTGTAGAAGATTAATAAAGTAACTCGTCTTGCTGAACTTATTTCAGCATCTATCTAGGAAGACCCTGAAATAAATCCGATAGCTATCGGATCAGGGTGACGAAAATACAAAAAGCCCATTTCTTAACTGAGGTGGGCTTTTTTATCTATAAATCCTATTGGTTGGTGTCACACCGACCAATAAAATAATGAATTCGTCATTGCGAGAAGGCTTTTTCAGCCGAAAGCCTGCCCCGATTTTCGGGGAAGCAATTTTTATTGCAAGACTCGCAAGTATGAAAGATTGCTTCATCGTTCCTCCCCTCAATGACGACGGTAATAAGATTTTTGGAAAGCAGGTACAGCAGCAAATATCAAAGCCTGTTCCCGCTATCCTTTCTGCCAATGCAGCTTGTGCGCTAACGCGGTTTTATCAAAAAAACTGAGACAGAATTAAAAAGCATTGGCATTCATACTATCGGGTTTAGTAACTTTGGGTACTGCAAGAAACAAAGATTGAAAACCACTGCCAATAACAAATGATCAACTTCCTTAATATATCTTATCTACAGTTAGGTAATGAAAGGCAACAGAGGGCTTATCAGGTGCTAATTGATAATGGAATTTTAGAAAAGCTTTCTCCCTATTATCCAATTCTGGTTGGAACCATTCCAATCAATGTCGATATCGAAAACAGTGATTTGGATATCATTTGTGAAGTACTGCATAAAGATGAATTTATCGGTCAATTAAATAAATTATTTGAACATGAAAAAGATTTCGCTATTTCTGAAAGTCCTAAATTCAATGCAACCAAAGCCACCTTTTTGATGGGCGGATTTGAGATAGAAATATTCGGACAAAATATTCCAACCATACAACAAAATGCTTATCGGCACATGCTTATTGAATACAAATTACTTTTAGAAAAAGGCGAGAAATTTAGACAAGAAATCATTGATTTAAAAAATCAAGGTTATAAAACTGAACCAGCTTTCGCAAGATTATTGGGGATCGAGGGAGATGCTTATGAGGCATTGCTGAAATTAGGATATTAGCGAGACCAAGGTCATGAGGGGTATCGTCATTCCCAACTTGATTGGGAATCTTAAAGCTTCATACATGGCTCTTTAATCTTTCTATTTCATTAGGATTGCCAGTCAAGCTGGCAATGACGATCATTGTTAAAGCTATTGCAAAAGATGTACCCATACGATTGGCCTCCGCACGAATGACTGCCGTACTTTTATAATTACTGAATAATATTATATTTGGAATACAAAAACCAAATATATCATGAAATTCTACTACGCCTTTTTACTACTATTTGTTATTAGCAACTCATCATTTGCACAAAAAAGCCTTTTTAACGGAAAAAACCTAAACGGTTGGCATGTAGATGTACCCGCAATGGACAAAAAGCCAGATACCATTAATCCATTTATTATCCGCAATGGGATGCTCGTAAGTTTAGGAACGCCAGGCGGGCATTTAATAACCGATAAAATTTATAAAAATTACCAGTTAACGGTACAATATCGCTTTGCCGGCAAACCTGGTAACTGTGGCGTTTTGGTGCATGCCTCAACCCCAAGGGCATTGTACGGTATGTTTCCGAAATCGCTGGAAGTTCAGATGCAACATAAAGATGCAGGCGATTTTTGGTGTATAGAAGAAGATATTACAGTTCCAGATATGGTTAGCAGACGTGGACCTAAGGAAAACTGGGGAGTAAATGGGAATAAACTCCGTCGGATTAAAAATTTAACAGATGGCAGTGAAAAACCTCTTGGCGAATGGAATACCATGGTTATCCAATGTTTGAATAACGAAGTTAAAGTTTGGGTAAACGATACTTTGGTCAATTATGGCTCAAACTGTACTGTAGCTAGCGGCCAGATTGCATTACAAGCAGAAGGTAGTGAAGTAGAATTTAAACAATTGGATTTAAAACCAATTAAAGCATTAACAAAATAAAATGAGCACTTTGGCGTAGTATAAAAAGAAATCGTTAGTCGGGATTTGCAATCCCGTTTTTTGAGCTAAGGATTTTTAATCCTTGGTAAATGGATTCATTAATATAACTGTTAAAATAGATTGCAAATCTAAAGAACAATAGGTCCCGCAAATCCTAACTGACACGTTAAGTCAATCCTTAAATAACAAACAAATCAAATAACCTACAAAGTATGCCAGTAAATCGTAATAACTAAAGGAAGTTCCTAAAACAATACTCATCAACTTATTATGCTCTAGGCCCAGCCAGGTAACGTAATTTACTTTTTGCAAAAACTCAATGATAAAAGAAAAAATTAAAATACCTAAGGCTAACTTCTTATTATTGGTTTTAAGAAAAATCCTAAAGAATGCGTAAATCAAGATAATAACCAATACATCGCCACCAAACGGACGAATAAATGCGTCATGGAGACATTTCCCGATCAAGACTTCAATTACGAAGATGGCCAGAAAAATAAAAAGAAATTTTGAGTTGAACGTTAATTTCATGTATCGGGTATAAAAAAGAAGTCAAGTTTTTATAGCACATTGGCCATTAAAACTTGACTTCTTTCTAAACATATAAAGTCCCGATTTATCGGGATTTAAGGACCTAGATGCCTAATAACAATCTAGCCGGATCTTCTAACAATTGTTTCACACGAACCAAGAAACCAACTGATTCACGTCCGTCGATAATTCTGTGATCGTAAGATAAAGCAACGTACATCATCGGACGGATTACCACTTCACCTTTTTCAGCTACCGGGCGCTCAACAATGTTGTGCATACCTAAAATAGCTGATTGTGGCGCATTAATAATAGGAGTCGACATCATTGAACCAAATACACCACCGTTGGTAATGGTAAAAGTTCCACCAGTCATTTCTTCTAATGTTAATTTGCTATCGCGAGCTTTTAAAGCCAATTCTAAAACCGATTTTTCGATCTGCGCTAAAGTCATGCTTTCTGCATTGCGGATTACCGGAACCACTAAACCTTTTGGTGCAGAAACCGCAATCGAAATATCAGCGAAATCGTTGTAAACCAATTCTTCGCCTTCAATACGGCCGTTAACTGCTGGGAAATCTTTTAAAGCTTCGGTAACTGCTTTAGTGAAAAAGCTCATGAAACCTAAACCAACACCATATTTTTCTTTAAACTGGTCTTTATATTTTCCGCGTAAATCCATAATTGGCTTCATGTTAACTTCGTTAAAAGTAGTTAACATTGCGGTTTCATTTTTAACGGCAACTAAACGTTTTGCAACGGTTCTACGTAGTGGAGACATTTTCTCACGACGTTCGCCACGGCTACCTGCAGGAGCAGCAGCTACAACAGGAGCACTTGCTTTTGGTGCTTCTGGCTTTTTACCCGCTTCAGCTTTAACAGCATCATCTTTAGTAATACGGCCATCAACTCCAGTACCTTTTACCGCACCAGCATCAATTCCTTTTTCTGCAAGAATTTTACCAGCCGCAGGAGAAGGAGTTCCTGTAGCATATGAGTCTTTAGTCACAAGTCCTGAATCCTGAGTCTTTGGGGCCTCAGCTACCGCCGTCGGAGCTTGTGCATCAGACTTAGGACTTTCGACTTCTGACTTTGGACTAGCAGCTGCACCACCATCTTCAATTTTACAAACTACTGCACCAATGGCTAGGGTATCGCCTTCGGCTGCTATGGTTTTTAAAGTTCCAGCTTGTTCTGCGGTTAATTCGAATGTTGCTTTATCCGATTCTAATTCGGCAATAACTTCATCCATTTCAACAACATCGCCATCGTTTTTTATCCAACGTGATAAAACAACTTCGGTTATAGACTCACCAACAGGTGGAACTTTTATCTCTAAACTCATAATGTAATATATATCTTATAATCTTCTAATGATCAAATTTCAATAATCAATTATCAAACGCTATGCTCCAAACGCATGGCCTCATGCTCTTAATCGATCTGAACTAATTTTTTTGTTGCTTTTTTAGCAATATCCTTTACATCTTCCGTTACCGCAATTTCTAAAGCTTTTGCTAAAATATAAGCCTGTTGGTTAGCATGTTGTTTTGCAAAACCTGTTGCAGTACTGCTGCTCTCTCTCCTTGAGATTACATCAATGCCTTTCAACGCTGTTTTGTACAACCTTCGGAATAAATATGGCCATGCGCCCATATTTTCTGGTTCTTCTTGTACCCAGAAAACTTCTTTAGCATTTTTATATTTCTTCTGGATGGCTTCCATCTGATCAACTGGAGTTGGGTACAACTGCTCTACGCGAACCAAGGCTACATGTTTCAATTTATCAGCCTGTTGTTTCTCCAATAACTCGTAGTAAATTTTACCGCTACAGAAAACAATACGCGTTACATCTGCAACTTTAACATTTACATCGTCAATTACTTCTTTAAAACCACCTTCAGTAAATTCTTCTAATTTAGAAACACAAGCCGGGTGGCGCAATAAACTTTTAGGTGTAAATACAACCAATGGCTTACGGAAATCGCGTTTAAACTGACGGCGTAAAACGTGGAAGAAGTTTGCCGGAGTGGTACAATTTGTTACCTGCATGTTATAATCGGCACAAAGTTCCATAAAACGCTCAATACGTGCTGATGAGTGCTCTGGCCCTTGACCTTCGTAACCGTGAGGCAATAACATGACCAAACCGTTTTCGCGTTGCCATTTGGTTTCGGCACTTGCAATATATTGATCGATAACAATTTGTGCGCCGTTAAAGAAATCGCCAAATTGTGCTTCCCAAATGGTTAATGCATTTGGATTTGCCATGGCATAACCATACTCGAAACCTAAAACGCCATATTCTGATAAGTGCGAATTGTAAATATCAAATGGTGCCTGTTGATCTGAAATGTTAGCCAATGGTACATATTCTTCCTCACTATCCTCAAGGGTTAACACCGCATGACGGTGAGAGAATGTTCCTCTTTCTACATCCTGGCCGCTTAAACGAACGCGTTTACCTTCTGATAACAAAGTACCATAAGCCAGCTGCTCGCCCATTGCCCAGTCGAAAACATTGGTTTCGTTAACCATTTTGCCGCGTTCAGCAAATAGTTTTTCGATTTTTTTGAAAAACTTTTTATTGGATGGCAAAGCAGTAATGCGCTTGCCAATTTCCAATAAAGTAGATTTTTTAACCGCAGTAACTGGTGAAGTTTCGAAATCTTTAGGTGTTGCCATACGCAAATCCGCCCATGCACCACCAAATTTAACTTCAGTACTGCCAGCAACAAATTCTTTAGCTTCGTTTAAGCGTTCCTGCAAAATACCACGGAAATCTTTTTCCATTTCTTTCGCTAAACCAGCCTCTAACTTACCTTCTTTGGTTAATTGCTCAATATAAATTTCCCTTGGATTAGGGTGTTTTTCAATTGTTTTGTACAACAATGGCTGCGTGAATTTAGGCTCATCAGACTCATTGTGACCGAAACGACGGTAGCAAAGGATATCAATAAAAACATCGTTTTTATATTTCTGACGGTATTCCATGGCCAGGTTAATCGCATAAACCAAAGCTTCAGGATCATCACCATTTACGTGGAAAACCGGAGATAAAGTTACTTTAGCAATATCAGTACAATAGGTACTGGTACGGGCATCTTTATAATTGGTGGTAAAACCAATCTGGTTATTAATCACCAAATGGATTGTTCCACCGGTTTTATAACCTTCAAGACCTGCCATCTGAATCACTTCGTAAACAATACCTTGTCCAGCAACTGATGCATCACCATGAATCAAAATTGGTGCTAAACGACTGTTATCGCCACCATATTTGAAATCAATTTTCGAGCGGCTCATGCCTTCTACCACACCATCAACCGTTTCTAAGTGCGATGGGTTAGGGCATAAACTTAGGTGAACGCTTTTGCCCGAAACCGTAGTCACATCTGTAGAATAACCTAAGTGGTATTTTACGTCGCCACCAAATGGAGTATCTGGATTGTAGCTTTTACCTTCAAACTCAGCAAAAATATCTTTATACGTTTTTTGCATGATATTGGCCAATACGTTCAAACGACCGCGGTGTGCCATACCAATTACAAATTCTTCAATTCCCAGTTCAGCACCTTTTTCAATTACTGAATCTAAAGCAGGAATTAAAGCTTCTGCGCCTTCTAATGAAAAACGTTTTTGGCCTAAGAATTTTGTGCCCAAGAAATTCTCAAAACTTACTGCCTCGTTTAATTTCCGGAGAATACGTTTTTTCTCATCGATTGAGAAATTAGGGGTATTACGCGCACTTTCCATTTTTTGTTGAATCCAGTTCAACACTTCAGGTGTACGTAAAAATTTATATTCTGCACCAATTGAGTGTGCGTAGGTTTGTTTTAAAAAAGCTACAATATCTTTCAATTTTGCGGCACCGATACCAATCTCTACACCAGAGTTGAAAACGGTTTCTAAATCTGCATCCGACAATCCAAAATTTGCAAGATCTAATGTTGGCAAATGTTTACGTCTTTCGCGTACCGGATTGGTGTGCGTAAACAAGTGACCGCGGCTACGATAGCCATCAATCAGGTTTAAAACATTAACCTCTTTTAAAAATTGTTCAGGAGTTTCTGCGGTTACTGCTGGAGCTTCTGATCCTCTTCCAAAATCGAAACCTTCGAAAAATTTCTGCCAACCAAACTCAACAGACTCGGGATCTTGTTGATACGACTGATATAAAGACTCTATATATTCGGCGTTTGCGCCATTAAGATAAGATAATTTATCCATTATTAACTGTTTACTATAAGCATTACAAAATTAGAATTTTACCTTATATAAATGGCAAAAATCTCGATTAAAATGAGAATTATTGAATAACAAAATTATTGAATGATAGAATGATAAAAATACAAAGCGTATTATCGATCAAATTTCAAATTCAATCATTCAAAACCCATTCATTCAACACTCAATCATTCTATAATTCAATCACTACAATTAAGATGCCCAAGTTAAGGAGTAATTGCCTTTCGGATCGAGGTTTTTGATATTTTTATCTAGGTCGAAAACACTTTTTGATTTCTGATCGTTACCTACACCGGCTATATTAGCCCAGTTACCCCAATTACTTGCGGGATTGTAATCGATCAGTTTTTCTTCAAAATATGCTGCGCCAAAAATCCAGCTTACTTCTAAATTATTAATCAGATATAAAGCGGCAGTTTGCCTGGCAATATTCGAGATAAAACCGGTTTGATTTAGCTCCGTCATCACCGCATCTACCACAGCAAAACCTGTTTGTGCATTCTTCCATTTATTGAAATTATCCTGCTCATTCGCAATGTCAATTAGCCCCTGGCTGCCAAACCCATCCGGACTAAAAAATGTATTGCCGTATTTCTTAAACATGAAACGGAAATAATCTCTCCAAAGCAGTCCCAATAAAATATGATTGAACATGGCTTTGGTATTGGGCACACCTTCCATCTTTTTGATTTCCCAGTAAACTTTTCGTGGTGATAAACTGCCCATGGCCAACCACGCCGATAATTTTGAAGCCAGAATTAAATTCTTGGTTGTTGCGGCCTGTTGCATCGCCACAATCACTTTTTGGAGATGAGCCAAACCTTCGGCCTCGCCACCAACAAATTCAAAATCAGAACGCTGGTCTTTTTGCTGTGGCAAAAGATTAAGGTCTTCTAACGATGATAATACACCCCAATCAATCACTTCGGCAACGTTAATCCGATCAGGTGCTAAAAAACATGGCTTAATAATCGAATCGCGTTCAATTTTCTTTTTAAACTGGTTAAAAGCATCAGGAATATCCTTAATGGGAAAAGGTAAATCTTCCTTATTATATAGGGTATGACCGATAAAATGTTTAAGGTTAATGCGTAATTTCCAAAGTGCGTTTTCTACCAAAGTTGAAACATGCGTTTCCTCCCTCGCAACTTCGCGGTGATGGTAAACTTCGGTAATCTCATATTCCTGAGCAAGTTGAGGAATAATATCTTCGGGGTTACCTTCAGCGATAAGCAAGTTACCACCAATTTTTTTTAAAGAATTGCGTAAACCTAAAACACTTTCTAAAATAAATTGCGCTCTAATATTACCTGTTTTTAATGTACCGTATTTTGTTTCGCCAAAAGAACGACGATCGAGAATGTAAACAGGCAAAATCGCATCAGATTTAGCAATCGCCTCGACCAGCATTTCGTTATCATGCAAGCGAAGATCATTTCTAAACCAGACTAAAATTTTTTTGGACATCTTTTATTGAAAAGGGTGTAAGAACGCGTTTACAAATTTATCTTATTTTTCCTCTTCATCAAACCCCTAAATAATTCTTTACAAATAGGTAACAAAAGAATTAGAACTAAATTAATATCGTTTTAAGTGATGCCCTAAAAACCCTTTTGTATCTTTATTGTTTTAAAAAGATGGCAGAGAAGATTCTGATTACCGGGGCTACAGGACTTGTGGGTACTGAGCTGAAAAAGCACTTGCTAAGCAAGGGTTACGAGGTGAATACGCTTACCCGAAAGAAAGACAACGATCCGAATAATTTTGTATGGGATGTTTACGAAGGAACTATTGATGCTGATTGTTTGGATGGTGTAAATGCCATTATTCATTTAGCAGGAGAGCCAGTAGCCGATAAAAAATGGACCGATGAACGCAAAAAACAGATCATCGATAGTCGCGTTAAATCAACAGAATTACTCTTTAAAGCCATTAAATCTCTACCCAACCATCAGGTAAAATCCTTCATTTCTGCTTCAGCAGTTGGTTTTTATGGCGATTGTGGTGATGAAATTTTAACAGAAGAAAGCCCAAATGGTTACGGTTTTTTAGCTGAATGCTGTAAATTTTGGGAAGATGCTGTAGACCAAGGCAAAAAACTAAGCCTCCGGATTGTAAAACTCCGTACCGGAATCGTTTTAAGTAATCATGGAGGGGCTTTACCACAACTCGATAAACCGATAAAGTTATTTGCCGGAGCAGCTTTAGGCACCGGCAAACAATGGACTCCCTGGCTGCATATTGATGACATGGTAGAAATGTACATTGAGGCCCTAGAAAATCTTAAAATGGAGAATTGTTATAATGCTTGTGCTCCTTTTCCTGTCACTAATAAAGCGTTAACCAAAGCCATTGCTAGACAGCTGCATCGTCCTGTTTGGCCGATCAAGGTTCCCAAAAAGGCGTTGGAATTGCTATTGGGAGAGCGTGTTGAAGCCGTTTTAATGAGCAACAACACCTCAGCACAAAAAATTCTAGATGCAGGATTCAAATTTAAATTCACACATTTGAATGATGCTTTGAAGGATCTGTACCCCTAGCCCCTAAAGGAGAAGCGAGTATATAATTCAAGAGCAAAAAACTCAGTAAGACTAATCTAATTTATGCAAAACAATATAAACGATCGAAAGGCAAAGTCCCCTGTAGGGGGGGTGGGGGTCTTTTGGTTCCGCCGGGATTTACGCTTAGCAGATAATGCCGCTTTATATCATGCCCTTAAAAGCGGTTATCCGGTTTTACCATTGTTTATTTTTGATCAAAACATATTAGATAAACTTCCAAAAAACGATGCCCGGGTAACCTTCATTTATCAAACCATTGAAGATTTAAAAAAAGAACTTCAGCAATATGGATCAGATTTATTGGTAAAATACGGCAAACCCGAAAAAATATGGCCAGAAATTTTAAAGGAATATGATGTTAAGGGCGTATACAGCAATCATGACTATGAGCCTTATGCTCGTGAACGTGATGATAACATGGCCGAATTTTTAACCAGCGAAAAAATCGTATTTAAAACGTATAAGGATCAGGTTATCTTTGAAAAAAATGAAATCCTAAAAGCAGACAAAACACCTTATACCGTCTTTACACCTTTCTACAAACAATGGCATGCCAAGCTGAACGATTTTTATGTAAAAGCTTATCCTACCAAAAAATACCTTAAAAATCTATTACAAAGCAAACATCTGCCCCACCCAGGTTTAAATGAAATGGGCTTTGAAAAGAGCAAGCTGGATTTTCCGAAAATCAGTTATACAAACAAACTCGATGATTACGCAAAAGAGCGTGATTTCCCTGCGCTTGATGGCACCACACACATCGGCCTGCATTTGCGTTTTGGAACGTTGAGCATCCGGAAAGCAGTTAAGGATGCATTGGAAACGAAATCGAATGTCTGGCTTTCTGAATTGGCATGGCGAGAATTTTATATGACTATACTTTGGCATTTCCCCTACTCAGCTTTCGATTCGTTTAAAAAACAGTACGATAAAATTAAGTGGCGCAACAACGAGGCTGAATTTAAAGCCTGGTGCGAGGGCAATACAGGTTATCCGATTGTAGATGCAGGGATGAGGCAGCTTAACCAAACCGGCTGGATGCACAACCGCGTACGAATGGTTGTGGGTAGTTTTTTAGCCAAACATTTACTAATAGACTGGCGATGGGGAGAAGCCTATTTTGCCGAAAAGTTATTGGATTATGAAATGGCAAGCAATGTGGGAGGCTGGCAATGGGCTGCAGGATCGGGAAATGATGCCGCACCTTATTTTAGGGTTTTTAATCCTGAACTCCAAACCAAAAAATTCGACCCTAAGTTCGAATATATTAAAAAATGGGTGCCAGAATTTGGGACAAAAAAATATGCCCAACCAATAGTTGAGCATACATTTGCAAGAGAAAGGGTTTTAAAAACTTTTAAAGAAGCTTTATCTAATTCGTAACCTTTACAATTTCAATATCAAAATCTAAAGGAGATACTCCATTCGCTAAATCAGAAGGGATAATCAAACGAAGCTTTCCGCCAGCAGTTACTTTTCCTGGTAATATTAACTGCCAACCTTTATATAGATTACTCAAAACATCAGTAAATGTTCCATCGGTACTACTTTGCAAAACTGTTCCATCCAAATAACGCACAGTGTAATTAGCAACGATTGTAGAGTTCACATTAATTACATCTGTTCCCGTTCCAGGTGTAGTAATGCTATAGCGGGCTCTAGAAGGATCTTTAATCAGTGTTAAATTATTATTGGCAATGAGTTTATTGATTTCAAATTCATCTATTTCATGTCTTTTCGATTCAGGATAAATACCCAAATCGACAAGAATATTTTCATTTGATCCAATATTCAAAAAACTTACCCCGTTTTTACCAAAAGCCATGCTAGAAGGCATAATTAAAGTTGCTTTGCCGCCTCTTTTTAATTTGGTTAACACTTCTCTGATTGGCGTAAATACATACGATACACTATTAATTGTAAATCGATCTGTATAGCCCAAAAAAGTACCTGGAATCATTAAATCAGATGTTTGATTTAGTACCTGTCCAGATAAAGTTTTAAACGTATAAGAATAATAAACCGAATCTTGGTTTTTAACAACATCACCAGTACCTGGTGTCGTAACTTTATAATAATAGCCTTTTGTATCCTTATCGAAGCTAAGGTTATTCTTTTTAAGGTACGCTTGAATAGCGGCATCATCTACAACTTCAATAGACTCATATTCCTTTTTACATGAGCTGAAGATTGTAGTAGCCAGTAAAAGTGCGAATAGGCTAAGTTTAGTAAATTTGTTCATTTATTATTGTACGTCTGTAAGTGTTATTGTTAAATGTAGCATATCAATAGAATAATACGTTTAAACTTAACTATCAATCGCAAAAATAAGCTTTTAATATGGATGCTACAATTTTTAACCTATTTTAACAAATAAGCCTATTGTTAACACTGAAGAATAAACCTATTGTGTGTTCGAAAGCTGAATTGTAAAATCCAATACCGAATTACCTGGAATAGAACCTACGGCTCCGCTTCCATAACCTAAACTTGGTGGAACAATTAATCTGATTTCGCCGCCTTTTTGAATTTTAGGGATACCGATTCTCCAACCTGATATTAGCTCGGCAAGGTTAAAGGTCTGCTCTTTACCCCCACCATTATCAAATACATTTCCGTTTAATAACCTTCCTTCATATTTAATGGTTATTTTGGTATTATTTGGATAAGTGAACGAACCCGAACCAGGTTTAATCACTTGATAATATAAGCCAGAGTCGTCTCTAACCGCATTAATATTATTTTTTTTGATAAAATCTGTAATCTGTTTTTCAGCATCTTCATCTTTTTTGCAAGATGAAACCACAGCTACACATAAAAGAAGTATCGTAAGAAATCTAAATTTAACCATGCGCGAAAATAGGATTTTAATAACATAAAGCTAGGCGTTATGATTTTTGAATTTCTTATGGACTACTACAAGAAAAAACCAAGAGGAATCGTCATTCCCAACCCGATAGCTATCGGGTTGATTGGGAATCGTAATACTATTAGCTTTAAGATTCCCGCCTGCGCGGGAATGACGACCTTCCTACTGAAATCTTTCTATGGTAGCCTGTCGAAAGATTTGTAAAATCCAGCTTAAAGTGTTTCGACAGGCTCAATATGACAAACTAGGATGAGAACTACCTTTAGGATACAACTTATAGATTATAAGCACATAAAAAAAGGTTTAGTGTCTGGGTTAATGCACCCAGGCCCTAAACCTTAAACCCTACACCTTTAGCCTTTTAAAAAATATATTTATTTGCCTCAATAAGCTGTTGTGCAACTCTTTGGCGTGCATCTTTAACATTAAACGGCTCTACTTTTGTAAAACGGCGTAAACCAACCAACATCATACGTTGCTCATCACCATCAGCAAAAGCCCAAAGTGCTTCTTTACCTGCTTTGGCAGTACCATCAACCGCTTCTACTAAATAAATTCTTAATAGGTCTAATTGACCCGCAACTGCTTCTTCGCCGCGGGTACTTGCCAATTTTTCTGTTCTCAATAAAGCCGATTCGAGCACATAAACATAACCGGCCATGTCGGCAATGTTCATTAAAATTTCCTGCTCTTTACTTAAAGTCATCATTAACTTTTGAACGGCAGCACCAGCCACCATTAAGGTTGCCTTCTTCAAATTCGATAATACCTTTTTCTCTGCAGCAAACAGAGTGGTATCTTCTTCACCAAAATCAGGGATGCTCATCAGTTCGGCTGCTACGGCTGTGGCGGGTGTCATTAAGTCCAATTCACCTTTCATGGCACGTTTCAGCATCATATCAACGGTTAACAAGCGGTTAATTTCATTTGTACCTTCAAAAATCCTGTTAATACGTGCATCACGATAAGCCCTGTCCATTGGTGCATCAGCAGAGAAACCCATACCGCCATAAATCTGTACGCCTTCATCTACTGTATAATCTAACGCTTCAGAGCCCCAAACTTTTAAAATGGCACACTCTACTGCAAATTGCTCAACAGATTTCAGTCTTGCTTTACCAGATTCCATTCCACCTGCAACCAATTGGTCGTAAGTATCATCAATATTCTGACCGGCACGATAGTTCGCAGCATCAACAGCATATAACTTTGAAGCGATTTCTGCAATTTTAAAACGGATAGCCCCATACTTCGAAATCGGGCGTCCAAACTGGATCCGCTCATTCGAATAATTAATTGCAGTATTTAAAGTTGCTTTTGAAGCCCCTATAGCCGCAGCTGATAATTTGATACGGCCGATATTTAAAATGTTTACTGCGATTTTGAAACCATTTTCTCTATCACTCAACATATTCTCAACAGGTACCTGGCAGTCGTTAAAGAAAACCTGACGGGTTGAAGAACCTTTAATACCCATTTTATGTTCTTCAGGATTCATGGTGATGCCACCGAAATCCTTCTCCACAATAAATGCAGTTAAGTTTTTATCATCGTCAATTTTCGCGAAAACAATAAAAATATCAGCAAAACCACCATTAGTGATCCACATTTTCTGACCAGTAATGATGTAATGTTTACCATCTTCGCTCAACTGAGCTTTCGTTTTACCAGAGTTTGCATCCGAACCTGAGTTTGGCTCGGTTAAGCAATATGCTGCTTTCCATTCGCCAGAACCTAGTTTTGGAATATATTTTGCTTTTTGCTCTTCATTACCATAATATAAAATCGGTAGCGTACCAATTCCGGTATGCGCAGAAAGTGCAACAGCAAAAGAGTGGCCAGCACCCACCACATCTGCAACTAGCATTGAAGTGTTGAAGTTTTTACCGAAACCTCCGTACTCTTCTGGTACCGAAACGCCTAAAATACCCAGTTCGCCAGCTTTGGTTAAAAGTGTCGGCATTAACTCAGGGTCTTCCTGTTTATCAATTTTATCTAAATTGGGATAAACTTCTGTGGCCAAAAAATCGCGACAGGTTTGCGCAATCATCTGCTGCTCTTCATCAAATTCTTCAGGGATAAATACCTCCTGATAAGTGGTATCTTTAATTAAAAATTCGCCACCTTTAATTGTCTTTTTTTCAGTTGTTTCCATTGTTATGAGATTTGAGAAATGAGATTTGAGATTTGAGACCTGCTCAAATTCAAACTCAAATCGTTTATTGTTTCATGAGATATTAGATTTGAGACCTACTCAAATTCCAATCTCAAATCGATTATTGTTTCTTTTTGAGATGCTAGATATGAGATTTGAGACCGAACACCTTCTCAAATCTATTGCCTCCTATCTTTTAACATTAATTTTCTTTTCCAGCATTTGCTGAAAACCATAAGTCATTTTTTGTAACTCATCAATCTGAGTAAGTAATGGGTCTAAAATTTCAGATTCAAGAATTGCGAGTTTATTAGCAATTACCAATTGAGTTTGTAATTCATAAGAAGATCCGTTGGCTATTCCTAAAAAGTTATTAAATTCTTTAACGGAGTTCCTTCCGGCACCTTCGGCAATATTAGATGGAATTGAGACAGCTGCCCTTCGAGATTGGCTAATCAGTCCAAAACGTTCATCAGATGGAAATGTCGAGGTTGCCTTATACACATCAACAGCTAAGTCAATAGCCTTATTCCAAATCTTTAGTTCTTTTAAATTATTCATTTATATTTTATTTATAGGAATAACATAAGCGGATGTTATGTCTCAAATCTCATATCTAGCTTCTCAAGTCTAAAAAAGTTCAAATATCCCCGCAGCACCTTGCCCAGTTCCTACGCACATGGTTACCATTCCGTATTTCTTGTTTTGCCTTTTTAGCTCATTCATGATCTGAACGGTAAGTTTCGCTCCGGTACAGCCCAGCGGGTGCCCAAGCGCAATTGCGCCACCATTTACATTAATTACATCAGGATTTAAATCTAATGTTCTGATTACCGCTAAAGATTGAGAAGCAAAAGCTTCGTTCAGCTCGATTAAATCGAGATCCTCTTTTTTCAATCCGGCTTGTTTCAGTGCTTTTGGAATCGCCTCAATTGGACCAATCCCCATAATGCGTGGTGGAACTCCTGCGATCCCGTAACTTACCAACCTGGCAATCGGTTCTGCATTTAATTCTTTCATTTTCTTTTCAGACACCACTAAAACAAAAGCTGCCCCGTCAGATGTTTGCGATGAATTACCTGCGGTTACACTTCCAACCGCATCAAATACGGGTTTTAGTTTCGCCAACTTATCTAAGGTAGTATCTGCACGTGGACCTTCATCTGTATCAACTACGTAAGAACGCGTTTTCTTTTTAAGGTTTGCATCGAGGTAATTTTCGTTTACCGTGATTGGCAGAACCCCATCTTTTAAATGACCGTTTTTTATAGCGTGAATGGCTTTCTCATGAGATTTTAACGAAAAAGCATCCTGATCTTCACGGCTAACATTATATTCTTTAGCTACCGCTTCGGCGGTTAAACCCATTCCCCAATACCAGTCTGGATTGTTTTTTGCCACCTCGGCGTTTGGAACCAATTTCCACCCACCAAAAGGCATTCCGCTCATTACTTCTACACCACCCGCAATAATACAATCAGCCATGCCTGCTTTAATTTTAGCTACAGCAGTGGCAATGGTATCTAAACCCGATGCACAATAACGGTTTACAGTAACGCCAGGAACTTTATCGGTATCCAAACCCATTAGCGAAATCATACGGCCAATATTTAAGCCCTGCTCTGCTTCGGGTGTAGCATTCCCCACAATTACATCGTCAATCTGTTCGTTATCTAAATTCGGAACCGATGCCACTAAAGCCCTAATTACTTCTGCGGCTAAATCATCAGCTCTTGTAAAACGGAATACGCCACGGGGTGCTTTGCCCACTGCTGTACGATATCCGGCTATAATATATGCTTCCATTGTTTAAGATTTGAGATCTGAGATTTGAGATTTGAGACCTGCCCAAATTCAAACTTCAGATCGATTATTGTTCTTTTAGATATGAGATTTGAGACGTTAGATGTGAGACCAATTACTTTCTTAAATCTAGCGTCTCAAATCTTTTATCTTTTAATATTAATTTTCTTCTCCAGCATCTGCTGGAAACTATAAGTCATTTTTTGTAACTCATCAATCTGAGTGAGTAAAGGATCTAAAATTTCAGATTCAAGAATTGCGAGTTTATTAGCGATTATCAATTGAGTTTGCAGTTCGTAAGAAGAACCATTGGCAATCCCTAAAAAGTTATTAAATTCTTTAACTGAGTTTCTTCCAGCACCTTCAGCAATATTAGATGGAATTGAAACAGCTGCTCTTCTAGCTTGACTTATCAAACCAAAACGTTCGTCAGTTGGAAAAGTTGAAGTTGCTTTGTAAACATCAACCGCTAAAACAATAGCTTTACTCCAAATCTTTAACTCTCTTAAATTATTCATGTCTATTATTCTAACGCTATGCTATGAACGACGCAGCCTGTCTCAAATCTATTGTCTCCTATCTCACATCTAGTTACGCAACGGTTTCCCCTTCGTAATAATACTTTGAATCCTTTCTAAACTCTTCCGCTCACCTGCAAGTGATAAAAATGCTTCTCTTTCCAGATCCAATAAATATTGCTCAGTTACTTCTGTTGGAGCGGATAAATCGCCGCCACACATTACATAACCTAATTTTTCAGAGATTTTTTTATCGTGTTCGGAAATGAAATGCCCGGCATACATGCTATTTGCACCTGCATAAACAATCCCTAGCCCTTGCTTTCCTAATACTTTAATATCGTTCCGCTGCACTGGCTTGGTGTATCCGGCATCAGCCAGTTCTATTGCTTTAGCTTTTGCATCGGCCAATAAGCGGTTCCGGTTCATCGAGATCGAGAATTTATCCTTTTGCAGATAACCCAGTTCGTAAGCCTCGTAACCCGAAGTAGAAACTTTTGCCATTCCAATAGTTAAGAAACGGTCTTTCAAAGCATTTTGAACAATCTGATCATCTTTGTACTCATCAGAAGCACGTAAAGCAAATTCTTTCGTTCCGCCACCACCAGGGATAACGCCCACACCAAACTCAACCAAGCCCATGTAAGTTTCGGCAGAAAGCTGAACGTGATCGGCATGTAAACTGAATTCGCAGCCTCCGCCCAAGGTTAAATTATGTGGGGCAACAACAACAGGAATAGAAGAATAACGGATCCGCATCGAAGTATTCTGGAACATTCTGATCGCCATGTTCAATTCATCCCACTCCTGCTCTACCGCCATCATAAAAATCATCCCCACATTAGCACCAGCAGAGAAGTTTGCTCCATCGTTGCCGATCACCAAACCGCGGTAATCTTTCTCGGCCATATCAATGGCTTTGTTAATTCCCGAAATGACATCACCGCCAATGGTATTCATTTTGGTGTGGAATTCTACATTCAGAATGCCGTCGCCGAGATCGATAATCGAAACACCCGAATTTTTCCACAGCGTTTTATTTTCCCGAAGGTTATCTAAAATGATAAACTCATCTGTTCCGGGTAATGCTTTATAACTTTTAGAAGGGATATCGTAATATTTTTTAACGCCGTTTTCTACTTTATAAAATGAAGTATTTCCGGCGTCGAGCATTTCTTGCACCCAAACCGCAGCTTTATTGCCATATTGCTCCATTCCTTCTATGGATTCTTTTATGCCAACGGCGTCCCAAAGTTCGAAGGGACCAAGTTCCCAACCGAAGCCTGCCCGCATCGCATCATCAATACGGTATAATTCATCAGAAATTTCAGGAATTCTGTCCGATACGTATTCGAACAAACCAAAAGAGGAATGACGGAACAATTCGGCTGCTTTATCTTTTCCTTTGGCAAAAATCTTCATGCGCTCACGCAGATTTTCTATCGGCTTGGTCATTTCTAAGGTAGCCGATTTTACTTTTTGCTGAGGTTTATACTCTAATGTTTTTAAATCAAGCGCAAGGATTTCTGTTTTACCATCAGCAGATTTCGTTTTTTTATAGAAACCTTGTTGGGTTTTATCTCCAAGCCATTTGTTCTCTTCCATTTTTTGCACATATGCAGGAAGTTTAAACAAATCATGTGCTTTATCATCCGGACAGTTATCATAAAGTCCTTTTGCCACTTTAATCATGGTATCTAAACCTACCACATCCGATGTACGGAAAGTAGCCGATTTTGGCCTACCCAATGCTGGCCCTGTAAATTTATCAACCTCTTCTACTGTTAAATCTAATTTTTCGACTAAGTGCAGAAGTGCCATAATCGAATAAACGCCTACCCGATTGGCAATAAAGGCTGGAGTATCTTTACATAAAACAGTAGTTTTTCCTAAAAATTTGTCACCATAATGCATCAGGAAATCAACAATTTCAGGTTGTGTGTGCGGTGTAGGAATAACTTCTAATAATTTTAAATAGCGAGGTGGGTTAAAGAAGTGTGTACCACAGAAATGTGATTTAAAATCTTCACTTCTTCCTTCGGCCATTAAATGGATCGGAATACCAGAAGTATTCGAGGTAATCAATGTGCCAGGCTTCCGAAATTGCTCTACCTGTTCGAAAACTTTTTTCTTGATATCAAGATTTTCGACCACCACTTCAATTACCCAGTCGTAACCGGCAATTTTCGACATATCATCGTCGAAATTCCCAGTTTTGATCTTATTTAATGCTTTTTTGGTATAAACTGGCGATGGGTTTGTTTTTACTGCCGTTTGCAAAGCTGTATTTACAATCCGGTTTTTTACAGCTGGGTTATCCAGTGTTAATCCTTTTGCCTGCTCTTCGGGGCTCAGTTCTTTGGGGGCAATATCTAACAGCAAAACCTCTATACCAATATTGGCGAAGTGGCATGCAATACGCGATCCCATAATACCCGAACCTAAAACTGCAACTTTATTAATGCTTCGTTTCATTATCTATTTGCTTTTCATTAGTCTGATAGAGCCATTTATGTAGTAACCTACCAAACAGATTTGATTATTATATTTCTTAATCAACGGTATAGGCTACCGTGATATCATTTAGTTTTATCAATAGATTAATAAAAGTCTCTTTCTCCTTTTTCGAGAAATGCTCATCGAGATATTCATTAAATTTTCGAACAACACCTTTGGCCAATTGTTTTTTCTCTTTACCAAAATCGGTCAGAAAAACCTTTACCGAACGTTTATCGCCAGCAGATGTTTCACGGTAAATGAGATTGGCCTCTTCCATATTATTTAACATACGAGACAAACTGGTTGCTTTAACCCCAAGCAAGCCAGCTAAATTTGAAACAGCTGTGCCCTCAGCATCATCTATATTAATAAGCATATAACCAATGGCCTGGGTAATTCCAAAACTGGATGCCATTTGATTGTACTTATTAAACATATTTTGCCAGGCAAACTTAACGTGGTAATCTATGGTTTGTTGTTGTTTCATTTTTGCTAATTTATTATGCTTGCATAACAAAGCTAATGAATGTATTTTGTTAATGCAATAGAAAAATTCAAAATAATTGTCAAATTTTTCTTATCATAGTCACACACAAAATGAAAACACTTAATATGTTAAAAGTTAGAGGAATTCTCCTATTTAGCTTATTTATTTTATGGGCTACAATCGGTAAAAGTCAGGTATCTTATTTCGGAGCTGCTCTTTTAAACAGTCAAAAATTAGAGGCTTTTAAAAAAACAACAACCTTGTTTACTTTACAGTATGCTGATTATGCTGAGCTGGAAAAATTTGATCGGGCCATTAAAAAAAACTGGACAATTACCCCTTATAAAATTATTAAGCCCGAAGAGCTTGCCCGTTATGATACGCTTTCGAATTATTCTTTTTTTTATTTCGATGGTTATGCAGAGCAGTTAGATAGTACAACAAACGTAAATGTGGTCTATGCACTAAAATTAATAACGCCATCTAAAAAACCCAAGGTAAAGGAAGAAAGTATACTTGCAACGGTTACACTTTTTCCCGACCGGAACACCAATCTGCTAGTTGAAACACAAGATCAGCAATATGGATCAAAAAGAAGTATAAAAAATAATATCTTATCAAATCTTTACAACAAATCGAATTTTCTCAATTGGTCGCCAGGATTTCTAACGGGTTATTTAAAACGGATTAATGATGGATTGCTCGCAAACGAGAATTGCAATTTAGATTATCAGTTTTACAATAAGGTACGTTTACCAGAACTGGCAAAAGAAACACTTTACATACCCGAATATATTAAGGAGGTGTTTTCATCAAGATTAGTGCTTTTACCACAATCGGGCATAATTTCTGAACCTTATAACTACAAACTCAAATTTGTATCATACAAAATGCTCGATAGTTTAATTTTGAGCAAAGAAACCAAAATTAAGTACGTGGTGTACACGCAGCGGTCTAACGACAAAATAATCAGTGTTTACGATAGCAAAGATGATAAAATCATTTATCAACACTTCTATCCGCAATCGACAAATTTTGAAATGAATGATTTAAGTGAAATTAAAAAAGTAATTATTTCGCTTAAATAAGGATTTTTTTTTACAAGAGGGGAACCATCTCGACTTCATTGCGCTCCGTTACTATTAATAGATTCCATCCGGGCAGTCGTCATCCCCGCGCAGGCGGGAATCTTAAAGCTTATTGCATTAAGATTCTCAATCAAGTTGGGAATAACGAATCCTCGCAGCCTAGACGACTAGAGTCAGGTGGTTTTGGGATATAAAAAAAGCGCCCCGATAAATCGAGGCGCTTTAATGTATGTGTTAAAAAAACAGACTAGTAAAGTGTAAACTCTACACGACGGTTTTGTTGACGACCAGCTGCTGTTTTATTAGTGGCAATTGGTTGGCCCATGCCATAACCCGTAGCCTCAATACGTGATGCATTTGCACCTTGAGAAACTAAATAAGCTTTTACAGATTCTGCTCTATCTTTTGATAAACGCAAGTTTAATTCTTTTGAACCTGTATTATCTGTGTGACCAGCTAATTTTAAGCTAAAGTTTTTCTGAATCAACAATGCTGCAACTCTATTTAAAGAAGCATAAGATTTAGAACGGATGGTAGCTTTACCTAAATCGAACTCTAAGTTTTTAATTGCTTCATTAACAACTTTACGATCTTCTTCTGTTACGATTACTTTTTCTATAACTTTTTCAGGAGTTTTTAATGGACAACCAGAACCATCAACAACAGTACCTGCTGGTGTATCAGGACATTTATCTAATTTATCTGCAACACCATCGCCATCTGTATCTTTCAAGATGTCGTTCATTTCTGAACGTAGTTTTGCATTTTCAGCTTTTTGAGCATTTAAATCAGATTTCAAACCTTCTGCAATTTGTTTTGCTTTTAAAGCTTCATCATAAGTTAAAGCTACCGGGTTGTGGAAAGCCAATTGTTTTCCGCTACCTAAAGCAAACTCTAAACCAGCATAAGCATAGTTGTATTTATCATTACCTCCTCTGTAGTAACCATCTAAGTTATCTCCATCAACAAAGTTGATAGTCCAACCTAAATCTAAGTTAACTGCATCAGAAATTTTAAATTTTGCTCCTAACCCTACAGGAATGATCAATTCATTGATGTTATCGCCACCATTAAGTGTCGAAGTTCCTGCTGCTGTAGTAATAGTAGGCTTGTAAGCCGCAATACCAGCACCAGCAGAAGCATAAAGCTGTAAAGTGTTCTCTTTTTTAAACATATCAATATTAAACATGTTTACAACAGCATTTAAACTTCCTGAATAAGATAACTCGGTGTCGAATGCTCTTACTGGAGAATTGTTTACCAAACCACTTTCGTAAGGTTCGGTATTATCGCCTTTTAATTTACCACGAACTCCATCTAAACGAAGAGAGAAATAAGGTGTAAATTGTTTTTTAATGTAGAGGCCATAACCTAAACTTGATTTGTTATTACTGAAATCATTTTTTCCGCCCAATGGTGATAGTGGCGTAAGTACACCAGCGTTTACACCGATAGACCATGTTCTGAATGTTGTTGTTGAAGTTGCAGGGCTTTCTTGAGCTGAAGCAACTGACCCGATGAATAAACCAGCGAGTGCAACTGGTAGTGTCTTGAATAGTTGTAATTTCATAAATTTTCTATTAACGTTGAATAAGCGTTACTGAAGCATTACAATAGCCATACCAAAAATACAAGCGTGTAAAAATACTTATCAACTTTTCAACACCAATATCCAGTGAAGTACAAGGATAAACTAAAAAACACATTATTCAATGGTAAGCGCAGTAATTTCGATCTGCTTAGACTTTGCAGCACTTCTAAAATCAAAATCTTTAACTTCTGGCTTCAATGTCCCTATTTCCTGTAGCTATTCTACAAATGGCAGGTAATCGCCAGTATCCTTCTTGTTAAAGTAGATTAATGTCAGTTCATCAGGCTGGGTAAGTCGCAGCTGCGAAATGCAGATCAATATTTAATCAATCCTTTTTTTGATCATCTAGTACTTGATATTGTAAGCGCATTAGCCACAATATTGTACACTATTTGATATCGCCGGCAAATTTCCATCGGGTGCTGAAATTTTCAGGCAATTGCTGATTGGTTAACAAGGCTCTTACCATTTCTACCGGCATATTATTTTCGTGCAGTATGCGATTGTGAAACTGAATATTGGTCATTTTACCACTTTGCACCAGTTCTTTGTGCAATGCCCGAAACTGTAATCCACCTAACATGTAGCCAATTTGATATAACGGTCCATAACCTCCAGTAAACGATCTACGTACCTCAGCTTCTGCATTGGCACGTTCAAAACCCACGCGATCTACCAAAAAGTCGATGCACTGCTTAGGTGTCCATTTGCCTAAATGGTAGTTCATCGAAAAAATAATGCGCGCACAGCGGTGCATGCGCCAAAAAAGCATTCCAATTTTATCTTCCGGAGATTTTGCGAAATTCTGGTCCCACAGCAACATCTCCCAATACAGCGACCAACCTTCCGACCAGAAAGGCGTACCAAATACCTTGCGGTAAGGTTTGTAACGGCTTTGCATAAAATATTGGAGGTTGTGCCCTGGAATAAGCTCATGAAAAACCACAGCTCTAGAAAAATGCCTGTTGTTGCCTCTCAGGGTCATCATTTTGACATCTTCGCTCATGTCTTCTGTTGGATAGGCAATTAATACCGATTCGCCACCCAGAAAAAATGGTGCAAACAATTGTTCCTGCGGACTTAACATTCGCATGCGCCAGCCTTCTTTGGCCAGGGCCGGAATGGCGATGAGTTTGTTTTTCTCTACAAAGTTTATGGCTTCATTAGCGAGTTCATAAACCAGTTCGGGCTGTTTTCCCAATGCTGGATAATCGGTTTTTACCTTTTCCAGTGCTTTTTTCCAGTCGTTACCAAAGCCCATTTGCTGCGAAGCTTTGAGCATTTCGGCATCACACCAGGCAAATTCCCTCATGGCAATGGCCTCAATCTGCTCAGGTGTATAGGCAATCATCTCATCCTTTAAGCTGCTTAATAAAGTTGTTCTCCCTATCGGATTACCTATAATCCCGCTTCCATCGTCTTTGGCATTTGATGGTTTAGCTATTTTACCCAATACAGCAGCATAATCCTTTAATGCGTCTACTACTTTAGGATAAATAGCTTTGGTGGCTTTGGTAAATTGCGGATCGTAACCATCATAAAATTTATAGGCTTCGGTAAATACAGCTAGGTATTGATTAACGGTTTGCTGCGCCCAAGAAGCCTGTATTGGCGTAACAGCCAAGTCCTTGTTTTCTACTGCTTTTGTTGTTTTCTGAATAGCCTCTTTAAGTTGTTCGAATTGCTGTTGTGTGGTTTTACCGTCTTGTTGTTGGCCAATCCTTCGCTTTGCCTCAAAATCCAATAATGTTTTGACAAAAGGCAACGTAAAAATGCTGGCTTTATACTCGGCATAGTTCTGTTGCAAATTTGCCGAATCTGATCGAATATCGCGTTTAAGCAAAATATAATCTACCCTTTCATTTACAGTTAGCTTGTTAAAAGGCAATTCCTTTAATTGTGTTTGCCAAGCTGCATAAAAACGCTCCATCCGATTAAAGTATTCCTCAGATCGCTTGAGCGTATATTTACGATTAAGCATGATCTCGTCTGATTGGTATTGATTAATCAGCGGACTTACCAGGCTGGCTTCATTAGTTTGAGCTTGTAATTGTACTGTAACTGTTAGAAACAAAAACAGAAAGAATAGTTTACGCATAGCGATTGGGGCATTTTGATTAGCTGACGCAATATAGCTAAACCGCGAAGTATTTGCTGCAGTGTGCCTGTGTAACTTATTGAAGATATTGGGTTTTTGATCTCTAGGCTAGCAAATGCGAATCAAGAATAGAGATTTTAATGTTTTTTTGGAGCGCAGTTCCCTTGAGATGATTAAAGGTAATCCAACTTTCCGCTATATCTTTTTTGCCTTAAAGGCAAAAAAGGATGCCGCTTCAATTTGGGCTATTTACTTGGGTCATTGCAACAGAACATAGTACTAAATTATTAGCAGGGACCATCTACAATTGAATGCTTATAAAATAGTTAAGCGCAATGCCTTTAATCCGCTTAATCCCTGTAAATCTTCCAAATCAAGATCTTCAGTTTCGGGTTTCAGTACCCCTGTTTCTTGCAGGTATTTTACGAATGGCAGATAATCATCTATATCTCTTTTGTTGAAATAGATCAATGCCAGTTTATCGGGTTGGGTAAGGCGCTCCTGTGAATTGCGAATGAGGATCTTATCAATCCTTTTTTTAATCATTTGATACCTGATGTTATAAGCTCCTTCTACATCGAACTTCCGCTCGTCGATCCTAAAGCTAATATCTATTGGATGGTTATGGATAAAGATTAATTGTGTGGTGGCCAGCTTAATGGGCATATCAGGCTGGAGCAATTGTACCATTTTGGCAATCTCAGCCATTGACGATAGTTGCCATAGTCTTAAGTTTTTAAGATGGAAGTGATTAAAAATCCGATCGGGTGCTATAGACTGCCCGATATAAATGTCGTATTCAACACCATCCGTCCTGAATTTTTCGAAGTAACAAGGATAAGATTTCTGCAGTTTTTCGCGTTCAGTTTCAAAATAATCGTTAATGGCTGTATTGATCAGCTGCATCGATGTTTCCAAAGCCTGGCGGTACTTATACACTTCACCATGAGGCGCAGAAATGCGATCAAGATATTTATCGATTACCTTTTGGGTATTAGGATGCGATTGGGAAATGAGCTTTAGGTAATCGCTGGTTTCTTCTTTAAGGAAAATATTGAGGCTATTCTCTTCGGTTGTATTCAGCTCATCGCCCTGCAAAATATCACTCCATTTATTGCAGTTAAAGATAATTTCTACCAGTAAAGCATCGCTATAAGTTTTACTCAGCTGATCAAGCGTTTCACGAAACAGACTCAAGTGCAGGCTCAGATCGGCCTTACTGGCAATATTACGTTCAGTAGTAGAATTTCTAATATCTATTGCACCATAAAAAGGGTAAACATCTGCAAAACTAATATCCTCATTACGCTGTGGCAAATTCCTTTTCTTATTGTAAAGGTGATGCCAGGCTGCTTCATTAAACTTCCACTGTACAGCTGGCTGGATAGAGGTATATTTTTCTTTGATAATGTTTTCAATCTCGAGATTAAATTCGTCGATATAGACCTGTAAGAGTTGAGCAATAGGTGCTAAGACGGGCTCCAATAAGGTGATTTTCTTTTCATCGAAAGTTTCTCCAACCCAGGTATGCATCCCCAATACGCCTACCAAAATTTGGCTGTGAAATACAGGTATGAGCGCCATCGATTTTACATTTAGCTCCCTAAACCTGTCTAACCAAGGAAACATTTCTTTGCTTTCTGCCCAGATATCGGGCGAATAAAAAGAATTAGGATGCGCAGCGTAGCCCTCCGCAATCTGCCGAAAAGCTTCAGGACTTAAGGTTTCTTCGCCCCACACCGAAAACAGCAGGCCACTACCTCCTTTTACGTAGCCATAAACCATTTTGTTGTTTACCCTTACGAAAGGGAAAAGGTCGAATTGGATATTGGCATTTTGAACCAGCACTTTAAGCGATTGTATCACTTCTCCGTAAGCTGCACCCTCACTACCGGGCACACGGCTCAACCTTACACTTTTAATATTTTCTACGGCCTGTTTGGCAGTAACATCGGTAATGTTAAGCACCGAAATGCCTCTAAGCTCAAAAAGTGTTAACGGTAGCACTTGCTGTAGTTTATGCAATCCAGATTCTTCGCTCAAATATTGTTGTAACTCGCGGTAGCTAAGATCGGGCAATGACTGCTTAGCCTTTACTTCGATAAAACTGGCATTAATACCAATATGGAAATAACCTTGCAAACCAGTATCAGCATTGATGCCTGAATGGTATTTTTCTTTTAAAGGCGCATGAAATGCGTATAGTTCGTTAAGAATGAAGGAGTAGATGAAATGCAGGCGATCATGCTCATGTTGCTCAAGCGTTTTTGAACCAACAAAACTATTCTGATCTTTCTCTTCATGTTCGAGCAGTTCGTACATCAGCTCCGTTCCATAAAAAGTAATGGGCTGCATTGGTGCACAAAGCCCCCAAGCCTGATGATGCTCTGTTAAAAGGGTTGGAGAAAGACAGGCATACATATGCTCCAGCAGTAATTCGTGCTGATAAATATCTTCGATAGCGATAACCTGTTCATCAATTCCCTGTTTTTTAAATTCTTTTAAGGCATTGCTATAAAGGGTAGATTTTACGGTCTGTTCTTCTTTGATTTTTCGCTGCAGGTATTTGATAAAAGGGCCAAAAGAGATAGCCGAATCTACCTCAGGTAAATCTGGATAATTTCGGGCATGATTAAATACGCGCTTCTTCATCTCTTTAAACTTTAAACCATACAACTAATTGAATTGCAAAAGATTGACTACCGCTAAGATAAAAAATAGATTGAGAAATTGCTACCAGCCGATGGCCTTATCATCTCCCCTTGGGTCGGCCCCACCCTGAAAATTGCCCCACTTAGTTTTTAAGATGGCATCAACCCTACCAATTGGACCTCTAGGCACAATTTTATAGCCTTTTGCCTTTAATTTTTCTATTGATATGCTATCGATGGCATCTTTTTCTACATACACCTCATCTGGCAACCATTGGTGATGAAACTTTTTAGCCGCTACAGCCGACTGCATAGACATGTCAAAATCGATTACATTTATAATGGTTTGAAATACGGATGTTATGATGGTTGAACCGCCTGGTGTACCTACAACCATAAATAATTTACCATCTTTATCTACAATACTCGGTGTCATAGAGCTTAACATTCGTTTATTTGGTGCAATTGCATTGGCTTCGCCACCAACTAAGCCATACATATTGGGTGCTCCCGGTTTAACAGAAAAATCATCCATTTCGTTATTAAGCAGGAACCCTGCTCCCTTTACAGCTACTAACGATCCGTAAGAACCATTTAAGGTTGTTGTAATCGAAACAGCGTTACCATCGCGGTCTACAATAGAGAAATGAGTAGTTTCTTCGTGCTCTGCTCCTTTTATTTCGCCAGCTAAAACAACACTACTCGGTGTTGCTGTTGCCCAGTTAAAGTTTGCCATGCGGTTTCTATTGTAATCGGCACTCAACATTTGTTGTTGTGGAACAGCGTAAAAATCAGGGTCGCCCAAATGTGTTGCCCTATCGGCATACACTCTTCTTTCGGCTTCTACAATTACCTGAACTGTTGAATCGGCATTATGCCCCCACTTTTTTAGCGGAAATTTTTCTACACTTTGAAGCAATTGGATTAGGGCAATGCCACCACTCGAAGTTGGTGGCATGGTAATAATTTTATAGCCTCTATAGTTACCCATTATTGGTTTACGCCAGGTGGCGTGATAATTTTTTAAATCTTCTTTTGTAATAAGACCTTTGCCACGCTGCACTTCTGCTATAACAGAATCGGCCACAGCACCTTCATAAAAACCAGCCCTACCTTTTTCCTGGATTAGTTTTAGGGTATTGGCTAGTTCTTTTTGAACCAAAAGAGCATTTTCCTGCCAGGTACTTTCCAAATTTACGAAGGCCGTTCCATCTGGATTAAAATCCATAAATTTTCTATGCAAACCATTCAATTCACCAGCTTGCCGCTTGGTAATTTTGAAACCATCTTGTGCCAAATTTATCGCTGGCTGCAATACCTGTGCCCAAGAAAGCTTTCCATATTTTTTGTGTGCCTCTACCATACCATCTACAGACCCAGGTACGCCCGCAGCTAATTGGCCGTAAAGGCTTTTATCTACGATTGGGTTGCCAATAGAATCGAGATACATATCCCTACTGGCTGCCGCAGCTGCTTTTTCTCTAAAATCTAAAGCATTTATTTCGCCGTTTGCACCGCGATATACCATAAAACCACCCCCACCAATGTTCCCCGCGTTTGGGTAAACCACGGCAAGTGCAAACTGAACCGCAACGGCTGCATCAACTGCATTCCCACCCTTTTTTAAAATATCTACACCCACTTGCGATGCTTCTGGATGCGCAGAAACCACCATTCCATTTTTATATTCGCCACTGTTGTTTTTACCCAATTGCCCGGTTACGCAACCAGCCAAAAGTAAAACAACACATAGGTATACTAATGATTTTTTAATGTTACTGAGGGGCTTTATAGTTTTCTGCATCTTTATATATTTTTTCTATTACCTCGTTGTTTTTCTCGGTAATCACTTTTCTTTTCAAACTTAATTTGGGCGTAAGCTCTCCTCCATCTATGCTCCACTCTTTAGGTAAGAGGGCAAATCTTTTTACCTGCTCCCATTTACCAAAACCTACATTTGCCGCTTCAATAACCTCATTATATTTAGTGAGTACCTGTTCGTTTTTAATAATCTCTTCGTTCGAGGTAAAAGTAATGCCTTTTCTTCCTGCCCAGGTTTTTAAGGTTTCGAAATTCGGAACGATCAATGCAGAAGGGAATTTTCTATTTTCACCTAAAACCATAATCTGTTCGATAAAAATCGATTCTTTATATTTATTTTCCAGCATTTGTGGGGCAACGTATTTACCACCTGCTGTTTTAAACATTTCTTTTTTACGGTCGGTAATTTTTAAAAAGCGACCATTAACAAGTTCTCCAATATCTCCGGTATGGAACCATCCTTCCTGATCAATCGCTTCATCGGTTAAATCAGGTCGATTGTAATAACCTTTCATTACCTGGTGCCCACGGGTTAAAACTTCACCATCCTGCGCTATTTTAACTTCTACCCCTTTAATTACCTCACCAACCGATCCGAACATGGTTCCTCCGAAGTGGTTAACCGTAATAACAGGCGAGGTTTCAGTGAGTCCATATCCTTCAAAAACAGGCATACCAGCCGCCCAGAAAATTTTGGCCAAACGCGGATTTAGCGCGGCCCCACCTGAAACAATCACTACAATTTCGCCGCCCAATGCTTCCTGCCATTTTTTGAAAACCAGTTTACGGGCAATCCCCAATTTAAAGTTATACCAGGCACCCGCATCAATAGTATACTTTTCCGCTAAAGCTACCGACCAGAAGAAAATTCCTTTTTTAACTCCCGTTAATGCCTTCCCTTTCTCCATTATCTTATCGTAAACTTTTTCAAGAAGCCTTGGAACAGTAGAAAATACATTGGGTTTTACATGCTGAATATCGGCGACAATGGTTTCCATGCTCTCGGCGTAATAAACTGAGGTATAGTTAAACAGGTATAAATAGATAATCATTCGCTCAAAAATGTGCGATAAAGGCAGAAAACTTAAGCCTTTTTTAACCCCTTCGGGTATCACCACAGCCGAGTTAACAAAATTTTCGACCAAGTTATTATGCGTTAACATTACGCCTTTTGGTGTACCCGTCGTACCAGATGTATAAATTAGGGTTAATACATCTTCGGGTGCAACATTAGCGCGATATTCTTCCAAATCAATATCTGTACTCGCTTTACCTAGTTCAATTAACGTATTCCAGTTTTCGACTGCTGCAATTTCATTAAAACTATAAATCTTAATAGCTGGGTTTATTGCATCGGCACAAGGCTTAATTTTTTTATACAAATCTTCATCAGCTACAAAAATAATGGCAATATCTGCATCTTTTAAGATAAACTGAATGTCGTGCTCGGCCAAGGTTGGATATAAGGGAATCTGATAAGCGCCGATCTGGTTCGCTGCAAAATCGGCAATATTCCATTCAGGTCTGTTATGCGACATTACAGCAACCCTGCCACCTTTAGTTATGCCTTGTTTAATTAATCCGCGGCTTAGGTTATCTACAGCAGTACAAAAATCAGCTGTACTATAATTTATCCATTTTCCATTAATTTTTCCGCTGATGAATTCTTGCTGAGGTTTTTCGAGGCTATATTTCAAAAGATCAAAAACCCGTTTAATTTCTGCCGCCATATGAATTATTATTATTTGGTTAAGTTAAAAAATCAAACATAAAGATTAACATCTATATGCTTTTTTAATGAAAATAATACCTCGTTGTTAATAAAACGCTGTATTTATTTTTCGTAAAAAATATTTAAATAAACTTAGTGATTACAAAATTACTATGCAAGCATTGTTTTTTATCCTTACAGATTTTTACCAAAAAAACAGAAACGGCATTAAAGTTGTTAGGCTGATAATTATTTACAAAATATTTAAATTATGAAAAAGTTATTTACAATTTTAGGATGCATTGCATTGTTTGCCCTTACAACGACAAACGTTAAAGCCCAAAACTATAAAACCGGACTAGGTTTAGGCATCGACTTTGGTGATGGTGCTACATTGGTTGGCCCGTCGCTTAGACATCATTTCAGTTCCAAAGCCGCAGTTCAAGGTGAAGTTTTATTTGGTGGAAATTCGACTATTATCCAAGGTTTCCTTCAGTATAATTCATCTATCCCTGGTGCTAAAGGCTTAGACTGGTATTTAGGTGGTGGTCCGTCTGTTCAATTGTATGATGGTGGTTCTAGTTTTTACTTAGTTCCGATGGTTGGTTTAGATTATAAATTCTCTGGTGCACCATTGGCCTTAGCTTTAGACTGGAGACCAAGACTTTACATAGGCGACAACGATAGCGATTTTAACGCTGGAAGATTCGGCTTAGGTTTTAGATATACCTTCTAGGCAAAGCGCATGGCGCTGAGCGCGAAGCGTAAATTAAAAGACATAAAAAATCCCATAAGAAATTAATCTTATGGGATTTTTTTATGGTATTTTGAGTTAACTATAAATTGAAAACTTAAAACTGCAAACTAACTAAACGCCTGTCCATTTTTTTAACACGGTCTTTTGCGCTGGTGTTGCTTTTTCATTTACGGTTGCTTTTAAGCGTACACTTGGATTTTCTTTTAAGCTTAAAGAAAATTCCTTTTCAAGTCCATCGCGGATTACTTTAACCGTGAGCTGATCGCCAATTTTTTTATCAGTAATAATGGGTAAAATATCTAACGAAAATTTCGGTTCTTTTAATTTCACATTTTTCAACACATCACTCAATGAGGATCCTCCAATCTCCACAATAATATCGTTTACATTTAAGCCATTCATCCAAGCGGCAGAGTTTCTGGTAACCGAAGTTACTTCTAAACCCTTATTAGCCAATTGAACGGCCGTACCAGTAACAGGTTTACCAGGGGTAGCATTTTCTGTAGCGACATCAACACCTGCATACGCGAAATATTTTACATAATCTACATCGTCTACACCGTTAACATACTTTGCCCAAAAGTTAGTAAAGCTAATTCCTGATATTTTCTCAACCATTGCTTTAAATTCTGCATCAGTATAACCACGCTTTAAGGTTTTGCATTGCAAATACATGGCTTTCATTACATCATCTAAACTTTTAGTGCCTTTGGTGGCATGGATGATTTCTAGATCCATTAAAATACCGATCACTTCTCCTTTACTATAGTAAGAGATGGAATTATTTTTTGAGTTCTCATTCGGACGGTAACCGATAATCCATGCATCATAACTAGATGAGGCTGCCGACTGATATTTAGCGCCAGGTGTATTTAACACGGTACCTACGCCACCAGCCAAATCTTTCAAAAATTCATTTACATCAGTAAAACCAGCTCTATGCAAGTATTTATTTTCGTAATAAGAAGTAAATCCTTCAGCCACCCAAAGGTTGGTGGTGTAGTTCTCATTATCGTAATCAAAAGGCCCTAATGCTACCGGACGTAACCGCTTAACATTCCAAAGGTGGTGATACTCGTGTGCAACCAGGCCTAAAAAGCCTTTATAACCTTCGGTTGTATTATAAGCGTTTCTTGTAGCGCCTAAAGTTGTAGAGTTTAAATGCTCTAAACCCCCTCCACCTTTTAAGAAATTATGAACAATGAAGAGGTAATATTTATTAGGGTTTTCGCCATAAACTGCAGTTTCTTTCTCTACAATTTTAGCCATATCTACTTTTAGTTTCTCTTTATCATAATTACCACCGCCGTACATGGCTACTTCGTGGCGAACACCAGCAGCTGTAAATTCGAAAATATCCTGATTACCTACTTCAATAGGGCTATCGTAAAGAATATCAAAATCGGTAGCTTTATAGGTAAACTGCTCACCGGCAACAGGTGTTAAACCAGTAGAAACTTTACTCCAGGTATTAAAAGGAATAATTTTTACAGTACTTGGCGATTTGATCATGCCATCAGGATGCATGAAAATCCCTGTTGGAGATAAAAATGCATGAGATTCGTCGATAAAAGGTGTACGCACAGAAATTTCAAATGCATAAACGCGGTAATTGATCTGGATATTGGCAGCCTTTGCCGAGAAAATTCTCCAGGTGTTTTTTCTTACTTTTTCTACCTTAACGGTTTTACCAGCCGCAGTTGCCTTAAATTCTTCTACACTTTTTTCAAACTCACGAACCAAGTAAGAACCTGGTGTCCAAACGGGCATTTTTACATCTACATAATCTTTTGCCAAGCCAGAAATATTCATCTGAACTTCAGCATAGTGTGCCTGTGGTTCTTTAAAAGAAACCTCAAAGCCTATTTTTACCTGCGCCTTCGCTGCCATAATACACGTTAGTAGTAAAACTAAACTTAAAATTGATTTTTTGTTAAACATATTGATATTGACTGTGTTTTGATGCAAATTTATATTTATTGATGGGGTTTTAGAACAAAATAGCTAAATGTGATGTAAAATAGTTGTGAAGCATTAGTTTGGTTCATCGTCAATAGCTCATAGCTGTTTTGCCAATTTAACTTTAAAGCGAAACCACGTTTCTCATGCGAGGCTTAATTAAAGGATGTAAACATGTATATTAATGTGCTATCGGCAAATTAACTCTAAACTGAAAACTGCCAACTCGAAACTGAAAAGGCTGTAACATCCTTAATACAACAAATTTAGGACTAAACTATTTGAATATTTTTACGCTCTAATTCTAAACATTAATTTCATTTTAATGTTGGAATACGCACAACACAAATAAAAAACATGAAGAAAAGGTATATTATCTATGCTGTTTTAGCTATAGGTTTGGCTTATTTGGTCTATTACAGAATTAACGCAAATAAAAAACTCGAAGGGAAAGGTGGAGCATCTGCCGGGGCAGGAAAAGGTAAAGCTGGCGGTAAAGGAGGTGCTTCTGCACCATTGGTAGTTGATGGAATTGTGGTAAAACCGATATCATTTGATAATGACCTGGAAGTAACTGGCGCTATTGATGCAAACGAATCGGTTGTGTTGAAAAGTGAAGTATCCGGCTTGGTTACCGGAATTTATTTTCAGGAAGGTACAACAGTATCAAAAGGAAGCGTATTGGTAAAAGTAAACGACAGAGATATACAGGCACAATTACAGGATGCCCTAACCAAGCAAAAACTTTCGGGCACTAACGAAAACAGGGCAAAACAGCTTTTGGCAAAGGGGGCTATTAGCCAGGAAGAGTACGATACTTCTTTGGCAGATTTAAAATCTTTACAGGCGCAAGCACAATTAATCAGGGCACAACTAGCAAAAACCACTATCAGGGCACCTTTTACGGGCAGAATTGGCTTGCGCAGCATTTCTGCAGGAACCTATTTAACACCCGCAACGGTAATTGCCAACCTGGTAAGTACCAATCCGGTTAAAGTTACTTTTTCTGTTCCAGAGAAATATGCGGGGCAGATTAAAATGAATTCAGAAATTATATTCACTACCGATGGCTCTTCTAAAGAAAATAAAGGTAAAGTTTATGCAATAGAGCCAGGGATTAATGCCGCTACCAGAACATTACAGATTAGGGCTTTGGCACCTAATGCAGACAATGCCTTATTACCAGGTTCTTTTGCCAAAATTAAACTGGCTTTAAATACGGTACAAAATGCAATTCTAATTCCTAACGAAGCCGTAATACCTGTATTAAAAGGCAAAATTGTTTATATACAGAAAGATGGAAAAGCGCAGGAAGTTAAAGTAGAAGCAGGTACCCGTACAGATGAAAACATTGTGATTACTTCTGGATTAAAAGCTGGCGACACGGTGTTAACTACCGGATCGATGGCGTTAAAAAAAGATGCTCCTGTAAAAGTTCATTTGGTTAAACAATAATTATGAGTATCTCCACCACGAGTATAAAAAGGCCAGTTTTGGCCATTGTGATGAACTTACTGATTGTCCTATTCGGGATAATCGGTTATACCTTTTTGGGTGTTCGCGAATACCCATCAATTGACCCAACCGTAGTTTCAGTAAGAACCTCCTATCCTGGGGCTAACTCAGATATTATCGAATCGCAGATTACCGAACCTTTAGAAAAATCGATCAACTCTATTGATGGAATCAGAAATATTTCTTCATCAAGTAACCAGGGAACGAGTAACATTACCATAGAATTTAACCTCGATAAAAATATCGAAGAGGCAGCAAACGATGTGCGTGATAAAGTATCGCAAGCCGCAAGAACCTTACCTAAAGATATTGATGGTTTACCTGTAGTAAGTAAGGCCGATGCCAACTCTGATCCGATTTTATCACTGACGATCCAAAGCGATAAACGCAATACACTTGAACTAAGTGATTTTGCCGAAAACGTAATTGCCGACCGTATCCAAACTATTCCAGGGGTTAGTAGCGTACAAATCCAGGGTCAAAGGAAATATGCCATGCGTATTTGGATGGACCCGAATAAACTGAGTGCTTATGGTTTAACTTCGCAGGATATTGTTACCGCCTTAGACAACGAAAACGTAGAGCTTCCATCAGGAAAAATTACCGGAGCTACTACCGAATTAACGGTTAAAACTTTAGGTAAACTTACTAACGAAAGTCAGTTTAACAATTTAATCTTAAAAGCCGATAGTAATCAGGTAGTTAAATTAAAAGATGTAGGTTATGCAGTTTTAGGGCCTGAAAACGAAGAAACCATTCTGCGTGAATCGGGCAGGCCGATGGTGGCCATTGCTATTATCCCTCAGCCAGGAGCCAATTACCTCGACATCAGTAAAGAGTTTTACAAACGTTTTGATAAGTTAAAAGCCGATATCCCTCAAGATATTAAACTGAAGGTTGCATTAGATAATACCCTTTTCATTAAACGTTCGGTAACCGAAGTGGCCGAAACCATTGGCCTATCGCTGGTACTGGTAATTTTGATCATCTACCTTTTCTTTAGAGATTGGGCCATTGCCTTCAGACCATTGATCGATATCCCTGTATCGCTGGTTTTCACTTTCTTTATCATGTATGCCTTCGGCTTTTCAATAAACGTATTGAGTTTATTGGCTATTGTACTGGCTACAGGATTGGTGGTAGATGATGGTATTGTGGTTACCGAAAATATCTTTAAAAAGGTTGAAGAGGGCATGTCTCCTTTCGAGGCAGCCATTAAAGGATCAAATGAAATCTTTTTTGCCGTAATTTCGATTTCCATTACCCTAGCAGCCGTATTTTTACCGGTAATTTTCTTACAGGGATTTGTTGGCCGCTTATTTAGAGAGTTCGGTGTGGTAATCGGGGCAGCGGTACTAATCTCCGCCTTTGTATCACTTACCTTAACACCAATGTTAAATGCCTACCTGATGAAAAAGGGTGGACATAAACCATCCAGGTTTTACAATTGGACAGAACCCTATTTTGTGAAATTAAATGATGCCTACGAATCGAATCTGAATAAATTTTTGGATAAAAGATGGCTTTCCGTTCCGATTATTTTGGTGTGTATGGGCTTAATTTTCTTATTCTGGAAGATTTTACCAAAAGAAACCGCTCCCTATGATGATAGAAGTGCGATAAACATTAATGCAACTACTCCAGAAGGTGCATCTTTTACCTATACTGATCAGTTTATTATGAAATTGAATCAATTGGTTCTCGATTCTGTTCCCGAAAAAAATGTGAACATTACCATCACCTCTCCTGGTTTTGGCGGCTCGGGCGCTGTAAACTCTGGTTTTGTGAGGATGGGTTTGGTAGATCCTGAAGAGCGTACACGTTCGCAAAAAGACATTGCCGATATGCTTACACGCATCACAAAGAAATATACCGAAGGTAAAACCATTGTGAACCAACAGCCAACCATCTCCGTTGGTCGTCGCGGTGGATTGCCAATTAGCTACATCATCCAGGCACAAAATTTTGAAAAATTAAGGGAGAAAATTCCTTTGTTTATGGATGCGGTATCAAAAGACCCAACATTCACCGTTTCGGATGTGAACCTGAAATTTAACAAGCCTGAAATTAACTTAACCATCGACAGAGATAAGGCAAAAAATTTAGGCGTTTCTATATCTGCCATTGCCCAAACCTTAAATTTAGGTTTAAGCGGTCAAAGGTTTTCGTATTTCTTCATGAATGGAAAACAATACCAGGTAATTGGCCAGTTCGATCGAGGAGATCGGAAAGACCCATTAGATTTGAGCTCGGTTTACGTACGTAATGATAAGGGCGAATTGGTTCAGCTAGACAATGTGGTTACCGCAAAAGAAGAAAGTAGCCCGCCACAGTTGTACAGGAACAACCGTTTTATCGCAGCAACTGTTTCGGCAGGTTTGGCACCAGGGAAAAGTATTGGTGAAGGTATAGATGCCATGGATGCCATTTCTAAAAAAGTATTGGATGAAACTTTCTCTACCGATTTAAGCGGAGAATCGCGTGATTTTAAAGAAAGTTCTTCAAATACCTTCTTTGCATTCGGCTTGGCGCTCCTACTGGTTTATTTAATTCTTTCGGCACAGTTTGAAAGTTTTAAAGATCCGATTATTATTATTTTAACCGTACCTATGGCCGTTGCAGGTGCATTTTTATCGCTATGGTTATGCGGTCAAAGCTGGAATATCTTCAGCCAGATCGGTACCATTATGCTTATTGGTCTGGTAACTAAAAATGGTATTTTAATTGTTGAATTTGCCAACCAGTTAAAAGAAAAGGGCATTCCGATTCCCGAAGCCATACGTGAAGCTGCTGTTTCGCGTTTGCGCCCAATTTTAATGACCAGTTTGGCCATTGCTATTGGTGCTTTACCTATTGCATTGGCTTTAGGTGCCGCAGCAAAAAGCAGAATGAGTATGGGAACCGTAATTGTAGGCGGGACATTATTCTCCTTGGTTTTAACCTTATTTGTAATCCCAGCAATTTATTCTTACTGGGCTAAACCATACAAACCGAATAAAGAATTAAAAGATGCCCATCGTTTTGAACAAGAAGCTTTACACACAGAAGAATAAGATGAGCAAGAAATTAAAAATATTTATCCTACTGTTAAGCTTATCCCTTACGGGCTTTGCACAAGAACAGCTGAGCTTGCAGGAAGCCATTACCATTGCTTTACAGAATAATTACGACATCAAAATCAGTAAAAACCAGGTAGATATGGCAAAGAACAATGCCAATATCGGTAATGCTGGTATGTTACCTAACTTATCTGGAAGTTATACCAATGGTGGGAGTATCCAGAACACCCGGCAAACCCCTGCAACTGGTCCTGATCGGGTAATTACAGGAGCAAAAAGTACGAATAACAGTTATGGTGCCGATTTAAACTGGACCATTTTTGATGGCTTTAGCATGTTCGCCAATTACGACCGTTTAAAGGAACTGCAAAAACAGGGTGAGCTAAACTCACGGTTAACCATTTTAACCACTGTGGCGGATGTAATTACGGCTTATTATGATATTGTAAGACAACAGCAATTGGTTATAGCTGCTGATAGTGCTATGGATGTTTCGGTATTGCGTACCAGTATTGCCAAAACAAAATTACAGCTTGGCCGCGGTTCTAAACTGGATGTATTAACCGCACAGGTTGATTATAATACCGATACTTCAAATTACCTACAGAGCAAAAATGCCTTACAGGTAGCTAAAGTTCGTTTAAATCAATTAATGGTTAGAGATATTGGCACACCTTTTTCTGTTGTAAATAACATTGACGTAGATAAAGGTATCCTGTTTAGCAAAATGGCAGAAATGGCTGAACAACAGAATCCGAATGTGCAGAATGCCTTTATTAACCAACGCATTGCTTCGTTAAATTTAAAATCTATTCGTGGAGCACGGTATCCATCAGTTAGCCTAAATTCTGGTTATAGCAGGGCAAACAGTACCAGCCCTACAGGTTTTAACCAAAAATTTGCTGCAAATGGACTTACTTACGGCGTTACAGCGAGTATAAATTTATTTAATGGTTTTTTACAGCGTCAGCAAGAACGTAATGCAAAAATAGAGATCAATAATTCGACCCTTAATCTGAACAAAACCAAGCTGGATGTGAATTCGCAATTGCTTACTGCCTACGAAAATTACAGTACCTATTTAGGTCTGATCAAATTAGAGCAACGAAATGTAGATATTGCAAAAGAAAACTTAGATATTACTTTAGCAAAATACCGTCTAGGTAGCATAGCCCCTTTAGAGTTAAGAGAAGCACAACGTAACGCGATTGATGCAAAAAACCGTTTCATAGAAATGCAATATCAGGCTAAAATAGCCGAAACTACATTGAAAGAAATCAGTGGGAATATAAATTTATCTAATTAATTTTTATATTTAGTCCCATGATACTTGTTGCAGATAGTGGCTCATCAAAAACCGATTGGATGGGCTATCATAATGGCGAAACCATTAAATTTAGCACTCCTGGAATAAACCCTTATTTCTTAAGTGAGCAAGAAATTACCAAGCTGATTTCTAAAAATGAATCCTTGTTACAATATGCGGAGGAGGTAAAGGAAATTTACTTTTTTGGAGCCGGTTGTTCTTCACCCGACAAACATGAAGTAGTTTCAAATGGCCTGTCAGCCGTTTTTGGTAATGCTTTTATTTCAGTAGATCATGATCTTCTGGGTTCGGTATATGCCACCTGCGGAAATGCCGAAGGCTTAAACTGTATTTTAGGCACCGGATCGAATATCTGTTATTTCGATGGAAAGAAAATTCACGACGGTCATCATGGCTTGGGCTATGTTCTGGGTGACGAAGGTTCTGGTACCTTTTTCGGCAAAAAAGTGCTATTAAGCTACCTCTACAATAAAATGCCTACCAATTTAGCAGCAGAGTTTAAAACAACTTTCCCGGCTGATAAGGAACAGATTATTACCAATGTTTACCAAAAGCCTTTTCCAAACATTTATTTAGCTGGTTTTAGCCGCTTCATGGCCAACCATAAAGACCATCCATTTATCCAGGATATTCTAAGAACAGGTTTTCAGGAGTTTGTTGATACCAATGTTAAAGATTATCCTAAACATAAAAATGTGCCATGCCATTTTGTAGGTTCAATAGCTTATTATTATCAGGAAACATTAATTTCGGTGTTATTAGAAAACGGCATTGAACCTGGAAAAATACTGCAGAAACCTATTGAAGAGTTATTTAATTTTATCTTAAATAAAGAAGGCATCGTACAACAAGCAAGTTAAAATCGAAGTCTATTTTTTAGTTACTATAAATTTATTGTTAAAATATTCTTAAGATTGTAAACATAACAACATAAACTTTTGTTATATTTTTTAACGGCATATAAATGCTAACACATATGAAGAGAATACTGGTAGTAGATGACGATATTGAGGTTTTAGAAACCATACAATTAATACTGGAAATCGGAGGGTTTAAAGTTTCGGCACTGAATGATGGCGAGGAAATTTTTAACAGAATTGAAAATTTTAACCCTGATTTAATCTTACTGGATATTTCTCTTGGCCATATTGATGGGCGTGTTTTATGTGAGCAGTTAAAATCGATAGAAAGCACTTCTAAAATTCCAATTTTACTGATTTCTGGTTTATACGATCCGAAAGATTTTACCACCTTAAACTACGGCCAGGACGATTTCTTATCAAAACCATTCCAAATGGATGTGTTGCTTAAAAAGATCACTAAAATTCTTTCACTGGAAGAAGATAAACCAAGTTTTCTTTTAAATTAAGTTAATCCAACATTAAAATATTTAGCCAAGAGGATTTTAAATTTTCTTGGCTTTTTTATTTACAAGATTGGGAATTTTATCAATTACTCAATAAATATCATAAAATAACTAAATATCATTACTTTTACGTCATTATCTCTCAACTTTTTGCATAATCTAAATTAACAACATGAAAAAAAACTTCTATTGGATACTCACGCCAATAATTTTAATGCTACTCATTCTTCTTTTAAACTCCTGTAAAAAGGATAATTTGAAAAGCCTAACATTGCAAGAAAAAATAGCTGATGCAAAAAATTGGTATATTAATCAAGCTAAAAATACCTCAAATCATTTAAGTACAAATGAAGGAGATTCTATTTTAATTAAAAATGAGCCAGAATGGGATAAAATACAAACGGAGATCTTGGAAGATCAATCTTTAGCTATCGTTATACCTGTAAAAACCAATCTTTATGAATTATCTCAAAAAGAAGGCGAGCTAAATTTAGTAATCAGTTACAAGGATAGTGATAAAAAATTCAAAATGCTTAACCATTTTAAAGAAAATGTTAGTGACACCGTTAAATTATCACCACTAAAACTTTATCACATAGCATTCCCAGCAATACATAACAATGCAAATACAGAAGCCAAGGTCAAAAATATAACTGTTGATGATGAAGATTCAGTAAAATACAAAAGCTTAAAGTTAAACAAACTGCAAAGTTTAGGTAAATTAAAAGAAAACTTAATAATGACCGCAGGATGTACTCATCATTTCTGGGTAGAAACACATTGGCAAGATGGCATAGCGGTGAGTGAAACTTGGACATATCTGTATAGTACTGGCTGTGCAGGTGGTAGTGGTGGTGAGCATGAAGAACAATATCCAACACCTGAAGATGGCAGTCCCCCATCCGATATAGATCCAACGCTTGACAGCTTAAGTAAAATAATTAAAAATCACTGTCTAAGTGGGCCACAGCTGAGTAGCTTAACAGAGCTTTTTGGTAGATTTATATCAGGTGATGGAAATACAGAATGGGCATGTTTGCATAAAAAGCAATACGATATGATGATTAGTAAGGGCGCAAAGTTTAGTTTTTGTACCAATACGAACATGTCTGCCCAACAAAGTTATAATACTGTCAATAATACGTTTAATTTTCAAAGTGATTTTTCACTAAGCTTAACCAATACGTTTGAGCACGAGTTTTTTCATGCCTATCAGGATAATTTTTTAACAAACGGAACAGACCAATATGCTATTGGTTCAAATGGAAATTACCCCAATGGTTACCCAAATATTGAATTTGAAACTGCTCTATATGGAGATATCATTAGAGATAGAATAAGCCAAGATGCATTAAACAATAGTAATGTCCCACAACCTATAAAAGATGAATATGTCGTTTGGTTGAATAGCATTACCGCAAATAATACCAAGTATCCCAAAACATTCAGCGATTTTGATGGACAGTATTATTACTTTATGGAAAAATTTAAACAATATTCTGGCTATGCAAATATGGGCGCTATCGATTACAATTTAAAACCTAACTCTTTATTAAACCTATTCTCAACTTCTAATTGCAAATAATATGAAAAATTCAATAGTAATTTTACTTTCTTATATTTTCTTAATAACTGCCTGTAATGCACAACAACCTATTTCAAAGGTGAAAGAGGGAACTATTAAGGTTGCGGGTGAGAAATATTTGGTAGAAAAACCTGATGATAAGCGCACTCAATTAATAAATACGAAAAACATTTTTACGAATAAGAAGTTGATTGCACCAAATTTGCCAGTTGGTATTAGAATAAAAGATTACATGAAAATAGATGTGAACCTAATAACCAAAATTTGTGCGAACGTTATCCCACTAGAAACGTTAAGACAATTACCCAATGGCATGAATGACTATTTATTTATTAGCTTAAAAATGAGTGAAAAAGGCTATCCGATTGAAATGGAATTTTTAGTAAAAAACACTTCTCTAATTACATCAAGCCAGTTAAATCTAATAGAAAAAGAATTGAAAAATGGTCAGTTCAGAGTTACTTTTAAACAAGGGGTCGAACGATTTTTGAAAGATATAAATTATTTTGAATTAGATATTCCTGTATCCTATAGTGATATGTTGAAAGCTAAGAGAGCTAATTAGTTTGATTCAAAAGGTTAGTGAAAGCTAACTTTTTTTGTTTAAAATAGTTTTTAAGGCAATATTCTGGCTATGCCAATATGGGTAACATAGATTACAATTTAAAACCAAATTCTTTACTAAATATATTTTCTACTTCTAATTGCAAATAATATGAAAAATTTAATATCAATACTATATTTCTGTATAATAATATCAGTTGCATGTAAAGCACAAAAGCCTGTAGCAAAAATAAATAGTAATCAAGTTAAAACATCTAATGTAACTTACGATATAAAAAAGCCAACAGATACCTACACAGAAATCATTAACTCAAATAACAAATTAACAGCGATAAAACCTCTAAGTCCAAATCTACCAAAAGATATTTCTGTGGTTCAAAATATGAAATTCAGCAGAAAACAACTTACCCAAATATGTGCTAATATAATCCCATTAAATACCCTCAAAGATTTACCTGTAGGTTATGGAGATTGGCTATCAATAAGATTCAAAGTAAGTAGTATGGGAGAACCACTTGAAATGGAATTTTTAATTAGAAATACGTCTCTGGTTACAGCAGAGGAAATTCAGAAAATTGAAAAGGCAATAAAGAATAGCACATTTAAATTTACATTCACAAATGGCATCGAACGATTTTTTGGTGGTGTAAATTATTTTAATATTGATGTACCAATTAGATATATTGATATGTTAAAGGCGAAACAAAATAATTAAGGATTTAAAGGTTAGTGAAAGCTAACCTTTTTGTGTAAAACAGTTTTTTGGCAGGCAATATTTTTATTTTATGAAAAATTTAAACAATATCTGGCTATGCAAATATGGGCGCTATCGATTACAATTTAAAACCAACCTCATTGCTTAACTTATTTTCAACTTCTAACTGTAAATAAAATGAAAAATTTAATCCTGATAATAATTATAATTATTTCGACAACTGCTTGTAGCGCTCAAAAACCAATAGCTAAAATAAATAATGATCAAATAAAAATTTCCAGTTTAACTTATAAAATCCAAAAAGAGGGTAATAAATATATCGTTGTTAGAAATTCCAACAATAAACTTACTAACTTAAAACCTGTGGCACCAAACTTACCAAAAGGTATTTCCATAGTTCAGAACATGAAATTAGATGAAAAATTACTAATTAAAATATGTTCAAGTATAATTCCGTTAAGTACACTTGAAAAAATGCCAATGGGCTATGGAGATTGGTTAAGTATTAATTTTAAGGTTGCACCGACGGGTGATCCAATTGAAATGGAGTTTGTTATAAGAAACACATCATTAATTACCGCTGAGGAAATTCAAAAAATTGAAGATACAATTAAAAAAAGTAGTTTTAAAGTTGTTTTTAAAGATGGTATTGAACAATTTTTTGGTGGTGTAAATTACTTTAATATTGATGTACCAATTAGGTATAGGGACATGTTAAAAGTAAAACAAAATAATTAAGGATTTAAAGGTTAGTTAAAGCTAACCTTTTTTGTTTAAAATAGTTTTTTGGCGGGCAATACTTTTATTTTATGGAAAAATACCTCACACTGAATGAGATTATGGAAAAGTGAAAACACAGGCTTAAGTTTTATTTATAAACAAGCCCTAGACTTTCGTCATTGCAAAAAATGATTTTTCAATTTTTTGGGGCAATCTCATTTCGACTGTAATTCGAGTTAGTAATTTTGAATAACGAGAAAATTATTTACAAGTTGGATTGCGAAGCCAATGAAGAATTGGCTTCGCAATGACGACTCGCTCATCTGTCATTTTGGCAAACAAATTCTTTTGGAACAACCCTTGTTATGCAGGATATAGATTAAACAATTTATTTACATATGAGCATACAAGAAAAAGGAAATATCTCCATACACACTGAGAATATTTTCCCGATAATTAAGAAGTTTTTATACTCTGATAACGAAATTTTTCTTCGTGAGTTGGTTTCTAACGCAGTAGATGCAGTCCAGAAAATTAAAAGACTAGGTTCATTAGGTCAGTTTAGTGGCGAAGTTGGTCAACCATTGGTGCAAGTTGCGGTTGATAAGGATGCAAAAACCATTACCATTAGCGATAATGGCTTGGGGATGACTGCCGAAGAGATTAAAAAATACATTAACCAAGTTGCATTTTCTGGCGCAAGTGAGTTTGTAGAGAAATTTAAAGATGCTAAAGATGCCAATGAAATCATCGGTAAATTCGGTTTGGGTTTCTACTCGGCCTTTATGGTTGCAGATTTAGTTGAGATTCAAACTTTATCATACCAAGATGACGCTGAACCTGCACGTTGGGTTTGCGATGGCAGTACAGAATTTGAAATTACTGAAGGCACTAAAACTACACGCGGTACTGATATTATCCTTCATGTAAACAAAGATTCGGAAGAGTTTTTAGAGGAAAGTAAACTTCAGGAAATTCTTAATAAATACGCTAAATTTTTACCAGTGCCAATTAAGTTTGGTACTAAAACAGAATCGGTTGAAGATGGCGTAGATGAAGAAGGTAAAGCAAAGTATAACGATGTTGAAGTTGATAACATTATCAACACCACCAACCCGATCTGGACAAAAGCTCCTGCAGATTTGTCAGATGAAGATTATTTAAACTTTTACCGCGAATTATATCCATTTAGTGAAGAACCATTATTCTGGATCCACCTAAATGTTGATTATCCTTTTAATTTAACAGGCGTACTGTATTTCCCTAAATTGAAAAACGATTTCGAAATGCAGCGCAATAAAATTAAATTGTACTCTCGCCAGGTATTTATTACCGACGAGGTTAAGGATATTGTTCCTGAGTTTTTGATGTTATTGCACGGTGTAATCGATTCTCCTGATATTCCATTAAATGTATCGCGTAGTTTCTTACAGGCCGACAGCAACGTTAAAAAGATCAATAACTACATTACTAAAAAGGTTGCTGATAAATTAGGCGAATTATTTGCTAAAGACCGTAAAGCTTACGAAGATAAATGGAAAGACATTGGTCTTTTTGTAAAATACGGTATGATCAGTGAAGAGAAGTTTTACGATAAAGCCAAAGACTTTGCTTTAGTTGGCAACACTAAAAACGAGCTTTTCACACTTCCTGAGTATAAAGAGAAGGTAACAGCCTTGCAAACGGATAAAAACGGCACATTGGTTTATTTATATACCAATGATGCTGCTAAACAAGATGCATTTATCCAATCGGCCAATAAGAAAGATTATGATGTTTTAGTGCTTGATTCGCCAATCGACAATCACTTTATTAATCAATTGGAGCAAAAACTGGAGAAAACGTCTATAAAACGTGTTGACTCTAGTGTTGCGGATAAATTAATTGAGAAAGACGAACAAAACGAGCATGTTTTAACTGAAGATCAGGTAAAAGAAGTAACCACTATTTTTGAAAAAGCCATTACCAAACCAGGTATGCATGTAGAAATTGTGGCTTTACACCCTGAAGAGTTACCAGTTACCATTACCATGGATGAATTTATGCGCCGAATGAAAGATATGGCTGCAATGGGTGGTGGAATGGGCTTTTATGGCCAAATGCCCGACAATTACAAAGTTGCCATTAACGGAAACCATAAATTGGTAAGTAAAATTTTAAAAGCTGAAGGTGAAGAGCAAAGCAACCTGGCTAAACAAGCAGTAGATTTAGCGCTTTTAGCACAAGGTATGTTAACTGGTGCAGAATTAACAGCCTTTGTAAGCAGAAGTGTAGAATTAATTTAATCAGGAAATCCTGTTATAGTTAAAGGGAGAAATCGAATCGGTTTCTCCCTTTTTATTTGGTGAGCGGGCATAAAAAAAGCCCTGATTAAATCAAGACTTTTAGGTAAGAATTTTCGGGAACTCTTAGATTAAAATTAATATTTTTTAGCTTGCTACTACATTAGTTTTATGATCTACATTGAAGTAATCTTTGTGATCTTCGATCATTTTAGCAATGGTAGCAGCTTTGGTATCGGTTATTTTAAATTCGAATAATGGCTCTTGATTTTTCTTTGATCTCACCATTTTCTCTGTGTAAAAGCGGTATACTAAACCATTGGTTAATAAACCATATTTAGCTTTTGTTTTACGGAAGTATTTAGATAGGCGTGAATCGTGAATATCTAAATTATCGTTATGGTGTTTACATTCAACAAGAATTGTTGGTTCGCCATCTTTCATAATGGTGTAATCAACTTTTTTACTTTTTTTAACTCCGAAGTCTAGAACAGCTTCAGATTGAACCTCAGAAGGATCAAATCCTAAGATTTGGATAAAAGGCATTACTAACGCATTCCTTGTTAAATCCTCAGATTGAACTTGTGGAAGCATTTTCTTAATTCTTACGGCAAACTGCCCGATTTCGTCTTTCAATTCCATGTTATGATCTATTATAGGTAGTTAGTTTTTTAAATTGTATTGGTTAAATACCGAATTTGCTGTGATAATAATTTGATCTAGACTTTGTTTATCAAAAAAGTTTCTGTTCAACATATCAACCATGTAGGTTAGTTTATTGATATCAGTTGCCTGCATGGTAAACTGAAAACTCTTCATCCCATCTTTTATCGCCTGCTGAACGTAGTTACGTACAACCAGGAAAGATTTTCTGAATGCGTATTCGCCATCTAATTGGCCCTTAACAAGGTTTTGCCCATCAAGATTGCTATATTCATTTTGCATTCTCTGGTACATATCTGAGTTGATTCCTTGATTTTTTAGAATCCCCTTGTAGTAGATTTTATTAAGTAAATACTCGTATTCGTTGTGTTTCATGTGGAGGCTTGGTAGATGTAGGGGTATATTTTTGCTTTTCGGTATTTTTGTTTTTAATAAATCTTTAACCCAGTATTGTATGGCCTGTTTTTAATTGTATTATCTACAGGCTACACAAGATTGGGCAGGCAGATGTTTTTTACAATTAGTAGTTTTCACTGCTAATTATTTTGTTTTTGGCAAACAGTATAAAGATTATAAAAAGAAGGGGTATGGATAATTTTTTTACATCAACCACCCAGAATATTACACGAAACCTAGGTTTTTTTTAGACGAAACCTGAGATAAGTTTTTTTTGGTGCATTTGTTAATTCAATTCATTTTTATTTAACTTGCATTCAAATCAAATAAACAAACATATTTATACTCATGAATCTAAAATGCGTTGTTATAGACGACGAGCAACATGCAATTGAAGTATTAACTGACCATATTGCGGAAATGCCTGGTTTAACAGTTTTTAAAACTTTTACCAGTCCTGTCCAGGCACTTACTGAAATAAGTACTGCGGACGAAATTGATTTATTGTTTATGGATATTGATATGCCAGGAATAAATGGATTGGAACTGGCTAAAAATATCAGAGAAAAAGCAAAATATTTGATTTTTACTACTGCTCATCCTGATTATGCCCTGCAAGCATTTGATGTACAATCAGATCAGTACTTATTAAAACCTATTTCGTTTGCCAAATTTGCATTAGGTATTGATAGGATTTTAAAAAAGGAAGCAAATAATACCAAAGTTAGCACGAAAGAAGCTGATCAGGTAGCGGCCCTTTATATTAAAGGCGACCATAAATATGCTTTTTCTAACATCGCCATTGATGAAATACTTTACATCAAAGCGCTACAGAATTATATACAGATTATTACTAAATCTGAAACCCATACTACCTACCTTACACTTAAGGAAATTGAAAAGGCCTTAGAAAACCACGCATTTATTCGTGTTAATAAATCAAACATTGTTGCTAAAGCCGCAATTAAAAAAGTAGATGGAAATATAATCCGTTTGGTAAATAACGAAATGATCCAAATTGGCGAAGGTTATAAAGAAGCTTTCTTCACCTATGTACAGAGCAGTTTACTTAAATCGAACCGGAACCAGTAAATTAGATGAACACAGCCTTTCTCTCATTATTTAGATAGTGGATTAGTTTGGAGACTAAAATTCCATGATGAAACTTGTCATTACTGTATGGCTTTGATCTCCTGTTGGATTAGTTTGATAGTTGTTTTGAGCTTTGATGTTTTTATAAACAAAAACAGTTTTTTTAGAAAGTTTAGCAGTATTTTGAGTTTTCATGGTATAATTATTAAATATGATGATAAATTATTAAAATAAGTTAATTATGAAATTAAAATTCCATGATGAAACTTGTCATTACTGTGTGACTTTGATCTCCTGTTGGATTAGTTTGATAGTTGCTTTGAGCTTTGATGTTTTTATAAACAAAAACAGTTTTTTTAGAAAGTTTAGCTGAAGTATTTGTGTGTTGAGTTTTCATAATATATTGTATTTAAATTCTTATTGTTATCGCTGTTATTAATTTTCTGTAAAGATGCACGTCAAAATTAGACTCAACCACTTTTTTACACAAACACCTACTTTTGGAAGATAAAAACCCCATTTCAATAGATTAAAAGAAAAAAAATGAACTTTTTACATATAAAAAAATTCTACGAAAAGTACAAGTTTCACTTATTGGTATGGAGTCTTTACATCGTTTATGAGGTATTTATTCTTGGTTTAACAACCCGTAGTTTCAGAGAACCCGGAGCTTATGTACTTGTTTACATCGTTAATATTTCAACATTTTATACCTATGGTTTTTTACTAAAAAAAATGATAAAAACGGGATCTAATCCCATAAAAATTTTAAAGATTACGGTACTCATTGTTGTTATTATTTTTGCATACGTAGTATTTACATTTCTTCTTATTATCTTATTTGAAAAAATAGGATTAATAGAAGCAAATCCATCAAGATCCTTTGATCGGGAGTTTATATTACCGTGCATTTATCGTTCAATATTATTTGTTGGTTATTCTACGGGCTATGTTTATATCATCAAATCATTTCAGGATCAAAAAAAGGTAGAAGCGCTTGAAAGACAGAACCTGGTTACCCAAATAGAAAAACAGGCTTTAGAGAACGATCTGGTTCAATCGCAAAATAATTATCTGCGCAGCCAAATCAATCCGCACTTTTTATTTAATACTTTAAATTTTATTTATAACGACGCCCGCAAAAAGGCACCGATGGCAGCAGATGCAATTATGAATCTGGCTGAAATGATGCGTTATGCCCTAAAACGCCCTGAAGCATCAGAGATGGTTCCACTAAGTGAAGAAATTGAGCAGATTGAACACCTGATCAATCTCCATAAACTCCGAACGGCTAACACAATTAATCTGGAACTTGAAGTGACGGGCGATATGTTCGGATTAAGATTTCCACCGCTTATCTTATTAACTTTGGTTGAAAACATATTTAAGCACGGAAATGTTTCGCACTCTACTCAACCGGCGCTTATTAAAATCGTTTACGAAAAAAATAGCCTTAATATCAGCACCATAAACATGATTAATGATAATAAAGGCAAACAGACAGAAAGCCATCATGTAGGAATTGACAATATTGGCAAGCGCCTTAGTAATTTTTATGGTAATGATTATATTTTCAGGTATTACAAAGATCCGATTAACCGCTATATTACTGAAATAGATGTAACTGTTGTTAACCCGTTGGCCAGGTTAAACCGTTAAGCTTTCATTGCATTTTGACGCTGAATATCTTTTAGCAGAAAATAGTACATTACCATTTCATGTGTTCGCTGATCTTTGCTGAAAAGTCTGTTTACGTGCATATGCATTAAATCGGTCAATAGCTTTAATGCGTTTTCGGAAGTACATTGTTTAAGAATTTTGATAAACGAATCTGAAAACTCTTCGAACTTTTGCTCCTGCTCCAATGTTAGTGCCGTCCATTCTGCTTTACGAAACTCCTGATAATGACTATTTAATTTTTTAAAATCAGTAGCATCTAAGCGGTGCTCTTCATTAAAAGTATCAGACATTAATCTCACAATCTTATTGATGGCTTGTTTATCTATAATGTTAGATTCGATAATCTTTGAAACCAAAAGACTACATAATTTATATTTGTTGAAATCATCAGTCTGGGCTTCTAAAAGCGATAATACAAATGCGCTATCTATAGCAAAATGCTGCTCAACATCTTCGATCATGTTGCTGCCATAACGCTCTAACTCACGCTTATAGGTTTTAATCTGCACATCGGACACCAAACCTGCATTTAAAAACAATTCCAGATCATCCATGAGTTTTGAGGTTAATAGCTGCCCATCCCTTGGATTATTTAGTTGAACCCTAAACCTGATGTGGTTTCCATTTTCATTGTAGCGGATAAAAAACCACGATTTGACCTGATCTGTATGAGTGGTTAGGAAGGGCGCAATTACTTCCGTCAAAATCTGATCACTGCGTTGCTGGTGGCAATAAATTTCGAAATACAACCATTCTTTACCTGGCAGGAAAAATCGCGTTACCCCGGCATTTGCGGATGTTTTAGCCAAACCACGATAAATTTGTTCGCCATGACCTATACTTAAAACAAACTGAGCTAAATAGGGCTTAGTTGCTTCATCAACCACGATACTGTTTTGGGGCAGTAACATTTCTTCAATGTAAGTACTGCCATGTTTTTGCAGGTATTGCAAAAAAGCATTTATATCATCGTCGTTTTGTAGGGCAAAGCATAAAGTTTGATCGGATATACCTGCTTTAAAATATTCGCTAACGCCTAAATTACTCAGGTATGATCGACAGTCGGCGATGGATAGCGACTTTTGATCGGCTCCTAAAAGGGCTTCTTTTTTAACTCTCCATTTATTACTGCTTAAAACTATATTTTGATATTGTAACCTTGGATAATAATCCAAATCAGGGAAAATAGTATCGAGTGGAAAGGAAAGATTTGTTTGTAAGCCCTGATGTTGCAAATCGCACAGTAACCTAAATATAGAAAGATCTGAACGGATGTAGTTGTAGGCAGAAGCCATTCTTGGTACCAGCCGTTTATTTAAACGTTTAGATCGAAGAATAATCTCTGTGCCGCGAACCGAAATCTGTATATCATTTAAGGCAAGTGGCGATGCTGAGGTGTCAAAATTTAAGATTGATAATTGATGTCCATAAATCAGTTTTCGCCTGTTTACATTATCTACATTGGCTTCTACCATGTAGGCCACATCGAAAAACAGCACCTCGGGATTTGCTTGTTGTTCTGCGGCCGCAATGTCTTTAGCATACTGTGCTACATCATCAGCTGCCATTGTAAATCTTCCACTTAATGCATTTGATGTTGTTCCACCTATCTGTTCAATAAAAATCAAATCGTCGTGAACAGACATTACCATGCTAAATGAATTGGGTAAAGAGGCTAATTTCTGATTCGGCGTCAAGGCAAGTTTGTTCAGATAAACAGCTTTACCTTTTTCGAATTTTTGTTCAGTCAGGTAGGTTTTTAATGCCGTTTTAATATTTTCTATCTCCGCTTTTTTCGGCGGTTTATTATTGAAGTGTGTGATAAACTCACTGTTTTGACCGGCTTGCTCCAGCTCATCGTAGCCTACACCCATTTCTGGATCTAGTGCCAATAAAAGCGGTACTTCCTGATCTTCGAATTTCTTTTTAAACCTGACCTGAAACTGGCTAAGGGCATCACGATCTTTTGCGGGCATTATACTATGGAGTATATTGATCAAGCCTGGAATGGCCTGAAGCAAACGTTCATTAATACCACCTGATAGTACTGTGCGTTGCGCGATAAGATATTTTGGCAACTCGGCCGTAGCGGTGAGCCCTAAACGTTCAAAATAATCATCTCCTATAATATTGGGATCGTAGTTGGTAAAAATAAGCTGTAAATCGTGCATATCCTGCAGCAAACCAAACAGGTTTTCGGTTTCAGTATCATTTAAATTTAATTGTTTTGCCAGGTCGTTAAATCTAACCGGCGTTAAGCAAGCCGCTAATATTTGTTTTACAAAGTCATCTTGATCTAACTCAGCCAACTCAAAAACACCATCGGTGCAGGCTATGTAACGAATACTGCTGGGTGTTAAATAATAACTGCTGTTACTAAATATGAGGCAGTTCTTTTGTAACAGTTCTGCCAATGGCAATTGAATATTATTCTTATAAGGCCAATCGACCAGCTCGCGTACCTTTTGGGTTTCTTCAACTACTATTCTGCTTTCTGATGGCTTAATGGCATCACTTAACAAACTAAAACCAGCAAAAGTGCCATAAGGTGTTGACCGGAATTTCGCACGGTTAAAATATTTCCAGATGGTAAAATAAACTTTAGGTGAAAGATCTTTTAATTCGTTTGCTTTTACTTCTTTTATGGTTTCGTAAAAAGCTGCGGAAGATATTGAAATGGCCAATTTTAATTCCTCCCAACAATCTACCAGTTCAGATTGATATGAAAATTTAGGGGTTCTAAAAATTATTGTTGGTTGGATATTAAGCTTCATTGAATTTAAATGATAGGCGAAAAATACAAAGATTAATTTAAAAACAGACGATCAGTTTTCAGTTGCCAGTTTTCAGTTACCTGCAAATTGCGCATTTAAAACTATTTACTGTATAAACTAAAAAGCCATCTTCTTTCCGTTAGTTGGGATTTGTAATCCAGTCTCCTGAATTAAGGATTTTCAATCCTTTAGTGGATTAAAAATCCAAGGCACATAGGTCCGGATTACAAATCCGGACCAACTATGGTGATTTAGTGCTTTGGTCCGTGAGGACACGGGCCAAGGCGAACAATAATATCTTCCGTTAGTCGGGATTTGTAATCCAGTCTCTTGAACTAAGGATTTTCAATCCTTGCTTAGTCGATTTAAAAATCTATCCTCCACTTAATTTAAAACAAAAAAACCATCTTCTTTTTAGGAAGATGGCTTACCGGGATGTTAATTGTATTTTATTTTTTGGTCACTTTAAATTCAGTTCTTCTGTTTTTTGCTCTTCCTTCTGGATTATCTTTTTTCTTGCGTTTCACCACGATTTCGTTTGGTGCAATCGGCATCGATTCTCCATAACCTTTTGAGGTTAACCTTGCAGCAGCGATACCTTTACTTTCTAAATAATCGGTACAAGATTTCGCTCTTCTGTTCGATAGATCTAAGTTATACTCATCTGTTCCGATATTATCGGTATGAGAACCTAATTCGATTTCCATTTCAGGATTATCTTCCATAATCGGGATCAGGAAGTCTAATACTTTTTTAGAAGGCTCAGTAAGTTCGGCACTGTTAAATTCGTAATAAACGTTATCCAAAGCCATTGGGATTCCTAATTTGAAAGGACTTAAGCAATAATCTTTATAAATCAAGGTATCTGCTTTCGCCAATTCTTCGTAAGGATAGTTTTTAGTAATTGCGAAATAGTTATCTTTTGCAAAAAGCAACTTGATCGGCCTTTTCGAATCTACCTTAAACCTATAAATACCATCGGTACCGGTTGTTATTTTCTGAGGACCTTCTGCATTGGTTAGGGTTACATTTGCACCTGCTAACGGCAATTTAGTTTTACAATCGGTTAAAAGACCCGCAATAGAAAGGGATTCTTTTTTCACTTCAAACAATTCTAAACAGCAAGATGATTCGCGATCAGAACTAATATAGCCTTTTGTTCCTTTATCATCAGTTGCAGTAAAGTAAAGATCATCTTTTGATGAGTTGAATGGATAACCTAGGTTTTTAGGGCTAGACCAATTTACCAGATCGCCTTCTGACTCAAAGAAATCAAGACCACCAAAACCAACTCGCCCGTCGGTACTAAACAATAACTTTTTGGTTAAGGGGTTGTAGTATGGTGCACGTTCATCATCTTCAGTATTAATGGCCGGGCCAAAGTTTACCGCCTGACCTAATGAACCATCTTCGCGTACTGCACAATACCAAAGATCGAATTTACCATAACCACCACTTCTATCAGAGGAGAAAAGAAGGAATTTACCATCATTGGTAACAAAAGGCTGTGAAGAATTAAAGTCTTTACTGTTCACCTGTAAACCAACAGGTTGTGGATCTGACCATTTATCACCAGTTTTTTTCGAGCTATAAATAGCATATTTTTCTTTATCTCTCCAAGTGGTAAAGTATACCGTATTTCCATCGGGTGTAAAGCTGGCCGCAGCAATCTCCATATTTTTAGGAAAATTAATATCGATCTTTTTTACAGCAACATCAGTAGCAGTCAATTCGCCTTTAGCTGAATAAAGGTTATTAATAAAAGGATTGGTTTTAGTTGACACCTGAACTTCTCCAGCATCAGTTTTAACCATATCTTTTTTACCTCCTACGGCAACAGGGCGCGATGAGGTGAAATAAAATTCGTTATTAATTTTAACAGGGGCGTAATTAGATCCTAACCCATTTACGTTAGCTGGCATTTTTTTGACTTGAACCATACGTGGAAAACGCATTTCTTCGATCGCAAATTTGCATGATTCGATTTCCTTTTGAGCATCTTTTACCAAAGCATCACCAGGATTTTTTTGGATAAACTGCTGAAAGGCATCAATAGCCAGGTTAAATTTTTTATTTGCCCTTAAGCTTTCTGCATAATAAAATAGCGCCTTTCTAAAACGTGTATTGGTAAAGGTTATCGCTATAGCATAATATTTTTCGGCCTCGTTAAATTCCCTATACAATCTACTGGATTCTGCAAGGTTATAAATTGATCCTTCATAATCTTCTACCACCTTATCATCAGTCGCTGATTTCCTTTCCTTACCGTACGGCAAAATGGCCTGGGAGCTATCGCCAGTAATTTTTAAGGCTTTTTTATAAAAAGTAGATGCGGCATAATAATCCTTATTTTCGAAATAAGTATCTGCAACCTTTTTATAATTTACCACATACTGTGCGTTTGCAAAACCGCCAAATGCCACTAACAAAAAGAGTAATATTTTTTTCATTTGGATATCTATTATAAACGTGGACAAAAGAAGTTTGGACCAATAATACCGTTACGGCCAATTAAGGAAATTGAAAGCTCTAAACCACCGTTACTGTTTGATGCACGGTTGAAAGTAGAGGTATTTACATCATAACTTAACCCGAATACCATGTTCTTTAACTGTAAACCAACAAAGGCAATGGCGGCATCTTTAACGCGGTAATTACCACCAAACAAAATGTTTGCTGATGGATTAACATTAAGCTGTGCATAAGCACCTAACGAAACTTCATTTGTATTTCCCTGGTACATGACCAAAGCATTAGGCACAATATCCAATAATTGAGAGGCCTTGATTCTTGCACCACCATGTGCAGTAAAACGAACAGGAATACGTGAATTTGAACCAGAGAAACGATCCATAGGACGGGTTAAGTGTGCTGCACTTGCACCTAAGAAAACGTTTACGCTCTTGTTCGGGTTACCATCAAAAAACATGATACCTGCGTTTACATCAGGAACCAAAGATGATTGAGATGAAAGTGTTTCGCCGCTCATCATACCACCATCATAACCCGAAATTGGATTAAACTGGTTACCAAACCTGGCCTGAGAGAAATCGAAACTGCGGTTAATTACCCCAGCCTGTAAACCAAAGCTCACCATCTGCAAGCCTTCGGCACCAAACCTTAAACGATATGAACCCGATACCAGGGCCGATAGGTAGTTAAAATCTAACTCCCCTGCCCTTTGATTTAAAATGGTTGCACCAAATGCAAAGTTCTTTTTAGGGGCAAGATCGAAAGATGCACCACCCGTTAAGAAAGAACTATTTAACGCACTCCATTGTTGTTTAAAGTTTACAGTTGCACGGTAATCGCCGTCTATTACCCCCGTTAAGGCCGGGTTAAGGTATAAGGGGTTTGCATAATATTGTGAAAAATGCGGATCAGTTTGTGCGAAGGACTTAGCTGTATACAACAGCAATCCTAGCACTGCAACATATATTTTTAAAGCCGATAGTATTTTCATGGTCTTTGATTTTATCTGTTTATTATTAATCCTCTTCTTATCTAATCAGCGTTACTGTACCTTTTCTCAATGATGTTGTTCCATTGGTGAATGTAATATCAACCATGTACACATAAACTCCGATCGGTTGATTTACTCCTTTGAAAGTTCCATCCCATCCATTTGCTACGTTATCTGATTGGAATATCAATTGACCCCATTGTGTGTAAATGCTCATTTTGGCGCTTGATATGGTGTTACCGTAGATTAAGAATGTATCGTTTTTACCGTCGTTATTTGGTGTAAATGCATTTGGTATGTAAACCTGATCTCCAAAAGGATTAGCTGCTTTACCAGTTACCGGAGTAGAATTTGCACTGGTTTGGCACTCAATCTGCCCTCTAGCCCGTACAATGATGGTTACACTTTGATCTGGTTTCAAGCCTGTAGCTAAATAGGTTGTTCCGGTTGATCCACTTGTTGGGTTGATCCAGGTTAAACCATTATCTAACGAAACTTCGTAAGCCGTAGCACCTGCAACCGCAGCCCATGCAAAGTTTACACTGTTTGCTGTTGTGCTTTGCACCACTACTACTGGTTTTTCTAATACTGGCAATACATTAACCGTAACGCCTGTTCTTGTTGGACTTGCGCAACCACCAACGGCTATTGCTTCTACATAATAGATTGTGGTAGCAGTTAAGTTTGGTGTAGTAAAGGTTATGCCTTCTGCTAGTACAGGGCCGCTAGAGCTTGCTGCATACCATCTGTAAACTAATCCTGTTACTGGATTATTAACCGTTAATATTGTTGAACTACCTGCGCAAAGTGTTCCATTTGCTGCTGTTACCGATGCTGGTGCAACTGGTACTGGTAGTGCATTTACATTTACTGGCGTTCTAGATGATGAGATACAAGTTCCGTTTGCTCCTTCAACATAGTAAGTGGTGTTTGCGTTAACTCCAGGAGTTGTAAAGTTTACGCCTGTTCCGGCTAACGTTCCGCCTACTACTGCAGTATACCAATTGTATGTTACACCCGTTTGAGGACTTGTAACCGTTAATACAGCTGGACTTCCTGTACAAACATTAACCGATGTTGAAGCTACCGTTGGTACTGTTGGTTTTGCATTAACAGTAACCGTTACTTTAACGCGGCCACCGTTGTTGTTACAACCTCCTGTTCCGATAGCTAAAATATAGTAATCTGTTGAAGCACTTAAAGCGGTAGTATTAAAGGTTGTACCAGTGAATAATAAATTACCAGCAGTTGCTGCATTATACCATTCGTAGGTAACTCCTGCTTGTGCATTAGTTACGGTTAGTGTTGCTCCATCTCCTGCACAAATGCCTCCATTTAGACCAGATACCACTGGATTGTTTGGTAATGCATTTACAGTAATGGCTACTGCCCTTGCTGTTGCAGCGGTATTTTCACATTTGTTATCACCTTTAACCGTTACATAGTATGTTGCGTTTGCCGTTAATACCGGCGTAGTAAACACTGGACCAGTAAATACCACTGTATTTAAGGTAGCATCGCTATACCAGGTAAATACCGGATTGGTAACCGTTGTACTAGTTGCTGCTAATGTTGCTGCTGTACTTGCACAAACTGAAGTTGATCCATTTACGGTAATATCTGTTGCAACAGCACCTGGATTAACAGTAACTGTTACTGTTTTTACATTAGCTGCAGTGTTTTCACATCTATTAGCACCTTTCACGGTTACATAATAAGTAGTGGTTGTGGTTAATACTGGTGTAGTAAATATTGGTCCAGTAAAGGCCACACTTGTTAATGAAGCATCATTGTACCAGGTAAATACTGGGCTGGTAACCGTTGCAGAACTTGCATTGATCACTGCCGTTCCAGAGCCACATATTCTAACTGGGGTTGACAACGTGATATCAGCAGCTGTTGCACCCGCATTTACGTTAACGGTAACCTCTTTCGCATTTGCAGCAGAACTCTCACATCTGTTATCACCTTTTACAGTTAAGTAATATTTAGTTGTTGCAGTTAATGCTGGTGTGTTAAAGGTTGCTCCCGTAAATACTGGGGTTGTTAAAGCAGCATCGCTGTACCAGGTAAATATTGGATTGGTTACCGTTGTAGTACTAGCCACTAAGCTAGCTGACGATCCTGCACAAATGCTAGTATCTGCTGCAGTAACATCAGTTGCTGTAGCTACTGAGTTAACTACAATGTTAACAGATTTAGCTGTGGCAGCGCTGCTTTCGCACTTGTTATCGCCTTTTACAGTTACATAATAAGTAGTGTTGGCAGTTAATGTTGGCGTAGTAAATACTGCACCTACAAAAGCTACATCAGTTAAGGTTGCGTTAGTATACCACGTAAATACCGGGTTAGTAACTGTTGTACTACTTGCCGTTAGTACTGCTGCAGATCCTCCGCAAATATTTGTTGATCCATTTACAACAATATCACTTGCAACTGCTATTGGGTTAACTATAATGGTTACTGCTGCTGCAGCAGCCGCAGTGTTTTCACATTTGTTAGCACCTTTTACTGTTACATAATAAGTAGTAGTGGTAGTTAATACTGGTGTGGTGAATATTGGTCCGGTAAAGGCAACACTTGTTAATGAAGCATCATTGTACCAGGTAAATATTGGACTGGTTACTGTTATTGAGCTTGCATTGATCACAGCTGTACCCGATCCGCATACCAATGTAGGTGTTGATAAGGTAATATCGGCAGCTGTTGCCCCTTGATTAACATTAACTGTTACCACTTTAGCTGTAATACCTGAGTTTTCACATTTGTTATCACCTTTAACCGTAACATAGTATTTAGTTGTTGCAGTTAATATAGGGGTAACGAATGATGTACCTACATAAGCTACCGAAGTTAAAGCAGCATCGTTGTACCAGGTAAATGCTGGATTGGTTACTGTAGCTGTGCTTGCTACCAAGGTAGTTCCAGATCCTGAGCAGATTGTTGCATCGGTAGCTGTTATATCGGCAGCAGTTGCAACCGGGTTAACGGTTATGGTAATTACCCTAGCTGTACCAGGCGCATTTTCACATTTATTATCGCCTTTTACAGTTACATAATAAGTAGTGGTGGCATTAAGTGCAGGTGTAGTATAGGTTGCGCCAATGAAACTTACATTGGTTAATGCGGCATCACTATACCAGGTAAATACCGGGTTAGTTACCGTTGCAGATGTTGCACTTAATACTGCCGACGATCCTGCGCAAGCAGTTGTGCTTCCACTAAGGATAATATCGGTAGTAGTTGCCAATGGATTAACCGTTACGGTTACAGCTTTAGCATCAGCCGCAGTGTTTTCACATTTATTGGCACCTTTAACGCTTACATAGTAAGTAGTAGTTGCCGTTAATCCGGTTACCGTAAATGTAGGCCCAGTAAATACTACACTCGTTAATGAGGCATCGCTATACCAGGTAAATACTGGTTGAGTTACCGTTGTACTCGAAGCCATCAACATTACAGTAGAACCTGAACAGATCTGAGCGTTGCTTACTGCAATATCTGCAGAAGTTGCAAACTCTTTAACTGTAACGGTAACAACTTTTGCGTTTGCAGCTAAACTCTCACATTTATTATCACCTCTTACGGTTACATAGTAAGTAGTGGTGGCATTAAGTGCAGGTGTAGTAAAGCTAGCACCTACATGGGCTACAGTGGTTAAAGCTGCATTGCTGTACCAGGTAAATACCGGATTAATTACTGTTGTTGTTGAAGCAGACAGCGCCGCTGTAGATCCTTTACATATCGAAGTAATGCCGTTAATGGCAATATCTGAATCAGTAGCAGCCGGATTAACCGTGATGGTAATCGATTTTACACTCGCTGCTGTATTCTCACATTTATTATCGCCTTTAACCGTTACATAATAAGTGGTTGTTGCTGTAAGTACCGGAGTAACAAAGTTAGCTCCTGTAAACGCTACTGTAGTTAAGGTAGCATCACTATACCAGGTAAATATTGGGTTGGTTACTGTTGTGCTTGTTGCATTTAAGGCAACAGAAGAACCACCGCAAATGGTGCTTGTTCCTGCTAAATTAATATCAGCTGAGGTAGCAACTGGATTTACAGTTACGGTTACCTCTTTAGCATTACCTGCTGTATTTGCACATTTATTTGTTCCGCTAACGGTAACGTAGTATTTAGTAGTTACGGTTATGGCTGGTGTATTAAATACTGCACCAACAAAAGCAACCTGTGTTAATGCAGCATCGCTGTACCAGGTAAATACCGGACTAGTTACTGTTGTGCTGGCTGCAGTAAGTACTGCGGTTCCAGAAGCACATAATGATGTTGTTCCCGTTACCGTTACATCGGCAGCAACTGCTGCTGGATTAACAGTAATAGAAACCTTGGTACGTGTTGAGTTTGAACAACTTGATCCACTTACGGCTTCCACATAGTAATCATGTGGTCCTACTGCAAGCGATGCAGGCGTATTAAAACTACTGTTGTTGGTTACCAACATGTTTCCGCCTGTAGCAGCATCGTACCAGTTATAAGTAATACCTGCCACTGCCTGTACACTTAATGTAGCAGGTGAGCCGATACAAGTTGTAGCTGGATTAGTAGTTGATGGAATCGGTGCTACTGGTGGAGGCAAAATTGTTACCACAACTTTGGTTCCTAAAGTCTCGCAACCATTGGCTGTTGCCGTTACTGAATATGTATAAGTACCAGAAGTTAAAGTTGGATCTGTTGTGAAAGTTGTTCCATCTTTTCCTGCCTGATAAGTTGAGCCTAAGTACCATTTGTACACTACACCTGCTTGTGGGTTCTGCACGTTCAAGGTTGCAGATGAACCTTGGCAAGCACTTGCTGTAGCAGCTGTAACTGTTGGTGTGGTGATTACACGCTGAGCATAATCTAAATTAACAGATGTTAACGCCCCTAAAAGACCTGAGCTTAATCTCAATTCTGCTCCATCAAATTTACTGGTTGGAACGAAAGTTAATATAGCAGATGTACCGCCGGTTAATAATTTTAAGCTGATTAATGGGTTAGATATAGAAACCGCATCGTTATTACTGGTTGTACCCTGGAAAGTAGTTACAGTTAAGTTATTTAACACCCCTACTGATAGCAATGCACCTGGAGTGGTAATTTTCACTCTTAAGGTATCGCCTACATTTGATAATCCAGTAAAACCAACCTGATGATAAACAGATGCACCTAATAATCCCACTGGAATAACCAAACTAGATCCTGTATTGATATCGTTGTCAACTGCAAAAGTTGGGTTGAAAACACCAGCTAATAAAGCCACCCCAGTTACGCCACTGGCAACAGTTGTGGTAGCCGCTCCACAAGGAGTAGTTACTGGCGTACCATTAGGAATTACAGTAACCGTTACTGTTGCTCTGCTTGTTGCAGTACATCCTCCAGGTATGGTAGCCTCTACATAATAAGTTGTTGTTGCACTTAACTGTGGTGTTATATAGGTTTCGCCAGTAAATACCGGAACTACTCCGTTTGCAGTAGTATACCAGTTAATGGTTGCACCTGCTGTACTCGACGTTGCTTTTAATACCGCAACCGAACCTTCACTAATGGTAATTGATGGTGGCGTAATTACCGGGACATCAATGGTTCCTAATATAATTTTACCTTCTGTTCTGGTTGATGACGAACCACAGCCATTAACAGCCGCTACAAAATAACTGGTATTTGCAGTAATTAGAGGTGTTGTAAAGTTATCACCTGTAAATACTAAGTTTCCAGCTGTTGCAGCATCGTACCAGTTATAGGTTGTGCCTGCAATTGGGTTTTTAACCTGGAAAGTAACAGATGTATTCGGACAAGTATTAACAGATGCTGATAATAGATCAGGTGCTACCGGTGCTGGGTTTGTAGTTACATTAACTACTGTTTTATAACTCACACAACCAGTTGCAGAAACTGCGGCAACATAGAATTTAGTATCGCCCGTTAACACTGGTGTGGTAAATATGATACCGTCTTTACCTGTTAAATAAGTGCCGGTGGCATCGTACCATCTGTAAGTTAAACTTGCTGATGGATTGCTCACCTCAAGCTGGGCAGTTTGGCCCACACAAGCCGTAACATTTGCTGATGCTACAGTTGGTGCTACCAAAATACGTTGTGCGTAATTTAAATTGATTGATGTTAAAGCACATAATAAACCAGAGTTTAATCTTACCTCTACCCCATCGAAAACATTCGTTGGTACAAAAGTGATCAGCGCCTGGCTATTGCCGCTTAACAATTGAATATTGATTAAGTTATCATTTAACAATCTCGAATCACCATTGCTATTGGTTCCAACATAGGTAGCAATAGAAGCGTTTCCTAATAACGAAAGTGATAATAGTTTTCCTGGTGATGATACTAAAACACGTACCGTATCGCCAACTTTAGATAACGAACCAAAACCAACTCTTTGATAAACTGATGCACCAAGTGCTCCAACTGGCATTACCAATGAAGATGCTGTTTGTGTATCGTTATCAATAGCTAATGCAGGATTAAACACGCCTGATAATAAAGCTACACCTGTAACGCCACCAACTTGTGTTGTTGCCGCCTCGCATGGTACCGGATTTGGAGATCCATTTCCATCAACTGTGATGGTAACCTGAACGCGGCTTGCCGAAGTACAACCATTAGTAGAAACAGATTCTACATAATAAGTTGTAGTAGCCAATAGTGGTGGTGTAACATAAGTAGCACCTACATAAACTGGTGTAGTTGAAGTATTAGAAGTATACCAATTGAAAGTATTGGTTGGATCTGCTGAACTAGCTGTTAAAATTGCCGTTTGCCCTGCACTCACTGTTGAAGAACTAGCGGTTACTACAGGTAAAACCGGACGAGGATTTACTGATACAGCCGCGGCAGCACGTGCAGCACTTGTACAGTTTCCTTGAGCGGCCTCAACATAATAAGTAGTAGCTGCGGTTAATGCTGGTGTTGGGAATACTGCGCCTGTGAAAACCAGGTTTCCACCTACTGCAGCATCGTACCATTTATAAGTTACCGCAGCATCTGGGTTAGCAACCGATAAAGTTGCTGATGATCCCTCGCAAACATTGGCAATTGTTGCCAATACTGGTGTTGGTAATGCTGGTGTAACGGTTACAGTTACCGGAACTCTTGTTACGTTCGGACAACCGCCTTTGCTTACTTGAATATAATAAGTTGTGGTAGCGGTTAAAGCTGGTGTAGTAAATGTTTCGCCAGTGGCCAATTGTGTACCGCCAGTTGCAGCATCGTACCAAGCTAATGTTGTACCACCATTTGCTGTTGCAGTTAAAGTTGCAGTACTTCCGGAACAGATGGTTTGTGCGCCTGCTGTTACTGTTGGGCTAGGATAAATTACCGTTGCACCATAAACATCTAAACTGGTTAAAGCCGTAACTAATGCACCGAAGCTAACCTGTACCCTATCGTAAGCACCGCCTGCCAATATGGTTGCAGCGAAACGGTTACCTGATAACAGCTGGAGATTTAATAGTCCGCCGTTTAATTGTACTGTTTTTACAACTGTAGTACCATTTAATACGGTAACAGTTACATTGTTTAATAAACCAACATCGGCTAAACCGGTTGGTAGTGCTAAGTCTAAACGAAGACTGTCTGTAGCCGTTCCAACTGTAGGGAAAATTAATTGTTGGTAACCCGATGCACCTACACCTACCGAAAGAGATATTCTGGTAAAGTTAGCTGGATCAGCATCAGTAGAATTTCCTGCACCAGTTATACCGCACAATAAACAAATTCCGTTTATACCCGAGTTTTGTGAATTAGCAGCGTTACATGCAGTACCACCGCCGTTATTTAATACAGTAACGGTTACTGGTACGCGGCTTGCACTTTTACATCCGCTGGCATTTGTAGTTTCTACATAATAAGTAGTAGTAGCCGATAATGTTGGCGTAGTAAATGAAGTACCTGCCCCTACTTGTGTTCCACCTGTAGCAGCATCGTACCATTGAATGGTATTTCCAGCATCAGCCGCTGCCAATAAAGTAGTAGACTGCCCGGCGTTAATTACCTGGTTGTTGGTCGTTACCGTTGCCGCAGTTGCTGGTGGATTAACCGAAACATTAACTGCAGTTCTCGAACTTACTGCCGTTCCTGATACCGCCTCTACATAAAATACTGTTGGAGCAGTAATTGCAGGTGTAACAAAAACACCTGTATTATTAGTAACCAATGGTGTACTTCCGGTAGAAGCATACCAGTTATAAGTTACACCAGCATGCAAATTACTAACACCTAATGTAGCTGGGCTTCCAGCGCATACTGTAGCTGTGGCAACCACTGGTGCATCAACCGTTACAGTTAAGCTATAGGCTGTTGTTGCTTTGTTTCCGTTTGCATCGGTTGCGGTTAAAGAGATGGTAAAAGTTCCACCTAAAGTTGGTGTTCCTGTAATTTCTCTTGTTGCCGTATTAAAACTTAATCCCGGAGGAAGGTTTGTTGCTAAATAAGTATATGGAGCTGTTCCACCCGTTACCGCTGGTAAAGTTTGCGTTGGGTATGGTGTACCTACAATACCGTTTGGTAAAGTTGCACCAGGTAATGATAATACACCGATTACTTTAAGTGCATAAGTATTACTTGCTGTTCTACCTTCACTATCAGTTGCAGTTACGCCAATTGAATAATTTCCGGCTTGTGTAGGTGTACCCGAAACTTCTCTTGTTGCTGGGTTAAAAGTTAATCCGGCTGGGAGATTAGTTGCCACATAAGTATATGGACCAACACCACCAGTTGCCGAAGGCAGGATTTGCGTAGCATAAACGGTTCCTTCAGTTCCATCAGGCAAAGTTGCTGCTGGTAACACTAAAGGATCAACAACAACGATGGTGTAGTTATTGGTTGCTGTTTTTCCATCAGCATCGGTAACCGTTACCGGTACAGTGAACGTACCAGCTTGTGTTGGCGTTCCTGAAATTGCTCTTGTTGCCGGATCAAAAGTTAATCCCGGAGGAAGACCAGTTGCAGCATACGTATAAGGTGTTGTTCCACCTGTTGCAGATGGAATAGTTTGTGTAGGATAAACAGTTCCTGTAGTTCCATTGGCTAAAGTTGCCGCAGGTAAAACCAAAGGATCGGTTACTTTAAGCGTATAGTTAGACGTAATGGTATTGCCATTCGCATCTGTTACAGTTACCGGGATAGTAAATGTTCCGATTTGAGTTGGCGTACCTGTAATTTCTCTCGTTGCCGGATTAAAGGTTAATCCTGGAGGAACACCAGTAGCCGAATAAGTATATGGACCTGTTCCACCCGTTGCAGCTGGAATTCCGTTTGTAGTATATGGTGTGCCTGTTACACCATTAGGCAATGCTCCAGGAGCTAAAGCTAATGCTGGTGTTACCGTTAGAGTAAAAGTTGAAGTTGTGCTACAGCCTTTGGTATCGGTTGCCACAACATCAAAAGTAGGGTTACCAGTTGCAGTTGGTGTTCCACTTACCAAGCCACTTGGCGATAAAGTTAAACCAGCAGGTAAAGTACTGCCAGCAGCTAAGGTGTAAGTGTAACCTGGTGTACCGCCAGTAGCTACCGGAAGTTGTTTGCTATAAGGAGATGCAATTGTTGCATTAGTTAACGTTGTACCCGCAAATACAATTGCTGGGTTAACCGTAATAGTTACCGGAACCCTTGTGGTATTTGAACAGGTTCCCTTAGTTACCTGAACATAATAAGTAGTTGTTGTTGTTAAAGCTGGAGTAGTAAAGTTTGCTCCTGTTCCTACTTGCGTTCCGCCTGTAGGCGCATCGAACCAAGTTAAGGTTGTACCACCATTTGCGGTTGCACTTAATGTTGCCGTACTGCCCGAACAAATAGATTGGGCACCAGTAATAAATGTAGGATTAGGATAAACTACAGTTGCACCATAAATATCTAAGCTGGTTAAAGCCGAAACTAATGCACCAAAGCTTACCTGAACCCTATCGTATGCACCGCCTGCCAAAACAGTTGCAGCAAAGCGGTTACCCGATAAAAGTTGAAGGTTTAATAATCCACCGTTTAATTGTACTGTTCTTACAACTGTAGTACCATTCAATACGGTTACGGTTACGTTGTTTAAAAGACCAACATCAGCTAAACCAGTTGGCAAAGCTAAATCTAAACGGATGCTATCAGTAGCAACACCTGTTGATGGGAAAATTAATTGTTGGTAACCTGTTGCCGCAACACCTACAGCTAGAGAAATTCTGGTGAAGTTGTTGGCATCAGCATCGGTTGAGTTACCTGCGCCATTTACAGCACATAATAAGCAGATGCCATTAATACCTGTATTCTGGCCATTAGCTGCATTACAAGCCGTTGCACCGCCACCGTTAATTACAGTTACGGTAACCGGAACGCGGCTTGCACTTTTACAGCCATTGCTGCTTGTGGTTTCTATATAATAAATTTTTGTTGCAGTTAAGGCTGGCGTTGCGAACGAAGTTCCGGTTCCAACCTGTGTTCCTGCTGATGGTGCATCAAACCATGCGATGGTATTTCCAGCGTCGGCAGTTGCAGTTAATGTTGTAGTTTGTCCAGAGTTGATTACCTGGTTATTGGTGGTAACCGTAGCTAAAGTTGCCGGCGGATTAACCGAAACCGAAACCGATGTTCTTGAACTAATTGCTGTTCCAGAAACGGCCTCAACATAAAACACTGTTGCCGAATTTACAACAGGCGTTACAAAAGTACCGTTGTTACCGGTTACCAATGGGGTATTTCCGGTAGAAGCATACCAGTTATAAGTTACACCAGGTTGAAGATTGCTAACGGTTAAAGTTGCAGTACTACCTGTACATACAGTAGCAGAAGCTACAACCGGAGCATTTACCGTTACGGTTATCGCATAAGCGGTAGTTGCTTTATTGTTATTTACATCAGTAGCTGTTAAAGAAATATTATAGGTACCTCCTTGTGTTGGCGTTCCGGTAATTTCTCTTGTAGTTGGGTTGAACGATAATCCCGGAGGAAGATTCGTAGCTACATAGGTATATGGCGAAGTACCACCTGTTACTGCAGGTAAAGTTTGTGGTAAGTATGAAGTACCAACAATTCCGTTAGGTAAAGTTTTAGTAGGCAGGGTTAAAGTTCCAATTACTTTAATTGGATAGGTGTTGCTTGCTGTTTTACCCTGACTATCGGTAACTGTGACATTTATTGCATAATTACCGGCTTGGGTTGGCGTACCAGTAACTTCTCTTGTTGCTGGATTAAACGTTAATCCTGCAGGAAGATCAGTAGCTACATAAGTATATGGTCCAACACCGCCTGTGGCAGCTGGGAGAACTTGTGTAGCATAAGCCACACCCTCTGTTCCATCTGGCAAAGTTGCCGCTGGCAATACCAATGGGCTATTTATAGTAATGCTATAATTTGTAGTTGCCGTTTTTCCATCAGCGTCTGTTACTGTAACTGGTACGGTATAAGTTCCTGGTGTTGTTGGTGTACCAGTAATGGCTTTGGTTGATGGATTAAAAGTTAAACCTGGAGGAAGACCCGTTGCCGAATAAGTATAAGGCGTTGTTCCACCAGTTGCACTTGGAATAATCTGCGTTGGATAAACTGTTCCAGTTGTACCATCAGCTAAAGTAGCTGTAGGTAATAATAAAGGATCAGTAATTTTTACAGTATAATTCGAAGTAATGGTATTACCATTCGCATCAACAACCGTAACTGGTATGGTATATATTCCAGGTTGAGTTGGTGTCCCAGTAATTTCCCTTGTTGCTGGATTAAACGTTAAGCCAGGAGGAACACCAGTTGCAGTATAAGTATATGGTCCTGTTCCGCCAGTAGCAGCCGGAATGGTTTGCGTTGGGTAAACCGTTCCAGTTAAACCGTCAGGCAGTGCACCTGGCGTAAGCACCAATGAGGCTGTTACCGTTAAATTATAAGTTGCAGTTGCTGTACAGCCTTTAGCATCAGTTGCAACCACTGAAAAAGTATAAGCATTAGCTACAGTTGGTGTTCCGGTAATTGCACCGGTTGATGATAAAGTTAAACCAGCTGGCAGTGTACTTCCTGCTGCTAAAGCATAAGTATAACCTGCAGTGCCGCCCGTAGCCACATCCAATTGCTTAGAATAAGCAAAGCCAGGCGTAGCATTCGTTAATGTTGCCCCATTAAAAATAATTTCTGGGTTTACTGTAATTACAACAGGAATCCTTGTAGATTCTGCCGTACAGCCTAATCTTCTCGCAGCAACATAATAAGTTTTAGTAGCGGTTAATGGAGGCGTAGTAAAAGTGCCGTCAAAAGCAACAGTTTGTAATGCTGCTCCTCCTTCTATTGCCTCATACCATCTCAATTCATTGGTATTTGGAGTAGTTGCGTTTAAAGGTACCGTACTATTATAGCATGCAGCAATTGCAGTACTTGCTTGCGTTGGCCGCCCCGCAGAGCGGATTACACCATAAACATTAATGGTTTGTGTAAGGTTTAACGTTACTACCGAACCTAGTGTTACCTTCACCCTGTCGTATACCACATTTGCCCCTGGAGAAAAAGGTATTGACACTGGTTGCCCACTATTTAATAAGCCCAGTAAGTCTAGATTTAATGTAGTTGGAACCGATCCGGTATATACCTGAGTACCGCCGTTGTACGCTGTTATTGAAATGTTTTGTAAAAGCCCTGCCGTTAGTAATGCAGGGGTAGAACTAAGTCTTAGGTTGATATCGTCACCTGGATTTGATGGTGTTGCAAAATAAAAATTTTGGCTAATGGATGAGCCCACGCCAAGTATACCTAAACTGAGTTGAGAAAAATTATTTGGATCTGAATCAATTGCCCTTTCACTATTGGTTACCCCCGAACTACCCAATTGCAATGCATCGAGCGTAATGCCAGTGCCTTCAAAACCTGTAGTAAATGCCTGTGCACAAGGATCGTTGCCCGAAGTATAAAATGAGTAGAAAACCTTTGTGCTATTATTAGTTCCAAGTAATAATGCATTGGTTACATCTTTTACAAATACCCTATCGTAAGCCTGTGTAGGCGTTATTGCAATGTAAAAGAAACCATTTGCATCTTTTACCAAACGAAGGTTATCTGAAGAAAATCCATCTACACTATTACCACCGGTAGGGGGTACCGCTGAAGCACCGTTTCTAGCCCCAACCTGGAAAGAGTGGTTACCAAGAACTACTGTTCCGCCCACATTGGCTAATAAGGTACCCAAACTACCGCCTAGTAACCTATTCAGTATATCTCCATCAAACTCTATTCTGACATAAGATGTAACGCCCGCAGCAACCGAAGCCGGATATTTTAATTCCAGTTCGCCATTGAACGCACCTATACCTAGTAAAGCTCCGCCATAAGAATTAACGGAGGCAAAAGTGTTGTCGTTTAAAGTTGCATTTGTTGCATTACTTACATTATCCGACTTAGTAACACTGTTTGCAAAAATTTTAGTTTGCGAATACGATTTAGCTGAGAAGAGCGTTAATAGAATGATGATTGCAACACAAGTATTGCGGATTATCCCTATTCGGGACGAGAAAGTATGAGTTTTCATCATGTCAGGCGTTATTTAGGAGACTTACTATGTGCTAATGCTGCTGTTTGGTAAATGCTTTCAGGGGCATTATATAATTATGACAAATCTAAATCTAGAATAGTATCCAACCCTATCCATTGCTATTCATTTTTACGCAACCCATTTCATTCATTTTATTCATACAGGACTTTCTTAGTGAATAGATTTCTTCAATTGTGAAATTATGATGACATTAGCGGTAGTCATCCCATCTGTTAATTAATGAATGCTAACGATCTCCTTATCGAACTCAGGAAGTTTGTCCTTATAAAATCTGGTTTGAGAAATATCGACCCAGCTCATTGTAAGATTATTTCTGAGTATGTATTTCAAGAAACCAAAAACTACGTAAGTGAAACAACCATCAAACGATTCTTTGGCTTTGCGAACACCTTACATAAATTCTCTTTATTTACTTTAAACAGCTTATCACAATATATTGGCTATAACGACTGGGATTCATTTAGTAAAGACAAGGAAAATCAAACTACCTCTGTACAGAGTATCTGGCAGGATTTAAAGCTAAAAGCACATGCCATTACAGAGATATCGTTAATTGCCAAAAAAAATAATTCTGGCGTTCCATTTAATGCTACCGCTAACAGAAGTTTTTTTTATCCTGATTTTGATTATTTCTTAAAAAACAATTATCAGTTTACAACTATAAGTGCTCAACCAGGTCAGGGAAAATCGATACTGCTTGCACACATGGTAGAGTATTTTTTCTTATCAGAAAATGCACTCTACAAAAACGATATCATTTTATTGGTTAACTCTACCAGTATTAATACCATTATCCAAAATGGAGATACTTTAAAAGACTGGTTTTTAAAAGAATTTAAATTCGGGAGTCTTACCGAGTTAATCAGTTTTTTTAAAAAAAATCCCGAAAAGAGAGAAGGCCGTTTCATTATTATTGTTGATGGTATTGATGAACATTTAGCAAGAAGTAATTATTTTAAAACGTTTATCGACTTTTTATATAGCATTGAAGAAAACAACTTTGTTAAGCTCATATTTGGCCTGCGAACGAATAGTTGGATTAATCTTCAGCCCGCTATTTATGGTTCTGCATCTTTAACTAAAGCCTGGTATACGGGCTTATTTTATGATGAGGAAACCCTAAGTAATGTGCCATCGCTAAATGCTGACGAGGTACTCTACACCTTAAGCCATATAGAAAACAAAATTATCAATCGGGCAGACGTAAGTCCTCCCCTATTAACTCAGTTTAAAACGCCATTCTGGTTACAGGTTTATTTCAAGCTTAAGGATGAGAACCACCATCTTGAGCTGAGTAATCCCTTATTATGTTACGAATTAATTAGCTATTTCTTAGAAAAGCGCGTATTTCTGGCAAAAAAAAGCACCGAAAAAGTATTTCTCCTAAAAAAAATAAGCGATTGCATTTCAGAAGGAAATAAGAAATTAAGGGTATCTAAAGAAAAAATCCTGAGTTATATCAATTGTTATCCCGATGCATACGAAGAACTTTTACACGCCGGGATTATCATTGAAGAAAAAAGGTTAAGTACAACCATTCCTACAGAAATTGTCCGTTTTTTAAACGACGATATTTATACCTATTTTCTATTTATACAGATCACTGATAAGTTTGAATATAGGCCTTGTAAATCATTTTTCGAGCATATCTTAAACAGTTTCCCTGGCCAAACCTCCCGAAGAGACCACATACTTAACTGGGCAATCAGGTTCTGCATCACCCGGAATGAGATTGCAGCCTTGAAAAGCATTTTCAGGCTGCCATTTACTAACAGTGAAAAAAACAGTGCTTTCGATTTTATCTGTTATGTGTCTAAATACGAACTTTGCAAACCCAATTCTAACTTCAATAAGTTAAGCATTGGGATCGATTTTATCGACATTATGGCTACAGGGCGGACCATGAGCAACCTGTATAAGGAAACCATCAAAACCATTTCGGAGAACGTACTAAATGAAGACGTTCAGATTATGCTGCATGTAATAGAATGCAACGTTAATCTTATTGATGTGGATAAAGTAGCTTTAGCCAATACCATGCAGCTGTTAAAGCGGAACTACAAAAGATTAAGCGAACTGTTCCCAATTAATCCTTATGATTTAATTCTTTATTTCTACAATAACCTGGTTAATAAGCCTAACGAGAGTAAAACCCTCGAAGATAAAATAATAAAACTTTGCCAGGAGATAGATCAGAGTAAACCACAAAAAAATGAAGAGATTACTTCTGCCGAAATACTCTCCTACCGATTGGTATTGATTACTTTATTCTCTCAGAAAAGCTATGCAGAATGCCACCGCTTTATCATGGCCATTTTGACTAAATACCCCAATATTTTTTATGTAAGACATTCGGTTTTCTCTCCTTTCTTATTGCTCCATTTAGGTCAAACCTACATCAAGCTCAACTATTTCAAAAAAGCACAGCGCATTATACAATTCGTTGATAAAATCATCAGCAGCGATTATACCTATTATACTAATTTTATTTTGGCCAGCTTTAGTGTTTTTAAAGCCAATTTTTACAACGCCACACATAATTACGAACAAGCGCTTATAGAAACTAATATTGGCTTGGATATTACGGGAAAGAATGATTTTAAGATGTTCGAGATTGCCCTGTTATTAAGTAAGATCGATACCCTAAAACATACGGAAGAATCAGAAGAAGTATCGAACGTAATTAAAGAACTGCTAAATTTTTTAACAGTGCATAAGCTCTCTATGCCCGATTATTCTAACCTAAGCAGTCATGAGTTCGAACATACCTTTAAGATTTTAAAATCTTACCGCCGGCACCAAAACCTGTAAAGAACAGGCTGTATCATTCATATTTGTAATTCCATTCGAATTTGTCACATTGAGCTTCCCGATGAATCGGGACAAGTAGTCGAAACGCCTTTCTGGATATTTAAACAATTCCTTCGACAGCTTCTCCGTAGGAGTCCTTTGGACAGGATGACAATCTATATTTATGATACGGCTTTTTCTCTAAAAACCACAAGCCAATCATTTCCTAATCTTATATACTTTTATTCCATTTGGAGTGCAAAGCCTGTGCAAAACAAGAAGTGTACTCCCGTTTTTCGCTTTTACGCTTCGCTTCCTCGTACCTCGTTGCTGCAGGGTAACACTTCAACCGGGGCTAGGTGGCTAAAGCAGCATTTCATTTTCGGGGTTGTTGGGTGCACAAACCTTTGTCTCTAAACCCGACAGGAGCGGTTCCGATTCTTCATCGGAATTAGCAAATGGCGGGGCTAAAAGCCTCCAAGAACCGCAAGCCACTCATTTCATATTCTTAAATACTTCTATTCCATTTGGAGCGCAAAACCTGTGCAAAATAAGAAGTGTGCTCCCGTTTTTCGCTTTTACGCTTCGCTTCCTCGTACCTCGTTGCTGCAGGGTAACACTTCAACCGGGGCTAGGTGGCTAAGCAGCATTTCATTTTCGGGGTTGTTGCGTGCACAAACCTTTGTCTCTAAACCCGACAGGAGCGGTTCCGATTCTTCATCGGAATTAGCGAATGGCGGGGCTAGAGGTCTACAAGAGCTACTGCACCTTCATTTTCCAATCACAAAAAAAATCATTAATTTTAGGTCGGTGAGACACCAACCGATAGGATTATCCATTACATAATAACAAGACTCTCCCACTTATGCAAGTATTTTTTATTTAATCAGATTATAAAGTTCATCCAATTTAGGTGAAAGCACAATCTCTATTCTTCGGTTTTTGCTCCTTCCATCTGCATTTGCATTGGTGCCCAACGGCTGGAATTCGCCCTTGCCTGTAGCTGTCATCCTTACGCTTTCTACTTTCCCATTCTCCGTTAAATAACGGACTACAGAGGTGGCCCTCAACACACTTAAATCCCAGTTATCTTTAATCTGTCCCAGGTTGTTAATTTTCTGGTTATCGGTATGACCTTCAACAGCTATGTTTATCTCCGGTTGTTGCTTTAATACGTTGGCCAATTGGGTAAGGGCCTGTTTCCCTTTTTCATCGATAATAATACTTCCCGAAGGGAACAACAGTTTATCGGTTAGCGAAACATAAACTTTACCATTTTTAATCTCTACGGTTAAACCACTCTTGGTGAAACCCAATAAAGCCTGTTGAAGTTTTTCTTTCAGTGCATTGGTTGCCTCATCACGTTTGCGCAAAACTTCTTCTACTTCCTTTAAACGTTTTTCGCGAGCAGCTAAATCGCCTGATAGTTTGGTAATTTCTGATGACGCATTATTTTTAAGCTTTTTATAGCTCGCATCCATTTCATTGTTATTCTTTTGCAGATCGCGAAGTTCTTCAGCCATTAAGGTGGTATCCTTTTTTAGCTTATTTACTTCTTTTTCTAGGTTTTCGATCTTAATTAAGCCTTCGTTAAAAGCCGTATATAGCGAATCTTTAGTGCCCAATAAGGCTTTGTACTTTTTAGGCGATAAAACAACACATGAACTTATTGAAGAGATAAACAAGAGAAGAGCAAATGCAAGAAAGGTATTTTTCATATTTTTATTATCAAGATTTGAGTATCAGGTATCAAGACCTTTTATAGTTTGAACATTGATTATTGTTGGTTATTGGTCATTGAGAATTAACGGTTGATTATTGCTCAATGGCGTTCCGTAAAAATGCAACTAATGGTTGTACTGTTTTAAAAGAACTTATCAACTTATTAACGAGGTTTGGTTTTAAAAATTCTTCATCATCGATTTTTGTGGTGGCCTCGAAGCTTTTCAACTTTAAAAATTCGATGTTTGGATCTGCCGGATCATAACCTTTGGGTGCATTTTTAAGTGCGTTATCTACACCTAATTTAAAGTTTTTCTTAAAGGCTGCGTTGTCAATAATTTCTTTAAAATCGCCAATATTATAATCTATCTCTTGTCTGATCAATTTTAAATGAGGTGCATCTGGCATCCAGTATCCACCGGCAATAAAGCTTTTCTCAGGTTGAATGTGCAGATAATAACCAGGCTCATTACCTCCTTTTTTGGTAGAGAACCAAATGCCGAAGTTATTTTTATAAGGATCTTTATTTTTGCTGAAACGCACATCGCGATAAATGCGTAAAAGACACTTCTTTGGGTCCATCTCTGCCGGAAGCATTGGATCTATTTTCGCCAATTCGGGGATAATGGCAGCTACAAGTGCCAGTACATTGGCTTTTGCATCTTCATAAACGTTTTTGTTAGCGGCAAACCATTCGCGGTTATTATTCTCCGCTACGTCTTTTATAAAACTAAGGGTTTCTTTTTTTAACATCCCTGAAAATTAAAAAATTATATTTAAAATGATTGATAGTTCATGGTCAATAGGCTAAATGGCTATCAAACAGTTCCAGCAGTTAACCTATACTCCTTGGCTTCCGACCTTGGACTTCGGACTCCCGACTTATTTATCGTAATATGGCTTATACTTAATGTTTGGCGATAAAACATGGAGTAGAATAATTCTCGAATATCGATAGTTAAACGGATACAGGATAAAACAGCCTGCAAAAATAACAATCAGATAAGGCCAGAAAGTTTCATCTGTAAGCGGACCGAAAATTAAATAGGTAATAAAACTGGCAAAAAGCATTTCGATTACATTCATCGCATAACTTACATACATGGCTGCATAGAAATAACCAGGTTCAATTTCTATACGTTGTGCACAATGCCCACAGATTTCTTTGGTATGCTGAATGTTCCAGCCGTACATACTGCCTGTAAAAATATCTCCTCTGCGGCAATGCGGACATTTACAATGTACAATGGCATAAAGCTTTGAGGTAGTTTGCTCAGCCATGCTTTTAATTGAGATTAAAAGGTTCTTTTTTCATGTTGAGGTGAATATTCTTTTTGCGGTATTTTTTATACCAAACCACACCAACAATAACAGCCATTAAATAGGGAAGAGATAAAAGATATAATACTCCGGTATTTAAGCCTGCTGTTTGTGTATTCCCATTTTTAACACCTTGCTCGGCATTAATGGTACACATAGAACATTGGGCATTAACATTGGTGCTTATTGCAAATGTTAGTGCCAATACAAACAGGATAAAAATTGCTTTCTTCTTCATTCGTTACAAATATAAGCATAAACGTTTGGAGGGGTTTAAAAATTATGTCATAAAAAAACCCTCGCTTTTTAGGGTGAGGGTTTGAGTGGGCATAATTATTTCTATTGCGCAGTTAATGCGGCATTATTACTCGAATTTAAAGTTAAAGTAACAGCGAAACTAGTGCCAGAAGTACCATAAATATCGCCATCAAAATGGGTAACCTGGTTGTTAATTAATGAACGAGAGAGACTCCCACTTACTGAATTAATCGTATACATTCTATAAGCCCCGCCTCCATTAGGAATTTCTTTACTGACGCTTCCACTTAAAAATTGATCAGTCGCATCATCAAAGTATAATTCACCGTAGTAGCCATCAACATTAACAACGATAAGGACAGGGTCATTGTTACTTTGAACTGTTTTCTTTGAGAGCGACTGAAAAGAAGATAATCCAAAGATGGAAAATGCACCCAATACGAGAAATAATAATAGTTTTTTCATAGATATAAATTTTTAGGTTTAAAAAAAATTACAACTAAACATACACAATTACCTGGTAAATCAATAATAATTCAAGTATTTACACCAAGTTAAATCATTGTTGATGAAACAATTGCAAAAAAGCACAACAGATTACCTTAAAAAAATAAAGGCAAAAAAAAACCCTCACTTTTTAGGATGAGGGTTACGGGAGAGAAAGATTAAAATTAGATATTAATTATTTATAGCGTTCCATATATGAAAGAGCTTAAGTCTGCTGTACGGTAGAAGCCTCCTAATAACGGGCTATTAATATTGGCACAACTTATATAAAATCAATTTTGAGATTCCAATTTAATTTTTTTTTAAGAAATCATTGCTAAGTTATCTTGGCCTCCAGCTAATCCAAGCTTGAGCATCTGAAACCCTAACCATATCATAGTTTTTTCCAGTATCAGATGTAGGAATCAGATACCAGTCTTGAGCACTACCTACCGTTGCTCCACCGTACAAAATCGCTCTTGCAGCCGTCATTGCCTGAGCAATTGCAGTAGTTCCCGTAAACGTACCTGCGTTGGTACCCAATGTAAACCTAGCTATTCCTGAATTGATACCAAATGGATTTCTTGATAATGCATAAGGAGCTCCCAATGCATTGTTAACAAAAGCAATCAATCCCTCACTTGTTCCACCAAAAACCGTTGGGCCAGCATACCATAAAGTTTGATAACCTGCTACATTTTTGAAATTACAAAAATCATCAAGGCCGTTTGCATGAAAAGCTTTATCAGAAACCCAAGTACCATTAGAATTAGCGAACATCTGATTGTACCACCTTTGTGCAGCGCCAACGTCAAGTTTCAAAGGTGTGATGGCCTCTTTAATTTGAATAGCGCTACCATTAATGTTTCCATTTACAGCTAATGCCGCTGCATCATATACAACATCACTTATTTGTTTAACCGTTGTTGTGCCAATTACTAATGGTTCATATAGCGTAACAAATGAGCCAGAAACATAATAGTTCGAGGTTACAGTTTTAAGGCTTCCATTATCCAAATAAGAAAAAGCCAATATTTGCGCTGCGGGGTCCCATTTCACTTCACATTCTATTCCCCCAATAGTCGTCCTTTTAAAATATGTTCTAATTTTAGAAGCTGTAGCTGCAACATTATTAAGCACAGTAAATATTGCACTACTTTCTGCTGCGGATTTAGACCTAATTAGAATGAGTTTGCTTTTATTAAATGTTCCTTCCAATTTTATAGTATCTGTACTTGATGATAAGAAGGCAAATTCAAAATCTGAATAATAACCCGCAGCAGTTGTACCCCCAAAAACGCTCGAAGTTGGGTCAGCAATTAAATGCAAGGTAGAATAAGAATCAAATAATAATGTTGGTTTTTGCAAAGCCTTTAAACGATAAGAACTTTCAGCTGATGTAGTGCGGTAGTCTGCAGTCATCGTTATTCTGTTCTTATCATTAAAATTAAATAGAAAGGTAGCTGGCGTTTTATTATCTGTTAATAAATATCCTTTCCATCCAAATTGCGCACTAACTAACTGTGCCTGGTATTCTGCTAAGGTTGCAGATAGTCTTTCATCCGTATTTCCAATAAGTGGCTCTGTTGGATCTTTTTTACAAGAGCCGAAGGCTAATGAAAATAAGAGTATATATAATAGATTCTTTTTCATCATTTTTGTTTTAAATTATTACAATGTTCCAAATAAGTAAGAAGTTGGATCTGTTGTTTTTACAAGACCGCCCAATATGCTTTTCGATTGCGGGATAATATCATCAACCCAACGAATGTTAAATTGTTGATTATTAAAATATGCCAACAAAGTTGGAATATAGGTTTCTATAATTCTTGCATTACCATAGGTTACTGTAGTTGGTTGCAGGCTTGCATAAGTCATTGTTATAGTTCCATTAACATTGTTTATGTTATAATCAAAATCACCATTAAAACCAACACCCAAAGCTGCGGTAGGATCCATAAAGTTGACTCTTAGGGTAACTTTATTAGCCGCAGTAAAAATCAATGAAATATTATCTATGTAATATCCTTTGTTGGTTTGTGGATTACCTGCCTGTAAAGTTGTATTTGCAGTATTATAAGTTGTTAAGAATTTGGCTGACAAACCTGTTAATTTTTGAGGGTTTATGGAAATTGTACCATAAGTTTTTCCTGGGCCTAATAAGTTATTAAAATCTGCAGTTGGAGATTGTGCCTCAATAGCAGCCTGTGTTCTATTCTGTAAATCCGTCAAATCTATACCCCAACTATCTTTCATATAAGAAATTACGATAGCTTTTTTTCTTAGCAACTTAGATCTAGCGTCTGTATTCTGTTCATAAACACCTTTACCATTCCTTTTAATATACAAACCGTCGTAAATAAAAAGATTGTTAATAATATTATCAAAATTAGCAGCGCCACCTTCCAGTAATGTTGATAGCGTCTCAACAAAATCATCATCTTTATTTGATCTTGAATATGGCGTTACAAAGCCCTTACCCCAGAAATCATTTTCATACAGTATTTTATCTAATGCAGCTGTAGATGAATAAGCACCTCTAAAAATATTAAACCATGTAGCAGTATAATCAGATGGCGTTATTCTTTGATAATCAGGAGTTACAGCAATATTCTGATTTAAAATATGCCCAAACTCATGGTGCATAGTATGTAAAATTTGTTTAACTGCTGGTTTATTCGCCGGGTTAAAAGTGTTTAGATCAAGTAAGACAATTTTTCTGCCTGCTTCCGCTGTTCCTAAAGTAATTGTCCCATTACTATTGTAAGATGGACTCCCCGCTAAATAAAACTGTTTTTGCGTATAAGTTTTCATAAAGTTTGCGCCTTTTACTGCAACATAGGGATCAATCCAAGTTTTCTTTATGATATCCATTATAGGCACTACTAATTCCTCTTTAACGGGAACAACATTTTTATAGATTTCACCTAATTCAGATCGATCCCACTTATACTTAACTTCAATATTATAAGGAGTTGTATAATTTGTACTGATCCACTCATCTATTGGGCCCTTTGCCCAGGTATCTCCTCCGAGGCCAACTAGGTTGGCGCTTAAATCGTCTTTTTTGCTACATCCTGCCAAAAAGATTGTTGCCAAAGCAACTATGGATAATAATAATTTCTTTTTCATAATATTCTTATATTATAACTAACGAGGATTAGCAGCTAAACCAGCCGCTATCGCGTCTTGTGGAATTTGAATTAATCTTTTTGGATCATTTGCACCTAATGAAATTGTAGTCTGACCATTTGCCGACACATGTGATATTGGAATTTTTAATCTTACAATATCTAGCCACCTTAAACCCTCATGCATATATTCTTGGCGTTTAAAATTCAGAACAGTACCTACCAATGCATCTTTTACGGTTAAAGTTGGAAAGAAAGATGTTGCTTTATTTTCGGTGAATTTATCAGCGGTAGCAGAATAACCAACAATTCGTTTTGATAAATAAATATCAAGATCAGCAATTGCCTGACTATTATTACCTAACATGATATTTGCCTCTGCTCTGTTAAATAATACTTCTTCTGCCGTTAATAAAGGCACCATGTTATAAGCATCTCCAAAATTGGCACTGATGGTTTGTTTTACAAAATGCTCTCTAAATTTTGGAATATTATAAACGGTTTCATTACCCCCAAAAATTTTAGTCGTCATGGCCAAGGCTTTTCCTGTTGGATTATTACCTGCATTAAAAACCGTTGCTCTTACACCAGAACTTAATCCAAAATTGTAGCCTGCATAGTTTCTTCCCCAATAAGAATTAGCCTCTTGTAATAATAAATTTGATGGTTCCGTAGAATTGGTATATAGCGCTTGTAATTCATAATATCCTAATACATTATAGGCAGTATTCCATGCTCTTAAATTGTCCGCAATCGTCGTTCCCGGAAAAACCGCATTTGCATGGTCAATTACTTTTTGGTAATCTTTCTTAAATAAATAAAACCGGGTCGCAAATGCATGAGCTGCTTGTGTAGTAAAGTGATACTTAGGAACTCTATATGAATTGTTTTTAATTAAAGGTAAGCCCTCCAATAAATCCTTCTCTATATTAGCATAAACGCTAGCAACAGTTCCCCTTGTGTAATTACCTTCAACTATTTTCTGTGGCAATGTTACATATGGGACTCCAGGATCAGACGCTGCAGTTACTGGATCGTAGGCTTTAGCAAAAAAGGTTACTAACATAAAATGTACGTACGCCCTTGCAACCAATGCCTCTCCTCTACTTGCAGAATATTCTGCAGTATTGCCAGCTTTATCAATGGCCTCCAATGCATAATTTGCAGCAGCAATAGCTTTATAACAAGAATTCCAATAAAATGGCGGCGTATCTTCCGATGTAGCATCTATCTGATCTATATAATTCCATGGAGAAGAATTTGGTAAATCTCTACCTGTTGTACCTTTATCACCGGCATTGTCGCTCATTGCCTCTGCAAAGGCAAGATAATTGCCATGTGGATATGCGTTGGCTAATAATTCGGCTACTTTAACAGAACTGTTTAACTCAGTTCGATCATCTGGTTGATGCTCTAAAAATTTTTTACAGCTCGAAGATAGCAGTAAGCTTGAGCATGCGATATATATGAATATTTTATTCTTTTTCATTTCTTTTCAATTTAATTAGAATCCAACTTTTAGAGAAAGCGTATACTGTTTGGGAATTGGTAACGCTACACCACCTGACGCAAAAAATTCTGGATCCTGTCCTTTAAGTTTTTTATCAGAATAGATTAACCAAAAATTATTCGCCACTGCACTTATTGATGCATTGTTTGCGCCAATAGTTTTTAGGATTCTTGCAGGCAATGCGTACGACAGCGATAATTGTTTTAAACGAATAAAACCTCCATCTGCCACCCTAGCTGTTGAGTAGTTATAGGTATTATAAGGATATGTTCCATCAATATTAGCTGCTGCTTCAACATCAAGAATAGATGGGATATTTGTCTTCAATTCATCACCTGGTAAGGTCCATCTATCTTTAAACTCATTAGGTAAAGCATCTAAATCTGAATAAGAAGTGGCAAAAACAGGGTTTAGCCTAATTTTATTTCCTGCAGAGAAAGTAAATAAAGAGCCAAAAGTAAATCCTTTATAACTCACACTATTATAAAAACCACCCGTCAATTTTGGGTCTGTTGGACCTTCATACTTTAGGTATTTAGGTTCAAGGCTTTGCATATAAACATCACCACTTTTCTCACCCTTTTCATTGATAAATTCAGGGATTCCCGTATCATGATTTAAACCAGTAAAATCTACAGAGTACAATCCACGGTATGGAAAGCCTTGCAGAGGTCCACCATCTGCAGTTACCAAACTGAATATACTTTGAGGGCTTGAAAGTTTAGTAACCTTATTTTTGTTATAGCCAAAGTTAAAATTACTTCTCCAGCTCCATTCAGCAGTTTTAATAATTGGTCCACTCAAAGTTACCTCGATACCTTTAGTATTCATATCAGCATAATTTGCAGTAGTTAAATACTGTCCGCCAATCCCTGAAGTTCTTAATGGGCTAATTAAATCGAACCCGTTCCTATTATACAAATCAACAGTTATATTTAACTTATCCTTAAAAAAGCCCAAATCAAGACCGATGTTAGTCTCATACTGTTTTTCCCATGTTAAATCACTGTTCTCTATATACTCGATATTCATAACAGATTCTGTTTCACTCGTATACGGCCTTAAAGCACTTCCATTCCTTAAAACCAATGCCGAGTTGGTAGCACTACCCAAACTTGCTGTTAAACCATACGTCGCTCTAATGGTAGCACGGTTTAAGATTTTCATCAGTCTTTCATTTTCGAAAAATTTCTCTCTATCTATATTCCAGGCACCAGAAATATTCCAGGTAGGTAACCATCTAGCCGTAGCCGAACTTCCCAACTGGTTTGAACCATCGTATCTACCAGTAGCATTGAACGAATATTTACCATCATAAGAATAGGCCGCCCTTGTCATAAATGCGGCGAAACGGTCGTATCTATGATTCATCGAATAATAATTCAAATTATTCAAAGTAGCCTGTTTTACTATATTTGGATCAATAAATGGAACTCCACCTTTATCGTATTGATAACCATACCCTATCATGCTCCTCGTTTGGCGATCAGCCATTCTCATTTCCTGAAAAGCATAAACATTAATTAAGTGTTTTTCATTGATGGTATTATCATACTCTATAGAGTTTCTAACCATATACGATTTAAGAAAATCATCAGTTGTATTATAAAACCCACCATAAGGAAGTACAACAACAGGTTGTAATTCCGGATGTTCCGGATCACGGAACAAGAATCGATTATTGTCTTGAATATAAGAATCACCATTTGCTCTATAGGCGTTTGCCATATTAGAGTTTTCCTTTACCTTATGCTCATTACCACTTTTTACATATCGCATCGATGCTAAGAAATCGTACTTGAAGTGCTTCACAAATTTATAGCCCAAACCACCTTGGAGTTTAAAATCCAACATACTTAAGTCCAACGAATTATTATCCAACTCATTCAGGATATTAAAATTTGCAAAGTTTCTTGTAAAGTTTTCCCTGTTTCCGTTTTGATCAAATGCAGTTAGAGTTCTACTTGTATTTAAGGCATAACTAAAAGGATTAATATCAAAATCTCTAGAATAGGTTCCTTCAACAGGATTACTAACACGTCCCACCGTGCCTGGTGCTTTTTGGTTACGGATTGATCCTGTGGTAATAAAATTAACTGAAAGTTTATCTGAAAGATTAAATACAGCGTTAACATTTGCAGTATAACGTTCTACATCATTTCCAATAGCCCAACCATTATCGTTTAAATAACTGGTTGAAAAATATAGTTGAGATTTTTCAGTTCCTGACGAAACACTAATGGCGTGCTCTTGCATTAAAGAGTTTTTGAAAAGTACATCAAACCAATCTGTATTTGCCGTTGCATAGCGAGATAAGAATGAATTTCTTGCTTCGGGGGTATTTGCTAGACCGAATGTACCTGAACTTGCATCGTATGTATTAATTAATTGATACATTTTAGTAAAAACACCTCCGTCTGCTGCTCTCGAAGCACTAGAATGATTTAGCCATCCTTTGCGAGCCAGCTCTGAGTAAACAGACATTTGATCAGAAGAATTCATAATATTATAACTGTCGTACGTAGGCTTTAAATAGGTAGAAAAGTTACCTGTATAAGAGATTAATGGTTTACCGATACGTCCTTTCTTTGTTGTTATAACCACAACACCGTTCATTGCGCGTGCACCATATTGTGCAGTTGCAGCCGCATCTTTTAAGATATTAAATGATTCAATGTCGTCAGCATTTATACCAGCTACAGAAGATCCAATCAATGTACTTACATCTCCTGATGATAACTGTTCATTGGAAATATTAACAACATCTTCCAAAATCACACCATCAACTACCCATAGTGGTTTATTATCTCCAGTAATTGAGGTTGCACCGCGAACACGGATTTTTGGTGCTGCACCAAAAGTACCAGAAACATTTTGTACTGAAACCCCAGCTACCCGACCTTCGAGCATACGACTTACGTCAGTAATACCGTCTTGTTTAACATCAGCTCCCTTTAATGCTGTAGCAGCCCCAGTAAATAATTTCTTGTTTAAATTCTGATAACCTGTTGAAATAATATTTACATCTTTGAGTTCATTTGCATCTTCTTCTAATACAACATTTATAGAGGTTTTAGATCCAACTTCAACCTCTATTGTTTTATATCCAATAAAGCTAAAAACTAAAGTAGCACCTTCTTTTACCGAAATTGAATAATCTCCGTTGGCACTTGTAGATACAGCATTCGCTACCCCTTTTTCTCTAACACTAACACCAGGAAGTACTGCTCCGTTTTTATCTTTTACCTTTCCCGTTACTTGTACTGCAACAAAATAGCCTAATACCTTATCAAAAACAGACTTTTCTTTTAATTTAATTAAAATTGTTCTGTCTTCTACAGTATAGCTTAAATCTCTACCTGAAACAACTTTGTCCATCACCTCTTCAACAGTAGAATTACTAAAATCTACATTTAAAGTAGTTGAGGTTTTAATTTTATTAGTTGATAAAAGAACATCATAACCAGATTGTTTTCTGATCTCTCTAAAAACCTTTTCGAATGTTACATTCTTTTCTTTTAATGTAACCAGCTGGCCAAATGAAGCTGCACTAACCTGTATTAGCGAGGCAAGTAATATGACCGTAACTAACTTCATAATAAATAGCAATTTAGGTATGTAGCGTCGATGCGTACATAAAATTCTAATATAAATTTTGTACATTTAATAGTCTGTTTTTGTGCGAAGCGCAATAAAGTTTAGACGCCCAAAAGCGTTTCGCGGTTATCCAAGAAATAATTGATTTTAATCGATTCCGGTTTACGGAATAGCTAAACAGATAATAAAGGGGGTGTTGCAAGCACTCCTTTTTTATTTATTCAACTTTTGAATCGTCAGGAGTTTTGTCGAAGTATATTCATTAGTTGTTAGTGGTTTTTAGGTTATTGTTGATTAATTAGTTTTTTTTTTAGAGATAAAGGTTAGTTACGTCTTCATCTTTTTCCGGTTATTCTTTATAGACAATAACTTTATTGCCTTTAATATCGAAACGTACTTCACCAGTTTGCTCAAATTTGGTTAGCACTTTCGAAATTTTTTCAAAACGACTTACCGTACCATAGTACATCACCTCTTTTGCATCCTGATCGGCATATTCTATCTCAACATTGTACCAACGCGCAATTTTGCGTAAAATGCTTTCCTGCCTTTCGTTATTAAACATAAAATAGCCGTTTTTCCATGCTATTGCTTCATCTACATCTACTTCTTTTATAGCTATACCCGAAACAGATACTAGCGATTGTTCTCCAGGCTTAAGCACCTCGCTCTCATTGGTAGTATTATGCGAAACACGTACACTTCCTTCCAACAAAGTGGTTTTAGTTACCCTTTCATCTTTATAGCTATTAATATTGAAGTGCGTACCTAATACCTCAACAGCTTGTTTATCGGTTTCAACAATAAAAGGATGTGCTACATTTTTAGCAACTTCAAAATATGCTTCACCATCTAATTTCACCAAGCGCTGTTTAGCGGTTCCAATATTTAACGAATACTGGATAGAAGATGCTGCATTTAGCCAAACAGTAGAACCATCAGGTAACTGGATTTGCCACTCGCCACCGTTCGGCGTCGAAATGGTATTTAATCTGGTATCATTTACATTTTCTGATCCAACTACATTATACACCAACTGGCCATCAGCAGTTTTCGTGATAGAGAAACCCGCTTCTTTGGCTATATCACCTTTTATCGCATCTGAAAGTGAAATTTTCTTTCCGTCGGCCAAGGTGAGAATAGCTTTATTTTTTCCCGGTGCCACATCAGTAGCAAAAACGTGCTCTTTCTTTTTCTGTATAGAGATGTAAGCTGTTACCGAAAACACAATAAAAACAACTGCAGCGGCAGCCCATTTTAAGCTATTCATTAAAATCCGTCTAGGCGATCGGGTTGGTTTGTCTACCGCCAGAATTTTATTTAGAATTGGATTCCATTTTTCCTCCACAACATGAACTGCATGCTCTTCTTCTGCGATAATCATTTTCACGATTTCGTCAGAAAGCAATGATGTATTATTTTCTGCCAAAACTAAAAGCTCTTCCCTTTCGGCCTGACTTAAGGTCTTAGCAGTAAACTGTTGTAAGAGATAAGGTATACGTTCTTCCATAAAGATTCTGATACTAAGAAGCAGCAAAAGAAAATTAGGACTATCGGGATATTAATTTTTTTCTATTTTATTTTCAAAAAGAAAAAAACAATTGGAAAAAAGAACACAATCCCGTGTTGATCGAGCTGTATCCGTATCGATTTTAAGGCAATTACTAGGGCGTTTTTAACCGTATTAGGCGAGATATTAAGTATTTCTGCAATTTCAGGTATGGTTTTACCATCGCGTCTGCTCAATTGGTATATATTTTTGCGCTGATCAGGTAATTTATCGACAGCAATAGCAATAATTTTCGTTACCTCGTTTAAATTAATAGTTTCTATAGTATTGTTATGGCTATTTTGTTGTTTGGCAGTAAATGCATCAATAACTCTATCTTCTTTTAATTTCTTACGCAGGTAGCTTAAACATTCATTAGAAACATATTTATATAGATAGGCTCTTACATTATCTACTTCTGCTAATTTATCACGATTTAGCCAAACCCTTAAAAACGAATCTTGAATAATTTCTTCTGCCGCATCATCAGATTTTGTAAACTTAGTGGCAAAAATTTGGAGTACAGGAAGATATTTGAAGAAAAGAACAGAAAAAGCCTGCTCATCTCCTCCTACGATTTTTTCTATAAGCTTACGTTCATCTTCTATCCTTCCTAGCGCCATAAATTAGTCGATCTGCCTACTCACCTACAAATTTATAAGTGTTTATTTGTGTGATATAATATACATAAAAGTGACAAAAAAATGGGTTAAAACAAATGGTTGTCAAGATCAAACCTAGCTATAACTAAAAAAGCCTTACATTTTTAGTGTAAGGCTTTCTTGATATCTTCTAACCAACAGGTTTAATATTAATAATATGGTGAAATCATCAAATAAACTACCACTCCAGTTAAGGCAACATACAGCCATAGTGGAAAAGTAATCCGTGCAATTTTTCTGTGACGATCGAAACGTTCTGCCAATGCCCTTACATAAGTAACCAATACTAATGGAATAATGACTATTGACAATAGGATATGCGTTAACAAAATAAAGAAGTAGACATATTTAACGGCACCCTCACCTCCAAATTTGGTAGATGGTGTAGTCATATGATAGGCTATGTACATGACCAAAAACAATAGGGAGCAGCCAATAGCGGCTTTCATTAGATTTTGATGTAATTGTATTTTGCCATTTTTTATGGCCCATACCGCAACAATCAACAGTATAGCTGTTATTCCGTTAATGGTGGCGTATATTGGTGGTAAAAAAGGTAAAGTTGGCGCATCAACTCCCAGATCCTTTAATTTTACTACAAATAAAAAGGCTACAACTATCGGTATTAAAATGGAAAGAATAATGATCCACTTGCTATATTTTTTCTCGATCGGACTATTTTCCATGAGTATTTTATAATTCTCTTTATATTATTATTGTATTCAACTATCGACTTCGGACTCCCGACTAATGACTTCAGACTAATTACCTACCGTCTTTAACGTTTCTTAAATACTCGGCGATAAGTACTTTTATTTCATCTTCTAACCTGGCGTTTGCTTCGGCATTATCGGCCTCATAAATACCGCGTATACGGTGTAGATTATCGATAAGCACTATTTTATTGCTAAAAATGAAATTGGTTTTCTCATTCTTTTCATCTGCAACTACATCGAGTAATAAACCCTTTCTAATTAGCGGATAAGTTTGAATCGTATCGCCAACCAGAAAATCCCATTTCCCAACTTTCGCTTTAAACTGTTCGGCAAAATCTTTTATTTTACTTCCATCGAGTGGATCGACAGACAGGCTTAAAAACTTAACCAAAGGTTTCTGCTCATAGCCTTCAGATAACTTTTTAATATACTTACTTGCTCCTTGATTGTTTGCACTGGTATAAAACATATTCAACACCACAATCTTGTTCTTGAGCGACTTCCAGGTAACGGTATCATTATGCTGGTTTAGGAGTTTAAAGTCAGGAACCAGGTGGTAAATTGTATCTGGTATTTTTTTGCCTTTTACGCTATGAAAAGTTGATGCAACCACTTTGTCCCCAAAGATGGGTAAACGCTTATACCTGTTCTTTGCAAACTGTGGCAATAAGTAAAAAAACAAAAATCCCGGTATAGCTAAAATGCTTACCAGGATTATTACCTTTTTTATAGGACTTCTTTTCATTAATGGTTCATCATGTGGATGTTTAAAAACCCACCTTCTATTAACATTAAAACAATAAAGTAAATAATGAACACAAATGAAACCGTTAATGCAAGCTGTAAACCTAGCTTCTCATATTTTAAGTGCATAAAATAAGCTACAATATAAAATGCTTTTAACAGTGTTAATGCGATATAAACATAATTACCAACATGTTGGGTCATATATCCTTTAGGAATAAAAACCAACGCGATAATAAACTCTATAACTGTAATTAATAAAAGGATACCGAAAACTTTCCAGATTTTACCTTTTGATAAACCTGCATGGTCATCGTGGCCGTGGCCTTCTGTGCTATGTGAGTGCTCTGACATAAAAATATTTTTATAATATGATAAATTAAACCAAATAGAAGAATGTAAATACGAACACCCAAACTAAATCAACAAAGTGCCAGTATAAACCCACTTTCTCCACCATTAAATAATGTCCTCTCTTCTCGAAAGTTCCATTAATCGTCATGATTAAGATGATGATGTTAATGATTACCCCACTAAATACGTGGAAACCGTGGAAACCTGTAATGGTAAAAAATAAGTTGGCAAATTGTTGTGCTGCAACAATAGAAACTTCCCCATCTTTAAAAAATGGCTGCAAGGCTGCAATAGCTGCTTGTCCTGTTTTTCCTGAGGCTGGATTAGCTCCCCAATTAAATCCTTCATGGAATAGGTGAGTCCACTCAATTGCCTGACAGCCTAAGAACATGAAACCACCAATGATGGTTGCAATCATCCAGCCGATAACTTCTTTTTTAGAACGTCTGTGACCTGCCTCTACAGCTAAAACCATGGTTACCGAACTCATGATTAAGATAAAGGTCATGATACCTACGAAAACTAATGGAGCACCGTGTTCTGCAATACCTGGGATAGATTGGAAAACCTTATCCGGAGCCGGCCATGTTAATTTAGAAAAACGCTGAGCGCCGTAGTAGATCAATAAAGATGAAAAGGTAAAAGCATCTGACAAAAGGAAAAACCACATCATGATTTTACCATATTCTACCGACCACGGAGAACGACCACCATTCCATGGTCCGGTTTTAACTTGATCTAATTGTGATACTGCATTCATTTGGAAATAGTATAATAGTTTGTTAACAAATTTAACGGTTCAAAAGTAAAAAAACATACAGATATATCCATAATATATCTATAAAATGCCAAAAAATAGAAGCAATTTCCATTCTGTACTGGACTTTGGCAACAGGCAGGCTTTTATAACTTCCTGCTAAAGCATTAATAATAAGGCAAACACCGCCAATAATGTGTAATAAGTGCATGCCCGAAACCACATATATAAATGATATTGCAGCATTGTTTCCTACAAGGGTTGCTCCGGTTCTAACCATACTTCCCCATGCACTAAACTGCATTACACCAAAAGCGATGGCTAATATTACGGTAATCCACAGCATATTGCGCTGTAAGCTAAAATTTAGTTTCTTTAAAGCCTTTGATGCAAGCACCAAAGTAATACTACTGGCAATAATAACCAAACTAGAGTAAATAAAGGCATCGGGTAAAACTAAACCATGCCCCTTACCTTTCGAAGCGGCGAATACCAGGTAATAACTGGTAAAACCACCAAACATAATTGTAGATGATACGACAAATAACCAAACAATAAATTTCCTTGGTTTAGGGTCAAACGTATCCTGCATCTTTTCCATTGTTAGCACCATAAATTACTTTGCTATAAAATTTAATAATAAGCCCAACTGTACTGCCGGGATGTAAAAAAACGAACAGAACATTACTTTCTTGGCATCAGCCAATTCTCTGTTCATTAAAAGTTTAAAAGCTAACCAGCTAAAAATAAGTCCCGCTATTAAAGATAAGCCTGCAATGTAATAACCGCCAAACCCATAAATGGTTGGCAATAAACTTACTGGAATTAAAACCAGCGTGCTTAAAAAGGTAAGCAGTGCTGACGTTTTATCTCTTTTCTTAGTTGGCAATAACCTAAAACCAGCTTTCTTATAATCATCATCCAATACCCATGCAATTGCCCAAAAGTGTGGAAACTGCCAAACAAACTGGATTAAAAACAAAATACCTGCAATGTAATAATCAATTTCGTGGAACATTTCAGCCTTTAAACTACCAAATGCTGCTAAATATCCAATGAGTGGAGGTAAAGCGCCTGGAATGGCACCTACAAAAACAGCTATTGGAGATTTTCTTTTTAATGGCGTATAAGCAAAGGCATATAACAGGATCGAAAATACAGAGAGTAAACCTGTTTCCAGGTTTAATTTACCTAATAACCAGGTACCTAAAAATGCCATAAACACCCCTAAAATCAATCCTTGCCCAGTAGTCATTCTACCAGCGGGCATAGGGCGATCTTTAGTTCTAGCCATTAACTTATCTAAGTCTTTCTCTATAATCTCGTTAAAGCAGTTTGCAGCTGCGGTTACTAAAAAGCCACCGGCGATTAAAATCAACCAATTTCCCCAATCGATACTAGGTATATGGCCCCTGCCTACCTGCATTTTCTGACCGATCAAAAAAGAGATCGATGCCGAAAACACCACCGTAAACGATAGCCTGAATTTGATAAGTTTAGAAAAATCTGAAAGATATTGCTTCAATTTTCTTAAATATTATTGTTTATATGTACTTGTTCGGTAAACCAATAAGTACAGGTAAAACTGTAAACTAAATAACAACGTAGAGAACAAAATATGCAATGCCTGCGCTGCTGGTGGAAAAGCTATATATGCTAATGCAAAACCACTTAATAATTGTACGAAGAGCGTTATTAACATAAACCTTGCCGTTAACAACGGGGCAGCCTTACCGCTAAAACGGTCGATAACCATTTTATACACAACTCCATTGGCAATTACCACGAGTATAGCTAAATCGCGGTGAGAAGAAAATACCTCTCCCACCTTCGAAATCCAGGTATTCTTACTTCCATAAGCGAGCGACTTTGCAATCACATCCACTGCTTCTCTAACTTCCGTTCCTAAAACAATCTGAACGATAGTAATTACGAGGGTAAAGAACAAAAATCCTTTTAGCCAGGCTATGCGATACATAATTACCGAGGGCGCTTTACTCAATTGCTTTGCGTAATTGTAGGTATAAATAGATATCGCTAAAATAACCAGTGCTAACAACATGTGTACGGTTACCACCCACTGCGCCAAATTGGTAGAAACTACTATCGAACCTAGCCATCCTTGATAGCCCACAACCAAAATATTCAGAATACTGAGTACAATAATCCGTTTGGCTGTTTTGCGGTAGGTAAACGAATAAACTACTGTTAAAATCAGGAATATCCCTACGGCTACCCCAGCCAACCTATTTAAGTATTCTGTCCAGGTTTTAGTTGGGTTAAATTCTTCAGGTATTGTGATACTCTTATCATGCCTAATACTGTCAGCTAAGGCCACTTTACCCATGCTTTCCAGATATTTGGCAAATTTCTCATTCTTCTTTAACCTACCTGCTACATATTTTTCTTTATAATTAGCAGGAAGCTGTGATACATCGGTTGGCGGAATGTAACGATCGAAACATTTCGGCCAATCCGGACAGCCCATGCCCGATCCGGTACTGCGTACAATACCGCCGGCAAGTATAACCAATAGCGTAACTATAATGGTTATAAGATTAATGCGAATGAAACGTTGTTCTGATCTGCTGACCATATATCTATTAAGATGAAAAGGGTATCCGGATAAGCAGAAACTTAATCAGATACCCCTTTTAAAATTTTATTTTAAGCTTAAACTAGCCCTTGTTTTCTACAACAGGATTAGCTAATTCCCAATCTTGTTGTATTTTTTCTGCTTCCGCATTTCCTTCAAAATCGTGAGGCAAGTTAGAACTCATGGTTTGAGAGAAAGGAACAGTTTGAGGGATAAAATCTACATCATGTCCTGGTTTGCTATAATCATATGGCCATCTGTAAACCGTAGGAATTTCTCCTGGCCAGTTACCGTGTAGGTGTTCTACCGGAGCAGTCCACTCTAATGTATTTGATTCCCAAGGGTTTTGAGGAGATACTTTTCCTTTAAAGATTGAATAAAAGAAGTTAAACAAGAACGCAACCTGAGCAAGTGCTGCCATAATAGCTGCCCATGTTACAAATACGTTAACGGTTAACCATTTCTTCATAAATTCAAACTCGGTAAATGCATAGTAACGACGAGGTACACCATCTAAACCTAAGAAGTGAAGTGGGAAGAATACCAGGTAAGCTGCAATGAAAGTTAACCAAAAGTGTAAATATCCTAATTTGGCATTCATCATTCTACCGAACATTTTAGGAAACCAGTGATAAACACCTGCAAGCATACCGAAGATTGCTGCAGATCCCATTACCAGGTGGAAGTGGGCAACAACAAAATAGGTATCGTGTAAGTTAATATCTAATGAAGCATTTCCTAAGAAGATACCGGTTAAACCACCAGAGATAAAGAATGAAACTAAACCAATAGCAAATAACATGGCTGGAGTGAAACGGATGTTACCACGCCATAAAGTAGCTAAGTAATTAAAGGTTTTTACGGCTGATGGTACCGCGATGATTAATGTGGTAATCATAAACACACCACCCAACAATGGATTCATACCCGTTACAAACATGTGGTGACCCCATACGATGAATGATAATACGGTAATACCAATTAAAGAGTAAACCATTGCATGGTAACCAAAGATTGGTTTACGCGCGTTTACCGAGATTACTTCAGATGAGATACCTAAAGCTGGCATAATTACGATATATACCTCAGGGTGACCTAAGAACCAGAATAAGTGTTGCCATAAAATTGGTGAACCACCTTCATTTGGTAAAATATCGGTACCCATTACAATATCAGACAAGTAGAAACTTGTTCCGAAACTACGGTCGAATACCATTAACACTACCCCAGCTACAAGAACAGGGAATGATAAGATACCTAAAATAGCGGTTAAGAAGAAAGCCCAAATGGTTAATGGCATTTTCCAAAGGTCCATACCTTTAGTACGCATGTTTAAGATTGTACTTACATAGTTAATACCGCCCATTAAAGATGATGCTACGAAAAGCACCATACTTACTAACCATAAAGTCATACCTAAACCAGAACCAGGCATTGCTTTAGCTACAACCGATAATGGCGGATAAACCGTCCAACCACCAGATGCAGGACCTGTTTGGATAAAGAATGATGACATCATGATCACACAGGCCATAAAGAAGAACCAGTATGAAAGCATGTTTAAGAACGGCGATGCCATATCTCTTGCTCCAATTTGAAGCGGAATAAGTAAGTTACTAAATGTACCACTCAATCCGGCGGTTAGTACAAAGAATACCATGATGGTACCGTGAATGGTTACCAAAGCCAGATAAAAGTCGGGTTTGATACGACCACCCTCAGCCCATTTACCTAAAAATGTTTCTAAGAAAGGGAAGTTTTGATCTGGCCATGCCAATTGGATACGGAATAAAATTGATAAGCCCATTGCTATTACCGCCATAATAATACCGGTAATCAAAAATTGCTTAGCAATCATTTTATGATCCATACTAAAGATATACTTTGAAATCAAAGTCTCTTTATGATGCCCATGATCAGCGTGATCGTGATTGTGTTCGTCGTGTAATGCTATTGTTGACATAATTTCGTTCGCTCCTGCTTAATATTATTTATTTAAAGCCATTTGGTTAGTTTTCACAGCTGCTGAATCTGTAGCTGCTGAATCTGCTACTGATTTTACAGGCGCAGGTGCCACTGGCAAATTAAATTGTTTTCTTAAATCATCGTTTAAGTATGTTTTCTGTTCTGCAATCCAGTTTTTGTATTCAGCTTCTGAAACCACACGTACCACTTTTTGCATGTTCCAGTGACCAGATCCACAAATCTTCGCACATAAGAAAAGGTACTTAAAGTTTGGATCGTTAGTTTCTTGCTGCATTTCTGCAGTAGTTTTTGTAGGCGTAAACTCAAATATAGTTCTCATACCTGGTACGGTATTTAACTGTACTCTGAAGTGTGGCATATAAAAACTGTGAATTACATCTTTACTGGTTAAAATCAGTTTAACCGATTTGCCCACAGGAAGCACCATCTCATCAGCCATTTCATCATCGCGAGAGTTGATATCTTTAAAATCGATACCCAATGTATTGGTCGCTGTGGTTAGTTTGTAATTTTTGTTACCTACAATTCCATCAGCTCCAGGATAACGGATAGACCATTTAAACTGCTCAGAAGTAACTTCTATCTGTAATGGCTTGTTATTTGGATCTTCAACTTTGAAGAAAATAGACCTCCAGGTTAAGAAACCCATTAATACCAAAACGGTTAATACTAAAGCCGGAACGATAGTCCAGATTTTTTCGATTGTATTATTGTGTGGGTAATAGTAAGCTTTTCTTTTAGCTGAGTATTTATAGATATAAGAAAATCCGAATAATAAGATGTGGGTTACTACAAATACAATTGTGGTAATGATTAATGTTAAATTAAACATCTCATCAATTTTCTTTCCATGCTCTGATGCTGCATCAGGAAGTAACATTGATCCATGTACTGTATATTCCCAATATACACCATATAAACCGATCACTAAAAACAGCGCAAATAAACTTGCGTGAACACCGTTCCAGTTAATACCAACAGGTTTACCTTGTGCTTCGCGGCTTAATTCATATACTTTTATTGCTTTACCAATAATTGCAATAAATAAGCATACGGCAAGGAAAACCAGAATATAAAATATTACTGATTTATAAACCTCGCCCATATCAACTTTCGGTGCCGCGGCAGCACCTGCTGCTGCATCTTGCGCAAATACGCTAGTGTTTGCAAAAACAGTAATCAATACTGCTAAAGCTGCGGTCGTTTTATTCGTTATAAACTTTCTTAAACTCATTTTCTTAAAAGTAGTACGCTGTACTGCTAATTATAATAATAATTAAATATTTGCTTTATCTTATCACCACTACAATTGATGATGCAAACTTTCTTGTAATAATGGGTGATTCTTTGCAATTAACGGTTTTTTGCTTAATGATGTTAAAACCGTAAAGGTAAACAATCCTACGAAACCTATTGCTGTACCAATTTCAACAATACCGAAACCATTATGTCCCTCTTCTACTGCTCCTGGCATAATCATTTGGTAGTAATCTACCCAGTGACCTAAAAGTACCACGATAGCAACGAACAATAATTTCGCATCTGTTCTTTTGTTATCTCTGTCCATTAATAATAATACTGGCGCTAAAAAGTTCATGGCCAGGTTTAAGAAAAACCAGAACTTGTAATACTCGAAGCGTTTGTAGAAATATACAGTTTCTTCAGGCATGTTTGCATAGTAGATCAATAAGAATTGAGCAAACCATACATAAGTCCAAAAGATAGAGAAACCAAAGATAAACTGACCTAAATTGTGCAAGTGGCTATTGTTAACCCATTGCATATAACCTGCTCTTCTTAATAAGATAAGAATAATAGCAATAGTAGCTAAACTGCTTACCCACATGGCAGCGAAGTTATACCAACCGAACATGGTTGAGAACCAGTGCGCCTCTAATGACATTACCGTATCGAAAGCAAAAATCGGCGTTGTAAAACCGTAAATTACCAAGAAGATACAAGCATTTTTAAAGCTTTTTCTGTAAGAATTTAAACCACCTGCTAAATCTTCGTTATAAGAAAACTTAACGAACATGATCGAGAAAATGCTGTAAATACCTAAAAACACTACCTGGCGACCTAAAAAGAATGGTACGTTTAAGAAAACTGATTTACCAGCGATTAGTGAATCATAATTTGGGCTATTTGGATCTGTTAATCCATCAGCATGCCAGTGGTGGTATAAGTTATGTGTATATAAACCTGCCGAAATAACAACAACAAGTATTACAGCCGCAATAGGCAATGTTTTTGCCATAGCCTGTGGTACACGTAAAATTGATGCAGACCAACCTGCTTGAGCTACATATTGAACAGCCAGGAAAAATGTACCCGACATACAAACGCATGCAAAGTAATATGCCATAAGCAACAGGTTAGCAAAAGTACGCTCGTGCATTACTTTATCGCCGGCTAAGAAACCGAACAATACAGCCGCAATACCGATAACGATACCAACAATGCTTAAGGTTTTTACTTTACCTGTAAACTCAAACTGTTCACTAAAATTAATATTGTGAGTTCCCATTTATATTCTGCTTTACTATTGTCCTTTTTGTAATTGTTGAACATACATCACCACTTTCCAACGATCTGTTGGTGAGATTTGCGAAGCATGCGAGCCCATGTTATTTACACCGTATGTAATGGTGTGGTAAATTTTACCTGCAGTAAGATCAACCATGTTACCACCTCTAGATGATGCGCCTGTTTGATAAGCAGGTACTCCACTAAATTTCTCAATTTTAACTAAGTGTCCTTGTCCATCACCTTTTTCTCCGTGGCAAGGGGCACAGAAAACTTTAAACAAATGTTGGCCTTGAGCTAAATTAACAGTATCAACTGGTAAAGGGTTAACCATGCTCACACCTGCTGCTTCATATCCTTCTTTTGTATTAGGATATTCATCATATTCAGTAAAACCTACTGGTTTAGTATGTGCAGGTGGCAACTGGGCAGTTTTACCATCTTTAAAATTTTTGTTTGGTTGATCCGGATTGTAAGCAATCGGATCATACATGTTTCTGGCATATTCTAAGCCAGTACTGCGTTTATCTTTACAAGCTGAAAAGGTAGCTGCAAAAGCGATAGCTAAAAACGCCGTGTAAACAAATTTATTCTTATTCATAGCTAATGTACTTCCTTTCATTATACTTTACTTCTAAAGCACCTGCATCTTTTAATAATCCATCAATTACAGTATGTTCTACATTGTCTTTTGCATCAACTGCAATAACAAAACGATCATCAGTAGCACGTAAATCCATCACTCTTGGTGCTCTTCCTGGAAATAAGTGTGTAGATGCATAGTAAGTTAACACCATACCGAAAGCACAGAATAATACTGTAAGTTCGAACATTATTGGAATAAAATCCGGCAATGCAAATGATGGTTTACCACCTATGTTTACTTTCCAATCGATTACTGCGCAGAAATAAATCAAAGCAAAAGCTGCACAAGTTCCTGTTATACCAAAGCAAAAAGCTGCGATATCGATTCTAGATCTTTTAATTCCTAATTTGGCCTCTATTCCGTGTATAGGCATCGGTGTATATACATCAAAAATGCTGATGTTATTTTCCTGAAGCTTTTCGATGCCGTGCATCATTTCATCAGGATCGCCAAAGCTGCCTAAAATATATTTGATATCACTCATTGTTATATTTTTGCGTAATCTTCTTGTTTAACACTATCAAATTTTTCTAAAGACTCTACGTATTCTGCAACGTATTCTTTATTCTCATGCCCTTCTTTAATCTGTTTCATTTTAGCTTGCTCACTTGCAGTTTTTAATAATAATTTAACCTCTGCTATAGCGATTGATGGCAATACTCTTAAGAATAATAAGAATAAAGTAAAGAATAAACCAATTGAACCTACGAATACACTGATATCAACCCATGTTGGATAGAACATTGCCCAACTTGACGGAATATAATCGCGGTGTAATGAAGTAACGATAATTACGAAACGCTCGAACCACATACCTACGTTTACTACGATTGATAAAATCCAGGTAGCTTTAATGCTTAAACGGATTTTTTTGAACCATAACAACTGTGGTGAAATTACGTTACAGGTCATCATCATCCAGTACGACCACCAGTAAGGACCAGTAGATCTGTTGATAAATGCATACTGCTCATACTCTGAACCTGAATACCAAGCGATGAAAAACTCAGTTAAATAAGCTACACCTACGATTGATCCAGTTAAGATGATGATTTTATTCATCGACTCGATGTGGAACATGGTGATGTAGTTTTCTAAACCCAATACTTTACGTGCAACCAATAATAAGGTTAATACCATCGCAAATCCTGAGAAAATCGCCCCTGCTACGAAGTATGGAGGGAAGATGGTAGTGTGCCATCCCGGAATTACCGATGTTGCAAAGTCCATTGATACAATGGTGTGTACCGAAAGTACAAGTGGTGTAGAGATACCTGCTAAGATTAACGACACCGCTTCGAAACGCTGCCATGTTTTAACACTTCCACTCCATCCAAAAGAGAAGATAGAATAGATTTTTCTACGTGTACCCACTGCACGGTCGCGGATGGTAGCGATATCTGGTAATAAACCTGTGTACCAGAATAATAATGATACAGAGAAGTAAGTAGAGATCGCAAACATATCCCACACCAATGGTGAGTTAAAGTTTACCCAAAGTGATCCGAATTGGTTTGGTAAAGGTAAAACCCAATAAGCTAACCAAGGGCGGCCCATGTGCGATACAACATAAGTTGCGGCACAGATTACGGCGAAAATAGTCATCGCCTCTGCCGAACGGTTGATGGAGTTACGCCAGTTCTGACGGAAAAGTAATAATACTGCTGAAATTAGTGTTCCAGCGTGACCGATACCTACCCACCATACGAAACCGGTGATGTCCCAAGCCCAACCAACTGTTTTATTTAAACCCCATGCGCCGATACCATTCCAGAAAGTGTAGCTTACTGCTACTACCCAAAGTAAAGCACCTAATGAGGCAACGATGAAACCAATCCACCAAGCCTTATTCGGCTTGTTCTCTACCGGGCCTAAAATATCATCCGTAATTTTTGCATACGTGATGTTATCTCCGGTGATTAATGGTTCTCTAAGTATTGATTCGTTATGTCCTGACATAATTTGTATTTTCTTTATACTAAAGCTTACGCTTGTACTGTTGTATCTGTATTTCTAATTTTTGTCATGTATCCAATACCTGGTTTCACATTGATCTCTTCTAATACGTAGTAGATACGCTCAGAACGTAATGCTTTTGAAACCTCTGAATTTGGATCGTTTGCATCACCAAATACAATCGCATTTGCTGAACAAGCTTCCTGACAAGCCATTTTAATATCGCCATCTTTTAATGGACGTTTCTCCAATTTAGCTTGTAATTTGCCACCTTGTATACGTTGAATACACATAGAGCATTTTTCCATTACCCCTCTCGAACGTGTAGTTACATCAGGGTTTAAAACTAATTGGGTAAACTCGTTATTTAAATAGTTATCGAAACGCGAATCGTTCCAGTAGTTAAACCAGTTGAAACGACGTACTTTGTACGGACAATTATTTGCACAATAACGTGTACCTACGCAACGGTTGTAAGCCATATGGTTTAAACCATCACTTGAGTGAACCGTTGCCAATACCGGACAAACAGTTTCGCAAGGTGCGTGATCACAGTGTTGGCATAACATGGGTTGGTGAACTACAGAAACGTGATCTAAGTCTTCTAACTTAGCAATTTCTTTCTCTCTGGTTACATCACCAGCTGCAGTTTCGTAGCTGTAATAACGGTCGATACGAATCCAATGCATTTCACGACGACGGCGAACCTCATCACGGCCTACAACAGGAATGTTATTTTCAACGTTACAAGCAACAATACAAGAACCACAACCTGTACAAGCATTCAAATCGATTGCCATAACCCAGTTGTTACCTGGTTTTTCGTATTGATCCCAAAGATCGTAGTCTTTATGCTCACCTTTCTCGTTACCAGCTCCAGGATTTTTTAAGTACTCCTTGAAGGTAGCTTCTTTAATCACTGCACGGCCTTCGAAAGAGTGGTGAGTTTGTGTTTGAGCCAATTCGTAATAACCGCCTGTTGGGGTAATGGTTACCGAAGTAGCATATTGGAAAGTTCCATTTACAAAAGAAACAAAAGGGAAAGCATTTTTACCTACATCGTTACCAGCTTTACCAACTTTGGTACGGCCATAACCTAATGCGATAGATGCAGTTTGTTGTGCTTGTCCTGGCTGGATTAATACCGGAAGATCTATTGAATATCCGTTGCTAGCTTTAACCGTTACAACATCAAATTCTTTAACCTTTAATTTCTCAGCAAATTTTGGCGCAAGCGCAACATAGTTATCCCAGGTTACTTTAGAAACCGGATCAGGTAATTCTTGTAAGAATGCATTGTTTGCATTTTTACCATCACGCATTGGGATGCTTTCGTAAACCTGTAATTCCACTTCTTTACCTAGTGCTTTGCTGCTGCTAACGATTGAAGTAGCAACTTGTGCTAAAGATTGAGTGAATGAATAAGCTCCAGCAGCTTTTGCTGTTACAGTAACCACTCCTTTTTCTAAAACTTCTTCCCATTTCAAACCAACAGCTGGTAACATTTTAGCTTCCCAGTTGCTGCGTACAAACTGATAGTAATCTTTAACCGGAGCATCAGCCCAGGTTAATAAACTCTCTTCAGCTTGGCGGCTATTAAAAACAGGGTTGATGGTTGGCTGAACGATAGAATAATATCCTTCGTAAGCATTTGCATCACCCCATGATTCTAAGTAGTTATGGTTGATTGCGATTGCATCACAAACTGTAGCGGTTTCATCTGCACGATCAGAGAATGAAATTTTAGCAGGAACCTTAGCTAATGCATCAGTAAATGCTTTTGCATTTGCAGCATCGTAAACTGGGTTACTGTTTAAGAATAAAACAGCGCCAACTTCGCCACGACTCATTTCAGCAACTAAACCATTAAATTCGGCATCGTTACCTGCATATAAATAACAAGGATTATCTAAATCGATAGTAGTGCCATAACTTCCGATAGCGGCATTAATGGCATTTACTAAAATCTGAGTAGAAACATCGTTCGAACCACAAACTACAAGGCCTTTACCTTTAGCTTGTACCAATTCTTTAGCTACCAATTTAATTACTTTATCGGCAGTGGTATTGTTACCTAATGTTCCACCAGGTAAAGCACTACCAGTAATTGCATTATATAAAGCAATTAAAGCAGGTCCTTCTTCCGATAATTTAACCGGCACACGGGTATCTGCATTGGTACCTGTTAAGCTCATTCCACTTTCGAACTGAATGTGGCGGCTCATTTTTTTATTTTCTAACGATTTATAGTTACGGTTAGCTGTATATTGAGCAGTAAACTCTTCTCCGCTAATCCATGTACCTAAGAAATCGGCACTGAAACTTACAATTAAATCGGCTTTATCAAAGTTGTATTTTGGTAAAACGGCTTTACCAAAACTGTTTTGGTTAGCCTGGATAATACCAGTATAAGAAACCGCATCGTACTGAACCAATTTAGCAGCAGGATATTTTGCAATAAACTGAGCAATTACCGCATTGGTTGATGGGCTGTTTACTGTTGATGCTACAATACGGATTTTCTTTCCACCCGCCTGTGCTTTTGCCAACTCGCCTTTTACAAAGCTGTCGATTTTTGCCCAGGTAGTTTCTTCAACTTTTCCGTCTTTGCTTACTAAAGCTGGTGTTTTTAGTTTAGATACATCATATAAATCTAAAACCGAAGCTTGCGCTCTCGCATCTGTACCACAGTTAAATTGACCCGCATTCGGATTTGGTTCAATTTTAATTGGGCGTCCCTCTCTTGTTTTAACTAAAATACTCTGGCCATTAAAGCTCGAAGTATAATAGTTAGGAATACCTGGAGTAACCTCTTCAGGTTTTACCAGGTAAGGAATAGATTTATGAACAGGGGTAGTTTGACAGGCTGCCAAAGTTACGGCACCTAAACCAAAACCTAACGCCTTTAAAAAGTCGCGGCGTGGGGTAACGGTACTTAACCCTGCTTCATTTAAAACATCTTCTATTGGAAGTGGCTCGGCGAATTCGTTTTTGCTATTCTTAACAAAATCGGGTGTATTGTTATACTCCTCTAAGCCTTTCCAGTATTTTTTGTTGCTTTCCATTTAAGCTATATTACTGTTTATTCGAACGTTCTTACTAAACTCTATCTATTAATAGTGGCATTTACCACACTCTAAACCACCCAATAACGCTGGTGTAATTTTCTCGCCTTTTTTAATCTTCTCGTGCGCTTCGATAACCTTAGCGTAGAAAGCATTATTTTTCTGACCAGAAATATCTGTTTCCTTATGGCAGTTAATACACCATTTCATGGTTAATGGAGAATATTGATAAATTTCTTCCATGGTATTAACAGGACCGTGACAAGCGAAACATACAGGTTCTGTTGGTTGTAATCCTTTTGCTTTACGGATTGCATCTTCTGCAACAACTACGTGTTGAGAGTGATTGAAGTAAGCAAAATCAGGAAGGTTGTGTACACGTACCCACTCCATTGGTTTAGCTTTGCCTTCATCATATTTCTGTGTTTCCGGATCGTAACCTAAAGCATTATAGATTTTTTTGATCTCAGGAGAAATCTCACCATCATATTTATCTCTTGCCTGAACAGCTTTATGGCAGTTCATACAAACGTTTAATGATGGGATAGTTGCATTTTTAGATTTAAATGCTCCGTTGTGGCAATACTGACAATCAATTTGATTGATACCAGCGTGCAACTCGTGAGAGAATTTAATTGGCTGAACTGGTTGGTAACCGGTGTGAACACCTGTGTTCCACATACCCATCCAACCCCAAGAACCTAAAGCGATGATTAAACACAAGATAAAGAACATCACAAATTTCTTGTTTTTGAACATCTTGCGTACACCAACCTTTAATGGCACGTCTTCTTCAATCTCGATACCTTGTTTTAGTAAAATCAGGCGCTCTAACAATTTAGAAGCACGGCCTAAGATTACTAAAATAACAATCGCCAATACAACGATAGCTACAATACCTGCAATTGATAAACCTGAAGTAGACTCGTCTTTTGCTGCAACAGCACCACCCGGAGGAGTAGCCGCTTTTGGCTCACCTTCTTTAATGTATTGTAAGATGTCTTTGACTTTGGTCTCATCCAATTCAGGAAAAGAAGTCATCGCCACCTTATTGTTCTCATTAAAAACTTTAACAGCAGCAGCATCACCAGAAGCGATCAATCCAGCACTGTTAGGGATCCATTTTAAAAGCCATGCTTCATCATGACGATCGCTTACACCGGTTAAGGCAGGACCAATCAATTTAGCATCTAACGCATGGCACGAAGAACATTTTGCTTTGAAAAGCGTTCTTCCTTCTTTAGCATCCTGCGCATTTACGGTAGAAACCGCTATTACGGAAATTGCTGAAAATACGAATAACGACTTCCAAACGCTTTTTAAAATCACCGAGATATCTCTCATAATGAACACTTTATACTTATTTAATTTACTTTTTGTTGTGAAATTGATGCTGAACTAGGGGTAGCTCCACCAAAACTTGAACAAAAGTATAACTTATTAATAAATCCCATGACATAATAGTGACTGGAAATACAATTTATAATCATTCTAAACAAATGTCGTTTCAAGCCATTCAGGCAATAAAAATGCCCATTTTTGATATATTATCTTAAATGGGCATACTAGAAACCAATTTGGTTTATTTATTTTTTCTGATTATTGTTTTAATATCCAGGCAAACATTAAAGGTGCTACAATTGTTGCATCACTTTCTACAATAAACTTAGGGGTGTGAATATCTAATTTACCCCAGGTAATCTTTTCGTTCGGTACAGCGCCAGAATATGAGCCATAAGAAGTGGTCGAATCTGAGATTTGGCAGAAATAACTCCAGAAGGGAATATTTTCCATTTCCATATCCTGATAAAGCATTGGTACTACACAAATAGGAAAATCGCCGGCTATACCACCGCCAATCTGGAAGAAACCAATTCCTTTACCCCCGCTGTTTGCAATATACCAATCAGCCAACCAACCCATATATTCAATTCCACCTTTTACAGTAGTTGCGGTAAGTTCTTTCTTCATCACATATGATGCAAAAATGTTACCCATGGTAGAATCTTCCCATCCCGGAACCACAATTGGCAAATTCTTCTCCGCCGCAGCTAACATCCACGAATTTTTAGGGTCAATTTCATAGTATTGCTCTAAATCGCCGCTTAAAAGCATTTTATACATAAATTCGTGTGGAAAATAACGCTCACCTGCAGCCTCAGCATCCATCCAGATTTTTTGAATGTGTTTTTGTAAACGACGGAAAGCCTCTTCTTCAGGAATACAGGTATCGGTAACGCGGTTGTAATGGTTTTCTAAAAGATCCCACTCATCCTGCGGACTTAAATCGCGGTAATTTGGAACGCGTTTATAATGTGAGTGTGCAACCAGGTTCATAATATCTTCCTCCAAGTTGGCACCAGTACAAGAAATAATAGCCACTTTATCCTGGCGAATCATCTCTGCAAGTGAAATTCCCAATTCTGCAGTACTCATTGCACCAGCAAGTGTGATCATCATTTTACCACCTTCATCTAAATGCGTTTCGTATCCTTTAGCCGCATCCATCATTGCCGCAGCATTAAAATGGAGATAATTACGCTCCATAAACTGAGATATTGGTCCTCTTGTATTGCTCATTTCGTTTTGTATTGTTTGCCGCAAAAATAGGTATTTAGGCCGAAAGGTTAAAACGTAAAAGCGTTTAGCGCTTGAAGCATTGCGTTTGGCACATAACGTTGGTTTAGTCCAGAGTTCTCAGTCTGCAGTCCAAAGTCAATTAAACTATGTATATTCCATGCTGCGATCGTCATCCTGAACTTGTTTCAGGATCTTCATAGAGGAGAGTAATTACATTTATCTTTTATTTGAAAAGCAGTTGCAGTAGCTCCTATTACAAGGAAGTCTGGCTTTTTGGTACAAGTCCTTCCCGATGAATCGGGATACCTCGCCTGTGGGCTTTTCCCGCCAATCCAGTTTAGGTGGCAACAGACTGCTGAAATAATGCAGTTGGAAATTGACAGTTGAGCATTTGGCGTTTGAAATCAATTAACTGATTCTCTCGCGATCGTCATCCTGAGCATAGTCGAAGGATCTTTATTTGGAAAGCAATTGCAGCAATTCATTTTAACGTCAGTCCGGCTTTTTGGTAAAAGTCCTCGGTTCGTACCTCACCTGTGGGCTTTCCCCTTCAATCCGGTTTAGGTGGCGCAGGCATTGCATCAAATCCTCGCGATCGTCATCCTGAACTTGTTTCAGGATCTATGAAAAGAAAATTTAATAATAGGGGTAATTTAATTTCAAGTTTGAAACCAGTTAACCGATTTAAACAATTAACCGATTAACCAACTTATTCCTAAATTTCCTTTTCTTTGCAGTAATGAAAAACAGCTCACCATACAAGGATGTGCTCACGATAGCTTCATTGCCTATAAAATCAAATAAATCTTGATGAAAAAATATTATCTAATTATTTTACTTACGCTCATTTCAGGAAGTTCGTTTGCACAGATGAAACTGATCAGAAAGATGCTCTCAAACGAAAAAGATACGACCCGTAAAGCCAGCTTTTTACCATTACCAGCCTTTGGCTATAGTCAGGAAACAGGTTTCGAATTTGGGGTTGGCGCCATTTACTCATTTTATATAGACCGTAAAGACACACTGAACCGCAGTTCTAATTTCGCTTTGAACACCACTTACTCCACAAAAAAAACAGCAAATTTTGCTTTAAAAGGCGATACCTGGACCAAAGGCAACAAATATCATTTTATTGGTGATGTCCGTTTCAAAAACCAGCCCTTCAATTTTTATGGCATTGGCAATAATGCACAAAAGGTAGATGAAGATAAACTAGATCAAAGGGTTTTTAAGGTACTTTTCGATGCAGAAAAGAATATTGTACCTAAAGCTTATACCGGTGTTTCGTTGGGTTTTGAAAATTACCGATTTATAGATAAGGAAATTGGCGGCATTTACAGTACAAATCCTCAGATTTTAGACAAGGATGGTGGCTCAGTGGCCTGGATTGGTGCATCGCAAAGTTATGACACGCGAAACAGCAACAACTACCCAACGAAAGGTTTTTTTGGTAGGGCAACCTACCAATATGCACCCGATTTTTTTAGTGGCGATAATTTTAATGGCTCACAAATTAAGCTAGATCTTCGTGGTTTCTTTAGTCTGGCTCCAAAAGTAGTTTTAGGGGTTCAGGGAATTTTTTATACCATACAAAGCAAAAGCACCCCATTTTACCTTTTACAACAGCTGGGCAACGACCAGGTGATGCGTGGCTATTACAGTGGTCGCTATCGCGACGAAAACCTAATAGCTACACAGGCCGAAATCCGTTACCGTTTTATGAACCGTTTTGGCATTGTTGCTTTTGCCGGTACGGGTAAAGTATTTGCGAACGGTGGGTTTAATGCTGATGGACTAAAACCGAACTTTGGTGTTGGTGGCCGCTACTTTTTCGATCCGGCAAAAGGTTTGAGCGTAAGGGTAGATTACGGAATAGGCGAAAAATTACCAAACGAGAAACGACAATCGGGATTTTATATCAGTTTAGCGGAAGCATTTTAGCGGATGGAGATTGGGCATCCCCGCGCTGTCATCCTGAGCGTAGTCGAAGGATCTTCCATCCCTAATTACTCCTCTTCCGCTCCTCCTCATTTCCCGGCTTCCGATCCTGCTGTTTAATTTTTTCATTGCCAAAATTATAGCGAAAGGTAACCCTCAACTGGCGGTTATCATAATAGTTATTGTACTCCTGCCTGATGTTGTTGATCAAGCTATTAAAACGGTATCGATTTGTTTTTAAAACATCGGTGGCAGTAATGGCCAATTGTATTTTCTTGTTGAGCAATAATGCTTTTATACCCAAATCGAGGTTATATTGACTTTTATTTTGGTTAAGTCCATCAACCGTAGGAAATTGATACCAGAAACTTGCTTCACCCAAAATAGTTTTCGATGGGTTAAAAACAAACTGGTTTAATGTAGAAAAATAAGCGCCAAACCCATTCAGGTTACTTAGGGTTTGCGCGATGCTAGAATTTGATACATTATAAAAAACATCAGCCTGATTGATACTCTCCCACCATTTGAAAACATTAAGCGTGATGGCATTGCTGAATTGATAATGGTTCCCGGTAATAAAGTTAACAGGTTTTGCCGCCTGAATATTGGTGCCTGCATCAATAAAATCAACATCATTAAAGCCATTTGTAACATGACTAAATGATAATGTGCTCGTGAGGATATTATGGTAAGTATGCGAAATTTCGATATTATCGTTATACGACGGCTGTAAAAAAGGATTCCCTTCAGTGTAAGCATATTGATTACTGTACCAACGGAAAGGATTTAATTTGCGATAAGCTGGTCGGTTGATCCGGCGGCCATAATTAGCAGAAAAAGTGTTTTTATCGTTTGCGCGATAAACAATGTAAAGTGTAGGAAAAATACGAAAATACTCATTGCTATTCTGTTCATTAACCGATATACCATCAATCTGAGTATACTCTCCTCGTAGTCCAACCTGAAACCCCCACTGTTTTATGCTTTTATTATAGTTAACATAAAGGGCTTGCGTATTTTCCTGATAATTGAAAAGATTGGTTTGAGCCGGATCTAACTCGTAAGCAATATTACGAACTTTGTAAAAAGCAAGATCACTCTGGTTGTTTACAAAGCTCAGTTTTGTACCGAAAGAGAACTTAAAGGTTTTATAGGGCAAGTCTACATCGGCTTTTAAGGTATATAAACCTATATTTTGTTTACTGGTAGATAGGTATTCGGCAAAGTAATCGGGAATGACTTCTCCATTTTGGGAATAACTTGTATTGTTAAAAAACCTGTTTTTATCATCACTGTATTTAAACCAATCGCCGTTTATGATCAGCTGTTTTCCTGTAGTATCTAAAGCTTGCTTTAAATAAACGTTGGCAGAATGATAATGGGATCTGATTTTGGCATTGGCGTCAGAATTCAGTACCGAATCTAAATTACCCGCTTTGTTATAAATCGTGGTTTTAATATTTTCTTCAGAATGGAAGTTGGTCAAGCCGCCGTTGTACGATAACCCCAATACTGTTTTTGGGGTGGCCTGGTAATCAATTCCGATCTGTTCGCTCGGTACCGTTCTAAAATTCCGGTCTTTATTTACAATATTCCAGGTTTGTGTGGGATAAAAAAAATCACTTTGTTCGAACGGCACAAGAGACCCTTTTCTGATATTAAAGTTTGTGGAAAGCGTAATCTTATTTTTCCGATAACTTAAATTTCCACCTGCAGATGCAGTTGGATAAGTAGCTTGTGTAAAAACTGTATTTATTGACCCTTTAAATCCTTCGGCCGTAGCTTTCTTTAGCACAATGTTGACTAAACCGTTATTTCCCTGTGCATCGTATTTTGCAGGTGGATTGGTAATCACTTCAATCTTGGCGATATTGCCCGATGAAATTGATTTCAAATAATTCGACAGTTCATCATCCGATAAGGGTAACAATTTATCATTGATCATCACATTAACCCCGCCTTTACCCACCAACGAAACCTTATCATTCAAAACCCGAACACCAGGCACTTTCGAAAGTAATTCCAATGCATCGGTTCCAATGGCAGAAATACTGTTTTCAACATTAAAAACCGTCCGATCGATCTGTTTTTCTATTAAAGCTTTTCTAGCATTGATCTGAACGTCGACAAGGGTATTCGAATGGCTCTGGAGTTGAATGTTGATTACAGTATCCTTTGTTAAGGTAAATAACTGGTTTACGGCTTTAAAATTCAGCGCTGAGAAAACAACCAAATATTTTCCAGTTTGTAGATTTTTAAAAGCGTAAAAACCTAAACTATCTGTTTGGGTATAATTTACGCTGTTTTGAGAACCAGAAATTTTAACGGTAATAAATGATAAGGCCTTAAACTCTTGATCAGTTACCTTCCCTGAGAGGTTGAATTGGGCTCGAGAAGATAAAACAGAAAATAATGCAAGAAGAAAGAAAGGAAATTTCAGCATTTAGCGATTTAAGTCAGCACCATATAATTTGGCTTTTGTACTTTTTAGATCGAAATACATACTATCGGCCTTAACAACTTTATTATCATCCGAAATCATGGTTGCCTTATTTACCATTACTGAGCTGTTATTTTTGTTATAAACAATTTTCGCTCCTGATAGCGTTGTTTTATTATACAACATCTTCGCATTTCCAAATAAATAAATTATGGATTTATCTTTACTCATTTTGACTGAATCCTCGGCACTATACTCTATATTATCGTTTACATTTACCAAATTTTCCTTTTTATGGTCTGTATCGCCTAAATTAACCGCATGATATTCGCCTTCGACATCTTTCATACTGAAAATCTTTCTGTTCAGGTCTAAAGTGAATAAAGTAGCTTTTACTATAGATTTTCCATCTAAACTTTTTAGGACGCCATTTTTTGCAATTATTTTATTATTGCCCTGATCAAATTCTATGTACTCGGCTTCCAATTTATTATTTAAAACCTCCATTACTCCATTTTTCATGTAAGAAATCTTATTTTTTGTATCACCCGTTATCTTATAGAAGGAGATGATTTTAGGTTTAACCGGTTCTGAAACTTTGACTGGCTCATCTTTTACCGCAGCTACTTTCTGTTTCCCATCATTAAAATAAAACCTATTATAAAGTGTTTCATTTTTGATCAGATATTTTTTAGGTTCAGAATACAAAACAATCATTTTATCAGTAGTATAGGTGTTCTTTGATATTAGTTTTTCGCCAATAAATTTCACCAACACCCGATCTCCTGTTTTAAAATTGTTATCCTTTATATTTTGCGGCTTAAGGTTTAAGTTGATGGTAAAAAGGCCATCATTTAAAACAATCTTTTCAATTTTATTATTGGCGCCTTTTTGTATCGATTTAATTTTTGATGTAGCAAAACGGGCTTTATTTACTTCATACAGAAAGGCATATTTTTCAGGTTTATACTCATAAATTGAATTACCTTTTAAATCTTTTATGGTTTGAGGCACGTAGGTAATTTCATCGATATTTTTAAATCTATCTGGCTCGCCAATTGGAGGAGGAGGTATCACATTGGGCACCACAAAAACATTTAATTCATCACCAATTTTAATTTTTATGTCAACAAATCCTGATGATATTGTATAAATCTTATCTATAGCTTTTAACGTAAAAAATGATGATTCAAGATCTTTACGAGTTTTCACAACTGTACCTTTTATCCATTTCCCATTAGAATAATCAAGGTGCGTTCGCTTGTTTTCAACCTTGTTGGAAAGTGCAACATCAACATACTCTACTGTAAAGCCATACACCAGCCCCAGTAATATCGGCAATGCCAATACATAAAATAGCTTTTTCATATTTTTTGATTTTTGGTTGAACAACATTTTAATGCGGTCTTTAATAGGGCTCTTAACAAAGTTGTGGATCAGTGGCATATCACTTTTGGTAATAGCCAATTTTAATAAAAGATTGGCATATGCCTGATTACCAAAATCTGTAGAAGTGATTTCATCTGCCTCATATTCATGTTGCTGCTCTAAAGCTTTATCATATAAGTAAATAACAGGATTAAACCATAAAACTGCTTTAAAAACCATTAGAATAATTTTATCTATCGAGTGGTATTGCCTGGCATGAACCTGTTCGTGTTTAAGCAAAACAGATAAATCGGTCGCACTTAAATCCTCATCATTTATAAAAACATAGTTAAAAAAGGAGCAGTTGGTAAAACCTGCTGTTTTGGTTATTAGCTTTAGGCCATCGTTATTTTGGGTGTAACTACCTGTGTGTTTAAGCAAGCCGAATAGCCGCCATAGGCAAGCAAACAATAAAAGTGAGGCTGTACCACCATAAATATAATACATCAACACCATCCAGTTGATTTTAGGCCTTACTTCTGGCTGGTACTCCACCATAATGGGCTGAATAAGCTGAACAGGTGCTTGAGTTCCGGATTTTATTTCAGGTATATCAGCCAGAACCTCAGTTTCCACTGCTGTTATTTCGCGCTTAACTTCAAACTGCAAAGCCGGAATAATAAAACTCAACAATAGCGTAGTCAATAAATAAAAGCGGTTGATTTTAAAAAAAGTGAGTTTTCTTAAAACCACCAGATAAAAACCAAAGAACAACACCGTACATGCGGTAACTTTAAGCAGATAGGTTAACCATTCCATAGCTATAATTGATTAACAACCACGTTTCGAAAAAGCGACAAACCCATCTAAGATCAGGTTGCTGATTCTTCGGATATTTTTCTCCTGATTGATGTAATTAAGAGTTTTACTATCAGATATATTTCCAAGCTCAATTAAAACAGCAGGCACTTTAGATTCTCTGAGTAATAAAAGGCTTGCATTTTTTAATGAATCTCTTACTTCAAGTCCATTTTGCTGTTTTAACTTGCTTAAAATACCAGCACCCAGATCTTCGGCCATTTTAATATTGCTGTTCAGTTTCGAAACATAAATTTCAATACCACTGAAGGGAACAGCCGCATTTGCAAGCGTTGCATTATGATGGATGGAAATAAAAGCCGTAGCGTCTTGTTTAGGCAAACGATCGCGAAGTGAGATAAACTGGTCGGAAGTTCTTGTTAAAATCACCTTTATTCCTCTTTTTGCGGCTTCTTCTTTAAGGATTTTTACAGCTCTTAGGTTTAGGTCCTTTTCCTTTTGTCCATCTAAGCCACTTACAGCTCCATCTTTTCCGCCATGACCGGCATCAATAATCAATGTTGGTTCTACTTCATTAAAGGCATTATTTGGATTAACCTTAATATTGCTATTTAAGTAGTTCATGGCATAAACATTTGGCTTTACTGGTGCATCTGTTGAAGCTAGATTTCCAGCTAATTTTTTCTCAACAATAATTTCTTTGCGGTTTATAAATGCCATACAGCAAATCATTAAAACCGGAATAATGGCTAAATAGGCAAGCTTTTGCAGCTTTGCGTTTGGTTCTTTGTACAACATCATGATTCTATTTTTTAGTGGAAGTTTACTAAAACTATTAATGGCTAAATTTTTAGCTGGCATAGCCAGATTTAAAAGTAAAGAAGCATAAAGCTTCTTATCTGCAACCTTAGAAGTTTCACGGTCGGCCAGAAATTCGTGGTTATGATCAATGGCATTCCGCCAGAAATAAATTATGGGGTTAAACCAGAGGATTGCTGTTACGAGGTTAACCAAAAGCTTATCAAAAGCGTGCCACTGCTTTACGTGGACCGATTCGTGTTTAATTACCAGGTTCTTTTCTTCAAGCTGTAACGACGAGTCGACAATAATCTGGTTAAAAAAAGAACAGTTTTTTATGGTTGATTTTGCATCAACCAAGATTACAGCTCCGCTCCTATCTATGGCATGTTTACGCAATTGGATCTGGATGCGTACCATCATAAAAAGCATTCTAAAAACAAGGGTGGCTAAAATTAAGCAGTAACCATACATGAGCAGTTGATTCCAGTTTAGGTTGTTAGTAACGCTGCCATCATCTATAAAATCCTGCTCAACAAAACCATCATTGCTGTACGCTATTTTTGACGGAATCTCCTGACTGGCTACTGTTACTTCGTGGCGATTTTCGATGGTAAGTGCTGGAATAATAAAACTCAGCACCAACATTAATAGTAAGTAAGCACGGTTCAGGTTGAAAAACGTGAGTTTAGCTAATAATAACTTATAAGCAGCAAAAAATATGAGCGTACAGGCCGAAACCTTTAACAAATAAATTAAAATCATGACTTTGAATCTTGGTTAATGATCTTTTTAATTTCTTCTATATCTTTTTCACTTAGTTTTTCTTCTTTTACCATAAACGATAAAAGGCTGGTTGGAGAATTATCAAAATAACCTGAAAACAATTTTGAAAAGGTAGTTTTGGTATATTCATCTTTTGTAATCGCCGGAAAGTACTCGTAAGTTTTTCCATAGGCCTTATAATTAACATAACCTTTTTTCTCTAAAAGCCTAACAATTGAGGAGATGGTATTATAAGGTGGTTTAGGTTCTTCTTCCAGTTCATCAATAATATCTTTCACAAATGCCTTTTGCAGTTTCCATAAAACCTGCATAATACGCTCTTCTGCTTTAGTTAATTCTTCCATACCCAAATCTATAACTTACTTTTCAGTTTTACAACTAAAAAACAAGTTATATTACTGAAAAATCAGTTTAAAAATACAACGGACTGATTAACAGGCAAATAAATTATTTTATTTCTTTTAATTTGAAAACAAAAGGTTTGTGATTCTTGGCGAAGGAAGCCCTGCCATCCGCTTTATCCCGAAGCTAATTCAGTGCCGATTTATCGGTAAAGAATCGGGATGTTCGCTGCTGTCAGGTTTATAATGAAGGGATTGCTCCTAGTGTGAGCCAAAGGCAGTTAACTGTAGTTTCTAAACCCGATCAAAGTGGTTCCGGTTCTTCACCGGAAGTAACGGAGAGCGGGACTGAAGCCCGCCAAAAGAACTGGACTGTTCATTTCCAAAAACTGTTGTAATTGTGTAGGAATAAATCTTTCCTCGACACCACTCCTGTTAAAATAGTGAATTTTAAAGATCCTTCACTGCGTTCAGGATGACAAAAAATGTGACATGATAGATCTCTCCACTTCGTAATGCTCCGGTCGAGATGACGATTTGTTATTTACTTAGCCCTGCCAGTGCATTAATGGTTAATGCTACAATAACCGTATTGAAGATAAAGGCAATTAAACTGTGCAAAAGGGAAAGCCGTCTGATCTCCCTGCTCGAAATTTCGACATCAGAAACCTGGAAAGTCATGCCCAGTACGAAAGAAAAATAAGCAAAATCGATAAAATCGGGTTCATCATCACCAGGAAACTCCAGCCCAGCTCCTTTTTTATCAATATGTTTTTTCTTATCGCCGCCATAGTAAAGGTGCGCATAACGCATGCTAAATGTGGTGTGCACCAAAAACCACGATAAAAACATACCGGCAATGGCCACGACCAGATCGAGCGGCTCGATATCTTTATTAATTAACAGCAGAATTACAGCAAGCAAACCTGCAAAGGTAGATACCACTACAATGGCAAAAATTTCGCCCCGTGTTTCATCTTGCATTTTAGCCTTAAGATGTGTTTCGGCAGCTGAGGTATGAAAAAACATATACCAATGGAGGGTTATCAGGATCAAACAAAATACATCCCAACCCAACATGATATGCGTAAGCACACTCATTTCAATAAAAAGCGATACCAAAAAAAAAGCAATCCCGGTGAATAAACTAATCAACAAAATAAACATTGCCGATCGTTTCTGGATGCCTTCTAACTTGGGTTCAACATTCATTTTTTAAAATTTGAGCTTAAAATGTTCCTTTGCTTGTCCTTTTTTAAAGTAAACCAAACCGATCCAGAAAAGATCTACTGTTATCGTAACGTCAGGGTGGTTTTTAATTTCTGCCCAGGCTTCTTTCATGCCTTCGCTCCAATAAATATCGTCAAAAATCAGCAGCGAATCTTCATTAATTTTAGGCAAGCACCATTTAAAATAATTCAGGGTAGCATCCTTACGGTGGTTACCATCAATGTAAACGAAATCTAAACTGGGTTGTTTGGCAATAACATCGGGCAGGATTAAATCAAAATTGCCCACATGAAGTTCGATATTCTCTAAATTTAGATCCTGGAAATTTTTCTTCGCCACTTCTGCCGTTTGCGGACAACCTTCTATAGTGATGACTTCGGTCTGAGGGTTTGTTTTTGCAAGATAAGCGGTAGTAATGCCCAAACAGGTGCCCAATTCAATCGCACTTTTTGGGTGTGTATCTTTAGCTAACCGATAAATAAGCTTGGCCAGCCTCGGACTTTTTAACGCATTCTTGGCAATCTCACTCACCTTCTTTGTACGGTTTTTATTGAGGTGAGAACCTGCTCCAAGGTCTGTAACAGTGATTATCGAATCGTCATTAAAAAGTTTTTTTCGCTGTTCTTCTATATTTTTGTATTCAGATTTGTCGGTAAAATCGTAAATTACCTCATCAGCGAGCCTGTACACGAATGGAGAGTGCGTTCCATGTCGGCTTTTTGCTGTTAAACGGTGTTTAAGGTAATCTGTAATAAATTGAAATAGCATAATATTGCAAAAGTAATTAAACACTGCAAACGTAGGTATGTTTTATGGAAAATAACGCAGAGATAAGTGCTTTAGTCAAATTGTTGGATGATCCTGACGAGGAAGTGTTCCATCATGTAGAGAAGAAACTGCTTGAATATGGCGGTGAAGTAGTACATTTTTTAGAAAATGCCTGGGAACAGTCTTTTGATGGCTTGTTGCAGGAGCGGATCGAAAATATTGTTCATCAGATCCAATTTAAAACGGTTAAGGAAGATTTAAACTTATGGTATTTAAGTGGCGCTTTTGATTTACTGCAAGGCGCATTAATTATTAACCGGTACCAATATCCAGATTTAGATGAACAAAAGGTAATTAACCAAATGGAAGAAATTAAAAGAGATATCTGGTTAGGCCTGCAGTATGAAATGAGCTCGGTTGAAAAAGTAAAACTAATCAATCATGTTTTGTATCAACAATATGGTTTTGGTGGCAATACCAAAAATCATCACGACCCACAAAATTCTTATTTAAACCAGGTCTTGGAAAGCAAAAAAGGCAACCAGATTTCGTTGGCCATTATCTACTCTACCCTGGCACAGAAATTAGATCTGCCTGTTTATGGAATCAATTTGCCACAGCACTTTATTTTAGGTTATATAGACGATAGCAAGCAGGAAGGAACCGAATACGGCGTACTTTTCTACATCAATGCTTTTAACCGCGGCAATATCTTCGGCAAACATGATGTTGATCAGTTTCTGCGTCAGCTTAATTTAGAGGCCCTGCCCGAATACTACAGGCCATGCAGCAATACCGATATTATCCGTCGTGTAATCAGAAACCTGATTTCGGCATACGAAAACGCTGGCGCTACAGAAAAAGTTGCCGAATTAAACGAATTACAAAATATTATTGCTGAAAAATAACCCCTTTAATTTTAGCCCGTGCATAAAAGAAAGATCAATTACAACATCGCCACATTCAGGATTACTGCCTTCGTGATGTTCATGCTACTGTTTAGTTCAAATGTAAAAGCGCAAAAACCAGTAAAACCAAATGTAATTGCCTACTATACCGGGCAAAATACAGTAATAGATAGTTTCCCAATTGAAAAAATAAGCCACCTGATTTATAGCTTTGGCCACTTAAAAGGCGATAGTTTGAATATTCAATCGGCTAAAGATTCTGCGCTGATTTCGAAAATGATCAGCTTAAAAAAGCGCAATCCAGATTTAAAGGTGATGATTGCCATGGGTGGCTGGAGTGCCTGCAAAGATTGCTCTGAAGTATTCAGCCGAGCAGACGGGCGAAAAACATTTGCAAAAACCACTAAAGAAATACTCGACTTTTTCCATGCTGATGGTATAGATATTGATTGGGAATACCCCGCAGTAGTAGGCTTTCCTGGGCATAGATATACGATAGATGACAAACATAATTTCACTTTACTGATTAAAGAATTGCGCAGAAAACTAGGCAAAAAGGCCGAAATTAGTTTTGCTGCAGGTGGCACGAAAAACTGCATCGATTCTTGTTTCGAATGGGATAAAGTGATGCCATTGGTAAACCGGGTTAATGTGATGAGTTACGATCTGGTGAGTGGATATGCAACACAAAGTGGCCACCATACCCCATTATATGGTACTGCTCAACAATCTTTATCAGGCGACTACGCCGTACAAGCGCTAATCGGTTTAGGTGTACCTGCGCAAAAAATTGCATTAGGAGCAGCATTTTACGCCCGTATTTTTGAAAACACTACCGATGCAAACCAGGGATTATACCAACCAACAAAATTTTTAAGAGGTGTTTCTTTTAAGGATTTCACCAAACAATTTTCAACTGAAAATGGCTATACCTATTATTGGGATGAAACAGCCAAAGCGCCTTATTACTATAACCCACAAACAAGATACCTCGCAACTTTTGATGATCCTAAATCAATTTCATTAAAAACCAAATATGTAATTGATCAAAAATTAAATGGCATCATGTTCTGGGAATTGACTGATGATGCTTATACCAATGGGTTATTGGATGTGATTGACAAAACGATAAAAGAATTATAACGGATTACCAAAGGTTACTACCCAGTAATTGTGGGACATCCCTACACCCGCTTCTTTACTTTTGGCATCCATCATGGCTTTACAGTGGCTTACACTATTTTTCCATGCAGCAATTACCTGGTCAGCCTGACTATATGCCTTAGCTAAATTTTCTGCCCTAAAATCACCTGTATAACCTGCATTTAATGCACGCTCTGCAGGAGTACCACCTTCAGGAGATAAATGATCAAAATAATTTCGCTTAGCCATATCTTTGGCATGGGTTATTGCGGCATTTTGCAGTTCGTTATTTAAAGATAGATTGGGTACTGGGGCCATGTATTCGGTGCCACAATTACATCCACTCTGTCTTAACAGATTAATTTTGTTGATTACTAAACTAACATCGCTTTCTGGCACTGCCATTTCATCCTTTTTGCACTGCGTCAGTAAAATGCAGAGCAACATACCAGCAAACAGGGTTAGGTATTTTTTCATATTTTGTTTTATAATCAAATGGAGGCAGCTATAAAGCTACCTCCAAATTAAATGTTTGTTTTTCTAAACTAGAAGGCCCTTTCTCTACCCAGATAAATATTTTTACCGGTATAAAAAGTATTACCAGACGGACCAGGAGAGCCACTATCACCTTCCATTTGCATATTGATTATTAGCCACATAGGTTTATTTACCGAATTGCTCATGGTATGCTTAGCTACCCAAACGTTATCGATATAATAATGGCAATCTACATCTGTTGCGCTTACTTTATTGTACCAGCATTTGTAATTATGGTACGAGCCCGCATTAGCAACTGCCGTGAGTTTATTCTCCCAGCCTCCATCATAGGTATTCTGCCAATTGGTGTTATTACCTTTAAACTCCATGATATCACTTTCAGGCGGCCACGAATTAACGCCAGTAATCCAAAATGCAGGCCAGGTTCCTCTGCTGGTTGGCACGGCAAAATCGCCAGAAATGGTATAACTGGGAAACTGATCATTAATTAAAACCTGTTGTTTCGCATGGCATGCACCAGAGTTATACCATATAGCAACATTGGTAAAACCGTTAGCCGTACTGTTTCCAGGCGATGAAGCTAAGCGGGTAGCTTTAATTGTTAATACGCCTCCACTCAACGAAATTTGGTTATGGTTTGTAGTACTCCCAACCATGCGTGCAGAACCGTTATGATCGGTACCCCAGGGATAATTATAATTCCATTGCGCCTCGAAATTGGCATAACTGGCCAAGGAGTTCCCATCAATCAGTGTTTCCCAGGCTTTAACCTGTGCCTTTTCTGATTTAACTTCTTCTTTATCTTTTTTACAAGATAAAAGTACGACAAACATGTATGCGAATAACATACACAATTTCATTTTTTCATTTCTCATTTTTTTTTTGATTTAGGTAAATATTTGGTTAATGGTAAGGTGTTATGGTTTGATTAATTATCTGCAAAAGACCTGTAAATCAATAATTAATCAAATGCAATAGATTTAGCTGCCACTGTGGAACAGACAAGCTTGGTAGATAGTTTTCATAAGATTTGGTTAGGCTACAAGCATAATCTAAATTTTAAATCGACATGCTTGTAAGCAAATCTATACATGTTATTGTAGAATGATGAGGGGTTAAATCGTAAAAAAAGAGTGGTAAAATGGGCGTTTTACTTCATTTTCTTAATTATATAGGTTATCCTGGTTTGAAAATTTGGAAGGCAATCAATCTTAGTGGCAAAAAAATGCTATAAAAAAAGCCTGATCATAATTTATGACCAGGCCTTCGATTATATTTCTTGTATTTTATTTACAAGTATAGTTTAAGCTATATTTTACATTATAAGTATCCGTTTGTACGGGACCGCTACCAGGATAAAAAGTAGAAAGAACTGAAAATGATACCGATGTAGCATTTCCTTTCCCATCATATTGATAGCCGAAGGTATAAACAGCGTCAGTAAAAGGATCTCCATTACCATCAACCGTTTTTGCCGTGCCTTTAAGTAGTACATTTTTGGATTGTTTTCCAAAATATCCACCAGGGAAATAATCAACATGGTAAGAAAGTGGATCTGCAATCTCGTATGTGTTTACCGCATTTTCTGTTGAATATACATAGGTAGTGGTTTCTGTGTAGCCAAGGTAAGCATCAACTGAAACTGCTTTTACTAAATTGCCGTTGGCATAAGTTAAATTATCAGTTGAATTTAATTCTCCGTTTAAATAATTTTTCACCTGAATTAAATAGCCTTCTGTATTGTAGGTGTATTTCCTGGTATAACTATAACTAACGCCACCTCCATTAATAACACCATCACTCCCACTCGATATTGCCCTTCCATTTTCTAAAACAATTTCAGACACATTCCCATCCTGATCGGTAGCGGTAATTTTATTTGCTGTATAAGCATAATTACTGGTCTGCCCATCGGTAGTGGTTGCTTTCGAAATCCTACCAGAAGCGTCATAAGTAAAGGCAAGCGTGTAAGTGCCTAAAATATCAAGATCGGCCTTTAAACTGGCTAGCTTGCAGCCATTTCCATTAGGATCGAGCTTGGCATTCCAATTAATTTCTTTTTTACAACCCACTATTGCAATGATCGCAACTAGGGCTACCATAGCATATTTAATTGTTTTTTGCATTAAAATTTCTGGTTAAGAGGTTAAAATATCGGCAAAGATATTAAAATTTCTCTTTTTTCATCCAGTTAGCCAACAAGTTAAGCCAATCTACATCAGAAGTTTTGTTAATCAAACCAAAACCATGACCACCTTTTTCGTACAGGTAAATATCAGTATCTATCTTATTCTGTTGTAGTGCCTCATTCATTAAAACACTATTGGCAAAAGGAACGGTCTTATCATCTTTAGCATGAACAAAGAAAACAGGAGGCGTTTTTTTGTTCACATTTTTATTGGCAGAGAAATAATGCTTTAAACTATCAGCAGGATTTGGCCCTAATAAATTTTTCATGGTACCGGTATGTACCGATTCTTCGAAACTAATCACAGGATAAATCAACGCAGCGAAATTCGGTCTTAAATTTATCTTTTCGGGATCCGCAATTTTAAGGTCTTTGTAATGGGTAACCAAAGTTGAGGCAAAATGCCCACCGGCAGAAAAACCCATAATCCCGATCTTGTTGGCTTTAATCCCATATTTTTTTGCATTTTTTCTAATCAGATAAATGGCTTGCTGGGCATCCTGTAAAGGGCCATAAGTTTTATCAACCATAATCTGATCGCTTGGCAACCGGTACTTCAATACAAAGGCTGTAACCCCAATAGCATTAAATCTTTTGGCTACATCGGTTCCTTCATGGCTAAACGCCAAAGCGCCATAGCCACCGCCCGGGCAAATGATTACTGCAGTTCCGGTAGCGATATTTTTAGGTGCTTCGAAAACCGTAAATGTTGGTACCGATACTTTGGTAACACTCAAAGTACCATTGGCACGCACCTCGGTATTTTCTACATAATCAGCAGGTGTGGTTTTGGCTCCCGGAATTTCTCCTGAATACAAGGGCACAACTTCTTGCGCATTAGCATAGTAAATTCCCATAAGCAACAAAATTATAATGATGGATGATTTTGCCATTTTTTTGATTTTAAAATTCCATTAAATAAGCTTTCAAGAAATCGTTTATATCGCCATTTAAAACGGCATCAGGATTTGATGTTTGGTAATTGGTACGGTGATCTTTTACACGCCTATCATCAAGCACATAACTCCTGATCTGTGATCCCCATTCAATTTTCTTCTTCGACCCCTCTACAAGTGCAGTTGCTTCGTTACGTTTGCGTTCTTCTATTTCGTACAATTGAGATTTTAATAAGCGGATGGCATTTTCTTTATTCTGTAACTGCGATCGCGACTCCTGGTTTTTAATAATAATGCCTGATGGTTTGTGGTATAAACGAACAGCTGTTTCAACTTTGTTTACATTTTGTCCGCCTGCACCACCAGCCCTGAATGTTTCGAACTCTATATCAGCTGGATTAATATCAATCTGTATGGTATCATCAACCAAGGGATAAACATAAACAGAAGCGAAAGAGGTATGCCTGCGGGCATTGGAATCGAATGGAGAAATCCGAACCAAACGATGCACGCCATTTTCTCCTTTCAGATAACCGTAAGAGAAATCGCCATCAAATTGAAGCGTTACCGATTTTACACCTGCAATCTCCCCTTCCTGGCTGTCCTGTTCGGTAATTTTATAACCGTTCTTTTCACCCCACATCATATACATGCGCATCAGCATATAAGCCCAATCACAGCTTTCTGTTCCACCAGCTCCAGCAGTAATTTGTAAAACGGCAGAAAGTTGGTCTTCCTTGCTACGGAGCATGTTTTTAAGCTCCAATTCTTCTACGGCATTTTTACTGATCTCGAATTGGTCTTGTAATTCTTTTTCAGAAGCATCACCCGATTGAAAAAATTCGAACATCACCACTGCATCCTCAACCGCGTTATTAGTCTGGTTAAAGCCATCTGTCCATTTTTTCTTTGAACTGATTTCGGCAAGAATTTTTTCTGCTTTTTTTGGGTCGTCCCAGAAATCGGGTGCCATTGTTAATTTTTCTTCTTCGCGGATGGCGTAAAGTAGCTCATCAACGTCAAAGATACCTCCTCAGCGACGTTACTCTGTCCCTTAAATCTTGAATATTTTCTTTGGTCATGAAACAAAGTTATAATAATAAAACCTATTTCTTCATCGACATATAATCTAAAGTAAGATTAGAAAGTAATTTAACGCCCAACACGAAACCGCTTTCATCAAGATAAAAATCGGGGGTATGGTGCGATGCGGCTTTTAACGGATCTTTACCTTTTGGCATTCCTCCTAAAAACACAAATAAGCCTGGTACTTTTTCCTGAAAGAAAGAGAAATCTTCTGCTCCTGTAACCGGTGGTTTTAATTTCACATGATCCTTACCTGCTGTAGTTTCCATGCTTGGCAGCATTTTTTCGGTTAATGCAATATTATTAAAGGTAACTGGGTAATGATTACTGTAAGGTATTTTAACTTCGGCGGTAGCCCCACCTGCTTCGGCTATTTTGGTTACGATGGTTTTAATCCTTTCGATAAACATAGCCTCATCTTCCTTACTAAAGTTGCGTACTGTACCCAACATTTCTACCTTTTCGGGAATAATATTCGACCGCACCCCACCATTAATGGCTCCTATGGTAACTACACCAGGATTTTCAGTCACATTTAAATTCCGGCTAACTATAGTTTGCAAACTGTTAATAATCTGAGCTGAAACTACTACAGGATCAATACTGCTCCATGGGTAAGCCCCATGCGCCTGTCGGCCAGTAACTGTAATCTTCATATCGTTTACTGCCGCCATTGTTCCACCCGGGCGGTAAGTTACATCGCCAACTTCGGTTTGAGAATTGATGTGCAAACCGAAAATCACATCAACCTTCGGGTTTTCGAGCACACCTTCCTTAATCATTAATGCCGCCCCACCTTCATCTCCAGCAGGAACACCTTCTTCGGCGGGCTGAAATATGAATTTCACCGTCCCTTGAATATCTTTTTGCATAGAAGCCAGCACTTCTGCTACGCCCATTAAGATAGCCACGTGACTATCATGTCCACAGGCATGCATTACACCTACCTCTTGTCCGTTATATTGTGTTTTCACCTTCGAGGCAAATGGAACATCTACCCGCTCAGTAACCGGCAAACCATCCATATCGGCACGCAAAGCCACTATTGGTCCTGGTTTACCTCCTTTTAGCACACCAACTACTCCTGTTTTAGCTACACCTGCTTTTACTTGTATACCTAAAGACTCCAAGTGTTTTGCAATAATGCCAGCTGTTCTTACTTCAGTATTTCCCAATTCAGGATGTTCGTGAAAATCGCGCCTCCAGGCAATTACTTTTTGTTCGATGGCATCAGCTTTTTTCGAAACCAATGGTCTTAAATCTGATTTTTGGGCAAAAGAATGAATGGAAATTAGCGAGAAAAGGATCAGGTATACTTTCTTCATGAAGCGGTTTATTTAAGTATAAGAATTTACTAATCTAATCAATTTGATGAAGATCATTCTTAAAAAGCCATGTAAACTAAAATTTTCGGAAATATTGTTTTACCCGAAAGTTTAAACCAATTCAATTTCAGTTGTTTCAGCTTCTAAAATTCTGCCATCTGACAAAGTAATTATAAGTTTAAATCGATGTTTCTTTGCGATAGCTGGCCTTACTTGTAAAAAAACGCCTTCATTAAAAGCATACCTGGTGTTATAACTTAGGTCTTTTGAAGATTTGATGTAATCATCTATTGAAATCATTGTACTACCTTTTTTGGCCTTGAAATACGAATTAAGATCGGTATTTTTTGGATGACTGGTGTCAAAGTCGTTATTGGAAACTATTTTCAGGGATAAAATACCCTCCTTAGCTATAAAGTCGTCTTCATTGCAACTGCAAGCGTATGCAGATTGCATTAGCCCCCAGGTTATTCGTGGCTTAGTCAAAGTAAGCTGCTCTGTTATCAACTGAACTTGAATACCATAATTAACACTGGAAATTATTCCGGTATTTGTAACCATGGGCTGCGGCAAAGACACATCCATATTTTTAAGAGACATCCCTTTATTGGTAAAATAAATTGTTTTAACAGGCGGACAATTGCAAATTACACATGCCACAATAAGTTGCGCCATTAGGGCCAATCCAAAAACAAACAATATCTTCTTAATCATGAGGAACGCAAATTATTATTTTCAAATTAAATAAAAGAGGTTGTATCATAAATATAGTTGTCATCCTGAGAGGTCAGTTTTTAAACTGAAAAACATTGGAGTTGCAATGACAGGTTTTAGCGATTCGTCATTCCCAACTTGATTGGGAATCGTAATGCAATAAGCTTTAAGATTCCCACCTGCGTGGGAATGACGCCCGATTTTTGGAATCTGTTATTGGTAGCCTGTCGAAGGACCTGTTTAAATGCCTCACAAAGCTTTTCGACTACTTGTCCCGATTCATCGGGAAGCTCAACGTGACAAATTCGAATAGAATCACAACTTATGATACAACCTCTTGAGCTTTATATAGCTTAATTAAACATTCCCTTCAGCTTATCCATAATACCGCCACCTCCTGCTTGGCCAGGTTGCGGCGCCTGCCCACCACCATTAAACATACCGATTACATCACTAACATCAAATTTACCATCATCACCGCCTAAACTTCCCAAAACATCTTTGATGTTAAAAGAGCTATCGTTCGGGTCATTTGTTTTTTGGGTAAACTTGGCAATCAAGCCCGGAATAATGCTTGCCGCTAAAGACTTTGCCGTATCAGCATTAATGCCCAAGCCACTTAATTTATCCATAAAACTCCCCGAAGCCTGCTCAGCAACCTGAGTGCCTTCTGCTTTGTTACCGTTAAAGATATCGGTTAATGCCCCAATATTACCTGATGATACCTGGTCTTTCAGTGTATCGAAAATCGAACCCGATGCAGCCTGGATTACTGCTTCATTTTGTTCGTTCGGAATAGCAGTATTGTTTACAACACTTTCCTGTACGTTTTCACGCACCATTTCATTTAAATTTTCTAACATCATGTAGAATTAAAGGTTAAAATAATTGATGAACTAACTGGGACGGTATATTAAAGTTACTGTGTTTAATCGACATTAAAAATTCTTATTGATTTAGAACATTAAAAAGACCATTTTAAATTTTTGCTTTATTACTTTTACAAAAAAACAAAGATTATGTTACCTAAAGTAAATTTCACAGAAACTGAGGCCTACAAGTATTTAGCCGATCATTTTATAGATATTAATCAAAAAAGCATTAAAGATCTTTTTGCTGAGGATGCAGATCGTTTCAATAAGTTTTCTGTTTTTTTTGAGGATATCCTACTAGATTATAGCAAGAACCGTATCAGCGATGAAACATTAGCACTATTGATTCAATTGGCCCGTGAGTGTAAATTGGATGAAGCTATAAAATCGATGTACAATGGCGATAAGATTAATGAAACGGAAGATCGCTCGGTGCTTCATATTGCTTTACGTAATTTAAGCAATACACCAATTTTAGTTGATGGCAAAGATATAATGCTTGAAGTAAATGCAGTACTGGCTAAAATGGAGAAATTTAGCCACAACATCATTAGCGGCGAATGGAAAGGTTATACCGGCAAAGCCATTACTGATGTGGTAAATATTGGTATTGGTGGTTCTGACTTAGGTCCGGTAATGGTTACCGAGGCGCTAAAACATTATAAAAATCACTTAAATATCCACTTTGTTTCTAATATTGATGGCACACACATCGCCGAAACATTAGCAGATTTAAATGCCGAGACAACATTATTCCTAGTTGCTTCTAAAACCTTCACAACGCAAGAAACCATGACGAATGCACACTCTGCCCGTACATGGTTTTTAGAAAAAGGCGGAAAAGAAAGTGATATTGCCAAACACTTTGCCGCGTTATCTACCAATGCTAAAGATGTTTCTGCTTTTGGTATTGATACCGAAAATATGTTTGAGTTTTGGGATTGGGTTGGCGGTCGTTACTCGTTATGGAGCGCTATCGGCTTATCCATCTCATTAAGTATAGGCTTCGATAATTTTAAACAATTGTTAGCTGGTGCCCACGCAGCTGATAACCACTTTAAAACTACAGAGTATGAAAGCAACCTGCCTGTAATTTTAGGTTTGTTAGGCGTTTGGTACATCAATTTCTATAATGCAGAAACACAGGTTATTTTACCTTACGACCAATATTTGCATCGTTTTGCCGCTTATTTCCAACAGGGAGATATGGAGAGCAATGGTAAACATGTTGATAGAAATGGCAATGAGGTTGATTATGAAACCGGACCGATTATCTGGGGCGAGCCCGGAACAAATGGTCAGCATGCCTTTTATCAGTTAATCCACCAAGGTACCAGAATTATCCCTTCCGATTTTATTGCTCCGGCACAGAGTTTAAATCCACTAGGCGATCATCATCCTATCTTGTTATCAAACTTCTTTGCACAAACCGAAGCTTTAATGAACGGTAAAACCGAAGAAGAAGTAACGGCCGAGTTAAAAAAAGAAGGTAAATCAGAGTCGGAAATTAAAAAAATTGCTCCGTTTAAAGTATTCGAAGGTAATCGCCCAACAAACTCTATCTTATTGAAAAAAGTAACGCCATATACTTTAGGCAGCTTAGTTGCCATTTACGAACATAAAATATTTGTTCAGGGAATTATCTGGAACATCTTTAGTTTCGATCAGTGGGGAGTAGAACTTGGCAAGCAATTGGCCAAAAAGATTCTCCCTGAGTTGGCGGGCAGCGAAAAAGTTTCGAGCCATGATAGTTCTACCAACGGCTTAATTAACCAATACAAGTCCTGGAGATAAAATATATTAAAAAAAGCGAGTGTAAATACTCGCTTTTTTTATTTAAATCCCATAATTTAGGCCCATCCTTATTATTGTTTCACGCTAGTGAAAAATCCAAATTAACTTATTAATGAAATAGTTGCTCGCTTTCTGCTTTTGATTATTTCTAATCATTAAAAACAAATTATCTATGAAACCATCATAAGCATGTTAATTATAAATAACAAAAAAATATGCTAATGATAGCTTCATAACCATTAAAAAACAATTATAAACTTATGAAAAAAAGAATTCTTTTTGCTTTGGCCATTTCCGGTCTGTGCTTAAGTGCTTCTGCCCAAAAAGTACAGTTTACGGAGTTCGACCTGGACAATGGTCTCCATGTCATTCTACACCAAGACAAAACCGCTCCCGTTGTTGCCGTATCGGTAATGTATCATGTTGGTTCTAAAGATGAAGAAACCCAACGTACAGGCTTTGCTCACTTTTTCGAACATTTATTATTTGAAGGTTCTGAAAATATTAAAAAAGGAGATTTTATGAAACTGGTGAGCAGTAATGGCGGACAGAACAATGCCAATACTTCTCAAGACCGTACTTTTTATTATGAACTTTTTCCATCAAACCAATTAGAACTCGGTTTATGGTTAGAAAGTGAAAGAATGTTGCACCCGGTAATTAACGAAGGTGGAGTAAAAACACAAAATGAAGTAGTAAAAGAAGAAAAACGTTTACGCATCGACAACTCACCATATGGAAAATTTACAGAGAAAATTTTCGGTCATTTGTTTGATGGTCATCCTTACCGTTGGCAGCCAATTGGTTCAATGGAGCACTTAGATGCTGCAAAATTGAGTGAGTTTATTGCTTTCTTTAAAAAGTATTATGTACCTAACAATGCGGTTTTAACAATTGCCGGCGATTTAGATGTAGAGAAAACTAAAGCCTTAGTAAAATCATACTTTGCTGAAGTGCCTAAAGGTGCACCAATTGTTCGTCAAGAATTTAAATTACCAGAAATTACCAAAGAAATTATCGATACCGCTTACGATGCTAATATTCAAATCCCGGCCATCTTCGCGGCTTACCGTGTACCGGGCATGAAGAGCAGAGAGAGCAAAGTTTTAGGTATGATCAGCTCTATTTTATCAGAAGGCGGAAGTTCGAGATTAAGCACTAAAATGGTGGATCAAAAGAAAACAGCATTACAGGTTGCTGCTTTTAACTATTCGCTTGAAGATTATGGTGCTTATATCACCCTGGCATTACCCAATAAGAATACGCCGCTTAACGATTTATTAAAAGATATTGATGAAGAAGTTTTACGCCTTCAAACGGATTTAATTAGCGAAAGTGACTATAAAAAACTGCAGAATAAATTCGAAAACAACTATGTAAGTGCAAACAGTAAAATGCTGGGTGTGGCAGAAAACCTGGCCGGTGGATATACTTTCCATGATAAGGATACAAACGATATTAACAAGGAATTAGAGGTTATCAGATCCATTACCCGCGAGGAGATCAGAGACGTTGCTAAAAAGTACCTGAACAAAAACCAAAGAGTTGTATTGTATTACTTACCTAAGAAATAAGCTGATCGCTTTTCATTTTAATTATTAAAAACATGAAGAAATTATTCATTATAGCTGCAATTTCCTTATTGGCTCAAGGTATTTCAGCACAAACAATAGATCGAAGCCACAAACCAAAACCAGGTCCTGCACCAATTATTACTGTTGGCGATCCTGTTATCTATAAATTAGCAAATGGCATAACTGTTTTGGTGGTAGAAAACCATAAACTGCCAAAAGTATCAGCAAGTTACAGTATCGATGCAGGCCCTATTACCGAAGGTGCAAAAGCAGGCGTAGTTGGCTTGATGGGCAGTATGCTGAACGAAGGAACCACTACTAAAACAAAAGCACAGTTTGACGAGGCGGTAGATCAGCTAGGTGCAGATGTAGGTGCTGGTTCTTATGGTGGTAGTGCTTCGGCTTTAACCCGTTATTTTCCTGAAGCATTTGCTTTAATGGCAGAGAGCATCCGTAAACCTGCTTTCTCTGCAGAATCTTTTGAAAAACTAAAATCGCAAACCATCACTGGATTAAAATCTAACGAGAAAAGTGCAAAAGCCATTTCAGCACGCGTGGTAAATGCATTGGCTTATGGCAAAAACAATCCTTATGGAGAGTTTGAAACGGAGGCTTCTATTACAGGCATTACCTTAGATGATGTTAAAGCTACCTACAAGAAGTATATTACGCCATCTAGAGGTTATTTAACTTTTGTAGGCGACATTAAACCAGAAGCAGCAAAGGCTTTGGCAGAGAAAGCCTTTGGCGATTGGAAAGGAACTGCATTAACTTTACCAGTACTTACTAAAGTTGCTAATCCTGCCAAAACAGAAGTTGACATTATTAATGTGAGCAATGCAGTTCAATCTGAAATTACCGTGGTTAACTTAATCGACTTACCGATGAGCAGCCCAGATTATTTCCCGATTTTATTGGCGAACCAGATTTTAGGTGGTGGTAGTGAATCGAGATTATTTGACAACCTCCGAGAGAAACATGGTTTTACTTACGGTGCATACTCAAGCACAGGCTCAGGCCGTTTCCAATCCAAATTTTCGGCTAATGCCGCAGTTAGAAATGAGAAAGTTGATAGTGCAGTGGTAGAATTTTTAAGAGAAATTAACACTATCCGTACCACAAAGGTTACTGCTGATGAATTACAAAATGCGAAAAATCTTTTTAATGGATCGTTTGCATTAGGCTTAGAAAACCCGGCCCGTACCGCAGGTTTTGCCAGCAACATTTTAATTAACAACTTACCTAAAGATTTTTACCGCACTTATTTACAAAAGGTGAATGCGGTAACTACCGACGATATTTTAAGGGTAACTAAAAAATACTTTAACCACAATAATACACGTATTGTTATTGTGGGCAAAACCGACGCATTTGCAGGAGGCTTAACTAAAGCAGGTTTTAAAACACAGGTTTATGATAACTATGCAAATCCAGTTAAAGCAACCCAAACAACTGCTGGCCCAACAGCTGCACCTGCAGAAATTATCAAAAACTATATCAAAGCCATTGGCGGTGAAGAAGCGGTTAAAAAAATCACTTCATTACAACAAAACGGTGAAATGGAAATGCAAGGTCAAAAGCTTACGGTTACCATTAAAAATATGGCGCCTAACTTAAGCAGCATGGAAATTTCTATGGGGGGCCAAACGGCGATGAAACAGGTTTATAATGGTAAAACAGGTTATGCGATGCAAATGGGTCAAAAAGCTGAATTAACTGGAGATGATCTAGCTGAAAAGAAAGATGATAAAGGTTATGGCGGTCAACTGTACTATGCAACTGATGGAACTAAAATTGAATCTGCAGGCACCGCAAAAGTTGGTACTGCCGATGCATTTAAATTGAATATCACTTCTCCATCAGGCAAAAAGAAAACAGAATATTACGATACCAAATCAGGTCTACTTTTAAAAGACGAAAGTACCACTACCAAAGGTGGAGCAGAAATTAGCCAGTCTATGGAATATTCAAACTACAAGAAAGTAGGGGATGTTTTATTTCCGTTTACCTTAACTCAATCGGTAGCAAGCCCACAAGGTTCTCAGGAGTTTTCAGTTATAATTAAAGAGATTAAAATTAACCCGCCTTTAAAGGCCGAAGATTTTAACTAGGTTTTAGATAGAATTATCTTGAAAGCCGTCCCGATGTAAAATCGGGACGGCTTTTTTTTATATTTTTTTTTATTGCAGGCAACCAATCTTAAAAAGCTTACGTATCGATTAAGATTTCAACAGAAATTTCATTTAAAAACCACTGCCAATATAAAAACAGCAATGATTTCTAAATAAACAAAACTTAAACTTAAAACTATTCGGATATGACTGCTAAAAAACAAGTTATCGCAATTTTATTCGCTGCATTCCTGATCATGCTATGCATTTCCGTAAATGCAAAAGGCAATTCAGTGCTCACCAACAAAATTTTAGCTGTTTCGCTTATCAATCGACTGTGATTATCAGAAATCTATCTTTTACAAAAAAATAAACAAAAACCTTATGAAAAAACAAAATTCAATCTTTTTATTCGCCACAATTACTGTCTTACTATTTGCCTGCTCTAAAAAACAAGCAGCGGAATTAAAGCCCGAAACACCAACACCCAATGGCCCAACACCCGTAACCACTGCGAATGTAACCTATACTAATTTCACCGGGGCATTATTTCAAACCAAATGTAACAGCTGTCATGGTCCTAATGGGGGAATAAAAGGGGTATGGGCATTTAATGGTTTAGCCTCTATAAAAAATGACGCGCGCGTGGCTAATTCCGTTTTGGTTACTAAAACCATGCCCAGAGGTGGGTCTTTAACCGTCAGCGAAAGGGAATTATTACAAGCATGGGTTGATAAAGGCATGCCAGAATAATTAATAAAGATTAACGCTAAATCAAAATGGTTTTATTATTTATTTAAATAAATACACCAATGCAAAAATTATTTTTCACGTTAGTAGCCTTGTTTTTATGCACTGGCATAAAAGCACAGATATGGGTAAGTAAAAATGTAACTTCTTCGTTTTTTTCTTCAACACCTGTAGAAGATATTGATGCCTCCAGTAAAGCAGGGGCTTCAGCCATAAACACCAAAACCAACGATATCATTTTCAAGATTAGTAATAGCTCATATCAGTTCAAGAAAAAGCTGATGCAAGAGCACTTTAACGAAAATTATATCGAAAGCGATAAATATCCTACATCAGAATTTAAAGGAAAAATTGTAGAACAGATCGATTTTTCAAAGCCAGGCACCTACCCTATTACAGTAAAAGGAAACCTGCAGATCCACGGGGTTACCAAAGAATATCAGGCAAAAGGATCGCTGGTGATTACCGGTGATGAAGCGAAGGCCACCTCAGCCTTTAATGTAAAACTTGTAGATCACAATATCAAAGTCCCAACGATTGTTTTCAAACAAATTGCAGAAACTATACTAGTAAAAATGACTGCTATTTATCAACCTAAAAAATAAAATCTTATGAAATATCATCTGAAATCTCTTACATACCTATTTATTATTGGCTTACCAACTTTGGCTTTTGCTCAAGATTCGCTTGAAAATGCACTGAAAATGCCCATCGAAAAGAAAAATGTGCGGGCTACTTTTAAGTCCACTAAACTCATTAATATACAAACCAATGAAACCATTTACAAAAATGAGATGGATTTCAGGGTAGATCACCGGTTTGGAGATATTGCCGGATCTGGTGGCGGGATTAAAAACTTTTTTGGTTTGGATCAATCAACCGATATCCGTATCGGTTTTGATTATGGAATCAGCGATAAACTTTCGGTAGGTATAGCCAGGGCAAAAGGCGCTGGAGTAGTAACACAATTGTACGAAGGGAACTTAAAATATCGGTTACTGGAACAAACCGATGATGAAAAAATACCCGTAGCGGTAACATTATTTGGCAGTACAACCATTGCAGCGGTAAAAGCTTCAACGGATCCAACAGCAGTGAATGCTTACAGCCAATTTCAGGATCGCCTGGTTTATGTAGTGCAGGGAATAATCGCCAGAAAATTTAACAACAATTTTTCGATGTTAGTAATGCCCTCATACATTCATCGCAATTTTACCGTTTTTGGTGATGAAAACGATTTGTTTGCATTATCTGTTGGTGGGCGGATTAAACTAACAAAACGCATGGCTTTTGTTGCCGATTATACCATTCCTTTTAGGAATAAAGATAAAAAGGCTTATCTCGAATCTACCTCTGGAAATCAATTCTATAACACACTTGGCGCCGGACTGGAGTTTGAAACTGGCGGTCATATTTTCCACCTTAATTTTACCAATGCAACAGCCATCCAGGAATCGCAATTTATTACCGATACTAATACTTCCTGGCTTAAGGGACAATACCGTTGGGGCTTTAGTATTGCCCGAAGGTTCTCTTTCGATAAGAAGAAAGCAAAGTAGATCAAATTGAACCAAAAAATAAAAAACTAAACAATTATGGAACGTAACGAATTTATCAAATCATTGGGGCTGGGTGTCGCTATGGTTTGCACCGGAGCTTGCTTTTCTGCCTGCGGTAAAAAAAGTGATTCACCAGAACCTGGAAAACCAAATGGTAGTGGTGTGCCTTCAGGTACTACCGCAAGTGTAGATCTGAGTACGCAATTACTAACCGTTGGCGCGTCTATCACTCAAAACGGCATATTGTTTATCCGTACGGCAACAGGAAATGCGGGTAGCTCATTTGTGGCCACGCAAGCAATTTGTCCACACCAGGGCGGTGCATTAAGTTTTATCCAAGCCAGCAATTACATTCAATGTGGCTTACATAGTTCGAGGTATACCACTTCGGGAAGCATTTTAGCCCAACCGAATGATGGTGGCACCACGAGTGCATTAAAAGTTTATCCACTTACTGTTTCAGGAAATACACTAACTGCCACAGCGTAAGTTTTTTGTTTTTAAGGGTAAAGCAGTATCGATTGGTACTGCTTTTTTTATGATTATTATTAAACGGTTACGTTCTGTCCTTTTACATCAAAGGCATCGCGTAAGCCTATGGCCAGCACATTAAAAGCATAAACAGTAAGCATAATGGCTAAACCAGGTAAAACAGCAAGGTAAGCTGCATCCATAATGATATAACCATAATGCTCTTTAATCATGCTCCCCCAACTTGGCATCGGTGGCTGGGCACCGAAGCCTAAAAAGCTCAAGCCTGTTTCTAACAATATGGCTGAGGCGAAATTAGATGAGGCCACCACTAAAATCGGGCCTGCAATGTTCGGCAATATATGTCTGATAATGGTTCTGCTTGTACTAAAGCCTAAAGCTCTTGCTGCCTCCACAAATTCGACCTCTTTTAAAGCCATTACCTGCCCACGTACCAATCTGGCTACATCTACCCAGGTGGATAAGCCTACCGCAATAAAGATTTGCCAAAAGCCTTTACCCAAAGCAAACGATATAGCAATAACGAGCAGTAATGATGGTAGCGACCAAACAACATTCATAAACCAACTGATTGCCGCGTCTACACGTCCACCAAAATAACCCGCTATTGCGCCTAAACTCACACCAATAAAAAGAGAGATGAGAACAGCCATTAAACCTACCGAGAGTGAAACACGGATACCTAAAATTAACCGGCTTAGTAAATCGCGTCCGTAAATGTCAGTCCCTAAAATATAAGTCTGTTTGTAGATATTATTTTTTTCGAAAAGTGCCTGTGGGGTACCTATTTTTGAGGGCAATACGCAAGAAGGGCATAAATCCTTCAGTGCATACCTGGTTTCTTTAGCTTTTTCATCCTCCCCAATATATTCCTGCACAAAAACAGCTTTATCTTTTATCTTGTAAGAAGTAATCGGGATACTTTTAAAAGTTGGCGTTTGCCCATTGAGCATCCTTTCGAAAAAGTTAAGCTTTTCTACTTTAGCATTCCTGCTGATAATTAAAAAAGTAAATGTACTTCCGGGTTTCTTTTTGTTTAGCTGAAGAATCTGAACATTCGCATTTGGAGAATCATCAGGCATAATTAAATAACCCAAAATACCCATCACCATTAAAAGTAAAATAAAAACCAATCCGCCGAAAGCAAATTTATTCCGTTTAAACTTTAACCATACTTTTTTTGATGGGCTATTATCCATTATCTAACCATTCTGCCTTTCCAATTGTATTTGCCACTGTTTCCGGCAATCCCGATGTATACCATATAAAGCACATGCAGCACATTTAGAACCGGTATTAAAATGAGTAAACTGCGCCTTTTTGCAAATCCAGTTACATCCCATAAAAATAATGTTTCTAAAACCATTTTAACCAACAATTGATAAAATGTGATCGCTAGAAACCCTGGAACAAAAAGTCCTGTGATAAAATTTGCGAGAATAGAAAGGTTGAAGATCCAAATTAGTACCCCCAACACGATAATGGCTTTGTTTTTATAACGGGTACTCTTCGAGGCCCAGCGTTTGCGCTGCTGTATAAACGAACCTAAAGTTTCTTTTGCATGGGTGTATACAATTGCTTCTCTATTTTTGAGGAAACCGATCTGATCTGGATATTTAGCTGCAATTTTATGTAACAGTAGCTCATCATCCCCCGATGCCAGATCATCTATTCCCTGGAAGCCACCAACTTCATAAAAAGTTGTTTTTTCATACGCCAAATTTGCGCCATTACAGGTTGATGGTTGCTTGTTCCCAATGGTAGAAGCTCCTAAGCCAATAAGGTATAGAAATTCTAATGATTGTAATCGCTCAAAAAAACTTTTCTCCTGAAAATAAGCTACCGGGGAAGAGATCATTTTATATTTTTTCTGCTCGTACAGGTTCACAATGGTAGCCAACCAATCTGCACCCATCCTACAATCCGCATCTGTAGTAATAATGAGGTCGCCAGAACAAGTACTTATTGCGGTTTGAATGGCTTTCTTTTTATATGAATTTAAGGCCCTGTCTTCATTTAGCTTGATCAGTTTCACATTCCTATCAGCATAACTCAATACAATATCACTGGTACGATCGGTAGAGTGGTCGTCAATAATAATAATCTCAGTTAAAACTTTAGGGTATTGCTGTGCAATCAGATCATCGATGGTTTTGGTGATATTAGCTTCCTCATCCCTTGCAGCAACAATAATAGAAACTTTGGTTTGAGGATCTGATTTTTGTGGTGTAAAATAGATCAGGTTATGCCATCCTCTGATAAAATTAAGCACCAAAAAACCATAAATTAAGGTTAAAGCAGCGGATATAAGACTAATTAGATTTAAGATTTCCAAAAAAATTGAGTTTAAAAACGAAATAAGTGCCTAAGATAGCAGGAATTATAATATTTATGAGCCAAATACTTGCAGTACATGCAATAACAGCTACATGTTGATCGGTTACATGTTTAAATAATTCAACCGCAGTGACGCTTCTGATGCCAACATCAAAAAGATCTAAGGATGGCAATGCCGATTGAACCAAAAAGAGCAAACAGGTCATCATCATAATATCGGCATAGTGTAAACCTGGTATCAACCAGATAAACAAAATGAAATATTGCGAGCTAAATACCAGATATCGGGCAAAACAATAGGTGATGATTTTAAACAGCTCTCTTTTTCGGTAGCGGCCTAAAATGCTGTAAAACTTCTTGTACTTCCTTGTGAATTTAATGGAGAGCAAAATCCCATTTAACCATCGGATGTTAAAGTAGAAGACCAGGAAAAACAGACAGAAAAATACCGCCAGAATTACCATTGCAATAAACAGCACATGATCGATCGGGATAAATCGGTAAACAAAAAAACAGGCTGCAATGGCACCAAAAACATTCGTTAATACCAATTGACCAATACTGCCAACGCTCATGGCAACAATACCCACAATCCTTCTTTTAGGCGACAGGAAAAACACCCTCCCTCCATACTCTCCTAGCCTGTTGGGTGTAAAAATGGCTAGTGTTAATCCACAAAATACCGATTCGATAGCGCGGTAAAAACCAATGGGCTCAATGTGGCTCATTAAGTATTTCCATTTTCCAGCCTCCAAAAACCAATTCACAAACATTAATAACACCACTATACCTATTACCGAAATAATTTCTGTTTGCGGGATATCTTTTAAGAGTGTACTAAAATCGTGAAGATTTTTATTCGCAACCAGCTTATGGTAAATAAACCAAAAAGCAAATATTACGATTGCAGCTTTGATGAGAAATGATAATATTTTTTTGTTCTTGCCTGTCAAGATTATCTTTTTAGTTTGCAAATATGCTTAATATTGCTGTAATGTTGAACGAAAAAAAGGAGCGGGTTATTATGGGCATTGATCCAGGTACGGCGGTGATGGGTTATGGCGTAATTTTAGAGAAGGGAAATAAAACAGAACTGATCAGTTTAGGGGTGGTAAAGATGACTCATTTAGATGATCCATTCCTTAAGCTTCAACGGATATTCGAAAAAACAGTGGTTTTGATCGATCAGTACAAACCTGATGTACTGGCCATCGAAGCACCATTTTATGGCAAAAATATTCAGGTATTATTAAAACTCGGTCGTGCGCAGGGTATTGCTATTGCAGCCGCACTCTCCAGAAATATTTCCGTAACTGAATATTCGCCGCGTAAGATCAAACAATCCATTACCGGCAGCGGGAATGCCACGAAAGAACAAGTGGCGGCCATGTTGCAGCGCTTGCTAAATTTCAAGGAAACGCCAGAGTTTTTAGATGCCACCGATGGTTTGGCAGTTGCAGTTTGCCATTCTTTTCAAAAAATTACTTCAGGTGGGAAATCCAAAACCTATTCGGGTTGGGAATCCTTTGTAAGTGATAACAAAACCAAGGTTAAAGGTTTGGTTTCAAAAGTCAAGAAATAGTCGGTCGGTGAGACACCGACCGATGGGTAGTCTTCATTAAATATCTTTATTTTAATCTATTTATTGGGAGTCAAATGTAAGATTAGACTATCTTTGGAAACTGAATTATAGTTGTTTTTCTCCCAGTATTCATCAAAATCAATTGCAAGCACATCAAAACCATCTTTTGTTAGCACAATTTTAGCATCAGGACAGTTTGGTACACACCCCACAAAGAGGCTACCTCTAAAAAAACCTTGTTCATCAGAATAACAACTATCTGCAATATTATCATTTAGTAGAAGTACAACTTTAACTCCTTTTAAAGGAAGTTTGGTCTTTGAGTCATATATATGACCATCACCTCCCACAATCCCCTCACATGCCAGTAAAAAGGTCAGTAATCCGAAAAACATGATATTAAATATGGCCCTTTTCATTTTCAGGTTATTATTGGCATTCCAATACATGAAATAATTTAATTGTTCGGGTGATTATCGATTAAACTTTTAGTCGCTTCATCCATTGCTAATTTATTCTTACGAATAAAATATTTTATAGTGAAGAAGATTGCAATACCTACCAATATCAGCATCCATAAATTGGAAATTGCGATGATGATTTCTTTAAAGATTGTCCAGCCATTTACAACACCTAACCAAAGCCTGTTTATAAATGCAGGGCGATAGTCGTACAGATTGTCATTGGCCACAATCATGGTTTTAACGGTATTGTCCTGGTAAAAATTAAGCGTGATGGTACTGAATTTTACACGGCTATCGATCTGCATATTCTCGATTCTCTTGTCTACATAATCGTCTTTGATGTAGAGAGAAGATTCTACATTGGCACTTTTCTTCGTCGCTACTTTATTGATCTTTTCAATCGCATCAACCCGATTCTGTGCTTTTAGCCTATTGGCTAAATAAGCGATGCTTTGATCGTCCATTTTCATCGATTGGTGATCTACAAAGACAGCCATTTTTGCGATGGTATTGGTAAATTCATCCAGCTTCTCTGACGGAACCTTGGCCACCAGATAACCTTGTGTACGATAGGAGGTAATTTCTTTTAACGAATCGGTAGATTGTTTAACCTTATCGGTTTCTTGGATAGAGCTTTCGATAGAAAACTCAGCCACAGTTCCGCCTTCGGCTTTAATGGTTTTGCTGAGCTGTTCTTTGGTGTTCTGAACGTCTTTCACCCTAAAACGCATATCTGCAGTTTTAATAATCTTTTCAGCCGCTGTGGTGTCTGCAGATTCTTTGTTTAAATCCTGTGTATCGACAGCATCGGCACTTGCATATTTTTTATTTTCATTTTGGCAGCCAAAGATTGTTAAAATTATGGCTATAGCAATAATATTCCTTTTCATGATTGTGTGGTTCTAAATAAATAATCATTTTAAATATTTGCTTCAAATGGCCATAAGAAGTTCAGCGTTTTGGTTAGCTTTTAACGCTGTGTTTTCTCTTAATACCAGAATTATATTTAGGTAACCCAATACTGAGTTTAGCGTAGTGAGAAGGGAGTTTGGAGGGCTTTTTCGTATATTATAAACCTGGAGTCTTTAACGTGTGTCTTTTTTGAAAAGCAGGTTATTGTGTAGATCGGTTCCGAAAGCCCTGCCATCCGCTTTACCTCTCTGCGTTCGGTGCCCGCTCCTGTCAGGTTTAAATTACTTAGGCAGACCTTTCTATCCTAAACCCGACAGCCGCGATAGCCCCTGATTCTTCATCAGGGCTAAAGCAAATGGCGGGACTGCTGTAACCTAAATGCTTCTGAATTTGCTTTTCAAAAAAAGAAAGTATATTATTTTAATGGCCTCAATGAAGGCTGCACCATTTAAAATCGGATGGATTCGTGCCTATAAACAAAAAGCCGATTATGAATGAACATGACCGGCTTTATATTTTGATAGTAGAACGCTTATGCGTCTAATATTTTGAATACACCTTTAATGGCAATAATTGCACCGATGAACAAAACAATCCAGGATGCTAAAGATACTTGCCACGAATCGTAAGCGAAACGTGCGTAAGTACCCACCATGCAAACCAGTACACCAAAAATCATTAATTTATAAATTCCTGGCTGGTTAGCCGTTTTCATACTTTCTGTATTGTGCTTTAATTCGTTGTTCTCCATAATGTTTATTTTTATGATGCTGCAAAAGTAATACTTATTGCTGAATAATTATAAAACTTAGTAACTTTTTAATCGTTCTAATCTTTGTTTCGCTTTATCCTTATCACTAAGTTTTTCTCCCTGATACAAAGGCTTTTCCCAATCGCCATACATTGGGTTTGGCAACACAATATACTTTGTTCCAAATAGGTTCTGATTTGTGTTTACCTGCTCAAAAGTATTTTTATTTTCGCGATAAAAAATATTGCTGAAATCGCTTAAATTATCGCCACATAACAGGAGAATATGATGCGTTTCAGTAATTTTTTGGCGGCGTGGTTCTTTATTTGATGTTCCTTTCGAGACTAATAAATGTGCATCATCTGCATAAGGAAAGCCAAAGTGCTGCAGGTTTTTCAACGTTGCGATATAATCCTTTTCATCGCGGTTACTCACATAAAAAGTTTCGATATTCTTTGATGCTGCAAACTTTAAAAAAGCCAAAGCACCAGGAACGGTATCGGCCTGAGCCAGATTTGTCCATTCTGTCCAGTCTTCGGACACATAACTTAGTCCTTTTTTAATTTCGTGCCCTTGAAAAGCAGAGTTGTCTAAAACGGTTTCGTCAATATCAACAATCACACAATTTGGTTTTTTACTGGTATCGGCCCATAAAGCTTCTTTTAACGATAAACGGGCAAAGTTATAAGCCTGAAAACATAGCGCGCGGTACTCGCCCGAGGTTTGCTGCCAAAGCACGGCATTAGTATAATCCCTCGCAGGGTTTTGACCGGCAGCAAAAAGCGGTAGCAAAAACGATATAACAATAAATAGGTTTTTTTTCATGATTTGGAATTAAAGTTCAAAGATATTAAACTCCTATGATGCAGAATTCATTTAAACATCATTTAAATCATATCGTAAATAATTTAACTATTAATTTATTAGTTATAGAAATTTATTAGTTTTGGGTACACACAAATAAAATCAATTACTATGAAATTTAAACACTTACTAGGGGTAGCTATTGCCCTATTTTTCTTTGCGGCTTGCAAGAAACAATCAAATCCAGAAATTAGTACAACCGATTTTAACATTAATAAAAAATCATTGTATTTAACGCAATCAATTGAGCTTAATGCAAAAGATGCAACCGCAGGTGGCAATTATATTTGGAATTACGGCGATGGGACTATTGAAACCAAAGGAAGTAAAACCGAACATCAGTACAAAACTTCTGGCATTTTTGAAGTGACTTTAACTGTTTACAACAAGACTAGTAAGATCAAGGTAATGGTACTTCCGGGGGATATCAGTTACCAAATTAAAAACAACAGCACCTTCGACCTAGATCTGAATTCTTATGTCAACCTACCTGTTAATACAGTAAGGTCGGTATTAAAGCCAAACGGACTCTCTGATACCATTTATGTTAAATTACAGGCTACAGGAAATTTATTGCAGCTTACAAACATTAGTGGTATTGCGAAAGGAAAAGCTTTTCGTTTTGATGATATGTTTTGGCAAAAAGATTCTATTCATAACATTCTCTCAGTAAATAACGATACTAAAATTCAACTTGGCGCACATGGGGAACTAGGAATTAGTTCTACACTTGGGAATTTATAACAATCAGTAGAAAACATGACGCCCGTTCTTAACCGAAACGGGCTTCTTTGTTATAAAGATTTTAACCATTCAAAAAACTTCCTCTTTCCTTTTTTGATAAGATCAGTGTTTCTGCTTCTGGATAAGCCTGTGTAAAAGTTGTAGGAATTTTATTTTTACCTCTTTCGTTCCATTTAAACTCAACAGCTAAAAATTTATCTTCCGTTTTTTCAACATAATCGATTTCTTGCTGCTGTGTAGTGCGCCAAAAAAAGCAATCTGCTTCCATTTGATGCTGATGTAAAAACTTTATCCGCTCAGCAATCATATAATTTTCGAACAGTGCACCTACATCATTTCTGTTAGCTATTGAATTAAAATTCCGCGTGATGGCATTCACAATGCCAGTATCATAAAAATAGATTTTCTTATTCTTTTTGATTTCATTTCGCACGTTGCCTGCAAAGGCCGGTAAAGTAAAAATCACAAAAGACTTTTCGAGCAAATTGATGTATTTATCTACCGTTTTTTGATCAGCTTTAACCAACTGTGCCAACTCCGAAAAATTAACCTCACTCCCGATCTGTAAAGCCAAAGCTTTTACAATTTTCTCAAACAACAGTGGTTTCTTCACCTCTTCAAGCGCAAATAAATCCTTATACAAATAGCTATCGGCAAGTAATTTTAAATGTTCTTCAGCATGCTGGAGATCGTTAATAATTTCAGGGTAAGCCCCATAAATCAAACGTTGCTCTAGTGATCTTTCTTCAGTAATAAAATCGGTATCGTTTACCAGTTCGGCATACGAAAAAGGCAAAAGCATCATTTCATATTTCCGACCAGTTAAAGGTTCATTAATTTTACCCGATAGTTCAAAGGCCGACGAACCTGTAGCAATTACCTGAACATTTTTAAAGCGGTCGACAATAATTTTAATCAATAGGCCCACATCAGCTATGCGCTGTGCTTCATCAATAAAAAGCACTTCGTAATTGCCTAGCATTTGCCCTATCTGTGTGGCATTGGGTTTGGCAAGAGTTTCTCTCACATCTGCATCATCTCCGTTTAGGTATAATGTCTTTTTGTCAACTTTGGCCAACAACTGCTCTACGAAGGTAGTCTTACCTGTTTGCCTTGGGCCAAATATGATGAAAGCTTTCCCTTTAAAGAGCCTTGCTAAAGCGTAATCCAATTGTTTCCTAACGATCATAACCACAAACTATACACAAAAGTATAATAATTTTGGATTACAATCCACAAAAAACATAATAATTTTGGATTACAATACATAAAAAACATAATAATTCTGGATTATATAAATTATAAATAACAAAAAACCCATTTCAATTAAGAAATGGGCTTAGATAGTTTTGACTGTTGACTAAAGACTTCCGACTCTAGACTTATCTTATCCGTTCAATGCTGCTGCACCACTTACAATCTCAGTTAACTCAGTTGTAATTGCTGCCTGACGTGCCTGGTTGTATGAAAGTTTCAAGGCTTTCAATAATTCTCCAGCATTTTCAGTTGCTTTATCCATTGAAGTCATACGTGCACCATGTTCAGAAGCGTGAGAATCTAAAACGGCTTTGTATAACTGAATTTTAACTGATTTAGGGATCAACTGTTCTACAATCTCTTCTTGCGAAGGCTCTAGAATGTAGTCAATATTGGCTGTTTTAGTTTCAACCTTCGCTTCTTCTGCTTTTGGTAAAGGCAACAACTGCTCAGTGGTAATAAATTGAACAGCTGCATTTTTAAAACGATTGTAAACAACCTCCACTTTATCAAACTCACCTTTAATAAAACCGGCCATAATTGCATCGGTAATTTTGGTTACGTTTTCGAAAGTTAAAGCAGTATACACTTCATTATTATTACCAATTACGTTATAATTACGTTTTTCGTAAAAATCCTGAGTTTTCTTACCGATAGAAATAATGCTCACATTACCGTTTTTCAACTGTTCGCTATATTTCTCAGCAATTAAATTGTTGGCCGCTTTAATCACGTTCATGTTAAAAGCACCAGCCAAACCACGGTTTGATGATACTGTTACAATTAAAACCTTATTAGGTTCACGCTCTTGTATAAAAGGCGATGAAGACCCTTCTAAACTTGCCGATAGATTACCTAAAATCTCTTTCAGTTTAGTTGCATAAGGACGTAAAGCGATAATTGCATTGGTAGCACGTTTCAACTTCGCAGCCGAAACCATTTTCATAGCTTTGGTAATCTGCTGTGTTGATTGTACCGATGCAATCCGGTTTCTTACTTCTTTTAAATTAGCCATTCTTTATTTAGATGTGAGATGTGAGATATAAGATGTGAGACGTTTCCGGCCCAATCTCAAATCTCAAATCTCATGTCTCAAATCTTATTAATATTTACTTGAAATCTCTTTTGCTACTGTATCTAAAACACCAGTAATGGTATCGTCAAATTTACCAGCTTTTAGTGCCGCTAAAGTTTCTGGATGACGCATTTCCAATTGAGTTAAATATTCAGTTTCGAATTCTTTTACTTTATCAACCGGTACGCTACGCATTAGGTTTTTAGTACCTGCATAAACAATAGCTACCTGTTTTTCAACTGTAAAAGGAGTAAACTGAGCTTGTTTTAACATCTGTACGTTACGTGCACCTTTATCTAAAACCGATTTTGTTGCAGCATCTAAATCAGAACCGAATTTAGAGAAAGCCTCTAACTCGCGGTATTGAGCCTGGTCTAATTTTAAAGTACCTGCTACTTTTTTCATCGATTTGATCTGCGCATTACCACCTACACGTGATACCGAGATACCTACGTTAATAGCCGGACGGATACCAGAGTTAAACAAGTTCGACTCTAAGAAGATCTGACCATCAGTAATCGAGATTACGTTGGTTGGGATATATGCTGATACGTCACCTGCCTGAGTTTCGATAATTGGTAGAGCAGTTAATGAACCACCACCTTTTACGATGTGTCTGATAGATTCAGGTAAATCGTTCATCGCTTTAGCGATATCATCATTAGAGTTGATTTTCGCAGCTCTTTCTAACAAACGACTGTGTAAGTAGAAAACGTCACCTGGATAAGCTTCACGGCCCGGTGGACGACGAAGTAATAAAGATACCTCACGGTAAGCAACAGCTTGTTTAGATAAATCATCATAAACAATTAAAGCTGGTCTACCTGTATCACGGAAAAACTCACCAATTGCAGCACCTGCAAACGGAGCATAAAACTGCATTGGAGCAGGATCTGCAGCCGAAGCAGCAACAACAACTGTATATGGTAAAGCGCCGTTTTCTTCCAATGTACGTACAATGTTAGCTACGGTAGAGTTTTTCTGACCGATAGCAACATAAATACAAAACACAGGTTGGCCTGCTTCATAAAATTCTTTTTGGTTGATAATAGTATCGATACAAACGGCAGTTTTACCAATCTGACGATCGCCGATAACCAACTCACGTTGACCACGACCGATTGGAATCATTGCATCGATTGCTTTAATACCAGTTTGTAAAGGCTCATTTACCGGCTGACGATAAATTACACCCGGTGCTTTACGCTCTAAAGGCATTTCGTAAGTTTCACCTAAGATTGGACCTTTACCATCTAAAGGCTCACCTAAAGTGTTAACTACGCGGCCAAGCATACCTTCACCAACTTTAATAGAGGCAATTTTTTTGGTACGTTTAATCGTATCACCTTCTTTGATCTCGTCTGAAGCACCCAAAAGTACCACACCAACGTTATCTTCTTCAAGGTTTAATACAATACCTTGTAGGCCGTTTGCAAATTCAACTAATTCTCCCGATTGAACTTTAGTTAAACCGTAAACACGGGCAATACCGTCGCCCACTTGCAACACGGTACCAACTTCTTCCAGTTCGGTTTCTGATTTGAAGCCCGCCAATTGCTGTCTGATAATTGCCGATACTTCGTCTGGTCTTACCTCTACCATAATTTTACTTTATATCTTTTTGTAAATGTTTAGTGCTTAGCGCATGGCGCTTGGCATTTATTCGCCATCCGCTTATCGCAATTCTTTTTGTTTGGCGTTTGGCGCATGGCGTTATCCGCTATACGCTTATCGCCTCGCGCTATTGCGCAAATTCTTTTTTCAGTTTACTTAAACCGCTGGCGATACTTGCATCAAATTGTTTATCACCAACTTTCAATATAAAACCACCAATTAGTTTTTCGTTAATTTTTTCGTTAACAATAACCTGATTAGCTTTTAATTCTCTTTTTACAATTTCAATAATCTGCTCTTTAGCTGCCGGGCTTAAAGCACTTGCAGTAGTTACATCAGCAGTAACAATACCTTTAATTAAGTTATATTGTTGTATGAACTGTTTTGCAGTGGCAAATAAAATAGCCGAACGACCTTTGCTTACTACAATCTTGAAAAACGAGATGGTTAGTTTACTTACTTTATCAGCAAAAATACCATTCAAAATACCAGTCTTTTTATCTAAAGGTACGATCGGGTTTTTTAATATTGCTTCTAGTTCGGGGGTTTCATCAACCACTTTCTCAAACAAAACCATATCATTATAAGAAGTTTCTAAGTCGTTGTTTTCAACGGCTAAGTCTATTAATGATTTGGCGTATCTGCTTGCAACTTTAATTTCTGACATATTCTTAGGTGTGAGATGTGAGATGTGAGATGTGAGACGTGAGAACGAATCTCCTATCTAATATCTAATGTCTCAAATCTATTTTCTCAAAACTAGTTTAATTCAACGTCTTTTAACAAGTTTGCTACTAAAGCTTCCTGCTTGGTTTTATCATCTAATTGAGTACGTAAAACACGCTCTGCAATTTCTAATGATAAAGTAGAAACCTGGTCTTTAACTTCTGCCAAAGCTGCTTTCTTTTGGTTCTCGATTTCAATTTTAGCTTTCTCGATCAATTTAGCACCTTCAACCTGAGCTTGTTTTTTAGCTTCGTTTAAGATACCATCTTTTAAAGTTTTAGCTTCCTTCAAAATTTCGTCACGTTCTGCACGAGCTTGTTGCATCAAATCTTGATTCTGGCTGGTTAAACGAGCCATTTCTTGTTTGGCTAATTCAGCTTTGTTAAGCGCCTCATCAATGCTTTGCTCACGTTCGTGAATAGCACCTAAAATAGGCTTCCATGCAAATTTTCTAAGTAATATCAATAAGCAGATGAATGCTATCGACGTCCAAAAAACCAATCCTATGCTTGGGGTTACTAATTCCATTTTATCTAATTTTTAAAAACAATCTTTTTAATAGGGCTGGGTAAATAACCAATCGTTAAATACCCAACCTAATTTCTTCAGTGATTATTAACCGTTTAAGCCTAATAATGCAACTACTACACCGAATAAAGCAGCACCCTCAATAAGGGCAGCAGCGATAATCATTGCAGTCTGAATTTTTGATGCAGCTTCTGGTTGACGAGCAATACCTTCCATTGCTTTACCACCTACTTGACCGATACCGATACCTGCACCGATTACTGCTAAACCGGCACCAATTGCCGCGATTGAACCTACCATAACTAATTTAATTTATATTAATTTGTAAAAAATAGTTTTCTGTTAATGATGCTCTTCTACTGCCATACCAATAAACAAGGCAGTTAATAATGTAAAAATAAAGGCCTGTAAAAACGCTACAAGTAATTCTAACACATCCATAAATAAAACGAATGCAACAGAAACAGGAGCAATAGCCAATGTTTCGAAAATAAAAATTAAGGATATTAAACTTAATACGATAATGTGACCAGCTGTAATATTTGCGAACAAACGAACCATTAAAGCGAATGGCTTAGAAATGATACCAATTAATTCAACAGGAATCATAATCGGATATAACCAAAAAGGTACATCTGGTTTAAAAATGTGTTTCCAGTAATATTTGTTACCATTAATATTAACAATGATCAAAGTTCCAAGTGCCATTACGAAGGTCAGAGCAATATTACCTGTAACGTTAGCACCACCTGGGAAAATTGGAATCAAACCAAATAAGTTGTTGAATAAGATAAAGAAAAACGTAGTTAATAAATAAGGCATAAACTTAGCGTATTTATGGCCGATGTTCGGCTTAGCAATATCATCTCTTACAAAAACGATAATTGGCTCTACAAAAGATTGCAAACCTTTTGGTGCCTTACCCACACGTTTACGATAAGAAGCTGCCACTGAAATAAATATTACAAGTATTACAAAAATCGCAACGAACATTGCTGCAACGTTTTTAGTAATAGAGAAATCTAAAACAGATTTACTCGCTTCCTCATCGATTTTTCCATCAGCACCAACTACTTTAATATGATCTTCCTCTAAACGATAGTTATTGTATTTACCATTATAATCATGTTCTCCATGATGGAAATTACCGGAAGAGAAAACCTCTAAACCATTAGCCGTATATAAAATTACCGGAAGAGGTAATGAAGTATGCCCCCAAAGATGCCACATATGTGAATCGGCAATGTGCTCCATGATCACTTTAGTTGGCTCGAATTTCTCTTCACCATGTTTAGCAGCGCCATGCTCACCAGAAACTGCTTCGGCAGATCCGGCTACAACACTATCAACAGGAACAACAGCGCTATCAACCTGAGCGAAAGTATCAATTTTGATAGATAAAAACGCGATTAAAAGCGTAAAAACAACAATTAGTCTTTTAACTTTCGACACAAAAACTTGGTTACAATCCATTTATTGGCAGTTTTTTACTTTAAATTTTGGTGGCGCAAGTTACGTAACAAACAGTAAATTTCAAAGGCCGTAAACAATAAATATAAAGAAAAAAAATTAAGCAGAAATATTAGCCCAATTCCCTTCGCTTTTATACTGTAAATCAATACAAAAGCCATACAAAAAATCATCTTCACTGCAATTGATCCCATAATAGCCATTACACCTACTTCAGGATCGCGTTTTATACCAATATCAACAAGCATATAAGCCACGTAAGTTATGCCGGCCAAAAAGCCAAACATCACCCAAAAGTTATTTACGAACAATTGTTGATTAGGAAATACGACAGGTAAAATGGCAATTATACCTATTAATAGGCCTACGAAAATGAAATAGATACTGGTAAATTTGGCTAGAGTCAAGGTATAATTTCTTAGCAGATAAAAACTTCGGCAAAGATAAGGTTTTTAGTATCAAGTAAGTAGTGAGATTGGAATTATTGTTTAACGGTTTGAATTGGTTAATCTGTTAACTGGAGGCTGACATCCTATGGCTGGATTGTTAAATTGCTTTTCTGCTAAACGCAGGACAGCAAATTGAAAACTGCCAACTGAAAACTTACGGTTTAGTGGCCTGCCTAATGGCCTGATATAATGCAATCCCTACCCCTGCCAAAGCAAAAGCTGCAGTAATTAAGTTGGTTTTACTGTTTCTGTGCTCGTCAATCTTGTAACCGATAAAGGTTAGCAGACCAATGGTAGCAATCATTTGGAAGCCAATAGCAGAATATTTTGCGGCTGCATTTACCTTTTTCTTTGTATCTTCTTCTTTCGGATTTTCCATTTTTTAATGCAATAATTAAATTAACTTTGAATAATTAAAATTTGTTGCCAAATAAAATATTTTTCTACATATATTGTTTATTGTATATCCACCTAAGAGATTTATCATACTTGAAAAATTACGCTAACAAAAACTTAAATCCCTTCTTCATCTTTTTTAGTGTCCTCCTTATTTATGGCTGCGTCGCAAATAAAGATACGGCAGTAGATCGCAGGTTTCAAAACTTAACGGCAAGGTATAACTATATCTACAACTCCAATGTTTTATTAACAGAGTACAACGAGAGCCTGTTACAAAGTTATGCAGATAATTATGAAAAAACCTTGCCCGTTTACCTGGATCCTGAGCCTCAGGTAAATCTGGTGCTTACCCCAGGAGTAGCCAATAAACAGCTCGATGATGTAATTACAAAAGGACAAACCGTTATAAACGATAAAAGTTTTAGTAATTATATTGATGATGCCTATATGCTTTTGGGCAAGGCGAATTACTTAAAAGGCAACTATTTTATTGCATCAGAATACTTTGATTATACGGCAAAAACTTATAGCAATGATTTAAAAACATTTATTATGGCCATGAACTGGAAGGTACGTAGCCAAATGCAATTGAACAATATGGTGCTTGCCAATAAAATCCTCGATACCATGTTGCGTGCTTCTGATGAGTTAAAAAAAGATCTGGCAGAACCATTGGCTACTGCCGCTCAGATGCGTATTTATCAAAAACGCAATAAAGAAGCCATCTTGTTTTTAGAATCGGCAATTGCACTTCCGGCCGAAAAGCAGCTGCGCATACGCTGGCGCTTTATCCTTGCGCAGTTGCAAGAAAAAGAAAAAAATCTTCAGGATGCCTATGCCAACTTCACCAAAGTGGAAAAAAGCAATGCTCCTTTCGAAATGTATTTTCATGCCAATTTAAACCGGATTAAATTAAAAGCATTATTAAGTGGCGTAAATCTGAACAAAGAAGAACAGCTTTTAGCATTACTTAAAGACGATAAAAACTTCGATTATACCGATCAGATTTATTACCAGGTAGGAGAACTTTTTTCTGCAGAAGGAAACTTTGTAAAAGCCGAAGAGAACTACCATAAGTCGATTTTAAAAAGCACCAGAAATCAGAATCAAAAGGCACTATCGTACTTAAGAATTGCAGATTTAAACTTTAAAGAGTTTAACAACTACATTAAAGCAAAGTTGTATTATGATAGTACAGTAATGATTTTGCCCAAAAACTTTCCTGATTACGACAACATTGTTAAAAAAGCCGATAACCTGAAATATTTGACTGATAGGTACACCATTATCGCAAAAGAAGATACTGCCCGGGCCATAGCTAAACTTCCGGCAGGCGAGCGTGAGGCAAAGGTTAAAGCTTATTTAACCCCAAAAGTTGAGGTTAGTAATACAGGAGGAGTAATTAGTAACCAGTATTTAAACGACCCCAATTTCCCAAATCAATCGTTAAATGCTTCGAACAAAATTGCCGGAAATACCTTTTACTTTAACAATAATGCAGCGATAAGCACAGGTTTTGGCGATTTTAAGAAACGTTGGGGCAACAGGCAGCTGGAAGATAACTGGAGGCAAAGCACCCGGTCTTCTGCCCAGGAGACCAACCAGGTTTTGGCAGGAGGAAATGTAGCCACAGGAATAAAACCCGCAAACGGAGAAACCAATCAGGCGGCACAGGACCAAACTTCATTAGAAAAACAATTTTTAGACGGCCTGCCTACTACTCCGGCACTATTGGCTACGTCTGATCAAAAAATTATTGATGCCTATTTCGAAATCGCCAGCTTTTATCAACAGGAACTGAACGATAAACCTGAAGCAAACAAGATATACCTTGAACTGATTAAAAGGCATCCAGATAACAATCATTTAGTTGCCATTTATTACAGTTTATACCTTAACTATAAAGGTGCTGATGAGGCAAAATCTGATCAGTACAAACAGTTGGTGCTTACGAAATTCCCAGAATCTAATTTTGCAAAGAATATTTTAGACCCATCCTATTCTTCCAAACAAACTGAAATGGAGAATATTGCCATCAACAATTACAATGTGGCCTTTGATGCCTATGCGAAAAAAGATTATGCAAATGTGGTAAAACAGGCTGACGATAATATTACTGCTTTTCCCAATAATGATCTGGCCCCGCAGTACGCCTATTTAAAAGCAATTGCTATCGGTCGTACAGCAAAGGTTGATCCCCTGCTTACCGAATTTAACCTGATTACCACGCTTTATCCAAACGATAAAATTATTACACCATTGGTACGCGATCATTTAAAATACATTGAAGCAAACCTCGAGGAATTTAAACAAAGGCCGGTTGCTCTTGTCGATTTTGATGCCAATGCGCCGCGTTTTGTGAGCCAGGCTACGCCAATTGCTGTTCCAACAAAACCTTTGGTAACCGATAATGCCACTTTAAAAACAGCAGAACCTGCTCCTGTAGCTAAGCCTGTTGAGGTTAAGCCAGCCGATCCTACCAAACCGACAAGCATTTTCAGCGCAGCTAAATCAGAAGAATACTATTATGTAATAGATGTTGCCGATGTAACCTTAACCTTAAGTTCATCTCGTTTCGGAATAGGCCAGTTTAACCGTGGAAATTACCCCGATAATGATTTGGAACATAAATTGGTAGAGTTAGATAATGATCAGCTGATTTACATTACGAGTTTTATCGATCTTGAAGACGTAAAAATTTACGAATCAAGCATTATAGGCCAATTAAAGAACATTATGAAAGTTCCGACCAACTTATATAAAGGTTTTATCATCAGTAAAGAAAACTTCGAAAAGCTAACAGACCGTTCGCGTATTAACGAATATCTGGAGTTTTTAAAAGACAATTACAAATAAGGAACATGGTTTAAGCGAGTAGCGAAAAACCTATTCTATAAAAAATTAATAAATTTGCATCCAAAATCTTCTATTCTGGAGGTTGATGGAAAATACAACACAAAATGAATAAGTCTCTTTCTGCACAAGAAACAAAAAGATATAGTTTAGTCATCTGGAAAATACTGATCGGGGGAATAGCCCTTTTTGCGATTTTCATTTCGATGATCGGCTTGGGTCTTTTTGGTGCACTCCCCTCTTTCAGGGATATCGAACACCCAAAAAGTAATCAGGCTTCAGAAATTATTGCAGAGGATGGTCGTCCCTTAGGTACTTATTTTGTTCAGAACAGATCGAATGTTACTTATAAAGATATTTCCGAAAATGTAATTAATGGGTTAATTGCGACAGAAGATACCCGTTTTAAAGAACACTCGGGCATAGATTTCAAACGTACCTTCACCATTATCGGTTACAATTTAATCGGCAAAAAGCAAGGTGCAAGTACCATTACACAGCAATTGGCTAAAAATCTTTTCCCAAGAGAATCGAACCTAAATTTTTTCTCCCTGGTGTTAACCAAGTTTAAAGAGTGGATTGTTGCCGTTAAATTAGAGCGTAACTATACCAAAGAAGAAATTATTACCATGTATTTAAATACGGTCGATTTTGGTAATCAGGCTTATGGCATTAAATCTGCGGCAAGGGTTTATTTCAATACCACTCCCGATAAATTAACCCTAACACAGGCGGCAACTTTAGTGGGCATGCAAAAAGGAATTACCATGTATTCGCCAACCCGCCATCCAGAGCGCTCAAGAAACCGTAGGAATACTGTAATGGCGATGATGGTTAAATCTGAGCTCTTAACCCAACAGGAATTCGATGAGCAAAAAGAAAAACCTTTAAACCTACATTTTAATGCAGCAACCGTTAACGACGGTATTGCACCATACTTCCGTTCGGTATTGAAGAATGATATCAAAAACATTTTTCAGGAACAATCGATTACCAAACCCGATGGTACACCTTACGATTTAGACCGCGATGGTTTGAAAATTTATACCACATTGAATTATGATATGCAGGTATATGCCGAAGAAGCGCAAAAAGAATATATGAAGATTCTACAAGCGCAGTTTATCGCCAGTTGGAAAGGTAGAAATCCTTTTAAGGATAAAGCTTTACAAATTGAGCAGGGCGTTAAAAGATCAGATCGTTATAAATCGTTAAAACTGGAAGGCAAATCGGACGATGAAATTAAGACCGATTTTAACACCAAAACAGAAATGAGCATTTTTACCTGGAAGGGTAATATTGATACGGTGATGAAACCGATTGACTCTGTGCGTTATTACAAAATGCTTTTGCGTAATGCCATGATGACGATGGACCCAACCAATGGCCACGTGAAAGCATGGGTTGGGGGGATTAATTACGAGCATTTTAAATATGATCAGGTTAAAATGGGAACCAGACAAGTGGGGTCTACAGCAAAACCGTTTACTTATGCGGTTGCGATCGAAAATGGTTATTCTCCGTGTTACACCGTACCAAATGTGCCAGTAACCATTGACGGTTATGGAGATCCATGGACACCTAGAAACTCAGGCAAACCTTTACCAGGAAATATTACCCTACAAAAAGCCTTGGCCTACTCTCAAAATTTTGTTACTGCTTATTTAATGAAACAAGTTGGTCCGGTTGCAGTATCTACATTGGCTACCAAAATGGGTATACCTAACGTTCCAGCGTTTCCATCTATCTGTTTGGGTACATTCGATTCGTCAATTTATAATATGGTTGGGGCTTATGGCGCTTTTGCAAATAAAGGAACCTATACCAAGCCGATTTATTTATTAAGAATTGAAGATAAAAATGGGGTGGTATTATTTTCTCAAAAGGAAATACCAAAACCAATAATGAGCGAGGAAGTTGCTTATGTAATGACCAGAATGCTTAAAGGTGTAGTGACCAACGGAACCGGATCGAGACTGAATTATAAATACAAAGTAAACGCGCCTATTGGAGCTAAAACAGGCACTACCCAAAATAACTCAGATGGTTGGTTTATGGCCATCACCCCTCAGTTGGTAACAGGTATCTGGACAGGTTGCGAAGATAGGGCATTCCACTTTATCAGTACCAACCAAGGTGAAGGTGCCAATACAGCGCTGCCAATTTTTGCAGGTTTTATTAAAAGGGTATATGCCAATCCAGCGCTAAAAATTAGCCATGCTGATTTTGAGGCACCAAAATCTGGCGTTTCCATCACTTTTGATTGTAACCAATACCAACAACAGGAAGAAGGTGCAACAGAATTGGATGAGAAGTTAGGGTTTTAATACGATGGCTTTGCGTGAAGGATAGCAGTGGAAATCCTTTTGTTGTACGCCTTGAGCGCAGCCAAAAGGCAACAAAAGATTGTAACGGATAGCCTGACCCTTTTCCCGAACTTTCGGGATTGGGGCACGCCCAAATTATAAATACAGCAATCGGTTCATTTTAATCAAAACTATCACTCTCTAATCCTATTTTTGTAAATAATGAGCAGTTTCGACCATAAAACAGCATTAACCGCAATTCCACATAAACCCGGTGTTTACCAATATTGGGATGCTGATGGAAAGCTCATGTATATTGGAAAGGCAAAAGACCTGCGCAACCGTGTGGGCTCTTATTTCAATAGCGACAGAAACCAGTTTAATGGCAAAACAAGGGTACTGGTATCTAAGATCCGTAAAATCACTTTCACCATTGTTGATACGGAAATTGATGCCTGGTTGCTCGAAAATAGCTTAATTAAAAAACATCAGCCAAAATTTAACATCAACCTAAAGGACGACAAAACGTATCCGTGGATTATTGTTAAAAATGAGAATTATCCCCGGATTTACTGGACAAGGAAAGTGATTAAAGATGGTTCTACCTATTTTGGCCCTTATGGCTCGATAGGCATGATGCATACCATTTTGGATCTGATTAAAGAAACCTATCCGCTACGTACCTGCAGCTTGCCCTTAACAGAGAAAAATATAGCTGAAGGAAAATTTAAAGTTTGTTTAGAGTATCAAATCGGCAATTGTAAGGGCCCCTGTCAAAATTATCAGACCGAAACCGACTATGATAACAACATAGGTGAGATTAAAGAGATCCTGAATGGTAAAATCGGAAATGTAATCCGCGAGGTTAAAGGGGTTATTAAATCGGCATCAGAAAACCTCAACTTCGAACTGGCGCATCAATATGCGAGGAGGTTAGAAGTACTGGAGAAATACCAGAGCAAATCGACCGTGGTAAATAGTGCCATCACCAATGTTGATGTAGTCAGTATTGCATCGGATGAACGTTATGCTTTTATAAATTACCTGAAGGTGATGAATGGAACGATTATTCAGACGCAGACCATAGAGGTTAAAAAGCAGCTTGACGAGAGTGATGATGAGATTTTAACATTGGCCATGTTAGAGTTCAGGACAAAATTCAACAGTACATCCAAAGAAATTATTGTTCCTTTTGAACCTTCCTTGGAAGATGAAAGTTTAAAATTTACAGTACCGAAGCTAGGCGAGAAGAAAAAACTCTTAGAACTTTCACAGAAGAATGTATTGTTCTTTAAAAAAGAGAAACTCAATCAATACGAAAAGTTAAATCCCGATTTACGCACCGATCGCATTTTAACTACCATGCAGAAAGATCTGCGTTTAACGCAGCTTCCAAAACATATAGAATGCTTTGATAACTCCAACTTTCAAGGAAAATATCCGGTTTCGGCAATAGTTGTTTTTAAAGATGCAAAACCATCAAAAAAAGACTACCGCCATTTTAATGTGAAAACCGTAGAAGGGCCTAACGATTTCGCGACCATGGAAGAGGCGGTTTTCCGTCGCTATAGGAGAATGTTGGATGAAGAACAGACTTTGCCTCAACTTATCATCATTGATGGCGGTAAAGGACAGCTTTCGTCGGCTGTGAAGAGTTTAAAGTTATTGGGCATAGAAAACAAAGTTACCGTAATTGGCATTGCCAAACGTTTGGAAGAACTGTTCTATCCTGGCGATTCCTATCCATTGTATTTGGATAAAAAATCGGAAACCTTAAAAGTGATACAACAGCTACGTGATGAGGCCCACCGCTTTGGGATTACCTTCCATCGCAAGAAACGCGATCAAGGGACACTTAAAACAGAACTCGAACAGATTGAAGGTATCGGCAAAACAACAGCTGATAAGTTGCTAACCCATTTTAAATCGGTTAAGAAAATTAAAGAAGCTACCGAAAAAGAACTGGCAGAAGTACTGAATAAAAAACAGATGATTACGCTTCAGGCCTATTTTAATCAGGAATTGCGCTTTTAATCCCGATTCTCTCTTTGAAGAGGATTAAGATTTCTCCTCCAAAGGAGCTCCATTGGAGCATTACGGCCGAAATGCGATATAGCAAAAAAGGCTCCGATTTATCGAAGCCTTTTAATAAGTTTAGTATTCCCAAAGACCTTGTTCGTAATCAAGAACAGATTTTTTGATCCTTTCTGACTCGTACAACCTCTCTCTAGGATCGGTAATAATATCTCTGATCTTATTGTCTCCAGGGTTTGACTCTTTTACAATATAGCTGCTAAATAAGCGACGGATAAAGAAATCATCGAAGCTCAATGAAGAAGCATCGTTATTGGTATTGATTAAACGTTTCTTCGTTAAAATCTCTCTAGCCTCTGGATAGTAGACCCAAAATACGGGCTGCCATTGTTTAGAAACCTCATTGTATTTTAATGGTGCAATACCTACAATACGTGGCTCGAAAACAGAACGTTTGGTATCGAAAATCCAGTCTTCTTTAATTCTGAATTTCAAGAATAACTCAGGATTAAAATCATTAACTACAGTTGTTACTGTTCCAGTTTTATTATTTGAAACTTCTGCTGTTCCTAAAGCCGATTTGGAAGCAGAATCTGCCGACATTGGGTTAAGAAAAGCATCATCTTCGTTCAATGCACTGTCAATTGGTGAATACGCAGTTAATTCGTCTTTCTTAATCGCTGCAATTAATACGTCAATTAGGCGAGATTTAGGCGATTTTAAGGCCGAGTTAACCGTATCACGCAAGTCGATTTCTCTCCAGATCCGTTTTGCATAAAAAACATCCTCTTCTCTTACATCTGCCAAAGGAACCATTTCAGTACTGTCAATGTCCTTACGGGCATAAAAACCATCTTTAGGCGGTACCTTAAGTTTCTTTTTAGCTGTTTTAACAGGGGCTTTCACCGTATCTGCCACAGCGGGTGCAGCAACAACTGGGGCAGCTTTCTTTGGTGCTAACTTGGTTGGCTTTTTTTGTGCAAAAGCAAACTTGGTTAACAAAACTAAAATGACAATACTTAAAATCCTTTTCATCTTCTTCTTATTTTACACTAAACGCTAATGAAGGCAAAATTCTTTGACGACCATCTGGCCCTACAGAAACAATATCTTCAAAAAACACCCTTGTACCAGGCGTAATTGAGTTTATTGCACCTTTAACCGCACCAGCAAAACTTCCACCACTACCTGCAATGGTAACAGCATCAGAACGAGGTTTTATAATTGTTAACTTATAACGTTGTATTTTAAACTTAACATCGAAAGGAAAATCATCCAGATCTGCTTCAATTTCAGTTTCGCTTTTTAACTGTACCGAAGCCACATCGCCTCCAGCGCGGCCACCAACTTTAGCTACCGGAGCTGGAATGGCTTTAACCCTGAATTTTTGTGAGCCTAAGCTAACGGTTTTCCCAGCATTACTTGCCGATACATTGATGGATACTTCCTGCCCAACCATGCTTCCCGGAACGTTAACATTATAGTTGCCATTACCACCAGACATTGAGCCTCCAGAAATAGAAGCACGAATACTTTCTAATGGGAAACCTGCTGCCGATACTGTAAATGGATTGGCAATACCTGCATAAATTACATTCAGTTTAGTTGATGAAACAGATGCAGATGGTTTCGCTACCTGATAAGTTTGTGGTTGAGTTTTATATTCCTTTACCTGACCATCAGTTTGGCGAACACGAACAGTACCAACCCATGTAAATTGACCAACGCTACCCGTACCGCCGCTATAAGTTCCTTTGCCATCTTTAATAGATAATTTGTTTCCGTTTACGGTAATATCAGGAGTTGATCTTGAATCGCTGGCTGTTAAAAATACTTCAGCAGTATAAGGTTGTCCCTGGATTACGTAAGAAGTAGGTGCTACTGCAACTGCCGCAAACTGATCCAAATTTACCTGTGCCTTATCCATGTTCCCGAATAACTTTCTGACCACCTCTGCTTCAGCATTTTTGGTGTCTGTTTGCAGTTTAGTTAAAATTGTCATTGCAGCAGTTAATGGCGTTCCCTCACCAAAGTAAGTTTCCTGCCAATTGCCTTTTCTTTTTCTTGCAGGATCTTTAGCTTCAAGAGAGAATGAAACATTCGCCCTATCATCCTTATCTAACAAAGAGATTAATTTTTCGCGTGTGGCGTTAATCCTCTTTTTCAACTCATCTGCTTTCTTTTGATTGATCATGATATTCTGTGCAATATCCTGATTTGATCTATTTACCAAATCGCCAGTTTCCGAATCAATTCCATCACCTGCCTGGGTAAATTCTTTTTTAATGCTTTCAATATAATTATTCAAATCATCAGCGGCCTTCTGTGCCTGTTTTGCCTTATCGTAAATTGGCTGTGCACGGGCTGGCTCTTCTTTCAACTTCGAATTTTCGAAGGCAGAAAATAACTGATTAATACTTGTATTTACATTGTTTTTAGAAGTATCCAAACTATCGTTGATATTTTTGAATGCATCTAAAATGGTATCTGATACGTTTAAGGCGAGCATGGCCAACAATACCAAATACATGATATTGATCATCCGCTGCCTTGTTGTTTCTTTTCCGCCTGCCATGTTTGATATAGCTTTTTCTTTAAAAATTAAAAACTAAACAAATTATACACGTGGGCCGTTCATAGCCGATAACATATTGCCATAAATTGCATTAAGCGATGATAAGTTTTTAGCCAGCTTATTCACCTCTTCTTTAAACTGTTTCGAATCTTCCATCGATTCGTTAAAGTTCTGCATGGTTAACGATAAGTTTGAATAGAATTTATTCATCGATTTCAGATGCGCACTAGAATCTTGCAATTCTAATTCATATACCGCATTTAAAGCTGATAAATTTTTAGCCAAATTGTTAACCTGATCATGGTAAGCCTGAGAATCTACAGTGCTCTCACCCATTGCTTTCAAATTAGCAGTGGCCTTATCAAAAGATGCGCTAAGGTTATCGAAACCAGCTGAAGCTGTCTTTATTTTTCCAGTAAATTCGTTAGTTGCTGTAGATGCATCTGCAACATTAGAAATTGTTGCAACTTTATCACCAAAAGTACGCAAACCAGAGCCTAAACTTTCAATCAATTCAGGACCGATTTTAGCATCTGATAACATTTTATCCAAAGCTGCTGTGTTCGAAGCTGTTGCTGCAACTGGCCTGGCTGATGCTGTTGGTAATTCTCCTTTAAAATCTGGTTTTAATTCAGGATAAACCCTTTCCCATGCTGGTTCTGGCTCTGGTGGGAAGAAACCTGTTAAGAAGAATAATAAAGCCTCCACGCCCAAACCAGCGCCTATAATTAAATTCGCCCATGATCCACCAAGATGCGTAATTTTAAATAACGCTCCAATAATTACAATACTTGCTCCCCATGAAATCGCTACGTGTAACCAGCCTGGTTGTTTCTTTGCTGCCATAAAATTTTGATGTTTTTCTTTAGTTTTTAGTTTGTTTGGTTTAATGTCTTAGGTCGGTACCAGGATAAGATGAAACGCACCTGAAACCAATATATGATCTTTGTGTATCCTGATATTCGTATGTAGCTACAGCATTTTGTAGAAAATAGCCTGTGTCCTTCCACGAACCACCTTTTACTATTTTACGCTTTTTGTATTTGCTATCGGTTGCACCAGCATCGTAAGTAAAATTCGGGTTCAAATCGTGCAATAATGGGCTTGCACCTTTATTGTACGCAGTTAATGTCCATTCAGAAACATTACCTGCCATGTTGTACAAACCATAATCATTAGGAAAATACGATCTAACACCTACCGTATAAATACCTCCATCGCTCGAATAATCGCCACGACCTGGTTTAAAGTTAGCCTGTAAACATCCTTTTGTGTTTCTAATGTAAGGACCGCCCCAAGGGTATTTGGTTTTGGTATTGCCACCTCTTGCAGCATATTCAAATTCTGTTTCAGCTGGTAATCTATAATCAGATCTAGATCCTACAGGCAACTTTCTTGCTGTAGCAACTCCATCATATAACCTTGTTCTCCAATGAGAGAATGCTTTTGCCTGCTCCCAACTTACACCAACTACAGGATAATCATCGTATGAAGGGTGGTTGTAATAACCTCGCACCATTGGGTCGTTTTGTGAATAAGAATAATCAGTTTTCCAAACCATTGTATCAGGATAAATGGCAACGGTATAACGATCAATATAATCCTGGCGTTTGCTGTTTGGGTCTTTATGCCCAAGCGCAGCTTTCTCCATATTTAATTCGGCATATGAATATTCGAATTTACGAACATCTAATTCTTTTTTTCCTGGAAGTGCGTCTAAACCCGAATAATACATACCATCTAATTGGCTAACCTGGGCAGCAGCTGCGCCCTTTCCTTTGTTACGCCAAATGTTAGCACCGTTTGGCCCAACTTTTCTCCAGTCGATGTATTTCTCCCCACCAACAGCAGTTGCGGCATTTCCTTTTGGAGTAACCATAAATTGTTGGGGGTTGCCCATCATCACAATCGCAATAGAATCGCGTACCCAATTGGTAAATTGGCGGTATTCTGCATTGGAAATCTCGGTCTGGTCCATAAAGAACGCGCTAATGGTAACCATTTTACTTGGCCCATTCTGAGAGAAAGTGATATCTTCATCCGAACCTCCAAGTGGGGTATGTCCTGGTGGCACATAAACCATTCCTAGTGGGATTCTATCGTTTTTAAATTTTCGGTTATAAGCGCCTATTAGCTCGCCTTGGCCGGCATGGCCACAGCTTGCTAGCATTACAGTTATACCTACAATAGCTAGAAGGTAGATTTTCTTCATATTTTTTATAGTGTGCACAGCACGATTAGGAGCAATTTTATCAAAAATCACTGAAATTATCAACAAAAGCAAATATTTTACGTTAAATCATTACTCAAAGGCAATTAAAGTTAGGTTAACATGTTTCTAGCAGCCTAATATTTTGTTCAATAATATGCGTAACCCTCTTATTAACAGTAAAGTTACGCATTTATTGTAATGACTTAAAATAAATTATATATCGTATTATTTATTAGATATTTTGATGTAATTTTCAATAGCCATGGTCATAGATGGAACGCCTGGGGTTGGCGCATCAATATCCACTATCAGGCCCATATCGGTACATGCCTTACTTGTGTTAGTTCCAAAAGCAGCAATTCGGGTATTATTTTGTTTAAAATCGGGGAAGTTTTTAAACAACGACTGAATACTTGACGGACTAAAAAACGCGATTACATCGTAGAATACTTCAGCTAAATCAGATAGATCGCTTACTACTGTTTTAAACAAAACGGCAGGGGTAAAATCATACCCACTTTTTTCCAAAAACTTCATTGTGTCTTCAGTAGCCATATCAGAGCAAGGATATAAAAATTTCTCGTTTGCATGTTTTTTTAGCACCTCTGCTAAATCTGCTGCAGTTTGTTTACCAAAAAAGATTTTACGTTTCCGATACTGAATGTACTTCTGCAGATACAAAGCAATGGTCTCAGAAAGACAGAAATATTTCAGTTCTGCTGGCACTTCATAACGCATTTCTTCGCAGATTCTAAAAAAATGATCTGCTGCATTACGGCTTGTAAAAATTACTGCTGTAAAATCGGCCAGGTTAATCTTATCCTTTCTAAAGTCTCTTGCGGGTACACCTTCAACGTGAATAAAAGACCTAAAATCAACTTTTAAGTTAAGTTTTTTAGCCAAATCGTAATAAGGAGATTTTTCTGTTTCAGGTTTTGGTAAAGTAACCAAAATACTTTTTACTTTGCGGATTCTAGAGTCGTTCTTTTCTTGCATTTTCCTTTTTTCCTGCTACAGCCCTATCGTTTTAATTAGTATTAATATAGGACATATTTCGAGGGCGCAAAAGTACAAAAATAAATGCATTCTAGAAAACTTATTATTAGAAAGTATCGTTATACCTGCCCTTAAGAGTTGAAAAGCAAAAATGATGCCTAACAACAAGAATGCCAATACGATATAAACCGCACCATATTTAAGTGGCGATAGGGCAAAAGCAACAACTAAAGGAATAAACAGTAGCGATGCATTGAAGTAGCTGAGGTACAAAATTGAGATGTATTCGCCCACCGGCTTCTGCACATTAAACAGGTAACCCAAAAAGCGTAAAAGAACCAGTTTGAGAGCATAAAAAACAATTATAGTTATGGATATACTAAAGAAGAACTTAAATCCATCTTTAGCCTGATACATATCATTCCACTGGGCTACCAGAAAAAAGAACATCCCAAAAACGAAACCAAACTGCACAAAAAGCAACAGAAATGGCCACGAACTAAACAGGTTATCTTCTTTATTAATATTGTTTAAAATCCTGTTGCTGAAAAATGATTGTACAATGGCCGATAATTGTTTAGAAAAAGCATTTTTCAAAATCGCAAAGATGATGAGCATACCAAAAATAAATCCAAGCAAACCAACATTGCCTTTTGGAATTTTTGTACCAAGTTGATAAGGGTTTGCCTTTTTCTTTAAGTGCTGGTATTTTTTTTGCCAGGCCAGTAAATCGAGTTTAGGAAAAAGGTATTCCTTTTCAATGGAATCGAGCAACGCCCCCTTATTAATTAAACTATCTGGAAGCACCCAGGTGTGATGAACAAGCGAATCGGTTACAAATTTCTGCCTGGCAAGCGTTGCCGAATCTGGCCGATATCTTCGATACTGATATTGACTTACAGCCACACTATCTGTTTGAACAGGAATTTCTTGTGCAGCTACAAAATGAGCAGTCCATAAAAACGCAAACAAAATGAAAATGAATTTCGGCATGCTGTAAATCAAAACTTAAGGATGCAAAAGTAATCGAATAATCATTGTTTACCTAAAGAAAATATATGGATTTAGAATACGCTAAATCTTTGTACTATATTTTGCTATGATCTTGCAAAAAGAAGAAGTTCCTTATAAGTACCAAGATCTGCAAGTTTTAGTGCATCAAGGTATTTCTTTCTATTCTCATTTTCTTTTGAAAGATTTCCGGCACCCCATGTAAATACAGGCTTATCGAATATCTTTTCGATAATCATATCGGCCATTAATCGGCTATGCCTTCCGTTTCCATTAGAAAAACAATGAATGCTTACTATTCGATGTTTAAATCTTATAGCAATTTCGTCAGGACAATAAATATTATTTTTAATCCAAAACTCGGCATCCTCCAGCAAATTCTTTAATTCAATAGCAACCCGCCATCTATCGACACCAATATTTTTATTTGTTTTACGAAAAGCTCCAGCCCACAGCCAAACATCTTTATACATGCGCTTATGCACATTTTTAACAAAAGCTTCGGTAAATAATTTTTCAGGTTTAAATCTTCCACCCAATGTCCACTGTATCGCTTCTTCGATATTTTGCTGTTCAAATTCATCGAGTTCTTCTCTGGTTGCTATGGTAGAGATGAGCAAACCTTCTTTTTCATCCTCATCCAAAGGGGTTTGCCCATCAATATAAATTAAATCTAATCCCATAAAATTTTAGGCATTTCTTTTTTAAGTTCTTCAGTTCTTTCTTTTATGGCCTTTTCAATCCTTTCTTTAGAATTGCCCTGATCTTCTAATTTCATGGTATTTGATGTCCGAAGTACAATTTTTGTAGCCAGTTCATTTGCCTTTTTCTCGATCATAGCTTCCAATGACCCATCTTTAGGTACAAAGCCATAAACCAGTTCCATGTCCAAAACTCTGCCTAATTCCCTTAGAGATTTTATAGTTATCGAACCATCCACCTCTCTTTTTTCGATATCTAAAACCCCTTGTTTACTTATCGATAATTTATTGGCCAATTGTTGCATAGACATACCAAGTGTATTCCGGATTGCTTTAATCCACCCACTCGGCGGAACTGCAATACGACTTAAAGCTGCAAAACTTAAAAGTTTACCGCTTAACTGTTGTAGCATTAATGATTTCTTTCCCATAATATTATAAGTAAAGCTATTACTTTACTTTATTAACATAAAAGTAAAGCTATTACTTTACAAAAACAAACATAAAGTAAAGCTATTACTTTACTTTATGTTTAATAACAGATGATTAGACAAATCGATTGCGCAATATTTAGACAATAAAGAAAAATTAACTTCGCTATCTTTGCACCAATGTCTGGTATCTATATTCATATTCCTTTCTGTAAAAAGGCCTGTCACTATTGCGATTTTCATTTCAGCACTTCTTTAAAATATGCTGATGAAATGGTTGATGCGATCTGTAAGGAGATCAAAATGAAAAAAGATCGGATCAGCGGACAGGTTGGGAGCATTTATTTTGGTGGCGGAACACCTTCTATCTTATCCCAGGCGGCTTTACAAAAGATTTTCGATGCCATTAACCACACTTTTTCGGTTGATGCAAATGCTGAAATCACCATCGAAACCAATCCAGATGATTTAACCGCTCAGAAGTTAAAAGAACTGAAACAATTGCCCGTTAACCGCTTTAGCGTTGGTATTCAATCTTTTTATGATGAAGATCTGACCTGGATGAACCGGGCACACCAGGCCAGAGAAGCTGAGGATTCCATCAGAAGAAGTCAGGATGCCGGTTTCGAAAACCTAACCCTTGATTTAATTTATGGTTATCCTTTGCTTACCGATCAAAAATGGCTAAGTAATATCCAAAAAGCAATTGAGCTTGAGGTTCCACATATTTCGGCCTACGCGCTAACGGTAGAACCTCGGACAGCTTTAGCGCATGCCATCAAAAATAAAAAACAAACTCCTGTAAATGACAACCAAAGTGCTGCTCAGTTTGTAATTTTGATGGATAAACTGATTGAAGCCGGATTTGAACACTATGAAATTTCGAATTTTGCTAAACCAGATCATTACGCAGTGCATAACACTAATTACTGGAAGGGAATAGATTATATTGGCATTGGCCCATCTGCACACGGCTTTAACGGCCAAAACCGCTATATGAATCCTGCCAATAACGCCCTATATATGGAAACGTTAGGCCATAACAAGCTTCCTGAAATTGTTGAGGAACTGAGTTTAAACGACAGATTTAACGAGTACATTATGACTTCGTTAAGAACCATGTGGGGAACTGATTTACAAAAAATAAATACTGATTTCGGGAAAGACTTTTTAACAGAAACAAAACACAACCTTAAAAATTTCGAGGATAAAGATTGGTTGCTGATTGACGGAGATAAAATTTATTTAAGTCAGGACGGAAAATTATTTGCCGATCATATTGCTTCAGAACTGTTTGTAGTAGCAGAAAATGAGTGAAGGAATGAATTAGAGAATGAGTGATTTAGCGAGTTAAGGCGACATTCACTCATTCAAAATTCAATAATTATATATTTATGTCAAAAATTGTATGGATTACTGGCGCATCATCAGGTATTGGCGAGGCCTTGGTATATGAATATTTTAAAGGTGGAGATAAGCTGATCATCTCGGGAAGAAATCGCGACGAGTTGTTCCGTGTAAAAGGAAACTGTCAAAATTCTTTTAATGTACATGTTCTCCCATTCGATTTGAGCGAAACAGCTACACTCGAAAACAAAGCTGCCGATGCCATTCGCATTTTCGGCAAAATTGATCTATTGATTAACAGCGGCGGCGTAAGTCAGCGGAGTTTAGCATTAGAAACCAACTTGCAAACAGAACAACAAATTATGGATACCAATTTCTGGGGGACGGTTGTACTGAGCAAAGCGGTTCTGCCTTTGATGATTGCTAATGGCGGCGGACAAATTGTTGCAATCAGTAGCCTCGTTGGGAAATTCGGCACGAAATTTCGCTCTACCTATGCGGCATCAAAACATGCTTTGCATGGTTATTTCGATTCACTTCGATCGGAAGTTTACGACAAAAACATCGACATCACCATAATCTGCCCTGGCTTTATCAAAACAAATGTAACCTACAATGCACTTACCGGAGATGGAAACCCACTCAATACGATGGGCGATGCACATGAAAATGCGATGACACCTGCCGAATGCGCCAAACAAATCGTACTGGCTGTTAGCAATAAAAAAGAAGAGGTTTATATTGGTGGAAAAGAAACCAGAGCAGTATTATTGAAGCGCTTTTTCCCTAAAATTTTTTCTAAAAAAGTAAGAACGGCGAAGGTGAATTAGCCAGGCGTTTTGCGTTCAGCGTGACTAGCGGTTTTTAAGAGTCTTGTGGATCAGCCAAATTGTAACGCTGGATAAGAAAGGAACCTTTGTTAAATAAACCTGATTGAAGCGGTTCCGATTCTTCATCGGAAGTAGCGAAAAGCAGGACTGCTCCCCCGAAGAACTACTACAGCATCTTTACAAAACCGAAGAACAAAAATTAAACACCTAATAATCAAACAATTAAATAATAATTTTTATTTCTAAAAACCAAGTATCTGTAAGCCATCGTAAATGGAATCAAATAACAGAAACTTAAAAATTAGAAATAATGAAAAATTTAATCTTATCCTTATTTGCCGTAATTACAATGGCATTTACCACTCAAGTTTACGCTCAAAAAAATCCAATGGTTGGCGGCGCTGCCATGTATTCGACTAAGGATATTGTGGATAACGCTGTAAACTCAAAAGACCACACTACACTGGTAGCAGCAGTAAAAGCAGCAGGCTTAGTAGAAACTTTAAAAAGTGCTGGTCCTTTTACCGTTTTTGCACCAACAAACGCTGCATTTGATAAACTTCCTGCCGGAACTGTAGACAATCTGGTTAAACCGGAAAATAAAGCAACACTTACAACCATCTTAACTTACCACGTTGTTGCGGGTAAAATGGATAGCAAAGCAATTGCAAAAGCAATTAAAGCTGGTGGTGGCAAAGCAGAACTAACTACAGTACAAGGTGGTAAACTTTGGGCTTGGATGGAAGGCAAAAAATTAGTTTTGAAAGATGAAAAAGGCGGAATGAGCACTGTGACTATTGCAGATGTTTATCAGAAAAATGGTGTGATTCATGTAATCGATACCGTTTTAATGCCAAAATAATATTTTTATATCCTTATTAATCAACATTAAACGTTCCGGCTTTTGCCAGAACGTTTTTGCTTTTTATAAAAATACAATCTGTGAAAACTATGGTTATTTTTTCATCGTATGTATATACATAACATTAAAGGATATCCTTATTAAAAACATATATCACGTCCCGTGTGATTTTTACATTAACGTTCTCGCATAACTGCAAGAGCGTTTTTTATTTGTTTTAGGCCATACTTTCTTCCTTTTTTCGATGAATTGTCTGCCTTTTTTCAAGTTTTCGCATTTGTAATGTTTAGTGTTTTAAACTGTTTAATTTTGCTTCATTAATAGTTATTTACATGAAGTTCAATTTATCTCATGGTATAGTTGAAAAGGGTGTTACTGGTACTGGATGAAATATTTAGATGGCTCTGTTTCTATTAGCTTAAAGGCATGGCACAAAAGCTGGGTAGTAAAAGCAAAAAGCTTGTATAACTTAACTTTACAGCGTAAATTTGACGACTTTATGAAAGCAAACTACCGTGAAAAGTATATGCACTGGAAAGAAGAACTCGCGGCTAAATGAGCAATAAAGCCTTAGAAAAGAATAAAGACAACGATTAAATAGGATGATGAGGTTTGGACTCCAAACTCCAAGCTCCAAACTCCGAACACAAAACTCAAATATGCATTCCAACATCATTAAAATCCAGGAAAGAATAGCGCCACTCAGACAGGAAATTATTAACCACAAGGTTTATTCAGCCATTAGTGAAATAGAAGATCTTCGGGTTTTTATGGAACATCATATTTTTGCCGTTTGGGATTTCATGTCGCTGCTTAAAGCCTTACAAATTAATTTAACCTGCACTACTTTACCATGGTTTCCGGTAGGCGATCCTGTTACCCGGCAATTGATCAATGAAATTGTAGCAGGTGAAGAATCGGATGTGGATGCTAACGGAGCCATTAAGAGCCACTTTGAACTCTACCTGGATGCAATGGACCAATGTGGAGCAAACACAAAACCTATCAATATCTTTTTACAGGAACTAAGAAACGGTAAAAGTTTTAATGAAGCTTTCAAAATTGCTGATGTTCCAGCAACGGCAAAAGATTTTGTTAATGCTACTTTCGAAACCATTAACAGTGGAAAAACACATTTACAGGCTGCAAGTTTTACTTTTGGCCGCGAGGATTTAATTCCAAACATGTTTTTTAGCATGGTAAATGACCTGAACAGTACCCAGGCTGATAAAGTTTCTATTTTCAAATATTACCTAGAGCGCCATATTGAAATAGATGGAGATCACCATAGCCATTTGGCAATCTCCATGACGGAGAAGCTTTGTGAAAAAGATGAAGCCTTTTGGGCTGAGGCAGAAGAAACCACAAAACAAGCCTTACAGAAAAGGATCGACCTGTGGGACGCTGCCTATGCTGAAATTGTTAAAAATAAAGTTGAGGCGTAATTATTAAATTGTTAAGTATTTACTAATTTTAGATTACGTGATTTTAGTCACATTTACCTGTTAACATCAATTTTGTAAAATAAAATTTACACATTTGTTGTTCGGCACAAATAACCGATTTTAAGCGCATGAGTTTCATTTTAAAACCTGTTGATATCGTTGAGAGCATCACTCCCGAAGATTTTAAGAAAAATTATCTGAAAACTAAACGTCCGTTAGTAATCAAGGGCCTAACCAAAGACTGGCCTGCCAGAGAAAAATGGACGACTGAATATTTAAAGGAAATTGGTGGCGAGCTTGAAGTTCCACTTTACGATAACTCTAAAGCAGATCCGTCAAAACCGATTAATGCAGCTACGGCACACATGAAATTTGGTGATTATCTTGACCTAATTAAACGCGAGCCAACTGAACTGCGTATATTCTTTTTTAACCTGTTTAAAAAAGTACCAAGTTTAATCAATGATGTAAAAATCCCTAAAGATTTAATGGGCGGTTTTATCGAAAGTATGCCAGCTATGTTTTTTGGCGGTTCTAACTCGGTAACCTTTTTACATTACGATATCGATTTACCGCATATTTTCCATACACACTTTGGCGGCAGAAAACATATTGTTTTATTCGATAATAAATGGAAAGATAGATTGTATTGCCTGCCCAATGCAACCTATGCTTTAGAAGATTATGATGTAGCCAACCCTGACTTCGAAAAATTCCCGGCGTTAAATGGCGTAGAAGGCTACGAAGTTTTCTTAGAACATGGTGATACTTTATTTATGCCAACCGGAATGTGGCACTGGATGAAATATTTGGATGGGTCATTCTCTTTAAGCTTAAGGGCCTGGGATCAATCAATTACGCGCAAAGTAGCCAGTGTTTGGAGTTTATTTACCCATGGTGCTATAGATAGTTTAATCAAAATGACTTTCAAAGAAAAATACGCCCACTGGAGAGAGAAAAAAGCAGTTAAAATTGCCGAAAAGGCTCTAGCCAAAGGCAGGCCATAGAAAAGTATTGAAAAAGTAAAATACAACGGGGCATCGGTTACGATAGTCCCGTTTTTTGTTATTATTGCGTTTAAACACCGAGAATTAAAAATCAGATACCAAAGATGGAAAACAATATCCTTAGCGAAAAAGAAAAAATGCTGGCAGGCAAAGCTTATCAGGCTGGCGGTGAAGAACTCTCCAAAGAAAGATTAAAAGCGCGTGAAATTGTTTTCGAGTTTAATAACCTTGCGCCGAAATTTATCAAACAACGAAAAGAGTTATTAAAAAGGTTATTCGGAAAAACAGAAAGAATGTTTTATGTAGAACCCCCATTTAGATGCGATTATGGCTACAATATCGAAATCGGAGATAATTTTTATGCAAACTTTAACCTTGTTATTCTGGATTGCGCCAAGGTACGCATTGGTAATAATGTTTTTATTGCGCCAAACGTAGCTATTTATACTGCAGGGCACCCTATCCACGCTCATTTACGCGATCAGGAATATGAATGGGCGCAAGAAGTTACCATTGGCAACAGTGTTTGGATCGGTGGTAATGTAGTGGTTAACCCAGGCGTTAAAATTGGCTCGAATGTGGTAATCGGATCGGGTAGTGTTGTAACCAGAGACATTCCGGATAATGTTTTTGCAGCAGGAAATCCGTGTAGGGTAATCCGCCAGTTAACTGATGCAGACAAGGATTATTATTATAAAGATTTTAAGTTAGGAGAATAAATAAAATACAAAATAATCATCATCCCTGTTTGTCACAAAGTGATTCCTATGGAACAATGGGGATGCATGAGAGGGGCGATTTTATCGCCCTTAATAATTCTACTGCATTAAAAAATGCTGATCTCGTTAATACTCGTTACAAACTATGATAATTTAGATTAATTGTTCAACTTTAATTGTTAATAACCTCTCATTAATTTACTTTAAACGAGCTGATCATCGAATCGAGTAGTTTTTGATGAAGTTTGGCTTCTATCGCTTCGCCACTGAATATAAAAGAATAGGTTTTACCTTTTAATTTAAAAAGAGTAATGCTTCCGATATTTCTATCCGCAATGACTGAGGTTTCGAAACCCGCCCTAAGCACCTCTTTATTTCCAATTTTAACATTGCGAGCGGTATCGAGCAATCCAAAAGCTATCTTTCGTTGCTGATAGCTATTTCTGCAAGAACGAATGGTTGTTTCAAGAAATGAGTTTAGATTAAGGTCTTCATTAATTTGCGTCAAAATCAAAAAAGCATCCTTGCTTAAGGGCTCATCATTTTCCACGGAGATCAGGCGGGTACCTTTTGCTCCTTCAACCGCCTTATCTTTTTTTACCTTCCAATATTTGTTGGGCAACAGGAAACTCAATCCATTTTTATGATAAACTACAGGTTGATCATTACGGTTTGAAGCGTAATTGCAAGAAGCAAACAGCAATAAAGAAAAAATAATTACAAATATATTTTTCACGTTTGATTTATAAATTATCGCTTATGAACTATGATCAGCAACTACTTTCCATTCGCCCTTAATTTTTTTAATTAACAAGGTAAAATATCCTTTAAGTTCATCCTTTTCGCGTTTAACATTCCAGCTGCCCAATACAAAAACTAAATCAGGCTTTAAAAAATCAACCTTTTTTATGCCGAACACCAAAAAACCCATTGCCGATTTATCTGGATAGCCTTTTTTATAATTATCCAGCGTTTTTTGCCAGCCATAAGTTGGTCCGTTTTTACCTACAAAAAGTAAACTATCCGATTTTTCATAACCTTGCATAAAGGCTTCAACATCGCCTTTGTTCCAATCTGCGCGTTGCTTTTCGAGTAAATTAAGTATGGCTTGTTTATCTTTCGCATTTTGAGCAAAAGCGCTAAAGGAAGCTAAAAACAATGCAATTACAAGTATTTTTTTCATGGTTATTTGAGTTGAGGTAAAAATTAAAGATATGAAACAAATTATTTTGTTCCATGAGTAAAAATTCTTTATTTACATATCTATAAATGTGCTATGCAAAATAAAGTAATTACAATTGGCGAAATACTTTGGGATGTTTTCCCAGAAGGTAAAAAAGCTGGCGGCTCAAGTATGAACGTTGCGCTTAATTTACACAAACAAAGTATAGCTAGCAGTTTTATCAGTGCTATTGGTGATGATGAGAATGGCAGGGAGTTACTGAGCTTTCTAGCCAGCAATCATTTTGCTACTGATTTGATTCAAGTAAATACCGAATTACCAACCAGCACGGTTGTGGTGCAGTTGGACGACAACCATCAAGCCACTTATACCATTAAACAGCCTGTGGCATGGGATGACCTCAAAATTACCGATGAAAACATAGCCGCTGTAAAACAAGCAGATGCTTTGGTGTATTGCAGCTTAACCTGCAGAGCGGAACAATCTAAAAAAACCATTCTTGCACTTTTAGAAAATGCCAAGACAAAAATATTCGACATTAACCTCCGCGCTCCTTTTTACAGCAAAGAATTAATCGGCGAGCTTTTAGCAAAAGCCGATATTTTAAAAATAAACGAGGATGAAATTGCATGGGTTAAAGAATCTTTTGGTTTAACCGGCAATACCGATGAGCAGCTTTTAAAACAGCTTTCCAGCCAGTTTGGCATTGAAATGATCTGCCTCACACTTGGTGATAAAGGCGCCTGTGTTTTAAAAGATGGCAAACTGTTTAAACATGCAGGTTATAAAGTACAGGTAGCCGATACGGTTGGTGCTGGCGATGCTTTTTTAGCCACATTTATTGCTTGTTATTTACAAGGTTACCCCGTAGAAACTACATTAGATAATGCCTGTAAAGTTGGGGCCTTTGTAGCCTCGCAAGCTGGTGCAAACCCTAATTATAATAAAAAGATTTATCATATGGCGTTGGGATAATTATCCCAGACCTTATAGGTTTTAAAACGGCTCAGCCCTCAACGAGGCCTTTAAAAACAAAACAGACTCCGAGTTAAACCTATATGGTCTATGTTAGAATGGTGGGTTTTGCGTTAGGGATTGTAAGGGTTCAGTACCAATTAAGCATCTGTTTTTATTTAATTACGGTATGCTTGCTTGTTTCACAGGTCTTCATCGGTACCGGAGCGAAGCGCAGCCCTGAAAAGCCCGCCCCTTTCCCGATTCATCGGGATTAGGGTAACGCCCAAATTAATTGGCAGTTCACAGTTTGCAATTCGTAATTTACAATTTGCTTTTCGCTTTGGTCTTTCAGCTTTTACCTTTTCGCTCCTTTCAAATATGACACCACGCTTAAATTAATGCAAAGCGAAACTTTTATCTTCGATAAATCGTTAATACAAGCACATGAGAGGTTTTCGTTTTTCTGATTATAAACCTGGCGATGCGCCAAAGGGTGGGTTTGATGAGTTGTTGAAATTATTTAGCGAACTGCTGAATTATACAGCTGGAGATGCCGCAGAGGCTTTAAGTTGGCTGAACGAGCTCGATAAGCAATATAAATTAACCAATAACGATTATGGTATTGGTAATTTTATTGACGACCTGAAAGACAAAGGTTATCTTACGGAAGACAATCAATCTGGAGAATTCAAAATTACAGCCAAAACCGAACAGACCATCCGCAAATCGGCCCTTGATGAAATTTTCGGGAAACTAAAAAAATCAGGACGGGGAAATCACAATAGCAATCAATCAGGCGTTGGTGAAGAGAAAAATGCCGATAGACGTGAATACAGTTTTGGTGATAGCTTAGATCAGATTGATATGACGGCTTCTATCCACAATGCACAGATTAACCATGGTATCGGCGATTTCACTTTAACCGACCGCGATCTGGAAGTAGAAGAAAAGGATTTTAAAACGTTAACTTCTACGGTATTGATGATTGATATTTCGCATTCGATGATCCTATATGGTGAAGACCGGATTACCCCGGCAAAAAAAGTAGCCATGGCTTTGGCCGAACTGATTAAAACGAAATACCCTAAAGATACTTTAGATATTGTGGTTTTTGGAAATGATGCCTGGCCAATTTGCGTGAAAGACCTACCTTATTTACAGGTTGGCCCTTACCATACCAATACCTATGCAGGCTTAGAATTGGCTGCAGATCTACTCCGCCGCAGGAAAACGCATAATAAGCAGATTTTCATGATTACCGACGGAAAACCAACCTGCTTAAAAGAAAATGGCAAATACTATAAAAACAGTATGGGTTTGGATAGGAAGGTAATTAATAAAACCTTAAATATGGCTGCGCAATGTAAGCGGCTGAAGATCCCGATTACTACATTTATGATTGCCAAAGACCCTTATCTGCAACAGTTTGTGCGCCAGTTTACCGAAATTAATGGCGGCAGGGCTTTTTATAGCTCATTAAACGGTTTGGGCGAATACATTTTTGAAGATTACATTAAGAATAGGCGTAAGACTGTTAAATAGTCGGGAGTCCGAAGTCTTTAGTCCGGAGTCGAGAGATATAATGCTTAAATAGAAAATTTACACCTTAAGGAGAACTTCAAACTAAGATTAAAATGGCTAAACGTACAAATAGATATAAGTTAACATTAGAAGAAATATCTTTAGCAAGAGAAGAAGACCTCAGCAATGCGCCTTTAACACTTGAATTTGATAATCACGACAATATATTTAACATTATAAATGCCATTAAAAGCAAAAACATTTTTGATGATGAAAATCAGAGTACTGAGTTTGCCATTGGTTTGAAAATGTTTACCGAAATAATTTTAAAAAACAGAGACCAAGAACTTTTCAAAGAACTTCAATCTGCAATTGGTGAGTTTATGAAAAAATTGAAGAGTAAATAACGAATAGTATACATTCCATATATGCAAAATACAACATTAGGCCAATTAAAGGCTACAAATTATACATCAAGAAGCGTTAAAGAAGAACTTAGGGAAAATCTGATTAAAGTTCTCCGGGATAAAAAAACCGAATTTGAAGGTATTATCGGTTATGATGAAACGGTGATTCCTGAATTGCAAACAGCCATTTTATCGCGCCACAATATTTTACTATTGGGATTACGCGGGCAGGCAAAAACGCGTATTGCGCGTTTAATGGTAAACCTATTGGATGAGTATGTGCCATATGTTGCCGGAAGTGAAATCTTCGATGATCCATTGAACCCGATATCATGGTATGCGAAAAACGAAATTGCCATAAAAGGTGATGATACTGAAATTGCCTGGTTGCACCGCAGTGAAAGGTATACAGAGAAACTGGCCACACCTGATGTTACCGTTGCGGATTTAATTGGCGATGTTGACCCTATTAAAGCCGCTACATTGAAATTAACGTATAATGATGAGCGTGTAATCCACTTTGGTTTAATTCCTCGTGCACACCGCAGTATTTTCGTGATTAATGAGCTTCCTGATCTACAGGCACGTATACAGGTGGCATTATTTAACATGTTGCAGGAAAAAGATATCCAGATCCGAGGTTTTAAACTGCGTTTACCGTTGGATGTCCAGTTTGTATTTACCGCAAACCCTGAAGATTATACGAATCGTGGAAGTATTGTTACGCCTTTGAAGGATAGGATTGAAAGTCAGATTTTGACCCACTATCCTAAAACCATCGAAATTTCGCGCAAAATTACTTTTCAGGAGGCAAAATTAACGGCTGATCAAAAAGCGAATATTGAGGCTGATGGCTTGGTGAAGGATTTGATCGAGCAGATTGCTTTTGAGGCACGTAAAAGTGAATATATCGATCAAAAATCGGGTGTTTCAGCAAGATTGACGATTTCTGCTTATGAAAATCTAATCAGCACTGCCGAAAGAAGAATGCTGATTGCTGGCGAGAAAAATACTTTTATCCGTTTATCCGATCTTGCAGGAATTATCCCGGCAATAACCGGGAAAATAGAACTGGTTTACGAAGGCGAACTAGAGGGGCCGGCACATGTAGCTACTACCTTAATCGGCAAAGCAGTTAAAACTTTGTTTGCACGTTACTTCCCTGATCCAGAAAAAGCGAAGAAAAGCAAAACTGCCAATCCTTATAGCGAAGTAACCGAATGGTTTACCGAAGGTAATAATGTTGATGTTACCGACGCTTTAAGCAATGCACAGTATAAAAAAGCATTGATGCTGGTACCAAATTTATACGATCTGGTAAAGAAGTTTCATCCTAAATTAAGCGAAAACCAGACTTTGCTTTTAATGGAATTCGTGCTGCATGGTTTAGCCGAATACTCTCAGTTGAGCAAAAACTTTTTAAATGGCGGCTTCGGTTTCTCTGATATGTTTGGCAGTTTATTTAATGCCGAATTTGATGAAGAAGAAGATGAAGACGATTTCAGATAAGAATTAATGGAGTTTAACGGATATCTTTTATCGCTCAGGTTAAAGCAAGAGAACCTTCCTAATGGATATCCGTTTAATATTCCATGCTTAAAATCTTTTGAAAAGTTAGACTTCCATCCTAACGTTACATTTTTTACTGGCGAAAACGGGGTTGGAAAATCGACCCTGATTGAAGCTCTAGCCGTTTATCTTGGTTTCAATGCAGAGGGCGGGGGTAAGAATTTCAACTTTAGAAGCGCAGAAACTCATTCTAACCTTCATAATTTTTTAACGATATCGAAAAGTTTTAGAAAACCAAGAGATGGTTATTTCCTTAGAGGAGAGAGTTTTTACAATGTTGCCAGCGAGATTGATAAGCTAGATGAAGAGCCTGGTGCGCCAAAAATTATAAATTCTTATGGAGGGCTATCCCTACACGAACAATCTCACGGACAATCTTTTTGGGCGTTATTTATGAACCGTTTTAGTGGTAACGGTATTTATATACTTGATGAACCTGAATCGGCGCTTTCTGCTACGAAACAAATCGCAATGTTATCCAAAATCAATAATTTGGTGGACAAAAATGCCCAATTCATCATCGCTACGCACTCCCCAATTTTATTATCCTATCCTAACGCCTGGATATACGAAATGACTGAAAACAAAATAGTCAAAGTTAAATATGAGGAATCGGAAGTTTATAGGGTTTACAAAGCCTTTTTAGACCATCCTCAACGAATAATAGATAATATATTTACTTCAAATACTTAATTTAGACGGATTAAATCCGTTTTATCTTAACACTTAAATTGAATAACCCGATCGTATGGGAAGATTACCTTTTATCATTGCCGCCTGCATATTCATAATTGCTTTTGATATTTATTGTTTCAAAGCTATTATCGCAGTTTTTAAAAAATGGAAGCCAGTTACCAAAAAATTATTCACCATTTTTTATTGGAGTTATAGCTTACTCTTAATTTTTGGCGTTTTCTGTGGCATTTACCTGAACCTTTTCCTTACGTTAAGGGCCATTATTTTAGTAGCCTTCTTTTTAACAGTTGCCTGTAAATTGGCCATGTTGCCTTTTCTGTTGCTGGATGATCTACGCAGGTTATTAATAAAGATTTTCAGAAGAAATAAAAAGAGTGAGGTTTCAACTTCACAAAATACAACGACTTCCACAACTGCGGAACCCATTTCACGTTCGGAGTTTTTGGTTAAAGCCGGATTGGTGGCCGCAGCAGTTCCTTTAACTTCGTTAAGCTGGGGCATTATTTCTGGTGCATACGACTATCAGGTACGACGGGTAAATTTAATCCTCCCTAACTTACCCAAGGCTTTTGATGGGATTACCATGGCGCAGATTTCTGATATCCATTCTGGAAGCTTTTACAATAAAACAGCCGTAAAGGGTGGTGTAGAAATGCTATTGAGCGAGAAACCCGATTTCGTCTTTTTTACCGGCGATTTGGTGAATAACCTGACCAACGAAGTAAGAGATTATCAGGATATATTTTCGAAAGTAAAAGCACCTCTCGGTGTATATTCAACATTAGGAAACCACGATTATGGCGACTATTATTTTGGCAAAGAATCTTCTCCTGCCAAGGTAAAAAACCTGAAAGACATGGTTGATGTGCATAAAGTAATGGGTTACGATTTACTAATGAACGAAAACCGCAGGTTAAAAGTAGACGGTGAAGAAATAGGGATTTTAGGTATAGAAAACTGGGGTATGGGCCGTTTTCCCAAATATGGAAAAATGGAGCAGGCGGTTCAAAATACGGATGATTTACCAGTTAAACTTTTGCTGAGTCACGATCCTTCGCATTGGCGTGGAGAGGTTTTGAAAAAATATCCGCAAATAGATGCCATGTTCAGCGGTCACACACACGGAATGCAGTTTGGTGTTCGTTTAAAAGAGTTTCAATGGAGCCCGGTGCAATACATTTACAAAGAATGGGCGGGTTTGTACCAAGAGCAAAAACAACAGCTTTACGTTAATGTAGGCTATGGCTTTTTAGGTTACCCAGGCAGGGTTGGTGTTTTACCTGAGATTACAATATTTACCTTGAAGAGGGCATAATAATAAAATTCGTCATTTCGACTGAAGTGCAACGAAATGGAGAAATCTATAAAAGAGATTCCAGTAAATCACTCATAGATTTCTCCGCTACGGTCGAAATGACGACTGTTGCTTATCCCGCGTTAAAGCGATAACCCACGCCCCTAACGGTCTGTAATAACTGTGGATTGTCAGGATTCAGTTCTATCTTCTTACGTAAGCGTACAATGTGCATATCAAGCGTTCTGGTATTTACATCAGAGTTATAACCCCAAACCACCAACATCAGTTCATCACGGTTGATTACCTTACCAGGATTACGCAAGAAATAAAGCAGGATGCGGTTTTCCAATATCGTTAACTCTATTTTCTTTCCATCTCTAAACAACGTGTGGATATTTGGATGATGTTCCATATTACCAAAACGGTGAATTTCGGCGGTATCTTTATTCACGATAAATTTCACCTTGCTCTCCAACATTGCCACTAAAACATCCATATTAAATGGTTTGGTGATATAATCGGATGCACCAAAGTTGTAGGCATCGATTTTATCTACATCCTGTGCTTTAGCTGTCATCATGATTACCAGGTTTTCGAAACCTTGCTTGCGCACATTCTCGCAAACTTCGGCGCCCTGTTTACCAGGCATCATCCAATCTAATAAAACAATATCAGGCTGATCAGCCAAAATCATTCTTTCACCAGCTTCGCCATCATTTGCTTCAAGCACAGTATAACCTTCAGCCTTTAAACGGTGGGCCACAAGAAAGCGAAGATTTTCATCATCTTCTACGATTAATATTTTTACTTCTTTAGACATTTGTATGTGTTTTATATTGCAGTTGTAAGGTTGAAAAGTTTTAAGGTTTCAAGGTTAAGTTCAACGTTCCAACCTTTTAACGTTTAACATTTTAATTCCTAAATTTAATGATTATAAGGCAGTACAATTTTAAACTCAGTACCACTTCCTACTTTACTTTTTACCGAGATTTCTCCCTCCATAAAGTTAACCAGTTCTTTGCAGAATGCCAAACCCAGGCCTACACTGCCCATTTGGTTATATTCATTCTGAATCCTGAAAAACTTTTTAAATATATTGTTTAATTCTGATGATGCGATACCTATCCCTTTATCGGCAAACCGGAAAACCAGCACCCCTTTTATCAGCTTTGCACTAATGTGCAATTTTTTCTGTTCTGGTTTCGAATATTTGTAGGCATTCTCTGCCAGATTATCGAATAAACTGCCCAATAATACCGGATCGGTAATAAAGGTTTTAAAGCCCACCACCTCATAGGTAATATCAAAATCGGGATGTTTTAACGTATGTGATTCGATTGTACTTTCAATAAAATCTACAATATTAACTTCTTCCTGGTTCAGCTTAATCGCCTTATTTTCGATCTGCGTAAAAGCCAATAATTTGTTCATTAAACCATTCAGTTTGTCGGCTTCTTCATCCAGTATCTTGCCATAAAGTTGCTGCTCCTTTTGGCTCAGTGCGGTAGCACTTTTAATATTGTTTCCTGCAATCTTAATCACGCTGACGGGCGTTTTAAACTCATGCGTAAGGTTATTCACAAAATCGTATTGCAGCTTAAACATTTTACTGTTGATATTCAGGTTACGGTAAATTAAAAAAGCAACCAATAAAAGCACCCCATATACCAGTAATAGCAACAAGGCAATTGGCATGAAATAAATAAAAATTTCTTTCTTAATATAAGATTTTGATGAAATGAGGTACAGCTTAAAATCAGAAAAAGCTCCTGGCAGGGCAATTTCGGTATTAATATTTTCATCGGAAGTATCTATCGGATCATAAGTCAACGGTTCGATCCTGATGGTTTGGTACAATAAAGGCCTTGTATTGATGATTTTGATTTTATGCGCATCAAGATTAAAAACCAGTACATCCTGCTGATAAACAGGTGCCGGATTTAACTTCCGCCTGATCATGTCTTTATAAGCCCTTAAATCTTCGCGACGGGGAATATTTAAGTAAGTGATTTTATTTTCGTTCGAGTTAACGATAGAAAAGTTGGTAAACAGTTCCTCTTGTGTGGGTACTGAGGCAGTATCGAGATCCTCAACAAAAGTAGCCAATTTAATGGCGATTGCATTAAAATCGCTCCCCACATTAAAAGATCTCGTATCATCTTCTGAATACAATTTTACCGAATCGAGCTTTACCCCTTTACCAAACTGGAAAATAGATTTCGGGCCAATACCTAAGTGGTTTGCATTGATCCCATCTTTAACGGGTACATTTTTTACCTCCGTATCGTAAAAAGTAACCTTGGAGATAAAAGGATATTTTAACATCACGGTATCTACAAACTTCGCTGCCGTAGAAGAATCTAAAAAGCCGCTGTAGTAAGAAACCTCAGGCATTTTATTCTGGAAGAAATCGTTATAAGGCTTAATACTCTGCTCTAGTACATTTACTTTTTCTGATACAAAATCATTCTCGATAGATTTCTTGCTGTAGTTAAACGCCAGGAAAAGCGACAGGATAAATAGAATGGAAATGAGTACAATGAAGGTTACACCGAGCGAGAAATTTTTACGATAACCACTTTTTTTATCTAAGGCCATACCCTACTTCTTACCTAGATTTTCTTGTAAAAATCCCTCTAAAGCTTTATACAAAGCCGTTCTACTCTGTTGACGTACGATCGGGTTTGGACCTTCTTCCTTTTCGATATAGGTAACCTGAACATTCCGTTTTTTCAGTTCTTTAATAAACTGAACACCTTCTGCTACATTAACGCGTGGATCTTTAGGATTCTGTGCTATAAAAACAGGCGATTTAAACCGATCGGCATGAAAAACAGGTGATGCAAACCGCATATAATCGGTATCGGTTACCGGATTGCCAACAATTTCATAATACATCTGCAGATTCGCCTTTAAAAACGGTGGAATAGTTTTAAGATAACTAAACAAATTGATTACTCCTGAATTTGATCCACCACATTTATAAAGATCGGGGTTTTTATACAAACAATTTAATGCAATATAACCACCAAAACCATTACCATAAATGGCGATTTTTTTAGGATTGGCAATTTTTTGGGCGATTAGCCATTTTACTCCATCATTAACATCTTCCTGGATTTTATCACTCCACTGCTTAAAACCAGCAGCATAAAAAGATTTTCCATAACCAGTAGACCCACGATAGTTTACCTGCAGAACAGCATAACCCCGGTTAGCCAAGAATTGAACTTCTGCATTATAGCCCCAACTATTTCTCCCTGCAGGACCATTATGCGGCAGAACCACTACAGGTAAATTAACAGCCTTTTTATTTCTTGGTAATGTTAAATAGCCATTAATAGTTAAATTATCCGAACTTTTAAAAGAGATTGGTTTCATGGCACTCATATCGCCCTGTTTAATAGATGGGCTAATATCAGTTAGTTTTTTAAGTTTATTCTCGCTAACTGTATAGAGATAATAAGAACCAGGATTTTTATCGGTAAATGTTCTTACCACAAAAACCTTATCCATTTTATCTTTATCCATAATCTTCCATTCAGTACCTGGCAAAAGCCGATCTATTTTCGAATAGGTAATCTTGGTACTGTCATCAAGGTAATATTTTTCCTTTTTCCAGGTTTCGCAGGTTACAAAAAGCATTTTCTTTTGTGGCCGTGAGTATTTTGCATCTACTACATTTAAGGTATCATTTGCAAAAAGCACCTGTTTTTCTTTACCGCTTTTTAAATCGAGTGCCACTAGTGCATTCTTATCCCTATTTACATTAGAAATGGCATAAAGCACATTCGGTTGATCTTCTGAGAAAGCAATTGGTTGTAAAGTGGTTTCGAAATTATTGGTAATTACCGGGACAAAGGCCTGGTTTTCGTTTTCGCGGTACATTAAGGTTTCGTTCACCCCATCGCTCGCTACAGCAATTTTCAATACCCCTCTGTTATCCGTCATCCATTCGGTAATATTCCCTGGGTTTTTGGCTGCAATATCCATTTTACCGTTGCGAACATTTAAGCGATAAACATCAAAAACTGTCGAATCGCGTTTGTTGGATGCAACAATAATGTACTTATCATCAATTAACTGATCTTCTATTACCCTTAACCTGCTTTTCTCGTTGGCGCTCAGCTGAACCTGCTTGCTTCCATCTTTATTGATCACAAAAATATCCGATTTACGCTCTTTAGATTCGTCTTCAGTATAATAAATCAACTCATTATTGCTGGTCCAGAAATGGAAACTGATACTCTTCCCATTCAAATGGGTTAACTGAACACTATTTCCAGTGCCAATATCTTCAACAAAAAGATCAAGTTTTTTATCATGAATCTTTAAGTAAGAAAGACTTTTCCCGTCTGGAGAAATGCGATAATAGGCTTTATCCTGCGTTTTAAAAAAATCGTCCACAGGAATAGTATTATTGTTCGCGCCTTTACAAGCCCAGATCAATGCAACAATTAACAATAGAAAAATCTTTTTTAGCATAAATAAATCCTTTACGGGACAACAAAAATAAGTATCACAACAACTTAACCGCGATTTACACCAACAATGTTACTTATGCAATCAATAATAAGTCGTGGTTCAATTTAGTATTTATAAAATACCTACAAAATAAAATACAGGTAACATTTAAAATACGTTTAATATCAATTGATGCTTTAGCTAAAGATGTATTAAAATGTTACATTTAAAACTTATAATTTAGGGTTTATGAACCGCTTGTTTTTCATCATATTCTTATTCCTATCGTTTGGGGCCAATGCACAAATCTTTCGCCCCAATCAACAGATTGCACCTGATGAAAGTAGCCTGGCAATTCAATATTATCAGGATGGAGATTATGAAAAAGCAGTTGTGCTACTGGAAAAGCTCTATTCCATCCCCAATAACGAAGCCTATTTCGATATTTACTTTAATACATTGGTAAAATTGAAGCGCTATGATGTTGCGGAGAAAGTGGTTAAAAGAGAAATTAAAAAAAATCCGCAGAACGATGTTTATCCAATTGCATTGGGCAAGCTTTACCAGGAGAAAGGCGATACACAGAGTTCAAATAAAATTTTCAGCGATGTGATTAGCAAACTTCCTAAGGATGAGTTTAAGATCAGAAATTTAGCCAATAACTTTTATCGGTTCGAAAATTACGACTATGCGGTACAAACCTTTAAACAGGGCAGAAAATTGTTGGGCAACGATCAAATGTTTGCTTTCGAGTTATTAAACATCTACCGTTTTAAAAAGGATAAACCCATGCTCATGCAAGAGTATCTTGATGCACTTGGAACAATGCCACAGCTTTTACCGCAGGCTGAGGCTGTACTATCTTCTATTTTTGAAGACAAAAACGATTACCAAACCTTTCAGGCAGCCATTTTAAGGAAAGTACAGAAAGAACCTGATGCCGAAATTTATATTCAATTACTTACCTGGAACTATATTCAACAGCAGGAATTTGATATGGCCCTGCGCCAGCTAATTGCATACGATAAACGTACTAAAGCTGACGGGGGTACCTTGTTTAATGCCATTTATACCTTTGTTGATAATGGCGCCTACGAAACAGCAATTAAAGCCTACGATTATTTGCTAACCAAAGGAAAGGATAATCAGTATTATCTTCCTTCAAAAATAGAAATGCTAAATACCAAGTACAACCTACGTACCAATGGGAAATATACCGTAGCCGACCTTGATCTGCTAGCGAAAGATTATCAGGCATTATTAGGCGAAAACGGTAAAAACAGGAACACGCTTTTTGCTATAAAAAAACTGGCAAACCTGCAGGCTTATTATTTAAATCAACCCAGCAGTGCAGAAAAAGAACTGGAAGAAGCGATAAAAATGCCAGGCATTAACGATCAGGACTTAGGCCAGCTAAAACTTGATTTAGGTGATATTTACATTTTAACCAACCAACCCTGGGAAGCATTTTTAGTGTACGAGCAGGTGAGCAAACAGTTTGAAGGGCAGCCTGTGGGTAACGAAGCACGTTTCCGAAGTGCCAAACTTTCCTTTTACCAAGGTAATTTCGAATACAGCAATGGTCAATGCCTGGTTTTAAAGGCAGCAACTTCGCAACTCATTGCAAACGATGCCTTGAACCTGAGTTTACTGATTAACGATAATATTCAAACCCCTGCTGATAGCAACGCACTAAAAATGTATGCTGATGCAGAGATGCTTTTATTTAGAAACCTCCCCGAACGTGCCGTTAAAAAAATGGATAGTATTGCGATAGCCTTTCCACAAAATAGCCTAACTGATGCGATTATGATGAGCAAGGCAAGGATTTTTATTAAAGCAAACGATTTCCAAAAAGCAGCCGATATATTGAAAAAAGTAACTGAAGATTTTAAAGATGGTATCTGGACAGATGATGCCCTTTTTACTTTAGGCGATCTTTATGAAAAGAAATTAAACGACATTGCACAAGCCAAAATTTATTTTCAAAAACTGATTACTGATTACCCGGGGAGCATGTTCAGTGCTGAAGCCAGAAAAAGGTTTAGGAACTTGCGTGGAGATGGGGTTTAAATAGTTCATTAGTCATTTAGGAATGGTTAATCTGTTAATTGACTCCCAACGCCAAACTCCCAACTTCTTAATCTTTCCAGTCCCAAACTACAACGTTCCATTCTACAGCAATGTTATCGGAATAGGTATAAATAACTTCGAAACCAATACGTTGATGTGCATTCATCGATCGTAAATTGATGCTGGCAATTTCAGTAATCGCAAAATCGTATCTCGATTTAAAAAAATCCTTATAAGCGTTATAACACAGATCGAATAAACCTTTACCCCGATAGTCAAGCCCAACACAAACCTGCCCTACAACAATATAATGATAAGCAGAAACAGGTTTATCCTGATATAGAATGTGATCGAAACTTTCGTACATTTCAACCAGTCTCGGAATATCACTTTTAGACTGCTCGGTCATGGCTAACACATAGGCTGCAACCTCTTCCCCATCTTTCGCAATAATATTGGACTCGTACCGATGCATTTTCTCCAAATCATCAAGCAAATGCGATACGGTAACAAAACCCTGTTCCTTTATTTGCTCAGGTGTTAAATCGTTTTTTAGGTTTTGCTTTTGAAGTTTGAGAATCCCTTCAAGCTCTTTAGTGGTAGATGAATTGGTGATGGTTATCATTTCTGAATGGCAGATGACTTAGGCATCTAATGCAATAATAGTTAAGGTTAGCAACAAAATGAAGCAAATTCCTGCCAAAATTAAAATTCTGGCGCCATGCTGCCTATCCGTTAGGGAATAAGAAAAAACCTTTTCACCAGTATTTAATGTTCTCTTTTTCTTCATTAAATCCCAACCAATAACCAGCCCTAAAATGCCGCCGAAAATTGCAGTTAGGTAACCAGTATAAATATAATTACGCGTGGAATTGTCTATTTTTTGAGAGTCGTTAGTTCGTATCATGCTTAAAAACAATGGGATTCGTCAAATTTAACAGATTGATACCACTTTAAAGAATAAAATCCATTATCATCAATTTTTTAACATTTATATATTATCTACCTTTGTGCCATGTTTTTATATAATGTTACGCTCATCCTTGATGATGCAGCAGCCGAAGAATGGTTAAAGTGGATGCAGGATATCCATATCCCACAGGTTATGGCTACAGGTATGTTTGTTTCTAACCGTTTATTGAAGGTTGTAGATTCGCCAAATGAAGGGGTAACTTACTGCGCTCAATATGTTGCTGAAATATTGGAGAACTACAATAAATACCAGGAAATATTTGCACCTGCTTTACAGGCCGAGCTAAACGAAAGATACAAAAACCGCTTTGTGGCGTACCGTAGCCTAATGGAATTTGTCGGTTAGACTTCTGACTGCCGACTAAAGACTTCGGACTTATCTAAGTTTCTCATTATTCTTATGCCTATCTACATCGCGAATGCTCTTTTTCTCCAGATTTTTTTCTAAAGCATCGGTTAGGTTTATACCTGTTTGATTGGCCAGGCAGATTAAAACGAACATTACATCAGCCATTTCATCGGCAAGGTTTACCTCTTCATCGCTTTTTTTAAAAGATTGTTCACCATATTTACGGGCCATAATACGGGCAACTTCTCCAACCTCTTCCATCAAAATGGCAGTATTGGTTAATTCGTTAAAATAACGGATGCCTGTAGTTTTAATCCAACGGTCTACGGTTTCCTGTGCATTATTAATGGTCATGTTTTTCTTCTTCTATTTCTGAATTTATTCTACTGTTAATATCGATATTGGCATCTTCGAGCAAAAAAACGCCTGCTCCTTTTTCTCTGGCGTATGGTGTGGTTACTTCACCAATTTTGGTAATCTTACCAAAAAATGGCTGTTCTTTTTTACGCTGAGGATCATCTTCGTTTGGCTCTCTAATTAAAATTAAATGTTTAATCGGTTTATCCATTTTAAACCAATACAGGTAATCGGCATTGTAGGCAACGGCGTTGATATTTTTAAACTTAGAGTAATAATTGATGGCCCCAGCCTCGCCATAATTATCAGCCCGTACCAACAAAGCTGATTTATCTTTAACCTTGGCATAGGCAATATCAACTAAGGCAGCCATTTCTTTCCAGCCCTGCATATCGGCAAAATCCTGAGGGAGATCGTGCTGTAAACCATCTTCCCAACGAAGCATGCCAATTTTGGCAAATTTATCGTGTTTGGCAATAATCTGCTCTGGACTTAAAACCGGATACGCAAATTTCATCGTGATGCTAAATAGTGCGACGGGCAAAATGATCAGCAATACTTTCAGATATTTTTTCCAGCCATTATTAAAGACAAAACTAAAGTATGTACATCCTGCAGCAATAATTACAGGGTACAAACCAGCAGCATAATATCCTTTTGCCCTAAACCAGGTGAACAAAGCAAGGGAAATAATAAAGCCAAAAATTATCCAACGGAAACCCGCAAAAGGCTTATAAAACAGCAACGCAATAATCCCAGCCAAAACAATAAAAATAATATTGAAGTAGTAGAGTAACTGATCTTTCAAAAAATCGATCCGGTTAATTTTATCCAACTGTGTCGCGGCCAATTCTTTCATATGGCCAACTACTGGAAAATGATTCGTGTATTGCCAGATGAGGTTAGGCAGCATAATTAACAATGCCAACAAAGCAGCAAAATAGAGATGTTTATTCTTGAAAACCGCTCGTTGCTTTGAGATGAGCAAAGCTGGGATTAAACCTGCAGCCAAAAACACAATGCTGTATTTGTTTAAAAAACCTACACCAAGTGCGATGGCTATGAAATAGAGGAATCTATTTTCTTTAGTATCAAAAAACCTGATCATGAAGAAATAAACAGCCGTCCAGCTTAAAATATCGAAGGCATTAGGCTGAAAAAGTAAATCTAAACGCCCGATTGCACAACAGATCAATGCAATTGCTGATAATACTTTCGCGTATAAATTGCCTTTAAAGGCGCCTACAATTTTCCAGGTAAATATTAGTGTTGCTGCACCGATACTGGCTGATAATAACCGAACCGCAGTTTCACTACCACCAAAAAACTTAATAATCAGCGCAAATATGGAGGTTACTGGTGGTACAGACTGAAAACCCCAGGCCAAATGATTTGCCTGGTCTAAGTGCAAAAACTCATCGCGATGTAAGCTATAAGCCGCATTGACCAAGAAGAAAGGTAAAATCATTTTTAAAATAACGAAGAAAACAAGAACGCCTAAATCCACCAGAGCAGACTTTGACTTTCTAATATTCATATTATTTTCCATAATTCTGCGATTATTTATAACTGATTTTTCTTGTTTAGCTGCAATAAAAAGCGTTGGCTACTTTCAGGCAATCTGGTAATTAAAGTTGAACTTATGCGCACTATTCTTTATTCTTCGTATCAATCAATATCGTAACCGGCCCATCATTCAATAAGGCGATTTTCATATCTGCACCAAAAATTCCTGTTTTTACTTTTTTACCCAATAAGGATGATAATTTTTCAATCATTTTCTCATACAGTGGAATGGCAACATCTGGCCGCGCTGCCCTTGTAAAACCCGGACGGTTTCCTTTCTTGGTTGCGGCGAATAATGTAAACTGACTGATCAACAGGATATCACCACCCATATCGGCGAGTGCTTTATTCATCAATCCGTTTTCATCGCCAAAAACACGCATACCGATAATTTTTTGCGCCAACCAATCCAAATCCGCTAAAGTATCGGCATCTTCTATACCCAACAATACTAAAAATCCGTTTTCAATCGCTCCTGTTACCTCACCATCAACCGTGCAACTTGCTTGTGTAACTCTTTGTAAAACTGCTCGCATTTTATACTACTTTTACCCAATAAAATTGATATGCGCAAGATAAGTATTTTAGTGGTTTCTGTATTTTTCTTCTTGGGTTGTAAGCAAAAATCAATTGTTCATCCCACTTTTTATTATTGGAAAACAGATTATAAAAACAAAAAAGCAGAAGCCGATTATCTCGATCAATTTAAATCTAAATCTTTGTACGTGCGGATTATGGATGTAGATTTTAATCCCGATCTGCAACTGCCCGTACCTGTTTCACCCATTAAATTTTCAGATCCACTACCGAAGCAAGTTGATATTATCCCAGTTGTGTTTATCGTTAACCAGGTTTTTAACAACATTGACACCATGCAAACGGCGGTTATGGCCAATCGCATTGCCAAATTTGTAGCCGCAAAGGTAAAACAGGCCGGGAAGCGAAATTATGCAGAATTACAGATTGATTGTGATTGGACCAAAGGCACAAGAAACAGGTATTTTAAATTTTTAGAGCAATTAAGCACCAACCCACTTTTAAAGGGCAAAACCATTTCGGTGACTTTGCGTTTGCATCAAATCAAAAACATTGTGTCGAGCGGGATTCCGCCTGTTGAGAAAGGCATTTTAATGTGCTACAACATGGGAAATCTGCGTAAATACGGCGATCAGAATTCGATATTGGATCAGCACGAAATGGATCTTTATCTAAAAGATTATTTGAGACAATATCCTTTGCCACTTGATGTTGCCTTACCCATTTTCGAATGGGCAGTGGTATTCAGGAATGAACAATATGCAGGTATTTCCAAGCGGATTGGGAAGATTCAGATTGAGGATAAAAATCTTTTTAAGCGAAGGGGAAATTCCATTCTTTATGATCTACTTAAGGATTATCCTGTAGCAGGACTAAAACAAGGAGATGTAGTAAGATGGGAACAAATATCTCCAAAAGATTTACTTGCTACCTCTAATTTTTTATCCCGATATTTAAGCCCTAGAGAACGAAACCTTGTTTTTTACCATTTAGACACCGACCTTTTAAAACATTTTACCAATGAAGACGTTCAAAAAATTATCGCTAGTTTTTAGTATATTTCTCCTAACTTTTTTTGGCGAAATTGCTGTAAATCTTGCCTGTGGTGGCGAGATAGATCCCTACGATTATTACATTTCTTATTTTCACAACAATATTGAAGGGGATGAATATACGCCATTTGCCTACAACCAGATGGTTTACCTCAACAGTGAAACTGACATAGAAAGCGAGCCTGATATCAACAGCCGTGAATGGGCAAAATACCTCAGTATAAAAAAAGATGATGTGCTAAAAGTAATGTACAAAACAGACAGTGCAACTGATGTAAAATTGGTAAATTTTGATGGCAACATTTCGCTATTACCAGACAGCTTACAACAGAACAGTTTTATCCAGGCATTAAGCAAACGTAAAGAATCATTAAAGTATTATCAATTTGCCAAAAGCTGCGAACCCTTGGCCAACGTAGATTTTAGTCTTTGGGACCCTAAACCCCGCGATACAACTGCTATGGGTTCAAAAGCAAAAGAAGCTGTAAAATTAACAGAAGCAGAAAAAGACGATTTTCTTAAACTTCGTTACGCTTACCAAGCTGAACGGATGTTCCATTTTGCAGGCTCCCATGCGGAGAGTAAATCAACTTACGAGAAGTATATCAAAAGCACTAAGCAAAACAGTGCTGTTAAGGGCTGGGCATTGGCACTCTATGCCGGATCTACCCGCAGGTTGGGAAATCCTGAAGAATCTGCATTTTTGTTCTCAAAGGTTTTTGCGAGTAATCCAGAACGGAGAGTGCAGGCTTATAAAAATTATTATTACACCAGTTCGCCCGTTAATGGTGCATTAAAATATGCGAAAACCAATAACGAGAAAGCAAATATATGGGCAATAAACGGATTTGGTGATGCTGATTCGGGTATAGAAAGTTTGAATAAAGTTTATCAGTACGAACCAAAAAGCCAGCTCAACGGCGCCCTGCTGGTACGCGAAGTAAATAAGTTAGAGCAAGATCTCATTGAGGCGAACGACATTGCCAAAATTGGTTATAATTATTATTTTTCTGATAACGGCAATCCTAAATATAAAGACAGTTTAAAAAACATTAACTTAAAACACCTGAATGAAATCAGGAATTTTGCAGTAAAACTAGCCACTGAGAAGAAATATCCACAGCCAGAACTTGGTACCTTAACAGCGGCTTATTTATCATGGATGGAGAATAAAGATTTCCTGGCCTCAAATTACCTTGCCATCTTAAAACCTGATAAATTACCGGAAAGATTGCGCGATCAATATCGCATTACCGATTTATTGATCAAGGCCAAAAACATCAAAAAAGGAAATCCATTTAATGAGAACGATTTATTGCCAGCCTTAAAATGGCTTGACGAAAAACGTTTTGCAGAAAACAGCGCCCAACCGAAGGGGCCATATTATTATGATACCGACCGTGCCAGCAAACGCTTTAGCAGAACGACCAGGAACTTTTATCAGCAGATATTGGCTCCAGCTTATTTGAATATGGGCGATACTGCAAAAGCAGCATTAGCAATGGTTAAGGGCGACCTGGAATACAAAACGTTAAAAGAGAATTCGCTTTTCCAGAATATGAGTTACCAAAGTATCGCTTTTTGGCAGAAAAACTTGAGTCCGAAAAGTATGCAAGGTTTAGCTGTTTATAAAACAAAAGCAACAGGCAATGATGTTACTGCTTTATTGGCCTCAGCCTTAAACCAACTTAAAAATGATGATTTTTATGAATTGTATGGCACTACTTATTTACGTACACACCAATACGATAAGGCCGTTCAGATGTTTACGAAGGTTTCGCCAAACTATAAATATTTCAATCCAGAGAACTGGTATGGCGAGGAATCCAATTCGAAGCTTTATGCCAATCCTTTTATTGAGACCATTAACGATTATCCTAAAAAATATGTAACAGCTAAAGCATCCATTAGCAAAAAGGCTTTTGCAGCAGAAATGCTCCGGTTGCAGAAATTAACCATTAGTGATAAAAAGAATGCAGCGCTTTATTATTATAAAATGGCTAATGCGGTGTATCAAACCGGTTATTACGGCAATAGCTGGTTTTTAATCAGTTACGACTGGTCATCGTACGACAACAGCAACCCTACAAAATATGTATATGATGGCGATTATAAAAAGGCACAAACGGCAAAAGCCTGGTATTTAAAAGCCAGGGCATTAAGTACCAATGCCGATTTTAAAGCAAAATGTACTTTTATGTTGGCTAAATGCATGCAAAAGCAGATTATCATGAATGCCAGCCCGCTATCATTTTATTATTACGATAAAAAAGATGTAAAATGGAGAAACTTTATTAAGGCAAATTACAATAACCCATATCTTAAAGAATTAAGGTTCAATTATGCCAAAACGCCTTTTTATACTGTTGCAGCGGGTGAGTGTAGTTACCTGGGAGATTTTATTAAGCCAAAAACGCAATAGTCACGTTTGACCATTAAGAAGTTAAGGTAGTTAAGAATCATGCGACAAAACCTTAATGTCCTTAACTCCTTAATGGTAAAAAACATAAAGCCTTTGAGTTTTGGCAAAAGTTTTTAAGTTTCTCGACTTCGTTGCACTCCGCTCGAAATGACGAATCTATATTAATGAGAAAACAGTCTTATTTTACATTAACTTGCTTGGCATTTTAACTAAACCCTAAACCCTAAACCCTAAACCCTAAACCCTAAACCCTACCACCTAATCAGCGCACTGGCCCAGGTAAAGCCCGACCCAAATGCGGCAAGGCAAACCAGATCGCCATCTTTAATTTTGCCCGCTTCCCAAGCTTCACATAAAGCTATCGGAACAGAAGCCGCTGTGGTATTACCATATTTTTGGATATTATTAAAAACCTGATCGTCGTTTAAGCCCAACAACTGTTGCACGTACTGACTGATACGTAAATTTGCCTGGTGTGGCACCAACATATCTATATCTTTCTCCGTTAAATTATTTGCCGCCAAGGCCTCTTTAATTACCTCAGGAAATTTTACCACTGCTTTTTTGAAAACCGATGGTCCGTCCATATAAGGCAAAGCGGCACCACTATCTAAAATTTCCTGTGTCATAAATAACCCACCTAATTCCTGTTCAGGATAGGCTGGTTTATCTTTTAACCATTTATTGGCATGGGAACCTGGATAATACATGGCCAGAATTTCGGCATCGGCACCATCGCTATGCAAATGTGTACTTAAAATCCCTTTCCCTGGTTCATCTGTCGGCTGCAGCACAACAGCTCCTGCCCCATCACCAAAAATTACCGATACATTACGGCTACGGGTTTCGAAATCCATCGCAAAAGAATGTTTCTCGCTGCCCACCACCAGCACATTTTTATACATGCCAGTTTTTACAAACTGATCGGCCACCGACAGCGCATAAACAAAGCCAGAACATTGGTTCCTTATGTCCAAAGCTCCGATCTCGCCCATGCCCATTTCGCGTTGCAACAATACACCGCAACCCGGAAAATAGTAATCAGGACTGAGCGTAGCAAAAACGATAAAATCGACATCCTTTGCGGTAATCCCGGCCCTTTCGATCGCAATTTTGGCTGCCTCAATACCCATTGTAGTGGTAGTCTCCTCATTACGATCGGCAAAACGGCGCTCTTTAATACCTGTACGTTCCTGGATCCATGCATCATTGGTATCCATAAAGCGACTTAAATCATCGTTGGTATATATATTTTCCGGAACGTAGTAACCTATTCCGGCAATTTTAGACTGGTGCATACTCGTATATTATTTGGTTAACAAATGTATTAAAAGGGATGTAAGATGTATGAGGTAAGATGGAAAATGTAATGCAAAGGCTAAAATATCTTCTTTTACAGTCCAAAATAATCACAACCATCCTCCATTTAACATATTACATCTTCCATAAAAATAGTTATTTTTGCACCATGTCTACAGAAACCAAAGAAGAGACCTTTACGCTCGAAGAAATTTTAACTTCCCTAAAAACCGTACATCGCCTTATTTTGTGGAATGATGATATCAATACTTTCGATCACGTGATTTACTGTATGATGAAATACTTAGACTACAACGAATCGCAGGCCGAAAAAATTGCCTGGAAAGTGCATAACGATGGCAAATGTCCTGTTTTAGAAGGCTCATTTACCGAAATGGAAGTTTATCGCAAAATTTTACAGCAAGAGGGGCTAACGGTTTCGGTTGATTAAATTTAAGGTTATTTTTTTGCTTGGCCGTCCTGCTGAATTTATTTCAGCATCTATCCAGTTGTTAAGATCCTGAAATAAATTCAGGATGACGACCTGCGAAGACACAACCCCGGGCATTACCCCTCTAACCCCTTCAAAAGCTCATTTAACCCGGCCTGTGTAGTCTGCGTTTTATCTTTAGCATACCAGCCGTGAAGTTTTTCTGCCAAAATCGGCATTTCAATAGTTTCTTTTTTCCACTCTTTTAAAAGCTCCTGCAAAATTTGTGGTCTTGGGCCCCAGGTTCCTAAAACTTGGTTTGCTGATTCATTTAACACAATTAAAACCGGAATAGCCCTTCCCCCATGGGTTAAATGTGCATCAATTAATGGAAGATTTTTATCACGTAAAACAAACTTCAAATCAATTTTACCTAATGATGCAGTCGCAATTTTATTGAACACCGGAACAATCTGAGCGGCATCGCCACACCAACCTTCGGTAATCACTAAAAATTTATAATTTTCTTTAAGATGATCAATGGTTGAAGTCAACTCATCATTTAAACTGATCGTCTTATCCACGCGACTCATCCTTTGCACATTCATTTTAGTATAGTGCAAATCGTAAGTTACTTCACCGGTAGCCTTTCCCTCTAACAGAAGTTGATCAACCAAAGCACGGTAGGTTTGATAATCCATTCCTTGCTCACTGAAAATTTCGCTGTAATTAACCATGATGTTTAAAAATTATGTGGCAAAGGAAAGGAGAAATTCAATAAAAATAATCACGGATTTGCAAGAAAACGCAAGCGATTGATAGCACAGATTTTGGGATTCTTCAGATTTTACAGCGACAACAGAGTGGTGTTTTTTTTACAATTACCCGTCCTAACAATTGCAGTATTTTGAGTTATTTAAACCCGATTGAAATGTATCCCGATTTTTCATCGGGAGGAATGAAAAGCGGGACTGCAGCAGCCGAAATGAGCAGAAACTTGCTTTTCATATTTCAAAATTTGCGCTTTAAAAGAAGATCCTGAAATAAATCCGATAGTTATCGGATCAGGATGACGATTCCATCACTAAACTTCCATCAACTTACTCACATGCTGCGTTAATGCCACAAAATCTGCAACGGTTAACTGCTCGGCACGTTTTTCAAAATAAATATGGTCGTCCATTTTATCTTTAGGCATCACCGCAGAAACAGCATTACGCAAAGTTTTTCTCCGCTGATTAAAACCTGCCTTAACCACCCGCCAGAATAATTTTTCATCGCAATCTAAATTCTCCACTTCGTTTCGGGTTAAACGGATCACTGCCGAATGCACCTTTGGCGGTGGATTAAAAGTGCCTGGTTTAACGGTAAATAGATATTCAATTTTATAATAAGCCTGAAGAAATACACTCAGAATCCCATAATCCTTACTTCCAGCAGGTGAAGCACAACGTTGGGCAACCTCTTTCTGAAACATGCCCACCATCTCTACAACTTTGTTGCGGTTATCTAAAATTTTAAATAAAATCTGAGAAGAGATATTGTATGGAAAGTTACCTATAATAGCAAACTGACCTGGAAAAATAGCATCAAAATCGAGCTTCAGAAAATCGCCATTAATCAATCGATCGCCAAGTTGTGGGTATTTTTCATTCAAAAAATGAAAAGATTCGGTATCGATATCGATCAGATAAGTTTCCAGATCTTTACGTTGCAGCAAAAAATCAGATAGGATTCCCATCCCCGGTCCTACCTCTAAAACCTGATTGTATTTATCGGTATTTACCAATGCCTCTACAATGCGGTTAGCAATGCCTTTATCGGTTAAAAAATGTTGACCTAAATGTTTTTTCGCTTTTACTAAACTCATACCCCTTAATCCCGATGAATCGAGACTTTTAAATTAAAATTGTTAGCAAAGATAGGCTTATTATTCCTTTGCGAATCAATCTCGGTTCATTGCGGTTTCATTTTTTTTAAAGTCTTTAAACGAAAATCAGTAATTTGCGCTAAAATTTTCCAGTAATTATGAGCGATAAACTTAAAATTGGCATCAGTATAGGCGACGTAAACGGCATAGGTTTAGAGGTAATCATTAAAACATTATCCAATCCTGCTATTTTAAATTATTGCATTCCAATTGTTTATGGCCACACCAAGGTTTCATCTTTTCATAGAAAAGCGAATAACCTGGGCGATTTCAGTTTTAATGTAGTTAGCCATGCCAACCAGGCTCAGCCAAAAAAGGCAAACATGATTAATTGCTGGGAAGAAGATGTAAAAATCGAATTGGGTCAGGTTACTGCAACAGGGGGGAAATATGCCCTTTTATCGCTAGAGCGTGCAACAGCCGATCTGGTAAACGGCGATATCGATGCCCTGGTTACTGCTCCAATCAATAAACATAACATTCAATCAGAAACTTTTGCTTTTCCGGGCCATACCGAATACCTGCAGGAAAAAAGTGGAAGTAAAGATGTGCTGATGTTCCTGATCAGCGAAAATTTACGCGTGGGTGTAGTTACTGGCCACATTCCGGTGAAAGATGTTCCAACAGCAATTACAAAAGATAAAATTGTAAATAAATTAAAACTGATTAACGAGAGTTTAAAAAAAGACTTCTGGATCGAAAAACCGAAAATTGCTGTGCTGGGTTTAAATCCACACGCCAGCGACAATGGTTTATTGGGTGCTGAAGAAGCTGAAATTATTACCCCAGCCATTCAGGAAGCCTACGATAAAGGTATCGTTTGTTTTGGTCCATACTCCGCCGATGGTTTTTTCGGCAACGGCAGCTATAAACAGTTCGATGCGGTTTTAGCGATGTATCATGATCAGGGTTTAATTCCTTTTAAAACTTTAGCTTTTCATAATGGCGTAAATTATACAGCAGGTTTAAACTTCGTTCGTACTTCTCCCGATCATGGAACAGGTTACGATATTGCAGGTAAAGATTTAGCAGATTCTACTTCATTTACTGAGGCTTTATTTTCTGCTATCCACATTGTGAAAAACCGTAGGGAGCAAGAGGAAATGTTAGCAAACCAATTACGTTCAGGAGGCAAGGTTGTAGAAACACAGTTCGACATCAAGGATGATGCTTCTTAATTAGGAAGGTTAAAAGACTAAAGCTGAAAGACCAAAGAGGGATAAACGGGAGGAACTAAAAAGCTTAGCCTCTGAATTTCGGACATCTGACCTCGGACTTTTTAAAAACTAAAGTGGTTCATTATTTATTGTAAAGCAATTGCTGTGTTTCATCGGTTCCGAAAGTCCTGCTATGCGTTTCAATCTTTTTCAAACCCATAAGGTTTTGAAAACCTTATGGGTTTAACAAAAAGTATTTCCACTCCTATCAGGTTTATTTTAGTTAAAATTGTGCATCAAATTCAAAATGAGCGGCACTAAAAAACTCAATTACATCCTACCCACAATTGTTATTGCGCAGTTTCTCTGTACTTCATTGTGGTTTGCAGGCAATGCGGTATTACCTGATATTGTTAAAAGCTTCTCAACGGAAACAAACCTCTTGGCCAACCTCACCAGCATGGTGCAGTTTGGTTTTATTAGCGGAACCTTAGTGTTTGCCTTTTTTGCCATCTCCGATATTTTTTCACCATCGAAAGTATTCTTTATATGTGGAATTGCAGCTGCATTGTTTAATCTGGGCATCTGCCTGGAATTACCCGATGTTCGCCTATTGTTGCTCTTTCGCTTTTTAACTGGCTTTATGTTGGCTGGGATTTACCCCGTTGGTATGAAAATAGCTTCCGATTATTTTAAAGATGGATTAGGAAAATCGTTAGGTTTTTTAGTTGGTGCTTTGGTTTTTGGTACTGCCTTTCCCCATTTATTAAAAACATTTACAGCAAATTTTGCCTGGCAATATGTAATCTTTGCTACATCTGCTTTATCTGTTACTGGTGCTTTTGGGATCATATTGTTTGTGCCCAATGGTCCATTTAGAACCGCTGGACAAAAATTCAATTTTAGCTCCTGCTTAAGCGGTTTTAAAAATCCAGGTTTTCGATCTGCAGCTTTCGGTTATTTCGGGCATATGTGGGAACTTTATACATTTTGGGCCTTTCTTCCTGGGATGTTAATGCTTTTTAATACTAAACACCCAACTACAGTATTAAATATTCCGCTATTTTCATTTTTGGTTATTGCATCGGGCGGATTATCTTGTATGATCGGCGGTTTGCTCTCACAAAAATTTGGAGCAAAACGGATTGCCACTATTGCACTGGCAATCTCCGGATTATGCTGTCTGCTCTCCCCTATTTTTCTGTTCAGTGGCTCAGTTTATGCTTTTCTTATATTTTTATTTTGCTGGGGGCTATCCGGCACAGCAGATTCACCCTTGTTTTCTTCATTGATTGCCAAAAATGCACCAGAAAGCCTTCGGGGAACTTCATTAACGCTGGTAAACTGTATCGGTTTTGCCATCACCATCATTAGTATCCAGGTGGTTAACCTATTATCAAAACAGCTAAATGTTCAATATCTTTATATGGTTTTGGCGGTAGGGCCAGTATTGGGATTGTGGGCACTGATCAAAAAAATAACACATTAGGCTGGATTTCCAAAATCTCTTATATTGTAAAACTTTCTAGTATGATTACCCTGTAGTGCTTGACAACAAATTATTAATTGATAATTCTAAATAAATACAATTACAAAATGAGTATCAATATCTCCCCAATTATAAAACCAGCAGAATTAACTTGGTTAAATCAAGACGATGAAATTGTAATTATCGATGCGAGCGCTGGCTCAAAAGCCAGGTATGATGAGCAGCATTTAGCAGATGCACTTTTCGCAGATGTAAACCAGGATTTAGCCAATATTGTAGATTTTGCAGTAGGTGGGAGACATCCTTTGCCTACTTTCGAGCAATTTTCGACCGTTTTACAGAAATTCGGTATCACAAAAAATAGCCATGTAATTGTTTACGATGATAAAAATGGTGGCAATGCTGCAGCGAGGCTTTGGTGGATGCTAAAGGCTATCGGCCATGAAAAAGTACAGGTTATAGATGGTGGTTTTCAAGCAGCTGTTAAAGCGGGGTTTCCAACTACAGATAAATTGGAGATTCCAAAGTCTGTTGCTCCATACGACATCAAAGCATGGAACTTACCCTTATCTGATATCAACGAGGTAGAAAGAGTGTCCAAAACCGACGATTACATTGTGATTGATGTACGTGATGCAAACCGATTTGCAGGCCTCACCGAACCTATTGATTTAATTGCAGGGCATATCCCAGGTGCGGCAAATATTCCCTATACCGAGAATTTAGATGCTGCAGGTGCTTTCCTGGCCCCCGAAATATTGAAAGAAAAATATACTGAAGCTTTGGCACACGTTAAACCCGAAAACGTAATTGTGCACTGTGGCTCGGGCATTACCGCTTGCCATACGCTTCTGGCGATGGATTATGCAGGTTTACCTATCCCTAAGCTTTATGTAGGCTCGTGGAGCGAATGGAGCAGAAACAATAAGGAAATGGTACTGGCTAACTAGTTACCTTACAGGCAAAAGGTTTTGGAGATGTAAAAATTGCAAACTGCTAATTTAGATTAATTTGGGCGTTACCCAAGCTGCGCAAGGGCCGGGCTTTTCAGGGCTGCGCTTCGCTCCGGTACCGATGAAAATCGGCACTAAACCCTTTCAATCCCTAACGCAGATGCACCTAATAAAGATACCATAAACTTATAGACCTCGCAGGTTTTTAAAACCTGCGAGGTCTATATTGGATTGAGTCTTTAAGCCCAAGAACTTCAGTCTTGTGTTAAATAAACCTGATAAAGCGTAAAGCCCACATCCCGATTTTTCATCGGGAGAGGACTTGAAGCGATAGCAGGACTGTTACAACCAAAATGTACAGAACCCTACATTTCCAAAAAAGAATCCTTCATATTTTTAATTAAATCTTAAAAAAGTTTCAAAAATCTCCGAGAGCTCACTGTATTTTAGCAAACAATCTGAAAACCTGCTGAGTTAACATCAACAATTTTTAAAAAACATTTTTAATCTAATTATTTTATCCCTACATTTGCAGGCTAAAATTTTACAGTACTTTGAACCCACTAAAACAATTTTCATTACCGTTTACCGGATTAAAATTGGGAACCCATCAGTTTGATTATGAGCTTGATGACGCCTTTTTTAATGCATTTGAATATTCGTTAATTAAAAGTGGGAATTTAAAAGTAGACCTGGAACTTGAGAAACAAGAGACCATGATGCTTCTAAAATTCAAAGTTATTGGTACAGTTAATTTAGATTGCGATAAATGTTTATCTGAGTTTTCATTACCGGTAAATCTTTACGAAAGACAGATCGTAAAATTTGCAGAGGCCGAAATGGAAAGCGATGATGAAGAAATTATCTCGCTAAGCCGTAAAGATACCGAGATTGATATATCGGGTCCTTTATACGAAATGATTAACGTAGCGGTACCTTATATCAAAAACTGCGAGCAGGCAGGTAAAGATTGTGATCAGGAAATGATTGATCGTTTAAATCAATTATCCATCCAGAAGCAGGCTGAAGAAAATGAACAAACAAGCGACCCACGTTGGGAAGCCCTTAATAAGTTAAAAAAATAATTAGATTATACACCAATGGCACATCCAAAACGGAAAATCTCGAAACAGAGAAAAAATAAAAGAAGAACACACTATAAAGCTGTTACTCCTTCTTTAGCAACATGCTCGGCAACAGGTGCTATTCACGTACCTCACCGTGCTTACAACGTTGATGGTAACTTATACTACAACGGCAAACTGGTTATCGAAAATACTCAGATTGGGTAATTTTCTTAAAAAATTGTTTGTGTTTTCAGCGGCTTTAGTCATACCTTAGTCAACTGAAAAATTCAGGATTACACCTGACTTAACACAAACAGATTTTTTCTATGAAAATAGGCCTCGACATAATGGGCGGAGACTATGCTCCCAAAGCAATTGTTTTGGGAGCAATAGCTGCTCATCAATCGCTTAACGCTGGAGAGCATTTAGTTCTTATTGGCGATACCGAACAGATTAAACCCATTCTTGCAGAAGAAGGTTTTAATCCAGATCATTTTGAATACGTTCATACTGATGAAGTAATTGGTATGGGCGAACATCCCACCAAAGCAATCGTTCAGAAACCAAATTCGAGCATAGCAGTTGGTTTTAACCTTTTAAAAGAAGGCAAAATCGATTCTTTCGCAAGTGCTGGTAACTCTGGAGCCATGTTGGTTGGCGCAGTTTTTAGCGTTAAAACCATTCCGGGCATTATCCGCCCATGTTTATGTACAATTCTTCCGAAAATTAAAGGCGGCACAGGCTTACTGTTAGATGTAGGTGCAAATGCAGACTGCAAACCCGATATTTTATTACAATTTGGCGTTTTAGGCAGCTTATATGCAGAAAATCTTTTGCAGATAAACGATCCGAAAGTTGCCCTCATTAATATCGGTGAAGAAGATGAGAAAGGAAATATGTTAAGCATGGCTACTTTCCCGTTAATGAAAGAAACCAACCTATTCAACTTTGTTGGGAATGTGGAAGGAAGAGATTTATTTAACGATAAAGCTGATGTAATTGTATGTGATGGTTTTACCGGAAATATAATGCTAAAATTAGCAGAATCTTTTTATGTACTGACCATCAAAAAGGGACTTAAAGATGAGTTCTTCGATCGTTTTAATTATGAACAATATGGTGGAAGTCCGGTTTTAGGTGTTAATGCTCCCGTTGTTATCGGACATGGAATTTCTAGTCCGTTAGCTGTTAAAAATATGGTTCTACAATCAAGAGAAATGATTACCACTGGATTGGTAGAAAAAATTAGAATTGCATTTAAATAATTTATTAAAATTCTTAAAATGAGTAAAATTCACGCTGCTATTACGGCAGTAAATGGTTACGTTCCCGACTATGTGCTTACAAATGCAGAGTTAGAAACCATGGTTGATACTTCGGATGAATGGATTACCAGCAGAACGGGAATTAAAGAACGTAGAATTTTAAAGGGAGAAGGTTTAGGCACTTCCGATTTGGCTGTTCATGCGGTAAACGGTCTACTTAAAAAGAGAGGAATTGATGCAAAAGAAATTGAACTGATTATCTTTTGCACCACTACTCCTGATTTTACTTTCCCTGCAACAGCAAACGTTTTAGCTGATAAAATCGGCGCTACAAATGCATGGGGCTACGATCTACAGGCAGCTTGTTCTGGCTTTATTTTCGGGCTTGCTACCGGTGCTTCATTTATCGAATCGGGGAGACACAAAAAAGTTTTAGTGGTTGGTGGCGATAAAATGTCGTCAATTATCAATTATGAAGACCGTACAACCTGTATCATTTTTGGTGATGGTTGTGGTTGTGCTTTATTAGAGCCAAACGAAGAAGGCTTGGGCATTCAAGATTCTATTTTAAGAACTGATGGTGCAGGAAGAAATTTCTTAGGGATGAAAGCGGGTGGTTCGGTGATGCCGGCAACCCACGAAACTGTTGATGCAAGATTACATTTTGCACACCAGGAAGGCCCAACAGTATTTAAATTTGCGGTAACTAATATGGCCGATGTTGCTGCTGAAATTATGGAACGTAACGGCTTAACTGCCGATGATGTTGCATGGTTAGTGCCTCACCAAGCCAACAAACGTATTATCGATGCCACTGCAAACCGTATGGGCGTTACAACCGATAAGGTAATGATCAACATCGAGCGTTACGGAAACACAACCAACGGAACTATTCCTTTATGTTTATGGGAATGGGAAAGCAGATTAAAAAAAGGCGATAACATCGTTTTAGCTGCATTCGGTGGTGGTTTCACCTGGGGTTCGATTTACCTTAAATGGGCTTACGATTCAAATTAGTCGGAAGTCTTTAGTCGGGAGTCAGAAGTCGTATACTGCATAAAAAAAATAAAACAAAAAAAGTATAACTTAGTTAATTCAATAAACACTATTTTTTACATAACTAGCCTAAAAAATGGATATCAAACAAATACAGGAACTGATTAAATTTGTTTCTCGTTCTGGAGTAAATGAAGTTGCAATTGAGCAAGAAAACTTCAAAATCACGATCAAAACAAACCAAGCACCAACAGTTGTGCATGCTACCGTACCACAGGCTCCGCTTGTACAGGCTGCTGCCCCTGTTGCCACAGCTCCTACTGCTCCAAATGCAGCAACACCTGCTGTACCAGCTGCAGAAGACACCTCAAAGTACATTACCGTAAAATCGCCAATGATTGGTACATTCTACCGTTCAGCTAGTCCAGACAAACCAATGTTTGTTAATGTTGGTGATGAAATTAGCACAGGTAAAGTAGTTTGTATAATCGAGGCAATGAAACTTTTCAACGAGATTGAAAGTGAAGTTTCTGGCCGTATCGTTAAAATTTTGGTTGATAATGCATCACCAGTAGAATACGACCAACCGTTATTTTTAGTAGAACCTATTTAGTAAAATACACCACATTTACTCCTCGGTTTCGTGTCTTCACGAACCGAAAATAGTAAATTGTTATCTTCAGTATTGTATTTTAACAAACTGAATAAAATATAAATGGTTCGTGGCGACACGAACCATGGCATTTAATTTAAAATTTGAATATATCGGCTTGTAGTTCGCGGATAATCTGTGTAATCACATCATCGGTGTAATCATCAATTAAAAAATTATGTTTAAAAAAATACTAATTGCCAACAGGGGTGAAATCGCTTTGCGTATTATCCGTACCTGTAAGGAAATGGGCATCAAAACGGTTGCTGTTTACTCTACCGCAGATCGCGAAAGTTTACACGTACGTTTTGCTGATGAGGCTGTTTGTATTGGCCCCCCGCCTAGTAAAGATTCTTATTTAAATATTCCAAATATTATCTCAGCTGCAGAATTAACTAATGCCGATGCCATACACCCAGGTTATGGTTTCTTATCAGAAAATGCTAAATTTTCTAACATCTGCCGCGAGTATAACATCAAATTTATTGGTGCAACTCCAGAGCAGATTAACGGCATGGGTGATAAAGCCTCTGCAAAAGAAACCATGAAAATTGCAGGTGTACCAACAATCCCAGGATCAGAAGGTTTGCTTAGCAGCGTTAAAGAAGGTATTGGGATCGCAAACGAAATGGGCTACCCTGTAATTCTAAAAGCAACTGCCGGTGGTGGTGGCCGTGGTATGCGTGTGGTTTGGAAAGACGAAGATTTTGAAAATGCATGGGATAGTGCCCGTCAGGAATCTGGTGCAGCCTTTGGTAACGATGGTTTATATTTAGAGAAATACATCGAAGATCCACGTCACATCGAAATCCAGATTATTGGAGATCAGTTTGGCAAAGCCTGTCACTTATCAGAGCGCGATTGTTCAATTCAACGCCGTCACCAGAAATTGGTAGAGGAATCTCCTTCTCCATTTATGACTGATGAATTGCGTGTAAGAATGGGTGAGGCAGCTATTAAAGGTGCAATGGCTGTAAATTATGAAGGTGCAGGTACTATCGAATTTTTGGTTGATAAACACCGTAACTTCTATTTTATGGAGATGAATACGCGTATTCAGGTAGAGCATCCGGTTACTGAAGAGGTAATCAACTTCGATTTAATTAAAGAACAGATTAAAGTTGCCGCTGGAATTCCAATTTCGGGTAAAAACTACTTCCCAGATATGCACGCAATCGAATGCCGTATCAACGCCGAAGATCCAGCAAACAACTTCCGCCCTTCACCTGGAAGAATTACCAATTTCCACTCACCAGGTGGTCATGGTGTTCGTGTTGATACACACGTTTATGCTGGCTATTCAATTCCTTCTAACTACGATTCGATGATTGCTAAATTAATCTGCGTTGCGCAAACACGCGAAGAGGCAATTTGTACCATGGAACGTGCATTAGGTGAATTTGTAATTGAAGGTGTGAAAACAACCATTCCCTTCCATCTTCAGTTAATGAAAGATCCAAACTTTAGAGCAGGAAATTTCACTACGAAATTTATGGAAACGTTTGAGTTTTCGGAAGGATAAAGGCGATTTCTACAATCAAAAATACAAAGAGGCTATTCAATTTACTTGGATAGCCTCTTTTGTTTTTCAGATAGACTGGATTGTTTCTCCGTTAAATATTTTTAATTAACGTTCTTTTCAAAAGGATTGCTAATTTTAGTTATCTAAACAAAATCTAACAATTAACAATCTATCTTGTAGCATTTTACATCTGGCATACGTTTCTATAATAAAACCCTCGAATTATGAAAAAAAATCTAATTAACGCAGTACTCTTCCTACTTGTTTTTGCAGTATTTACGAATTGTAAAAAAGATGAGTATGAAATAATACAGATCGTAAAAATGATTTCTGTTGAACAGATGAGAGCTTTGCCGGTAGGGATGACTAAAGCTGTTCAAGCAAAAAAAACCGGAAAAATTTACATTTACAACGATTATCTCTTCATTAACGAACCCAATGAAGGCATTCATATTTATAATAATGTTAATCCGAGTGCTCCCGTAAACGTGGGTTTTCTACAAATTCCAGGAAACGTAGATTTAGCGATCCACAACAATATCCTTTACGCCGACAATTTTATTGATTTACTGGCTTTTGATATCTCAAACATGAGCAGCATCAAACAAGTTAAGAGAGTAACTGATGTTTTCAATCAGTTTTATTTGCCAGGCGCTCAAAAGTATCTTTACATCTATAAAGATACCCTGGTAAAGAAACAAACTTACAAAGGGGTAATTAACGATCTCGCTTACAGCGGCAACTCTTCTTCGGGACAAGGTGGCTCGATGGCCAGATTTACTTTAATGAATGACTATTTATATACAGTTGGTGTAAATAACCTAAGTCTGTTCGATGTTAAAACCGCATCAAACCCAACTTTTCTGAAAGCCATTAATTTAGGTTGGGGTGTCGAAACCATCTTTCCTTACGAAAGCAAATTATTTATAGGTACCAATAGAGGCATGCATATTTTTAGTGCTACCGATCCGGCCAATCCTGTACAACTATCTACTTATAGCCATATTTTTGCCTGCGACCCCGTAGTTGTACAAGGGAAGTATGCTTATGTTACTTTACGTACAGGCAATATGTGCAGGCAGGCAAGCAATCAATTGGAAATTGTAGATATAGAAGATCCAACCAAGCCGAAACAGCTTGCGGTTTACCCCATGCAAAACCCACATGGCCTAAGTACTAGTGGTGATCATTTATTTCTCTGCGAAGGCAATTATGGAATAAAGAGCTTCAATATTGCTAATAAAACCAAAATAGGCGACAACATGTTGCAGCATTTAAGCAATATTAAAAGTTTTGATGTTATTGCCGGACCTAAATCTTTAATCGTTACAGGAGAAGATGGCGTATATCAGTTTAACTACAGCGATGCTGCACATTTAAAACAATTGAGTGTAATTAAGGTGCAACTTTAACATTGCAGTTATAGCGGTGTTCTATTTTTGCAGTCATTTCTCATAATAATATAAACTATTTCTATATTTAACACGTAAATACCATTCTATTCAAATAGAATGGTATTTTTGTTTTCAACATGAGCGACACTAAAAAAACTTCACTTACAAAAGCTATCGGGCAAAAGAGCACCACCTTAGAGGCAGAAATGTCTTTCTTCGATCACCTGGATGTTCTCCGTAAACATTTAATCAGAGCCGTAATTGCCATTGCCGTTTTTACGGGTATCGCTTTTTACTTCAATGAATTCATTTTAGATAAAATCATATTTGGTCCAAAAAAGCCCGATTTCTGGACCTACAGGATGATGTGCAAACTGGTAGAAAAATTTCCATCGCTTGGTGCAGATATGTGTATCACCAAAATTAATGGAGAGATTATTAACACCGAAATGGCAGGTCAGTTTAACCTGCAATTAAATGTTTGCGTAATGTGTGGCATCGTAGTTGGTTTCCCTTATTTATTATGGGAAGTCTGGCGTTTTATTAAACCCGCACTACATGAAAATGAACGTAAATCGGCCAGTGGTTTTGTATTCTTCGCTTCGGTACTTTTCATTATCGGTATCTTTTTTGGCTATTTTATAGTTTGTCCGTTATCAGTTAACTTTTTAACAGGTTACACCGTTAGTGCCGAAATCAAAAATACATTTACCGTCGATTCGTATTTATCATCAGTTGCAACCTTAACTTTAGGTACCGGAATTATTTTCGAGCTTCCTGTTATTATTTTTATCCTATCAAAATTAGGTTTAATGACACCGAAATTAATGAGATCGAGCAGAAGATATGCAGCCGTAATTATCTTGATTATTGCCGCCATCGTTACGCCAACACCTGATATTATGACGATGCTAATTGTAGCTACGCCATTGTTCCTACTTTATGAGCTTAGTATTTTTGTTTCGGCCTACATTGAAAAGAAGAAGAAAAAAACCGATGCTGCCTTCTATGCTAACTAACAAAAACATTACGAATAGATTTTATAATTCTCTATAAATTTGACAATGTCTGATACAAAAATTAAAATTGCTATTGGAGCGGATCACGCTGGGTTTGAATACAAAGAAATATTAAAAGATTTTTTACAAGATTACGAGGTAAAAGATTTTGGTACTTACTCAGAAAATTCTGTTGATTATCCAGATTTTGCTCATCCGGTTGCTGCTGCTGTAGAAAATGGAGAATTTACTTACGGAATTTTACTTTGTGGATCGGCAAACGGTGTAGCCATCACCGCTAACAAACATCAGCATATCAGAGCAGGTTTATGCTGGGAAAATGAAGTAGCGTCTTTAGTGCGCAAGCACAATGATGCAAATGTTTTATGCATTCCAGCAAGATTTGTTTCAGAAGAACTGGCTAAAGAAATTACCACTACCTTTTTAACTACTGTATTTGAAGGTGGTCGCCATCAGAACAGGGTTGAAAAAATTTCGTGCTAACAAGAAACTCAACTAACTATTATCATAATGAACAAAAAGTTTTTAACTCTTGGTTTGGCGTCGCTCGTATCAGCGAGTTGCTTTAGCCAGATTAAGCCCCTTACGCCAAATAAGGATGCAATAAAATTCAGTAAGGCGATTAATCCAGAAAATGCATACAAACACCTTTCTGTTTTGGCATCTGATGCATATGAAGGTCGCGAAACAGGAACAAAAGGTGCCTGGATGGCTGCTGATTATATCCGCGATTATTTCAAGTCTTTAGGCTTGAAAGCCCCTGTTAATGGCAGTTATTTTCAAAAAATTGATCTGGTTAATGTTACCTTAAAAGAAAGTCAGGTAACAGTAAATGGTCAGCCTAAAGAATACCAGAAAGATTATTTAGTATCTCCTAGCTTAATCAGCGATCAAGGTTTTACTTTTTCAACCAATGAACTGGTATTTGTGGGTTATGGAATAAAAAAAGATAGCTACAACGACTTCGCTGGCACTGATATTAAAGAAAAAGTAGTGATCATGTTTAATGGTGGAGATCCAACCGTTAAACCGGGCACAAGAATTGACAGGGCAGCTTACCGTGCAACACTTGATGCAAGGGCAAAATATTTTGCAGAAAATAATGTTAAAGCCATTCTCCTGATCGATCCAGCTGTTGATAGAATAACTGAAAACACCAAACAGACCCTAAAAAATGGAAGGGTAATGGTTAAAACCAATGCTGCTATAGAGGCCCAAAAACAAAACGATATTCCTCGTATTTCGGTATCTGTCGCTTTAGCAAACGATTTGTTAAAAGCATCGAACACTACTGTGGCCGATCTGCAAAAGAAAATAGTAGATAGTCAAGCGCCTGCCTCACAAGTATTAAACGTACCTTTCTCAGCTAGTGCTGCTAAAACAGAAACACCAGTTAGATGCGAAAATGTGCTGGGTTACTTAGAAGGTTCGGATCCAGTACTTAAAAAAGAAGTATTAATTTTAACCGGCCATTACGATCACATCGGACTGGAAACAGATCCAAATGCAAAAGACAAAGTGAACAATGGAGCGGATGATGATGGATCAGGAACTACCGGCGTTTTATTAATGGCAAAAGCATTTACAGATGCTAAAAAAGCCGGAAAAGGTTCTAAACGCAGTATCCTATTCATGACTGTAGTTGGGGAAGAAAAAGGACTTTGGGGCTCTGAATGGTATTCTGAGCATCCTGTTTTCCCTGTTGAAAATACCATTGCTGATTTAAATACCGACATGATTGGCCGTACCGGCGAAGAATATCTAGGCACGCCAGATTCGGCAAATTATATCTACTCTGTAGGTTCAAGGATGTTGAGTAGCGATTTAGCGAATTTAAGCGAGCAAGTTAATGCAACCTATACCAAAATGAAGTTGGATTATAAGTACGACGATCCAAAAGATCCTGAGCAGATCTATTACCGCTCAGATCACTATAACTTCGCAAAGTTGGGTATTCCGATTATCTTCTATTACGATGGAATGTTACAGCAAGACTACCACAAACCTGGTGATGAAGTAAGCAAAATCAACTTCCCACTTTTGGCCAAAAGAGCAAAACTGACCTACTTTACCGCATGGGAATTAGCCAACAGAGCCAAACGTCCGGCAGTAGATATGGACGGAAAAGGCAATCCAAAGAAATAATAAAGTCAAAATATCGAGTCCCGATTTTACATCGGGACTTTTTTATGCACAATACTTTTCGCACCTGCATAAATTCCTATCTTTGAATTTATAACGAAGTGGCTAAAAACTAAAATCAGTTAATATTCGTTACCCTATTACAAAATAAAATTGATGAATATTGCCGAGGAATTTTTAGAGAAATCTGACGAGAAAGCTTTCGATCTACCGCATCGTAAAACCATAAATTATAATATTGGCAAATACAATGCGGCTGTTGAACGCGGTTTATCAAAATTCGAAAATTTAGAGGCATCAAAGAAAAAAGCACATGTAATCAAATGGCGTGTGATGGAAAATCTTGATAAATTCTTACCTGAGTTTGAATCGAATTTCCAACGCCGTGGCGGCAAGGTGATCTGGGCCAATAATGCCGAAGAAGCCCAACAGGAAATCCTTAACATCATCAAAAGAAACAACGGTAAAACGGTTATCAAATCAAAATCGATGACCACCGAGGAAATCCATTTAAACGATTTCCTGGAAAAAAACAATATCGAATCTTTAGAAAGCGATCTGGGCGAATATATCGTTCAATTGCTTGGTCAGGCACCATATCATATTGTCACCCCAGCCATGCACTTAAGTGCAACAGACATCGCACAGCTATTCCACGATAAATTTGGCACGCCTATAGATGCTACTCCTCCGCAGCTGGTACAAAAAGCAAGAGAATTGCTACGCGATAAATACCTTACCGCTGATATTGGCATTAGTGGTGGAAATTTTTTAATTGCCGATACCGGAAGTATTGCCCTAACTGAAAATGAAGGTAATGCACGTTTAAGTACAACTTTCCCTAAAATTCATATCGCTATTGTCGGTATTGAAAAAGTGATCCCATCTATTGCTGATCTGGATTTATTCTGGCCTTTATTGGCATCACATGGAACCGGGCAGAACTTAACTGTTTACAACACTATTTTAAGTGGTCCACGCCAATCTAATGAAACCGATGGACCAGAAGAAATGTATGTGATTTTGTTGGATAATGGCCGCACCAATTTATTAGCACAAAAAGATCAGAGACAGGGCCTGTACTGCATCCGTTGTGGTGCGTGTTTAAATGCTTGCCCAGTTTATAAAAATATCGGTGGCCATACTTATAATACAACCTATAGTGGCCCAATCGGATCAGTTATTACTCCGCATTTAAAGGGCATGGAAGAGTTTAAACATTTAAGCTATGCCTCGAGCCTTTGTGGCAAATGTTCGGAAGTGTGCCCGGTAAAAATCGATATTCACAAAATGCTTTTACTTAACCGTAGAGATGCTGCTGCAGGGCATGAAAATGGCAAAAAAGAAGAAATCGGGTGGAGCATGTTCAACAGAATGATGCAAAAACGCAAATGGATGGATTTCTTTGGTGGAAAGTTTAAAAACTTTATGCTCAAAACATTCTTCAAAAAGAGCTGGGGCAAATACCGGGAGATGCCTAAAGTTGCCGATAAATCTTTTGCTAAACAATGGGAAGAATTGAAAAAAAGTAAAGAGTCTTAAGTTAAAGGCTCCTTAGTCAAAATAACCAGATATGCAATTTAATAGAGGTGATAAAGACGACAAATTCTTATTGAATTTATATAAAAGATTGCTTTACCCTCGAATGGTTGAAGATAAAATGCTCAAACTTTTGCGTCAGGGCAGAATTGGCAAATGGTTTTCGGGCATTGGTCAGGAAGCCATTGCAGTTGGTAGCACTTTAGCCATGCAAAGTGAGGAGTATATTTTGCCCATGCACCGCAACTTAGGTGTTTTTACTTCGCGCGATATCCCCTTAAAAAAATTAATGGCCCAATGGCAAGGTAAAATTACCGGCTTCACCAAAGGCCGCGATCGCTCTTTCCATTTCGGCACACAAGATTATAAAATTATCGGGATGATCTCCCACCTGGGCCCACAGATGGCCTTAGCTGATGGCATCGCTTTGGCTGATATGCTACGCCATCAACCACATGCTACTTTGGTTTATACCGGAGAAGGGGCAACCAGCGAAGGCGATTTTCATGAGGCGGTAAATGTTGCCGCAGTTTGGAACCTTCCTGTTATTTTTCTGATCGAAAATAATGGATACGGCCTTTCCACTCCAAAATCAGAGCAGTTCAGATGCAAAAACCTGGTAGATAAAGCCATTGGCTATGGCATAGAAGGCATTCAGATCGACGGGAATAATATCTTAGAAGTTTATGATACCATTAATCAGCTGGCCATGGAAATCCGCAAAGATCCTAGACCAGTTTTGGTAGAATGCCTAACCTTCAGGATGCGTGGCCATGAAGAAGCATCGGGCACTAAATATGTTCCGCAAGAGCTGTTTGATGAGTGGGAAAAGAAAGATCCCTTAAGCAATTACGAAACATATTTAATTGAGCAGGGTGTTTTAACGTCTGATACTATTATTGACATCAAAATCCAGGTAAAAAGAGACATTGAGCTGGAGGTTGAAGAAGCTTTTAACGAAGATGAGCCGATTGCTAATGCCAATCAGGAGGAGGCCGATATGTATTTTCCCTATACGCAACAGGTTATTCAGCCCAATCAATCTTCTACTGAAAAAAGATATCTGGATGCCATAACCGATGGGTTGGATTTGGCCATGCAAAAATATCCTAACCTGGTTTTAATGGGACAAGACATTGCCGATTATGGTGGGGCTTTTAAAATTACAGATGGTTTTACCGCTAAATATGGCAAAGGCAGAGTCCGCAATACCCCCATCTGCGAATCAGCCATTGTGGGTGCAGGTTTAGGCCTATCTATAAATGGTTATAAAGCAGTTGTAGAAATGCAGTTTGCCGATTTTGTAACCGTCGGATTTAATCAGATTGTGAATAACCTAGCGAAAACACATTACCGCTGGGGCGAAAAGGCCGATGTAGTGGTGCGCATGCCTACAGGTGCAGGAACCGGTGCAGGACCATTTCACTCACAAAGCAATGAAGCCTGGTTTACTAAAACACCTGGTTTGAAAATTGTTTATCCGGCTTTTCCTGAAGACGCGAAAGGCTTATTGCTGGCTGCAATCGAAGACCCAAATCCGGTACTTTATTTCGAACACAAATACTTGTACAGAAGTTTAACTGCTCCTGTTCCAGATGGTTATTACACGACAGAAATTGGCAAAGCCGTTACGCTTGCAAAAGGGAATAAATTCGCGATCATCACTTACGGATTAGGCGTTCATTGGGCTTTAGATTACCTCAAACATCACCCAGAAAGCGATGCCACATTAATTGATCTGCGTACACTTCAGCCCTGGGATAAAGAAACCGTAAAACAAGCTGTTAAAGCAACCGGAAGGGTTCTAATTTTACATGAGGATACCTTAACAAACGGTTTTGGTGCCGAAATTTCTGCCTGGATTGGAGAACATTGTTTCGCTTATCTCGATGCCCCGGTAATGCGTTGTGCAAGCTTAGATACCGCCATTCCAATGAGTAAAATATTGGAAGAAGATTTTTTGGCTAAAGCAAGATTAGCAGAAACGATTGAGAAATTATTGAAATATTAAATAGTTTTGCCACGGAAACACAGAAATCACGGATAATATCAATTATTAATTCCGTGTCAATCCGTGTTTCCGTGGCTAATTTATACAAACAGCATGAGCAATTTTAAAGTCGAAGGAAATATCATCAACATCACCAAGCGGAATATTTTCTTTGGCGAAGTAGAGGTTGAAGAAGGAAAAATAAAATCAATCTCAAAAATTTCTGAACAGAAAGAAGGCACTCATTTCATCTCACCAGGCTTTATAGATAGCCATGTGCACATCGAAAGCAGCATGTTAATTCCAAGTGAATTTGCGCGGTTGGCGGTTGTTCATGGAACGGTTTCTACTATTAGTGATCCACACGAAATTGCCAATGTTTGCGGCATGGAAGGTGTAGAATTTATGATCGAAAATGGCAATACAGTGCCGTTTAAATTTAATTTTGGTGCACCTAGCTGTGTTCCGGCTACGGTTTTCGAAACTGCAGGGGCTGAACTAGATCATGATGATGTAAAGGCCCTCCTAGAACGCCCTGAAATAAAATACCTCAGCGAAATGATGAATTTTCCTGGAGTGCTTTATAAAGATGAAGAAGTTTTAAAAAAGATTGCTGCTGCGCACCAGTTGGGTAAACCTGTTGATGGACATGCCCCGGGATTACGTGGCGATGCTGTTCAACAATATATCAATGCCGGAATTTCTACCGATCATGAATGTTTTACCGCAGAAGAGGCGCTGGATAAATTGCAGCGTGGCATGAAAATCCTCATCCGTGAGGGAAGCGCGGCCAAAAATTTCGAAGCACTAATCGATCTGCTTAACGATTGGCCAGAAATGATGATGTTCTGCAGCGATGATAAACATCCGGATAGTTTAGTCGAAAACCATATTAATCAGCTTTGCGCAAGAGCAGTTGAAAAAGGAATCGATATATTCCATATACTTAGGGCAGCCTGCATTAATCCTATTCTTCATTATAAATTAGATGTTGGCTCACTGCAGATTAATGATGATGCAGATTTTATTGTGCTTGAAGATTTAAAAAACTTCAAGGTTAAACAAACCTATATTGATGGATTATTACTTGCCGAAAATGGCAAGACAGTGGGCGATTGGGTAAAACATATAGAGGACCAGGAATCAGTTAATCACTTCCATTGCAGTGTAAAAAAAGAAGGGGATTTTATTTATCCATTCACGGGACAAAAAGAAATCCCTGTTATTGAAGCTTTAGACGGGCAATTGATTACTAACAGAATATCTGCAAAACCGAAAGTTTTAAATCAAAATATCATTAGTGATCTGGAAAACGATGTTTTGAAAATGGTAGTTGTAAACCGTTATCATGACGCACTTATTGCTGTTTCATTTGTAAAAAAATTTGGCTTAAAACAGGGTGCAATTGCATCGAGTGTTGCCCACGATAGTCATAACATTATTGCCGTTGGTGCCGACGATAAAAGCATCTGTGAAGCCGTTAATCTGGTAATCAAAGAAACTGGGGGTGTAGTAGCCCTGGGGAATGGAAAAAAAGAAGTTTTAGCTTTACCGGTAGCAGGCTTAATGAGCAACCATAACGGTTATCAGGTTGCAGAAAGTTATACTTCAATAGATCAATTTGCAAAAGATTTGGGTTCTACTTTGCTCGCCCCTTTCATGACGCTTTCTTTTATGGCCTTATTGGTGATTCCACACTTGAAACTAAGCGACAAAGGTTTATTTGATGGGGATGAGTTTAAGTTTGTATAGCTATTTGTCATTCTGAGCGCAGCGAAGAATCTATTCACTTCAATTAATATTGTCCTAAGGTGCAAATTAGTTCGAATTGCAAGACGAAAGTGTGAGGCGATGCGTCAAAAGATTCTTCATTGCATTCAGAATGACAGCAACATAACTTATTCCACCACAAAAACCTCTGCCAAAGGATTAAATAAATACAATCGTTTATCATCCAAACAGATACAACGGTAGCGTTTTCTAATCCGTTCGCCTTTGGTAAAACGCCTGCCATCTTTGATTTTAAAAGTGGTATTGATGGGCAATTGCTCTAAATGTAAGGTCTCCGTTTTATTACTATCATACTTTTTTAAAGCACGCGATAAATGCAGATCGGAACAGCTTGAGGCTGCCGGATTAGACATATAATTATCAATCGCTTTGTGGATATCATCAGGAAAGATCTTCATATCAAAAAAGGGAATCATCATGCGCTGGAAGTTCTTCTTCCACTCTGTGCCATGCGGTTTTACCTTATTCTTAAAATCGTTCCAGGTGAGTAAATGTGCAAACTCGTGTACTGTGGTAACCAGAAAAGCATAATGGTTGAGATTGAAATTTACCGAAATGCGATGGCCTTTGTCTTGATAAGGATGGCGGTAATCGCCCAGTTTTGTAGAACGGGTTTTGGCTATCTTAAATTCGCATTGAAAATAATCTATCCATTTTGCAATTAGCGGCGCCGCTGGTTCGGGCATATACTGCGCTAAAACTTTAACCTTTTCCACGGATGCTAAGATAAATAATTTTAAGGTTTAACCACAAAGGGCACAAAGTTTTACACAGAGAAAACAGAATCTTCCTATAGCTCTTTTTAACCACAGAGTGAACTGAGTTTGCACAGAGAAAGCAGAGGTAATTTCAATATCCATTTACAACCCGCTTAATTCCATCTTTTAATCTTAAAACATTAAAATTCATTAATAACCCGAATCTATATCCACCTAATTTTATATAGGTTAACGTTTGTGCAAGATGAATATCATTTAGGGAATCTATACTTTTCAATTCTAAAACCAGTCTATTCTCAACCAAGATATCAATTCGATAACCACAATCCAACCTTACATCTTCAAATCGCAGGGGCATTATTTTTTCTTTTTCAACTTGAAAACCTGCCTTATCAATCTTATAAAACAAACATTCTTTATAAGCACTCTCTAGCAAACCTGGCCCGAGAGCTGTATGAACATCTATAGCCAATCCAATAATGGTTCTTGTTAATAAATCTTCTTTCATAAAGCTTTGTGTTCTCTGTGCCTTACCTCTGTTTTCTCTGTGGTTAAAACATCTTATTCTTCGGATGGAAACAACGATGCCAGCACCAATTTAATCTCACCAAAAGAATAGTCTTTCCCTAAAAACTCCCTTATCGTCGCCATCGATTTTGTTTTCTGGCTCTCCACCGCATCGGTAATGTTTTTGATTTTATTGGCTTTTACCAGTTTGGTTACATCCAATTGTTGTGTAGAAACATAATAGGCCAAATGTCCCTCAATGGTACCGACAGAAAAACCACGTTCTTTTGCAATTTCTTCTATGGTTTTCCCTTGCTCATAAAGTTCGAAGCTCACCAGCTTGGTATCAATCTTTGACTCTTTTTTCTTTTTCTCTACTGCAGATTTCACTTTTAATACCTCTCCTTTTAGCTGAATGGCTTTCTGAAGTTGATTATTTCTTTCAACCGTATTTAACAGTGCATCGGTATCGGCTTTGCTAAACTCTTTTCCGGCAATAAGCGCTTGCAATAATGCTTTGCTTTTATGCATTTTTTTCAATTGCTCATACACCAAAATTTCGAGTTCTAACAGTTCTGTAACATAGGTTTTAATCTGCTTTTCTTCTTTTATCGCTTCAATTTGGGCTAAGAAACGATCTGAAATTTCCTTAACTAAAGGATTAAAATATTTTAATGCCGCCTCTACCCTTTTCGATACATTAAATAAAGTGTGTTCGGTTTGCTGTGCGAAAAGATTTTTCAGCTGATTAACAAATGTATCGGCTGTGGCGGTTATTTTTTGAAAGTCGGTATAAACGGTATCAGTCCAATCTTCGTGCTTTTGTTTGGTCGATTTTTCGCTTTTATCAAAGGTTTGACGGTGTTCTTTTAGATAATAGCGAATCAAATTCAGGTCAAATGCAGCAAACAGATAACTGCGGATAAAAGTATAACTTTCTATGCTGATCTGCTCGTTCAGCACTTCCGATGGCAGTTTTGTTTTAGAGAAATAGTGTACATTCTGATCCTGTTGCAAACCACTATCGCGCAGGTGAGAAGTTAAAACCAAACCTTTTAACGAGCGTAAACGCGATAAGGCCACATAAGCCTGGCCAGGCGCAAAAGCATCACCAACATCAATAATGGCTTTATCAAAAGTTAAACCCTGACTTTTATGTACTGTGATTGCCCAAGCTAGTTTTATGGGATATTGGATAAACGAACCAGCTACGTTTTCCTTAATTTCGTTGGTTGCTTCGTCTAATTTATATTTTACATTCTCCCAGGTGTAGGGCGAAATCTGGATCACTACTTTGTCTTCGGGCAGTTCAATTTCAACTACATCCTTTTCAATATGGTGCACCACACCAATCTTACCATTGTAATACCGCTTTTCGGCAGTCATGTCATTTTTAATGAACATCACCTGCGCACCAACCTTTAACTCCAAACTTTTATCATTTGGATAAGCATACTCATTAAATTCCCCCTGAACCTTTGCATCAAAGAAATAGGATTTGGTTTTCAGCTGGCTTAATCTTTCACGGTTAATGCTATCAGCTTTATTGTTATGGGTGGTTAAAGTGATATAATTTTCATCTGCCGAGGGTTTAAAATCCTGTTTGAAATGCTGCCTGAGCAAGGCTGTATCTTCTGCGGTGATTTTGTTGTTCCGCAAGTTGTTCAGCAAATCGATAAATACCGAATCATCCTGACGGTAAATTTTATCCAGTTCGATATAAACTGGCGGATTATCATGCAAGGCCAGTGCATCAAAAAAATAAATACTTTTATAAAACTTGGCCATAATGCGCCACTCATCGTTTTTTACCACAGGGGGCAGCTGATGCAAATCGCCAATAAACAGTAGCTGTACCCCACCAAATGGAAGGTTCCTGTTCCTTCGCACATAACGCAAGGCGAAATCGATCGCATCAAGCATATCGGCACGTAACATACTCACCTCGTCAATCACTAGTAATTCTAATTCCTGCAACATGCGGCGTTTATTGCCTTGCATATTTAAATGTTTTACCAGTGTTTTGGGCGTATTGAAGTTGAAATTGATATTCTCATTAATCAAAGCTCCTGCCGCATCTGGAAAAAAAGCCCCAAAAGGAAGTTGAAAAAGCGAATGGATAGTTACTCCTGATGCGTTGATTGCAGCGATACCCGTTGGTGCCACAATTAAGGCTTTTTTGTGTGTAAGTTTAATCAGTTTCCGTAAGAAAGTTGTTTTACCAGTACCCGCTTTTCCAGTCAAAAAAACGTGTTTTGAGGTATAATTAACAAATTTAGCCGCAATTTCTGCGGGCATAGAAGTTTCTTCTAAAGTGGGCATCGGCAGTAAAATTTTAGTTTACAATAAACGGAGGGATGAATAAAGCTAAACATTTTAGCACAAAATTAAACAATCATTGCTAAGAAATTTTCATTTTTGATCGATAATTTTAAGTTTAAGCCAACAGCTTCACCAAAGAAGTCAAGTTTTAAAAACTTGACTTCTTGAAATTTTTCGTAATAACATCACTACATTAACAAAATAACCACTTTCACTGCTTTTCAAAATATCCAGTCCCACAATAAAACAATACAACAACCTAACAATTAATGATAAAGCTTTTTCTTATCTTTGCGGCCTGATGAAACAACAATATTCAAATCTTATCGCTGTTAAATTCCTTTAACAAGGTTTCATCACCTTTTACACCCAAAATTTTATTATGCTTAACCCTGAAATAGAAAAACGTAAAACCTTTGCCATTATTAGTCACCCCGATGCGGGCAAAACCACGCTGACAGAAAAATTTCTGCTTTTTGGTGGAGCAATTAACACTGCTGGTGCGGTAAAAAGGAACAAAGCGAACCAAAGTAATACCTCCGATTTTATGGAGATCGAAAAGCAGCGTGGTATTTCTGTGGCAACTTCGGTTATGGGTTTCGAATACAGTGGCAAACGCATTAATATTTTAGATACGCCTGGTCACAAGGATTTCGCCGAAGATACCTACAGAACTTTATCGGCTGTAGATAGCGTAATCCTGGTAGTAGACTGTGTAAAGGGTGTAGAGGAACAGACAGAGAAACTAATGTCGGTTTGCCGGATGCGTAACACGCCTGTAATCATTTTTATCAACAAAATGGACCGTGAGGGTAAAGAGGCTTACGATTTACTAGATGAAATTGAAGAAAAACTAAACATCAGCCTATGCCCGCTTTCATGGCCTATTGGTCAGGGACACACTTTTAAAGGTGTTTACAGCATTTACAATAAACATTTAAATTTATTCAATTCTGATAAAACCAAAGTAACCGATTCGGTTGTGGCGGCAAGTGATTTAAATGATCCATCTTTATTAAACTACTTAAAAGAAAACGAAATCAATGCTCTGAAAGATGATGTTGAATTGGTTAACGGCATCTATGGTAACATTGATAAGGATTTATATACCGATGGTTTAGTTGCGCCTGTATTTTTTGGCAGTGCCATTAACAACTTCGGGATAAAGGAACTTTTAGATACATTTATTGATATCGCTCCTAGTCCTAGACATAGGGAAGCAGAAGAACGTGATGTATTGGTTGAAGAGAAAAATTTCAGTGGGTTCGTGTTTAAGATCCACGCCAACTTAGACCCGAAACACCGCGACAGAATTGCCTTTTTAAGAATTTGTTCAGGTAAATTTGAACGCAATAAATTTTATTACCATACCCGTCAGGATAAGAAACTGAAGTTCTCTAATCCGATGGATTTTATGGCAAACGAAAAAAGCATTGTTGAAGAAGCCTGGCCAGGCGACGTGGTGGGCCTATATGATAGCGGTAACTTTAAAATCGGCGATACTTTAACCGAAGGTGAAAAACTGCAGTTTAAAGGAATCCCTAGTTTCTCTCCATCTATTTTTAAAGAGGTCGAAAATATGGACCCAATGCGCACCAAACAATTGGAAAAAGGCATTGAGCAGTTGACCGATGAAGGTGTTGCGCAGTTATTCGTGATGCAGCCCGGAAACAGGAAAGTGATCGGTGCGGTTGGTGAGCTTCAGTTCGAGGTAATCAATTTCAGGTTAGAACACGAATATGGTGCCAAATGTCGTTTCCGTACCTTGAGTTATACCCGATCGAGCTGGGTAACTTCTACCGACAGAAAGAAACTGGATGAATTTGTAAAACGTAAACAACAGCACATCGGTTTCGATAAAGAAGCTAACCCAGTTTATTTGGCCGATAGCGAATACATGATTAATTTAACAAAACAGGACTATCCTGATATTGATTTCCATAAAACCAGCGAGTTTAAGAGTTAAAATTGAATGAGGGAATGATTGAATGAGAGAATTTATTAGCACAGTTGCCAATATTCTCTCATTCAAAATTCAATCATTTAATATCTACCTCCTCCTTAGTCTTATATTGGTTAAAAGTCCATTCTAGCCGTCTTTTAATTTTTGAGATCAACAATCGCGGTGAAAGCACTTTAACACATTCTCCAAAGCCTAAAATTTCGCGTTCCAGTTCATAATTTAATACCACATCGATCCTAAAAGTTGTTGTTTTTTCGTTCTTACTTAATACCACCTGCGATTGATGCATTGGTTTCGTAACCACATAAGGCGCATGATCGTTTGTAAATTCGAGGATCACTTTCTGCGCACGATCTCGTTCATTTTTCGTTACACCGATCAGATCTTCATAATACCGATCGAAATCTACCCCTTGGTATACAACAAACTCTTCATTAGGCAGTTCCTGAAATTCTACAATCCGATCTAAAGCAAGGTTCAATATTCCAGGCCGCTTTTTTGCTTTACAGATCAAAAACCATCTGTTTCTGTACTCTTTTAATAGATACGGAAAATAAATGGCCTGTTGCGATTGTTGTGCCTTGAAAGATTTATATTCAATCAATAGCGACCGTTTATTCAAAACCGCTTGATACAATGGTGGAATGCATTCTAAACCTTTAACCAGTTTATTGCTTTCCAGCTGGATATTATTACCACTTTGTTTGGTTGATTTGTATAGGTTATTTTCTAAACGGGCAATCATATCGCTCATTTCGTCGAAATAATTAAAGGCATTAAACTGCTTCAGTACGCCAACAATTTCTTTCATTTTATCTACATCGGCATTATTGATTGGGGCTTTAGTTATACTGAAACCCAGGTCTTCGTAAGCGTAAAAACGTTTATCCTTCACTACGATTGGTGCATTGTAGCCAAGCTTGTCACTCCGCATCAGTTGGATATCCGCCTGGATCGTCCTCTTGCTCACCCCCGTGGTAATTCCTTCCAGTTCATATAAGGTTTCTGATACTTTTTCGATAATATCTTCTAATGTCCATTTACGGAAACGGTTCTTCAAACAATCGTCGATGGTTTTATACCTGATGAGCGCCAATTTATTTACTGCCATTTTTAATCAATTTGGTTTTCAAGCTAAAATCTGATCGAAAAGCTTACCTAAATATAAGAAAGCATTTATCATCTACGCAATACAATTGCGCAATTGATAACAAAAAGAAATATTTTTCGGCAAAAATTAAATTTATGAAACTTATTATCAATGACTTATCAGTTTAACAACAAAATAATTTTTACTACGCAAATCAGCCGCGTAGTGGTGGTGGCATCTTTGTAATGTCGCCAGTCGATAAAGTTCTTTGATAAATATTAACAATAACAATCTGATTTATAAAGACAGTTTACTGTTTTAAATGATACGCGCTCTCAGTTATGCTGCTTCGATTTATTTGGGTAAGCATTTCATTAAAATGAAGCCCCTGTTCCGAACATGCGGAACAGGGTGATGTTTGTAAAATGTTATCACAAATCAGATCAATATAAAGAAATTCCGATGAACAATCGGAATGGCAACACTAAATAAAACTGATCCAATGTTGTGGGTTTCGGAATAGCCCCAAAGTATTCGGGCAAATTGCTTAGAATATGCTGATAAGGATTATGATAGATTGTCTAAACACGTTGTGTGTCGTGGGTTCGAATCCCACTTCCGAAATAATTCGGAATAACTCAGTAGGTTAGAGTAACAACCACCAAAATGCAGGTTCGAATCCTGCTTCCAAATGCCACTTGGAATCGCATAAAGGTAATGCAATGGATTTAGGTTCCATCTTAAAAGAAGAGCAACTTTTCAAATCGCTCACCAGAATAAGCGTTGCGCAACCGCATTTGGCTTCAAGATTTTTCGAAATTCCAAAAGCAGATCTGTGTTTTGCTCAGCAAGTATCAACGCAACAAGAAGAGATTTAAAAATCAAAAAAGTTAAATCTAAAAGGCAAAATGTTCTAAAGAGCAGAAGCCCGATTAGAAAAATTAGTTTCATTTTAAACAAGCTTGATAAACTTTTACTTCCGCAGAAAACAGGTAAATGTTCTTCCGCAACGCTTTTAAAAGAGGAAATAATAACAGAAATAAATTTTAAAACCATAAAACATGAAAAGAGTAACCATTAACACCAATTATGTTGGATTGGTGTTTAAAAAAGGAAAATTAAAAAACGTTTTAACCGCAGGTACATACTGGTTAGGTTTCGGCGAAAGCATGACTTTGTACGATATGGCAAAAGAGTATTATTACACGGTTGCCGAATTGGATATTTTATTGGAAAATACAGATTTTGTGAATTTGATTCACTTGTTAAGTGTTGCCGATAATGAATTGGCCTTAGTTTATCAAAACAAAAATTTCAAAAACGTTTTAACCGCTGGCAGACATGCCATTTGGAAAGGTTTGTCTACATATAACTTTGTTAAAGTAGATATCAGCAATATCAATATTGATGAAACCATTGACAAAAACTTATTGGAGAAAGCACCATTATTGAATTACATCAGGGCTTATAAAGTAGAATCTTTCGAAAAAGCATTGTTATTTATCGATGGTAAATTTGAAAGGGTAATGGAATCAGGAAACTATGTTTACTGGAAAAACAGTACTACTGTTCAAGTTTTAAAAACCGATATGAGACAATTGAATATGGAGATTATCGGTCAAGAAATCTTAACCAAAGATAAAGCTCAATTGAGGATAAATTTCAGTATTCAATATAAAGTGGATGATATCATCAAAGCCTTATTGGAGAACAAAGAATTTGAAAAACAATTGTACATCACCATGCAATTGGCATTAAGAGAATGTATTGGCTTAATGACTTTTGACGAATTGATGGAAAGCAAAGAAAAAATTGCTGAAGTAGTAATGGGCATTACCTTGGATAAGGTCGAAAACCTGGGTGTAAAATTAACCAACTGCGGTGTTAAAGACATCGTTTTACCTGGTGACGTTAAGGAAATTATGAACCAGGTTTTAGTTGCCGAAAAAAGAGCACAAGCCAATATCATTACCCGAAGAGAAGAAACGGCCTCGACCAGGAGTTTGTTGAACACCGCCAAATTGATGGAAGACAACGCTATGTTGTATAAGTTGAAAGAGATGGAATACTTAGAGAAAATCGCGGAGAAAATCAACAACATCAGCTTATCGGGCAGCGGACAAATTGTAGATCAATTGAAACAAATCTTCGTAAAATAAATTAAATTTAGAAACCCCTCGGTTAGGTGAGTGTTACCTACCGGGGATTGAACAAGAAATAAAATGAGCAATCACTCGAAAGAATACAATAATATTGATGAAATGCTAATAGCATCACAAACAATGAGGAATTATCAGTTAATGCACAATGCCATTAGAAATGATTATATCGTATTGCTTGAAATAACCGGAAAAAGTCAAGAAAATCAAAAATCATTCGATGCATTATATCGAGCATGTATAATTAGTATGTTCTCACTAGTTGAATCGGATATTTATGGATTGAATGTTCTTGATCCTTACCCTAACTACAGTGACAAACACGATTTTACAAGTAAATTAGAGAAGACTTTTAAGCAAATTTCTAGAACATGGGAAAAGGAGGAGATAAAACAACAATATTTTTATTCTTGTAAACCCCAGTTAAAAGTTTTAAAAAGAATGAGAGATGAAATTATTCATCCGAAAGAGATTTCACATATACACATTGCCACGGAAACAAAGTTTAAAGAGCTAAAAGCAGTGTTTAATGATTATGATAGTTTTATCAACGATTTGATGAATAACTTCTTTTTGAGCACAAAGATTAATCTTTTTAAGTAAACAACAATGAACAACAACATAACAGGTAAAACCCTGATAGAAATAGGTTATTCCGAAGGAAAAATAGTAGGTCTGGCTTTAGCTATCCTGAAAGAAAATTTCACGGATATTGGAGAAAAAGAATTATTGGCCTTATTTAAAAAAGCAAAAGACTATCCAGAAAGTTTTTTGGATGACGAAGTATTAAGTAATCTGGCAACGGGTTTGATTGAGGAAGCCAATCCAAAATCAGACGGAACCATTGAACTGATTAACAACGCTAAAGATTATTCAATTTTCGGCGCTGATTATATTGAAGAAGGAGCCAGACACCAAATGGATATCGCCATGAAATTACCGGTTTCGGTTGCGGGTGCACTAATGCCCGATGCCCACCAAGGTTATGGTTTGCCAATTGGTGGTGTACTAGCTACAAGAAACGCAATTATTCCTTATGGTGTAGGTGTTGATATCGGCTGCCGAATGGCTTTAAGTATTTTCGATATTCCGGAGAAACACTATTTTGGAAAGGATGCCATGTACAAAAGAGAGTTAATTGCCTTTACCAAATTCGGCGCAGGGCAAAACTTTAAAGGCAACGAAAAAGCCGACCACGATGTTTTGGAAAATGAAGCTTTCAACTCCACTCCTTTTCTTAAAAATTTACACGGAAAGGCTTGGGCGCAGCTGGGTACTTCGGGTGGTGGAAATCACTTTGTAGAATGGGGGATTATTGATTTTGCAGAGCGTGATGAAATTTTAAATATCGATAAAGGGCGTTACGTGGCATTGCTTACGCACTCTGGTTCTCGTGGATTTGGAGCCACCATTGCGGGGCATTACACCAAATTGGCGAAAGATATTTGTAAGCTCCCAAAAGAAGCTGCAAATCTGGCTTATTTAGATTTAAACTCTGCCGAGGGGCAAGAATATTGGATTGCCATGAACCTGGCTGGCGATTATGCTTCAGCTTGTCATGAGGTGATCCATAAACGATTAACCAAAGCCATCGGTGCTAAAGTTTTGGCCAAGGTAGAAAACCACCATAATTTCGCCTGGAAAGAAATGCTTGATGGTGAAGAAGTAATTGTTCACCGAAAAGGTGCTACACCTGCCGGTAAAGGTGTGATGGGGATTATCCCCGGAAGTATGACGGCACCCGGATTTTTGGTACGCGGTAAAGGAGAAATGAGTGCCATCAATTCAGCATCACATGGTGCCGGACGTCAAATGAGTAGAACAAAGGCGATTCAATCGATTACCAAATCGGATATGAAGGCCATTTTAAAAGACCATAACGTTACTTTAATCGGAGCAGGCTTAGATGAAGCGCCAATGGCCTATAAAGACATCAACAAAGTGATGGCAGCACAAACTGAGCTGGTTGATGTAGTAGCCAAGTTTGAACCTAAAATGGTGAGAATGGCTGATGATGGAAGCAGGGAAGATTAGTTTGGAGTTTTTAGTTGAGAGTCTTGAGTCCAAAGTCCTTAGTCTGGAGTCAAAAATGCAATCCTATAAAAAAATCGTCATCTCGACTGCGCTGCGCTCCACTCGAAATGACGATCAAATCAAAAAAACCCTCTTCAAAATTAATTGAAGAGGGTTTTCTATGCGTTTTACTAACCGATCTGCACAACTCTAAGTTAAATAAACCTGATTGAAGTGGAAACAACAGCTTTTCAGCTTTTGTTGAAACAAAAAGCAGGACTACAATAACCGATTAGCACAACAATTGCTTTCCAAAAAAAGCGCTTATATTGTTCAATAAGCTATAAATGATTATTTCAACTTACTCAAAGCCGTTTTAATTCTTGGCAGCATATCTTTAATATCCTGCAGGGTACAGGCACCAACCGATGCCCTGAACCATGGCATACTATCTTCATTTCCGAAAGCAGAGAATGGAACCAAAGCAGCCCCAGCTTCTTTAATCAGATAGAAATTCACATCTGCACTGTCTTTTAAAACTTGACCATCTTGAGTAGTTTTTCCGATATAATCAATTTTAATGGTTAAATAAATGGCGCCCATTGGCTCAACAGCATCAACATTAAAGCCCTCGTTTTTTAATTCGTTAAAACCGTTGTAAAGTGCATTTAAGCTATCTTGAATATGGCCTTTAAAACTAGTCAGAAAGGCATCAACCTGTGTTTTATCGTTAAAATAGTTAGACATTGCAACCTGCTCGGCTTTTGGTGCCCAAGCCCCCATGTGGCCAACCAAAGCTTTCATTCTATTGATAATATCTTCAGGACCAAAACCCCATCCTACACGTACACCAGTTGCAGCCAGGCATTTCGAGCTACCATCAACAAAAACGGTAAACGGACGCATTGCAGGGCGCAAAGAAACTGGATTTACATGCTCTTTTCCGAAAGTTAAAAGTGAATAAATCTGATCATACATCATGTAAAGTGGTTTTTCTTCAGCGCCACGTGATGCATTTTCCTCTAAAACGGAATCGCAGATTTCAGCTAACGAATTTGCATCGAACATGGTTCCTGTTGGGTTTAATGGCGAACATAAAGCCAATAAAGTTGCACCTTTCAAATGCGGTTTTAACTGTGCAGCTGTTGGCATAAAATTATGCTCAGCATCAGTTTCTACGGCAATGGTTTTAGCCGAAGTTAAATGTGAATAGTGGTTATTATTCCATGATGGAGCAGGGAAAACTACAGTATCTCCCGGATCAATCAAAGCCAGATAGGTAGCATAAATCAATGGACGCGAACCACCAGAAACTAAAATACTGTTGGTGTTATATTCTAATCCGAATCTGTCTTTCAACAATTCAGAAACCGTTTCGCGTAATTGCAAAACACCATCAGCTGGTGGGTAGTTAGTTTGATTGGCATTGTATGCATCAACAATTCCCGCTTTTAATTCGGTTGGAATCGGGTAAATGTTGGCATCGAAATCGCCGATGGTTAAATTGGCAATTGAAGCGCCTTTGCGTTTCATTTCGTTAACCTCGTTACCAATTTTAATAATTTCTGAACCAATTAATGAACTGGCCAATACTGAAACTTTCATATATATATATTGAAACTGCTTTTAGCAGATTTATAATGCTTTAATTATTTTTTGAAGTTCTTTTTTATCAATACTACTTTCTTCTGATTTATCGTAGAGCGTCAGCATATTGATAATCGTACCATCAGGGGTATTTGATACTAAATAAGTTATTATCCTAAATCCTCCACTTTTACCTTTTCCTTTGCTTTTTACAGCAAGTCTAATTTTGTATAAACCTGCTCCGAGATCATTACCTTGCTGCGGATTTTCAAGAAGTTTCTCTTCGAGTTCGTAGAGATCTTCCACTAAAGAAAGATATTTCTTTTTATAGACTTTGGCTTTTTTGATAAAAACGTCTGAATAAATAACCTCATTAGCCATTAAATATCTTTTAAGCTTAAAGGCTTCCGTTTTCCTTGCTGCATTTCCTTAATTTCTTTTAAAGCCCGAGCAATTTCAGAAGTTATCTGACTTGTTGGTTCTGATTTAACTTTTGCACCAATTTTGCTAAGGAATTCTTTTACAAAACCTGCATCTTTATCCTTAATTTCTATTGTTAAAGTTGTCATAACTACAAATTTAGCAAAATTTATTTAACCAAATCTCCAATTGCTTTATTCACTTTTCCGAAACCAAATTGAGACAAGACACCGTGCATTGCTGCAGAAATCTGCTCGTTACACAGGTTGCCAATGCTTCCTTCGTGTGTATGATGTATTTGGCCAGAAGGTGCAAAAGTACCATTTTCTATCTGTTCGCCAACAATTTTATAAGCCTCTCTAAATGGAACACCTTGTAGCGCCAAGTCGTTCACTACTTCAACGCTAAACAGGTAGTCGTATTTTTTATCTTTCAAAATATCATCCTTTATGGTGATGTTCTGAAACATGAAAGTAGCGATCTCCAAACATTCGTTTAACGAAGTGATTGCTGGAAAAAGGTTTTCTTTTAGCAACTGTAAATCGCGGTGATAACCCGATGGTAAATTGGTAATCATCATGGCAATTTCGTTCGGCAAAGCCTGAATTTTATTGCAGCGTGAGCGGATCAGCTCAAAAACATCAGGATTTTTTTTGTGTGGCATAATGCTCGAACCAGTGGTAAGCTCTGCCGGGAAACTGATGAATCCGAAATTCTGATTAATAAACAAACAAACATCCATAGCCATTTTAGCTAAAGTTGCAGCAACTGCACTCATTGCCTGCGCTAAAATCCTTTCAGTTTTGCCACGGCCCATCTGCGCGTAAACCACATTATAGTTTAAACTTTCAAACCCAAGTAAATTGGTTGTTAAGGTTCTGTTTAATGGGAATGAAGAACCATAACCTGCGGCAGAGCCCAAAGGATTTTTATTGCAGATTTTCCATGCAGCCAACATCAGTTCCATATCATCTGCCAAGCTTTCGGCGTAAGCACCAAACCATAATCCAAAAGATGATGGCATGGCAATCTGCAAATGTGTATAACCAGGAACTAATTTATCTTTGTGTGTATTGCTTAACTCAATTAACTGATTAAATAAGGTTGAGGTTTGATTAACCATATCCTCGATGCAAGCCCTGAAGAACAGTTTTAAATCAACTAAAACCTGATCGTTACGTGATCTGCCACTATGGATTTTCTTGCCTGCTTCGCCAATGCGTTGTGTAAGCAACCATTCAACCTGCGAGTGCACATCTTCTACACTGTTTTCGATGGTGAAATTTCCAGCCTCAATTTCAGCGTAAATGTTTTTCAATTCTTGCTGAACCATTTTCAATTCTTCAGCTGTTAGCAAATTAATGGTTTCTAACATTTGTGTATGCGCCAAAGAGCCTAATACATCAAATTTTGCCATTTGCAGATCCAATTCACGGTCTTTTCCAACCGTAAAACTTTCTACAAACTGATTTACATCTATATTTTTTTGCCAGATTTTCATTCTTATGATTGCTCTATTTTATACCTGCACAATGGCAGTCGAAATACCCGCAAAAGTACAATAAATAGATTAGAATTAGGAATGAGATTGGCGTTCAACTCACATTTAAACGTCAATAAAGTCAATTTTATCTGGCGGTTTATAATTCTTGGTTTAAAAGCTTATTTTCGTATAAACTTAAACTTATTATGAAATCCCTAAAACTGTTCTCCACCGTTTTTTTACTGCTTGTTATACACCACTTACAGGCACAGGAAAAACCAGCATTAGGCTGGAAAGATGTTTCTAAATGGACCTTTAATAGACCCGCTACTTTATCGCCCAACGGCGAATGGATCGCGTTGGCCAGTGGACCGGTTGAGGGAGATTTAAAGATGACGATCAGAAAAACGAATGATACCTTAAGCCGCAACTACCCAATTGGAGCAACGGCCAATAACATCTCATTTTCAAACGATTCAAAATTTGCTGCGTTTAAAGTTGCACTTAAGGATAGCGAAGCCAAAGCAGCAAAGAAAACAAATAAGCCTGTTTATGATAAACTCTTGCTGGTTTCATTGAGTGATAATAAACAGACGACTTTCGAAAAGGTAAAAAGTTTTAGCTTTTCTGAAAAATCACCTGAGTGGATTGCCATTCAATTTGCTCCGGCAGAAAATGCTTCTAAAGAGAAAGATGCCCCGAAGGGTACCGACGTACTGCTTTACAACCTTATCACCAAAAAAAATTACAACCTGGGCAATGTTTCAGAATTTGCATTTAACAAAACAGGAAGCCTGCTTGCTTATGTTATTGATGCTGCTGGGCAAAATGGAAACGGTATTTTTTTACGCGATATGAAAACCGGAATCACCTCTGCGCTTGATAATGATAAAGCCGTTTATCAAAAACTGGGGTGGAATGAACAGGGAACTGCATTTGCCTTACTTAAAGCTAATAAAAACGACAAGTATAAAGATGACGTTTACAGCATGCTTGGTTTTAACAAAATCAATGGTGATTTAACCAATAAGGTGTTATATAATGGTATCGACGACAAAAGATTCCCAACAAATATGGGGATCAATACCAATGCCACCCCGTTCTGGTCAGATGATCAATCTGTTTTGTTCCTTGGCATCAATACGCTAGCAAAAAAAGAAGAAAAGAAAGAGGAGAAAAAGGATGATAAGAAAACAGATACTTTAGCTAAAGCAAAACCGGAAGTTAAAAAAGATGATATCGAAAAACCTGATATGATTATCTGGAACTGGCAGGATAAGAGATTACAATCTGCACAGCAAACACAAGAAATGCGCGATAAAAACTTTAGTTATTTAAGTGCCTACCGTCTTGCCGATAAAAAATTCATCCAGCTTGCGGACAGCAACATGCGCTCGGTTAGTGTAAACCCGAAAAGCTTATATGCAATTGGATACGATAATTCGAAATATGAGCTTATGGGAAATTTAGATGGACAAAGTTATGTGGATGTTTATTTAATCAACCTTAAAACCTTTGGTAAGAAATTACTCTTCGAGAAAATGTATGCCTCTAATGGAGGAAGACTTGTGGTTGCGCCAAACGGAACCTTAGCCAGCTATTATGTAGACGGTGTATTTTATAGCATCAATTTAGAAACTGGTAAAATCGCCAACCTTACTGGCAAGATTAAAGCTTCTTTTGTTGATGAATTAGATGACCATAATGTAGTTAAACCGGCTACCCAGAATTTAGGTTGGTCTGCTGATTCTAAATATGCATTAATTAAAGACAATTACGATTTGTGGAAAATCTCTGCTGACGGAAATAGTGTTACCCCATTATCTGATAACTGGAAAAGCAAAAAAACTGAAGTGGCTACCCGTTTCCGCATTGATGTTAATGAAAAAGGGACAGATTTAAGCAAGGACCAATATTTCGCAGTTTTTAACTCCAAAAACAAGAAAAATGGCATTGGAATTTTACCTGCTGGAAAATCGAAGATTAACATTTTGTTTATGGACGATAATGCTTACCAAAGTTTTGCAAAAGCTGAACAAGCTAAAGTGTTTACTTATACCAAAAGTAATTTTCAGCAATCGCCAGATTATTATGTAAGTACAATGAGTGATTTAAATGCGGCTAAAAAAGTTACCACAAACACACCAGATCAGGCTAAATATGCATGGTCTTCGGCTGTTAAGTTGATCGACTATGTAAGTGCAAATGGCGATAGCCTGCAAGCGGCCATTTATTTGCCGGCCAATTATGTTCCCGGAAAAGCTTATCCTACCATTACATACATTTATGAAAGGTTAACTGATGACCTGAATACCTATACCATGCCTACGTTTCCTGGTGGAGGTTTTAACAAAGCGATGTACACCAGCAATGGATACGCTGTTTTAATGCCAGATATTAAATACAAGTTGAATGATCCAGGCATGTCGGCCGTTGCCTGCGTAGTACCTGCGGTAAAGGCAGCCATTGCGACCGGAATTGTAGATGAGAAAAATGTTGCCATCCATGGTCACTCTTGGGGTGGTTATCAAACTTCATTTTTAATTACCCAAACCAATATTTTTAAAGCAGCCGCAGCTGGAGCACCTTTAACCAACATGATAAGCATGTACAGCTTAATCTATTGGAACAGTGGCGGCACAAACCAAGCCATTTTCGAAGCCAGTCAAGGCAGGTTAACACCTGGTTATTGGGATAATTGGGATGCTTTTGCACGCAACTCCCCAGTGTACCACATCAAAAAAGTACAAACGCCATTATTGCTTTTACACAACGATAAAGATGGAGCTGTAGATTTTACCCAGGGCATTGAATATTACAATGGTTTAAGAAGGTTGAACAAACCTGTGGTGATGATTACCTATCGTGGCGAAAACCATGGAATTGCAAAATTGCCAAACCGTAAAGATTATGCCGTACGGATGATGGAATACTTTGATTATATGCTTAAAGGGAAACCTGCTCCCGAATGGTGGAGCAAAGGGATAAACCGATTAGATATGGAAAAACACTTAGAAGCGAGAGCCTTTGATGGTGGCGAAGAGAATTAATTATTTTGAGAAAGCCTCAGATCTAGTGGATCTGAGGCTTTCTTACTATTTACCGTTGATTACCGGTTTTAACATATTAACATATCCTTCCACACCTTCTGCAACCTCACGAACATATAAAAATTCATCGGCCATGTGTGAGCGGCCAGAAAAACCTGGGCCACATTTTACAGATGGGATATCCAGCAGAGCCTGATCAGAAGTAGTTGGCGAACCGTAAGTCGTTTTTCCCAATGCTACGCCAGCCTGAACAACAGGATGGTTTTTGTCAATAGACGATGGTTTTAAGCGGATAGAGCGTGGCGTAACATCACAATCTACATTGGCTCTGATGATTTCTAAAACTTCTTCATTGGTGTAGGCATCTGTTACACGCACATCAACAGTAAAGGTACAATTGGCCGGTACTACGTTGTGCTGCGAACCTGCGTTGATAATGGTAACCGTCATTTTCAATGGGCCGAAAACCTCCGAAACTTTTGGGAACTGGTAATTTCTAAACCATTCAATATCTTTTAAAGCTTTGTAAATAGCATTCTCTCCTTCTTCACGGGCGGCATGACCAGCTTTACCATGCGATACACAATCTAACACCAACAAACCACGTTCAGCAATGGCTAAATTCATTTCTGTTGGTTCGCCCACAATACCAAATTCCAGCTCACCTAAATCGGGCAAAACCAGTTCTAAACCATTGTTACCAGAAATTTCCTCCTCAGCAGTTGCGGCTAAACAGATATTATATTTTAAATCTTCTTGCTCGTAGTAGTACAAAAACGTTCCAATTAACGAAACCAAACAACCACCGGCATCATTACTGCCTAAACCGAATAGTTTATCACCTTCAATTGCTGCATCATACGGATCGCGGGTATAACCAGAATTTGGTTTAACCGTATCATGATGTGAATTTAAAAGCAATGTTGGTTTATTGGCGTCGAAGTGTTTGTTGTAAGCCCAAACATTGTTCATCTTGCGTTGGGTCTTAACCCCTCTCTCCTCCAAAAACTGGGCGATTAAATTCGCAGTTCGGTCTTCTTCTTTACTAAAAGACTGGATGCGGATTAACTGTCGCAATAAATCCAGACTTTCTTTTTGTATATTTTCTAGTAACATAGTATTCAGTGATTAGTAACAAGTAGTAAGACAGATTTATCTTTTACCTGTTACTTTTTAATTTATGGTTAGGTACATCATCCATCTTACTTTAACCATTTTACATCCGTTTTAACCTTCCTTGGTATACAAATTCCCTGCTTTTAAGGCAGAAAGCTTAATACCTTTTATTAATGATGAACTAAAACCATTGTGTTCCATTTCGTTTAAACCCGCAATGGTACAACCTTTCGGCGAAGTTACTTTATCTATTTCTGATTCTGGGTGCGTTCCATGTAATAAAAGCAAATCGGCTGCTCCTTTTGCGGTTTGAACAGCCATTTTTAAAGCCTCATCAGCATGGAAACCAATTTCTACCCCACCTTGCGATGCGGCTCTTATTGCCCTTAGAAAAAATGCGATTCCACAAGCACATAGTGCTGTTGCAGAAGTCATTAAATCTTCGTTGATTTTTACAACAGAACCAACCGTTTCGAACATTTTGGTTACGTCTGCAATGTTTGCTGCTGATGCGTTATCACTGGCCATGCAAGTCATCGATTGACCTATGGCAATTGCCGTATTAGGCATTACCCTGATTACCTCAACATCATCACCTAATTTTTCTCTAACCGCAGCACAGCTCACGCCAGAAATCACCGAAATAACCAAATGTTTAGCCGAGACAATTGAAGTTTGGATTTCATCCAAAACCGTATTTAATTGTTGTGGCAGAACGGCCAAAATTACTACTTCAGCATCAATAACCGCTTGTTTATTGTTATTGCTAACGTTAAAACCAGTTTCAGCAAAAGATTTTAAGTGGTCGGTATTTCTACGGGTAAGTGTAATGTCGGTGGCTTGGGCAAAGTTGGCTTTCACCAAACCTTTCGCTAAAGATAAACCGATATTTCCGCTACCAATTATGGCTATTTTCTTCATTGTGGTTCGTTTTATTTTATTTCAGTGGTTTAAACTGATTTATATTTTCTTTTGAAAAGCAAGTTCAATAATTCTATTTAATGTTCAGTCCTGCTATCCACTTCAATCTTTTTTAACTTCTGCCATTCCATCCATTTATCGTCATCGCGAGGAGGAACGACGCGGCAATCTTTCTCGTTTTGAGCACAAAAAGTATTTCCGTTTCTATCAGGTTTAAATGGCAAAGGCAGCAGTAATCGGTTTCTTTTCTATGCCGGTGCAAAATTCTTTACCAATATTACACAAGGGCATTAGATTAATAATTCTTTGTGTTCTTCGTTTCTTGGTGGTTAAAAAATTTCTAGGCACCTCGCCTAAAACCTTCAACCTTTCTACCCTCTACCTTTATTTCAGCATTTTAGTTCCAAAAGTTCCTTCTGCGAGTTCAGAAAGTTCATCAGCTTTGCCAATATAAACTGCTGAAACTCCTTTTTTAATCGCCTCAAAAGCGTTGTGTAATTTAGGGATCATTCCACCTTGTACTGTTCCATCTGCTTTTAAACTTTCAAATTCATCAGCTTTGATTTCCCTTACAACAGATCCGTTATCGTTAACATCTTTAAGTACACCTTTCTTATCAAAGCAATATACCAAACGCGTTTCATATGAAGCCGACATGGCTACCGCAACCGAAGAGGCAATAGTATCGGCATTGGTATTTAAAAGTTGCGTATCACCATCATGTGTAATCGCACACAAAACCGGAACAAAGCCAGCATTTAATAAAGCGGCTAAAGTATTCGCTGAAACAGAATTTTCATCTAAATCACCGACGAAACCATAATCAATAACTGCACCAGCCATAGGACCAGCATCTGTACCATAAGTTTTAGTACTTACCGGTCGTTTTTTCGCTTTAATAATATTTCCATCTGCACCGGTTAAACCTATGGCATTACTCCCTTTGGCTTGCAATTGAGCAACTATATTTTTATTAATCAGTCCAGCGTAAACCATGGTTACAATCCGCAAGGTCTCAATATCGGTAATTCTTCTACCCTCAACCATTTTAGCTTCAATGCCGAGCGATTCGCCCAATTCAGTTGCAATTTTACCGCCACCGTGCACCAGAATTTTATCTCCGGGCAGTGCCGTAAAATCCAATAAAAACTGATGCAGATTTTCAGAATTATCAATTACGTTTCCACCTATTTTTATAATAGTGAGTTCTTTCATATTTTATTCTTACCGTGGTTCGTGTCTCCACGAACCACATTAATAGTTTTGTTTCACCATATTAATAATTGCGGTTCGTGAGGACACGAGCCGAGGCATATGATTTACAATTCCTCCAATATCGCTTTTATTACCGCCTGCGCAGCCCATAAACGATTTCCTGCTTCGTGGATAACCAACGAGTTTGGTCCATCTAAAATCTCTGATGATAGTTCCAGATCGCGACGCACAGGCAAGCAATGCATTACTTTCGCGTCGTTTGTGAATTTTAATTTCTCATTATTCATCATCCAGCCATCAGGATAAGTCAATACTTTTCCGTACTCTTTATAGCTACTCCAATTCTTCACATATACATAATCAGCATCGGCCAAAGCTTCTTCTAAATTATACTGAATATTGGCATTAGGTGTAAAATCTTCTGAAAGTTCGTAACCTTCTGGCTGCGCGATTGTAAAATCGATCATCCCTTCTGCCTGAGCTTTGCACATCCACTCTGCAAAAGAATTCGGCACCGCTTGAGGTAATGCTTTAACATGAGGTGCCCAAGCTAATACCACTTTAGGTTTGCGCCCATCGGGTTTCTTTGTCCAGGTTTCGTGAATGGTAATAATATCGGCAAAGCTTTGTAAAGGGTGACGTGTTGCACTCTCTAAACTCACTACAGGTACAGCACAATATTTCACGAATTTATTGAAGAAATCTTCACTATAATCTTCCTCGCGGTTATTCAGTTTTGGAAAAGAACGCAAGCCTAAAATATCGCAATATTGGCCCATCACCGCAGCAGCTTCGCGGATATGTTCAACTGTCGAACCATTCATCACTACACCATCCTGTGTTTCTAAAGCCCAGCCTTCTTTATCCAGATTCATCACCATTACATTCATACCTAAGTTTAAGGCCGCTTTTTGGGTACTTAACCGGGTACGTAAACTTGGATTCATAAAAACCAAACCTAAGGTTTTGTTTTTGCCTAAATCTTGGTGCGCATAAGGGTTTGCCTTTAATGCAAGCGCATCATTTACAAACTGTTTGATGCTTGGAACATCGTGTACGGAAGTGAAAAGTTTCATTTTTTTAAGCTAAAAGGTTAAAGATTTAAGCTAAAAGCTTCTTGCAACATGCAAAAATCAACGCCTAATCTTAACTAAATTATGTTCTTAATCGCTTCAGCAAGCCTATCAGCATTGCTTTAACTTCATTAGTTATACTATTAATTTCTAGATGCTTTTCCTCACTTAAGTATCTTAAATCTTTTGCGAGTAGGCAGGCGTATTCAGCCTCATGGCAAGAACCTAATGCCATATCTAAAAACCTTGCAAAATCAACATCAGAATTCCTTCCAGCTCCCTCAACAATATTTAAAGGAACAGAATATGCTGCTCTTTTGACCTGGCTATGCAAATCGTACTTTTCTGATGGTGGAAACAATGGAAGTACATCTGAATAAACAAATAATACCATCAAATGTGCCTTTTTCCAAACTTCTAATTTTTGATAATCTCTCATTTTCATTAATACTTAAAGGTTAAGCAGAAAATAGGGATATCACTAATTTAATTATTTACAACTATATAAGCTAATTGCAATTCACTTTCAGCTTTAGTCTTTCAGCTTTCTGCTATTTCATCAACTTACCAAAAGCTACTAAAAATTCATCAGCATGCGCTTTCGTCAAATTTAAGGCTGGCAATAAACGGATCACATTCGGTCTTGCCTCGCCAGTAAAAATATGGTGTGTAAACAATAATTCTTTTTTAACATGTGCCAGTTCTGCTGGCAACTCAATACCGATCATTAAGCCACGGCCACGCACTTCTACCACCTGCTCAAATTTCTTCAATTCGGCGATTAAGTAGTTTCCAACTTCTTCAGCATTTTTCATCAGGTTTTCCTGTTGCATCACTTCTAAAACAGCTAATGCCGCAGCGCAAGCCAAATGATTACCACCAAAAGTTGTACCCAACTCTCCATGCCAAGGTTTAAATTTAGGTGCGATAGAAATCCCTGCTACCGGAAAGCCGTTACCCATTCCTTTCGCCATGGTATAAACATCTGCTTCAACCCCCGAGTAATCGTGTGAGTAAAAAGCACCTGTTCTACCATAGCCACATTGAACTGAATCAGCAATATAAACGGCATTGTATTCATCACAAAGTGAACGGATTTTTTGAAGAAAACTTTTAGAAGCTTCTTTAATACCGCCAACACCCTGGATACCTTCTATAATTACAGCAGAAATTTCATTGCCCTGTGCTTTAAAAGTTTCTTCTAAAGCAATTTCATTATTAAAAGGTAAAAAGATTACATTTTCGGTTTGGTTAACTGGTGCTACAATTTTAGGATTATCCGTTACCGCAACCGCTAAAGATGTACGCCCGTGGAAAGCACCTGTAAAAGCAATTATCTTTTTTCTTCCATTGTAAAATGAAGCCAGTTTTAAAGCATTCTCGTTTGCTTCTGCACCAGAGTTGACTAAGAATAATTGGTAATCTTTCTTCCCAGAAACCTGACCTAATTTCTCCGCAAGCTGAACCTGCAAAGGAATTTTAACCGAGTTTGAGTAAAAACCAACCTTATTTAATTGATCAGTTAAGCGACTTACATAATGCGGATTGGTATGTCCAATCGAAATCACAGCATGACCGCCATATAAATCTAAGTATTGTTGTTCGTTAGCATCCCAAACATTGCTGCCTGCTGCTTTGGTTATTTCTATATCGTTAAGTGGGTAAACGTCGAATAAGTTCATTTTTTATAAGGTTAAAGACCAAAGACTAAAGACCAAAGCACCTGTAAATTTCATATAACAGTATGCTTAGTTCTGTAGAATTTAATCAATGAATATTATGGTCGCAAATGTTTAATTAAGCCGATTAACATAGCTTTAACTTCACCAACCATCTTGTAAATTTCTAAATATTTGCTTTCTTCAAGATATTCTAAATCTTTTGCTAGAAAACAAGCATATTCCATTTCTTGAACAGAGCCTAATGCATTATCAAGAAAGTGAGCAAAATCTTTTTCGGTCCGCCGTCCTGCTCCCTCAACAATATTTAGTGGAACAGAATACGCCGCCCTTTTAACCTGACTTTGCAAATCATATTTTTCATGAGCAGGAAAATCAGGTAAAATAAATTTGTAGACATATAAAACCATCAAATGTGATTTTTTCCAAACATCTAGTTTTTGATAATCTCTCATTTTCTAAGCTTAAAGTTAAAAGCAAAAAGACTAAAGTTTATTGCTTTATTTAAATCATTATTTACTTATGCTAGCACCATGCTATCTTTACTTTAGTCTTTGGTCTTTCAGCTTTGGTCTTAATTAAAAATTTGCTGCTTTTAACTTAAGTCCAGCTGTTTCATCCAAGCCGAACATTAAGTTCATATTCTGAACCGCTTGTCCGCTGGCACCTTTTAACAGGTTATCAATAATACTGATGATAAATAATTTACCACCATTTTTTTCTATATGTACCAAAGCTTTATTGGTGTTCACAACCTGTTTTAGATCGATATTTTTCCGGCTTACATGCGTAAAAGGATGAGCATTATAATATGCTTCGTAAATGTTTTGTGCTTCTTCTAAACTTAAATCACTTTCCAGGTACATGGCAGCTAAAATACCTCTTGTAAATGCACCACGCTGTGGAATAAAATTTAAAGCTTCAGAAAGTGAGGGCTGCAACTGCAACAAACTCTCGCTAATCTCATTCAAATGCTGGTGTTCAAATGCTTTATAGATCGAAAGGTTATTGTTTCTCCAGCTAAAGTGCGAAGTGGTAGATAAACTCTGCCCTGCCCCTGTTGATCCCGTAGTTGCATTAATATGAACCTCATTCTGAATCAACCCTTTAGCAGCCAAAGGCAACAAAGCCAATTGGATACAAGTTGCAAAGCAACCAGGGTTAGCAATATTTTTAGCTGCTTTAATTTTATCGCGATTTAGCTCAGGTAATCCGTAAACAAAGTCTTTGGTAGAAAAGCTAGCGTTTGCATGCGGCCTGAAATCCTGCGACAAATCGATGATTTTAATGTTATCATTAATTGGATTTGCAGCTAAAAACTTTTTCGCATCACCATGACCAACACATAAAAACAAAACATCGATATCTTGCGGAATATCACTCACGAATTTTAAATCAGTATCACCGATTAAATCAGTATGTACATCAGCAATTAAGTTTCCTGCGTTACTTGTGCTATTTACGAAAGCAATTTCAACATTTGGGTGGTTAACCAAAATACGTAGCATCTCGCCACCTGTATAACCCGCGCCACCAATTATTCCTGCTTTAATCATTTTTTTTTAAGGTTTAGAGGTATAAGGCTTAAGGTATAGGGTTATGGCGCTTTAACCTTTCGCCTTTCTACCCTCAACCTTAAATCTTGAGGCTATGCCTCGTTATTTACTTTATGCCAGATCATTACCTGGTTACCAAATATTTTAGAGAAACCTTTAACATCTTCTCCGCTCCAGGCGTTGTTCATTTCGCCGTAGCTGCCAAATTTATTGCTCATTAAATCATGGTTAGATTCAATTCCGATAATCTGGAAACGGTACGGCAACAACTCTACAAACACTTTACCGCTCACAACTTTTTGTGTATCGGTTAAAAAAGCCTCAATATTCCGCATAATCGGATCGTGAAACTGACCTTCGTGCAACCAGTTACCATAGAAAGATGATAGTTGCTCTTTCCAGCTTAACTGCCACTTGGTTAAGGTGTGTTTTTCTAAAGTATGGTGTGCTTTGATAATGATAATGGGGCTAGCAGCCTCAAAACCCACACGGCCTTTAATACCAATGATGGTATCACCTACGTGGATATCTCTCCCAATCCCAAAAGGCTGAGCAAGGGCCTGTAGTTTCTGTATTGCTTTAACAGGTGCTAATTTTTCACCGTCAATGGCTACCAGTTCACCTCTTTCGAAGGTTAATTCTACCTTACGCGGCTCTGTTTCTGAAACCTGGGTTGGCCAGGCACTTTCTGGTAAAGTTTCGTTTGAAGTTAAAGTTTCCTTTCCTCCTACCGAAGTTCCCCATAAGCCTTTGTTGATCGAATATCTTGCCTTTTCTGCACTGTATTCTACTCCATGTGCTGCTAAATATTCTATTTCCGCCTCGCGGGATAATTTTAAATCTCTGATTGGGGTAATAATTTCAACACCTGGAATCAGAATGTTAAAAATCATGTCGAAACGAACCTGATCATTACCAGCTCCGGTACTTCCATGGGCTACATAATCAGCACCGATTTTTTTCACATAGTTGGCAATAGCTGTCGCCTGACTAACGCGCTCTGCGCTTACCGATAATGGATAAGTAGCATTTTTTAATACGTTACCAAAAACCAAATATTTAATACAGCCTTCATAATAACTTTCTGTTTCATCTACAACAGCATGCGATTTTACGCCCAAAGCATATGCTCTTTTCTCAATTTCCTGCAATTCTTCATCAGAGAAACCACCAGTATTTACAATTACCGAGTGAACTTCTAATCCGCGATCCTGTGCCAGGTAAATACAACAAAATGAGGTATCTAAGCCTCCGCTAAATGCTAAAACAACTTTTTTCATGCTATTTAAATAAAAAGGTAAATAAAAATAAAAGGGCTTTTAAGCCTGTTTTGTTAGGCTTAGGTTTAACAACTAAACGTTGTTTGATGCGCATAAAACGCTCATATAATTTGGGTTTCTTTTGTAATTCTTCAGCAAATTGCTTGGCTACTTCGTGTTTTTTTTCGGCCGGGTCGTAAAGCATAGCTGTACACATACAGTTTTTGCGTTCCTTCATTTTTAAAATTTCGAAGTTTACGCAGCTTTGGCAGCCTTTCCAAAATTCTTCATCCTGGGTAAGTTCGCTGTAGGTTACAGGCTCATAGCCTAAATCAGAATTGATTTTCATTACAGCCAATCCAGTTGTTAAGCCAAATATTTTTGCCTTTGGGTACAACTTTCTCGACAAACCGAAAATTTCATTTTTGATGGCTTTTGCTAGTCCCGCTTTGCGGTATTTAGGACTTACTACCAAACCACTATTGGCCACAAACTGTCCGTGGCTCCAGGTTTCTATATAACAAAATCCTGCCCAGGAACCATCCTTGTGAAAAGCAATAACCGATTTGCCCTCTTGCATTTTATTCGAAATATATTCCGGCGAACGCTTAGCAATCCCTGTTCCACGAGCTTTTGCAGATTCTGCCATTTCTGTTACGATTTCTTCTGCAAATACACGATGTTCAGGAAGTGCAACCTGCACTATAAATTCGTTAATATCCATTCGTTTTCTAACGAAAAATTATAAGTATTCTTGTTAATTGGGTTTTTAGAGAGGATCAATTCCTCGTTACGTTTAGTATAGGTACTAAATACGTGGAGTGAAATTTTGCCGGCTTGTGGGATAATAAAATACAGGCTGAAAATGACTAATAAACAGACCTTTCCCAGACACCATTTGTGTTGAGGAAACTGAAAGTTTATGTAAAATTTGTTTAATCATTTCTTGCGTATTAAAACGGCTTTAACTCTATTGAGGTGCAAAGGTTTAAATAAAAATCGAGTTACACAATAATATCGTCATTTTTTTATGTTAAGCTTTCCATTTTATTGGATTAATCTGACTTAAGGAAGTGTTGAGACGGCTTATACCTTTTAAAAATTTCCGAGCATCGTCCATTTAGGATATCGGTCTTATTACAAATTTTAACATTGTTAAAAAAAGGCGACAAACTTTAACATCTGCTTAACATCATTTAACATCCAATAATACCGTTAAACGCAATATTTGTATGTCTGTAGCGAATGTTATCTAGCTATCGTTTTATGGATACTCCTTAAATATTAAATCAAATTTTAACCGTATGAAGAATTTTACGCCATTTCATTTCAAATCGACTGCTTTATTTATGCTAATCGCTTTTACAGCATTAACTTCATGTAAAAAAACCGAAACTGCCGATCCTACTATATCTTATTTGAGGGTAATTAATGCATCGCCTTCTTTGGCGACTTACAATGCTTACTTTAATGGCAGCATGGTTAATTCGGCAGCTTTACCGTTCGGTGGCTCTGCTGCTTATCTTTCTTATACCGCTGGCGCTTACAGTTTAAAATTTACTACCGCCAGCAGTACGGAGAGTTTGTTAACCAAAACCGTAGCCTTGAGCGCAAGCACTTATTATTCATCTTATCTGATCAATAAACCAGCGGCATTGGATGTTTATACCATTGGTGATGACCTGTCGATTCCTGCTACTGATAAAGCTTATATCCGTTTTATCAATTTATCGCCTGATGCACCTGCTTTAGACCTGACCAAAACCAGCGCGACTACCATGCTGGTTACCAATAAAGCCTATAAAAGTGCAAGTGGTTTTATTGCTGTAGACGCAGGAACTTATACATTGGATGCAAAAGAAACTTCATCGGGAACAGTGAAAGCTACTTCCGCCAGCACCAGTTTTACAGCGGGTTATCATTATGATATTATTTGTGGTGGTTTGGTAACACCTGCAAATGAAACTGAACGTCCATTAAGTTTACAGGCTATATTGATCAAATAATGGATCAGAAATCTTTTTTATAGTCGCCTTATGTCATTGGATTCAATGACATAAAGCGACTTTTTATTTGAGAATGAAACCGTATTTTTTTGCCACTGTATCAACGTTGTCTAGATACAACCAATCCTTATAAAAAAGTTCTGATTTCTTAAATTCAAAAAAAGCATTTCTCTGAAAGTTGACTCCATATTTTTCCAATTCAAATCCTTCATCTACTATAAATTGTATATTAGAATTTTTTATTGAATCTAGAACCTCGGCATTATTACTTGGAATTACTACTATTTTTTTATAGTCACCAAATTTGTTTTCTTTCTTGTCTCCAAGCTGTTTGAGAAATTTAATGGTCTTTTCTGTACAAGACCCACAGTTTCCTGATATTACAACAATAAAAAAATTATTTAATTTATGTAGATCTGTGTTTTGCTTTTCTTTAAAGTACGTATAAAGGTGCTCCTCATCTTCTGACATCTTTCGCTTATTACATGCGGTAATTATTAATAAGATGACCAAAATAGTGTAGTACTTTTTCATTACGATCTACTTTTCATGACCTTTATGATATCGAACCTCAAATGTAATGGATCCACAAATTTATTTTTTCTATGAGTAGGTGAAATAAATAATCCCTCTTTAGTAATAAACCATGTATTAGGCGAATATTTATACATTGGCAATTCTATTTCTTTAATTACTTCGAACTTTTCATTAAAAATCATTAACACCAAAGGTTTATCTAAAATTGAATTAAAATATTTACCATTCTCTTGTAATATATTTCTTAAGCTAAATCTATAATAAACATGTCTGTATTTATCATACATTACATTAAAAAATTGGCTGTTTTCTATATTATGAGTTACCCATTTTTTCGGATCTTCACCTTTATTATAAGATATTGAATCAGCTAAATATTTACCTTTCGAAGGCGTTCCTCCATAGTATGTAATGGTTGAATTTTTAGGATTATACTGATAAATATTTGATTCATAAAGATAGCTATAGGTTAAAACACCTTGTTTTTGCTGTTCACTAGTAACTATTGACGTTAAAAAACCGGCGCTACCTTTAATTTTGTACAAATAATCAGAATATGAAATTGGAAGAAATGTGAGTTTTCCACTATTTATATTTAAAGATGCAAAAACGGGTTTTTTTTTATTCCAATCAAAATCGTAATATACTTGGTTTAGAACAAGCTGATCATTATAAAAAAACATTTTAAAATCATGACAATATGAAATAGACTTACCTGGCATATTATTTTTTATTGATATGCTATCCATTGACATCTCTTGTTTCTTTCGCAAATTTGTATCAATTATAATCAGTTTTTCATTACTATAATTGAGTATAATAGAATCAAAATTTATAATACTAATATCCGCAACGCTTCTACTTTTATCTAAATCCTTCTTATCTAAATTTTTGAATGACAAACTCTCGCCAACTAAGCTTAACTGCTTATACATGCTTCGGTGTGTTAAATCTAAAATATCAATACTTGATAATTCAGGATTATATCCCAACAGATAATCTACATTATTTTCACTGTATTGAGTATACGTGAAATACGGACGGCTATGCGCTAGTTCTATTGGTATCTGGATAGAATCTATTTTAATCTCATATTTCCAGGCATCTTTAGCTGATTTTGAAATTATTATATATTTATTTTGATCAGTGCTTTTACAGGAAATAAAACAAATACAGCTAATAAATATAAGACAAAAGATAAGCGATGGATATTTAAGCATACAAAATATTTAATCTGGCGGCGTTTGACAATTCACTAAAGGACTGCAACTCGGTCCACCGATTGGTGATCCAGAAAAACACCCAAATGCTATACTTCCGAAATCACATGGAGATGGGTGATTTTCTCCAGGACATGACTGTGGATTTAAGCACTCCAGACCTGTTTGAAGGTTCGCCTTGCACCCAAAAAGACTAGATCCAGGACAAGGATATAGACGAAGAATTTGCTGTGGGCTGCAATTCTTCTGCCCTATACATGGCTGGCCAGATGTGCCTCCGCAACCAATATATCCATCAGGGCATGTTTTTATGTAGCTCCCCATTACTCGATTAGTGATCAACTTCAACGAGGTCACATTTTGATTAAGCAGTATTGCTTTTGTTACTTTGTAATTTACTTCATTTTCCTTACTATAAGAAAACAAACAAATAGTTGTTAAAACAAGGCAAATAGTTATAACTAATTTCATATTAGTACATAGTTTAGTGAGTGTTATTTATTTTTTTACTTTGATTGCATTAAATTATTAGGTAATACTTAGTACGATTAGTGCTGGAGCAGTTTTCATTAATTCCTATAAATGAATATTTACTATGTCAATTTAGTGTTACTCTAACTTAAATTGTAACGTTTTTTTAACTGAAAACGACCACATATTAACCTAAAGAATCAACTCTACACGATATTAATTTTACTAATTGCGGTATATGTACTTAATGCAGTACCAATTCATAAATAACTTATTATCAGAAGATTATACCTATTTCAGCCTGACAATTGAGTTTTTCGAAACTAGTATATTGCACATAAAAAACGTAAAAAATCTACAAATTGATATTTGATACCTAAAATTGATGTAAAAGGGCAATTTTCAATATGAAAATTGCCCTTTTAACATTTATAACTCAAGAAGCGGCTGTTAATGATATAGACCTATTTTCTTAATTATTTTTTGATTACATCAGTAAATTTAACCTCTATAACATAAGTACCTTCTAATTTGAGTCTCCAAGACCACCTTGGGTTTACAGAGAAACCTGGTGATGATGGAAAGCCATCTATTGATTTTATAAAGGTACTCGGTATTCTATAATACATTAAGAAACCCCAATCGGTAGTTGGTGTAACATATTTTGTTAAAGGAAACGGTGCTAACTCAAAATCGCAGATCATAGCGGTATCAGTTTGAATAACCGGGTTGAATTTAGCATAGTTTTCAAAAATTGGCCTATCTCCCCTTGCTATAATTTCTTTCGCTTTAGGATTAAAGACTTTTCCATTTTTATCCACCATTTTCAGTATAGCCCTTGCACCTGTAGATGAAATTTTTGTACAGGTAATGATTGGGTTTTTCATTGGCGTTGCTACACCTGTAACATCATTAAAGCCGTTAGCTACATTATCAGTAATCTCGAATAAATCATCTATCGTAGGATCCACTACATTAATAGTCGCTAATTTAGGAAATAGCCTAGTACCTGTTCCATTAGTCATTTCTACGTCATATACATACCTTCCCAAAGGTAAGAAGCCAGATGCTTTGTTAAAAGTAAGCTGTCCACTTAATTCATTAAACTCCATTGGCTTCTTTTTAACCACCTCCCTTTTCTTATTTAGCAATTCAAGGGTTACATCTGTTTCGGCATCAAAATTGGCACCAGTTTTAAAAACAGTGATTTCATATTCCTTAGAGAACTCAGCGGGTGCCGGAGAACCGTCTTCTTTTCTCAAATTAAGCAATTTATAGGTAAAAGGCGGCGTAGAACCATCGGCATTAATTCTATCTGATTGAAAAAGCGGTAATCCTCTTTTCGCATAAATATTATTGTCTTTATATCGAATGGAATCACTCAGAAAGCCATTTTGTATTTTTTTGCATGCCACTACACTTAACAAGAGTAATAAGCCTAAAATATATTTCATTTTCATATTAATTGCGATTAAATTAATTGCCCAACGATTGTGCATTAAAAAACAGCCTGTGGTATCCATTTAATACATGAACAATACCATTGGTTGTGATGATTCCTGATGTTTGACAATCCGCAGCCTTATCTTTTTGTGAGTCGGGAATGGCACTTTGATCCGTTTCCTGATCATCACGCGTTCCGATTACTTTAGTATAAGTTACATAATCTACGTAATTTATATACTGCGTATATTCGTAAGAACGTCTCAATTTGATCAAATATTGAACATTTGGAATAGCTCCCAGTAAACTAGTATAAAGCTTACCGCCAACTGTCATCTGGTCTCTGTTGATCTTACCTGCAAATAAATAGGTCTTTAACGAATCATTTAATTCCTTTACTGGAATATCTTTGATACCAAAATCAAAATTTTCGTTTCCAGTTTGGATTGCTTTCTGATTTTTTTTTGCTTTTACATACTCCGCTATTCCATAATTTGTTGTTGCAAAAAAGGTTACATTACCATTTACAGCATCCTTTAAACCTGCCCTGTCTATCACTTTCACTAAGGAATCGAAATTGCGGTTAGACTTTAAGTAATCGTAAGTACTTAAATTTACATTGGGATCACTTGGGCCACCATCCCTTTTATAATCATTTTTTTTACAAGCCGTTAGCGCCAGCAATATTAATGAAAGATATACTAATATATTATTTTTCATATTTTCTTAATCTCTAATAAAAACAACTTATACTTTACCCAGCCAATATGGTGTTTGTTTCAATAACGTATTGTTTCTAAACAATGCAGGATCTAAAGGCCAATAAAAACCTTCTCTTCTAAACCTGCTTTCTGTAAGCCAATCAACAATAAGGCCGTATCTTCTAGTCCTAAGCAAATCATAGAACAAATGTCCTTCCAGGTACATTTCTTTACCACGCTCATAAGCATATTCATCCATTACCTGATCCACAGAGCTTCCAGCCGGAATTAATACTGGATTTGGGTCATTTCTTTTTCTGAAATCATTGATAATACCAATAGCTGTTGCTGCATCCTTTTTGTAAAGTGCAATCTCTGCTTTAAGTAGTTTCATATCACCCAATCTGAAAATGATAATGTTATTACTCAGATAAGGGTCTAATTTCTGACCAGGATTTCTATACGTTACATTACTGTATTTTACACTCATCGGCTTTTCCGGATTAGTGAGATCAAAGCCCTTTTTATAACGTATATCGGTGGTTGTTTCGAAATGATTATTAAGATACAAAGGCGTGGTATAAAAACGTGGATTGTTTCCATAACCTCTAATATAATTCTCATTTAAAAAATACGAACCTATAGAACTACTAGAACCTTCCAATGTATTCTCGCTGATATTAATTTCAAATATTCCTTCAGAAGAACGACCAATAAAAGTATTTTTATAATTAGCCGTATCTGTTAAAGCATAACCTCCTTTGCTAATTAATGTATTTATGGTCGTATCAGCATTATTCACATCAGTCAAATTAGGTGCATCAACTGAAACATCCGACATTGTTGCTCTCCAAAGATACAAATGCGCCAAAAGGGCATATACCGAGCCTTTGTTTGCAGTAACCTTTGCATCTCCGGTATTGGCGTAATTCCAGCTTAATAAATTAATGGCTTTGTGGCAATCATTTTCAATCAATTTCATAATTTCTGACCTCGAACTTCTTGGCAATTGTGGCGCATTGATTGGATCTTCGTAAGACTCTGTAACCAACGGTACATCGCCCCATACCCTTACCATCATAAAGTAACTTAATGCACGGAGGAAATATGCCTGACCAATCACTGAATTCCGGAATTGAGCAGGATCGTCTTCAGCAGACAATTGCGCATCGCTCATGCCATTAACTTTCTTCAAAATCAGATTAGACATGGCAATACTTTTATAATATAAGGTATAATTGGCCAGCGTATTGATATTGTATTGAAAAGTAAAATCTCCACCTTGAATTCCTTCTAAACCATCGCCTGTATACTGTATGGTAAAATAATTTTTGGCGATAGCATCACCATACATAAAATAACGATTGTTTTTACTGGTAATGGCACTACGCATCATAGCATAATTACCAGCGATCGCACTTCTCACGTCCCTTGATGATTGCCAAAATGTTTGCTCATAAGGTGCGTCCTTTGGTTCCTCATATAATAATTTTTTACAGGAACTTACGGTAACCGCTGTAGCCATTGCGATAAGTACACCGATTTTTGTGATTATATTTTTCATTTATTGACGATATTAAAATTGAACTTGTACACCTAGCGTATATTTTCTTGGAATAGGATACCCGGTTCCATTATACTCCCCATATCCATTTACAGCTTCTGCATCTGGTAATTTTTTTGATTGCTGGAACATATATACGTTATCAGCAATTGCGTATAATTTCAGCTGACTTAAACCCAATTTTCTTACAATTTTAGGACTAAAATCATAACCAAGATTGATACTTCTGATCCTTGCATAGCCACCTTTTTCCAGGAAGAAGGTTTGTGCGCTTGTGTAATAATAACGATAAGTACCTAAATCGAATTTTGCGTATTCAGCCTGGTCACCAGGATTTCTCCAAATGTTCAATCGATCTAAATCCGGTGAAGAAACACTGGCAAAATTGTATACTGCATTAGCATCCTGAGAATTTGCAAAACGATCTGAATCAAATAGATTTAGCACATCACGTTTCAAAGTGAAGTTGACAAAAATACTTAAGCTAAAGTTTTTATAAGAAAAATTATTTGTCCAACCACCTGTAAAACGTGGGTTGGGATCGCCAATTGGCGCTTTATCTGGATTAATCCCATCATTAAAAATATCCACGAAATAATCTCCATCCAGATCGGCCAGGTAAAAATCACCTGGATTAAATGTTCCATTACTGTTTCTATATCTTTCTCCGGTGTAAGGATTCTGAGGAATATCTGCTGATGTAGAAAATACACCTTTTGTACGGTATAAATAGAAAGCATTGATCGGACTCCCTACAGAAAGCACATGGGTTTTATCAAATCGATCTCCACTTAAAATAATGTCGCGGCCACCATTTGGTAAACTCATGATCTGATTTTTATTGTAGGAGATATTAAAAGAGCTATTCCATTTAAATTCCTTGCGGATCGGATTGGCAGTTAAAGTCAACTCCATACCAGCATTACGTACTGCAAAAGCATTGGTATAAGCATTGTCATAACCTGAAGTAACCGGCAAATCAACATTGAAAAGTTTTTGTTTTACTTCTTTATTATAGACATCGAATGAAATGGCATATCTACCATTATCAATTTCCATATCAGTACCAATATTCCATTGTGTAGATTTTTCCCAGCTTAAATCCTTTTGGGCCACACCATTTCTAAAGTTTGGTGTAATTGCCGTTACACCATTATATGAAGTTGCGCCAGTATTCCCACCAAATGAGCCATTGTTAACACTATAAGTATTATACTGCACATAAGCATTTCTTTTATCTTCATTTCCTGTAACACCATAACTTCCTCTTATTTTAATTAGTGTAAAAGGGTTATTGGATAAGTTTTTCATAAAGTTTTCTTCAGATAATATCCAGCCTGCAGATATTGAGGGGAAAACACCATATTTGTTGTTTTCACCAAAACCAGATGAACCATCTGTACGGATTGTTCCGGATAAAAGGTACTTGCCATCATAATCATAATTAAAACGGCCGTAATAAGCTATTAATCCATGTGCTATGTAATTTGTATAGGCATAAATATTTTGCTGCTTAAAACCAGTAACCGTTTGGATGTTATCTGATGCTCCTCCAAAGCCCGATGCCTGGGTAGATTGAAACAAACTATATTCTATATCCTGACCCGCTACCGCACTAATAGAATGTTTTTTAATGGAACCATTAAAAGCCAGATAATTCGATGTTCTCAAGCCAATTGCACTTGAAGAGAAACTTGAAGAGCTGTTGCCAAAACCGTTGTTTAGCAAATTGCTCATACTTACATCCCTACGGGTATTGTCATTAGTATAGGAAGTTTGGGAATTTAACGTAAAGTGTTTATTAAATTCATAAGCCAGGTTGAGGGTAGCTAAAAATTGGTTCGACACATTTCTGTTTAAATTTTCACCATCTTTACTTACGAAATAATCCAATTTTTCTGGAGATATATTAAAGAGCGAGGAAGGTAAATTCCCAGAACCGACTTTAGTAGGCTTAGATGGATCATTTGGATCTTCATTACCCCTACCTCTGCTGGCACTTGAATAAGAAAATATAGGGTTGATCATTAATTTTTTATTCATTGCTCTCGAGGTAAGGTTTAAGCGTGTTGTATAACGTTTAAAGCCTGTTCCTTTTACAATACCATCTTCATCATAATAACCTCCACTAAAGCGATAAGTTGTTCCATTATCGGTACCACCGCTTATACTCAGGTTATTATCGTTGATTTTACCAGTCTGATAAAATAAATCCTGCCAATCGGTATTGCCATTAAAAGCTGGATTTAAACTATCTGTAAGTATGTATGGCAGTTGAACACGTTGATCGTAATTAAGCTGTCTTTGAAGTACCTCCATTTTTTGTCTACGTTCTGTAGTACCAATGGTAGCCTGCCTTAAGTTAGGGCGTTGCACCATACCATAATAAGTGTTAAAACTTACTCTTGTATCACCGCCAGTACCTTTTTTTGTTGTAATTAAAATTACACCATTGGCAGCTCTCGAACCATAAATGGCTGCTGCTGAAGCATCTTTTAATACGTCAATAGATTCAATATCATTCGGATTAAGGCCAGCCATATAGTTGGTTCCTGTACCGGTACCTGGCGGAACAAGATCGTCAGATGATTGTGGAACACCATCTACCACATAAAGCGGTGATCTGATTACATTAAACTGATCATAACCTGTGCTACCTGTAGAGTTACCCCTTACAGATACTGTAGGCGCCACGCCTGGCTGACCAGTAAAGTTCTGAACATTTACACCAGATAAACGACCTTGCAACAACTGATCAAAACTTGCCGCAGGTAAGTTAGCCAGTTCTTTACCTGAAATACTGGAAATCGCAGCTGTGGTTTTCTTTCTGGTAATTTTTTGATAACCGATAGTAACCACTTCATTCAGCGTATTATTATCTTCTTCCAAAGAAAAGTTTATGGTACCGCTTGCGGGTAATGGTTTTTCCAGTGAACGATAACCTACGATCCTGGCTATGATAATTGCACCGTCTTTTTGAACCGTTAAGGTGAACTTTCCATCAGCATTAGTAGCGGTACCATTCTTGGTACCTTTTTCGATAATTGAAACCCCCGGTATGGGTTTGTTGGTTTGATCTACAACTGTTCCCTTAATGGTTTTTTGGGCGAAGGCCAGCCAAGGGATGAGTAGATAAAATAATGTTGCCGTTAAAAATTTCACATAGCAATGTCTTGTAGAAGTTTTTTCCATTGATGATTAGTTAGTTGGTTTGGTTTGATTACAACTAAAAGTATCACTATTTTTACTTAGATTTTAATTTTTTTTTAATCAATAGGAACCATATTTTAACCTAAAACCGGCCTGAATACAACATTTAGTTTCACAAAAACTGATATTTATAATTAATAACGTGCCAATAGCTCTACAAAACGGTCTATTTCACTAAATAACCTCATATTTCTTACCAATAGCTGAATTATTCAGAAAAAACCACCGATGATTTTAGTTGTAAATAAAATCTGATAAAACAACAACTAAAACGTTTAAGTTTTTTACTTTTCTCCATGCCATGAGAGAATAAAGTGCAGATCTACAGGCATCAAATCCCCCTATTTAGAATAATTCAAAATAATTTGGATAATACGATTTTCTACCGTTATTTTGCGTCTGTTTAGAATTAATCCAAATAAATATTATCATGCTTAAAATCAGACTTTTCAGTATAACATTTCTTTTAACTTTTACCAGCCTACTTTCATTTGCCCAACAGCTTTCGACCATAAGCGGTACCGTTATTACCTCTGACGGTAAACCAGCTGCTTATATTTCGGTCGGTTTAAAAGGAAAAGGCCTCGGAAATGTAACCAACGAAAAGGGTATTTTCGAAATCCAAAGAGTGAAACCAGGATCTTATATCTTAAGGGTATCGGCTGTTGGCATCCAAAACATAGAAAGACCAGTGGTAATTACCGCTGGTGAAAACAAAATTGTTGATTTTGTAATCAACCAAAATTCAAATCAACTTAATGAAGTAAATATTAACCAAGGGGTAAATAAGTATATCGCTAAGAAAAGTGAATTTATTTCGAAAATACCACTTAACAACTTAGAAAACCCACAGGTATATACTACGATTACGAAAGAAATAATGGCCGATCAGCTTGTGTTTTCGGTTGATGATGCTGCTCGTAATGCCACAGGTATTCAAAAAATGTGGGAATCGACTTCGCGTGGTGGTGATGGTGGTGCTTATTATGCATCGAGAGGTTTTATTGTACAAGCGAAACTGAGAAACGGAATTGCGGGTAATGTAACTGGCCGTAACGATGCCGCTAACTTAGAAAATGTAGAGTTTATAAAAGGTCCATCGGCTACTTTATTCGGTAGTACATTAACCTCATATGGTGGTTTAATTAACCGCATCACTAAAAAACCTTTTGAAGGAACTGGAGGCGCAGTAAGCTTTTCGACAGGTAGCTACGATTTTAACAGGGTTAGTACCGATTTCAATTTCCCTGTTAATAAAGATAACCACATTTATGCCCGGTTAAATACTTCTTACAATTACAAAGGTTCTTTTCAGGAGAATGTTTATGACAAAGGTTTCTTCATTGCGCCCAGCTTGTCGTATAAAGTAAACGATAAATTAGACTTTGTTTTTGATGCCGAAATTTCTAATGGTAAAAATACCCTAAAACCCTTCGTCTTTTTCTATTTCCCAGTTGCACAACTGGGTTTTGATAGGGCAGATCAAGCGGGAATAGCTTATGACAAATCTTTTACCGGTGATGCCATGAAGCAGAAATACAACAGCTCAAACTTCTTCGGGCAGGCTAATTATAAGTTTAATGATAATTGGTCTTCGCACACCAGCTTTTCAAGCAATTATAGTTTCTCTAATGGCCGCGGCACATACTTGTTCCTTGTACCAAACAGCTACTTTAATCCTGCTGCCGCACCTGGTGCTGAAGTTTTATCAAGAGCAGATCAATCAACTGATAACAGTAAGATATTTACTTACGAGGTACAACAAAATTTTAACGGCACTTTTAACTTAGGTTCGGTAAAAAACAGAATGGTTTTAGGCCTGGATTATTTACGCCAAAACTCTGATCAACTGTTTTATTCAATCGATACTTTCGATGTAACCAATAAAAACGGAACCGGTGCAAACTACAATGATTTTACAGAGACTAATTTAGCGGCATTTTATGCAGCACTTCCCAGTGTTCCTAAATATCCTTATAACTTCAAAACCAATACATACAGTGCTTATGTTTCTGATGTAATTAACTTAACAGACAGGCTAATCGCCTTAGCAGCTTTAAGAGTAGACAGGTTCGACAACAAAGGTAATTCTGATCGTGCAGGTTCGGCTCCAAGAGGTGCTTACAAACAAACTGTTTTTTCTCCAAAATTCGGCTTAGTATTTCAGCCGATTAAAGATCAGTTATCACTATTTGCTAATTACCAGAATGGCTTTAACAACGTTAATGGTATAGATTATAAAGGTGATACTTTTAAAGCCGAACAGGCAAACCAAATGGAAGGCGGTGTTAAAACGAACATCTTTAATGGCAAATTAACAGGGTCTGTATCTTACTATTATATTAAAGTTAAAGATATCGTTAGGGGCTATAATCAAGATGCTAGTAATCCTAATGCACAAATTCAGGATGGTAATAAAATTAGCAAGGGTATCGAAGCTGAAGTTATTGCAAATCCTGTCGACGGTTTAAATATTATTGCAGGTTTCGCTTATAACGATAACCATTTAGAAAATGCATCGCCAGATGTAGAAGGTAGAAGAGATGCTTATTCAGCAGCACCCTACTCAGCAAATTTATGGATCAGTTATAAATTCAATGCTGGCTCGCTTAAAGGTTTTGGATTAGGCGCTGGTGGTAATTATGCCAGCGACAATAAAATTGTAAATAGTGTTAGCCAGGGGGTATTTATATTACCTGCTTATGAGGTTTTCAATGCCTCGGTATTTTACGACCATTCAAGATTCAGGATCGGGGCAAAAGTAGACAACTTTACCAATCAAAAATACTGGACAGGTTACAGCACCATGAACCCTCAGGACCTGAGAACCTTCACTGGAAGTATTACTTATAAATTTTAATTAAATCCATCAGGAGCAACTGGATCAGATCAGTTGCTCCTGATTTAACCCCCAACCCAGAAAACATGAAAACTAAAATCTCATTACTATTTTTCTTTCTAGCCTTTAGCATTTCGAGTGCATTTGCACATGCTTTATGGATAGAAACAGCCTCAACAGGCAAAAAAGGACAAGTACAGGAAGTGAAAGTTTTTTTCGGAGAATATGAAAGTAACGAACCAGATTCTGCCGCAAAATGGTTTAGCAACTTAAAAGAATTCAGCCTGGTTTTAACTGCTCCAAACGGAACAACTAAGGTTTTAACCACAGCTCCTGATGTACGTTTCTTTAAAGCAAGCTTCTCTCCAGATCAGGAAGGTACTTATAAACTTTCTGTAGTACATGAAGTTGCTGATATTTATGAAAAAGCTAAAATTGAATATTATGCTTTTGCAGATGTGGCTGTAGGAAATTCAAAAATAAACACGGCTTTCCCTGCAACTGCAGCATTAACCATCAGACCGGATAAACATGCTTTAAAAGTAGGCGAAACCTCGGTTCATCAGGTAATCTACAACAAAGCTCCTTTTGCAAAACAAAAATTAACCGTCGTAAATGCTGAGCGAAAAGCACAGCCAACAGAAACCGATGCAGACGGTAAATTCACTTTCAAACCAGAACAAAAAGGAAATTATTTTCTGGAAGCTTTTACAGAAGATAAAACACCTGGAAAATTGAATGGAAAAGATTACGATAAAGTTTGGCATTTAGTAACTTATACTACTGAAGTTAAATAATCGTAAATTTTTATAAAAATTTAAAGCCAATTGGTCATAAAAGGTCAATTGGTTCTTTTATTCATACAGCTTGCTAATGGCACTAACAAAAACATCAACTAAATCAAAAAACAAAAAATCGCGCCTACGACGGATCAGCGACTGGCTGCACCTGTGGCTGGGCATCGCATCAGGTCTGATCGTATTGATGTTAGGTATTACCGGATGCATGTATGTTTTTCAAAAAGAAATTACTGAGCTGATTCACCGCAAGGCATATTTTGTTGATGTCCCATCAAATCCTAAAACCTTACCCTTAAGTTTACTACAAGCCAATGCAGAAAAAGCATTGGGAAATAAAAAGAAAATCAGCTTTATTTCTACTTATAAGGCCCCAGAAAAGTCCTGGGAGTTTGGCACTTATAAAGCTGGAGATCCTAAAGCCTTCTGGTATTTCGATTCTGTCGAATATTATGACCTGGTATTGGTAAACCCATATACAGGAAAAGTAACCCTGGTGGCCGACCATAAGTACGAGTTTTTTGCTGTAGTTAAAATGATCCACTGGAGTTTACTAATCAATCATCCAATTGGTCAGCAGATTATCGGTTGGTCTACTTTCATTTTTGTATTCCTGCTCATTTCGGGCATGGTGATGTGGTGGCCTAAAAATCTCAAAAAATCGAACTTCGATAAGAGTTTTAAAGTAAAATGGAAAGCCAAATTTAAACGCATTAATTACGACATGCACAATGTGCTCGGTTTTTATGTTATGTTAATCTGCTTAATGTTGGCTTTAACCGGCTTGGTTTGGGCATTCCAATGGTTTCAGGGAGCCGTGTATGTAGTGGCATCAGGCAATACTACGCCGCCAAAAGTGGTAGAAGTAAAATCAGATTCAACAAAAACCATTAAAGCTATTCCTTTCGACATCGCTTTTGATCAGGCCAAAAAGGTCTTTAAAAACAAAGATCGCATCGGCATGTCACCAGCAGCAGGCGGTACAGCAACGATTAATGCCACAGGGTACCCAGACGAGGAAACCTATTGGAATTACGATGTACTTCAATTCGATCAGTACTCGGGCAAGTTATTACATAGAACAAACCAATCAGAAAAAAACGGCGGGGAAACTATAATTGGCATGAACTACGATATCCACGTAGGGGCCATTTTAGGATTAACCGGAAAAATAATGGCCTTTTTTGCCAGTTTAATTGCAGCAAGCTTACCCATAACCGGATTTATTATCTGGTGGGGAAAAGGAAAAAAGAAAAAAAATACCGCAGTGGCGGAAAACTAAGCGCACCCTAATTAATCATAAAATGAAATTTTTAAACCTAATTTTAGTATTAACCGGTTTGATTACCCCTAATGCTGATGCACAAACAAAAATAGACGCTCCAGAAGAAAAACTAGAGAAGGATAGAAAAGCAATAAAATCTTTAGCTGGTTTTTATGAAGTTAATTTCAACTACGGTGAAGTTACTGCTCCAGATCCAAACTACAAATTCAGTAAGCCTTACGAAAGCCATGGCAACGAATGGGCCGAGATTATTGTTGATGAACCTAAAAGAATTGTAATTCAACATATGCTGGCGATTAACGATACCACAGTTATTAAACACTGGCGCCAGGACTGGACTTATGAAGATACCAACATTATGCTTTATACCGAAGGTAACGCATGGAAAAAAGGCAATTTAACTCCAGCTGATGTAAAAGGAAAATGGACGCAAAAAATTTATCAGGTTGATGATAGCCCACGTTACCAGGGCTATGGTACATGGAGCCATGTTGGCGGTCATGATTCTTGGTCAAGCGAAACTGATTCTCCATTACCAAGAAGAGAATCTACTGTGCGTAAAGATTACAATGTATTAAACCGCGGCAGCAGGATTACCATCACTAAAAATGGCTGGATGTTTGAGCAGGATAACAAAAAAATAGTACGTTCTGCCAATGGCGATAAACTTTTAGCTGTTGAGAAAGGTTATGAGGAATTTACGAAAATAGATTCTAAAACTTTTGGATATGCGCAAAAATGGTGGGCCAGCCAGCAAACTTATTGGGCAGATGTACGAGGTGTTTGGGCTGACATTATTGGCTCGCAAAGCACCTTTAAAGTACAAACTATGGCGAATGGCAAATTGCTTTACGAAACACTTTTTAACCTGGGCGATCAATCTATAAAAGAAAAATGGACAGCCTCGCAAAACAAAGAAAAAATTAAAACTGCTTTACAGCCTTATTTGGTAAAGTAAGAACAATTGTTTTATAGTGAATGGTTGATGGTTAATGGCAATAGTCTGTTAATCGTTAACCATTTTTTTTACTAAACTATACCCATCATTTAGTTGTACTAAATTGGCTCAGGTGGTCAATATTATTGTGAAAATCGAAGGGTGGTGCGCTTCGGTTGCCTAAAGTCCTGCTATCGCTTCAAGTCCTCACTCGTACCTCGCTCCGGGCTTTCCGCTTTATCAGGTTTATTTAATTTAGGTCTGTAGTTCTTGTTTGTAAACCACGCACGACATTAGTTGAGATTTGTAATCCACCTAAAAGATTAAAAATCCTTAATTCAAAGATCGGGATTACAAATCACGACCAACAACTATTTTATTTTACTAAATTTCGGGATGAAAAAATTTGGCTTCATCATCTTTTTATTTTTAGCTGTTAACAGTTTCGCCCAGGATTCTACTTATACCAGAAATATAATTAATGCCCTTACCTCAAAAGAATTTTGGGGCAGAGGTTATACCAAGGATGGAATGAAAAAATCTGCAGATTACCTCGCAACGGCCTATCAAAAAATTGGTTTGTTACCGATGGGTACAGCATATAAACAGACTTTTAATTTCTCTGTAAATACTTTCCCAGGAAAAATGATGGTAGCTATTAATGGCCAAAAACTCATTCCTGGTAAAGATTTCATTCTGAACAATGAGAGTCCGGGTATTAAACAGGCAGCAAATTTAACCCCCATTGATAGCCTTAATTATCGAGCTTCGTCATCACTACAAGTTTTACTAAAAGATAAATTAACCTGGTCTGTAGCTACCGAAGTTGGAGATGTAACCACTATTCAGCTCAATAAAAAGAACTTTACCGCAATACCGAAAGAAATCAATGTTGATATTGAAAACAAATTCATTCCAAACTTTGAGGCAGCTAATGTTTGCGGTTTAGTTAAGGGCACTAAATTTCCTGATTCCCTTTTAATCATTACTGCACATTACGATCATTTGGGTGGAATGGGGGCAGATACCTATTTCCCTGGCGCAAACGATAATGCTGCTGGCGTGGCCACTTTATTGAGCCTCGCCAAATATTATGCCTCCAATCCGCAGCCATACTCTATCGGTTTTATCTGTTTTGCCGGCGAAGAAGCCGGATTATTAGGATCAAGATATTTTGTAGAAAACCCTTTGGTTCCCTTAAGCAAAATAAAATTTCTGATCAACCTGGATTTAATTGGCACAGGAGAAGCTGGCATGACCGTCGTTAATGCATCTGTTTATCCTAAAGCATTTGCCTTGCTCAACACCATCAACAATGAAAACCAATATATCTCCAAAATAAATTCGAGGGGCAAAGCAGCCAACAGTGATCATTATTTCTTTACCGAAAAAGATGTTCCTGCATTCTTCATCTATACACAAGGCGGTCCCTCTGCCTATCACGATGTGTTCGATAAACCAGAAACTTTACCGCTTACCGAATACCAGGATCTGTTTAAATTAATTATTGGTTTCAATCAAAAACTGATGGAGTAGCCTCGTTTTTAGTTTTGTGGAGGAATGAATACCGTACGCTTACTTATAATATCCAAGGTTTGGGGTTAGTTTGACCAAATACTGATCTTCGCCATCATCAAAAATCAATTCAGTATCCCATCCCGTTTCTTTTGCAATCTGTTTAATGGTTTCTTCATCTATATAAATCCAATTAAACCAATTTCCTTTCTCACCTTTATATTCGTATTGATAAGATACCTCACCATAATATTGGTTTTGAGGTTTCGGCATATCTTCGTATAAATAAGCAATATCAGAAGAATCGAAAATCACTTGTCCGTGTGGGTTGACGAGCGTTTTTAATTTAATCAGGAAATCCTTAAAACCGGGCAATGTTCCTGTTAAACCGATACCGTTCATTAGCATGATAATGGTATCGAATTTCTCTTGATAGGTAAAAATATCTTGTATGAATGCTTTTTTCACACCACGCTCTTTCATAATATTTACCGCTGCTTCCGAAATATCAATAGCAGTTACATCGATATTAAAAGCCTGTAAAAGTAAAGCATGACTGCCTACACCAGCACCAATATCCAATACCTTTCCACTGCACATGTGTAACGCCTGAAGTTCTAGAACAGGCATATCTTCATCATCACGAAAGAAGAATTCTAAAGGCATTTCTTCTGGCTCGCCATACGAATTGTGCAACCAAAGGGTATCAGCCTCACCTGTCGTGTAAATATCTGTTAACGCTTTACCAAAAACATCCATGTGGACAAAGATAGGAAAAATGGAAGATGGATGAGGTGAGATGTGTGATGTCATGCGAAGGCACGACGCATCTGTAACTGATGAACATACTTTTTATTAATGGATTCCATAAGAAAAGTCGTCATTGCGAGGCAACGAAGCAATCTTAAAGCACAAGCTAATAGCGATCGTTGTAAGATTGCTTCGTCGGCTAAAAAAGCCTTCTCGCAATGACGATCTTATAAAGGTCCGGATTTGTAATCCGGACCAACATAATAATTATTCAATCTCAAATACCTGATGGTATTCTGGTATAGCTACATTCTTGAAACCTGCATTTTTCAATTTGCTGGCGAAATGTTGCTGCACTTCATACTCTCCATGCACCAAAAACAGCTGTTTTACTTTCGCTGGGTCTTGACCGGATAAAAACTGCAATAAATCTTCATAATCGCCATGGGCGCTCATTGATTTTATCGATCGTACTTCGGATTTAACCTCATATTCGTCGCGGAAAATCTCTACAAATTTTTGCCCGGCAATTAATCTACCGCCCAAAGATTTAGGTTCGCAGTAACCAACCATTAAAATGGTGTTTTTCTGGTTACTGATATTGTTCCTGATGTGGTGTTTTACGCGACCAGCCTCTGCCATACCCGATGACGAAATAATAACACATGGTCTTGGATCGGCGTTTAAAGCTTTTGATTCTTCTACACTTTCGATAAAGCGAAGACCTTTAAAACCAAATATATCATGATCTACCTTTAAAGTTTCTTTAACTCCATTATTGTATACTTCAGGGTGGTTTTTAAGAATTTCAGTCGCCTTTGATGATAAAGGACTATCTACATAGTACAGCACATCAGGCAATTTACCTTTTAACTCAAGTCCATTTAAGGCATAAAGCAACTCCTGAGTACGACCAACGGCAAAAGCAGGAATAATTACTTTACCCTTTTTTACTTTACAAGTATTGTTAATGATCTCTAAAAGCATGTTTTCGATCGGATCGAGATCTTTATGCAGCGAATCGCCGTAGGTTGATTCCAATAAGATATAATCGGCCTGATCAAACTGCTGCGGACTTTTTAAAAGCAGATCGCCATAACGGCCAACATCACCAGAAAAGGTAATCCGTGTGGGTTTTCCATCTTCAGTAATGGTGAGGTGAACTGCAGCACTGCCCAAAATGTGCCCTGCATCAGTAAACCTTAATCGAATGCCTGCTTCAATTTCGAAATCTTGTTCATACTCCACAATGTTCATTAGGGTAAGCGTTTTTGTAACGTCTTGGTCTGTATAAAGTGGTTCTTCCATTTCCTCGCCTTCGCGCAAATGGCGGTTAGAAAACTCCGCATCCTGCATCTGGATCTTGGCAGAATCCATCATTAAAATACGCGCAAGGTCCATCGTTGCCGAGGTACAGAAAATCTTACCTTCAAAGCCCTCTGCAACCAATTTGGGCAATAAGCCGCAATGATCTATGTGCGCATGTGATAAAACGAGATAAGTAACCTTTTTGGCATCGAAACCAAAGTAATCATTTAATTTATCGGTAACACGGCCCATCCCCTGGAATAAGCCACAATCTAATAAAATCTGAGTGCCGTTTTTTAAGGTAATAAGGTGCTTGCTCCCCGTAACGGTCCGGGCAGCACCATGAAAAGCAATGTTCATCTAAATGGTGGTTATATATAGAATAAAAATGCCGGATATTTCCGGCACTTCCAATTCTTTAAGCGTTTATTTCTGCTATTTTATCTTTCACCTTATCTGCAACCCCTGTAGCTTTATCTGCTAAACCTGCTAATTTATCTTTTGAAGCATCTAATAGATCAGCAAAAAAGTCTGATACTTTACCTTTTAAATCGCTGCTAGAATCTGAAGATAATGCTAATGCGATTGTTGCACCAAGTGCTGCTCCAGCTAATACGCCTACTATAATTTTTGTTTCCTTTGTCATAACTTTATTATTTAATAATTAAACATTAATTGGCACTTGTTGTTTTGGTTTTTATTACAACATAAATCATTCCATTTACATGAAGCATATTTTTTTCATCGATCTAGACAATACCATCTATTTTACCAAACCGAACGAAGAACAGTTAATGAGCGAGCTATACCGTGCACCGGCAGGGCAGTAAACTAATCTTTTCTTGGATTGTCACCCTGAGCGTAGTCGAAGGGTAAAATACAGTTTGGATTAAGTATTGCAATACCTGATGCTTATTTTCATGATAAAAAACAATAACCATTAAATTTTTTGGAGAGCAGTTTTCTGCAACTATTTCAGTTTCCTCCCGCTTTCATTTTACTTTGCCTGTGGCTTCGTGTTCACTCCATCCGATAGCTATCGGATCGGGTCTGGGTGGCTCGTTAGGTAGTGCTATTTTTGACCGGGCACTTACCTGCACAACCCTTTGTGTCTAAACCCGGTAGCAGCGGCAGCCTCCGATTTAAGCATCTGTATTTATTGTTTTTAGCATACTTGCTTGTTGCACAGGTTTCATCGGAGCTAAAGCGGATAACGGGGCTGCTGTTTCCGAAGCAATACTGAGTGTTCATTTTCAGATTAAAGATTCTAAAAAATTATTAGGAGAGCAGTTGCCTGCTACTATTAGAGTTTCTCCCTGCTTTCCGTTTTACTTATCCCAGCTGAAAAACTGGGATTGCGTGTTCACTCCATCCGATAGCTATCGGATCAGGTCTAGGTAGACCAAGCAGTACTAATATTAATATGCTGGGTGCCTATAAATTTAAAAGGAATATATTTATTAATTATCACGTAGACTGCACAAGCCCTGGTTTATAAACCCGGTAGTAGCGGCAGCCTCCTCCCGATTTTACATCGAGCTAAAGCGGATAACGGGACTGCTGTTTCAGAAGTATTACTGAACGTTCATTTTCAAATCTAAAACATTAACAAACTTCTACCTTCTTACTATTAAGGTTATAAGCTTTTAAAATAAAAAAGTCCCGATTTTCATCGGGACTTTTCAATCTATCCTCTGCCACCTCTTGATGGTCTTCCTCCTTCAGAGCCACTTCTTTCACCACCTCTTTGTTGCTGTTGTGGTGGTGGTGTTTCTGTTCTTCTTTGTTCTTGCCTTTGCTGTTGTTGCTGCTGCTGTTGTTGTGTTCTTTGTTGTTGAGCCTGGGCATCACGTTGCGCACGTTCCTGCTGTTGTTGTTGCGCTTGTTGTGTACGTTGCTGCTGTGCCTGAGCATCGCGTTGTGCTCTTTCTTGCTGTTGAGCCTGGGCTTGTTGTGTGCGCTGCTGTTGCATCTGCTCATTACGTTGTTGCTGTACCTGAGCATCACGTTGTGTTCTCTCTAGCTGTTGTTGCTGCGTCTGCTGCGTACGTTGTTGCTGAAATTGCTCGTTGCGCTGCGCTCTTTGTTGCTCCATTTGAGCAGAACGTTGCTGTTGGTCTGCCTGGCCACGTTGCGGTGTCTGAACATCACGTTGGGTACGTTGCTGATCCTGGCTCATACGATCTTGTTGGGTACGTTGTTGCCTCATCTGCTCCAAACGTTGCTGATCCTGACCACGGTTTACATTCTCTTGCGTGTTTCTTCCATCAACACCATTGGTATTGCCACGGCTGGTACGACCATTCGCATCTCTGTTGTAAACTTCGCCCCTGTTATTAGGTTGGTTACTGTTGTTATCTCTACCTACAGTACCATTGCCTCTATCAGGTTGCCCCGTACGGTTATCGTTTCTTGATCCAAAACGGTTATCGTTATTATTGGTATTTCCACCTCTTTGATCGCGGTTTGTATACCCTTCATTCCTTCCACCTCTGCTAATGCCAGCATTCCCTTGTTCAAATTTTCTAGGTGCGGCACTACGGTTATCGGCGTTACGCTCTGGCCTTGGCCTGTAAATAGATACCTCTCTGCTGTTAATCCTGCTTGCTCCTGGCCTAGAACCTTGTGCATATCTATAAACCGTTACATCTCTATTGGTTGCACGTCTGATATCTTCGATTCTTGGGCCACCGTAATAATTTCTTCTGTTATATACATAAGTATTATTGATGATGGTGGTATTGCGGATATATACATTGTTCCGTCCGTAATCATATCTTGGGAACACATTGATATAGATATTGCGTTGCGGGATAAAATTCCAGCAGAATTCTGGTACCGAGTAACGACGGCCAAAGCTCAAATTAATATTGATACTTGGCGCCATCGGAGCCCATCCGTAATAACCATCGCCACTTCTCCAATCTACCCAAGCTGGTCCCCAGTTGGTATCAGGTAACCAGATCCATTGTCTGTAACCGTTAATTACCCAACGGCCATAGTGGAAAGGTGCCCAACCCCAATCGTAATTAGAAACCCAGGTATTACCGTATTCGGTCATGGCCCAACGTCCGTTTGTATAATATGGACGAAATTCGCTTTGATCTACATCCGGGCGCCAAACATATCCATACTGAGGATCTTGTATCCAGGTGCCATATGGCGAAAGTTCATCGTAAAAAGTCTGTAAGGAAACATTGCCAGTACTGTAACCATCGTCCTGGTAATCGTTTTGATAGTCTTGTGCCCTGACTAGGGTTGTGGTTCCGGCAAGGAGCGCAAAGAGCCCCAGCACAAGTGCCGTAGATTTCAGTGTTTTCATTTGTGTGTTTTATTTTAATAACCTAATGTGTGTGTATCAATTAGAGAACCAAAAATATGGAAGGTTTAATATGCAAGCATAGTTTTCATGTTTTCCTTCAAATATTGCCCTATAAGGCATATTTAACTAATATTTAACGTTTTAAGCCAAGTTTAATTGTGCAGAAAATAAGTCAGTTAGAAATAAAATTTGCTACACCTTTGCTTACAAAAGAGATTATATTGCCAGTACCCTAAACTTTAGAACTTAAATTCTATTTATTGTAAGTATTTTTGTAGCATGCAAAAAGGCACTTTATACCTTATTCCCGTACCATTGGCTGAAGAGGTAGCACACAAAACTTTTACCCCTTATTTGGTTGATACCATTAACCAGATTGATACCTACATTGTAGAAAATAGTAAAACAGCCCGTCGGTTTTTAAAAGAGGCTGGTTTAACAACACCACAAAAAGATTTAATTGTGCACGATTATGGCAAACATAACCGAACAGATTTAGGTCAGTTTTTTGTTGAGCTTGCCGCCGGAAAAGATGTAGGCTTAATGAGCGAAGCCGGTTGTCCGGGCATTGCCGATCCTGGCGCTGAAATTGTTGCCGAAGCACATAAACGCGGCATTAAAGTGGTGCCATTGGTTGGGCCAAGCTCGATTTTGTTGGCATTAATGGCATCGGGTTTTAATGGACAGAGTTTCGCATTTTGGGGCTATTTACCGATCGATAAGGAACAGCGGACCAAACGGATTAAAGATTTAGATTTATCTGCTAGCCGTTACAAACAAACACAGATATTCATAGAAACACCTTTCCGCAACAACCAGCTTTTTGAAGAAGTGCTGAAAAGCTGCAAACCCAATACACAGGTTTGTGTAGCCAGCAATCTCACAGCAGAAGACGAATTTATTAAAACTCAAAGTGTTTACAATTGGCGCAAAGAAGAAATAGATCTTCATAAACAGCCTACTATATTTTTGTTGTACTAGTTTGTTCTTTGGTTCACTGGTCATTGGTTCCTAGCCACATCGTCATTGCGAGAAGGCTTATTCAGCCGACGAAGCAATCTTAAATAGCGTTATTGCCACCGTGTTAAGATTGCTTCCCCGAAAATATCGGGGCAGGCTGTCATTCTTCCTCGCAATGACGTAAGACTAAAAAAAATCAAAACATATCCCGTTATACATTGGTTGTTATCATAGCGCTCTGCAATTTATTCACTAAATTTTGAGTTATGAAAAATACGATCACACCAAAAAACAATCCAACGGTTCAAGGCAGTTCAGTAGCTGATCGGGCTAACCACGATGTTAAAACAGATAAAAAAATCCAGGGAATAACCAATGGCGGTGGCCAGCGGTCAGATCAAACTTCCAATAAGGATAACCAAAGAAAGTACGATAATAAAAAATAATTGAAGCGGCAGCTTAACATGCCAATGAGCTTGTCGGAAGATCTCCATTGAATTAGATTTTCCGACAAAGCCATTCGTAAACGAATGCTATTTTATTTCGCGGTTACATTATAGAAATTATAATCCGTCATTGGAGCACCTGTTATTCCTAAATTATGACAGATGGTAACGATCTGGCCACGGTGGTAGGTACTATGGTTGAAAACATGTAACATATATTCAAAATTCTGAAAGTCGGAAGTAAACCAAGGACTTTGAATCTCCGTTTTTTGATTAAATCTATCTTCACTGATTGCAGTAATATAAACGGCTAAGTTTTCTGACTGTTTCAGCAGAGAATCAAAAATATCAGTCAAACTTCCATATTCGCGAGATTCAAATTCGGTTTTAGTAAGAATTGAATACCAATACTCCTGTGATTGTAAAATATGGACGAACGTTAACTTTACACTTTTAAAACTCGATAATACTTCCTGCTCCAATAATTGCTCTGGATGTTTTTTTAACCAATTTACCAAGGTTAAATTTGCCCAGAAATTATAGTTTGCATAATTTTTCATTAAATACACAAGGGAAGTTTCTTCCATTGTTTCTGCGAATAATTGTTCCTGTACCATATCTTTTTTGTTTTAGTTACACAAAGAAAATACAGCACAGTGACAACCCTATGGCAGTGTAAAAATCAATTCAAAAATATTTTTTCCTGCTAAATTTGCCGCGATTAAAAGATAGAGATCTTTAAAAAAATGCCTTAAATATGATTACGCACAATGCGAATCTTATCTAATTACCCTATCAGGAGAAAAGGCGATAAAATATTCTGACCCGGTTTGGATACTAACATTAAGATCTGGCACATTAACTTTAGGTTGCCCTTTAAGCTGCGATAATACGCTGGCTGCAAAATCATGTATCTTTTTTGGATCTACCCGAAAAGAAACCGTAGGGAAGTAATCGTGTTCTATTTCGGCCTTCCCCTGCTCGCTTACCTGGCTAAACTTCCATGATTCTTTAGCCCGAAAACCATTTTCGTTGTTGGCATTGTTTAAGTGGTATAAAAATACCTTCGCCTGTAAGGCTATACTCTCATTTTGCATACTATAAAATTTGGGCCTTTTTGGCCATAATTTGGCAAGGTAAGAAGAATTAACTGTTAGTATGCTTTTTTTCGATCTGTTAGAAGTGCTTCTTACTCCTTATTTTCGATTTACAAATCAATCTGGCCGAAATAAACTTATAAAACAGACTGTTGATGTAAATTTTTGAATACAAATACACCTTTAAATCATTACAATATGTACTAATTAAGTTTTCGTGTAAAATAATGACAAGACCGAAAACAAATGTAACATGTTCTGTTACATTTGTTTATCAGCTATTAAGGATTAAACTAACTTAAACTTCATGAAAACAAATCTAAAACAGATCGCTATTATTGCGATGGTTGCAGTAGTATTTGCAGCCTGTAAAAAAAACCAGGAATCATCAACAACAGAACCACAGGAAACTGTAAAAAACGCCGACAAGGTTTTACAGTATATTAAAGATCTTGGTTTCCCTGCATCAAGCATTGTTGATAATGGGAATGAATATCTTGTAGAAGAAGATATTTCATTTCCAAAAAACATGGAAATCCCAGCTAATGGCGCTGGAGCAAAAACAGAGCAATATTATACCGGAAGCATTGTAAACGCTACGAAAAAACTGAACATCAGGATTTTTGTAGATGCATCTATGACTTCTATGAGCAGCGAGATCAACAGTGCAATTGCTCAATGGAACGCGGTTCCAAATTCTACTTTGCGATTCAGCACCGTAACTACAGCTCCTTATGACATCCTGATCAAAGATGAAAATTTAGGAAATGGTGTTTGTGGCTCAGGACAATTCCCATCTGGCGGAAGTGCAGGTGCTTTGGTTAGAATCAATAAAAACTATATTGCAGGCAATTCGTTTGCGCAACGTGCAAGAACAATATGCCATGAATTTGGTCATAATATTTCCTTGCGTCATACAAATTGGTCAGCTCAGGGCGAATCTACTGCTACAAATGTTCCTGGTGTTACAGGAACAGATGCTTTATCACTTATGAATGGTGGCCAATGCGGATCGGGTGCTACTGTATTATCTACAAAAGATAAAAATGCTGTTGCAGCCTTATATTAAACATTTAAAATAAACAATCAAACCTAAACTAGTCCTTAATCAGCTGAGGATTAATAAGCTCAGGAACTCATTGCAGTACCTGGGCTTATTCTTTTGATAAGGCAATAATGGCTTTCCCTTCTAAAATCATCCGCTCGCCTTTATGGCTTAAAGTATTAATCATGGCATTGGCCAGCTCTCCCATGGTACAGAATCCACTTGGATAAATCCCCCTTCCAATAGGAAATAACCAATTGATATATTTATAAAATTTATGGGCATATTTTTGTCCTGGTAGTGGCTTAATAAAACCCGGGCGAAAATTAAACACTTGTGCGAAAGGCAATTTCATTAATTCATTCTCTGTTTTGCCCTTTACCTGCGCCCATTTCAACCGTCCGTTCGCATTGGTACCACCTCCGGAAACATAACAAAAAGTCATACGATCGTTCAGCTTGCTTAATGTTTCGGCAACATGCATGGTTAGGGTATAGGTCATTTTGTAATAAGTATCGCTATCAACTCCTACTGAGGTAATACCTAAACAAAAGAAACAGGCATTATAACCCGAAAGTTGATTTTCAATCTGCGAAAAATTAAAAAAATCGGAGTGGATAATCTCTTTTAGTTTTGGATGGGTATAAGCACAAGGTTTGCGATTGATGACTAAAATACCATCTATTTCAGGACTGTTTAAGCATTGCATCAATACGCCCTCGCCAACCATGCCTGTAGCACCGGTGATGATAATATTATTCTGACCGCTGGTTTTTCCCATGATATGATTCCTCAATTAACAAAAACTTGAAAGAAAGCGCTTTGTTTTATCGATAGGGTAATATAAATAAAAAAGAGCAACTCATTAGGTTGCTCTTAAAGTTATTTTGTATTGGCTTTCATTTGATAATCTTTAGGCGGTTCTGCTCCTAAAAGATGCTGTACAAAGTAATCCCAACGGCGACGTGTCATATAAGGCGAGTAATCACCATAACCATGTGCACTATTGGGGAAAATAACCAGATCGAAAGATTTGTTTGCTTTTTCCAAGGCCTCAACGACCAATAGCGTATTATAAGGTGGTACATTATCATCCATCATACCATGTACCAACATCAGTTTTCCTTTTAGGTTTTTAGCGTAGTTCTGGTTGGCCTGTGCTTCGTAATCTGAGTTTTCTACCAAACCATTGTAACGTTCGCCCCAATCGTCCTCGTAGTTTCTGTTGTCGTGATTACCTGATTCTGAAATCCCTACTTTAAAGAAATCCGGATAACGGAACATGGCCGCAGCAGTGGCAAAACCTCCACCCGAGTGCCCCCAGATACCAACTTTTGTGGTATCAATAGGGTATTTTGCAGAAAGCTGTCTGATGGCTGCAATCTGATCAGGCAAGGTATTCTCGGCCATATTGCCATAGCTCATATCATGGAAACTTTTAGAGCGGTCAGGGTTACTGGTTCCCTCTATTACCACCACAATAAAGCCCAGTTCGGCCAAAGCCTGATTATCGCCACGCGAGGCAGCAAAAGACCAACTGCCTACACTACCCCCCTGCGGGCCTGGATAAATATAATCAATAACCGAATATTTCTTCCCTGCATCCATTTTGCTTGGTGTAAAAACCAGTCCGTAGATATCGGTTTTACCATCTTTGGCTTTAACAGCAACCGGTGTTGGTGCTTTCCAACCTGTAGCAGTTAACCTAGATACATCTGTTTTCTCTAAAGTATTGATCAATTTTCCATTGATACTTCTTAAAACTGTAACCGCTGGTACATCAGGTTGCGAATAAGTATCTACAAAATATTCGAACGACGGAGAAAATACCACCTGATGGTTACCTTCTTCAGGGGTTAGCAATGCCAGGTTTTTCCCGTCGAAGCCGATCTTGTATAAATGGCTAAAATAAGGGTTGCCTTTTTCGCGGCCATTGGCCATAAAGTAAAGTGTGCGTGTTTTTTCGTCAACTTTAATTAAACGGGTAACCACGAAATCTCCTTTGGTAATCTGATTTTTCAATTTTCCACTGGTAGCATTGTATAGATACAAATGACCCCAGTTATCTCTTTCCGAATACCAGATAATTTCTTTAGACGTTGGAAGGTAGCGCCAGTTGATGGCTCCCTGACCAGATTCGTACTGTGTTTTTACGGTTTCTTCGAAAACTTCGCGAACGGCACCTGTTGTGGTATTGGCAATGCGGAATTTTTCATTTTTATGATTACGAGAGGTAGACAGAAATGCCACTTCAGTGCCATCAGCTTTCCAATCAATATCATCAAAAGTACCGCTACTCGAAATATCATCGCTTAAGGTCGCACGATGTTGATCTGCAGGGATGTTTAGCGAAACCATCTTCGCATTTTCTACATCAATAACTACTCTTCTAATCGTTGCAATCTGTTTATCACCTGGTAAAGGATATTTCCAGGCTTTTAACTCTGGGGCTCCCACGTTGGTGGTTACCAGGTACATATCTTTTGAATTTCTTTGGTCTTGTTGAAAAGTAGCTATCTTTTTCGAATCAGGCGACCAACGCAAAATTGGCGCATCGCTATGTTTCCATCCCGCATTATCGGTAGCATAACCATAATCTTTAATGCCATCAGTGGTTAACTGTGTTAATTTCCCTGTTGCTACATCTTTAACAAAGAGGTTATAATCTTTAATTAAAATGGCTTTTTTCCCATCGGGAGAAAGAACTTCATTGCGGCCAGCCCCACGTGATGGCGTTGCACTGCCTTTATAATCGGTACTTAAAGTTTTTGTTTTCTTTACCGGATCTACCAAAAAAGTCTGTTCAGTGCCATTCGTTTTAGTGGTGTACCAAAATTTATCACCTTCCAACCAGTTAGGTTGCACACTGGCATGATCGATGTACTTTGCGGTGTTGTAGCCCATAAAACTTTCCGCTCTTTCGTAATCCTTAACGGTTAAAGCTTTCTGCTGAGCATTTACCGTAATGGCCAAAGTACAAGCCGTTACGGTAAGCCAATATTTATTCATCATGTTAGTTAATCTTGCGATAAAAATAAGACTGTTTTAGGAAAAGAACGGTATTAATCGTGATACAAATTTTTGGGATGTATGATCTGTTTAACCGCAAAGGGCACAAAGTTAGATTTTTCTTTTTTGCACAATCCACTCCGGACCTCCTACTAACACCATCATACATCTTTTTAAAGATCCTTCACTGCGTTCAGGAGGACAAATCACGAGTTTATCCACTCCAAACGCCCAACTCAAGATAAATCGACTCAAGACTCCGTACTAAGACTCTGGACTTATTTATAAAATTTCTACGTATCCATCCGTTCCGTTCAACCTAATACGCTGCCCATCTTTGATCAGTTTGGTGGCATTTTCTACGCCAACAACCGCTGGCAGGCCATATTCTCTTGCAATTACGGCGCCATGCGTCATTAATCCGCCAACTTCGGTAATCAGGCCTTTTATTGATACAAATAAAGGTGTCCAGCTTGGATCGGTAAAGGTGGTAACCAATATATCTTCATCCTCCAGATCGGCATCTTCCATGTTTAGGATTACGCGTGCCCGTCCTTCGATCACCCCTGAAGAAACCGCTAAACCTACAATGGCTTCGGCTGGAAGATTTTCGCGGTTGTATTTACCCCTCATAATTTCTCCATCGGATGTAATTACCCTTGGTGGAATTAGTTTTTCGTACTGTTTAAATTCTTCTTTTCGTTTATCTACAATCTGAATATCTAATTTATTGGTGCTTACCGCTTCACGCAATTCCTGAAAGGTGAGATAATAAATATCTTCTCCCGCGCTGATAACTTTGGCTTTTAAAAGCTGTTCGGCTTCTTGCAGTAAGGCTTGTTTATAAATGAAAAAGCGGTTAACAATTACGTATTTGGGATATTCACGATAACCTGCAAAATTCCGGAGCAGGCTAATCATTTGTTTGGTTTCTCCGACTTTTTGTTCGCCAGCTGGCAATAGCGCCAATCTACCCAATAATTCATTTTCCTTATTTAAAGCTTCCTGTTGCCCCTGTTCAAATTTTCGCTTGCCAGCATGAGGCTCAAAGTTTTTGATATTGCTAAGGATCAGGGGAATGAGTATCGATGGTTTTTCGCTCCACCGTGTGTTCGTAATATCAATTTCTCCGGCACACCGCATTCCGTATTTTTCGAGATATGTATTGATTGCGTCTCTGGTCTCTTTACCCCCATCAAATTGAATCAGGTCATCTAAAAAATTATCCTCCTTTGCCTCTTGTAAATATTTAATTAGCGCTGGATAAGGGCGGATCACATCTGCGACATCCAATAGTGCCAATCCCATTTCTGAAGTGATATTGTTGGGCGCAGATTGAGATAGTGTATCTGCCGGATTTTTTTCACCTAACCATTCGCCCATCTTTTCATTGATCCACGATGAAGCATTCATTGCGGCTATGATCACACCCATGTGTTGCGAATCAAATATCATCTTCTTTGATTGCCCAATGTCTTCCAGAATAAATTCAAATAAATCCGGTCCTGATTTCGTTTGGATATTTTTTTTTAGTCCCTCTACTGATGCCTCATTATGTTTAATCAGATCAGAAACGATAGCCAGGTCGTTTCCTATTTGTGCCAAAATAGCTGCAACCGACATTCCCTTAGTGCTTTTAACCAGCGCCGGTCCGTTTCCATCATCTGGTAACGATTTTATGAAATCACTCCGCTCAGTGATGGTGATCAATGCATCTTTTATGAGCGGATCATGTTGCTCCATCACATCTAATAAATTCGCCCTACCATTTGGGGTGGCCAGGCTATCCGTTACATCAACAAACAATCTTCCTCCGGCCTTAAACATTGGCCTGGCTGCCCTTAACTGCCATAATGATAACCCTAGTGGTTTCATGGCATCAGTCATCATTTGCTGATGACCTACAGAAATATACACGTGATTTTCAGGGTCGTTTGGTTCTGGAATGGGATATAAAGTGGTAATTGGCCTACTCTGCACAATATAAAACGTACCATCAACCAAACACCATTCTATATCTTGGGGTTGGCCGAAGTGCGCCTCAATCTTCCTACCCAACTGCTCAAGCTGTAAAATCTGTTCTTCCGTTAGCACTTGCCTATTTTGCTCTTCCGCTGAAAGCGCTTGAGATTTTGTACCTCCATCTTTTAAGGCATAAACGGCCAGCTTCTTGGTTGATATTTTTTTATTGATAATCCTGCCATTACATACTTGATAATTATCGGTATTTACCAGGCCCGAAACCATGGCTTCACCCAGCCCAAAACTGGCATCTATGGATAACATTTTCCGATTTCCCGAAACCGGATCGGCAGTAAATAAAATACCTGCCCCTTGTGGAAACACCATTTGCTGCACCACTACACACAGCTGAACTTTTAAATGGTCGAAACTGTTTTGAATACGATAAATTATAGCCCTATCCGTAAATAACGATGCCCAACACTTGCTGATCTGTTTTAGTATAGCTGTTTTTCCGATAACGTTCAGATAGGTGTCTTGCTGACCTGCAAAAGATGCTGTTGGGAGGTCTTCGGCGGTAGCACTCGATCGGACAGCAAAGGCTTCATGCGTGTTAAAATTGGCAAGATAACTTTCGATCTCTTTGGTTATATCATCTGGAATGGATATATTTTCGATAAGTGTCCGGATTTTGGCACTGGTTTTACTAACTGCATGCAGATCTCCTGTTTTATGCGCGCTCAATTCGTGCAATAAGACATTAAGTTCCTTATTGTTTGCTGTTATTTTTTTATAAGCTTCGGTGCTTATACAAAAGCCCTCAGGCACTTGTATCCCTTTAATTTTAGATAGTTCGCCAAGATTAGCGCCCTTGCCTCCAACGCCTAAAATATCAGACCTGCCGATTTCCTGAAAACCAGTTACGTATTTACTCATATCATTTCCCTTTTTTATCTGGTAGAAATCCTGTCTCTTCTCATTATATTGAAAACACTTTTAAACTTTGTTTATCAACGCTTTAACAATAATTCTCAAAGAGACGAAAAGCCAAAAATATAAGGTATAAAGCACTGAAACAACGTTTAAGAACTATATTTTTATAAGCGCAATAATGGGTGAAGTATTGGCGTTATCCTTACAACAAAACGGCAATAATTAAGGTGAAATTATCCTAAATTTCCTCCCAAACAAGACGCTTTAGCTTCAAAAATGATAAAAAAAAGAAGTTTCCGCGACAAAAATTAGCTACCTATTGAGGTACTTTTTTTTTCAGAATAATAAGAGAAATATATAAGAATAAGAAACGTAGTGAGGGTATTTATGAATAAGTTCAAAAGTTGTAATGCAGATAATCCTGCTTTACAAAGCAAATAAATAGGATAGTATCTGCACCATCTTTTGTACCATCAAGAAATCACACATAAAAATTGTCTTTAAAATTAATTAAATTCATCAACATATTGTTCTCATGATTTAATTAATCTTAACCTTTACATCTTTAAACATAAAAAGATTATTACTGATAATTAGTGCTTTTCCACTGGCAGTGGTAATATTTTTTAGAATAACCTTGCTATTTCTGACATAAGGAAACTTTTCATCGTAGTTAGTGCCTGTCATTTCTTGATTGAAATTGGCGAAAATAGCAGGCCCTTGGTAATTATCAGGGTGCTTAGTATCTTCAATTCGGAGATTCTCAATCGTAATCTTTTCTGGTAAATAACAGGTGTAGCCGAAATCATGTTGACCTGAATTAGATCCGCCTATTAAAGAAGCACTAATAGATTTCCCACCTGCTGGCACAAATACACAGTTGCGTATTACCAATTCTCCTTGCCATGTACTGCCGTAGTCTGGGCGTAAGCTTACAAAATTTCGCCCACGTATGGTAGAATTCTCGATTGTTAAGAGCCCACTCCCAATGGCATTTATTCCCATGTGCCCGAGGTTTGAGTTGCGAATGGTAGCATTGGCAACGCCCTGATGCGCATCAAATCTAGAAAGTGTACAACTATCATATAACAGATTTTTACAAAAATTTGAACCTAGAATACCCCAATATTTGCTGTCGTTAATATCATTCGTCTGACTGCAATTGATAAAAGATATGTTAACCGCACGGTTCACAGAAAGGTCGTAGGTGCCCATTGTTACCGGCTTACCTGCAGCACCAATCGTGCTATATGCAAAGTGCCCGGTTAGAATGGTATTTTTCACCGTTACATTGGCACATTCTGCGATGTTGATAAATCCTCCATATGGAGCGCCGTGATCTCCTTCACCCTGTATGTGATGTTGCAACCCTTCAACAAGCACATTTGAGCGTTTGATTGTGATATTTCGGTTATAATAGGTGTAGTTTGATTCGTCTTTATTGGCAATTGTGGTAAAAATACCTCCAGTAATCTTCAACTGACCCACATCAATAGGTAGAGCAGTAATATCTGTAATTTGATTAAAATCCCAAATAATTGGTGCTCTCATATCCACGTTACCATTTTTGTCGACCAGAAAGATGTCGGTCTGCGAAGAGCCGTTATTTTGGTTTAGACCAAAGCGGATGTATTGTTTAACATTGGAATTCGTAACTGTGATTAAACATGAAGTTGGTAAATCCCAGTCGATTTTTTCTTGGTTCTTCTTAAGGGAGGATATTGTTTTCAGTTTAAATGGTTTCATAGATGAGCTCACGGTAAAAACTGGTGCATTGCGGTTTTTTACGTCAGTATCATCAATGATAAAGGCGGCTGTACCAAAATCTGTATCCGTCTGGATAAATGCTGTACGTTCCTTTCCACTAATATAATAGGTGGCTCCAGCGTCGGCTTTAACTGAAAGGCTGTGTATGTTAGCGAATGCATGGGTTGCGGCGATAGCATCCATATCGTCAGTCTTTCCATCACCCTTGGCACCAAAGTCACTATAGTGAACCGTTTTGGCAGCTTTAAACTTTAAAACATCCTTAGGCGATACTACTACATTATTTTCATTAGAGACTTTTTGCTGTGCCTGTGTTACCAATACACAGTTTAAAAAGAGGAATATAGACAATATACACTTCATCATAAGAATTAGTTTAAGTGTTAGACAAAAATGCCTTCATCCTAAGGTTAAAGGCATTTTTGCTGCGGAGAGGGCGGGATTCGAACCCGCGGTACCTTGCAGTACACACGCTTTCCAAGCGTGCTCGATCGACCACTCTGACACCTCTCCGGTTATATGATTTTATTTTTTTTCAAATAAATGTAGCCATCTACAGACTTGTAATATTGTTCTCTTTTAAAAGCTTCGCTTCTTGAATTGAATTCTTCAAAAAAGTGAATGATGAAAGGCCGCCTAGCCTTTGTCGATTTTACATCTCACTTATTATGTTTTATTAATCTTGCTTCCAGGTTTTCAGTACTTCCATAATAGTACTTCCCATCTTTTTCACTTTTTAAAATATAACTATAAAACATAATTATTTTTCATTGCAAGTATACAAAGTTTAATTTATTAGTCTCTACTTTCCAAGCGTGCTCGATCTACACTCCCCATAGGGGTCCTTTGGACTGACACCTCTCCGGGGTGGATTGCAAAAGTATATTTTTTATTGATAAAAAAAATGCTCCCGATTAAAATCGGGAGCATTTTTAAAATATGATATTAGAAATTAATCTATAACCGTAATTTTTAACATATTGGTTTTACCTTTTGCATCCATTGGGATAGCAGCAGTATTGATTACGATATCGCCTTGTTTAACCAATTTCTTGCTTTTTAAGAATTCGTTTACCTCAATAATGGTGTTATCGGTACTTTCCCACTTATCGTAGTAGAAACCTCTTACGCCCCAAAGCAAGCTTACTGCGTTAAGCAATGCTCTGTTACTGGTAAAAATAAAGGTTAAGGCTTCCGGACGGTGACTCGAAATTTCGAAAGCAGTATAACCACTTAAAGTCATCGATACAATACCTACCGCGTTGGTTTGTTTCGCTAAGAAACATGCTGAATCGCAAATGGCATCGCTTAAGAAAGATGGCGATTTTGGTTTTAAAAACTTATCGGGATTGAAAGGATAATTATTCTGTTCAATGTTCTGGATGATTTTTTGCATGGTTTCGATCACGATCAATGGAAATTCTCCAACTGAAGTTTCACCGCTTAACATCACTGCATCAGCACCATCCAAAACAGAGTTTGCCACATCATTCACCTCAGCACGTGTTGGGCGAGGCGTAGTAATCATGCTCTCTAACATTTGTGTGGCCACAATTACAGGCTTCGAGGCTGCTCTACATTTAGCAACGATCATTTTTTGTAATAATGGAACTTCTTCCATAGGACATTCAACACCTAAATCGCCACGGGCAACCATAATGCCATCAGAAACAGCAATAATTTCATCGATGTTGGCAATCGCTTCTGGTTTTTCTATTTTAGCAATTACACGGGCAGTTTTACCGCGTTCTGCAATAATCTTTTTAAGTTCGATAATGTCATCAGCCTTACGCACAAAAGATAAACCGATCCATTCTACATCATTTTCTAGAACAAATTCTAAGTTTTCGCGGTCTTCTGGTGTTAATGAAGGGATAGAAACTTTGGTATTTGGCAGGTTTACACCTTTTCTTGAAGTTAAAATACCACCATGAACAATCTCGCAAACTACTTCATCCTTTAAGTTGGTAGAAATCACTTTCATTTGCAGCTTTCCATCATCCAAAAGGATAATTTCGCCAGCCTGAACATCCTGAGGGAAGCTTTGGTAAGTAATATAAATCCGTTCTTCGTTACCAACACATTCGGTAGTGGTAATTACGGTAGTTTTACCATTGATCAGGTTAATACCACCTTCTTTTACTAAACCAATACGGATTTTAGGACCTTGTAAATCGGCAAGGATACCTACATTATAATCGTATTTTTTGTTTAAATCGCGGATGGTATCCAAAACCGCCTGGTGATCTGCTTGTGATCCGTGTGAAAAGTTTAAGCGGCAAACATCTAAACCAGCGTTAAACATACTATATAATACATCTGGTTTTGCTGATGCAGGCCCAAGCGTGGCAACAATTTTAGTTCTCGAATGAAAAGGTTTCATTTAATTAATTGATTTTAGCAATGCAGTTTAAGAAAGCATTAATTATTATCTAAAATAATCAAACTGCATCAAATTTTATATATTTTGTTTTTTTGTTCTTTGTTTGTAACCGTCAAATATAGTGTATTTAATACACCAAGTATATAATTTTTATATTACCAAATTCTCCTTACTTTTTAACTTAACCGGATCTATCTTTGCAGCCACCTGTATATCAGGCAGTTTATTTAATCCATTGATCAGATAATCTAAATCTTCTTTATCTATAAATTCTTTAATAATAATGAAAAAATCGACGTTACTCATCTCCGGAATTAGCAAACCATCGCTGCTTTTATTGCAAATTAAGTAGTATTCTACCTCTCCTTGCTCCACAAAAAAGTAATATTTAGAGAAACAACAGGCCGGTTCATCAATATTAAAAAATATTTCGTGGTCTTCTATTTTTTCGAATTGTGTGTTTAATCGGGTATTAATTTTGTGGCAAAGCACATAGTCTTTTAGGGGTGCTGTGATCGCAATTAGTATAAAATCAAGGTCTAAGGTAAGTTTTAGGTAAGTTCTATTCAAAGCGAAATAAATTATTTACAGAACGAAATTAAAAAACTAATTCTATATTCGCTGTGTTATTGAGATACCAAAATTACGTATCGAAATAAAAACATTTGAAAATTGTAAGAATTTATTTTTCTTTGCACAGAATTATTTAACCATTAAATTATAAAATTATGTCTGATATTGCTTCAAGAGTTAAGGCTATTATCGTAGAAAAACTAGGTGTTGACGAAAGCGAAGTTACGCCAGAGGCTTCATTCACCAACGATTTAGGTGCAGATTCTTTAGATACCGTAGAGTTGATTATGGAATTTGAAAAAGAATTCAATGTAGCTATTCCTGATGATCAGGCTGAAACCATCGGTACAGTTGGTCAAGCGATTGCTTATTTGGAAAAAAACGTTAAATAGAATTACGCTTTTTCAGTATAAATGGAATTAAAAAGAGTAGTAGTAACAGGGTTGGGTGCGCTCACTCCTATAGGCAATAATGTTCCTGATTTTTGGGAAGGATTGACTAACGGGGTGAGTGGCGCTGCTCCTATTAAGGGTTTTGATACTGAAAAGTTCAAAACCAAATTCGCTTGCGAGGTTAAAAACTTTAATCCAGAAGATTTTTTGGAGAAAAAAGAAGCCCGCAAATTAGATCCGTTTGTACAATATGCTCTTGTAGCAACAGATGAGGCTGTGAAGGATGGTGGTTTTGATTTTGAAAAATTAGATACTAACCGGATCGGAGTTATCTGGGGCGCGGGCATAGGTGGATTGAAAACTTTCCTGGACGAAATTTCGAATTTCGCCAAAGGAGATGGTACGCCAAGATACAATCCATTTTTTATTCCTAAAATGATTATTGATATTGCTCCAGGGCATATCTCGATCAAATACGGCTTACGTGGGCCAAATTTTGCAACCGTTTCGGCATGCGCTTCTTCTACAAACGCAATGATTGATGCATTTAACTATATCCGTTTGGGTATGGCTGATGTGATTATCAGCGGTGGTTCTGAAGCGATTATTAACGAAGCGGGTATGGGTGGTTTTAATGCCATGCATGCATTATCTACACGTAACGATGATCCGGCAACAGCATCACGCCCTTTTGATAAAGACCGTGATGGATTTGTAGCTGGTGAAGGTGCAGGAACCATTATTTTAGAAGAACTTGAACATGCAAAGGCAAGAGGTGCAAAAATTTATGCAGAGCTTGTTGGCGGTGGAATGAGTGCCGATGCTAACCACATCACCGCACCACATCCTGAAGGTTTGGGCGCTAGAATGGTAATGACCAATGCACTAAAAGATGCTGGTTTAACAACTGCTGATATAGATTATATCAATGTACATGGCACTTCTACACCACTGGGTGATATTAGTGAAACCAAAGCCATTGGTACATTATTTGGTGAAGATGCTTATCGTTTAAACATCAGTTCAACCAAATCAATGACTGGCCACCTTTTAGGTGCAGCTGGAGCTATTGAGGCTATTGCAGCAATTCTTTCTGTTAAAAACGATATTGTTCCTCCAACAATCAATCACTTTACAGATGATCCTGCATTTGACCCTAAATTGAATTTTACGTTTAATAAGGCGCAAAAACGTACCGTTAGAGCTGCCTTAAGTAATACATTCGGTTTTGGTGGCCATAATGCTTCTGTTATTTTTAAAAAATACGAAGATTAATTTAAAACAGCCCTGCTATATAATTTTGTATGCTAATTAAAAATAGATAACTTAGTTAAATATGCTTATTAGCCGTTAATTGTGTTATTTGTTTAATGCCGATATTAAAATTATATAAACTTTATCTTTCTCCCGAAAAGGAGTTTGTTAAAAAGCTGAAAAACATTTTAGGCTTTGTTCCTGGTAATGTTACGCTCTATAAAATGGCGTTCAGACACCGTTCTGTAGCCAAAGTTTTAAAAAACGGAAGCAGGAGCAGTAACGAACGCTTAGAGTTTTTAGGCGATGCTGTTTTAGGCTCGGTAATAGCAGAACTGCTCTTCAAACACTACCCCTACAAAGAAGAAGGTTTCTTAACCGAAATGCGCTCAAAGATTGTGAACCGGGCTAATTTAAACCAGTTGGCAAAGAAAATTGGTTTCGATAAACTCATTCAGTTCGATCAACGTTCTGTGAGCATCCAAACCAAGCACAATTCGATGCTGGGCGACGCTTTTGAAGCCATTATAGGTGCCATTTACATGGATAAGGGATACAACTTTACCAAAGAGTTTTTATTGCGCAGAATTGTAAAACCGCATATCGATATTCACACCTTAGAACTTACCGAAACTAACTTCAAGAGTAAACTGATCGAATGGTGCCAACGCCATGGCAAGGACGTAATGTTCGAACTGGCAGAAAATGGTGAAGGCGAAAGTGCTAAATTATTTACCATTAGTGCTGTAGTAGAAGGCGAAAAAGTGGGTACCGGACGAGATTACAACAAGAAAAACGCAGAAAAATTAGCGGCTGAAAAAGCTTGCGAATCGTTGAGTATATAAATTCATTGGTTCAGTAGCCATTGGTTTATTAGGTTAATTGTATAAACTGGTTAATCGGTTAACTGTACAAGAGTACTAAACTGTGAATTGCTCCATGGTTAAGGATTGTTAAATTGTTGGGGATTAATTGTGACGGTAGACTAAAATCTCGGATTTCCGACTTTATACGCTGCACGAAGAATGCTCAACTCCAAATCCTCAATTTCCAACTATAGACTTCGGATTCCAGACTCTCGACTGAGGACTCCGGACTACCTGCTCTTTCCTAGCGTATCAGTAAATTTCTTTGAAGATTCTTTAATGTATTTGATGTAATCGTAGCTGTTCCAATATTGTGCTTTATCAAATTCAGGGCGACAGTTTAGCATGTATTTTTCTAAGGTATCTCCTCTTAATTCGGTATTATTTTTAATAATGCTCTGGTTAAAGTATGCATCAATCTGTGATTGTTTAATTTCATTATCTGCATACCTACCAAATCTCCGTGCGTTTTTAGGATCTGTGCCAAATAAGTTATATAGTGCATTCAACGGACTGAAGATAGCCGATAATACGGTTGTTTTACCCCCATTGTATACACCCTTGTTTTTAAATTCGCGCTTAATTTCGTCTAAATCTTCTTTTTTGGTATTGCCTCGAATGGTTACATCATCAAGCGTGGTACTTCCCCTAACCAAATAAATTACCAGGTCTTTTTCGCTGTTTACCACAACGCGCTGATCAATCAGATCTCTTTTAATTACCAGGAGCGTATCGCCCATTCTGGCTTTTAACTGAAACATACCAATATCATTACTCCCAACACCTATTCCAGTACGCAGGTTAGTAATTTCTGATAATGCAATTCTGATATTTGAGCCTTTCTCAATTACCACACCTTTCACAATAAAATCTTGCGCCTTTGTAATGAAGCTAATCGAGGTAAGAACGAAGAGTATAATGGCAAATTTAAAGTTTCTCATGGTGTATTAATTTGTGTGTTTCAAAGTATCGGTATATTTTTTAGCCGATTCTTTGATGTATTTAACAGCATCGTAATTGTTCCAGTTACTTACCATGCTGTTGGTTGGATAATAATCGAGCAGAAATTTGTCGAGTTCTTTCCCTGTTAATGTAGTATTGTTCGAGACTAAACTTTTATTAAAAAACTTGTCTACCTCGATCAAACTTAGCTCCTTTTTATAATAACGGTTAAAATTACGTGCTCTTGCCGGTGTTTTCCCAAAAAGCTCATAAAAAAATGTTATCGGACTTCCACCGAATGGGTTTAATAAAATTAATGGCGGTCTACCTGCATAAAATGAGCCATTTCTTTTCAGATCTCTTTTTATGCTTTCCATTTCCTGCTTTTTGGTCTGGCCTTTAACCGTAACCTCATCTAACATTGTACTTCCTCTAATTAAATAAATAACCAGGTCATCATCTGTTTTAACCACCACTTTTTGTTCATTCAGGTTTCTTTTCTGAATTAACAGCGTATCGCCAATGCGGGCACTTAACTGAAAAATTCCAATATCGTTACTGATAGCGCCCATCTTACTACGGATATTGGTAATACCGGCCAAAGCAATCCGCACATTCGAGCCTTTTTCAATCACTACCCCTTTTAACACAAATTCCTGAGCCTTTATTTTTAAGCCCTGTATTAAGATGATCAGTAGAAGAATAATTTTTAAATGCTTCATTGCGTTAAAATGGCAAGTTAAATTATCTGGTAGCGCAAATTAGGTTTCTATTTTAACAGCAGATTGGTTTTGTTGTTTGTTTTCTGCCTTAATTGTTACATCTTGACTAGAAAACTAATTTATCTCCCTTAATGAATGAAAAAAGGGATGAAAAATAGTTTCCCATCTACCAATAATTTTGTAAAATTAACATTTGTTAACCTTGCAAACTGTTAAATAAACGTTAATAATCATGAGAAAACTAATGGGCGGGTTTTACCTATACCGCAATTGTATTTTTTATACTCATGCTTATTGTTTGTCCCTTTATTCTGATCAGTACAGGTATTTTTAAAGAGAAAACAGGAAGGGAAATTTCCTTCTACTTTTTAAAATTCTGGGCATGGAGTTTAGCATACTTACCTGCTTATGGTTTTCTTCAGGAGGTAAAGAAATTGATACGTCGCGAGCGTACATATGCGTGGGCAACCACAGTTAGTTTTTGGATGCCGTAGCCATTGTAATCTGCATTCCACAGGTTTTTAGTCCGCTTAACCCAGGATTGATTAACACAACATTTGGGAGACCTATTGAGGTTGAAGGATTAGTAGCCGATGATTTAGAAATGTTAAAGAAAAAATTTTTTAATACGATTTTGGAAATGTTGGTAGCCTAGCTTACAATATGTCCTATTTTATTAGAAAATGAGGGCTTCGGTACTTTTGGCTAAATCAGTCCTGCTGTCCGTTTTATCCCGATGGAAGAATCGGGGATGTCCACTCCCATCAGGTTTAGGAACAGCGGTTCTGCACCCAGTAGGTAACAGGACTTGCCAAAAGCTACCCAACTCTATACATAAACCCGATTGCAGCGAGCACGTAGTGTAACGAAGTAAAGCGTAAAGCGGGGCAGCAATCCCCAAAGAAATACTGAACGCTGGTTTTCTAAATGTTAAGGTATTTTATGCCGGTATGCCACAACTCTGACTCCTTAACCATTATTATTTCTCCTTTCCGCTTAAAACCCTATCTTTGCGCATGATAAAATCCATGACAGGATACGGCTTAGCAACAGCCGATTATGCAAATGCAAAGTATAGTGTCGAAATCAAATCGCTCAACAGTAAATTCCTGGAGCTGAATTTAAAATATCCTAAAGCTTTTTCTGATAAAGAGTTAATTCTGCGCAACATCTGCAGCAAAGACATCGAGCGCGGAAAGGTAAGTTTAAGCATTAATGTAGAACGCACCAATGGTGAAGTTACAGGTGCTACCATCAATACGGCATTATTAAGCCACTATTACAAACAACTTATTGCCGTTAATGACGAATTAGGTGCTGGAAGTAGCAATTTATTGCAAACAGCATTAACTTTTCCTGATGTAATCAGTTACAAGGAAGAAAGTGTTAGTGAGGATGAATGGAACCATATCTTCCAGATTTTCACATCGGCTCTGGCCAATTTCAATAAATTCAGAGAAGATGAGGGTGCTGTTTTAAAGGCCGATTTAGAACTGAGGATAAAAAACATCCTTTCTTACTTTAAATCAGTTGAAGAATTAGAACCTAAAAGGATTACCGCTATCCGTGATAAATTTACCCAATTTTTGGACGATGCGGTAGGCAAAGTAAATATCGATCAGAATCGTTTCGAACAGGAACTGATTTATTACATTGATAAAATAGACATTACTGAAGAAAAAACACGTTTAAAAAGCCATTGCGATTATTTCTTGCAAACTTTAGCAAGCAAAGAAGCTAACGGCAAAAAAATGGGTTTTATTTCTCAGGAAATAGGAAGAGAAATTAATACCATGGGCGCTAAAGCAAATGATGCCCAGATGCAGCAGTTTGTTGTAGGTATGAAAGAAGAATTAGAAAAGATAAAAGAACAATTATTAAACGTATTATAAGGAGAAAGACTAAAGACTAAAGCATAAAGCAGCTTTGGTCTTTCAGCTTTTTGCTTTCAGCTTACAAAATGAAACAAGGCAAATTAATCATATTTTCAGCACCATCAGGGGCAGGTAAAACCACCATAGTACATCATTTATTAACGAAATTTCCTGAGCTGAGCTTTTCTATTTCTGCAACAACCCGCGAATTGAGAGGCGCTGAAACACATGAAAACGATTACTATTTTATTAGTAAAGAAGAATTTTTGCACAAAGTAGCACGCCAGGAATTTGTAGAGTTTGAAGAGGTTTATAACGGCACTTTTTATGGTACTTTACGTTCAGAAATAGAGCGCATCTGGAATGATGGCAAACATGTTATTTTCGATATTGATGTAGAAGGCGGTATCCGTTTGAAAAGAAAATATGAAGAAGATGCTTTGGCTATTTTTGTTCAACCACCCTCATTAGATGTTCTAAAAGAACGTTTAAGTGGCCGCGGAACAGATAGCGCTGAAAAATTACAGGAACGTTTTATTAAAGCTGAAAAAGAACTGCTTTATGCAGATAAGTTTGATGTGATCTTAAAAAATTACGATTTGGCTACAGCTTGTGCAGAAGCAGAAAAATTGGTGGGAGATTTTTTGAAGAAATAGTTTTCTAAAGAAAGTAGAAATCTTTATATTTGAGTGATGACTGATATTCAATTATATAGCCAAATATCTTCATTGCCTTCAGACCTGAAGAAGCAAGTGTCTGATTTTGTCTCATCCCTAAAGAAAAAATCGAAAGAAAGTAAAAAATTGAAAGAAAGGCAATTTGGCTATGCCAAAGATTTCTTTAAAATGGCTGCTGATTTTGATGAACCATTAGAAGATTTTAAAGATTATATGTAATGCAGCTCCTGTTAGATACGCATACATTTATCTGGTTTATAAATGGAGATTCATCCTTACCAAAGAAGATAGTTAATGAAATTAAAAACCTAAATAATCAATGTTTGATTAGCATTGCTAGTATTTGGGAAATTGCAATTAAATCTAAATTGAACAAACTTTCTTTAAGCGCAGATTTCGATAAAATTTTAGATTTTCTTGATCAGAATCAAATAGAAATATTGCCAATTTCATTCGATCATATTATTAAGCTGAATGAATTAGATTTTCATCATCGCGATCCATTTGATCGGATATTGATTGCTCAAGGCATTTCTGAAAACTTAACGATTTTAACAAAAGACCAAAACTTTAGCTTTTATAAGGTTAAAGCGCTTTGGTAAACCACAAATATGAAAACCGGTCTCTTCTTTGGTTCATATAACCCAATCCATACTGGGCATTTAATTATTGCCAATTACATGGCTAATCATACCGAACTTGATGAAGTATGGCTGGTGATTTCTCCGCACAACCCTTTAAAAAATAAAAGTGGCTTGACCAATATGTACGACCGTTTGGAAATGGCCAAATTGGCGACAGAAAATGCTGAACACATCCGTGTGAGCGATATCGAATTTGCATTGCCGCAGCCATCATACACAATCGACACCTTAACCTACTTACACGAAAAATATCCTGAAAAGGAATTTGTGTTGATTATGGGCGCCGATAATCTGGTATCATTCAAAAAGTGGAAAAATTACGAGGTGCTTTTAAAAAACTACCAGATTTACGTTTACCCACGCCCCGAGGCGAATGTAAGTGAATGGAAAAACCACCCTTCCATCACTTTTACCAAAACCCCTTTAATGGAAATTTCCTCAACCTTTATCCGCAAAGCCATTAAGGAGAAAAAGAATATCCAGTTTTTCCTGCCTTATAAAGTGATAGATTTCATTGAAGGCAAAGGAATGTACAAATAGCACGCCATCAACAACCCTAAATTAACGCCGATAAAAGCAACAGGCTTACAACATATTGTATTAAATCGATTACTTGGATTGGTTTTTGTTTAATTCGCCTTTTGATTATTAATTTAGCGGCAGCAGATACAACAAAACACGTGAGAAAAAACTTATTTATAATTATTGCCCTTTGTGGTACCGCATTTTCTGCGAGTGCACAACAAAAAACCTATTTAGAATTATTGGCCAATCAACCTAAATGGGTCGATTCGGTTTTTAACAAACTTAACCGCAGAGAGCGTATTGCACAGATGTTCTTTGTTAGAGCGCATACCAATCTGGGTAAAAAATATACCGATTCAGTTGGTCAGGTGATTAAAAAAGAACAATTAGGTGGGGTTATCTTTTTTCAAGGAGGCCCCGGCCGACAGGTTTTAGCCACCAATGCCTATCAAAAATTAAGCAGGGTGCCATTAATTGTAGCCAACGATGGAGAATGGGGCTTGGGGATGCGCTTAGACAGTACCATCGCTTATCCTTATCAAATGGCGCTTGGCGCAATCCAAAATAAAGAGCTGTTATATAAAATGGGGTTAGAAGTAGCCAAAGATTACAAGCGCATGGGTATGCAGATGAATTTAGCTCCTGATGCTGATATTAACAATAACCCGAAAAACCCGGTTATCAACTACCGTTCATTCGGTGAAAACAAATACAATGTAGCCAGTAAGGTTGCCGCTTATATGAAAGGCATGCAAGATGGCGGTTTATTAACCACACTGAAGCACTTTCCAGGTCATGGTGATACTGATGTAGATTCGCATTACGATCTGCCTCAGCTTACTTTCTCGGCTACCCGACTGGATACCTTAGAAATGTACCCTTTTAAAGAACTGATTAAACAAGGAGCCTCTGGCGTGATGATTGCACACATGAACATCCCTTCGTTAGACAATACGCCGAACTTACCTTCTACGCTTTCCAAGCCGATTGTTACAGGCATTTTAAAACAGAAATTAGGCTTTAAAGGCTTGATCATTTCGGATGCAATGGACATGAAAGGTGTGGTAAAATACTTTAAAGATGGTGAGGCTGATTTGATGGGCATTATTGCAGGTAATGATATCATAGAACTTTCAGAAAATAGTGACAGGGCCATTAAATTGGTGCGTAAGGCGGTTAGACAGGATCGTGTTAGTATGGCCGAAATAGACCAGAGTGTGCGTAAAATATTAACCGCAAAATACTGGGCCGGTCTGGCCAAGCGCGATACCATAGTAACCCAAGGTGTTGTTGCTGGCGTAAACCGCAAGGCGAGTAATGCTTTAGTGCAGGAACTTGCCAATGCATCAGTAACCCTGTTAAAAGGTAAAGATTATATCAAACGTCTTATTCCGATTAGAAGAACAGCCATTATCAGCATCGGTGTACCTTCGGTAACCACTTTCCAAAAAGAGATTTCGAAAGGTTATTATAATTCTGTTTATTACGTGCTGGATAAAGATGCAACTGCTTCGCAGATTTCGAACATTGCCCGCGAAATCGGCGCATTTGATCAGGTAATTGTAGGTATCCACGATAGTCGTGCAAGGCCAGCAAATAATATCCCGCTAAATGCAGGAGTAAAGAACTTTATTAAAGAATTATCAACAAAGAATGCTGTTTTTGCGCTGTTTGCAAATCCATATAATCTGGCCGGCTTATCTGGTTTAGAAAATAGTAAAGGTTTGGTTGTTTCCTATCAAAAAGAAGATTATATGCAGATTTCAGCTGCTGCAGTGATTAACAATAGATTGGTACCAACAGGCAAATTACCAGTAAGTATAGCTCCGTTTTATAAATTTGGAGATGGCCAATAGTTATTGACCACAAAGGCACCAAGTACACAAAGAATTAATATTTTTTCATTCTGAGCGCAGCGAAGAATCTCTAGCTACAGAGGCCAGGTCTATCCGGGTGCCCAGATCTTTGGTCTTTCAGCTTTAGTCTTTTAGCTTTCTTTAAAACAATTCTTTGCTCAAAACGATTATCTAATATAAAACCTTAATGTTATGATAGATCCAGCAGATGACAATTATTCAAACGATGCTTACGCAGAGAGGATTATGTAGAAAATATCAATGAAATTAGTGGCGACGACACCGGCATAGGGCGATAAAGATCTGTTGGAACAAGCTGATGAAGCGTCGAGAGCTTCTTACGAACTAAACCTTGATGATGAGGTGGAAGAAGACGATTTAGATGATTAAAAAGAAAGCCGCCACGATGTAAATCGGGACGGCTTTTTAATCTTTTTAGGCTTCTGTTATTGTTGTTCAATCTTAACCCTAAACCTTACCTTCTACCATAAACCTCTATTTGGCCTTCGCCTTATAAGTTTCGGGATTAACCGCTGTTGTTGTCCATCCTTTCAAAAACGAGGTTATTTTCTTTACATCATGTCCAACTTTCTTTTTACCGTTAGTGCCAACTTCTTCGGTTTCTAAATAAGAAGAATTTTCAATGTGTAATACTTTGCCTTTACCATCAAGGATTAAAAATACCGGAAAGCCAAAGCGTTGAGGATAACCTAAACTAGCCAAAACACTTTCGTTTTTGTTCTCAGGACTGTAATTAACCAGAACAGTTTCAAAATTATCGTTAATGTATTTTTTTAGCACTGCTGTGCTGTCAACCAGATGATGAAATGCAATACACCAGCTGCACCAGTTCCCGCCAACCTGTAACAATACATGTTTATTCTCTTTCGCTGCTTTTGCGACCGCTGTAGCAATTTCGGCTTTAGCATCGGCCTGTGGATTATAGATATGAACGCCTTCTTTTTTCGCCTGACTAAAAGCGGCAGTCGAAATCAATACAGCCGTTAATAAAATGACTAATCTTTTCATGATTTTTTTAGAATAATAATTAAGCAAAAGTAATAAAGTCTTGTACCGTTGCAGATTATTAGCAAATTCTTTACAGAGGGGAAACATTCCTTTTCATGGAAAATGTGAGATGTAAAATGGATAATGGCACATTGATTTTTCATTCTCCGCCTCTTTTACATCTTCCATTTCCCATATTACATCAGCCATCAAAACATTATCTTTGCTTTTCAATGGATTTTTTAGACATACATACCCATAAAACGGCTACACAAGCAGGGGTAATCAGCATTCAAAGCCTATCGTTAACCAACGATATCTTTTTAGCTATGCCTAAAACAAAACCGATTTCGGTTGGTTTACATCCATGGTTTGCCAAAATTGATCACTTAGAGCTCCAAATGAAGTATTTAACTGTTGTGGCTAATCAACCGAATGTTAAGCAGATTGGCGAATGTGGTTTAGATCGGTTTAGAGGCGAAAAACTAGAAAATCAGATCATAATCTTAGAGAAACAGATCGGTTTGGCGGAAAAGATCAATAAACCGTTGATTTTGCATTGTGTCAAATGCTTTTCCGAACTGATTGCTATCAAAGACCGATTGAAAGTTAAAGTACCGATGATCATCCATGGTTTTAATAAAAATGAAGAACTTGGTCAACAATTGTTGGATAAAGGATTTCTCCTTTCATTTGGTTTAGCTGTGTTAAAGGAAAACTCCAGTGCGGCAAAACTGATTCAAAGTACCAATAATTTTTTCCTGGAAACAGATGATACTGATATATCGATTGAAGAAATTTACCAGGCCGCAGCCATTTTAAAAAAATGTAGTGTTGATGAACTTAAAGCTCGTATTTTTACCGACTGGAAAAAATTGAATTCAAAGAATTAGCCAGGGAGACACAGAAAGCACGGAATAATTTGAGACTCTGTGTCACTCCGATTTTCGGTGGCTAAAATAAAATAGAAAATAAACTACAGACTAAAATTAAAACATCCGTGTTCATCCTTTTTATCTGTGGTAGAATAATAATTAAAATATGTCTGATGTTACCTGGCTTTCGCGCTCTGCCCTACTTGTTGGAAACGACGGAATAGAAAAACTACAATCGAAACACGTTTTGGTGATTGGTTTAGGTGGAGTTGGCTCTTTTGCTGCTGAATTTATCTGCCGCTCAGGAATTGGCGAAATGACCATTGTTGACGGTGATGTAGTTGACCCGACCAACAGAAACAGGCAGCTACCTGCTTTAGCAACCAACCATGGCGTGAGTAAAGCCGCAATTATGCAAGAGCGCTTATTGTCCATTAATCCCGAACTAAAACTCCATGTGGTAAATACTTTTCTTACTCCAGAGAAATGCAGGGAAATTTTAGAATCCGGTTTCGATTACATCATGGATTGCATCGATAGTGTAATGCCAAAAATCACTTTATTAGGCACAGCATTAGAAAAAAACATTCCTATTGTAAGCTCAATGGGTGCCGGTGGCAAGATGGATCCCACCAGGATAAGGATTACATTGCTTCCTGATACCTATCAATGTGTATTTGCCAGTTACGTGCGGAAAAGATTGAACAAACTCGCCAATGCCAGCAGAATAAAAGCCGTTTTCTCAACAGAAGAAATGGATAAAAACTCCATGATTATGACTGACGGAAGTAATTTCAAACGCTCAGCTTATGGTACGGTATCTTATTTGCCCGCTGCATTTGGTGGTGCCTGTGCATCAGTTGTGATCCGCGATCTGCTTGGTCTTCCAATCGAAATGGCCGAACGCCCTGCGAGGATCAGCCATAAAACCCTCAATAAACGAAGAAGTAAAAAGACTTGATCCAAACGGATTGTTGATATCATGATTTCGTGAAAATTTTAAATTGTTGTAAGTTAGGGTAAGATTAAACCACCCCGCCCTGCGGGCACCCCTCCAAAGGAGGGGAATAAATAAAACTATATGCCCCAACCCCTCAAAATTCTTCAGGCCTCCGCAGGTTCCGGTAAAACGTTCAGTCTTACTGCTCATTACCTCACGCTGCTTTTTAGCGGAGACAATAAATACCGAGAAATTTTAGCGGTAACCTTTACCAACAAGGCCACCGAAGAAATGAAAACCAGAATCCTGGAGGTACTGCTCGGGCTGGCAAATGGCAATCCATCGAAAAAAATTGACGATTATCGGAAACTGATCTTAAAGGCCTATCCTACGGTAAGTCCACAGGAATTACAGTTCAGGGCAGACAAGATCTACCGTAAAATTTTGCACGATTACAGCCGCTTTTCAGTAAGTACGATTGATGGCTTTGTACAAAAAGTAATCCGTGGTTTTGCTTTCGAGCTGGGCCTCAATGCCGATTATAATTTAGAAATGAATTACGATAAGGTGAAGGATGATTTAGTAGCCAAATTAGACGAAGCTTTAGATCATAATAAACAGCTTTTACAATGGATCATCGATCTGGCTATTGAGCGCATCAGCGACAACAAAAGCTGGAACTATAAATTCGAACTCTATAACCTGATCGGAGAAATATTTTCTGAGCGTTTCCAGATTTTTGAAGATGCGGTAAGTACACTCGGTTTGGAAAACATCGATGAATTATTTAAAAAGTATATTAGTGTTACCAAAGCAGAGATCAAAAACTTTGAAGAGGAGCTGATTACACTAGCTACCGAGGCTAATGAAGGCCTAAATGTAATTGGCGTTGAAGCCGAACACCTCAAAGGGAAATCGCGTAGTCCGCTCGCTAAAGTTATTTTGGTTGCCAGGGGCGATTTTTCTAAAATAGAGCCACTTTTCAATTTAATTGACGAACCGAATGAGTGGTTTCAAAAAAATGCAAATTTTCCAGAGGCTTACGATACGGTAAATCCTATCCTTCAGAAATTAAAAACGCATTATTTAGCACATTTACCAAATTACAGTCTGGCCATTGCCTTTAATAAAAACCTTTATTATTTAAGGTTGATGCAGGAAATTGCCGTACTATTGAAAGAGTATCGGGCAGAAAATGACAACCTACTCATCAGCGATGCCCAAAAACTGATCTCGGGTATTACCGAAGATGCAGGTGATAACCCTTCCTTTATCTGGGAGAAAGTGGGCAACCGCTACCGTAATTTCTTATTCGACGAATTTCAGGATACCTCTACCAGCCAATGGGGAAGTTTTAAATCGCTTTTAACAAATGCGATGGCTACGCCTAGTCAGGATATGACCGATCACCTGATTGTTGGCGATACCAAACAATCTATTTACCGTTGGCGCAATGGCGACTGGAACATCCTGCATAAACACGCCAAGCTTGATGTTGGTGCAGAAAATGTACTGGAAGAGAGCCTGGAGGAAAATTATAGAAGTGCAGAGAACATCATCACTTTCAACAATTTTCTTTATAAGGCTATCCCACTAACCCTGCAGAACGAGTTGAACGAAAATCTGGCTACCAAACCTGAGAGCATCTCAAAATGGTGGAAAGAACAACATTACCAACAGATTATTACTGACATATATGGTGGTTCAACGCAGAACTTTGCCACCAATACCTTAAAAGGGGGAACGATAAAAATTAAAAAGTTCGGCAAAGATCATGCACCCAACGAAGCCCGTTTTACCGAAACCGTTTTCAGAGATATTGCTTTAGATGATATTGTTGAGGAAATAAACCACCTTAAAAACGAGCAACAGTATGCACTGAAAGATATTGCTATTTTGGTACGTTCAAACAGTGAGGCCTTATTGACTGTTAAAAAATTAATGGAACATAAATTACCGGTTCTGTCGGGCGATGCTTTATTAATTTCGAACAATTCGGCCATACAATTGATCATTAACACACTAAAAGTATTGATCGGTTTAGAAACGCAAACAGCGTTGTACAAAGCAAATTGTATCGCACTCTATCATTCTTTGCAGGAGAAAGAGATCAATGCCAACCATTACCTGAACCTCAACCATAAACCATTAAGTACCCTCACGGAGGTTTTACCAGTAGCACTATGCCAAAACTGGCAAAGTTGGTTACAGCTCCCCTTGCCTGAGCTTGTAGAAATTTTAATTGAAAGTTATGATTTAAAAAATCTGACCGCTAATTTGCCCTATTTGTTGGCTTTTAGAGATTTAACCGCTTCTGCTGGTAAACTTGGCGAAAAAGGCATTATTTCATTTTTAACCTGGTGGGAAGAAGATGGTATCAAAAAATCATTACCCTCACCCGAAGGTGCAGATGCCATACAAATTATTACCATCCATAAATCTAAAGGCTTGGCCTTTAGGGCTGTTTTTGTGCCATTCTGCAATTGGGAAATTAAAGGTAAGCCCAATAGTACTTTTTGGGTTTCTTCAGAAGAAACGGTTTACAAAGAGCTTAAAGGTATTCCGTTAAAATACAATGAAGCATTGGCCGATTCGGCAATTGCGAAAGCATATTATGAAGAATTACTTTATAACAACATGGATGCCTTGAATATGCTTTATGTGGCTACCACTCGTTCAAAAGATTACCTCTATATCGCCACAATGGCAAAAAAGGAATTGAAATTATCCAACATGGGCGATGTAATCAACTTCACTTTCGATGAGCAGTTTGATGAAAATGGTGTGTACGAAATTGTTGATTATGTAACCGTTGAAAGTAAATCGGAGGATTCGAACTTTATCAATTTAAAAAGTTACCCAACTACTACCCGATTATCGGAGCTTTATATCCCCTCAGAAGACAAACATTTAAAGCATTTGGTCAATATCGAAAAATCAGGAAGAAAAGGTTCATTATTGCATGATATTTTGGCCAGTGCCAGTACCGAAAAAGAGGTTAATGACTACAGCACCAATCTGGTTTTGCAGGGCATTATCAAAGAAGAAGAAAAACAAAAATTAATCGATTCAGCACTTGAAGTATTAAACAATCCCGAACTTCAGGTCATTTTAGGTAAAGTGAGCGAAAGCATCGTAGAAAAAAACATAATTGATTCCCACGGAAAACTCCACCGTCCGGATAGGGTGTTGATCAATGCTGACGAAGTAATTATTCTTGATTACAAGTTTACTTTGGAAGAAAGTGACAAGCATATCGAACAGGTAAATAATTACAGGATTTTACTTTCGGAAATGGGTTATCAAAACATTAAAACGTATCTTTTTTATGCGGTTAAAGGCAAGTTGAAATTGGTGTAGTATGGAAGAAACAAACAATTTATACCACAGCGTTTTAAATATACTGAAACGATATAGAGCCGATGCTTACAAAGCAGTTAACACGGCTATGGTAATTTCATATTGGCAAATCGGCAAAGAAATAGTTGAAAACGAGCAAGGAGGAAATGTAAAGGCAACTTATGGGAAAGAAATTATTAAAACATTGTCAAAAAAACTATCTTCAGAATTTGGCAAAGGCTTCTCTGTCGCAACTCTAGAGAGTTTTAGGAAATTTTACCTTATCTATCCAGATGTTGAAGACACCAATAATCCAATTTCCTACGCACTGCGTAGGAAATTGAAAATAACTGATAATCAAACGGATGAAATATCGTACGCACTGCGTAGCAATTTGAGTTGGACACACCACCGACTAATAATGAGGGTTGATGATGTTCAGGCCAGGACATATTATTTAAGTGAGGCAGAAAACCAGCAATGGAGCTCAAGAGAACTGGAAAGAAATATTAATTCATCATATTTTCAAAGACTATTATCGGGCCAGAAAGAAATTCCCTCCTCTATTGATAATATAAAGCTTTCAGAAAATTTCATTAAAGATCCTTATGTTTTGGAGTTTCTGAAAATCGAGCAGCCTTCAATATTAAACGAGAAAGAAATAGAAACCAGGATAATTAACCATCTTCAGCAATTCCTATTAGAGTTGGGTAAAGGATTTTCTTTTGTAGGCAGGCAGTTTAGAATAAGTACCGAAACCAGCCATTTTTATATCGACCTGGTTTTCTACAACTATATCCTAAAGTGTTTTGTTCTATTTGACTTAAAAACCAATAAACTTACACATCAGGATGTTGGCCAAATGGATATGTATATTAAAATGTTTGATGATTTAAAAAAACAGGAAAACGATAATCCAACTATTGGAATCATTCTTTGTACTGATAAAGAAGAAACGGTTGTTAAGTATTCGATGTTAAAGGACAGTAAACAGTTATTCGCATCAAAATATCAAATGTATTTGCCGACAGAGAAACAGTTAGCAGAGTGGCTTGAAAACGATAAAGCAATTATTGAATTGCAATTAAAAAACCAGGGCAACGATTAAAAACGCTATACATGAAACCATTTTTACAGGAAGTTGCCGAAGATTTAGTTACCAAATTTGGAAATCAGCTGGAAAACTGTGCCATTGTTTTTAACAATAAACGGCCCTCTGCCTATCTACAGAAACACTTTGCAGATATTATTGGCAAACCATTTTTCAGCCCTTCATTTTTTACCATACAAGAATTTTTCGCCAGTTCCACCAATTATAAAATTGCTGACTTTTACCTACAATTTTTCACTTTACACCGGATTTACAACCAACTGCTAGCTGAAGAGCAACTGGAAAACATATCAAGCCATAAGTTCTTTCCCCTTGCTAAAATCATCTTAAGTGATTTTAACCAGATTGATGCCGACCTGGTTGATGCAGAGAAATTATACCGAGATCTGGAAGATATATCGGTCATCAATAAAGATTTCGATTATTTGAGCCCTGAGCAATATGAGTTCCTTTCGCAGTTCTGGACCTCCTATTCAGAAGGAAAGCATAAAAAACAGCAGGAACTGTTCATCAAAATGTGGCGCAGGATGCCAAAGCTCTACCATAAATTCCATGCAGCGCTTAAAGAACAGGGCTATTTAACCAATGGCTCGGTTTACCGCCACCTGGCTGATGACATTACCAATCACCAGGAATTTATTTCGAATTTTGATAAAGGTAAGATCATTTTTGTTGGTTTTAATGCACTAAGTAGTGCCGAAGCTAAAATATTTACCCAGCTACAAAATGCCGATAGCGCCTTGTTTTATTTTGATGCCGACACCTATTATTTAGATGACATATCGCAGGAAGCAGGTTTGTTTTTACGGAAAAACATCAATCTGCTCGGTTTAAAAAATGTATTTGCGGAACAGGAAAGTTTAATGAGATCTGCAAAGCATGAGGTAAATGTTTTCAAAGTTCAGGGACAATCGGCACAAGCCAAAATCCTGAACAACATTTTAGAAGCAGATTATACAGATGCAGAAACTGTTGGTAAAACTGTAGTGGTTTTAGCAGATGAAAGTTTGTTGATTCCCACTTTACAGACTATTCCAACCTCTCTTAACGGAAAAGAAATCGACCTCAACGTAACGATGGGTTTTGCACTATCAACCTCTAGTATTTTTGGTCTCGTTGATTTATGGCTGAGCAGTCAACTGGAGATTTTGCAACGCGATAAAGTGACCTACAAAAACGTGGAGGCTTTTTTAACGCACCCATTAACTGGTTTAACCCAGAAAATGCGCGATAAGATTTTAACCGCATTACTGGAAGAAAACGAAGTTGAGATTGACCACAAACGTTTACTTCGGCAAAGTGGGCTCTTTGAAGCTTTTTATAAAAAAATCGAGGATCCGCAGCATGTGGTAACCAATTTACTGGATGTGCTCGATTATGTTTTAACGCGTTTGTCGAATGCAAAAACACTAAAAAAAATCGATGCAGAGCTTTTCGTAAAAACCATTCAGGAATTAAACAGACTGCACGATACCTTTAGCAACCACATCGGAAAAGAAGAAATCCCTTTTGTGATTTATCTTGTTCAAAAATCGCTGCAGGCCATTGCCGTTCCGCTTTCTGGCGATCCGCTAAACGGCATCCAGGTGATGGGATTACTTGAAACCAGGAACCTAAACTTCGATAAAGTTGTTATCTTAGGCTTCAATGAAGGCATTATCCCAAAATCATCTATCGGAAACAGTTTTATTCCCGATTCCATCCGCCGTGTTTATGGTCTTCCGGTACTGGAAAACCTCGATGCCATTTCCTCTTATATGGTTTACCGCCTGATGCAAAGGGCAAAAAACATCAATTTTGTTTATAATAGCTTAACCGACGAATCTACTTCTGGTGAGGCCAGCAGGATTTTAAAGCAACTCGAATATGAAAGCGGTTTCGATTTCACCTATAACGAGCTTAATCTTGAGGTAAAAACCGAAGCCTTTAAAGAAGTCAGGATTGAAAAAACAAATAATGCTTTTATTCAGGAAACCCTCCAAAAGTACCTCGATAAAAAGAAAGTTCTTTCACCATCGGCACTTACACAATATATCTCCAATCCGATCGATTTCTTTTTCAATTACATTGCCGGTATTAAAGAGCCTAAGGAAGTAAGTGCTGTGGTTGAGGCCAATGAAATCGGTTCCATTTTGCACAAAGTGATGGAGTATTTTTATGAGGATCTGAGGTCGGCCGAAATTACTGCAGACCGTATCAAAGAAAAACGTAAAAAAGTCCCATCGCTGATACATAAGGCTTTTAATGCCGTAATGTTCAAAAACCCCGATAAGGTGATGGAATATAAAGGCATGCAAAAGGTAATTTTATCAATTGTTGATGCTTATGTAAACATCATTTTAAATCAGGATGAAGCGCAAACACCATTTACCATCATTAGCCTCGAGCAAAAAGTAGAGGCAGAAATCAGTTTCCCGTTAAATGGGAAAGAAGCCAGCATCAAAATTTTTGGGTTCATCGATCGTGTTGATGTAAAAGATGGTGTAACCAAAATAATCGATTACAAAACCGGAAGTGATAAATTAACTTTTAAAGATATCCCAGAGTTGTTCAATTCTGATGGCAAACATATCAATAAAGCCTTAATCCAAACTTTATTATACACCTATGCTTATGAACAGTTCTCGGGCAGAACTTTTGTAGAGCCCAACCTCTATGTAGTAAAAACAATGAGCGTAGATGGCGTTTGGTTTAAGTCGGGTAGGCAAAACCTATCGGGAGCTTATTTGGAAGAAATTAAACCGGAGTTTCTTGCTGAGTTAAGAAAAAAGCTAACCGAACTTTTCGAAGCCCCTTATTTTCTAGCCAGTGCGGTTGAGGATAATTACAAATATTCTATTTATAAAACTTTGTTTGGGAAATAGGTGAAAGACTAAAAAATCCCTAAGCAGAATCCCTTTTGCTACAACTCCATTAATGAACGGAAAAGTAGTCCATTAAAAAAACGGGATATTTTTTGAAACGGCAAGAAGCTGATTTTATAAAAATTCCCAGTAATTATCCCTATTTATAACATGGGCCGCCTCAGGAATATACTTTTCTATAAAAGCATTAGGGAATTTTACTTTTACTTTAGGATTCCATTTCAGTTCAAAAGCAGTTATTTTGTTATCCTGTTCCTCAATGTAATCTATTTCTGTTCTACTTACGGTTCGCCAAAAATAAGTATTGCCATAAAAACCACTATAGGCCAAGTTTTTTTTGCGCTCACTAATAATAAAGTTCTCCCACAGTGCACCAATATCATTACGTTGAGCAATCGGCGCAAAATTATTAATAATGCTGTTTCTGATCCCATTATCATAAAAATAGATTTTCCGGGAAGAGCTGATCTCATTTCTTAAATTTCTAGCCAAAGGATTTAAGCGAAAAACAACAAATGATTTTTCCAGCAGATCTATATAATTATTAACCGTTGCCTTATCAATCCCCACAGTTTGGGCAAGCTCGTTATAAGAAACCTCATTTCCCACCTGCCAGGCAAGTGCCTGCAAAAGTTTCAGGAGTGCATCTGGTCGACGGATACCGCCTGCTTCTAAAATATCCTTATATAGATAGCTTCCAGCAAGGTTATTTAATATTTCTATTGCATTTTCCCCATGATTGATCACATCTGGGTACATCCCTGTAATTAAAAATTCTTCCAAACGTGGATGGATTTTGGCGAAGGAGTATTGGTTCTTTAGTTCCCTCCACGACAGCGGATATAGTCGATATTCCCATTTACGCCCCGTAAGGGGTTCATTAATCTGACTGGCAATCTCTAAAGCCGAGGAACCAGATATAAAGAGTTGGATATCTTTTTGGGCATCAATGATCATTTTAGCAGTCAAACCTATATTTTCAAGCCGTTGTGCCTCATCAAATACAACAATTTTAGCATCACCAATAAAAGTATTGATAAAGGCTTGTGTTGGATTGTTCCATAATAACCTTACACCAGGATCATCTCCATTGATGTAGAGATAATTATCACTTAAGGAGCCAGCGATTTTATTAATCAACGTAGTTTTACCTACCTGCCTTGGACCAAGTACAACTATTGCTTTTTTGAAATCAACTTTACTTTCTAAAGTTTGTTGCAGTGCTCTTTTAATCATAAACCCTATCTATTCCCCAAATATAACTATATTTGGAGAATATAATCCCCAAATATAGTTATATTCAGGGATTTGAAATCAAGGTGATTTAATTTGGATTCTAAAGCATATATATCTTTCAATAAAAATAGAGACCCTTTAAATTTTCAGCGACAAAAATTATTTTTTTCATTTTGGTTTTTTGCCATTAAGCTTATCTTTAAAAATGCTAACCTTAAATTTCACAAAATTCCCAATTCTCGAAACCGAGCGTTTAATTCTCCGCGAACACGATCTCGCTGATGCGGAGGCACTTTTTGCCATGCGCACGAATGAAACGGTAATGAAATATATCGACAGGGAAAGGCCTAAAGATATTTTCGAGATCAAAGATTTTATTTCCCGTTTCAGAAATGGATACGAAAATGGTGATAACCTGGCTTGGGTAATTGCCTTAAAAGAAAACCCTAAACAAATGATCGGTTCGGTAGGTTATTGGCGGACAGATTTTGCAAATCATCGCGCTGAGATTGGCTATATGCTCCATCCCGATTATTGGAGAAAAGGTATTATCTCCGAGGCACTGAAAAAATCAATTTCTTTTGGATTTGAGGAAGTTAATCTACACTCTATCAGTGCCAACATTAATGTAGAAAATGATGCTTCCCGGCAGATGCTGATCAAACATGGTTTTGTAAAAGAAGCGCATTTTAAGCAAGACTATTATTTCAGGGGCCAGTTTCTCGACAGTGAGATTTATGGATTATTAAATCCAAGCCATTAATTTAAACTATAATTCTAGCCAAAATGCTTAAAACTGCAACACCAATTCTTGCCTCATTAAATGCGGAGGAAACCATTAAGTTCTACACAGAAAAATTAGGTTTCACTTTTCACAATAATTGGGATGGTTATATCATTTTAAGCAAAGATGAGATCAGCATACACCTTTGGCCAACCAATGATGAAAGCATCCCTAAAAACACAGGCTGTTACATTTACGTTACAGCAGTTGATGAGCTTTATGTAGAGTATACTAAACAAGATGTGGTTCATCCAAACGGGAAGCTAAAAAATATGCCTTGGGGCATGCGTCAGTTTTCTATTTTAGACAATAGCGGCAATATTATTCATTTTGGAGAAGATATTTCGGAAAAAGCATAAGCTTTGATACAATAAGCTTATCAAAAACACAATTTCCCAATATTATTTCTTCCTTTGACAGGTAAACAAAAAATACAGTTTCCAAAACACCAAATAATTAGTCAGATTACCTATAATTATTACAAAACATAGGCATTATAGCCTTTGGTTTCAAAGCGATTAATAATTATATTTGCCACCGTTATTAAAATTTACAATGAGAGAAATCCAATTTAGAGAAGCACTACGCGAAGCCATGAGCGAAGAAATGCGTAAAGATGACCGCATTTTTTTATTAGGTGAAGAAGTAGCAGAATATAACGGTGCGTACAAAGTAAGTCAGGGTATGCTTGACGAGTTTGGTGCGAAACGCATTATCGATACCCCGATTGCCGAACTAGGTTTCGCAGGTATTGCAACTGGTGCAGCAACAGCAGGCCTTATTCCAATTGTGGAATTTATGACCTTTAACTTCTCATTAGTAGCTATCGATCAGATTATCAACGGTGCTGCTAAAATTTTATCAATGAGCGGTGGTCAGTTCTCATGCCCAATGGTTTTCCGCGGCCCAACAGGTAACGCAGGTCAATTAGGTGCGCAACACTCTCAAAATTTCGAAAACTGGTTTGCAAATACACCAGGTTTAAAAGTGGTAGTTCCAGCTACTCCTTACGATGCAAAAGGATTACTAAAGCAGTCAATTATAGATCAGGATCCTGTTATTTTCATGGAGTCTGAAGTAATGTACGGCGATAAAGGAGATGTTCCTGCAGAAGAGTACTATATCGAATTAGGAAAAGCCAACGTAACCAAACAAGGTACTGATGTAACCATTGTTACTTTTGGTAAAATGTTAACACGCGTTGTAAACCCAGCTGTAGAAGAATTAACTAAAGAAGGAATCAATGTTGAGGTTATCGATTTACGTACTGTACGCCCTATCGATTATGATACCATTATCGCTTCTGTTAAGAAAACAAACCGTTTGGTTGTAGTAGAAGAAGCTTGGCCTTTGGCATCTCTTTCTGGAGAGATTGCTTTCATGGTACAAAAACATGCATTCGATTATTTAGATGCACCAGTTTTACGTATCACCTGTGCCGACGTTCCACTTCCATACTCACCAACTTTAATAGCAGCCAGCTTACCAAATGCTGAGCGCGTAGTTAAAGCGGTAAAAGAAGTAATGTACGTTAAAAAGTAATTACATATTGTTAGTCTGAGCATAGTCGAAGACCAAAAGATATAAATCCTCCAAAGTAATTTGGGGGATTTTTTTATCCCCTGTCTGTGCAAGAAACCCAATTCAGTTTCCTGCTCAAAGCCGAAAAATACATGATATTTTTTATATTCGTTACATAAAGAACCTATATTTCATGTCCGATAATTACATAGCCGACCAAACATTCGAAAAAGCAGATTTTAACTTACGAACACTCCCAAAAGCAGAATACGAAAACTGTAAATTCATCAACTGTGATTTTGCCAGTTCAGATTTAAGCGGTGTTAAGTTTTTAGATTGTGAATTTATCTCCTGTAATTTAAGTCTGGCAAGCCTTACCAAAACCTCATTTATTGATGTAAACTTTCAAGACTGTAAAATGCTTGGATTAAGGTTCGAAAACTGTAATGATTTTGGGCTGGCATTCTCTTTCGGTAATTGTAAACTAGACCATTCCTCTTTCTACAAACTGAAACTTAAGAAAACAACTTTCACAAATTCACAAATGCACGAAGTAGATTTTTCAGAATGCGACTTAACCAGTGCTGTGCTAAATAACTGCGATTTATTGAACGCTACATTCGACAGAACCATCATTGAAAAAGCAGATTTCAGAACCGCCTACAATTATTCCATTGATCCTGATAATAATAGGATCAGAAAAGCAAGGTTTTCAAAATCGGGTATCGCAGGTCTCTTACAGAAATACGATATACTGATCAGCGAATAGTTTTTAAGATTTTTTTGTAAATTCAGCTTACAAAATCACCAGCGATGGAGCAGCCTAAACCCGAAAGCATCGATCAGTACATTGCCAATTTTCCTGTAGAAACACAGAAATTGCTTCAGCAAGTCCGCGAAACAATTCATCAAGCCGTACCAGAAGCTAAAGAAGTAATCAGTTATGGCATGCCGGCCTTTAAACAGAATACCGTCCTGGTGTATTTTGCCGGCTATGCAAAACACATCGGTTTTTACCCAACAGGATCAGGGATCGAAGCATTCAAAGATGAGTTCGTCGATTACAAATGGAGTAAAGGAGCCGTTCAGTTTCCTTTAGACAAACCCTTGCCTGTAGATTTAATTACAAAAATAACAAAGTTTAAAGCAGTGCGCGATTTAGAGAAAACGAAGAAGAAATAATGCCGCACGACACTACTTTTTCAAAAACTTACTCACAAATTTCGGTGGAAAACTTCATTTTAAAAATCCTGAAATCCCGCAAATCCTGATTAGCTTTGCTTCCTTTAATTTTTACCTTTAGGATATGTTAACCCACCATAAAATAATTGCAGCCGAATTAAAAGTTGCAGAAAAACAAGTAACCGCAACCGTAAATCTGTTAGATGAAGGTGCAACAGTACCCTTTATTTCACGTTACCGTAAAGAAGTAACAGGCAGCTTAGATGAGGTTGAGGTAGCAGCAATCCGCGATCGGGTTTTGCAATTGCGCGATTTAGACAAGCGCCGAGAAGCGATTTTGAAATCGATGACTGAGCTTGGCAAGTTAACAGCCGAACTGGAAAAAAAGATCAACGAAGCAGAAACCATTTCCCTTTTAGAAGACATTTACCTGCCATTTAAACCTAAGCGTAAAACACGTGCATCGGTTGCAAAAGAGAAAGGATTAGAACCTTTGGCCTTGCAGATCTTTGAGCAAAATGCTTTTGATTTAGATGCAACAGCAGATAAATTTATCGATGCAGAGAAAGGTGTAAATTCGCTAGACGAGGCTTTAGCTGGCGCAAGGGATATCATTGCCGAAATGATTTCTGAAAATGTTGAGGCGCGGACCAAAATGCGTACTTATTTTCAGGAAAAAGCAGCTTTTAAATCAGAAGTGATCAAAGGAAAAGAAGAAGAAGGTATTAAATATAAAGATTATTTCGAATGGAGCGAGCCGGTTAAAACAGCCGCCTCACACCGTGTTCTGGCCATGCGCCGTGGCGAAAAAGAACTAATTTTAAGGTTGGATGCCCTACCACCGGCAGAAGATGCCATTGCTATTTTAGAAAACCAGTTTATTTTAGGGAATAACGCCGCTTCAAAGCAGGTTCAGCAGGCCTTAGAAGATGGCTATAAACGTTTGTTGGAGCCAGCAATGGAAACCGAACTTCGCTTTTTCACCAAACAAAAAGCGGACGAAGAAGCCATCCGGGTTTTTGCTGAAAATGCGCGTCAATTGTTATTGGCAGCTCCAATGGGACAAAAAAATGTATTGGCTATCGATCCCGGTTTCCGTACAGGCTGTAAAGTTGTTTGTTTAGATAAACAAGGTCAGTTGTTAGAAAATACGGCAATTTATCCGCATACCGGACAAGGAAATGTGAAAAATGCCGAATTTACCATCCAGCAGCTTTGCGAGAAACACAATATTGAAGCCATTGCCATTGGTAACGGTACTGCAGGAAGAGAAACTGAAGCTTTTGTTCGTGCATTGAATTTACCGCATATCACCATTGTAATGGTTAACGAAAGTGGCGCTTCGATTTATTCGGCCTCAGAAGTAGCTAGGGACGAATTCCCGACACAGGATATTACCGTACGTGGAGCCGTTTCAATCGGCCGCCGCCTAATGGATCCATTGGCCGAATTGGTAAAAATTGACCCAAAATCTATCGGCGTTGGTCAGTACCAGCACGATGTTGATCAGCATAAATTACAGGCTAGTTTAGATGATACCGTAATCAGTGCGGTAAACGCCGTCGGTGTAGAATTAAATACCGCATCAAAACAGATTTTAGCATACGTTTCTGGCTTAGGACCAACTTTAGCGCAGAATATTGTTGATTATAGAAATACACATGGTGCTTTTAAAAACCGTGAAAACTTGAAAAAAGTACCTCGTTTGGGCGACAAAGCTTACGAGCAGGCAGCAGGTTTCTTACGTATCCGCAATGCAGAAAATGTTTTGGATACCAGCGGTGTTCACCCAGAGCGTTATGCCGTAGTAGATAAAATGGCAAAGGATCTGGGCACTACCGTTTCTGCTTTGATGAAAGATACGCAATTACAAAAACAGATTAAACCGCAGCAATATGTAACGGATGAAATCGGTTTACCAACACTAACCGATATTTTAAAAGAACTAGCAAAACCTGGCCGCGATCCGCGTGAACAGTTTGAGGCCTTTAGCTTTACCGATGGCGTGAATGAGGTTTCAGACTTAAGAGTAGGCATGAAACTCCCTGGAATTGTTACCAACATTACCAACTTCGGTGCCTTTGTTGATATCGGTGTACACCAAGATGGTTTAGTGCACACCAGTCAGCTGGCTAACCGTTTTGTAGCTAACCCAAATGATGTGGTAAAAGTGCATCAAAAAGTAGAAGTTACGGTTATGGAAGTTGATGCAGCGCGTAAAAGAATTTCGCTTTCAATGAAAACTGAAGTTAGTCCGAAGTCAGAAGTCCGCATTCGGGAGTCTAAAGAGCATAAACCAAAACAAGACAATAAACAAAATAACAGTAAGCCAAATTTCAAACCCCGCAATGAGCCAAAAGATGCTGATGGCGATTTACAAGAGAAATTAGCAAAACTGAAAGGAATGTTTAAATAAAAACATCATTTGTCGCACTGAGCCTGTCGAAATATCTAATGAGTCTTCGACAGGCTCAGACTGACATAGTTAGATCTATATCTGAACAAACGCATCTTCAATCTCTGGTCTTTTCTTTGATAATTTTTGATGTCATTATTTGCATGATATGAAAATCATCAGCTACCAATAAATTATATACATTAGCATTTTGTATATCATCAAAAAAAGATGGACTTTTTTAACACGCATAGCATTTTTTTCACCGTACTAGGTTATCAGATGAGCTATTTAGAGTTTTTCGCGGTAATAACCGGAATAATTTCTGTTATCCTCTCTGCTAAAGCGAGTATCTGGAGCTGGCCGGCAGGCATCATTAATGTCTTTCTTTCTGCCTTTTTCTATTACCAGATTCAGCTTTACCCTGATATGTTCTTAATGGTATTCTTTTTTGCAACTAACATTATGGGCTGGTGGCGATGGGCAAATCCAAAACCTGGGGAGGAAGATAAAAAGAAAGAGCTTAAAATCAGTTTCATGCCCTTAAAACAATTTTTGATCTTACTCGCAATTGGTATAGTCGGAACATTTTTAATAGGGACATTGGCAAGTAAACTGCATAACTGGCTTCCGTTGTTATTTAACTTACCAAGTACTTATCCTTTTGTCGATTCTTTCATTTTAGTGATGAGTATCATTACCACTTTTTTAATGATTCAAAAAAGAGTGGAATGCTGGATCATCTGGTTACTTATTGATATTGTAGCTACCTACCTCTATTTTTTAAAAGGGGCAAAGTTTTTTGGTGTAGAATATTTCATCTTCACCATCATCGCAGCTTTTGCACTATGGCACTGGATAAAAGAATATAAAAGCTACTCAAAAACTGGATGAGAAGAGGTTTAGTGATTGGCAAATTTATGCCTATCCATAATGGACATGTTGCGTTGATTAATTTCGCTGCTTCACATTGTGATGAATTGATTGTGTCGATGAGTTTTACTCCTGCTGACAAGATTGATCCGGCTGTGCGTTTCAAATGGATCAAGGAGATATTTAAAGACCAGCCAAACATCAAACCTGCCACTATTGCTGATGATTTTGATGATGAAACCCTAGCCTTGGAAGACCGGACAAATATCTGGGCCATTAGGATGAAAGCGGTATATCCAAAAATCGACCTGCTTTTCAGCTCTGAGTTTTATGGAGAACCTTTTGCTTTCAATTTAGATGCTGAACATATTTTGTTTGACGAACCAAGAAAATTTACCCCCGTTTCTGCAACCTTAATCAGAGCTAATCCATTCCAATACTGGGAATTTATCCCAAAAAAGGTCCGCCCATTTTTTGTGAAGAAGATTTGTTTCTACGGACCAGAAAGTACGGGCAAATCCACCATGGCCGAAAAAATGGCTTTGCACTATCAAACCACATTTGTTCCTGAAGTTGCGCGTGAATTAATCAGCTCGAACAATATTACAGTTGATGACATTATCAAAATTGGTATAGCACAAACCGAAAGGGTAAGAGAAAAAACCAACAGCGCTAATAAAATCGTTTTTTGTGATACCGATCTGATTACCACAAAAATTTATTCGCGATATTACCTGAACGAGGTCCCACAGATCCTCAATGATCTGGAAAAGGAAATCAGTTACGATTTATATTTCCTATTGGATATTGATGTAGAATGGGTACCCGATCACCTCCGCGATTTTGGAGATAAACGTTTAGAAATGTTTAACCTTTTTAAAGATGAACTAGAAAAACGTGGAATAGCCTATATTCAAATCGATGGAGATTATAAAGCGCGTGAAGAAAAGATCAAAAAGGTTATCGATTCTATTTTAGGCAAATCTTAAAAAGACCGTTAATTTCTGGATAAAAACAAATCTATTTAGTATCTTCATTCAAATCCAAAATGATATGACAGCTAAACAAATGCTTCCTATCATCCCTGACAATATTGTAGTTAATAAAATTCACGAAGTACGAGGCCAAAAGGTGATGCTCGATAGCGACTTGGCGGAGCTTTATGGTGTAGAAACAAAAGTATTAAACCAAAGTATCCGCAGAAATATAGAACGCTTCCCAATTGATTTCATGTTTCAATTGACAGACGAGGAATGGGAAGGTTTGAGGTCACAATTTGTGACCTCAAAAAAGGGAAGAGGAGGAAGAACCTATTTACCCAATGTTTTTACCGAACATGGCATACTAATGCTCTCGAGTGTTTTAAACAGTAAACAAGCTATTCAGGTGAATATTCAGATTGTAAGGATTTTCTCCCGTATTCGTCAATTTATTGTTGATAATGCCGAGCTCAAACTTGAAATCGAAGAGATTAAAAAAACGCTGAATAATCATGATAAAAACATCGAGTTGGTTTTTACTTATTTGGATAGACTCATCGATAAGAAAATTGGACCGAGAAAAAGGATCGGTTATATGCCTGATGATCTGTAATTTTAATGGATATTGGAAAAATCATAGAAATTTTTGAAGTCGCAAATTGCGACTTCAAGATTTGACTCAGGACATTAGCGTCGTAAATTAACCATTAATAGTATTACCTACTTAAATTCTCTAAACGGGATTGCGGCGATATACTTTTAAATTTGCATTGGCTCCGTTCACCATGTCATTCCGAGGCACGAAGACCGCGAAGCAGCTACGAAGTAAATCTGCAACCGATGAAACAAATACTTACTACTTCGGCATAACAGAAGCATTTAAAAAATTTAGCGCAAAGCCCGACTAGAATCCCCAGAAGAACTACCTATTTTGCTTTTCAAATATTAAAAAAATCTATACAATTTAGATGCTGAAATAAATCCGATAGCTATCGGATCAGCATGATCCCGAGATAAAAACCCCAAAACTTTTTTCAATCAACTATTTGATAATAAAAGTATTCTATCTATCTTTGCAGTCCCAAATTTAATGGGAATAATAAATTGTTTAATAAATTAAATACAAGCAAGTGAATACGTTAAGTTACAAAACTGTCTCGGCCAATGCGAAAACTGTTAACAAACAGTGGATTGTTGTTGATGCGCAAGGCGAGATTTTGGGGCGCTTGTCATCGAAGATCGCTATGATCATCCGTGGTAAAAACAAGCCTGAGTACACCCCACACGTAGATTGCGGCGATAACGTAATTGTTATCAATGCAGACAAGGTTAAATTGACAGGAAACAAATTCAGCGAAAAGCAATATGTTTCTTATACTGGTTATCCAGGTGGTCAACGTTTTATTTCTCCTAAGGAGTTAATGGCGAAACACCCTCAACGTGTAATCGAGAAAGCGGTACGTGGTATGTTACCGAAAACTAAATTGGGTAAAAAATTATACACCAATCTTTTTGTGTATGCTGGTGAAACTCACCCTCATGCAGCTCAATCTCCAAAAACCATTAAACTTTAAGAAATGTCAGTTACTAACACTTCAGGAAGAAGAAAAACAGCTGTTGCACGTATCTACTTAAAAGATGGTGCTGGAGCAATTACCGTTAACGGTAAAGATCACAAAGTTTATTTCCCAACTTTACCTTTGCAATATATCGTAAACCAAAGTTTAGAAGTTTCTGAACTTGTAGGTCGTTATGATATCACTGTAAATGTACAAGGTGGTGGAGTAAAAGGACAAGCAGAAGCTGTTCGTTTAGCTATTGCTAAAGCGATTGTTGAACTAGATGCGGAGAAAAAACCTGCATTACGTGCTAAAGGCCTAATGACGCGTGATATGCGTATGGTTGAGCGTAAGAAACCAGGACGTGCTAAAGCTCGTAAGAAATTCCAATTCAGTAAACGTTAATCACAGGAGGCAAAGACAATGGCAAGAACAACTTATCAAGACTTATTGGATGCAGGTGTACACTTTGGTCACCTTACCCGTAAATGGAATCCAAAAATGGCTCCTTACATTTTCATGGAGCGTAATGGAATTCACATTATAGATTTAAATAAAACTTTAACTAAAACTGAAGAAGCTGCGGCTGCGATTAAACAAATCGTAAAATCAGGACGTAAAGTATTATTTGTTTCAACAAAAAAACAAGCAAAAGGAATCGTAGCTGAACAAGCTAAAAAAGTAAACATGCCTTTCGTAACCGAGCGTTGGTTAGGTGGTATGTTAACTAACTTTGCTACTGTTCGCAAGTCAATCAAAAAGATGTCTAACATCGATAAAATGACTAAAGACGGTACTTATTCGATCTTATCTAAAAAAGAGCGTTTAATGATTCAACGTGAGCGTATTAAATTAGAATCACTTTTAGGTGGTATTGCTGATTTAAACCGTTTACCTGCAGCTTTATTCTTAATTGATGTTAAGAAAGAACACATTGCAGTTACTGAAGCGTTAAAATTAAACATCCCTACTTTTGCGATGGTTGATACTAACTCTGATCCTTCTAACATCGATTTCCCTATTCCAGCGAATGATGATGCTACAAAATCAATCTCTTTAATTACTGATGTAATTATCAAAGCTATTGAAGAAGGTTTAGATGAGCGTAAACGCGAAAAAGATGATGAAGCTGAAAAAGAAGCAGTAGCAGCGAAAGTTGCAGCTGATGCTCCTGAAGCAAAAGAGCCTAGAGCAGCTGGTGAAAAAAGACCAACTACTAAAAAGGTAACTGCCGAAGCAGAAGTTGAAGCTCCTTCATCAGAAGAAACTAAAACAGAAGAATAGTAATATTTTTTAATTGCAGGTTACTGGTTTCAGGTTTTAAGTTGGCTTAACATGAGTTTAACTTAGCGCTTGTAACTTGTAACCTGTAATTGTTATAACAAGATTGTAAAATTTAAAAAAGGAAATAAAATGTCTACAGTACAAATTACTGCCGCTGATGTAAATAAACTACGCCAACAAACTGGTGCTGGTATGATGGATTGCAAAAAAGCTTTAGTTGAAGCTAATGGCGATTTCGAAGCTGCTGTTGATTTATTGCGCAAAAAAGGTCAAAAAGTATCTGCCGCTCGTTCTGGTAATGCGACTTCTGAAGGTCTGGTATCAATCAATGTTTCAGCGGATGGCACAAATGGTAAATTACTTGCTTTAGCTTGTGAAACTGAGCCGGTTTCTAAAGTTGAAGATTTCCGTAATTTAGCTCAGGCCGTTTTAGCTGCAGCAGTTGCCAACAATCCTGCTTCTACTGAAGAATTATCAGCGATTACTTTGGAAGATGGACGTACAGTTGCCGAAACCATAACTGAACTAACCGGTAAAATCGGAGAGAAAATCGTTATTCAAGAATACGCAAATATATCTGGCGAAAAAATCGTTTCTTATATCCATTCTAATGGTAAAATGGGTGTTTTAGTGGTATTTGAAGGTACTAATGGCGTAGATATTACTGAAGCTGGTAAAGATGTTGCTATGCAAATTGCTGCAATGAACCCAGTTGCTGTTGATAAAGACGGTGTTGATCCTGCTACTATTGAACGTGAAATCGAGATTGCTAAAGACGTTATCCGTCAAGAAGGCAAACCAGAAGAAATGGTTGAGAAAATTGCTGCTGGTAAATTGAATAAATTCTACAAAGACAGTACTTTATTAAACCAGGAGTTTGTTAAAGATAGCTCTATGGATGTGCGTAAATTTTTAGATAACACTTCTAAAGGTTTAACAGTATCTGCTTTCAAACGTGTACAATTAGGTGCATAAGCATTTATAAATGATATAAAAAAAGTCCCGATGAAAATCGGGACTTTTTTCGTTATATATTTTTAGATAAAGAGTTTGTATTCTAATAATATAATTGTCATCCCGAGGGATAATTTATTTTATAAAAATCAATACGAATGACAGGGGATTTTAATAAATTAAATATATTGCGTGGAATCGTCATTCCCAACTTGATTGGGAATCGTAATGCAATAAGCTTTAAGATTCCCGCCTGCGCGGGAATGACGATCATTCTATTGGAGTTTGTCAATGGTAGCTTGTCGAAGGACTAAGTTAAATACACTTTTAGGTGTTTCGACAGGCTCAACATGACAAAATTTGAGGAGAAATTGTTTTATGATACAGCCCCTGCTCTATTTTCTAAATGCAGTATAAGCACCAACTTCCTTACCCGAATCATCAAGCATACTCGCTACCAGTTTATTTCTATCTGCTTTTATCTTGGTAATTGTTCTAGTACCTGTCCTCGGGCCACCGCCAATAATTAAAGGGTAATGGTTTAGCGCTTTATCAGGCTGGTGTACCATGTACTTATGGGTATGGCCACTTAAAACTAAATCTACTTTACCCTGATTCAACAATGGTTCGAATAGCTCAGTGCAATGTTTTGGGCCGTGTGCATCGCCAGAAAAGCGTGGTGGAATATGCATCAATACAACTCTAAATGGTGCTTTTTTAAATTCCTTTGAATTTATTTCTGTTTTAAGCCATTCAGCCTGTTGAACTCTATAATCGTCGAAATCTACAATACCTGCGTACACAGGATGTGCATCTTCTTTATCTTCACCAGTATCTAAAATTACAAAGCGCACAGGTCCTAAGGTAAAAGCAGCATGGCCAACATGCATATAATATTGTGGAAATTCGCGGGCAAATTTACCACGCGTTTCGTGATTTCCCCTTACGTAGATAAAAGGTGTATGCTTTGCAAAATTATCTACACAGGGTTGAAGCATATGTTCTATAATCTGTTTCTCATCGGTTTGATAATCGAATATGTCACCATTAAAGAAAATAAAGTCTTGCTTCTTGTCGGGAACAAGCCCTAACAACTGAGGGATTGATTCTGGGCGATCGTGTGTATCATTCATCATTAAGAACGAAACCTCTTCCTTAGCCAGATCGGCATTCACAAATTCTTCAACAGCACTGCTTACCGTTACACCATAGGTTAATTTGTAGGGCTGGAAATCTTTAATTTCTTTCGAAACGATTTTATAATAATATTTAGTCCCTGGTTTTAAATTTTTGAGCGTTACGGCATTTAACTTACTATTAGCCTGCATTAAACCCAATTCGGCCTGTCCATATGCTTTTTGGCTCAACTGATCGGCCTGTTCGCCAAATTCTACCCAACCTGCAGCATTTTTACTGGTTAGCCAAAGAATAGTCATCGAGTTATTAAAGTTGGTTTGTAAATAAGGTCCAACTGCTATTTTAAATTCATCTTCCCTAAGGGGTACGCTTGCAATGGCAGCAGATGGTGCTACTAAGGTAGCAGCGCTTAAAGTTAGCCCGGCCTTTAAAAAACTTCTTCTATTTGGCTGATTTTCATTCATTTGGTCAAGATTTATCTTATTAATCAAATATATAGCTACAATATTTAACTTTGACCGTGTAAGATTAAATTTACTCAAACGTTTGATATGTCAAAAGTAATCAACAATACATCCTACTTTCAGGATAACGATATAAAGAGAAACCAAGATATTTTAATTGAAGGCGCTACAATCTCTATCATTAACCCTTCTGATAATAAAGAAACGAGTCAATCACTAACTGTTCCAGGATTTATTGATCTACAGATTTATGGCTCGGGAGGCAGGTTGTTCTCAGCTGATCCAACTGTCGAATCATTGACTATAATGGAAGATGATCTGCTAAAAAAAGGAACTACAGGCTTTTTAGCTTGTATGGCTACAAATTCTCCAGAAGTTTTTGATGAATGTATCAAAGCGGCTAAAGAACATCGATCATCTGCAAAAAATTGCTTAGGATTACACTTGGAGGGGCCATTTTTGAATCCAAAACGTTTAGGTGCCCATGTACCTTCATTTGTACGGAAGGCCACGTTGGATGAAATTAAGAAACTCATTGATTTTGGGGATGGTGTAATTAAAATGATGACCATAGCGCCAGAAATCCAAGATGATGAAGTAATACAGTACTTAATAGACCATGGCGTAGTAGTTTCATTAGGGCACAGTAACGCAACCTTTGATGAGGCAACGGCTGCTTATAACAAAGGCATCCAAACCACCACCCACCTCTTTAATGCTATGAGCCCCATCCACCATCGTGAGCCTGGAATACCAACAGCTGTCTTTAATCATGATAAGGCTATGGCCAGCATTATCGCCGATGGGCAGCATGTAAACTTCGAAGTGCTCAAATTTGCACAGAAACTTTTAAAAGAACGTTTATTCTTAATTACTGATGCGGTTAACGCTTGTTCTACCGGCCCATATCAGCATGTTGAAAAAGGGAATAAATACGTTATGCCCGATGGTACGCTTTCTGGCTCATCAATAACCATGTTACAAGCCATTAAAAACTGTGTAACACATTGCGGTATCAGTTTAAATGATGCAATTAAAATGGGAACACTTTACCCTGCCCAATTGATTGGAATAGAAAATCTTACTGCAACAATAGAAACAGGGCAACAGGCAAATTTATTGGTACTTGATGATGAACTGAATTTAAAAGAGGTAATCTTTAAAGGAGAAACGATATAATCAATCCAACATGTTTAAAAAAATCCTTTCAGCGCTAATATTCTTATCTGTTCATACCAGTAATTCCTGGGGGCAAGAAATAAGTACGGCTTTTACAATAATACCACTTGGGGTAAAAGGCGGTGATGATGAGAGCAATTTATCATCGTACATGATTGCCACAAAGGGCAGCGAAAAATACGTTTGTCTTGATGCAGGTACCATAAATGCAGGGATCCAAAAGGCCATTGTACATAAATCGCTAAAAGGAATAAGTGAAGAAATTCAGCGCAAACAGATTAAGGGATATTTGATCTCACATGCACATTTAGATCATATAGCGGGCTTGATTATCAATTCGCCAGCCGATACATCAAAAAACATTTACGGGTTACCTTCGGTGCTAAATATCTTAAGGGATAAATATTTTACCTGGGATGCCTGGGCCAATTTTGCAAATGAAGGAGAAAAACCACAATTAAAAAAATATACCTACTCACCATTACTTGAAGGTAATACTTATCCGGTTGATGGAACCGAAATGAAAGTAAGGGCTTTTGAGCTAAGTCATGGCAACCCTTATAAAAGTACTGCATTTTTGGTCGGCCATCATGATAGTTATGTATTATACCTGGGAGATACCGGTGCAGATGAAATTGAAAAATCGGATAAACTCGCAAATCTGTGGCAAACGATATCACCAATTATTGATGCAGGCCAGCTAAAGGCTATCTTTTTGGAAGTTTCCTTCCCAAATGAGCAACCTGATAAGCAATTATTTGGGCATCTTACGCCAAAGCTTTTTTTTAGTGAATTGTCGAAGCTCGAAAGTTTAACCAACGAAAAAGCTTTCAAGAAAGTTTCTTTTATTGTAACCCATATTAAACCTCCTCATCAAATTGCCGAAAAAGTTAAACAACAATTGATTTCGGGAAATTCGAAAGGCGTAAAATTGATCTTTCCTGAGCAGGGTAAGCGCTTAACAATTAATTAATTTAAATAAAACATTAGCAGTATTACGTCAGTGTATTTTTGTTGAAAAATTACTGATGAAAAAACTCATACTATTATTAACACTTGTATTTGCCCTAACCATTTACGGTTTTGCACAAGGTGTTACAACTGCATCATTTATTGGTACAGTTAAAGATCAGAAAGGGGTAATACCCGGTGCAACAGTTACTGCTGTGCACATTCCTTCAGGCACAAAATATTCAACAATTACCAGGGCTGATGGTAGGTACAACTTACCGAACGTACGTGTAGGTGGGCCATATACCGTTAAAATAAGCTATATTGGCTACAACGAACTGGTTAAAGAAAACCTAAGTACTACCATTGGAGAAGATTTAAGGGTTGATGCTTCGTTAACAGAAACATCGCAAAACTTAGCTGATGTTGTGGTAAAGGGAACGCAGGATAAAGTGATCAATTCATCCAGAACCGGAGCGCGGGAAACCATTACCAGGCAGCAGATTGATAATTTGCCGACAATTAGCCGTTCATTATCCGATTTTACCAAATTAACCCCATCAGCAAATTCGACAACCGTTGGCGGTTTAAGTTTTGGTGGCAGAAGCGGTTCTTATAATAACCTAACCGTTGATGGTGCCTTGTTCAACAACTCATTTGGATTATCTGGAAGTTTAGGCGGACAGGCAAATTCTCAACCGATATCACTAGATGCGATTGAACAGATTCAGGTAGATATTGCACCATATGATGTTCGCCAAGGCTCTTTTACCGGAGCAGGGATCAATACCATTGTAAAATCTGGAACAAATAATTTTAAGGGATCGGCTTATTACTATACAAGAGGAACCAACTTAACTGGTTATTCTGCAGGAGTTACTAAAATACCGGTAGTGGATTTTGATTATAACCAACGTGGTTTAAATATTGGCGGGCCTATTATAAAAGATAAATTATTTTTCTTCGTTTCTGGCGAACAAGAACGGATCAGCACACCCGCTACTTCATTCATAGCATCACGACCAGGTTTATCAGGAGCCAATGTTTCGGGTGCAGATGCGGCTACGTTAGATAAATTATCCAATTATTTAATGAGCAAATATAATTACAGCACTGGCCCGTACGAGAATTACCCTTACAAAACACAGAGTGATAAAATAACTGCTAAAATAGATTGGAACATCAATGCCAATAATACTTTAAGCGCAAAGTATTTCTATTTAAAATCTAACAGGCAGGTTGTAGCCAGCGGATCGGGTATTCCTGCAGGCTTAAATGGTAGCCGCTCACCTTCCTCAACCTCTATGCCTTACTTTGGATCCAGTTATACCATCAACAACAATTTTAATATCGGCATAGTGGAGTTAAACACCAGGATTGGTAATAGTATGTCGAATAAATTGACTCTTGGCTATTCTGCACTGAGAGATTTCCGAGCTTCTAATGGTTCAGAGTTACCAATGGTTGATATTGGCAACGGAAACGGAGGCATTTTAACCAGTTTCGGATACGAGGTTTTTACGGCAAACAACTTGTTAAACTCCGATATTTACCAGTTTTCTGATGATTTCTCCATCTATGCAGGTAAACATGAAATCACCATTGGAACCAGTAACCAGTTAAATAAATTTTTAAATGGTTTTGCGCCAAATTATAATGGCCTATATTATTTTAGAACTGCCGATGATTTTATGAATAATGCACCTGCTGTAAGTTATTCTTACCGTAATTCTGCATTGGCAGATGGTGCTTTCCCTTTCGCAAAAATGTCGTCTTATAACCTGAGTTTATATGCACAAGACAAGTATCAGGTTAGCGACAACTTTAAATTAACTTATGGTATACGGGCAGATTATACTTATTTCCCTACTAAATTAGATCCGAACCCAAATTTGGCTGCATTAACCTTTCAAAATGGGTTACAGGTAGACATCTCTAAATTTCCAAACAAAAAATTGTTATTCTCGCCACGTGTCGGTTTTAATTACGATGTTTTTGGTGACAAAACCACGCAGTTACGTGGTGGAACGGGAATTTTCACCGGTCAGGTTCCATATGTTTGGATCTCCAACCAGGCTTCAAATACGGGCACATTATTCAGCTCTAATACCATTTCTACCGTCGGAGATCCTCGGTTAATCTTCAATCCAAATGTAAATGCAAACCGTCCGGCGGCAGGTACTGTGAGTGCTAATACCGCTTATGAGGTAGATGCAACCTCGAAAAATTTCAAGTATCCTCAAATCTGGAGAACAAATGTTGCTGTTGATCAAAAATTACCGATGGGTATTATTGCAACTTTAGAAGCCTCTTATACCAAAGACATTAACGCCGTAAATTTCTCAAATGCAGCATTGCCCAACAATTCAACAGGCTTAATTACGCTTCCAGGAATTGAAGGTCAGCAACGTTATACCGCAAAATCTACACAGACAGGTACAACAGCGGCAAACCCTTCTATATCGCCGTTTATTTATATGCAGAATACCAAAAAAGGCTATTCCTACTTCATTACAGGTCAATTGCAAAAATCTTTTTTAAACGGATTTAATGCAAGCGCTGCTTACACTTACAGCCAATCGCGATCAGTTAACGATGGTGGCTCAACAGCAAGTTCAATCTGGTCGCAAAGAGCCATCATGGGCGATGCAAACTCAGATGTTTTAGCCAACACTAATTTTATTCAGCCAAATCGGGTTATTGCCTCATTAAGCTACAAAAAGGAATATTTTAAACATGCAGCAACCACAATTGGTTTAATTTTCGAATCGGCCAACAATGGTGCATTTAGTTATGTTTCATCGGGCGACATCAATAATGACGGTGGTGCAAATGACCTGCTTTACATCCCACAAAATCAAGGTGATATTACTTTGGTCTCTGATTTTGTAGGCGATACCCGTACACCAGCACAGATCTGGAATCAGCTAAATGCCTACATTAGCCAAGATAGTTACCTGAGCAAACACAGAGGTGAATTTGCAAAAAGAAATGGCGCAATTATGTCTTATTTCAAAAGGGCCGATCTTCACATCGCACAGGATTTCTTTGTTGGTGCGAAAGGAAAAAGAAACACCCTTCAATTCACATTGGATATTATCAACTTAGGTAATATGCTAAACAGTGATTGGGGACTGTATCAAACGCCAAACATCCCGTTATCGACCTATAACACCGCTGTATTATTGGCGTATAAAGGTTTAGATCCTGTATCAGGAAAACCTACTTATTCTTTCCCATACCAGGATAAAGCTAATTTAACTCCATATACTACAACTTTTAAAAACATTACCGATCAGATATCCCGTTGGCAGGCACAATTTGGTATTCGCTACATTTTTAACTAAACGTACATCCTTCGGTCAATAAGAAAAGCTCCTTGATGGGGCTTTTCTTGTTCTGGAGCAAATCCAATAAACAATTTACATCAATTATTAAAAAGCATAGCTAGGTATTAAAAAATTGTTAATATTTTTGAGGTCATGAAATACAAACGCATCCTACTTAAGCTTAGTGGAGAATCGCTAATGGGCGACAAACAGTACGGTATTGATAACGAACGCGTTAAACAATATGCTGAAGATATTAAAGCGGTACACGATAAAGGCCTAGAAATCGCAATCGTAATTGGAGGGGGAAATATTTTTAGGGGCTTAAGTGCCGAAAAAAGTGGGATGGACAGAGCACAGGCCGATTATATGGGCATGTTGGCTACTGTAATCAACTCTATGGCATTACAAGATGCTTTAGAAAAAGTTGGCATCAAAACACGTTTGCTTACTGCAATTAAAATGGAGCAGATCTGCGAACCGTTTATCCGCAGAAGAGCTGTTCGCCATTTAGAAAAAGGCCGTGTGGTTATTTTTGGTGCAGGAACCGGGAACCCGTACTTCACTACCGATTCTGCTGCAGCTTTACGTGCTATCGAAATTAAAGCTGATGTTGTTTTAAAAGGAACACGCGTGGATGGAATTTACACTGCAGATCCTGAAAAAGATCCATTGGCAACTAAATACGATGAAATTTCTTTCAGAGAAGTTTACGATAAAGGCCTTAATGTAATGGATATGACTGCCTTTACCCTTTGCGAAGAAAACCAAGTGCCAATTATTGTGTTTGATATGAACAAACATGGCAATTTCATGAAAATCGCTAATGGCGAACCTATTGGAACGCTGGTTAAATAAGGAATAAAAATTATTACTTTTGCAGAAATACACACAATTATGAACGACCTCATACAATTACAATTAATGGATGCTCAATCTGCAATGGATAGAGCTATTGATCATTGTGAATCTGAATTAACTAAAATCAGGGCTGGTAAAGCATCAGCTGGAATGTTGGATGGAATTTATGTTGATTATTATGGCGCATCAACAGCATTAGCACAGGTTTCCAGCATCAATACGCCTGATGCCAGAACAATTGTAATCCAACCTTGGGAAAAATCACTTTTAACTGCAATTGAAAAAGCTATTCAAGTAGCTAATATTGGCATCAATCCACAAAATGATGGTATTGTGATTCGCTTGGTTGTGCCGCCTTTAACAGAAGAGCGTAGAAAAGATTTGGTGAAAAAAGTTAAGGAAGAAGCCGAAAGAGGCCGCATTACCGTTCGTAACATCCGTAAAGATGCCAATACCAAAATTCAAAAATTAAAGGGTGAAGGTGTTTCTGATGATGAGATTAAAACAGGTGAAGGCGAAGTGCAAAAATTAACCGATGCTTATATCATCAAGGTTGATAAACATGCTGAAGCTAAAGAAAAAGATGTAATGACAGTTTAATCTGTATAAAATATAATCAGAGCGGGAATAGACTTAAATCTATTCCCTTTTTTATTGCCTTATTTTTTTGCGCTCGAACCTCTAACGTTTAAGATAGTGGGTAACGATACCTGCATGTTTTCGATAGGCTTTCCTGCTTTTTTAAGCTTGTTTAGTAAAATTTTCATCACGTTTTCTGCGATGGCCTCAAGAGGCTGCGCAATAGCCGTAACCGGAGGCTCACAAAACTCCAGGATTTCGAAATCATCAAAAGAAACAACAGCTATATCTTTGTGGATCTGAATACCTAATTTTCTAAAAGTTCTTAAACCATCTAAGCAAATATAGTTAGCTGCAAAAACTACTGCATCAAGCTGCTTCTCCGCTTTAAAAAACTTGATCATCTCCTCAATCGAGTCGGCAGAGTTTACATATTTTATCTTCTTTACAATTGCCGGCAAGTTATATTTTTCGACAGCGGCTTCATAGCCAGCCAAACGGTCTACCATCTGTTGCTGTAAGGTGTCGATGGTTACAAAACCTATTTTTTTATAATTATTTTTAATGAGGTGCTCAGTAGCTTCGTACGTGCTCTTTAGATTATCGATGATTACATAATCTGTTTTAACATCCTGTACATACCGATCAAATAGCACCACAGGTGCATCTGTTTGAATCAGTTTTTTAACTTCATCTTCCAATCCCTCAGGCAAGGCCATAATGTAACCATCAACATGCCTGTCTTTAAAAATTTGCAGCAATTCTATTGCCTTTTCAGTATCGTTTCTGGTACTGCTAAAAAGAATTTTATAACCAAGGCTAGAAGCAATTTCATCAATTCGGCGTGCTATGCCAGAGAAAAAAGGTTCAGAAATATCATCAACCAAAAAACCTATAATTTTTGTTTTGCCTGTCCTTAAACTTGTAGCAAGAGTATTGGGCTGATAATTTAATTCAGCAACCAGTTCCAGAACCTTTTTGGTAAGCGATTCGCTAATATTTTTTTCTCTTGCTTTCCCATTAATTACAAACGATACGGTTGTAATGGAAATATTTAATTGTTTAGCGATATCCTTAATTGAAACGCGTTTCTTCATCACAGGCATTGAACGAATAAAATTTGATTGGGTAATATAACAATATATCTATAAATATATGATGGATATGAAAAAAACTAGCCTAAAAAGAAAAAGAGCAACCTATCCAGGATTGCTCTATTAACTAACTTATTATTCATAAAAAATGCTGTTGGGGAAGGAGTCGAACCTTCAAGGGGTAGTTAGCTACAGTTCAAAAAATTAATTTGTGGTCAACCCAATAAACTGCGTTTGTCCCATTATTCCCCACCACCGAGACAAGGAGGCGTGTCTGCCAATTTCACCACCCAACAATTTTAGTCATTAGTCCAAAGTCTGCAGTCGTAAGTCTACTAAAGACTATGGACTCTTGACTTAGGACTAAAGCCGCTGTAGGGGAAGGAATCGAACCTTCAAGGAGTGGTTAGTACCGAAATCGGTATATTCCCATTATTCTCCGCCACCGAGACAAGGAGGTGTGTCTGCCTGTTTCACCACCCTACATTATGTTATGCAATTTTGAAAGAACGTTTCCTTTTTGTTAATTGCTTGATACAAATGTAAAGGAACAACCAATACCTTGCAAATATTTTAAACATTTAATTTTATTTTTATAATATTGATAAATATTTGTAAATTCGCTTATCATAATTCAAAAATATGCTTAAAAAAGACAATTCCAATTTAGAAATTGACAACCTCGACATCGATATATTGAAACAATTAATGCAGGATGCCACTAAACCCTATACAGAAATCGCTAAAGATCTGATTGTTTCGGGTGGAACAATACACGTTAGGATGAAGAAACTGCAAGAAATGGGCATTATAAAAGGTTCTCATCTCATTATTGACCCGCAAAAGGCTGGCTATGATATTTGTGCCTTTTTGGGTATCTACCTGGAGAAAGGAATCCAGTACAAAGATGCAGTTGCCCAGTTGAGCAAAATTAAAGAAGTGGTAGAATTGCATTATACTACTGGCGCCTACAGTATGTTTGCCAAAATTATTTGCAGGGATACCAATCATTTACGTCACGTTTTAAACGAAGAAATACAGGCAGTGAACGGCATTCAGCGTACGGAGACTTTAATCTCGTTAGAAGAGAGCATTAAGCGTCAGATTGAGTTGGGATAAGTTAGAAGGCTAGGCGAAATAACTAAGCCAATTTTGCTGATTGTTACTTAAGAACAATGATCTTACATGGTAAAATACATTAGGTAATAGTTAGCGGCTTATTTGAAAACGAGGGCTCAGTAATGCTTCGGGAACAATAGCCCCGTTATCCGCTATAGCTCCGATAAAGGATCGGAGGCTGCCGCTGCTACCGGGTTTATTTAACAACAGCTTGTACAGGTAAGCGCCCAGCCAAAAATAGCACCACCTCACAAGCCACCTAGACCCGATCCGATAGCTATCGGATGGAGTGAACATCCCGACGTTCCAGTCGGGATAAAACGGAAAGCGGGAGGAAACTCAGATAGTTGTAAAGATACTGCTCTCCAAACCCAAATAATAATAATAATATTTCTTTGAAAATGTCCTTCGACTACGCTACCATTGACGTTATTTTGTAATTGTTTATTAATGAGCAATTTGAGAAACTAAGCATTTCCCGTCCAGCTAGGCCACAGCACCACATCTTCGTTCTACTTAAATCCGGCCTAACAAATTTTTCGGGCTCCACTGCCCCTGCCATCCTACTGGCTTTGAAAGAAAAATTTTCAGCCGGCATTTTTTGTTTCTTTTTGATGCCAAAAAGAAAGAGCCCTTCGGCGGCGGCGAGCCGAGGCAAGACTGTGCATTGGCAGAAAATAATCAACTGAATACGTCATTTATATCGATTTTTATACAATAAATTATCCCTCAGGGTGACACCCCAAGAAAAGATTAAGCTACTTCAACAACTGGTAAGCAATAAGCGCAGCAACATAGGCCATAGCCGTCATATAAGCCAACTGGATAACCGGCCATTTCCAACCTTTAGTTTCGCGGTAAACAATAGCTACCGTGCTCATACATTGCATGGCAAAAGCATAAAAAAGCATCAATGAAATACCAGTAGCAAAAGTATAAACAGGCAAACCAGTGCGGCTATTAACCGAGGCCGACATGCGTTCTCTAATTGTCGAGGTGTCTTCATCACCGCCATCAACACTATAAATGGTGGCCATGGTACCAACAAAGGCTTCGCGAGCGGCAAAAGAGGTAATTAAACCGATACCAATCTTCCAATCATAACCCAAAGGTCGGATAGCCGGCTCGATCCAATGACCAAGAATGCCTACATAAGAGTTCTCTAACTTCTCAGTAGCCACAAGGGTTTTGATGTGATCGGTATTTCTTGTAGAATCGGCCAAAGCCGTTTTGTATTTTTTATCGATATTTTCAAAGCGGTTTCCCGGTCCGAAAGAGGCCATTACCCAAAGGATGATGGAAATGGCAATAATAACTTTACCGGCTTCGAACACAAAGGTTTTCGATTTCTCGTACATGGTGTAGAACACATTTTTCCACCTTGGCATACGGTAAATAGGCAACTCCATGATAAAATAAGATCTTTCTTTAGTTTTGATAATGAATTTCATTACCCATGCTACCAATACCGCAGCGATAATACCTACCAGGTACATCACCATTAGCGCCAGTCCCTGCAGGTTAAAAACACCTAGAACGGTTTGAGAAGGAATAATTAACGAAATAATTAAGATATACACGGGAAGCCTTGCCGAACAGCTTACCAATGGGGTAACCATGATGGTAATCATTCTATCTTTCCAGTTTTCGATATTTCTTGCGGCCATAATAGATGGAACTGCACAGGCCAAACCACCGATCATCGGCACCACCGATTTACCGTTAAGGCCAACCTTACTCATAATTTTATCCATCATAAAGGTAACGCGGGCCATATAACCCGTATCTTCTAAAATGGATATGAATGCGAAAAGAATAGCGATCTGTGGAATAAAAACAAAAATACCGCCTAAACCTGCAATTACACCATCCAACAACAGATCAGTAAGCATGCCTGCCGGCAAATATTCATGCCCAATACTGGTAATAAAACCAAAACCAGTTTCGATCCAATCCATTGGATAGGATGACCAGGCAAATATGGCGTTGAAAATTACAAAAAGGATGAACAAGAAAATGGCAAAACCCCATATTTTATGGGTTAAAACAGCATCTAATTTATCACTGAAAGAAAATTTCTTTTCGGTACCCTTATCAACCACCACATCAGATAAAATAGTGCTGAGGTGTTTGTACCTGGCTATAGTTTCGGCTGCCTGAATTTTTGAAGATTCGAAATGATGCGACTGCTCAATATGCTCAATTTCTTCCTGCTCTTTTTCGCTAAAAAAAGTTAAATGCTCATGCTGGTGCAAAACCTGCAGCGCATAATAATCATTATCGGAATTAAGTTTCGATTTTATAGCGTTAATAGCCTCCGGAGCGAGGAAATTTACATCCACATCCTGAAACTGTGTGGCAATTTTATTGGTATTGGCAATGGCCTGTTTCAGGTTATCGATTCCGATATTATTCCTTGCCGAAATGGAAACCACCTGGATGCCCAACTTCTCTGCAAGTTTATCCAAATCAATCTCGATTCCTTGTTTCGCTGAAAGATCGATCATATTCAGGGCCAAAATCATCGGGATACCTAAATCTGCCACTTGAGAATACAAAAGCATATTGCGCTTTAAATTCGAAGCATCGGCAATGAGCACAATAACATCAGGATGGCTATTGTTTTTTTTATCGGCAAGCACTTGAAAAACAATGCTTTCATCAGCACTTTTTGGATATAAGCTGTACGTTCCTGGTAAATCGATTATTTCGGCATCTTTACCGCCTGCAAGTTTTGTAAAACCTGTTTTCTTATCGACAGTGATGCCTGGAAAATTTCCGATTTTTTGATTTAACCCTGTTAAACGATTAAATAAAGTAGATTTACCTGTATTGGGATTACCAACTAACGCAACTTTAATATCCAAACCCAGCTCTTTTATTGAATAATGATAACATCGGCTTCGCTTTTACGCAAACAAAGCTGATAACCAGCAACACGGATAGCCATTGGATCGCCCAGAGGAGCAAAACGCTCTACTTCTACCACCTCGCCCGGCAAGCAGCCCATCTCCATTAACTTTACAGACATATCTAAATCTGTAAAAGCTACAATTGTTCCTTTTTCTCCAACTTTTAGGTGCGACAGCTTCATGTGCTAAATTTGTCGCAAGTTACCCTTTCTTTAGATTTATTCCAAATAAGATAGTCGTGCGAGGGATATATATTACACAGCTTTACCCTAAAATGATCTAGTTCCGTTGCCTGCCACCGCCAAAGCCGCCACCACCATTACCACCGCGGCCTCTGCCACCTTCTTCGCCACCTCTAATACGGTTTTTACCACCCATACGGTTTAACGAATACGTAAATGAAAACATAAAATAACGTTGCAACACGTTATAACTTACATCCTGAATGGTGTTGTTATTGGCTGTACGGCTTACGCCTTGATTTTCGTTTAGCAAATCGTTTACAGCCGCTTTAAAGGTTCCCCTGTTTTTAAAAAACTGCTTGCTGATATAAGAATTAACCAAGGTGAAATGCGTATCAAAACCCTCTCCCCTTCCGGTATTCTGGTTATAATCGGCATCGATAGCCCAGCGGATGTTGCCGGGAAACAAATAACTTACACTCACATTTGGACTAAAGGTATAATAGCGTGTATTAGAATTAGGTTGAACCGAATAAGTTGCACGGTTAATTGAACCGTTTACGCCTGCCGTTAAATCGAGCTTATCTAAATTGGAAACCAAACGGTAACCATTGGTAATAGACCAGCTGTTGGTAATATTTTTTAAGGAGTTAGTAAAGTTTACATCTCTATCGTAACTACCACTAACATTGATATGGAAATTCAGCTTATTCTCTGCCATAATCGGCAAACTTAACGAAGAAGAAATAGATCCAGAGTAAACACCGCTTACATTCACTGGAGTAACGGCAAGTTTTCCCTGGTCAGGGCCACTTTGAATTAAACTAGTACTGTTTGCAATCCGGTTAGAGGTTTGAGTAAGGTTTAAATTTACGAATAATGATCTGTTCTTTCCTGCGGTAAAGGTATTGAAAGCTGCACGCAAGGTATTGTTAAACTCTGGTTTTAAATCGGGGTTACCAACCGGAATACTTTGCGTATTGGTATTATTTCGGATTGGCTGCAACTGCTGGATAGTAGGTTGGTTGGTGCTCCCCCTATAGTTAAATACCAGGCGTTTGCTATTGCTAAAATTATACCTGAACATGGCCGAAGGGGTATAATTAAAAACATTTTGTTTCAGTACAAATCCTTTGCTGATGTTATTATTTATCCTATCTGTATTTTGAACAGCCATGCCCAGATTCCAGTTATATTTTTTAGCCATTTTATTAAAGCTAAAACCTGCGGAGTTGGTTAAAATGGTATTTTCGTACGCATTACTAAAGGTTTCATCCAGTAAATCGTACTGTAAAGTAACTGGATTAAAATTATAGGTAAAGCGATCGGATGTATTGTGGTTATAGCCATTCTGATAATTAAACTCTAAGCTTAGGGTTTTATCTAAAGGTTCGGTATATACCAATCTTGTATTCTGACTGATGGACTCGCTCTCTTGATCGTTAAACTGATCTGTTATTTTTTGAGTCGTGGTTCCGTTTTCTTTTCTCGTTTCGGGATTGGTATTATAATTATCGGCGTCGTTATTGTTAATGTTGGTATTTAAATTCAGGGATAATGTTCTGCCCCTGCGCATAAATTTTTTACGCAATAAAATGTTATTGCTAATGGATGGTGAGGTACTATGATTCCGGAGGGATTGTGTTCCATTAATCATATACTTATTATAATCGCGTGTATAAGTGCTACTATTTAAGCTCTCATTATCGGTATAACTTAAATTTGGCTGTATGCGAAGTGAGGTTAATGAATCAAGCTTGGTATCTACCATAAAGTTTAAGCGGTGATTTAACCGATCAGAACTATTGGTTTGATTGTTATTAAAAATAGTAGTTTCATCGCCCAATAAATTTTGGGTTACACTATTTCTGAGGATCAGGTTATCAGATTTATTAACAAAATAACTCATGCTCACTTCAGTATCGTCGGCATATTCATCCGAAAAATTAAACCCACCAGCTTTGGTATCGGTAATTCCACCACGACCGCCGTTACCCCCACCATTTCCTCCGCCCAGACCACCGCCAAAATTTTGTTTATTTACATTGTTAAACTGTGCAATTACACTCAGTCGCTTATCCTGATTAAAATGGTTGATGTTTGCATTTACATCGTAACGGTCATTAGAGCCATAACCTCCGGTGCTATTCCCGAAGTAACCGTTTTTCTTATCCTTTCTGGTGGTGATATTAATGATCTTAGTTCTCGAACCATCATCGATTCCGGTAAACTGTGCCTGATCTGATAGTTCATCAATAATCTGAATTTTATCAATCATATCGGCCGGCAGGTTTTTAGTGGCCAATAAAGGGTCATTCCCAAAAAACTCTTTACCATCTACCTTAACTTTTGTAATGGTTTCGCCCTGGGCTTTTATTGTTCCGGCCTTGTCTACCTCTACTCCTGGCAATTTCTTTAACAGATCTTCTACTACAGCATTCTCTACCACTTTAAATGAACTTGCATTAAATTCCAGTGTATCCTTTTTTACCACAATTGGAGGAATTTCCGCTTTAATATCAACCGTTTGAAGATCTATTGCACCACCTTCTAAAACAATATCGCCCAAGGTTACATCGGTCTTGTCTGCTGCGATCGTAAAATCTTTGGTAATATTCTTTAAACCTAAAAATGCCGCATAAAGCCTATAAGTACCTGGATTTAAGTTTTTGAAAACAAATTTCCCATCCTCGGTGGTACTTACCGCACCAACCATGCTCGAATCTGTTAAGTTTCTAACAGCTAAAGAAGCATAATCAATTGGTTTTTTATCTTTTGATTGAACAACCCGCCCGCTAACTGAACCTGTTTTCTGAGCGTAAACATAAAAAGATGATAAAATAAGTAGGAGCGTAAAAATTTGTTTCATTCGGTTAGTTTGGTTTATAGCATAGAGACTAGCGACTTTTACAAAGGTTTATTTTTACTTAGGTAACATTTGAAATACATAAATGTCAATAATACATTTAATCTCAAAACAGATGGCTTTAAAACAGAAAAGTCTCGGTTTAAACCGAGACTTTCTTTATTGTTTAATTCTGATTGAGGAACAATCAGTGTTTTGCATTCCATAGACTAGGGATTCTTCACTGCGTTCAGAATGACAGATTACATCCTCATGCGACGACCGCCATCACCTCCTTGAGCAGGCATCTGCATATCTCCAGTCATATTTCTTCCGCCAATGCGGGTTAAAGAATAAGTAAATGAGAACATGTAATACCGCTTTAACACGTTATAGTTTAAATCGGTAATGGTATTATTTGTTGCGGTTCTGCTAATGCCTTGATTTTGATTAAACGCATCGTTAACCGCAATTTTAAATGTACCTCTGTTTTTAAAGAACTGACGACTGATATAAGAATTTACCAAAGTATACTCGGTATTATAGCCTTCTCCTCTTCCGGTATTTTTAATATAATCTAAATCTACTGCTAATCGGATATTTCCAGGAAACAAATAGCTAATGTCAAAACTAGGGTTTAAAGTATAATAGTTTGTGGTCGAGTTTGGCTGAGCCGAATAAGTTGCCCTATTGTATGTTCCAGAAATACCACCAGTAAGATCAAACTTATCAAAGTTGGTTACGAAATTATACTTGTTGGTAACCGACCAAGAATTAGTGATGTTTTTCAGCAGATCGGCACTGTTATTACCCGTGGTAAAATTCACGTTCCTGTTGTAATTTCCATTTAACGATGCATTAAGGGTTAATTTACGTTCTGGCAAAATTGGCAGGCCCATATTGATACTTGCATTACCAGAATAAACCCCATCTACATTGACGTAGGTAGTTCTGATTTTCCCATAGTCTACATCATTTTGATCGGTTACCAATTGGCTACTGTTCCCGATGGCGTTAAAAGTTTGACTCAGACTTAAAAAAGCGAAGAACATTCTGCTTTTAGCAAAATCGAAGTTATTATAGTTGATGCTTAAATTGTTGTTAAACTGAGGTTTTAAACCTGGATTACCCACAAAAACGCTTTGTGTATTGGTATTATCGGCAATAGGCTGAATCTGGTTGATCGTTGGCTGCTGGGTTGTTCCCCTATAACGGATATTCAATCTTCTGGAGTTACTGAAATTATATCTAAAATTGGCCGAGGGTGTTAAATTAATAAAATTCTGTGTCCTCACCATACCCGTTGTTAAGTTGGTATTTTCACGATTGGTCTGCTGCGCCGCCAAGCCGATGTTCCAGTTGTATTTCTTTTCGTTGGTCGTAAAACTTACGCCCGCAGCATTTGTTAAGGTCTGGTTCTCATAAATATTGGTATAATCCAAATTGACGAGATCATATTGCCCACTGGCTGAATTGAAATCCAGTACCTGGCGACCCTGGTTATCATGGCTATATCCGTTCTGGTAGTTAAACTCTAAACTTGTTGTTTTAGATAGCGGCTCTGTATATACCAATCTGGAGGTGTTGTTAATGGAGTTTGTGTTTACCTTATTCAGCTGATCGATCAAACTAGCAGTTGGAGTACTGTTAATGGTATTCGTTTCAGAAATGTAGTTGTAGTTATCTGCATCATTATTATTGATGCTTGTATTTACATTAAGCGAGAGTGTTCTACCGCGTCTTTTGAATTTTTTACGAACCAAAAGGTTATTACTGATATTTGGGGTGGTACTGTTGCTGACATAGCGCTGATCTCCGACAGTTGTAGATTGGATGAGATTTCTGGTATAATCACTCAGGTTTGTAGCATCACTTTCAGTATAAGATACGTTTGGCTGAATTTTAATTGTCGTCGAAGAATCCAGCTTGGTATCGATCATAAAATTAAACCGATGATTGATCCGGTCAGTATTATTATCCGCATTGTTCGAAACGGTAGTAATCTTATCCCCCAATAAATTCTGGGTAAAACTTGTCTGCTGGTTTGCAACAGCCGATTTATTAAAAAAGTAACTTCCCTGAATCTGGGTACCATCTTTATAGGTATCGGCAAAGTTTAAGCCTGCAGCATTGGTGGTGGTAATACCACCGCTACCTGCGCCACTACCGCCGCCGCCAAAATTACCACGGCCACCGCCTCCAAAACCATTTCCGGCACCATTGCCCTGGCCAAAGTTTTGCTTATTTACATTGTTAAACTGACCAATAAAACTAAACTGTTGGTCATTGTTAAACTTGTTTACATTCAAACTTGCATCATAACGATCTTCTGTACCATAACCCACAGTACTATTTCCAAAATATCCCTTTTTCATTCCCGCTTTAGTGGTGATGTTTAAGATTTTGTTTCTCGTACCATCATCAACACCTGAGAACTGAGACTGCTCAGACATTTCATCAATTACCTGAATTTTATCAACCATATCGGCAGGAAGGTTTTTTGTTGCCAGTAAGGGATCAGTTCCAAAAAACTCCTTACCATCTACTTTAACCTTGGTAACAGTTTCTCCCTGCGCTTTAATACTTCCATCTTTTGCTACTTCAACTCCTGGAAGTTTTTTCAACATGTCTTCTACAACAGCGTTTTCCCTAACCTTAATCGATTTTCCATCAAATTCTATCGTATCGGTTTTTACCACTACTGGAATACTTGCTGTAACGTTAACGGTATTTAAATCTACACCGTCATCAATCATGGCAATTTCGCCAGCATTTACTGCTGCTTTGGCCACTTCAATATCCTTGGTTACTGTTTTTAAACCTAAAAAAGCTGAATAGATTCTATATTTACCTGGGGCAATACTCTTAAAACTAAAAGATCCATCAGGATTGGTTTGTCCTGAGGCTACAACGCTCGAATCTTTCAAGCTCTTAATTGCTATGGTAGCAAAATCAACCGGCTTTTTATCTTTGGCGTTAATTACCTTACCGCTTATTGAGCCAGTATTTTGAGCCTGGGCGATATAACCACAAAATAGGAGAACAACAAATATTGTCCGCTGAACGTATCTTTTCATCAAAAAAAATTAGATATTATAATATAAAACTAAGCTATCAGACTGTAGAAAAGCCTAAAGGTTTGTTAAGGTGTGTTAAAAGCTTGGTAACATTTTAAATACAGCCTTTTTAGGAAGATGATCAGATCTAGAAGGAAGGTCGATCAGAAGGAGAATTATTTTTGCTGTGAAGGATAACTTTGGTAATATACTTTTGGACAGTTACAGTTTTTTTTAAAAATACTGCATCCGCTTAAACACATGGCCACAATTACACAGATGATGCTAACTTTCGTTTTCATTGAAATTTAATTTATGGAGCAATACATAACTAAAAACTGCCATTGATGCACCTAACATATCGCAGCCAAAATCCCACCATTCTGCTGATCGGTAGGTAAAAACTTTCCATTGTAACAGTTCAATTCCGCCACCAATGATCGCATTGATGAGCAAAATCTTAAAAATGGTTAATGTTCTGAAAGCGAAAGTATGCTGATACCTGATTTTACCGTAGAAGAGCAGCACCGATAAAACAAAGAAAAAACCCATGTGGGTCATTTTATCAAAGCCTTTAAAGAAAAAACCGCTTCCACCCACAGAATCAGAAATTTCCATATTACAAAGCACTAAAACTACGATGGTCCATAGAATGGCCCATTTTTGTTGTTTCAGTGCTTTGTACAAAATATAATAATTAAGCGCCTACCAATTCCTGGTATGCTTCTGCAGTTAATAAATCTTCTACTTCAGCTAGATCAGCCAAAGATACTTTTACCATCCAACCTTTTCCGTAAGGATCAGAGTTAACCAATTCCGGATTGTCGTTTAACTCAGCATTAACTTCTAATACGGTACCAGTAACTGGCATATATAAATCAGACACTGTTTTAACGGCTTCTACAGTACCAAAAACTTCTTCTTTTGCTACTTCACTACCTACAGTATTGATATCAACATAAACAATATCACCTAATTCGCGCTGAGCGAAATCAGTAACACCGATAATAGCTTCGTTACCTTCAACTTTAACCCACTCGTGGTCTTTAGTGTATTTTAATTCTGATGGAAAATTCATATTTATATAATCTATTGTATGTTAGTTATTTATGGTCATTGTTATTATTGCCTTGCATATTCTTTTGCAAACATTTAGTTTTAAAGGTGCTAATTTAGCACTATTTATCATCATTTATATAAAAATACAAAAGGAGTTAATTTTATTAAAATTATAAAGAAAATACTAAAAGTTATTTACAGCTAATTGCATACTGCCATTTGGAGAAAGATATTGTTTTGGTTCCCCGATTTCAAATAATCTTAGTAATAGAGAAATTTTTTGAGCATGACTAATGGAAAAATCCTCCTTGAACATTTTAATCCAAACGTAAATATCTTTAAAAGAAGCTTCTAATGTGGGGTGTCTTTGAATACCATATTTCTTCATTTCAGCGATTGCCTTTTCCCCTTCTTTCTTTTTTATGTTGTTAACATGATTCTTAGTCATCACGATTCTAAAATATTCATATTTCCAATATAAGGGTGGCTCATTTTTTAGGAAGCCATAATTGGTTTTGTTAAATCCTTGATGGAGAAAATCATCTATAGAGTATCCTAATGCTAGAAAGTCTTTTAAAATTAACTCGTGTTCAACAATATTATTTAAGACCGGAGTAAAATTATACATATCAGCATTAGTTTTTTCACTAACATAAAACTCAGTTTGTAATGGTAAGACCATATGCAATATCTCATGTACTAATGCTTGCTCTGTTTTACCCAGTTTTGAAATAATAATTTTCCCCAATGGGACAGGGCCATTACTTGATGAAGAGTCGATAACTTCTCGTGAAAAAGAGCTTAAACTATCGTTAGTAAATTCTAGACTGAAATTTGAGCCGTAGAAAGATATTGCTTTATCTATATAAGATTCTAGCCTTTCTCTTTTTGGCAAACTTATTAAGTTAAGTAGAGTTTTTTTCATTTAGAATATAAATTGCAAAGTAAATTAGAAACGTAAAAATAATATAAGCATGAAAGGGATGTAAGTTGCTAATCATTAATGATTTTTTCTTACAATTGTAAATAGAAACTTAATAGTCACACATGATTATTAGTATTTGACAAGATGATAAATAACGCTCGAAATTTAAAAAAACGCTTACTCGGTCTTTTCCCAGCGAAAACATTAAAAGAAAATTTTAATGAAGATGGAAATATCTCAGATGTGATTGAGATATTATCAGGAAATTTAACAGATCAAGCTGTTTACAATTTCGTGAGAAATCACCATACTATTACAAGACAGCACATATATTTCTATAATCTTTTGAGGAATTTCAATCCTCTTTCAATGATTGATTTCCCTTTTGAAATATTTTCCCAATCAGCAAATGCTGGGACGTATGAATACCTAATTTTGCCTGAAATTTCATATCGTGTTGTTTTGAGCAATCCTTTGGAGCAAGAAGAAGTTAAATTCCTCCAGCCGGTTATGATTCAAATCAAAAACCAAATTTTAACGCTTCATTTCACTAAGCTGGAAAAAAATGTAGCGCCTTATTTTGATACTGAGAGAATTGCGACTAAAGTAAGTCAAACTAATTCAGAACAAGAAATATTAAACACAATTTCAGAGTTTTTTATTAATGCTTTTGGTCTTCAAAAATTAGATATAAATAGAGGTGTTAAATTTCTGTGGGATACCGATTCAATAGATAGTACTAAGGTTCAATGGAGAAGAGATAGCTCGGTCGCAACAGACACCATGGATGAGAATCTTCTTTTCAAAGCAAATTATAGAGTAGATTATGATGTACTAATACTAAAGCCTTTAGTGAAAACGTTTTTTAAGTATATTAAAGATGATGAGTATTTTTGTACATCTTTCGATGTTGATCCGGCAAATGGCCAACTAAATATACCTAGATTCCCAAAAAATGTTAACCAAGTAAAAAATGTTATTACAGAAATACTTGCGAACAATTGAGAACATAAATCCTAATAAAATTTATGTTGAGAACGTTAGGAGCTTTTTTAAAGTTCCTAACGTTGTTGCTAGACTTATGTGTGAAATGGCTGTGGTTGATAATCTTTTTGTAAAGAAATACGGAATTTCATGTCCCAATAACGACTGCCGAAGAATAATAGCATCATACAACTCCCTTAAAGAGATTCCTAATGAAATTCAATGCGATATGTGCGAGGACAATGAGCAAGAAAATTTTACATTTAGAACAAGTAATTTAGAGATAATCGAGTTTTACCAACTCAAGAAGATTAAATGAAAATAACTGAAGATCAAGCAGCTGTAATACAGATATTAACAGATGTATTAATAAAAATTGCTCTCGCTGGGAGCTCAATCGGTGGCTTTTGGTATATTCTTGTACATATTATAAATGGTAATGCGACAACTTTCACTTGGGCACTTGCTTTTTTAGAAACAATGCTTTCGGGTACGATTTATTATATTATCGCTCACTATTTTCCTGCATTTAAAGCCGCTGTAAAAAAGAAACCTGCTGCAAGACCAAGAGCCTAGCTGGATTAAAATTTTCTAGAATCTTTATTACTTACCTCTTCGGAATCTTTCTCTTGTTGTCTAATTACACAATCATACATTTTTGTTGAAATATAAAATCTGTACAGATATATGAGATGATATCTTGATTAAACTGATTCAGGAAAAATCTTTATATTCACCTCACAAATTAACCCTCAACATGAAACCTGCGCAAATTTATATTTTGAAAGTGTGCATTGCCACACTGATTGTTTCTGTTCCGGTAACAATGGCAATTGGATTCGGCTATATCGGATTGATCAGGCTCATCAACCCACCGAACTGGATGTTTAATTTTAGCCTTCCTTTCAACCACGTATTTATCTTTGTAGCCATCCTTGTCGCAATGATCATGTTTGAAAGCTACCTGGTCAAAAAAGTGGGTTATAAGAGATTTATCAACGATAGGCCAGTGGCCCACTCGATTGTGATCTTTCTCTTTTATCTGATTGTCAGCGGAAGCATCTACCCGATGACTTTTGATCATTTATTGTTTAGTTATGCCCCTATGTTCTTAACGGCTTACCTATTTAACAGAATATTCTCGGCACAAAAGGACAAGCCTTTACCTGCCTAAGCAACCTATTTATTAATTCAGTGTAAACCTTAAACTGAACCCGAAATTACTAAATGAAGTATTAAAAGTCTGCGAAGTATAAGGCTTAGTAATATTCGAATCGTAAAACAATTTGATATTAAATTTCTGATTCAACACGTAATCTACACTTGGCCTTAAGGTAATATTCTTTGCTCCTGAAGAAACTTCGGCTTCGGTAACATCGGCACGGTAAATAACGGTTTTATTATCGCGGATAGCCACATCCAATTTGAAATCCATGTTGTTATCCATTTTCAGGCTTTTAAACCATCCAAATGGGAAACGGAATTTATTGGTACGGTAGCCCAATCCTAAAACCATATTGTTTTCTGATAGCTGCGCCAATTGGCTGTTAGATAAACTTAGTCCCAATAAACGTGAACGGTTTAACTCGAAAGAAGCAGTCAGGTTGTTTTTAAACCTGGTATCAACACCAACCAATGGAGAAAAATATTCAGAAATGGTTACCTGAGCAAACTGGTATTCCGGTAAAAAGTTATTATTTACATCTCTACTGCTAACTGCACCATTGGTTTCCTGATAACGCAGTAATGAATTAAAGCCATTAATGTTGTAGGCCGAGCGATAGCCGTGTCTGATATCGACAGATGAAAACTTATCGGCGATAAAAGGAATACGCGTTAAACCGCTATAGGTTAAACTCCAGTTTGGAAGTGGAATTTTAGGAAAGGCATTCATTTTTGTCTTCCCGGCATCTTTACCTGAATAGGCAGCCATAAAAGCAGAGATAATTACATCCTGACTTTCTTTGCTGTAACCATCGGCAAAACCGCCATTTACACCACCCGAGTTTGGATTTTGAGCACCTAATCTTCTGGAGATAATAATCCTATTGGCCATAAACTGATTAAACAAACCCGAAATTACCGTAGCATTATTCTCTTTAAACGCTGTACCCAAAGCAATATAAGACACACTATAATCGCCGGTTGTAATGGCACTTAAGTTTTCGAACGATGATACGCTAGCTACATACCTGAAGTTAGTAGAAAAGTTTCTGGTTTGCGCCTTATTGGCCTTTAGCGTAATCCGTAAATCTTTAAACGGCTCTACCTGCCCCGTGAGCTGAAAATCTTCTCTGAGTGTGTTTACATATAGCTGATTCTGCAAGGTATCGGTGGTTAGCCATCCATTGTTTAATGCCATATCACGAATATCGCGCTGACTTCCGAAAGCAAAACCTAAACCTGGTGCGCCGGTTACATTATCGATACCAAAATACTTAGTGGTTGGCAGATAGCCCGGCAAGAAAATACCTTTGGTTTGTACAAAGCTGGCATTAACATTTTTTACGCTCGTTAATAGGTTAATAAAAAATTTCTTAGCGCCACTTCCTTCCTGATCATTGCCTGCGCTTCTGATAAAGCCAAACTTATTGTATAATGTATTTAGGTTTAAGGTTGGATTTACCTGTACCGTTCTGCTGTTCTGTACGGTATTACCCAAATTAATATTCGGATCGCGTAGGGTAGAAAGCGGCTCGGTTTGCCAGTTAAAGTTGGTTCCATAACGGGTTTTTACGGTAATCCAGTTTAGCCCAGGTATTTTATCAATTGGAAGATTATAGGTAACATTTAAATTGTGGTTATAATCGGTTGTACGGCCTAAACGTTTTAAATTTTGCCAAACGGTATCGCGTTTTAAACCGTCAAGTCTTCCATCTGGTTCATCAATGATCGAATAATTTGTGGCATTAAAATCTAACTGTAGCGAACGGGTAAGGTTCCAGGCTATACCATAAATCCGGCTCATGGTAAAGTTTTTGTTAAAGGTGGTACCGTAACCACTCTGGTAAACCCCAATGGTATTATTTGGATCGTTATTCCGTAAGGTATTTTCTGAATATAAACGGTCTACATCAATTCTGAAATTAATGGCACTTGGGAAAATACTGAAGTTAAAATCCTTCAATAAAGCCAGCATGTTCGATTTAATAATCTTTTCAAACGGTGCTATTGTTTTGGCCTCTTTAGAATAACTGTACTGTAACGATGCCCTATAGGTATTCTGAATACTGCTCTGATTAATAAAATCGCGATGATTGAATTGGGTATAAGCATAACTTGCCGCAAAATTTTCAATATCCCATAGGCGAACAGGTTTGCTGTTATTGGTCCGTTCTTTTCTAACGTTGGTAAAGTTTATGCCTCTTCTAACGGTGTAGTCCTGTGCAAAGTTTAAAATAGAATCTTTTTGTTCTTTTGTCGATTGCTCTAAAGCATTTTTGAGCTCGATATCTGGTGTTCTAGGATTGTACTGCGGGGTAGAAACCTGTTTAGAGTAACTTACAAACATCGGGATTTTCACACCCGATTTTTGCGGGAGGAACTTACCTAATTCCATGGCCGAAGAAACATCAAGCAATACATTATCGGCACGGTTACGCTCGCTCACTTTCGAATCGATAGAACCAAAACCAATGGTAGATTTACTTCCAGAAATATTTACATCTGCAAAATCGGCCAATTTTAAGTTCAATCTTCCTGTAGCTGCCCAACCGCCCTTTTCATCAAATTCTGTTAACCTCAATTCGTTAAACCAAACCAGTGCATTTTTATCAAGTCCGTCATCATTCTGCTCGTCATTTGCGGCACGAAGCGGGTTTTTAATCCCGACCATATATACCCTAACCTTGCTCATGTCAGGCTGCCCCTTCACTACAATGGTTCTGTTTCCGTCAGTATAGGTAAATGGAACATTTGTTGGCCAAGGTTGTCCATTAGCTTGTTTAGCTACATTACGAGCCAACTTAGCATTTTGGAAAAGCGTTAAATCAATATCCATTCTATTGGCTTCCGGCCAAATGGCATCAGGATCGCTTGTACCCGGATTAGTTACCTTTAATGGGATTACATATTCATAATAATTATCCTGGTTATCAGTTCCAATTCTTAAGAATGCGGCAACATCATTATCATTTAAAATTTGATTGTTAACGGCTTCAGCATGGATAAACATTTCTAAATGCTTGTAAGATCTGAAATCGCTGTAGGCTGTTTTAAATGCCGCTCTGCCATAACCATCTCTTAACGATTTTACAATGACTGACAGCGATTGCTCATTTAAGCGCGTATCGCCACGATAGTTGCTAAAATCACGCTCACGAAGAATGCCTGGAGGGGTAACATATGGAATCGGTGAACGTTTCCCGTTTTCTTCGATGTTTACCGTCGAAACTTCAATAGTAGAATTATCGGGCGTTAAGGCTGGTAAAGATGGATCAACAATTACTTGGGCCGCAACGTTTGAGGCATTATATTCTCTCCATTCGCCACGGATGAGTTGTAACTTTGCAAAACGCATTACTGCAGTATCAGCAAAATTGGTCATAAACATCCTGAAGAAACGGATCGACTTAAAATCCTGGATACCGCCTACTTTCTCCTGGTACTGGCCAATTGGGATTCTGAATTGATACCATGAAACCGCTTGCGTATTTCCATTGGCCAATTTCACCTGCGAGGTTACTTTATCGGTAATAAAATTCTGACCAACATTTAAGTCGCCAGGGCGGATCGAAACTTTATACTGAAAATACTCATCGCTTTGTGTCATGTTATTATCGCGATTGATGTCTTCCCCATCGGGTAAAGAAGTAGAAGCAGAATTTTCAAGTCCTAATTCTTCTTGCGACTGCTGCGAAGTTTTAGAGTTCCCTTCAGTTCCGTTATATTTTTCGTAACGTTTAAGAATGCCTGCATTAATCTGATCTAAGGCTGGACCTCTGAAATAGGCATAATTATCTGATGAAGGATCGGCATCGAGTGCGGCAGAAGCCGTAGCATTTAATTGCGATTTAATCTGCGTAATGGCCGCAGCAAATTTTAATTTTTCGTCTGCATCCGCTAGTCCATCTAAACCTACATCCTGTGCACGGCGTGAATTGGCATTGTTATCAAAAGCCTGTACAACAGGTTGCAATTTGGGTACACGGCCCCAAACGGTTTCTTCGTATTTGTTTGGGTCGTTTGTTGCCGGCAAACCATTTTCTAGCGATTTTCTGCCATCCTTAAGAATATCTTCCGAAATATTACCCAGGTTGAAATACATATCACCCCCTGCCGAATTTGGTTTATAAATAAATGGATCCATCACCCAAAATTCAATAAAGCCCACATTTAAGGCTTCAAAATCGTTGGTTTCGATTTTTCGCTGGAAACCTCCCCAGTTATTTCTGGGCTGCAATAACGTTCCGTCTGGCCTAAAATCTGTAGGGCGGAAATTATATGGTCCTCTAACAGTTGGATAATAAGCCACATCGAAAGTGGTAATATTTAAAGCCTGTCCTGTTGCCGTCTCTTTAAATGGGAAAACTTCTTGTTCAATTACTTCTCTTACATAGTGATTAGAAAGTTCTGCCCGGTTGTTCCTGATATTGGCAGGAGTGGTAGATGCCGCTGAATTATAAAAAGTAGGATCGATGTTATAAAATGCAATTCTTGCCCGGTTGTAACCATAAGTTAAATCGTTAGACTTATCGTGTTCGGCGAAAAGCTGTGGGGTGCCAGATAGCTGCCATGCAATAGCACTTTTTAAATCGATTATCGATCTCGACGCCTCGAAATCGTCTAAATAACTTACTCCATTTTTACTGCCTGCAAAATTTAATGCCCTTGGGTGTCCAGGAATCAATTGTGCAAACTCTCCATAAAAGGTTACACTCGAAGGTGCCTTAGTAGAAAGGAAAGGAAGTTTATCAACCAATTTGGTTAAAAACCTTGATGGCGAACTGTAGTTAATATCTGCTCCCCAAATGGTATTCGAAATGGGTTCTTCGCCAATGTTTACCTTTTGGGTTAAAGGTTTCTCGGTTAAGTTCATTATGGTACCACCCAGATTCAGCTTATTGTTTACACGGTAATCTAAACGGGTTCCAAAAAGTGATCGCTGCTGCAAGCCAAATAGTTCATTGTTTTCTGTAGTAATCCGAATCGGCTGACCTGATACCAAAAGTGCCTGGTTAATAATACTCACCCGACCACCCTGATAATCTACTGTAAAGTCTATCCCCTCGGTTAATGGCATCGTTCCTGCAAAAACCTTTACCGATCCTTCGGGAACATTGATGGCATTTAAGCTAAACTCAGAGGAAATGTCGGACTGGTAATTTACCTTAATGGTATACCTGTTCTGGTTTTGAAATAACTGCTTGGCGATGGTTTGGGTCGAATCGTAAAGCGCGGTAAAAGTATATTTATTGATCAATGCCTGTTCGCTAGGCAAAAACCGTGCGGCCAAATCTTTACCAAAAGGTTCAATTACCGGAAAGATAATCCTGCCATTTGCAGGGTCGATGGTAATATAACCCGAATTGGTATTGGTAACCAATGAAGTTTGCCCGTTGCTGCCTACCCCAAACATACTGGCCTGATTGGCATTGCTCGCGGTAGAGTACGAACCAAAAGCATTGTTTGCCGCCACAAAATCGAAAATTCCATCGGGCCTCCGCTCATTTTGCTGGTTTAAACGATCAAATTCGGTTAAGGCAATCCACTGTTTATTCGCCGTATTTTGTCCTTCGGTCATTACCGGATTATCCACACCGGTTTCATTATCAATGCGGTAAATATCCAGTTTAAAATTTTGACTGCTGATCTGATATCCCCCAATAGAGTAGATATTTTTCATCATCAGATCCCATGTTGGCAGTTGGATCTTGGTGGTTTCGTTCTTTAATAATTTCGCATAAAGCACTTTGGGATTTGCCGCATCAAAAGAAACATCGGTAGAAAATTCACCCACCTGATATTCTACGCCGTTATAGGTGTAGCGGTAGGCAACAGCTAAAACCTCATCAGCATTTAAGGGGTTGTTTAGTGATAAATAACCCAGTTGAGGTTGAAAGGTAAACTCGCGTTCGGTTAATTTTCGGGCATAGATGAGTTTGGCAAAGTTATCGGTATTGCTGCTATTGGCAGGTGTTGTCTGGAAGAAAGAGAGTACGGCATTAGAATTTGTTTGTCTTATAGCACCACCCTGATAAGCATTTAATTGCGCAATCAAATTATTCGATTGTTGCGAAAAACCCGTTGCAGTAGTTCCGGCAGGCAAACCTGAAGTCCCACCGGTAAGCAAAGCGGTGTTAAAAGGAACATTCTCACCCAAGTCCATCAAACCCAATACATCTCTCGAATCGGTGGTATTACCTGCCTTATTAGTGATCCAAACCTCAATTTTAGTAATTTGGATCGGTGAGGTAATGATCGGTGCGTTAGCCAGATTTTTGTTATAGTTGTTCCTAAAATATTGCGATAGGAAATAGTGTTTGTTAGCCTCGTAGCTGTCTATATTTACGGTAGTGGTATTTTGTTGTGCCCCATTGGTAATCTTAATCTCTCTCGACTCTGATTTTTGCTGGGTATAAACACTTGTTACGTTTAAACGCCCGAATTTCAATTGTGTTTTAATACCAAAAAGTGCCTGTGTCCCAGTAATTAAAGAGGTATTTAAAGGCAAACTTACGTTACCCGCTTCAATTTTTTGGATAATATCATCAGGCCCGCCGGTATAATCAAGTTTAATCTGATTTTCGAAATCAAATTGAGCCTCGGTATTGTAATTGCTTTTTATTTTTAGTTTGGTTCCGATGTTACCAACCAGATCCATTTGTATCCTTTGGTTAAAATCAAAATTAGTCTGTACCCTTTGTCTTTCGTTAAAAAGCGGGTTTTCATTTTTATTAACCCGGCCTAAAAAGGTAAGTTCAGCCTCTCCGCGGGGCTGAATATCGATGGTTGTTCCACCGAATAATTTTTCGAAAGCTTTGCTGTTTACCTGAATCTGGGGAATAATACCAGTGCTTCTGTAATCACTCACTTCTGCATTTGAAATGCTGCGCCAGTTACCACGTTTTATCTCACTGTTAACCAATCGCTGGTATTCGTCGATAGTTAAATATTGTGTGTTTAGAACAAATTTTTCGCCAATTAATTCCTTTACTACATAACGTTTATTCTTGGCATCGTATTCTACAACACGCTTTAAATTACTGGGCGCAGGATAAAATGGATTAACGGCCGGGCTAAGCCCTAAACGTTCTTTTTCGCGTAAACCAAAATTATTTTTTGGGGTAATCGTATCCGCTTTGCTTGGAACAACTTGAGAGAAAGCGTTTTGAGAAGCAATTAAAAAAAGAGGGATGAGAAACAGAAATGTAGATATTCTCTTCAAAGGCAGTAGATCTATAAAGTTTTTAAAGCTTGTTTAATTAGTTGCTCTACCGAAAGTGTTCCCTCTGTCACTTTTAAAATCTGGTCTATATTTTTTTCGGCGGTTTGTTTGGCGAATCCGAGCATTACCAATGCTGATAACGCTTCATCTTTAACAGTATTGTGTTGAGGCATAGAAATTAACGAGTCTACCCCTTCTTTTTTTAGTTTATCCTGTAGCTCTAAAACCAGGCGTTGTGCCGTTTTAGCTCCTAAGCCCTTAATCCGCTGAATTAGCGGTAAATCTGCTTTAACAATCGCGGTCTGGATTTCTACAGGAGTAATAGATGACAACATCATTCTACCTGTATTTGGTCCAATTCCCGATACCGATATTAAGTGTAAAAATAAACGGCGTTCGCCTTCATCGGCGAAGCCGTATAATGTATGTGCATCTTCTTTTACATGCAGCCAGGTGTATAATTTACACCTTTCTGCATCGCCCAAAGCGCTGTATGTATTTAAAGAAATGTTTATATGATAGCCTATGCCTCCGGCTTCAACCACAACATATGCTGGGTTTTTGAATGTCAATCTACCATCAATATAGGCGTACATGTAATTCTACTTTTTAGTTGTTTTTCCAAATATACCTTTTCGTTTCGATGTTGCAATTTCTTCTTTTGCTTGCACATCTACAACAGCAATGGTAACCATATTGACGATTTCGCGCACAGAACTACCTAATTGAACAATATGAACAGGTTTATTCAGTCCAAGCAAGATCGGGCCAACCGCTTCGGCACCACCTAACTCTTGTAACAATTTGTATGCAATGTTACCTGACTCCAGATTTGGGAACACTAAAGTGTTAGCCGGAGCATCTGCCAGGGTGCTAAATGGAAAATTATCTTTTAACAATTCGTTGTTAATGGCAAAGTTTCCTTGCATCTCACCGTCTACAATTACCTCTGGATGATTTTTATGCAGGAGTTTAACCGTTTCTCTTACTTTATTTGGTGTTACACCATCGTTCGAACCAAAGTTTGAGTATGATAATAAAGCAATACGTGGTTTGATGTTAAACTGCTTAACAGATTTATCAAGCAATAAAGTAATATCTACCAGCTCTTCTGCCGTTGGATCTACATTTACAGTGGTATCGCCGAAGAAAACAGGACCTTTTTTAGTCATCATCATGTACATACCAGCAACACGTTTCACGCTTGGATCTACACCAATAACGTGTAACGCAGGCTTAATGGTTGAGCCATAATTTTTGGTCAGACCCGAAATCATCGCATCTGCTTCGCCAAACTCAACCATCGATGCGCCATAATAGTTACGGTCTCTCAATAATTTAGTGGCATCTGTTAAAGAAACTCCTTTACGCTGACGTTTTTGATAAAGCGACTCGGCGTATTGTTTGGTTTTATCAGGATTTTGCATCTGATCGATGATTTCGACACCCTCTAACTCTAAACCGTGTTCATCAATAATCGCTTGTATTTTTTCTTTATTCCCTAAAAGGATTGGGATGGCAATATTCTCGTCGTTAACAATCTGTGCTGCCTTTAAAATTTTGTAATTATCGGCTTCAGCAAACACAACCCTTTTCGGATCTGTTTTAGCTTTGGTGGTAATGGCACGCATAATCGCATCATCCAAACCTAGGCGTTTTCTAAGTTCTTCGCTATAGGCATCCCAATCGGTAATAATTTTACGTGCAACACCACTTTCAATTGCTGCTCTCGCAACTGCAATAGAAACTTCTGTAATTAACCTAAAATCAACAGGTTTTGGAATAATATATTCTTTACCAAACTTAAGGTTGCGGGCATTATAAGCTAAGTTTACAGCCTCTGGAACAGATTTTTTTGCTAATTCTGCAATGGCTTTAACGGCAGCGATTTTCATCGGCTCGTTAATGCTTGTTGCGCGTACATCAAGCGCACCACGGAAAATATAAGGGAAACCTAAAACGTTGTTCACCTGGTTGGGATAATCAGAACGGCCAGTAGCCATAATAATATCTTTACGGGTTTTAATCGCCAGTTCGTAGGCAATCTCCGGATTAGGGTTGGCCATTGCAAAAACGATAGGGTTTTTGGCCATCGAAGTCAACATTTCTGCCGTAACACAATCTGCTGATGAAAGACCGATAAACACATCAGAATCTTTCATGGCTTCAGCCAAAGTGTTTATTTTTCTATCCGTAGCAAATTCAGCTTTAATATCGTCAAGTACTTCACGGTCTTTACGGATCACGCCAGAACGGTCGCACATGACGATGTTCTCTTTTTTAGCACCTAAAGAAACATAAAGTTTGGTACAAGAAATTGCAGCGGCACCAGCACCATTAACTACAATCTTGATTTTATCCATTTTTTTCTTGAAGATTTCGCAAGCGTTCAACAGTGCCGCAGCCGAAATAATCGCTGTACCATGTTGATCATCATGCATTACCGGAATGTTCATTTCTTCCTTTAAGCGACGCTCAATTTCGAAACATTCTGGAGCTTTAATATCTTCTAAGTTAACACCACCAAATGTTGGCTCTAAAGCTTTTACGATTTTAACAAAATCATCAACATTTTTGGTGTCTAACTCCAAATCGAATACATCAATATCAGCAAATATCTTGAAAAGTAATCCTTTTCCTTCCATTACTGGTTTTCCGGCTTCCGGGCCGATATCGCCTAAACCTAAAACGGCTGTACCGTTACTGATTACCGCAACCAGGTTACCCTTTGCGGTATATTTATAAACATCTTCTTTATTTTCTGCAATCTTTAAACACGGCTCTGCAACGCCAGGGGAATACGCTAAAGTTAAATCTCTTTGCGAATTTGTAGGTTTGGTTGGTACTACTTGTATCTTTCCTGGACGGCCTTGCGAGTGGTAATCAAGCGCATCTTGCTTTCTAGTGGTCTTACTCATTACGTAACTTATTAGTGACGGGGGCAAAGGTACAATTCTTTTTATGAGGCATAAAATAAAAAGCCCTTCAAAAAAGTTAAATAAGACGTGACATTAAGCTGCTTGTTCACCAAATGGATTTAACCCAGCAGTACGATACAATTATAATTACCTGATCAACAAATAAACACCATTGTTTGGTTGCCCGTACTAGCCCTTACTAATCTTCAAGATCATCCCTACTTGCAAACCTGCTTTTGATAAACGGTTATCTCTTCTGATGCTTTGAACGGTTGCACCGTCGAATTTCTCTGCAATTTCAGACAAGGTATCGCCTGTTTTAACTTTATAACTCAAAAACGATGATGGTGCTTTTAATGGTGTCCGGTTTTTGGCATAAATCTTTAATCTTTGTCCAGGCACCAAGGTTTTGCTTTTTAAACCGTTCCAAACCCTTAAATCCTGTACTTCTACACCATATTTATCGGCCACAGTTGTTAAACTTTGTCCTGAGGTAACTTTATGGTATACTACAGCAGATGTAGCTATACTTTTACTTTTTTTCTTTCTTAAATCTCTTACATCATCAGTACTGGCGGTCACCACTTTCATGTTTACATCAACTTCCTGATTATTTAACACGTCGTAAATACCTGCGTAATCGATATCCCTTAACTTAGGCATTACAATACGCTTGGGTTCATCATCTGTACCGTTTACGATCTTTTTCTTGTAGGATGGATTTAAGGCCATAATCGCTGCTTCATCAACATTTAACACTTTTGCAAGTGTAGATAGCGAAACAAAACGAGTAGTTTGAACCGTATCGGTTTTTAAGAACATGCTCGAGGCTTGCGCAGTAATCTGATGTTTGCCAGAATAATTCATGACATAAACTGCAGCAATAAATGCGGGCACATAATTCCTGGTTTCTTTAGGTAAAAATTGTCTGATTACCCAAAAATCCCTCGATCCCGCTTTATCAATAGCTCGTTTAACATTCCCCTTTCCGCAGTTATAGGCGGCAATGGCCAAAAGCCAGTCGCCAAGCTCTTCAAAAGCATCCCTAAAATAGGCTGCCGCTGCATAACTGGCCTGAATGGGATCTTTTCGTTCATCCACAAAGTTATCCATCTTTAGGCCATAGGCCTTACCTGTGCCAAACATAAACTGCCAGATACCCGTTGCGCCCACCCTCGAAATGGCATGCGGATTCATTTGCGACTCGACGATGGTTAAATACTTTATTTCCTGGGGAATATTATAATCTTTTAAAGCTTTATCAAAAATCGGGAAGTAATAGCTTGATAAACCAATCATTTTCCCGAACATATCTTTACGCTTGGCATAAATATCGATATACTGCTGAACAAACTCATTATAAGGAAGAGGTACTGTTTTGGCGATAGAATCGAGCCTGAGCTTATAGATAAAGTTCTGGCCCATGGTTAATGGGTTTTCTGAAACGACTGGTACAGTTACAGTATCGGTATTGATAAAGATGTTATTGTGTACCTTCGGAAGACTATCCAGTTTGAGGGTTTGTTGCGCGAAGGAGGAAGAAACGTATCCTAAACATGCACAAATTGAAGCAAAAAGTAATTTTTTAATCATGGGCTATTGGTTTATTCAGTGCCGTCATCCTGAACTTATTGTCCAGATACTGATCCCCGAAAATCGGGACAGTAAGACGGCCACTGTACACAGCTCCATAGAGCTAATGCCTATTTTAAAAATGCCTGAGAAAAAGCCAGCAGCTGATCTTCCTCAAAATGTTTGGCTGTAAATTGTATACTTAACGGTAAACCCTCTGTATTATTGCCTATTGGCAAAGCAATAGCCGGATTTCCGCTTAAAGAGGGTAACACGGTAAAAATATCGGCCATATACATCACAATTGCATCCTGAACATTATCGCCAATTTTAAAAGCTGCTGTTGGTGCCACAGGAGAAAGAATAAAATCATAATCCTGAAACAAAACATCCATTTTTTCTCTAATTAACCGGCGAACTTGTTGTGCTTTTTGATAATAAGCATCGTAATATCCTGCACTTAAAACAAAAGTGCCTAAAAGGATGCGACGTTTTACTTCTTCGCCAAAACCTTCGGCGCGTGATAATTTATAAAGTTCGTTTAGCGATTTCGCTTCCATGTTACGATGCCCGTAATGAACGCCATCATAACGCGAAAGATTTGAAGAGGCCTCTGCTGTTGTTAAGATATAATAGGCTGGAACCAGATAATCCAACAAGTCGAAAGAAACATATTCAACGGTATGGCCATCTGCTTTGAGCTGCTCGATTGATTTTAAAATAGCTGATTTGATTTCCGGATCGAGTGCTTCGCTTTCAATAGTTTCCTTTAATACCGCTATTTTGTGTTTTTTACGCACATTCAAATGACCAGGATAATCGGGCACTGCAATAGGAGAAACAGTAGAATCATAATCATCAGCGCCAGCTAAAACCTGTAAAAGCAAAGCAGCGTCTTCTACTGAAGAGGTAATTGGCCCAACCTGATCGAAAGAAGAAGCATAGGCAATAACCCCATACCTAGAAATACGGCCGTAGGTAGGCTTAAGTCCGATTTGACCGCAAAATGCAGCTGGTTGTCTTACCGAACCACCGGTATCGGTACCCAAGGCAGACAAACACATATCGGCCTGAACCGCTACAGCTGAGCCACCTGAAGATCCACCCGGAACTAGGTCGGGATTTGCTGCATTTTTAGCAACCCCATAGTATGAAGTTTCATTTGAGCCGCCCATAGCAAACTCATCACAGTTTAAACGGCCAATAATAATGGCATCTTCCTGTAACAATCGTTGCACAACTGTAGAAGAATATGGAGATACAAAGCCTTCGAGCATTTTTGACGATGCAGTAACGATATGGCCTTCATAACAGATATTATCTTTTATGCCAATTACCATACCTGCAAGTTTACCTGCAGTACCTTCTTCTATTTTTTGCTGTATCGCTTTCGCCTGAACTTCGGCCGATAAAAAAAACACCTCATTAAATGCATTGAGGTGTTCATTATTTTCAATTTGCTTAAAATAATAAGCTAATAAATCGGGTAAAGTTAATTGCTTTTGCGAAATGAGGGCTTGAATCTCTTTAAGAGAGCTGTATTTCTTCAAAACTAAAAATTATTGCAATTAAACGGTTTTATCACGGTTAGACGGATCTACCTGTTCTCCATCAACGCCATCTTTACCATCTTTAAATTCTTTAACACCTTTACCTAAACCTCTCATTAGTTCAGGAATTTTTTTACCACCAAATAATAACAATACCACTACCGCAATAATGATAATTTCTGGTGTTCCAAGCATTGCTGCTATTGTTGTATTTAACATAACTTTTTGTTTAAACTTTTTCTTTGTCAGTTATAATTTTTTCGTCAGTAGGCTTGGCCAGATCAATATTTGGTGCACTTGCTTCTATTTTTTCATCAACAGGCGATTCTTCTGTTGGATGATGGCGCTGACTATGGTTTACCGCTGTTTCTTCTGCTTCTTCTTTATCTAAATCCATTGCATTGATATTCCTATGGATTTCACGTTTAACACCATCAGAGGCATCTTTAAATTCTCTGATTCCTTTCCCTAGTCCTCTGGCAAGTTCAGGTAATTTTTTACCCCCGAACAATAATAGAACTACTACTAAAATGAGCACGATCTCTGATCCACCCATGTTTAAAAACTCTAATAACGTGCCTTGATACATCACTAATATAATTTATACAAATATAGACATTTTAACTTGTCTTAAGTTTATTTACTAATCCAGGCTTCCGGATTTAAAGCCGCTTGCCCTCTCCTGATCTGAAACTTCAGAACAGCATCATCACCAGTGCTGGCCACAACTCCAATGGTTTGTTTGGTATCAACAGAATTACCTACGCTCACACTAACCGATTTTAGGTTTTGATACACAGTAAAGTATTCACCATGGTTAATCAAAACTACCGTTCTACCCATCATTACCTGAACAGCTGCAACCTTACCGGCAAATACAGCCCTAACCGGTGCCCCGTCAGTTGTAGTGATATCAACACCATCGTTGGTATAACTTGCCTGGTCTATCTTATGTAAACCAAACCTTTCGGTTATTGTTCCTGTTGCTACCGGCCAAGGTAACCTTCCTCTGTTATTTTCAAAACCTGCCGATAACCTGGCTGCCTCTGGTGTTGCAGTAAGCAATTCTCCTGTCGATTTTGCTTTAGGAGTTGGTGTAGCTGGTGCAGTAGGTACGGGTTTATTTTCAGCCTTGGCTTTTGCTGCCGCAATTCGTGCTTCCTCAGCAGCTTTTCTTCTTGCCTCTTCAGCAGCCTTTCTTCTTGCTTCTTCAATTGCCCGTTGAATTGCTGCGCTAATGGCTCTGTCTATCTGTGCCTGTTGCTTTTTACGGCTGGTAATATCTTGTTTATACTGTTTTTCGTCCTTGCTCAGTTTTTTTAATACGACAGATTGCTCACTCTTATCTTTCCCTAAACGTTCACGTTCTCTTTCCTGTTCCTTTAATAAATCACTTTTTTCTCTAAGTGTTTTATCCAAAACTTTAATCTTTCCATTTAAGTCTTGCTGTGTATTTTCAATGTATCCAGCCTGTTTTTTACGGTATTGACTAAACTGCTGTAAATACTTTATTCTTTTATATGCCTGGTTAAAATCTTTTGCCGCAAAAATGAACATCATTTTATCGTACGAATTTCTGTTGCGCTGGGCAAAGCGGATCATTCCGGCATACTCTTTTTTAAGATCACCTAACTGACCTTGTAACGTATGTACGGTATTTGTGTTCTGAGAGATTTGGTTATCGAGATTTTTTATTTCAGAGTTGATGGTACCAATTTTATCCTGACGCAACCTAATCTGGGCATTTATGGTATTAATCTGCTGTATAGTAAGCTTTTTACCACTGGCAGTCTTATTCAAATTCTTTTGAAGCTGTTCGATTTCGCGTTGTATAGCTTCTTTTTTCCTTCTGAGCTGACTTTCAGTTTGTGCAACCGCCGAAAGGGTTAACACGCTTAAAAAAAGGATAAATAGGAGTTTTTGTAGCTTCATTAAGCCAAAAGTATAAAAATTTTGTAGTAAAAAATATTAAAATCGAGATACTAAAGTCATAATTGCTTATTACAGAACTGTCTTCACTCAATCTTCATACGCAACAAAGATTGCCAAAGCCGCAGTACTTATACAGTACCTCCCCCTGGCAAATCATTTATAGCAAATGTAAATGTAGTTTTTAATCCTACTTCACAACTGTAAACCTCTTTGGTACACTAAACGGAAAATCGACAGGAACATTGCCATCAATTTTCACAAACTGTAAGTCGATGTTTATTCGCTTTGCCTTAGATAGCGTTTTGATTTGCAATGCACTAGGAAATAAAGATTCGTTTAATTTTTGATAGTCGGTATAGGTAACTTTTAAAGCCTGACCGTTTTTAGCATCATTTAAATTGGTTTCTGACACTTTAAAAAGTGTGTTAAAAAGCAATTTGTAATCTAACTCCAACTTGCTTCCCGAAACCACCCAAACACCATTTTGCTGTTTAACATCCGATTCTGGTGTTAAAAACTCGCCCATGGCATTGCCCGTTAAAACGGCCTGTAACGTATTAAAATTAACCTGTTTGTTGGTAAAATTGTAAATATAACTAAATGGTTTTTTTAGGTATTCACTTTTTATCCGGTTCATAATCTTGATGCTGTCGGGCGTAATTAGAGCCCTTGCCACCTCAGCCATTCCGCCTAAGGCAGTAATGCTTACCCAAATGGTTTCCTTGTCTTTCATTTTGAAATTCATGGTTACATCATTTGCGTCACCAGCAATATCCAAAGTTGCTTTTGCTTTTAAGGAAAGTGTATTAAATTTAAGTTGTTTGCTATTTAATAAGGTTAAGGCTTCTGCTTTCGAGTTATCAGTTTTGGTTTCTGTTTTGGTAGGAGGAGCCACTACAATTTCTTTTTTAGGTTTACATGCCGAAACAAAAATTACAGCTCCTAACAGGAACGCGCTATTTAAAATACTTCTTTTCATTTATCTTTTTAATTAATACTTCTGATCCGTTTCCAGCCTCTTTTGCTTTTTGCCATTGGATTAATGCTGCATCCTTTTCACCTTTCATAAAAAGTATATCGCCATATCGCTCCAAGTAAACACCATTTTTACTGCTATTGTTTTGCAAAGCCTTTTCGATCAACGTTTTCGCCAGATCATATTTTTGCTGTTTAAACAGAATAAAGGCATAAGTATCGATAACCGATGGGTTATTTGGCATTGCATTAGCCGCCGTTTCTGCATATTTCGCCGCCTTTGTTAAGTCGTCATTTCTTAACGCCAAATAGTAAGCATAATTATTCATGATGAGATAATTATCGGGCTCTATTGAAATGGCTTTTTCGAAAGCTGTTTTAGCCAAGACAAAATTATTCTGGTTGATGTAGATATCGCCCTGTAGTGCATAAATCTGTGCCTGCAGGCTTTTATTCTCCACATCTAACTGCAGTGAGGTTTTTAAATTGCTTAGGGCAGGTTCATATTTACCTGTTTTAAACAAGGCATAAGCCATATAATAGTATAAGCTGGCCTGGTTGGGATAAATGCTTAAAGCCTCATCGCCAACCTTTATGGCTTCCTCATAGTGTCCAAGTAGTGTTTGAATATTAATTACCTGTTCCCAAACCACATAAACCTGTTCGTTAAGTTTTAAAGCAGCTTGATATTGGACCAATGCCTCTTTTAAGTGGTTCTGCTGATAAAGCACATCACCATAAAGTGCCAGTGCTTTTGCATCAGTCGGATTTTTCTCTGCAACCAGTTTACTCAGTTCAGTTACATTTTTGGCAACAAGGGGTTGATTTAGGCTCGGAAAAAGTGCGGCAATAATCTTCACCTTTTCAGTGAGTGGCATTTCAATACTTTCAAAAGCCAATTTTAAGGAAGCAAATGCAGCTTCATCATTTTTTTGCTTGCGGTAAATATCGGCCAAAGCCAGGTTTACCTCGAAATTATTAGCTTCAAGCTGCTGTGCTTTAATTAACACCTTTAATGCTTCCAGGTCATTTCCTTTTTGCAAAAGCAGTCCTGCAGCGTATAAATAGTTCTTTACATCAGCCTGATTGCCTTCCAATAATTTAACAATATCACTTTCAGTGGCGTTGCCATTCGATTGCAGGCGCTTCTTGGCATTTAACAAATCTCTCGATTCGCCAAATTTAGTCTGAATTTCATCATAGGTCTTTTTTGCGGCATCCAGCTGATTGGTTAAAAACTGCGCATTGGCTTTATCAAAATAATAGGCATCGTTTTCAGGATCGAGGCGGATCAATTGATTAAAAACCTCAATTAATTCGGGCATTTTATTGGTGCGTTTATATACCTCGCCAAGTAAGCGCCAGTACCATAAATTGCCAGCGTTTAATTTAATTGCTTGTTTTATATTCTGTTCAGCTTCCGAGAGTTTATCTAAACGCAGGTTTGCATTGGCCAGCTCGAAATAGGCCGCGTGGTTATTTGGATCTAATCCAACAATTTTATTGAAATTGGTAGAGGCAACAACATAATTTTCAGACATTTTCTCCCGTAGACCCGCAAAAAACAATTGTTTTACCATATTGCTATCGCGATTGGTACTTGGCGTAACCGTTCCCTGTCCAAAAGCCTGGAAACTCATTAAAGTAGCTCCGATAAGAAAATGCACTTTGTATTTCATATCATTTTATCCATCCAAAAATTAACTAAAAACTGAAAACTGCTCACTCCAAACTATTTACCGGTATGTCCGTAACCACCTTCTCCGCGTGCAGTTTCTCCTAATTGTTCAACAGTTTGCCAGCTAACGGTTTCGTGTTTTGCAACAACCATCTGCGCAATTCTATCGCCATTAACGATTTTAAAATCTGTATCTGATAAATTTACCAATAAAACTTTTATTTCACCACGGTAATCAGCATCAATTGTACCAGGCGCATTTACAATGCTAATGCCGTGCTTATAGGCCAAGCCACTTCTGGGTCTGATCTGCGCTTCATAGCCAACTGGCAACTCAATAAACAAACCTGTTGGCACCAGTAATCGTTGCAAAGGTTTTAATATTATTTCTTCTGTTATTGATGCCCTCAGATCCATACCAGCGGCATGTGCAGTTTCATATTGTGGAAGTGGGTGTTCAGATGTATTGATAATTTTTATGTCCATTTTTTCTGAGATGTGAGATTAGAGATACTAGATTTTAGACAAAACTAGAAGCCTTAAACCCTAAACCTTTTAGCCGTTTACCTTTTTAGTATTTTCACTAAATCTTTCTTTTCAAAATAGGCAATGCCTGCAACAAAAGCAATTAACATGGCATTACCCATATAAATGTTTCTATTGAATACAAAAAACGAAGAGAATACCAGTATGATGGAAATGATTAAGTAGGCTAAAATCTTTTTAAGGTTATAGGGAATCGGGTAATATTTCTGCCCGAGGATGTAAGAAATAATCATCATTGTTCCATAGGTTGCCATCGAAACCCAGGCCGAGCCCATGTAACTAAACTTTGGAATCAATATAATATTGAATACAATGGTAATAGAGGCTCCGATTAATGAAATATACAATCCAAATCTCGTTTGGTCAGACAATCTATACCAGATAGAAAGGTTCATATAAATACCTAAGCACACATATCCCACCAGTAAATAAGGAACCGCAGGCAAACCTACCCAATATTCGGCCAGGTGTTTTGCATCGCGACTGATAAAATATTTCAGGATTTCGATATTTGCAGTGAGCGCCACAAAAAGAATGGAAAGTGCAATTACAAAATACTCCAGAATTTTTGCATAAGTAACCTTTGCATTTTCATTTTTGGCATAGCTGAAGAAAAATGGCTCGGCACCAAGCCTAAAAGCCATATTAAAAATACTCAGAAATATGGCCAGCTTACAAACAGCCCCGTAAATACCTACCTCGGCTTCGGTTGTGTATCGATCCAAAAGTATTTTGTCAAGGTTCTCATTTACGATGAAAGATAAATTTGCGATCAGGACAGGCCAGCTGTAAGAAAGCATTTTTTTAAATAGATCGCGATCAAATTTAAACTGAACCTTTAAAAATTCGGGCACCAAAAGTAAAAAGGTTAGGGCGCTTGCTATCAGATTGGCGATAAATACATATCCAACCCATTTATCGCGGAACCAACCTTGAAAGAAAGCTGCGCCAGGTAAATCGTGTTTAATGATAAGCGGAATACCATAAATAAAAAACAGACTTAAGAGCACATAACTTAAGATATTTACAAATTTAATGATACTATATCTAAAAGGTTTTCCATCAGCCCTAATCCTTGCAAAGGGGATTACACAAACGGCATCTGAAAACAAGAGCCAAAGAAAATACTGCACATATCTTTTTTGATCTTGATAGTGCGACATGTTATTATTTAATAACCATTTAGTTATCGGTTCGGTAAAAACAAGGCCCGTAATTAAAAAGAGTATAGCTATAAAGGCAACGATCAGGAAAGAGTTGTTATAAACCTGCTGTTTTTTGTCTTCGTGTTTGTTAAGGTATCTAAAAAAAGTAGTCTCCATCCCAAAAGCCAGTATAGCGTTTGTCATAGATGCATAAGCATACATCTTGGTAAAAACACCCAATGCGCTTGCACCGTAACTTCTGGTAAATATTGGCGTTAATATGAAATTGAGTAATCGAGAAGCAATGGTGCTGACACCATAAACCATTGTTTGCCCAAGAAACTTTTTATATACAGACATTTATGATTGAGATTTGAGTATTGCGTATTGAAATAAGCCCCTCAGCGGAACAATATAGCAATTCAACAATTCAGCAATTTATTTTCTTAAGATTTCAAAATTACGATAGTTTTTTACTTCGCCATCGCTTACTGCCACATTTTCTACACGCGAGCGATCGGGCCCTTCCTGGCACCAATTTACAAATTCTTCCAGAAAAATGTCTTCGCCTTCTGCTTCGATGTAAACCGATCCGTCTTTTTCGTTCCTCACAAAACCGGTTACCATCATTTGGTTGGCAATAATTTTTGTAGTTTCTCTAAAGCCTACGCCCTGTACCTTACCTGTTATAATTATATTGAGGTGTTTCATTTATTGTTGTAAAGTTGAAATGTTTTAATGTTGCAAAGTTAGCAAAGCAATTGTTTATCGCTATGTTTATAAGTCCAATTCGTTTTGTAAACTATTAAATCTTTGCAGTTCGGATTTAAACCCCGACCATATTTCTTCAAGGATTTCTTTTGCAGGTTTAATTTCATTCAACATCGCCGAGACCTGACCGATTTCGAGTTCTCCATTTTCCATATCGCCCTCAAACATGCCAGCTTTTGCCCTTGCCCTACCCAAAAGCTCCATTAAGCGGCTTCGGTCTGCACCTTCGGCTTCTGCTACCGATACCGCATCAGCAAATTCATTTTTTAGTAACCTCACCGGAACCAGTTTTTTCATAGCCAGCTTCGTATCGCCTTCAGCAGCAGTAATAATTTTATCTTTAAATGCCGGATGGGCAGACGATTCTTCGGCAACGGCAAAGGCCGATCCGATCTGAACGGCGTCAGCACCTAAGGCAAATGCAGCCAACATGGCTTTTCCACTCCCGATACCGCCAGCAGCGATGACCGGAATTTTAACAACTTTTTTTATCATCGGTATCAAACACATGGTGGTAGTTTCTTCCCTCCCATTATGCCCACCTGCTTCGAAACCTTCGGCAACAATGGCATCAACGCCAGCTTCCTGCGCTTTTTTGGCAAATTTTGTATTGGCAATTACATGAACAACAGTAATACCCTTTTCTTTTAAAAAACTGGTCCATGTTGCAGGATTACCAGCAGAAGAAAATACAATTTTTACTTTCTCTTCAACTACCACATCTATAATTTCCTGAATATTAGGATAGAGCAATGGAATATTAACGCCAAACGGCAGATGAGTTGCTAATTTGCACTTTTTAATATGTGTTCTTAAAACATCAGGATACATTGAACCTGCTCCAATAATGCCAAGACCTCCTGCATTAGAAACCGCCGATGCCAATCTCCAGCCACTGCACCAAACCATTCCGGCCTGAATAATAGGGTACTTAATATCGAAAAGTTTACAGATTGGGTTCATGAGGAAAATTTACTTTACAAAATGGTAGACAAATTAGGAAATATCTGCTATTCTGAGAATATCCTACACAATTTTAAATTAAGAAAACGACTCTTTTACCTTAAAACATCACATTTTTAAGGTTAAAAGATAAAATCGCATTAAACAAATTGAAAAAAACATCTTGTACATTAAAAATATTAATTTTTAATGTACAAAGATTAAATGGCATTAAAATTTAGACGGGATCAAAATGACGCTTTAAAACAAACGATTTTTAAGATTCTTTAAATTAGCCGCTGTAATTGGTCGCTTTCAATCATAAAATCATTGGACAGTTGGATTAGATTCAATCCTGGCTTTTTACCAATTTCTATTGTTCCGATTTGTTGCTCAAGCTCCAAAAATTCGGCTCCATTTATAGTTGCCCAACTTAAAAGTTTTTCAAAAGCAACCTCCTTGTGTTTCTGCAAGGTGATCATTTCTGATAGGATATTAAGTTGACTGTTACTCGCCAAACTATCTGTTCCCAAGGTAATCTTCACATTTTCTTCAATCAGCAAATCAACGTCGGGTAAAGCATTTTCAATATATAAATTGGCCTGCGGGCAAAGGCACCAGTACAGATCGTTGTTGATTTGCTTAGCAAATGCGATATCGGCCTTACTTGAAACGGTGTTATGCACCAACAAAGTTTTCTGCTTCTTAATATATGGCAACCAAGTTTGTAACGATGTTTTTTTTGTGGGCGAAAAGAAAGAAATATCGAGTCCTAAAAATTCGTATAGCGCTAAAAATCCACCCGTTTTATTTTCGAAGAAAGCATTTTCATCATCGGTTTCCTGATTGTGAACACTAATAAAGGCATTATCTTTTTCGGCTTCTGCCTTTATCAATTCGAACAATTCAGGAGATACTGAATAAGGTGCGTGTGGTACAATTGAGGCAGGCAAAGATTCAAAAGCTTGCTTAATTCCCTTAACATAATCCATTGTTGCATCTGCCCGTTCAGGATTAAAGCCCATGGCTTCTATAAAAGTATGGTAGTATATTTTGCTATGCGCTTTTATCTCTTTTGACGAAATTTGATTGGAAATATCGCCCACGGCTACAATTCCGTTTTCGAACATTTTCTGGTCAGCAGCGTACATAGCTGCCTTAATCTCTTCTATATCGCCCTGTCTGCTTTTAATAATACTTTGTACAAATTCTACCAAACCTGTTTGTTCCGGAATTTGCCCCAATAGGTGCGATAGTTCTAAATGGCAATGGGTATTGATAAAGCCCGGAACGATTGAGCCTTTATACTTTATAATATCCAAATCAAGGTTTTTGCCCTCTTCTTCCGTTAACACTTCTTCAATTACGCCATCTGGATTTACGGCTACCACTCCATTTTTAATCGGTAGGGATGAAACAGGAAATATCCAATCGGCTGAAAAGTATTTTAACATAATGCAAATTAGCGGAATAACCAGAGCAAATAAAAATATTTTTCTATGCCTAGCCTATTTTGATGATAAAATCATTTTTGAAATTACTTTTTTTAAAAGAAATAGAAAGTGGGGAAAGAAAAAGAGCCTCCTATCGGAATCGAACCAATGACCTACTGATTTATCCCGGATGCATCGGGACTCTACCAGCTGAGCGAGGGCACTGAAAAAGTCTCTTTTTGAAAAGGGATAAAAGGAGTAGAAAACTAGTTTTTCTACTCCTTTTTTTGTATTTTAAGGTATATTATTACTGCTTTTAAGATGCTTCTTCAACAACAACAAATCCAGTTTAGTGAGTTTTCCAAGCTTTATGACCTGATTATTCCTAAGGAGAATTTACTTCGCAAGATTAGTGAGCTTATAGATTTTAGCTTTATCTATGATGAGCTAATGGGCAAGTACTGTCCGGACAACGGGCGTAACGCTGAGAGTCCGGTACGCATGTTTAAATATTT
>NZ_SJSO01000007.1 GCF_004331735.1 Pedobacter psychrodurus
TTTCGATGACAACAAGAGCGTTTTGGTTGAAAGTTGTTTTGTGGGATTTGAGCCATTTCTCAAATAGCTTTATCCCTGCTGCTGTGTTGTCAAACCGTGAGGTTTCTATCCCTTGTTTTACATGGTTAACTACAGCCATTAACGAAACATCGAAGTAGGGTTTTGAAACATCAATCCCAATAAAAAAAATTGTAGAGACAATCATCCTGTTATTTTTTATGTTTGTAATAGTTACCTAATTTTTACCCCATCGATCCTAGTCCTTGATAATGGGTATTGCCCTAATTGTTATCTGGTCACTAAGGGAAAAAACGGTAGCGGATTGCATCATGCTATAGGTATAAAAACCTTGACGAAATATTAATGTGCCGCTACCGCTTTAGGTAATCTGATAATTAAGCTAAGTAAAATAAATATTAGATTTTCTTAAATAATATATCAAAACAAATCTAAAGGACGATCGCCTTAGGCAAAGGAGCTAAAATAATCCAGTCAGAGAAAGATGTGTCCACACGATAGGATTCATCGGGACGGACTTGTAATGGAAAGCGGGACTGAAGTTGCTAAGAACACTGAACTGCTCATTTCCCAATCACTATAAATATTAAGCTTATATTTGGGGTGCAGGGCCTGTATAAGTAAATAAATGTGTTCCCGTTTTGCGCTTATACGCTTCGCTTCGTCGTGCCTCCTCGCTGCAGGGCAACGCTGCAACGGTGGCTAGGTGGCCAAAATAGTTTTTCATTTTTGGGGTTGCGGGGGTGTAAACCTTTGTTTCTAAACCTGACAGCAGCGGCAGCTCCCGATTTTTCATCGGGACTATAGCGAATGGCAGGACTGCAAACCGCCAAGCACACAGAACTGCTCATTTCCAATCACAATAAAATAGATAGTTTATATAGGTTGCAATGCTTTCGGTTGGCAATTTACTGTTAACTGGAAACCAATAACTGAAAACCGACCTAAAGTTCTTTTCTTAACCTTGCTACCGGAATATTCATCTGCTCCCGATATTTCGCAACGGTTCTTCTGGCAATGTTATAACCTCTTTCTTTTAAAATTTCGGTTAATTTTTCATCAGCCAGAGGTTTGCGTTTATCTTCGTTGCCAATACAGTCTTCCAATATTTTTTTAACTTCCTTATTCGAAACTTCTTCACCGTTTTCGGTTTGAATAGCCTCTGAGAAGAAAGATTTTAACAAGAAAGTGCCAAATTCGGTTTGTACATATTTAGAGTTTGCCACCCTCGATACGGTTGAAATATCCATATCGATTTTATCTGCAATATCTTTTAAGATCATCGGACGCATTTTTCGCTCATCGGACGTTAAAAAATATTCATATTGATAGTGCATAATGGCATTCATGGTTTTTAACAAAGTTTGTTGCCTTTGTTTAATCGCATCTATAAACCATCGAGCAGAATCTAATTTTTGTTTCACAAACTGAACGGCCTCTTTCAGCTTTTTATCTTTTGATGAAGCTTTGTCGTAATGCTCGAACATCTCCTGATAAGATCTGCTTACCTTTAATTCAGGGGCATTTTTCGAATTTAGTGTCAAAATCAATACACCATCATTATTACTGATATGGAAATCAGGAATAATCTGCATTTGTTTGGTGGTAACCTGATTGGCATCGCCTGGTTTCGGGTTTAAACGCAAAATTTCGTTTACAACCTCTTTAAGCTCTTCACTATCTAAACCTAAACTTTTTTCTAGTTTGTCGTAATGTTTACGTGTAAACTCATCCAAATAGTTTTCTACAACATTCATTGCTTTAACTATAATCGGATTATTCGGGTCTTTCCTTTTTAACTGGATCAATAAACATTCTTTCAGGTCTCTAGCACCAATACCGGGAGGGTCAAAGCCTTGGATCAGTTTTAACATGTCCAATACATCATCTTCCTCAACCATAACATTCTGTGAAAAAGCAAGGTCATCGATCATGGAGCCCAACGGACGGCGTAAATAACCATCATCATCTAAACTGCCGATAATCTGTTTTCCAATAATAAAATCCTGATCTGATAGGGGGATAAGGTCTAATTGCTCTTGTAAACTTTCAAAAAAAGTACTTTCAATGGCAATTGGTGTTTCCTTTTTCTCCTCATCGTCATCACCATTATTGTAATTGGTACTATAATCATTGGTAGAATCGTCTTGTAAATAATCATCTACATTAAATTCATCCATGCTGGTATCTTCTGATGATTGTTCGTAATCTTCAGGTCCATCATTTAAATCATCATATTCGCTCTTTGGCTCATCCTGAGTCATTAAGCTTGGGTCTTCAAGTGCCGGGTTTTCTTCAAGTTCTTCTTTTACACGGGTATCTAAAGCAACCGTTGGCACCTGCAACAGTTTGATAAACTGTATTTGTTGTGGTGATAACTTTTGTAATAATTTTTGTTGTAAGTGTTGCTTTAGCATAGTAAATATAAAAGAATGGGGCAAAAATAAACAATAGATTTCAGATATTCTGCTGATTTGACCTAAATGCTATCGATATGTTTGGTTTTAAAATTATTTCATAAAGATTTGTATTGAATTTAATCTTTGCTACTTTAGTGAGTAAATAAACTAAAACTTAATAAAATATGGGCTTTGTAAAGGAATTTAAAGAATTTGCTATTAAAGGGAATGCTTTCGATTTGGCAGTCGGAGTAATTATAGGTGGGGCTTTTGGTAAAATTGTTACCAGTGTAATCGACGATTTAGTGATGCCTATTATAGCTGCAATGGTTGGTAAGCCAGATTTTAGTAGCATTTATTTTGCAATGGGAAAAGGTGCTGAACTGATTCCACAGGGCGCTTCACTGGCAGATGCTAAAAAGGCCGCTCCAGATGCCTCTATATTTGCTTATGGTAATTTTATTACAGTGGCCATTAATTTCTTATTGTTGGCTTTAATTGTTTTTATGATGGTTAAAGCAATTAATAGAATGAAGAAGAAAGAAGAAGCTGTAGCGGTTGCTGCTCCTGTAGTACCAACGGCAGAAGAAACACTTTTAACAGAAATCAGAGATTTGTTAAAAACAAAAGCATAATATTAAAAAAGCCGTTCCGATGTAAAATTGGTGCGGCTTTTTAGTTCTAATAACTTCTTTTTACGCTTGGATCGGTTATGATGATGTAATCGCCTAGTTTTTTAAATTGCTGCCAATCCGGATTCGTAAAGCTTTCATCAGAAAATGATGAAATGTTCAGGATTTTTAATTTCGGATTTGCTTGTGCCAGTTTTGCCAATGTTCCCAGTTTTTCATCACTGTGGAAACGTCCATTAAGCTGAAAAACCTTAACGCCTCTGTTTGCCTTAACAAATTTATGTATAGACCATGCCATGGTAGCATCCCATAAATTTTGTGTCTGGTAAATCTTCATCGAGCCCATGCTGTGACCACCCAAAGTTGCTGTGAATTTTTCATAATATCTACCCTGAGCAGTATCAATAGGCAAGGGTGGTAAAAAATTGAATGATGTTTTTGGGAAATTTTCTAAAACTTTAAGTCCTCCAGCGGTAACGGCATTGCTATAACGGGTTGCAGCATTTGCCGCAATAACCTTTAAACTGTTTTGTTTGGCGTACTCTATTAAAGGTTTGTAATCTTTGTAATTTCCCCAGGCTCTACCTTCTTTAATAAAGTTCTTTTCTGAGATTAAGCCTGCTAAGTATTCATCTACTTCAGGTTGTACATCGGTATGGAACATTTCTAAAGATAGTGCCGTTTTTAACGGATATTTTGAATGGAGTTTTTTAAAAAGTTCCGCTTCCAGATAATGACCTATAGAATCGTTATGGTCTTCACCAAAAAATAAAACATCCGCTTGCTCCATATCAGCAACAATATCGTCTATTGAGATAGATTTCTGTTTTTTTACATCATAAATCTTGTAATGGTTACTTATTTCCTGTGCGTATAAGCCAGTAGAAATAGTAAGAGCTAACATTAATAGGAGAAATTTCATGCCATCAAAATAACAAAATAATTTTCACCGATAAAATAACGGCACTCACCGCCTTTTACCAAGTTCTTGCAAGTTAGGTATATTATGACCGGTTGCTTATTAATACTTTTGGGTATTAAACATGAACACAAATGGAAAATATTAATAATAACGATAACAACCAGCTTAAAAACTCAGGAAGGGTTTGGAGCGGTTTCATCATAGTCATCATCGGATTTGCATTTCTATTAAACAATATGGGACTAAATATTCCGAGATGGATATTCAGCTGGTCTAATTTTTTAATTGTACTTGGAGTATTTATCGGCGTTCGTCGTAACTTTAAAGGAATAGCCTGGCTTATCCTGATTTTGATCGGTGCTTACAATACATTGGATAATATACCGGGACTGGATCTCGATCTCTCTAAATATGCTTTAGGTATAGGTTTAGTAATTGTTGGTGGCTTTTTAATCTTTAGACCAAAAGATACAGGATTTTTAGGAAAGAAATTGAAGAATAAAGATAAGAACAAAGCCGATTTTGATTTTGACGCAGCTGATGATAAGAAGACCGCAAATAATAATGATGTTATTGAGGTAGTGGCCGTTTTTGGGGGCAGTAACCAAACCGTTTACTCTAAAAACTTTCAAGGAGGCGAAATTACTGCGGTATTTGGAGGGGCAGATATTGTAATGACTCAGGCTGATTTTCCTGAAACAGCATCGCTTGATGTAACAGCGGTTTTTGGAGGAATTAAATTAATTGTACCACAAAACTGGGCAATAAAATCGAACGTAACGGCATTATTTGGTAGCGTAGAAGATAAAAGATCACATGTGATGCCAGTAGCAGAGATGAAAAAAACATTGATTTTAGATGGGACGGCTTTATTTGGAGGGATCGAAATTAAAAGTTTCTAAACATTTATTATAAAACATCGCCTATGAAATGGTTCGCAGTAAATTGTATCTATCAGGTAATTTGTGGTGAAGGAAAACATACACCCCAGTTTAATGAACAAACGCGTTTAATCCAGGCAGATGGGATTTTGCAGGCTTTAAACAAAGCTAAATTGAATGCTGTATATTATAACCCTTCTTTTAATAATTGTAACGGCGATAAAGTAGTATGGAAGTTTATAGGTGTAGGCGGAATATCGGCAGTGGAAGAACTTGCTGATGGTGTAGAAGTAAGTTCTAAAATTGTTGAGCCCAAATCGGTTACACAATACCTGGAGAAGCTAGCGCACCGCAATAAATCATTAACTAATCAAAACCATTTTGACAACTAGACCTTTATCCGTTCCGCAAATACAGAAAATATCGTTTACCATTGCAATCGTGTGGACTGTATTGTGTGGTGCCGGATTGCATTATGTAGTTAATTTTTCTTGGTGGATATCAATAACCGATAGCTTAACCAATAACTTTTTGTTGGCTTTGGCTTGCATTGGTATTAGTAACATGCTTGGGTATTACCAGCCAAAAAATGAGCGGATACTGTACGTACTGATCATCACGCTTGCGCTTACTTTTGTGATTATTTTTGCATCAAAATATGTTGTGCTCTATATTTTTTCTGATTATAAGGAATATAAAGATTTTTACAATTTCTCTTTTGCCTTCAGGGGCTTAATTTCTTTTATGTGTTTAGCCTGGTGTGCTTTAGCTAATATTTTATGGTATAGATTAGAAGAACAATCAGAAACACACGAAAGGCTATCGGCAGCCAAAAGTTTAGCAAAAGAAGCTGAGTTGAATAAATTAAGACACCAATTACAACCACATTTTCTTTTCAATAGCTTAAACTCAGTGTTTGCATTAACCATGGTTAATCCGAAAGAAGCGGGGGTAATGATTATGAAACTAGCTTCTTTTCTTCGTGGAACCTTAAAACGTGATGACGAATTGTGGGTTTCAGTAGAAGAAGAAATGGAATACATTCAATTGTATCTCGATATTGAAAAGGTAAGGTTTAGCCATAGGTTAAACATTGAGGTTAATGTAGCTGAAGATACTTTGAAGCTTTGTTTACCAGGTACCTTGTTGCAGCCTATTGTTGAAAATGCCATTAAATTCGGACTTTATAATACTTCAGCAGGCATTACGATTAAGGTAGATGTTACTGTTGAATATAACATTTTGCAGTTACGTGTACAAAATCCATTCGATCCCGAAATGAAGGCCGCCGGAGGAACTGGTTTTGGTTTAAGTGCCATTAAACGCAGGCTATATCTGTTATTTGCGAATACTCATCTTTTACAAACCGATATTGAGGCAAATAATTTATATATTACCACCCTAAAAATTCCACAAAAAAATGATCAGAACAATACTAATTGACGATGAGCCTTTAGCAAGAGATATTGTAAAATATTACCTTTCAGATCATGCAGAAATAGAGATTGTAGCAGAATGTGGTGATGGGTTCGAAGGTTTGAAAGCCATTACCTTGCATAAGCCCGATTTAATTTTTCTGGATATACAGATGCCTAAAATTAGCGGTTTCGAAATGCTCGAGCTGGTTGAAGATAAACCTGCAGTAATTTTTACCACAGCTTTTGATGAATATGCCATTAAAGCTTTTGAGGTTAATGCGGTAGATTATCTGCTTAAACCGATTGATAAATCGCGCTTCGATGCAGCCATTAAAAAATTACCAGGCAAATTAAACCAAACCGAAAATACAGAGGCTGTTTTGGATGCAGCTGCTTTAAGTCCGGCCCAAAATAATAGGGTAGTGGTTAAAAAAGACGGCGTAATTAAAATTATTCCCATTTTCGATATCAACTATTTAGAGGCCGATGATGATTACGTGAAATTAAGTACCATTGATGGTGCTTTCTATAAGAATAAAACCATGGCTTATTTCGAACAAACGCTCGATGCGAGCCAGTTTATCCGTATACACAGGTCCTACATCATTAATCTGGCCCAGGTAACTAAAATAGAGCTAAAAGAGAAAGATAGCTACGTAGTATTGTTAAAATCTGATATTTGGTTACCAGTAAGCAAAACAGGTTATGTGAAACTGAAGGCGGCGCTAGGTTTGTAATCTGTTTTGGATCTATCGGTCGGTGTCTCACCGACCGAAATAAAAAGGGTGGCAAAAAGGATTTTCACTACAATCAGGTTTGTTTACGGATGCCGCTACTACTATTGATGGTTTGCGCCTTTCTAGCGACAAAGAGCAAATGTAATTTGTTAAACAATGATATTTAGGGTACTTACTGGCCTCGTCCCATCAGGACGGATCCTAGGTAGAAAGAAAGTTTTTTTCGTTCCGTCGGAACGTTTGGTGAAACAATAAACGCATAAATAGATATTTATAAATACCCATAAGGCAACTTTTTCAAAAGAATTATTACATTTGCATTTAAATAGAAAAAATAATAATTAATCACTCTTGCATTTGTAGAGAAATCGCTTTATATTTGCACCTCTTAATTTTACAATAGATAATATACAGTCATGAAAAGAACATACCAACCTTCGCAAAGAAAGAGAAGAAACAAACACGGCTTCCGCGAAAGAATGGCAACAGCTAACGGCAGACGAGTATTAGCATCACGTCGTGCTAAAGGAAGAAAAAGATTAACAGTTTCTGACGAACGCAAGCATAAAGCATAATTTTTGATTGCTTTTCCGTTAATTCGGGATCGGCAGATCAAAATCTGCAGTTATCAATCAAAAATATATGTACACATTCAGGAAAGAAGAACGGTTATGCAGCAGGAAACATTTAGACCTGTTGTTTAAAAACGGTTCTTCTTTTTTATTATACCCCTTTCGGATTTCTTATCTTTTTGTCGATCAACCGGCTGATGTACAAGCGCAGGTGGTCATCAACGTTCCTAAAAAAAGATATAAACGGGCAGTAGATCGCAATCTGCTCAAGCGCCGCATACGCGAAGCTTATCGCCTCAATAAACAAGATAAATTATACATGCCTTTACCTACTGATAGGGGATTGCTTTTGATTTCCATTCAATTTGTAGGTAAAGAAAAATATGATTTTGTTTTTATCGAGAAAAAACTGATTGCTACTTTTAAGCGCTTTCAAAATTTAATCCAGCCCAATGAAATTCATCAATAAAATTTTCGGGTGGTTTTTTTTAGGCCTAATTAAAGTGTATCAATACGCCATTTCGCCAATGCTGGGTGCAAATTGTAGGTTTACGCCAACCTGCTCGCAATATGGGATAGAAGCCATTAGAAAGCACGGCCCATTTAAAGGTGGTTGGCTGGCACTGAAACGTATTGGCAGCTGTCATCCATGGGGCAAACATGGACATGATCCTGTTCCGTAGAAGAGTTCATTTGTTCACTGATCATTGGTTTATTTGTGATTAATTCATAGCCACATTCATCGTTGCGAAGCAATCTCCTCCAATTAATTTATTTGTTAACCTTAATATCATTTGGAAAGTATTAAGGTAAAGGTCCTTCGACTACGCTCAGGATGACACATCACAAAAGGTAATTTGGCTCCAAACGCTAAACTAAATTAACTTCGGACCTCTGACTTCCGACTACATCCATTTTTATTTATCTTTGCACAATGGCTAAAATACTTCAAATAGAAACAGCTACGGCAATTTGTTCTGTAGCACTATCTATCAATGGCGAAACGATTTCATTTAAAGAAGAAAAAGGACAAAACTTACATGCAGCAAATTTAACCTTGTTCATTGATGAAGTGCTTAAAACTGCGGGGTTGAGCTACCAAGAGTTAGATGCCATTGCCGTAAGTAAAGGGCCAGGATCTTATACAGGATTAAGGATTGGTGTTTCTACAGCTAAAGGTCTCTGTTATGCATTAGATAAACCTTTAATTGCCATCGAAACCTTAGAAATGATGGCTGCCGGTTACTTAACAGAAAATCCTGAATATTCTGGTTTAATCTGCCCAATGATTGATGCCCGTAGGATGGAAGTTTATACCTCAATTTTCGATCATTCATTAAATATAATCGTTCCTACCGAAGCAAAAATTATTGACGAGGCAAGTTTCACTGATTATCTTACACAACAACCAATTATCTTTTTAGGTGATGGCGCTGCCAAGTGCGCTGAAGTTTTAACACATCAAAATGCAAAATTTGATGCGTCCAATTTCAATTCTGCAACATACATGTCGCGATTAGCGAATGAAGCTTTCACTAAAACTAATTTTGAAGATGTGGCCTATTTCGAACCTTTTTACCTGAAAGATTTTGTAGTTACACAATCTAAAAAGCAACAGGCACAAGGTTAAGTCGGTTACTTTCTTTTAAAAACCGAAAATAAACTTTTAAAGAAACTTCCACCTTCGTTATCATTTATGCCTGGTATTACGTCGGCAAATTGCGGATGGTTCACCACACTGCCGAATTTAATGCCCACGCCCATATAAAAAGAAGCTCCATTTGGGCCGTTGCCTACAGTAGCATCATTTTTAATCATCCCCAGCGTTTGGAAACTGGTAGCTACCAAATTATCGGTGCCCATAAACAATTCGAAATTAGGGGTTTGGTATTTTGCCTGCAATCCAAGCATAAAAACACCATTCAAATTGTACAATGGAGTAATACTTCCTGAAAAATCGTTGGCAATAAAAGTGTTTACAAAAGCAATATCTCCACCTTTGTAAAACAGGTTTTTCGAAACAGCTAGGCCTGGTTTGTAAAAACCATATCGCTTAGATAGGTAAACATCAAGTTTGGCGTTGGTAGGAGCTAAAAACTTCTTACTCTGTTCCGAAAGGAGGAAAATGTCTTTAATTTCCTGGTTGGTATTAGATTGATTATTTTCTATATTCTCAATAATTTTCGATTGATCTATCATCGTACGCTGCGTATTACTTCGCCACCAAATAAAACCTAAATCTTTAATATTGGCCATTAAGAAAAGGCCTTTTTTAGTAGTGTAATTGGCTCCAAAGCTTAATGATAACCCAGGGTTTTTAAAGTTGGGAAAGAAGTTTTTCTTATCTACCTCATTAAAATCAGAAAAATTGCTAGAGTAAGTTCCCTTCAGGCCAATTAACAAGGCATCAGCTTCTGGGTCGATATATAAGAAGGAATTGGAAACATCTAATTTGTTATAAAGTATTCCACTCAATACACTGGCTTTTAAACCAAATGCAAGGCGCTTGTTCCAGTTTTCGCGGTAGGTAAAACTAAATTGGTGATACGTTTGCTCGTAACCTTTTGTATCGAATATTCCGGTATATTGTTGGTTGGGGCTAAACCTTTCGAACGAATCAAAAATAGCAAGGGTTTCATTTGTGTATTCGATATTGGCATCCGACCTTATCTGCCAAGAAAACCCCATTTCTTTTTGATATTTGTAAGATTTGAAAAGCCTGAACGCAGCTACATAGATATTGCTGTTTTCGAAAAAATGATTAACTTCTCCAGTGCCGATCGGTAAACTTCTTGTATCAAAAACACCCTCTTGCGTTAGTTTTCTAATGGCAAACTTAGAGCTTCCCTTATTAATTGCATTTGTTCCAAAGTAGGGCAGGAAGAAATTTGAAGAGAATTTTCGGGATGAATCGAGCGTGAAAGATTTTTGAGATGGGTTTTCGAAGGCGTCAAACATCGTTTTGGTGCCGAAAAGTGCATATTGTTGCGCATTTGCAACCCCGAAGCTGGCTAGTGCCAGTAACGCAAGTAAAAGTTTCTTCATGTAAAATAGTTTTTCTGGGCTTGTTTCCTTATTAACGGTTACTTAACGAATCTGGTATTTCTGGCTTTAAATATTTGTTTAAAAGCAAGTTAGTGATGAACTTGTTTTTGTCTGCACTCATCTGGTAATAAAAAGTATCGAAACTTTTTAAACCGCTATCGGCCCTCAAATGTTTGTAAAATGGGAGCTGAATATTGTTCCTGAAAATATCTGCCGAATTTTTGGTGTTGATGTAATAACTCACATTCGAGGTGGTCGAAATCTGGTTCACCGCATCTACATATTGTGGCGTTTGTATTAAAAGCCTGTTGTTTTTATAATCATTTAGAAATGATTGCACCGTGCTTGCGTTATTGGCCGCAACTAAATTATTATCTACAATGGCATAATAAGGCCTCGCAAATTTTTTAAAGGGTTCACCGAAATAGCTGTATAGAATATCAGATGATTTAAAGAGCTTAATGTCTTCATTGTAATCTGTACTTACATCAAGCAATAACTGTTTTACTTTTTCCCCATTTGATAATGAAATTGCACCTAGTTTTTCGCTAGTGCTTAACTGAAAAAGAATAAATTGATTCTTCGTGTAAGTCGTAAATATCGAATTTAAATCTATTCTGTATTCGTCTTTTACTTTTTTTATTACCGCATTGGTTTTTGAAAGTGTTTTCGTCTGTTCCTGCCAACTATTAAGCTTTTTAAGCCATTTGCCATAATCATCATAAGCATAAAGTGTATAGTTTGCTGTATTATCTGGCAGGATATTTTGTATGGATGTATTTTGTGCAGCTGTGTTTTCGAATAGTTTAAGGTAATTATGCTGGTCTTTTAACTCTGTATTGCCGCTGAAAAGGATTTTTTCTCTACTGAAATTATAATTAAGTACGGCAAAACTGTTCTGTTTATTAAAAATTGCAATTTCTCCATTAATGTTGCCCGCAATAATATTTTTGAGCAGTAACGGCGCCTGGTTAAAATTGATATAAACATGGGTGAGTACATTTTTAATTTGCCGGTTATTCTCCTTAATGTATTCAGTAAAGGGATTTTCCGTTAAACGTACATTGGCATCATTAATAAGTTTAAGAGATGTTGAAGCCGTTAATACCTGGCCATGAATGCTTAAATAAACCGATAAGCTATCATTTAGCTTTACCGTATACAGGTCTTTAGCAGTTTCGCTGATCGCTTTTTTAAGTTTTAACTGTTCATAGAATTTTTTGATGTCATTATCACGTTGTATTTGTAAGGTGATCAAGAAGTTCAGGGTTTTATTCGAATCGGGTAATACACTGATGTAAACTTGCTGATCTTTCAGGTATCTGTTTAGCAGATTATCGTCGATAATGCTTGTTTTCAGCTGTTTTAAGATGCTCATTTTATCCTTTCCCAAAACCTGCTGGATAAGTTGCTGCCCCTCAATAATATCGTAAAAACCTTTGTCGTTCTGAAAAGAAAACACCAAAGCTGCGTTATTGGTTGCCGATTGCAGCGCCAGGTCTTTCGCATCATTATCTATACCCAATTTTGAAAAATAGAGGTAAGCCATAAAGGCTACACCTAAAAATAATGCACTTGTTAGAATTACGATTTTTTTCATCTGCTGTGCAACAAATTTAATTTATTACATTGATTAGTGAGAAGTTCTTTGTCAATTTATTAATTTAGCGATTGCTACTAGCAAATAACTATGAATAAACGAATAATCCTTACTGCTTCTTTTTTTGGTGCTGTTGCTGTTTTGCTGGGCGCATTTGGTGCTCATGGTTTAAAAGCCTTAATTGATGGACCATCATTAGAAATTTGGCAAAAGGGTGTTGATTATCAGTTCTATCATACATTTGCGCTGTTGTATCTTTCTACCTTTGCCCGTTATCGGAACAAGCTCATTAATATCGCTTATTTTTGCTTCACGTTTGGGATTATCCTCTTTTCAGGGTCATTATATTTATTGGCTACCCGAAGCATATCGCATTTAGGATTTACTGAATTTATTGGCCCAATAACGCCAATTGGTGGGCTTTTATTTGTATTGGGATGGATAATGCTCTTTTTTGCGGCATTTAAAGATAAATAATGAATACTTTCGAAAGTGATATTTTTGCAGAAAGAGAAACACTTTTTGTTGAAGTTATTTTGCCATTATCTTTGGCGAAAAACTATACTTATCGTGTACCTTTTGATTTAAACGACCAGATTGCCGTTGGAAAACGGGTAGTGGTGCAATTTGGAAAACATAAAATTTATACGGCTTTAATTAGTAAAATTAGCACCTTACCGCCAACAGTTTATGAGGCCAAATATATTATCGATGTAGTAGATACTGAGCCTGTAATCACACCTACCCAGCTCAAATTTTGGAGCTGGATGACCAATTATTACATGTGCAACGAAGGCGATGTAATGGCAGCTGCCTTACCAGCAAGTTTAAAGCTGGCCAGCGAAACGATCTTGATCCTTCGCGAAGATTACCATGAAGATACCGAACTTACCGATAAGGAAGAAATCATTATCAATGCACTGAAACAGCAACATAAACTTACCGTTAATGATGTTTCTAAGCTACTTGGACAGAAAACCGTATATCCGATCATCAATCATTTGTTGGATAAAGAACTGGTTCTGGTGGCAGAAGAGGTGGTGCAGAAATATAAACCTTTGCTTAAATCGTTTGTCATATTAAACGATTTTTATAGCGATGAAGAAAATCTGAAACAGCTTTTTAATGTTTTGGATAGAGCTCCTAAACAATTAGACGCTTTATTGGCTTACCTGAAATTACAAAAATCTAATCTGCCGATTGCTAAAGAACAGCTTTTAGAAGAAAGCAATTGTGGACCAGCAGCGCTAAAAGCCTTAACCGACAAAGATATTTTTGTAGTAATGAAAAGGCCGGTTAGCCGTTTGGCCGCGCACGATGAGGAATTCAGTGTAAATTTCGAACTGAACGAAGGTCAGCAGAAAGCATTAGGTCAGATTAACCAATATTTTGAAGAGAAGGAGGTCGTTTTGCTACATGGCGTCACCGCATCCGGAAAAACACAGGTGTATATTAAGCTGATTGAAAAGATTATCCAGCATACAGATGGACAGGTTTTGTTCCTGTTACCCGAAATTGCCTTGACAACCCAGATTGTAGAACGGATTAAGCGCTATTTTGGTAATTCAATTGGTGTATACCACTCTAAATTTAACAACAGCGAACGGGTAGAAATTTGGAATAAAGTACGGACAGGTGCTTATAAAGTAATTCTTGGTGCCCGTTCAGCAGTTTTTCTTCCTTTTGAACACCTAAAATTGATTGTGGTTGATGAGGAACACGAACCGTCTTACAAACAATACGATCCGGCACCACGCTATCAGGCAAGGGATGCAGCCATTTATCTTGGTTATCTGCATCAGGCTAAAGTTGTTTTAGGATCAGCTACGCCATCCTTAGAGAGTTATTATAATGCCTTACAGGGTAAATATGGACTTGTAGAGATGAAAGAGCGTTTCGGCGGGGTTCAGCTTCCTAATCAGCAGGTGGTAAGTATTTCGGAAGAAACGAAGAAGAAAACGATGAGTTCGTATTTTTCGAGCGTGTTGATCAAAGATATCGATCTGGCCCTTTCTAAAAAAGAGCAGATTGTCTTATTCCAGAATAGGAGGGGCTATGCCACCATTCTGATCTGTGCAACCTGTGGTTATACCCCGAAATGTGTAAATTGCGATGTAAGTTTAACCTATCATAAAAGTAGTGGTAAATTACATTGTCATTATTGTGGCTATCAACAAAGTAGCGTAAATATCTGTCCGGCTTGTGGTTCGGTGCATGTGGAGCAAAAAGGATTTGGTACTGAGCGGATTGAAGAAGAACTCAGGTTACTTTATCCTGAAGTTACCATCGCCAGATTGGACATGGATAGTACAAGGACAAAAAATGGGCTGCAACAAATCTTAAACGACTTTCAAGAAAAGAAAACTGATATTTTAATTGGCACACAGATGGTGGCCAAAGGATTGGATTTCGATAACCTTAATCTTATTGGTGTAATTAATGCCGATACACTTTTAGGTTACCCCGATTTCCGCGCCTACGAAAGAAGTTTCCAGCTGCTGGCACAAGTGGCAGGTAGGGCAGGTAGGAGGGCCGATCAGGGGAATGTTTGTATTCAGACTTACGATGCTGAAAACCGCATTATTAAACAGGTAGTAAACAACGATTATGAAGGAATGTACAACGACGAAATTGTTGAACGTGAGAAATTTCTTTATCCGCCGTTTTCGCGAATGATATTTTTGTACATCAAACATAAAGATTCACATGTTCTGGATCATGCTGCATTTGCTTTGGCCAATATCCTTAAAGGAAAATTTGGTAAACGTGTTTTGGGCCCAGAACAACCATTGGTAAGCAGAGTGCGGAACCTTTACATTAAACAGATCATTATCAAAGCCGATAAGCATACTGCCATTCAAAAAGTTAAAGATGCACTACGGGAAACCTTAACCCAATTTAATGCCACCAAAGAATTTAAAGGTGTTTTTACACAAATAGATGTAGATCCGTATTAATTACTAATTTAAGTTTTGATTTAGTGTTACTTACGGTAATGTGGATTTCTTTATCTTGTATCACCGTTTAAGAAACGCTAATTTTGAAGCTCATGGCGTATAAATTTGTTGATAATTACCGAGAACGTGGAGCGAGAAAAAAACTGGTTGAGTTGTTAAAATCTCGCGGGATTGAAGATGAAAATGTGTTAACAGCCATAGGTAAAGTTCCACGGCATTTCTTTTTTGATGAAACTTTTTGGAACCAATCTTACAAAGATATTGCTTTTCCAATAGGTGATGGGCAAACTATATCCCAACCTTACACTGTTGCCTACCAAAGTGAACTGCTGCACATTAAAAAAGGAGATAAAGTACTCGAGATCGGAACTGGTTCAGGCTATCAAACCTGTATTTTAATGGAACTGGGCGCAACAGTTTTTACGATAGAAAGACAAGAAAACATTTACAATAGAACCATTCAGATTTTACCCGGAATGGGCTACCGACCTACTTTTTATTGTGGCGATGGCTCGAAAGGAATTGCTGCCCATGCCCCCTACGACAAAATAATCGTGACTGCTGGCGCTCCTTTGGTTCCAGAAATCTTATTAAAACAATTAAAAATAGGTGGCATTCTGGTTATCCCGGTGGGAGATGAAAAAACCCAGAAAATGGTTACCGTTATACGTGTAAGTGAAACAGACTACGAAAAAATTGTGTTGGATACCTTTAGGTTTGTGCCATTAGTTGGCGACCAAGCATGGTAATTCTAGTCTTGAGTCCAAAGTCGTGAGTCTTTAGTCGATTTGGACTCAGGACTAAAGACTCCAGACTGAAGACTAATCTATCTCTTCATCGCTCTATCCAACTCACGTTTGGTATCTCTATCCTTAATGCTATCGCGTTTGTCGAATTCTTTTTTACCTTGAGCCAAAGCAATTTCTATTTTAGCGAAACCTCTTTCGTTGATGAAAATACGTAAAGGAACAATGGTATAACCTTTTTCTTCGCCTTTAAGCTTTAATTTTCTAATTTCTTTTTTCTGCAGTAATAAGGCACGGTCGCGTTTAATATCGTGATGATAGAAAGAGCTGTGCGTATATTCAGAAACATGAAGGTTGCGCACATACAGGTTTCCCCCAATAAACATGCAAAATGCATCGGTCATGTTGGCTTTACCTTGCCTGATTGCTTTTATTTCAGTTCCTAAAAGTGCAATCCCTGCTACGTATTTATCTAAAAGATTGTAGTCGAAATATGCTCTTTTATTCTTTATGTTGATGTCGTTTTTCAAAATTTTAATAAAGTATGTGATGTTATAATGCCAAGCAAATACGCAAAATATAAATGCTGGGTTGCAAATATCCTAAAAATTGATGTGATAATTTAGTTTTAATTTTTAATTGTAGAGATAAAGAAGTCAAGTTTTATAGCGATTTGGCTATTCAAACTTGACTTCTTTGATATTTGGAAATGTATGGACGAGGCATTTGGCATCTTCAGCCCCGCTTTTGCTGCAACAAAAGCAGAAAAAGCTTTTGGTTTTCGCGTCAATCAGGTTTAAGAACAATGTTTAGCGCCTTGGAAACAGACTGCTGTCGGGGCTGTGGCTGCCATAGAAAACTGGCTTTCATTTCCAAAATATGATCATTTTACTGAAATTTTGAAAGGTATTATTCCATATCTATGATAGACGCCCCTAACGATTAAAATGCTCATTGATTTGTAAAAGCTAAGGATATATTATTATGTTCGTATTTATTCGTTTAAGTTTGGACTTTAAATATCAAAAATGAAATTCAGGAACCTACTTTTAATCTTATTGTTAGCCGTTACTTTTCAGGTAGAAGCACAGCAACCTACTTTATTGCCACAATTCACCTTTTACAAACTGGATGGAAAACCATTTTCAAATAATGATATTAAACAAGGAAAAAAGAACCTAATTATCTTATTTGATTGTACCTGTGATCATTGTCAGAGGGAAAGTAAAAACCTGAATACAAATTACGCCAAGTTTAAGGACGTTAACATTTACATGATCACCATGGATGAGGCTTACATTATTCCACAGTTTTTCAATTCGTATGCCAAAGGTTTAAATGCCAAGCCCAATGTAATGGTATTGCAGGATAAGAAACGCATGTTTATTCCAACCTTTTTGCCAAAGCAATACCCATCCATGTACCTATATTCTTCAACTGGTAAATTGCTCATGTACCAATCGGGAGATGGGGGCATAAAAAAGCTGATGACCGTGGTAAGTAAATAAATTAGCTTTTTTAGCCACAGATCTGCACAGATTAACACTGATTTTTATCTGTGCTAATCCTTTTATCTGTGGTTAAATTACTTTTAACCATTACCTGATAATTAGTACAGGAATGTTCACTTTATGCCGTACCGAATCAACAGTGGTACCGAATATAAGGTCTTTTAAGCCTTTATGGCCATGCGCCCCCATTACCAATAGTTCCATTTCATTTCTGTTGCTGATATCAGCTATGGCTTTACCGGTACTTCCAAAACCAATAAAGGGTGTAGAATCATATCCAAGATCTTCGAGGTTGGCTCGGTATTTCTCCAGGTTGGCTGCATCGCTCTGTGTTTCATGGTCCATTACTTCGTTACCAAGATAGCGTGCGGCAGCTGTTTCTACAACATGGATAAGGAAATAGTGTGCATCTTTGCCGCCTTGAATTAAAGCATGTCGAATGGTGTTTCTATCGTTTTTAGAAAAATCTACAGCAATTCCAATTCGTTTATAACTAATCTTGTCGATTTTACCAATATCCAAAGCATTCCCGTGAGGTACAAGCTGTCTTGATGCATTCTTTTTCTTTTCTAATAACGGATGGAAGAAAACATACAGCAAGAGTAGAACGATGAGGATTAATGCTGGTATTACAATCACATAAATCCACCAGTTGTTGGCCTCTTTTGCCCAGCCACTTATCTCTTCAATTACAAGTTTCACATTCAATGCGATAATAGCTAAAGCACTTGCCCATGCCAATACCTTAACCCAGGGTTTAATTGCAAAATCTTTCATCAGTTTTTTATCTGATGTAAAATGAATTAATGGAATAATGGCAAAGCCCAATTGCAAACTTAACACCACCTGACTCAATACTAATAGTCCGCCTAATGCATCATCTCCATAATGTAAAATGGTAAAAAAAGCAGGGATAATGGCCAGAAGGCGCGTAATCAAACGTCGTAACCAGGGCTGAATCCTTAGGTTAATGTGGCCTTCCATAATAATCTGTCCAGCTAAAGTCCCAGTAACGGTAGAACTTTGTCCGGCAGCGATTAATGCTATTGCAAATAGGGTTGGAGCTACATCCCCGAAAATGTTCGAAAGTAGTTTATGCGCATCTTGAATTTCAGCTACCTCATGTAGCCCATTTTTATAAAAAGCCGCTGCGGCAAGAATCAATATGGCAGCGTTAACAAAAAAAGCTAGGTTTAATGCAACTGTTGTATCAATGAGGTTAAATTTTATGGCCTCTTTAATCCCTTTATTGCTACGTTCGATCTTCCTGGTTTGTACTAAAGATGAATGTAGATAAAGGTTATGCGGCATCACCGTTGCACCGATAATCCCGATGGCAATATAAAGTGCATCGCCATTTAGTATGGAGGGTTCAAATCCTTTGACTACTTCTTTAAGTGATGGTTCTACAATAAACATTTCAACCAGAAAGGAGATCCCGACAATAAAAACCATCGAAACGATAAAGCCTTCCATGGCTCGCATGCCTTTGTTGAGTAAAAAGAGTAATAAAATGGTATCGAAAATAGTAATTGAAATGCCCCAGATTAATGGTAATCCAAAAAGCAGCTGTAGGCCTATGGCCATCCCGATAATTTCTGCTAAATCGCAAGCTATAATTGCAGTTTGTGCCAAGGCAAATAATGGAATATTAGCCCAACGCGGATAAGCTTGTTTAGATGCCTGTGCTAAATCAAGTCCTCTTACTATACCCAAACGGGCACTTAACGATTGTAAGAGCAATGCAATGAGGTTCGACATCAGTAAAACCCAAATTAATTGGTAACCGAATTTACTACCACCCGCTAAATCGGTCGCCCAGTTACCTGGGTCCATGTAGCCAACACTAATTAAATAAGCCGGACCAATGAAAGCCAAAATTCTTTTCCAACCTTTTCTTTTATCTGTATTTACACTTTGATGTACTTCACTTAACGATTCAGTTTTTGCCATTGCTGCTGATTAAAATATGTTTTGCAACTTCTCTACTAATATTAACTTGTTTATCGGATAACCGGATTTCTACGGAGCCATCAAAATCGGTTACATCGCTGATCTGGATTTGTTTGCCCAAGGTAAGGCCTAACTTTTCTAAATGTTTTAAAAATGCCGAGCTGTGTTGGGTTACACCGGTAATGGTACCCCGATCGCCTATTTTTAGTTCGATTAATTTTATAAACTGGGTTTTGGCAAATCTTCCGTTTTTATCGGGAATGGGGTCGCCATGGGGGTCTGCTTTCGGAAAGCCTAAAAATTCATCTAGTCTTTCAATTAGCTCAATTGATTTAATATGCTCTAACTCTTCCGCTACATCATGTACCTCATCCCACTTAAAGTTTAATTTGTCTACCAAAAAAACTTCCCATAATCTATGCTTACGGACAATATCTATCGCTGTATTTTTTCCGATTTCGGTTAAAGTAACCCCCTGGTATTTAATATAATCAACTAAGCCTTTGTCGGCTAATTTCTTAATCATATCGGTAACCGAAGCTGGTTTGGTTTGCATTTGCTCTGCAATAGCGTTGGTTTGAACGTTTATGGTTTTCTCTGCCAGATGATAAATAGTCTTTAGATAGTTCTCTTCCGTGTAACTTTGCATTTATATTTATCTAATTTTATTTTTAGGTAAATCTAAAAATTATTTTTTAAAATATATATGATAAATTATGTTAAAATTTAGAATATAATTTGGTTATGTTTGTATTCTCAAATACCTTTAACACCATATGGCATCTGAATTAGATAAAATTGACTTTAAAATTTTAAGAATTCTTCAAGAGAATGGAAGAATTACAAACTTGCTTTTATCCCAAGAAATTGGTTTATCACCTGCACCAACTTTAGAACGTGTGCGCAAGCTTGAAATGGCAGGATATATTAAAAGTTATCATGCACTGGTAGATGAAGAAAAGCTGGGTTTAGGTATCAAAACCTTTATTCAGATTCAACTCGATTTTCATAAAAATAACACCATCCAGATCTTTTTGGATGAAGTAAATCAAATTAAGGAAATCACAGAGTGTCACCACGTTACTGGTCAGGCCGATTTTCTATTAAAGGTTTATGTGAAAGACATTAAAGCATACGAACGTTTAATCATGGATAAAATCAGTAAGATTTCTGTGGTTAAAACTTTCCAAACGATGATGATCATGTCGACCACAAAGAAAGAACCGATTGTGCCTTTGGAGTATTAAACCGAATAATACCGTCATTTTATAGATGCGTCATGCTGAATTTATTTCAGCATCTTTCTTGCTATTAAGACCCTGAACTAAATTCAGGGTGACGTATTGAGAAAGGTTAGTCGATTTCGTTATTCAATATTATCCCATCAATAATTCCTGATATTTCCTCCGCATTTTGGTAAACCATAAAATGCGTTCCGTTTTGGATTACAAAATCTGGCATTGCGGTTTTGGAATACAAAATTTTATCATTGGTGCCGTGAATGTGGTAGATGCCTTTAGGTTTGATTTTATTCCTCCAGCCTAAAATACTCCCGATTGCCCATTTCAAAAAATAAGGATCTGTATCTTTTATAATTTTGCTCAAAAGTGTTTTCTCACTACTGGAACGTGTACCGAAATAATAATTTTGAGTGAGTTTATTCGATGACTTTAAGAGTTTTGCAGGGATAAGTTTCAGTAGTCCAAGCTTACCTGCGAAACGATATAATGCGGGTAGATGAGTACTCAACATGGTACTCGAGATGATAATCGTTGTTGCAGGGTTTAATAATTTTGCAATTTCTACTGCTATCATCCCGCCAAAAGAAACGCCGACCAAGGCAAAAGGCTGAGTTAAGTTCATTACTTCACTTAGGCGTTTAGCGTATGAAGCCAACGATTCATTTTTATTTGGCGTAATCCAATCTATGTGAATGATATTGATATTTTCATCTAGCTTTAGCTTAGAAAAAATTCTTCTACCGGCACCTAAACCGCTTATAAAATAAGTATTCATTATGCTGGTAAGTTCCAGTCGATGGGTGTTAAGTTGTTTTGTACTAAAAGCTGATTTGCGTTGGAGAAATGTTTAGATCCAAAAAAACCATTGTAAGCCGAAAATGGCGATGGGTGGGCTGCTGTAAGTACATAATGCCTTTTCTGGTCGATTAAAGCCGCTTTTTGCTGCGCGTATTTACCCCACAAAAGAAATACGATCTGTTCGCGTTTTTGAGATAAAGCCTTGATAATTTCATCAGTGAAAATTTCCCAGCCACGGTTTTGATGTGAACCTGCTTCTGAAGCACGAACGGTTAAGGTGGCATTTAACAACAATACACCTTGTTCTGCCCAATGCGTTAAATGTCCGTGGTTTGGTGTTTTAAAACCTTCAATATCAGTTTCCAGCTCTTTATAAATATTTTTTAATGAGGGCGGAACAGCTACACCACGCTGTACCGAAAAAGACAGACCATGCGCCTGGCCAACACCATGATAGGGATCTTGACCTAGAATGACAACTTTTACCTGATCGAAAGGTGTGGTGTTTAATGCATTGAAAATATCAGCGCCTTTTGGGTAAACCATTGCACCTTTCTGTTTCTCTTCCTGTAAAAAAGACTTAAGGCTTTTCATGTAGTCTTTTTCGAATTCTTCTTCTAAAACGGCTAACCAACCTGGTTCTAATGCTGCAGACATGTCTTTTGATGTAAAATGTATTGAATGTAAGATGTATAATGTAAAATCGGGTCAATGGTTTGATAGTTTATAGTCAATAGTTTGGGTGTTCATTCTGGTGAATAGACATTCAACTATTAAACTATGAGCCATGGACCAATAAACTATCAACCAAACCCGTCTCAAAAAGTTTAAGATTTCTTCTTATAAATAGCTAACAGATCACCCTCTAGTGTTGTTTTAGGGCCTTCAATAATTCTCCCCAGTTCTTTTCCTTTTTTATCAAAGACAATAAAAGTTGGTACCCTTACAATGTCCAAGCCATCTATAATGCCGTTTTCAGCTTTTTTATTTCCATCAACCGCAATAATTTCTACGTTTTTCTCATTAAAGTGCAAGGCGTCTAAAATTTTAAAGAAGTTTGGTACGTTTGCTTTACTATCGCCACACCAGGTGCCTAAAACAATTTTGATTTTTTCATTTTTAACCAGTTTTTTCAGTTCGATCAGTGTTGCCGCATCTGGTATGTAAGCTGCATAAAGCGGATCGTACATTTCTTTGAACTCAGGAAAGGTCGTAATGCCCTCGCGCGTACAGGCATTAATTAATATGTCTTTATTGTGAACTTGATCGTGGATTTTTTTATTCACATCTTGAGCAGAAACGTTCATTGCAAGTACGATTAGGGTTATGGATAAGAGGATTTTCATATTAGTGAAATGATTTTTGTGAGCTTTTAAATTTTTAATGAAATTATTGTTTTAAAATCTAATTTCTGCCATTTAAACACGATATTTGCAAAAAAAAAATAATTAGAATAAAATTTATGCCAAATATTATCAGATTAATTGCGGGGTTTGCTTTACTGGGTGGCGCAGTAGCTTTATTTATTTTCGGTTTCTGGCCATGGGGCATCGTTGCCATATTATTGGGAATAATTGTAGTGGTAACTTATTTCTTTAATGAGAATATGCTTTTAGCACAATGGTTTCTTCGAAAAGATAACATGCCTAAAGCAAAAATGTTTTTAGATAGGATTACCAATTACGAAACGCAGTTGATTAAAGTTCAACATGGTTATTATAACTTATTAATCGGTTTAATTGAAAGCAGAACAGCACCGATGCAGAGTGAGAAGTATTTCAAAAAATCGCTTGCATTAGGTATGCAGATGGATCATAACATTGCTTTAGCTAAATTGAGTTTAGCAGGTATTGCAATGGCTAAACGGAACAAACGCGAAGCAACCATGTACCTTGCTGAAGCGAAAAAAGCAGATAAGAACAAATTATTGGCCGATCAGATTAAGCAAATGAAAGATCAGATGGGCATGATGGATAAGCAACAGCAAGTTCGTTATAGATAGTATTAATTACCATATATAAAGCCATTTCATTATTTGAGATGGCTTTTTTTTATTGATTAGTTTTTTTGTAATTACTTTTTTGGTTTTGGAAATGAATGTCGGTTTTCCATCGGGTGCGGTAGTCCCGCTATTCGTTCCAGCCGATGAAGGATCGGCATCCACTGTTATCGGGTTTATAGTGAAGGGTTTGTGGCCGAGATGCATGATGTTCATTGCATCAGTAATATAGAAATGTCATCCTGAGCTTGTCGAAGGGCTTTTAGTAGTGATTAAGGTTTATCTCTTCCGATAAATCTCTCTTTACCTAAAAGAAAACCAATTGCCCGCTTAACATTCTTCTCTACAGAATCTTCTGTTTTGAGGTTTGCAATATAACGTGTTATTTCTTTTTGCAAATAGGGAGCAAGGCCATCAAATATCTCCTTAGCCGCTTTGTTTTCTGCCAGAGCTTCAACTAATTTAGGGTGTACAGTTATTGAACGTATTTCAGTATCAAATACTATTTCGAAGATTGCAGTATCTCCAACATCTTTGCCTGCGGCTTTTCGCATAGGGGTATTCAGGTACAAACGCCAATCGCCAGCATACTTTACCAAGGTTTGTTTAAACTCATGCCCATCAATTTTCATCGTAATCGGGAGTTGGCCTTTGTTTTTCCCTGCCTGATAGAAAACATAGTTTAATGCTTCATCTGGTACAAATACAAAAGGATTGATACCTATAATTTTAATTTCGGAAGTAAAAGGTTTTGGTTTTTTTGTGTTCATTGGCTTTCTATTAAATAAAGATATTGGCTTTGATTAAAACTCCATAATTTTTGGGTCAATAATCAAGCGCCATAATTTCTCTCTATGCTCCATGCCCAACGCTTTTCGCTCTTCGCTAACTGCTCTCCACGCACTGCTTTTTGCTAAAAATTAAAACCAAACGTTATTTTCCATTGTAGTTTATGTAAAATCTAATACTATGGCAACATCACAAGAAGGGAGTACCAACAATACTCAGGAAGAAAATAATATTAAAGATTTGGGCGGCAAAGCAGCTATTGAAAAACTCAGAACGCTAGCCGAAAAGGCCGAAAGCTGTTTTTTCTGTACCAATATTAGAACTGGGATACCCTTATCGGTAAGACCGATGGCTATTCAGCAGGTCGATGATGAGGGGAATATCTGGTTTATGAGCATGAAAGACAGTCATAAAAATAATGAGATTTCAACTGACCCTTTTACGCATCTATTGTTTCAGGCCGGAGCACATTCAGGTTTTGTAAATATTTATGGAATTTCAGAAATCAGTAGGGATCAGGCTAAAATTGACGAGCTTTGGAGCCCGTTTATTAAAACCTGGTTTCAGGGTGGGAAAGACGATCCGGAAATTACCTTGATTAAGGTTATCCCTTCGGAGGGATATTATTGGGATACCAAACACGGCACTGCAGTTGCATTTTTAAAAATGGCAGCGTCGGTTATAACAGGAAAAACAATGGATGATTCGGTTGAGGGAACTTTGGAGGTAGATTAATAGGTTAACTGTTGGAATCGGTTAACTGGTTAATTGTTGCAATTAACTGTCAACTGAGAATTCCCAACTGCAAACTGATTATTTATCTCCTAAATAATCAAATCCTTCTAGTTCTTCTCTTTGGGCTCTTTTGCTTAAGATATCTTCTTCTTCTGCTTGTACCCTTGAGAAAAACAAAGCTTCGGCCTGGATTCTTTTTATTAACTGACGTACCAGCGTTAAATCAAAAGCATCTTTGCTTAATTTAATGCAGTATTCTCTTTCGTTGATTTCTAAGCTTGACGTATTCATATCGCAATGATTTTTAATTATCGATTGCTGTAAATATAGAGAAGGCTTGCTAAACTATTGTTAGCAAGCCTTTTAAGTTTATGTTATGTTTTTGTTAAAATCAAATCCCGAATTACTCTTTTAGCGCCTCAGATTTGATTATTTATGTGATAGGAATAGACCATCATCCGTTTTGGTAACTTTTAAAATTCCTTTTGCTGTTAAAGCTTTTAAGGTTGTATCCCATTTCTTGTTGCTCCAATCGGCCAGTTTTCCTTTTACTTCGGTTAACAGATATTGATCGCCTTCCGAAACCAGTGCATATAATTCTGTTTCTTCTGGAGTCATTTCTATTTTCTTTTTCTCAGGGCGCATCTGCGGGAAGAATAAAACTTCCTGGATGGTACTTTGGTTGGTCATTAACATTACAATACGATCTATACCAAAACCTAAACCTGAAGTAGGAGGCATACCATACTCTAAAGCACGAACAAAATCATCATCCATTGCCATAGCTTCGGCATCACCGCGATCAGCCAGTTTCAGTTGATCTTCGAAACGTTCTTTTTGGTCAATTGGATCGTTCAATTCCGAATAGGCGTTTCCAATTTCTTTCCCATTAACAAATATTTCGAAACGCTCTACTAATCCTTCCGCAGTACGGTGTTTTTTAGCAAGTGGTGTCATTTCTATTGGATAATCTGTAATGAAAGTAGGCTGGATTAAATTCGCTTCTACCTTAGCACTGAAAATTTCATCTACTAATTTACCACGGCCCATTGTAGAATCGGTTTCGATAGCCAATGAAGCACAGGTTTGTAGAAGTTCGTCTTCTGTCATGGCCGATACATCAATCCCTGTATATTTTTGAATGGATTCGTACATGGTTAGTTTTTCGTATGGCCCTTCGAAATTAATATCGTGCTGACCAACTTTAACTACAGCTGAACCATTTGTAGCAATAGCTACTTTTTCTAAACATTCTTCAACCATAGCCATCATCCAGATATAATCTTTGTAGGCTACATATATTTCCATTGAGGTGTACTCTGGATTATGTGTACGGTCCATTCCTTCGTTACGGAACATTTTACCAAACTCATATACACCATCGAAGCCGGCAACGATCAATCTTTTTAGATAAAGCTCATTTGCAATACGCAAATAAAGCGGCATATCTAAAGTATTGTGGTGTGTGGCAAAAGGACGTGCGGCAGCACCACCATGAATGGGTTGTAGGATAGGGGTTTCTACTTCCATCCAGCCTTGCTCATCAAAGTAATTACGCATGCTGTTAATTACCTTACTGCGTTTGATGAAAATTTGTTTGTAATCAGGGTTTACCGTTAAATCTACATAACGCATGCGGTAACGTAATTCTGGATTGGTAAATCCATCGTATACGTTTCCTTCATCATCACGTTTAACAATAGGTAGCGGACGTAGTGATTTAGAAAGGACCTTAAATTCAGTAACATGCACAGAAATTTCTCCTGTTTGTGTAGTGAATACATATCCTTTAACCCCGATGAAATCGCCGATATCTAAAAGCTTTTTAAATACAGTGTTATATAGTGTTTTATCATCACCAGGACAAAGTTCATCACGCTTTAAGTAGATCTGAATTCTGCCAGTAGAATCCTGTAGCTCAGTAAAAGAGGCAGCGCCCATAATATTACGGCTCATAATTCTACCTGCTAATACTACGGTCTTGTATGCTGTCTTATCTACTTCATAATTAGCTAATATATCTGCTGCATATGCATTTACTTCATAAGCTTCTGCAGGATAAGGCTCAATGCCTAGTGCGCGTAATTGTTTTAGCGACTCACGTCGTAATATTTCTTGTTCTGATAATCCTATGCTCATTTCAGGTATTTTTTGCAAATTAATGATTTTGCATTTTTTGTTATTGTTAAATTTTGGGGCTTTAAAGGAATAATTTGGTGATAAAATTTTGAATTTATATTGAAAAAAAATTCAATTTTCAGTACCAATTAGCTAACCATTTAAAACCGATGGCTGCAAAGATAAGAAAGCTATTGTAATTACTAAATGCTTTATTTGATATAACGCAGCATTTTAGATTGTTAAAGCCCAATGAGATAAAAAAGTGATTACCAGAAGATTTCTTGCAGTACTTATTCCATATCAATTAAGGGATCCCAGAATACCTTTTTAAGATTTTGAACTTTAAGGTTTTTAATTTCAACGCCTTCGTTTTCGAGCAGCTCCTGTCTTTTAGCTGTAGATGATGGATCGCCACTGAGTACGCCATTGCTACTGATTACCCTATAATAAGGTACAGGAGGCTGTGAGGCCCCACAAGCGCCAATTGCTCTGGCAACCATTCTTGAGAGGTTAGGTGTACCAATAGCTTTTGCGATTGCACCATACGAAGTTACCCTGCCTTTGGGTATTTCTCTGGTTAAATCCCAAACCTGCTCAAAAAATAAATCGTGTTTCATAGTTTTTGGCAAATGATATGTAAAGCTATTAAATATAGCTCTTTTATAATTCTTCATTCTGATCCGATAGCTATCGGATTTATTTTATTAGGGGCTTTTATATAGTTTCATTGGTCTAATAGCTACTCCGTGGTCAGAATCCTTCTGACTCTACTTTAGTCAAAAAATAGACCCTGAAATAAATTTAAGGTGACGAATAGCAAAGACATAGAATTTATGAATGGGGTTTATTATGTTTTCTAATAGGATTTCATCAAGTAAATTTATTAAACGATATGAATTTAGTGTTTTACAGATGTTATATTTGTTTAGATGTGACTTAGCCATTAAAAAACGATGCCCGATATAAAACATATACCAACTTCTAGTCTTGATTTTTTAAGGTTATTAAAAAATAACAACGAACGTGAATGGTTTAATGACCATAAAACGGCCTACCAGAAAGAACATGCATATATAGAATCTTTTGCACAGGATTTATTAGATCTTATGAATACCCATGATGTAATTGAAACACCATCGGGAAAGAAAAGTTTATACCGGATATATCGGGATACTCGTTTTTCAAATGATAAAACACCTTATAAAACACATTGGAGTGGAAGTTTTAAACGGGCAGGTAAACAAAGAAGGGGTGGCTACTATTTTCATATCGAACCAGGTAATAGTTTTTTAGCTGGCGGTTTTTTCGGGCCTTCTCCTCAAGATTTGAAATTGATAAGGGAAAATATAAGTTTTGATGCCGAGCCTTTGAGAGAAATATTAAATGATGAAATTTTTATTTCTTCCTTCGAGACTTTGAAAGGCGAACAATTAAAAACAGCTCCAAAAGGTTTTGATGGAGATCATCAGGATATCGATTTGCTACGCTATAAACAATTTTTGCTGGTTCATCGATTTACCGATGAGGAAGTTTTAAGTAAATATTACTCAGGACATTGTAATCAGGAATTTAAAAATATGCGTCCATTTTTTGATTATATGAGCGAAGTATTAACAACTGATGCAAATGGAATGGATCTATAATTGATTTTTATAATAATTATTGTAAAAAATTAAAGGGTCACGATTACAAGATTAGTAATGACGACCCTTTTTTTAATTATGATTCAGCTTCTATACCTTCCTCATACATTTCGTCAATGGCTTCGGCATATTTTTTCTCTACAATACGGCGTTTCACTTTCATGGTTGGGGTAATTTCTCCCTCATCTATATTGAAAGGATTACGTTTGATCTTAAAGTTCTTAATGCGTTCAAACTTGGCCAGTTCGTTAGATATTTTTTTAATGTCCTGTTCCATCCAATCTATAATCTCCTGATCGCGGATAAAAGGATCAGCTTCTTCAAAAAACGATGGTTTAAGTTTAAAGGTTTCTTCTAATGTTTCTCGGTTCGGAATAATAATAGCCGTAATAAATTCACGTTTATCTCCAATTAAAAAAAGTTGATCAATTTTTGGGCTTTTCAGGTAAATGTTTTCTACTGGGGTAGGGTAAACATTTTTGCCATAAGCATTTACGATCATGTTTTTTAAACGATCAGTGATTTGTAAATTGCCTTTATAAAAACGGCCAATATCTCCGGTGTGGAACCACATCTCTTTATCTATCGCTTCGGCGGTTTCGGCAGGTTTGTTAAAATAACCTTTCATCACGCAGTGACCGCGAACAATAACTTCACCTTCAGCACATTCAAATTCTTCGTTAAAAGTATTGTGTGTTTGGATACTGAGCATTTCTTTACTTTCAACGTCTTGTATGCCCACTTCAATTCCTGGAATGATGCGGCCAACAGTACCATAAACCTGCCTGTGATATTCGGTTACCGACATTACTGGCGAGGTTTCTGTTAAGCCAAAGCCTTCTAATATTTTAATGCCCAGATCGCCGAAAAATTCGCCTACATTTTTAGGTAGCGCAGCACCGCCAGAAATCATAAACTTTAAACGTCCGCCGGTTTTCTCTTTAATTTTACTGAAAACCAGTTTCTCTGCTATTCCTTTTTTAGCCGATAAAATGAAGCCTGGATTTTTACCAGCTTCTTTTGCTAAACGGTACTTATTTCCCGTTTCCAAGGCCCAGGTAAATATTTTTGCTTTTGTACCTCCGCCAGCAGTTCCACCTTTTATGGCTTTATCATGTATACGTTCTAAAAGGCGCGGAACACAGCTCATTACAGTAGGACGAACTTCGCCCATATTTTTGGCCAATAATTCTAAACTCTGCGCGAAGGCAATTTTACAGCCTTGTGCACAGCAAACATGATAGGTTGCTGTACGTTCGAATACGTGTGATAATGGTAAAAAAGAAAGAAAGGTTTCTGTTTGATCAATCACGGGAATCTGTTGTAAACAAACCTCCACATTCTTAACAAAGTTATAATGGGTAAGCATTACACCTTTTGGCGTTCCTGTTGTTCCAGAAGTATAAATTAAAGAGGAAACATCCTCAGGTAATACTAAACTTCTACATTGATCAATTTCAGCCTTTTCCGCAGCTGTAACCTGATGTTTAAGCGCCAGGATGTCAGAAAAGGCAATTACTTCCACGTGTACATCGTCAGGAATAACAACTTTTTCGAAATCTTTAAAAGCTGGAATAATATATTTTAACTGTTTACAATTGGCTGCTACCTTTAATACTTTGCGGTATAGAAAGTTGTTTCCAACAAGAATAGCTTTTATGCCAGAATCATTAATGATATAAGCCACTTCATGTTCAGAAAGTGTAGGGTAAATAGATACGTTAATTACACCAATTTGTTGGATACCCTGATCATAATATACATATTCAGGAGAATTTTCGATCATTAATCCTAGCCGGTCGCCTTTTTTTATGCCTTTCTCTAAAAAGAAAGCAGAAACAGCATCAGCTCTTTTTAAAGTATCCTCATAAGAAATTTCAGCCCATTCTGCACCTTGTTTATGGATCAAAAAAGTGTCTTGAGGTTTGTGGATATTTTTTACAACATTTCGCAATAAGGTAGGAACAGTTGAAAATTCGTTTATTAATGGCATGCTCGTAATTTGGTTCGCTAATTATAATTAACAATAATAACGCTTTTTGGTTTAAAAATAGAAAAGGCCCCGAAAATTTCGGGGCCCTTAAATAAATATATTTTATAAGATTTTAAACAGAGAAGCTTTCACCACAGCCACAACTACGGCTGGCATTCGGGTTTATAAAGTTGAAACCTTTTCCGTTTAAACCATCAGTGAAATCTAATTCAGTTCCGGCTAGGTAAAGGAAAGATTTCATATCCAAAGCAATTTTGATTCCTCTGTCTTCAAAAAACTGATCGCCTTTTTGTTCTTCGTTATCAAAATCTAAATTGTATGATAAGCCCGAACAGCCACCACCCTTTACCGAAACGCGTAAAAAGTAATCAGAACCCATTTCCGAATCCTGCATTAAGTGGGTGATTTTTTCTTTTGCTTTATCTGTTATCGTAATCATTGTGATAGAGATTTGAGATTTGAGATGTTAGATTTGAGAAATATTTGAGCGCCTTAAGGTCTCATATCTCAAATCTACTGTCTCATATCTATTTTAATGGTGCGATTTTTCTAATACAATTGCCTCTAAGCCATTTTTAACGCGGTAATCGTTAATAGCCGATTTAATTGCATCCTCTGCCAAAACTGAGCAGTGAATTTTAACTGGAGGTAAAGCCAATTCTTCAACAATATCCATGTTGTCGATAGATAAAGCCTCATCAATTGTTTTTCCTTTTAACCATTCTGTAGCTAAAGAAGAAGAAGCAATAGCAGAACCACAACCAAACGTTTTAAATTTAGCATCAGTGATAACGTTATCTTCTCCAACCTCAATCTGCAAACGCATTACGTCGCCGCACTCAGGTGCACCAACTAATCCTGTTCCTACAAATTTGCTGTCTTTATTTAATGTACCTACGTTACGTGGGTTATTGTAATGGTCAATTACTTTTTCTGAATATGCCATGATTTTATTTTTTTAATCTCCTTACGGAGCAAATTTTTTAATTAGTTTTCAATTTAGAGTTTGGCGATTTGCGTAAGGCGTTTGGCGATTAACCTTCTACCTTAAGCCTTCCAACCCTCTACCTTTCTTAGTGTTCTGCCCACTCAATTTTACTCAAGTCTATTCCTTCTTTAAACATTTCCCAAAGTGGAGAAAGTTCTCTTAAGTGATTAACTGCTTTTTGAGTAACTTCAATGGCCTGATCGATCTCAGCTTCTGTTGTAAACCTTCCTAAACCGTAACGGATAGAAGAGTGTGCTAAATCATCAGATAAACCTAAGCTTTTTAAAACGTATGATGGTTCTAAAGATGCTGAAGTACAAGCCGATCCCGAAGATACTGCTAAATCACTCATTGCCATCATTAAACCTTCACCTTCAACATATTTGAAAGAGATATTGGCTACGTGTGGTAAACGGTGTTGTGTATTACCATTAACATAACTCTCTTCCATTTTGTTTAAAGTAGTTTCTAACTTATCACGTAAAGCAGCTAAACGAACAGATTCGCTTTCCATTTCTAAACGGCAAAGTTCGCAGGCTTTACCTAAACCTACAATACCAGGAACGTTTAACGTACCAGAACGCATGCCGCGCTCGTGGCCACCGCCGTCCATTTGTGCAGTAACTTTAACCCTTGGGTTTTTACGGCGAACGTAAAGTACACCAACACCTTTCGGACCGTACATTTTGTGTGCAGAGAAAGCCATTAAGTCGATACCATCAGTATTTACGTCAACAGGAATTTTACCAACTGCCTGCGTAGCATCAGTCATAAATAAAGCACCGTGCTTGTGTGCAATAGCTGCAATTTCTTTAACCGGTTGGATTACGCCAATTTCGTTGTTGCCATACATAATCGAAACTAAAATCGTTTCAGGAGTCATGGCAGCTTCTAATTCAGCTAAATCAATTAAACCATCTTCTTTAACACCTAAATAAGTAACACGTGCTCCGTTTTTCTCTAAATGTTTGCAGGTATCTAAAACTGCTTTATGTTCAGTAACCGCAGTAATAATGTGGTTACCTTTTTCTTTGTACATTTCAAATACACCTTTAATGCCTAAATTATCGGCTTCAGTAGCACCTGATGTAAAAATAATTTCTTTTTCAGTACAGCCGATTAATTTGGCTACCTGCTCACGGGCATAATCTACACCCTCTTCAGCCACCCAGCCAAACGCGTGATTACGACTTGCGGCATTTCCAAATTTCTCAGTAAAGTAAGGTAGCATTGCTTCCAACACCCTTGGATCTAACGGGGTAGTTGCATTATTATCTAAATATATCGGCTGTTTCATCTCTATTCTGTTAATTATAACACAAAGATACGAAAAAACTTATTTAACAATTATAAATAATAGCTATGACCTTACAGGGAAAAGCCGCATTTTTACATTCACATAACCTTATAATCTATGAATAAGATAGAACACATCGGCATCGCGGTAAAAGACCTTAACAGTTCTATAGACATTTATCAGAAACTGCTCAATACAGATTGCTATAAAACAGAGCAAGTTGCATCCGAATTTGTAAATACGGCTTTCTTTAAAACAGGCGAAAATAAAGTCGAACTGCTGCAGGCTACTGCTCCCGAAAGTGCTATTGCTAAATTTATCGAAAAAAAAGGGGAGGGGATTCATCATATCGCTTTCCTGGTTGATGATATCCTTGCCGAAATGGAACGCCTGCATAAAGAGGGATTTGTATTGCTTAGCGAGTCGCCTAAAAAAGGAGCAGATAATAAAATGGTGTGTTTTGTACACCCAAAAGATACCAACGGTGTGCTGATCGAGATCTGTCAGGAAATTAAATGGATTTAGAAGATGTTTAACGCGATTGGATCATTCCCCTCTTTTCTTTTAGAGGGGGTGCCTGCAAGGCGGGGTGTGAATTTGAGTAATATGCTTTTGAAAACGAAAGGTCTGTATTCCATAGCCTCTTCAGTCCTGCTAACCGCTATAGTCCCGATGAAGAATCGGGAGCTGCCGCTTTTATCAGGTTTATTTAAATTGGTCTGTGGTTCTTGGTTTAGCGCTAATCGCACAAAAAGCTGATCTTAAAATCCTTTAATCCCAAAAATCCTATTCTATGTCATTAATTAGTATCATCAGCAAAGATTTCGATATACCAGATGATCTTTCCGAAAATCAATTGCGAGATGCAATGGTTGCTGCCTTTGCCTATTTGATAGATAACGATTTTCCTAAACTGATCCAGATTTTATATAAGGCAGATGTGGATCAATATAAATTAAAAGAACTGCTAGAAACCAAAGTAGGGCAAAGTTCAGCAGAAATAATTGCTGATACTTACATCGCTAGGCAAATGGCCAAAATAGAAACATGGAAGAAATATAGTTAGTTATAAGTCAGATTGATAGTTAATTAAGTCGCTTGATCTTGATGATTTTATATCTTTATTTAATGAATTATCGCTTTCTCTTATTTCTACTTTTTCCAACTTTTGTATTTGCACAAAGAAACTCACCCTCAGAAATAAAAAGAGTGATCACTATTTCATATTAGAAGTATTTATTAATGCTAATAATTATATGAATACCGATCATTATGATTCCGCACAATTATGGCTGACTAAAATTTATATCAAAGTCAGTTATTGTAAAACATTAAGTTGTCCTTGACTTTAAACGGAGGCATTTTTTTTGCCCCAATATTATAAATCTATTAAGAAATAAAGGCATCCTGTCAATTTAAAATCACAGATTTGTGTTAAATTAAATTAAAAATTTTAGCATTTTTCAGCAGGAGCTGAGTGGTATTTGCATTCATTTTTTGCATTAAATTTTTTCGGTGTGTTTCTACCGTAAAGTGGCTAATAAATAATTTTTCTGCAATTTGAGGTCCATTTAATCCTTCGTGCAACAAATTGAGTACTTCTTTTTCCCTACGTGTTAAAATTGGAACACTCTTTATTGCCTGGTTTACTGTATTATATTGCTCTAATAGTTTTTGATTTGCCGCCTTGCTCAGAAATATTTTGTCATTCATCACTTCCCTAATGGCTAAAAGTAATTCATCGCGTTCCATGTTTTTTAAAAGATAACCATTGGCACCTTTAGATAAAAATTGGATAATGATGCCAGCTTCATTGGTAGAAGTTAGGCCAATAATCTTAGTGCTGTTGTTGTTTTTGCGAATGAGTTCGCACAACGCTAATCCATTCATGTCTGGTAAATTGATGTCTAATAAGATAATATCAGGCAGCGCAGTTGTTAAGAACTCGATCGCATCTTTGGCAGTTTTACAAATCCCTAAAATGGTTAAATAGCTTTCGCTGTTTAACATGGTTGATATTCCATCGCCAACCAGGGGGTGGTCATCTATGATTAGGATAGAAATCATTTAAATAATTCGATAAATGAGCATTTTTTTGGTGATGACAAATTACTGAATATTTATTAAAAAATCCATCAAAACTGTAGTGCCAACTCCATTCTCAGAATCTATTGATAATTTACCTTGAAGGTAATCTACACGGTTTTTTACAGATTGGAGCCCTGCGGTATTATTATTCTTTTTTAAATCAAACCCCCTGCCATTGTCTTCTACAGTTACGCTTAACCGTTCTGCTTCTCTATTAAATTGGATAATGACTATAGTTGCATTTGCATGTTTAATGATATTATTTAAAAGTTCTTGGATTATTCTAAACAACATCATTTCTGTTGACGGATTTAACCTTTCATCCATTCCGTAGGCTTGCATGGAGACATTTAATAATTTACCTGCATTTACACTGTTGCACAACTCTTGGATGGCAGGCACCAAACCAATTTTTATCAAAACTTCAGGCATCATGTTATGCGCAATTCTTCTTACCTCTACAGAAGCTAGATCTACCAATTTGTAGCTCTTTTGAAATAATTCGTTACTTTCCAAGTACTTTTCTTCGTGCTTTAGGGTGCTTAACTGCATTTTAATGGTAGAAAAAAGGCCACCTAAACCATCATGTAAATCCTGAGCAATTCGGTTGCGTTCTGTTTCTTGTCCGTTTACCATAGATTGTAAAGAGACTACCTGTTGTTGCCTTTCTAAAAATTTTATTTGTTCTCCTTTTAATGCACTATCCTTGTCAGCAATTACTCGTTTTTGTCGGCTAGACCTATACAGAAGCATCAATATAATTAATAAAGCTATGGCTGAAATAACGATGATGATTAATAATTTATTTCGCTGATTAGCAGCAAGTTCTTTTTCAATGTTAGATAGTTTCAATTGGGCAATTGTTTTTTCTTTTTTTTCGGTTTGGTAACCGTTTTCTAAAAAATTTAACTGCGCTAAGTTCTTTTCTGTATTAAGGCTATCTCTTAGGGTATAAGATGAGGATAAGGAACGGTAGGCACTATCACTCTTGTTTTGTTTGAATAAGATTTCACTCAATAATTTTGAAGACGAAAGTACAACCTGCTGAATGGCGTCTTTTTTAGCGCCTTCATTTGCCTTTTTTAGGTAAGCAGCAGCTAAAGTGTAGTTATTTAAGTTGTAATATATTTCGCCTAATTTATTATTTGTTTCATGTGTTTGTGCCACATCTTTTAACTTTTGGGCCAAGGCTAATTTGGTTTTATAGAAACTGATGGCTTTAGGGATGTTCTTCAAATAAAACTCCTGGTACCTACCTTCCATTTCGTACAATACTAGGCGGTAATCGTCTTTTTCAAATTCGCTGAGTTGGTTGTCTTTCAGGTTTTTTTTAAGTGAATCTATATTTGATTTAACCAACGGCCCATTTTTCAGTTTATCAGCGAGCGTTAACTTTTCAGACCAGTACAGGTATTTCAAATACGGCTTTGCCTTATTTAGTAAAGGATAGCAAAGGTTCAAATATTCATTTGCTTTTTTAACTTGATTGAGCATGCTGTAATGGCTGCCAATATTTACGTATACAATACATAATGAAGTTGCATCTGGCTTCATTTTCTCTAATATTACCCTAGATTTTAAATAGTAGTTGAGTGCTGTTGTATAATCGCCATTTTTACTATATATGCCCGCAAGGTTATTTAAGGCAACCATTTTCGATCGATTTTTAATTGCAAAATCGGGTATGAACTCGGCATGTTCATTTAGCTCGCTAAAACATTCAATTGCTTTTGCCCATTCGCTTCTTCGGAAATGATAATTACCCTTAGTTAGCAATACCTCACAAATCCCCCTATGAAATCCAATCTTTTTAGCTAAGATCTCAGTATTGTTTAGCAATAATAACCCCTCATCTGGCTTGCTTTCATGTAAAATTTGATAAGATGCCAGTTTACGCATGTTAATAATTCGGATAGTATCGTGTTTGGCATTTTTGATCAACTCTTTTAAGCTGTCTGTATTGAGCTTTTGGCTAAAGGCGGAATTGATTGCCGCTAATGTGAAAAAGGTAAAGAGTGTAGCGTACTTAAAGAGCGAAGATAAACTGTTCATATCGTGTAAATTATCTAAGCAAAGTAGGGATAAATTTTCATCTCACAAATACCGGAATTCAGGTAGTTTTTTATTGAAAAAATCCCAGTTTCAGGTGCTATAAAGTAGCGTTTATTATCCTCAGTTTTACATCACTAAAACACTTTAAATTAAAACGTTATGAAAAAATTATTACTAATTGCGCTAACACTATTTGTAATGCAAGCCAATGCAGTTGTACACACCGTAAATAATGTAACTGGTGGTGGTGCACAATTTACTACCATTAATGCAGCGATAGCTGCGGCTACTATGGGCGATACCATTTACGTTCATGGTAGCCCGATAGTTTATGCCGCATTTAATATTTTAGATAAAAAATTAACCATTATTGGTCCGGGTTGGGCGCCTCAAAAAAATAACCCGGTACGTGCTATAATATTTAGTGCAACCATTAAAAACAGCGGTGCAACTAGTGCTGTTGCCACATCAAACGGAACCGAACTACAGGGTCTTGTTTTTAATAACACAATTTCTTTTTCTGCCAATAGCATTAATGAAAGAGGTGTATCTAACATAAGATTAGATAGGTGTGAGCTAAGAAACGGAATAGAATCAAGTGGTTACGATGCTAATAATTACATTATTGAAAATTGCTATATTTCTGGTTCTGTAGCAAGAATAAGCTTGAGTACTTCTAATAGTTATTCAAACTTTTTGTTTCAGAATAATATCTTCAGGATCGATGGATTTAATAATGGTTTTTTATCTGGTTTTTTAAACATCAGCAATTTCATTTTTAATCATAATTTATTCATGACCAATGCACCTGGTGCAGCAGGCTCTTTGGCAGTTAATAATGGCGTTGCAAAAACCCTTACATTTAGTAATAACATTTTCGTGAATATCAATTTAAACTCGGGTATAGAGTCTTGTACATTCAATAGTAACCTTACTTTTTATTCGAGCGTTCCAGCATTAACTGCTCCTTGGGCTGCAGGTAATGTGGCTAACAACATAGATGGTGGTGGCAATTTAAATAACGTTAATCCGCAAATGGCGGCACAAACTGCAGTAAATACTGGGGTAGATAATATCATTGCTGATTTTACAATTGCTGCTGGTCCTGCAAATAACGCAGGTAACGATGGTAAAGATTTAGGTTTGTTATTTGATGCTACAGGTAGTTTAAACTGGGTAAGTGCTCGTGGTGCTCGTTTGCCATTCATCTTTAGCATGAACATTACCAATCCAACGGTTTCGCCTGGTACTAACCTAAATGTAGAGGTTACCGCTAAGAAAAATAATTAGATTTTATAATAGGTTAATTGGTGTTAGTTAATGTTTATGGGGCTGCTTAAAACAGCCCTTAAACTAATTTCACCACTAATCTTAACCTTATACATCATGAGAAGAATTTTCCTCTTACTGCTGTTGTTATCTTCGTTTGTTGTTAACGCTCAAGTAATAAACAAAGCAGAGTATTTTATCGATACCGATCCTGGACAAGGTAATGGCGTCAATATTCCGATAGGTACCGATCCCAATACCATTAGTTTTGTAGCAACAATACCTACCACTAGCTTAACGGAAGGTTTTCATAACCTCAACATTCGTACAAGATTAGACAACGGTATTTGGAGCCATTATGAAAACAGGGTTTTTTACCTATCAAAGTTTGCTTTGGAAGCAAGTAATGTAAAAGCTGCAGAATATTTTATCGATGCAGATCCTGGTAATGGAAACGGAATAGTAATCCCTGTTGCAACTGTTGGTGCAACTACGAGTTTTATAGCCACTATACCAACAACTGGTCTAGCTAATGGCTTTCATAATTTAATTATACGCTCTAGAAACGAACTTGGGCAATGGGGTTTGGGAGAAAATCGAGTTTTTTATACCTCATCAAGTGCTAATGCTGCAGATGTTACAGCTGCAGAGTTTTTTATAGATACCGATCCTGGAACAGGGAACGGCACGGCATTAAGTGTAGGTGCAAGTGGAGCAACGACAACTTTTACTGCTAGTATCGCTACAACTGGTTTAACCAATGGCTTCCATAACCTCAATATCAGAACTAAAAATAGTCAGGGTATTTGGGGTCATTACGAAAATCGAGTATTTTATGTTTCTAACCAAGGTTTGCCTGCGGCAGATATTACAGCAATGGAGTTTTTTATTGACGCCGATCCCGGTGTTGGTAATGGAACAGCTGTGGCGGTAACTACCGGAAGTATTGTAACTTTAATAGCAAATATTCCAACTACTGAACTAACTACAGGTAAACATTTTCTGTTTTTAAGAGCCAAAAGTGCCGACGGTTGGGGAGGTTTCGAAAAACAAGAATTTACCATCGGCGCTGCGGTTGCACCAGCTAAACCAATAATTGCAAGTGTAGATGCTAAAACAACTTCACCAGCATTAACTAATGTAAACAAACCTGTAATTAAAGGAACATCAGAGCCCAATGTAACCATAGAGGTATTTAATGGAATAACTTCATTAGGAATTGTAACCGCAGATGTAACAGGAAACTGGACTTTTACGCCCGCAACAGCATTGGCTGATGGAACTTTAAACATCACTACAAAGGCCAAAAATGCTAGTAATTTAGAAAGTGTGGCAAGTGATGTATTTGTGGTAGTTATTGATACCCAAGCACCTGCAATAGCAACTATTGTAAGTATTGATGCTAAAACAGCACCCAACTTTACCACAGCTCAAAACAAACCAATTGTGGTTGGCAAGGCCGAAGCTTCATCAACGGTTGAAGTATTTAATGGACTTACCAAATTAGGGGAAGTGCTAGCTGATGCTGCTGGCAATTATAGTTTTACACCACTTGTAGCTTTAGCAGATGGCAATTATGTAATTGCAGTTAGTGCAAAAGATGCCGCTGGGAATGTAAGCGCAAAAAGTGCAGGCTTTAGTTTTAACATTTTAACGCTTATCTCTGCTGCTGCGGTTATTGCAAGTGTAGATGGCAAGACCACCCAGAACTTTACAACAAATGTAAATAAACCCATCATTTCAGGAACGGCAACTGCTTTATTAACTATTGAATTTTTTAATGGCTCAACAAGTTTAGGTGCCATTGCAGCTAGTGCAGGTAGCACTTTTAGCTTTACGCCTATTACCGCATTGGCTGATGGAAATTATACGATAACAGCTAAAGCAAAAAACTCAGCTAATGTTTCTAGCGTTGCCAGTAATAGTTTCAGTTTTACTATTGATACACAAGCGCCAACAACACCGGTAATTGTAAGTATTGTAAATCAAACCAATCAGAATTTTGCAACTAATGTTAACCGACCAGTAATTACAGGAACTGGAGAGCCGGGATCGATAATAGAGCTATTTAATGGCGGTATAAGCTTGGGTTTTGCAACAGTAGATGCAACCGGAAAATTCACATTTACGCCAGCTACTTCATTGCCAGATGGCACTATTGCAATTACCACAAAAGCAAAAGATGCGGCAGGTAATACGAGCTCATCAAGTAACAGCTTTACATTTTCAGTTGATACAGTTGCGCCAAATGCGCCACTTATTGTGAACGTAGATAGCAAAAATACACTAAACTTTATTACCACAAACAATAAACCAGTTATTACAGGAACTGCAGAACCAGGTACCACCATTGAAATATTTAATGGTACAACTAGCTTAGGCTTTGCAACGGTTGCCGCAAATGGCACTTATACTTTTACACCAACAACAGCATTGCCAGATGGTAGTTATGTGCTTACTTTAAAAACTAAAGATGCAGCTGGAAATGTAAGTGCATCTAGCGTTAACTTCAATTTTACGATTGATGCTACAGCTCCAAGTGCACCAATAATCGCAAATGTTGATGGAAAATCGACACAGAATTTCTCAACCTCAAATAACAAACCTGTAATTAATGTAACAGCAGAAAATTTATCGAGCGTTGAGTTATTTAATGGCACTACAAGTTTGATTATAGCTAATACTAATGCAACAGGTGCCTTTATATTCACACCATCATCGGCATTGCCTGATGGAAATTATGTGTTAACCGCTAGGGCTAGAGATGCAGCAGGAAATTTAAGCTTGACGAGCGCAAGTTTTAGTTTTAGGATTGATACTGCTGTTCCAATAGCACCAATTATTGCTAGTGTTGATGCTAAGACAACGCAGAATTTTACAACATCAAATAATAGGCCTATAGTTAACGGAACTGCTGAAAATTTGGCTACAATTGAATTATTTAATGGTATTACAAGTCTAGGTACAGCAATTGCTGATGCGAGTGGTAATTATAGTTTTACGCCATCATCGGCATTGCCAGATGGAAATTATGTATTAACTGCGAGAGCTAAAGATGCAGCTGAAAATGTAAGTGTTGGTAGCTTAAGTTTCAGTTTTGCAGTAGACAGTAAAGCACCCTCAATTTCTTTGATTGTTAGTGTGGATGGTAAGTCGGCCAGTCCGGCAAGCGGAACTAATAATAAGCCAATTTTATTGGGCACGGCCGAAGCAGGAAGTACCATCACCATTTTTGCTAACAATGCCATAATTGGTATTGCCGCTGCAACGACTACTGGTAATTGGATATTTACACCCAATGCCGAACTAGCTATTGGAACCTACAATTTTGCCATAACCGCTAAAGATGCACTGGGAAATGAAAGTGCCAAAAGCATCGCATTTGTTTATGATTTAGTTCCAGTGGATAAAATCGTATCGGCCAATAATATTTTAACACCTAATGGCGATGGTAAAAATGACTTCTTGGTCATTAATAACCTTCAGTACTATCCAAAAAGCTTGGTGAGAATTTACGATAGGGCCGGAAGAATTTTATATACCGCCAATGCTTACAAAAATGATTGGGGAGGCGATTTGAACGGAACTTATTTAGCAGAAGGCACTTACTATTATATTGTTGATTTGGGGGAAGATTTTAAAGCATTCAAATCCTATATCACTATCATCAGAAAAAGCATTAGATAATGGAAAAACTAAATAAATATCACAAATGGAACAAAGTTGGCATAGTGATGCTGATTGTTTTGTTCAGCTTTAATAATGAAACTTTTGCGCAATTAAAACCCGCAAATGCTATTTATTATTTCAATGAGTACTTAGTAAATCCAGCAATAGCAGGGAAAGAAGCAAAGGTGGTAAAAGCATCACTCGGTTATAGGCAACAGCTCTCATCTTTTGCCGGAGCGCCACAAAATCAATTTTTGGCAGTAGATTATGGCTTTGATCAAAAATCTGGAGTTGGATTAAAGTTTAACAATGATAAAGCAGGTTTATTGAGACAAACATCTGTTGCGCTAACCTATGCTTATCACTTGCCATTAAACGAAGAAGATAGGCTTAGCTTTGGTATATCTGGAACATTTACCAATAATAGATTAAATGAAAGTTCATTAATTGGTGATAACAGTGATCCAGATGCGATGGATGTAAATCAGAGAAAGACTTATTTTGATAGTGATTTTGGGATAGTTTATCACAATAAACTAATTACTGTTCAAGCAGTTTTCCCTAATATGATTGCCACCTTAAAAAATAATAGGGAAACAGAAGCAGATTATTCAACTTTCTTTACAGCGGTTAGTTATAAGTTTGAAACCGATTTGGGGCTTTTAGAACCGAAATTAACTTACCGTGGAATTAAAGGTTTTAAAAATGTATTGGATGTGGGTACCAATTTTTTATTCAATTCTAATAATAAAAATCAATTCAACTTAATGGGATTTTATCACAGCTCTAAAAGTGCAACTGTAGGTTTTGGGATAACTTTTAATAGTAGATATAGTTTTACAGGCAGTTATTCTATAAATACAACACTGCTACAAAGTTACAGTAATGGAGATTTTGAGATAGGAATAGGTTTAAAGTTGTAATACTAAACTTTATAAATGAGTTGGGAGAATATCCCCATCTCAACTCATTATTTTCCACTAAAAATCATTTATAAATATAATCCAAAATCAATGTCAAAATTCCTAACTGTCTCCGCCCGATGAGGTGTAATTAGGGCTTTTAGTAGGCAATTTTGAGTGTCAAATTAAATTTAAACTTTTAAAAATCAAAAACATGAAAACAATTACAAAAAACATTAAATGGTTATTCATCATTGTTGTGGGCTTCAGTTTTATCGCTTGTAAAAAAGACAGTAGCGTAGTAGATGAAATTAAGAAGGTAGAAATTCAAAAAAAACAGATTCAACAAGTTATTCCAGATCAATACTTAGATTCTTTAAAGAAGTTAGGGCTTTCTATTAATACAGGAATCACACCTTTAAATGCAGAGGGGAATTACGGTATAAGTCCATTAATTCTTTTATCTAGCAATATTAAAACTGATGTAAAGGGTTCTCGTTTTCTCGATGCAAAGATTAACCTTTCAAAACAGGATGAAAACTTTGGAATTAGGTTGTTGGCTAAAAACTTTCTTTCCTCTAGTGATACAAGTATTGTTACTGCTATATCAGGAGCAGGAAATGATTTTACAATTTATGGTAAGGTGAAGTCGACACACAGTGGAAAAACAGCCGATTTTGCTATTATCATATCTGGAACTTTAGAAAACAAGAACATTAAGAATTTTAAATATGGCTTAATTTGTATTTCTAATAAAGAAACTACTTCGAGTGTTTTTATTAAAGAGGGCCAAGGTCGAGTATTTACAGAAAGTGATGGGATCTCGACTGTAATAACAGAAAAGGATTTTCTTGCACTCAGTTTTGAGAAACAAAAAGTTCAATCATTTGGTGGATCAAGACTAATTCAATAAAAACTGATGTTAACTAAAATATTTCTTTTAGTCTCTTGTAAATCAAAAATAAAATTAGGATATTTGCATCCTCTAAAATAGAGGTAGAAAAGACTAATAGGAAATGTCATAAGCATTGTTGCCAGGCAAATTGCAAAAATGTTCTTGATGCTTTCACACAAATAACTAAAAATAATATTCAAATGAAAAAAGATTTGCACCCAACAAGCTACAGACCAGTTGTTTTTAAAGATATGTCTAACGAATATGCTTTCTTAACAAAATCTTGCGTAGATACTAAAGAAACAATTAAATGGGAAGATGGTAACGAGTATCCTCTTTATAAATTAGAGATTTCTCACACTTCACACCCTTTTTATACTGGTAAAATGAAATTGGTTGATACAGCAGGACGTATCGATAAATTCAAAAACCGTTACGCTAAGAAATAATTTTAGCAACAAAAAGCATTTTTTGAAGTCCCTTTGCCAAAAGCATCGGGACTTTTTTTATTTTTGCTACTTATGACAATCAATCTGTTTGATGATTCTTGTTGGGCGTCCTTGCGTCCACTTACGTTTACCAGGCCTGTGGCCGATTTACGCATTGGTATTTTAACCATTGCAGAGAAATGGGCTAAATATTTAAATGCCGATTTCGGCTTTCATACCCAAGATTACCTCTCCATAAAGTTTGCGCCAAAATCCAATGCCAATTTATTTATAAATGGTTCTGTTTGCCCCGATGAGGCTTTGCTAAGCGATGTATATGGACTTAAAGCGGGCGAGGTACTTTATAAAAGAGATGTCATTATCGCGTATATCGCAGATCAGCATGATTTAGAATCGGCTAAATCATTAAGGCCGGTTGAGTATAAAAATGATTTTGTACAGATTGTTTATCCAGAGCATATTTTCGGGAATAATCCAGGCGAGATCAGAAAAGATTTTAAATTGTTAACCGAAGGCCGTAGCTCAGCAAAAATAAGTAACACCAACCAATTGCTTGGTGATGATATTTTTCTTGAAGAGGGTGCTAAAGCCGAATGTAGTGTGTTAAATAGCACCTATGGGCCAATTTACATCGGTAAAAATGCTGAAGTGTGGGAAGGTAGTTTAATAAGAGGATCTTTTGCGCTTGGCGAGAATTCGTCGATAAAAATGGGTGCTAAAATATATTCGGGTACTACCATTGGCCCGAATAGCCGTGCTGGTGGCGAAATTAACAACTCGGTAATTTGGGGCAATTCGGCCAAAGGCCACGAAGGTTACTTGGGTAATTCGGTAATGGGAGAGTGGTGTAATATAGGTGCCGATACAAACAATTCGAATTTAAAAAATAACTATGCCGAAGTAAAACTGTACGATTACGAAAGCAAAAAAATGCGGAACACTAATTTGCAGTTCTGTGGTTTAATTATGGCCGATCATGCAAAATCTGGCATAAATACCATGTTTAATACTGGCAGTGTGGTTGGTATTGGAGCCAATGTTTTTGGTGCGGGTTTCCCTGCAAACCACATACCCGATTTTAGTTGGGGAGGTGCCGGTGGTTTCGATATCTATAAATTGAATAAAATGTTCGAAACAACCGAAAAGGTATTTGCCCGAAAAAATATAGTTTTTGATGAAGTAGAAAAGGATATTATTACTAAAGTATTTGAATTAACTGAATCGTATAGACGATTTTAATATAAAACCTGATCTGGAAAGATCAACCAACCATTAAATAATACAAAATGAGAAAAAAGATTGTTGCCGGTAACTGGAAAATGAACTTAGATTATAACGAAGGTGTTTCGTTATTCAGCGAAATCGTAAATATGGTTAAAGATGAGCGCAAAGGCGATCAACTGGCTATTATTTGCTCACCGTTTATTCATTTAAACAGCTTGGCAAAATTGGGTGGTAACGATGTTAAAATTGGCGCTCAAAATATTAGCGATAAAGAAAGTGGTGCATATACCGGTGAAACCTCGGCAAAAATGGTGAAATCTGTTGGTGCAGAATATGTTATTCTAGGTCACTCAGAACGCAGACAATATTTCGCTGAAAGCGATGCTTTATTAGCTGAAAAAACTAAAGTTGCCCTGGCTAATGGTTTAACACCAATTTTCTGTATTGGCGAAACTTTAGACGAGCGTAACAACGGCAGTTATTATGAAGTATTAAAAAAACAATTGGTAGAAGGTATTTTTAGTTTAACTGAAGAAGACTTTAAGAAATTGGTTATTGCTTACGAGCCAGTTTGGGCTATCGGCACAGGTTTAACCGCCTCTCCAGAGCAAGCGCAGGATATCCATGCTTTTATCCGCAGTGAAATTCAAGCTAACTATGGGTTTAATGTGGCTGATGATACAACCATTTTATATGGTGGTAGCTGTAATCCAGGCAACGCTGCAAGTTTATTCTCTCAAAATGATATTGATGGCGGCCTGATTGGTGGTGCATCATTAAAATCGCGCGATTTTACAGATATTATTAAAGTACTAAACAGCTAAATGCAATACACAAAAGCAATATTTACATTTAAAAGTATCGAAGACTATCAACAGGATTTGCTTATTAGTGATCTTGCCGATTTAGGCTTCGATACTTTCGAAGATAGTGAGGGTGGTTTTACGGCTTTCGTAATCAAGGATAATTTTAATGAGCAGGAATTAAAAGATCTTTTGACAAATTATAGTGAAGAGTTTACAACATCATATACTTTAGAAGATGTTGCCGATGAAAACTGGAATGCGGAATGGGAAAAGAATTTTAGTCCGCTGATTATTGATGATGTGTGTTATGTAAGGGCAACCTTTCATGAACCTCAGCCATCATATCCATATGAGATTGTAATCGATCCTAAAATGGCCTTTGGTACTGGTCATCATCAAACTACCACAATGGTGATGCAGTATATTTTAGCTGCTGATTTGAAGGACAAAAACATTCTGGATATGGGCTGCGGCACCGGTATTTTGGCCATTCTGGCTGCGAAACTGGGTGCTAAAAGCCTAATGGCTATCGATTATGATGATATCTGTTACGAAAGCACCATTGAAAATGCCGCACTTAACCAGGTAGATAATTTAAAGGCGCTTTGTGGTAGTAAAGAAGTGATTCCTAACGAAGAATACGATGTTATTTTTGCCAATATCAATAGAAATATCCTGCTGGACCAGATTCATCGCTATGCAGAAGTATTGAAAGCAGAAGGGAAAATTTTCTTTAGTGGATTTTATTTAGATCCTGATTTAGGAATGATTACCGCCGAATGTGCTAAATACGGCATTAAATATATTGATCATAAACAAAATGGCGATTGGGTTGCGACTCAGTTTGAAAAGAAGGTAGAAGGCTAAAAGGAAGAGGGCTGAAGGTCGGATCTCAAATCTGATGTCTCACATCTCAAATCTAAAAAAAAAATATGCGCATACATTTTATAGCGATTGGTGGAAGTGCAATGCACAATCTGGCCATCGCCTTACATAAAAAAGGTTATCAAATTTCAGGTTCTGATGATGTGATCTTCGAGCCGGCGAAATCCCGTTTGGATAAATATGGTTTATTGCCTGCTGAAATGGGCTGGGGTGAAAGCCGTATTTCGACCGATTTAGATGCGGTTATTTTAGGGATGCATGCACGGATAGATAATCCTGAATTATTGAAAGCGCAGGAATTGGGTGTTAAAATCTACTCTTATCCTGAATATATTTACGAGCAGAGTAAAAATAAATTACGTGTAGTAATTGGTGGTAGTCATGGTAAAACAACCATTACCAGCATGATTTTGCATGTGCTCAATCATTATAAACGCGATTTCGATTATTTGGTTGGTGCACAACTGGCAGGTTTCGAAACCATGGTGAAAGTTACAGAAGAGGCGCCGGTAATGATTATTGAAGGCGACGAGTATTTGTCTTCTCCGATTGATAGAAGACCTAAATTTCATCTTTACAAAGCAAATGTTGCCGTAATTAGTGGTATTGCATGGGATCACATTAATGTTTTTCCAACCTATGCCGATTATACTTTGCAGTTTGATAAATTTATCGATACCATTGAGCCTAATGGCACTTTGATATACTGCAAGGCTGATGCCGATCTGAATGAAATTGTAACGCAATCAAAAGCCAATGTTTCAAAAATTGCTTATGCCATTCCTGCGCATGAAATTAGAAAGGGAATAACCTATCTGCTTCCCGAAGAAACGGCTTTGAAAATTTTTGGCGATCACAACCTGATGAACCTGAATGCTGCTAAATTGGTATGCAAACAATTAGATATCAGTGAAAAGGAATTTGATGCAGCCATTTCCTCATTTACAGGTGCAGCTAAACGTTTAGAAGTAATATCAGCCGATGAATTGACCAATGTTTACAAAGATTTTGCACATTCACCGTCAAAACTGAAAGCCACCATAGATGCTGTTAAAGCGCAGTTTACCAACCGAAAACTGGTAGCCTGTATCGAATTGCATACTTTTAGCAGTTTGAATAAAGATTTCTTGAAAGAATATACAGGTGCTATGGATAAGGCTGATGAGGCAATTGTTTTTATCGATATTAAATCTTTCGAACAAAAACGGATGGAACCTTTTTCTGAAGATGATGTTCAGCAGGCATTCGCCAATCCAAAATTGAAGTTTTTTAATGATGCAGCAAAGTTAAAAGCCTATTTGTTGAGTTTAAATTATAGAGATGCTAATCTGTTGATGATGAGCTCTGGTAATTATGCAGGTTTCGATCTGCCTGAACTGGCGGCTGCATTAGAAAAGTAGATATGAGACATGAGATTTGAGATGTAAAATTTCAGAACTAGAATTCCCACTCAAATCTCACATCTAGTATCTCATATCTCACCTATAGTGTCTCAAATCTCATATCTAACATCTAATATCTAATCAAATGAAAAGCACCGGAGATCACATTAAGCAAAGCAGGCTAGCCTTAGGTCTAAGTCAAGCTGATGCAGCTAAAAAGCTTAATATTTCTACTCCGGCTTTTTGTAAAATTGAGACAGGCCAAACCGATCTTAATATCTCCCGTTTACTCCAGATTTCCAAAACGTTTAAGGTTCCGGTGATACAGCTGATCACTGGGCAATCAACAACATCAGACTCATCTGAAGAACTCGTTGCACTTAAAAAAGAACTGATAGAAAAGGAAGAAGAAATTAATAAGCTCCGTAAAAAGGTTATCGATCTGTATGATAAGCTTGGAATATAAAATGCGGTTTGTCTGTCGTTTATCCGACTAATTGTCATTTAATAATTTTATTAAAGAATAAAATTCATGTTTATTATAAATATTTTGAATTAAATTCAAAATATTTATAGTTTTATAGAATGGTAATCGAAAACAATTTTAGTCTTGATCATATCGATCTGGCTATACTCAGACTTATGCAGGATAATGCGCGGATCTCAAATGTAGATTTAGCAAAGGCATTGGATCTAGTTCCTTCAGCTGTGCTGGAACGGGTAAAGAAGTTGGAAAAGAAAAATGTAATTACCCAATATAATGCCCGGATAAACCCTGTGGCACTCGATTTAAAATTACTCGCCTTTATTTCAATGAAATCATCTCAAAGTTTGGGCTGCAGTGATACCGCAAATGAACTGGCAAAAATACCCGATGTGCAAGAAGTACACGTTATTGCAGGAGATGATTGCTTTCTGATTAAGGTGAGGACAGCAGATTCTGCCTCATTAATGGCTTTACTGCGCGATGAGTTTAGTAAGATTCCGAATATTTTATCGGTTAAAACTACAATTGTGTTGGAAACCGTGAAAGAGCAACAAAAATTGGTAATCCCTGAAAAATAAAAACATGGCAAATTTAAATAAAACGGCATCTCCGGTAATGGTTTACCTGGCATTTGCTATCGTATACATCGTATGGGGTTCTACTTACTTTTTCATCCAAAAGGCCTTGGTTGGTTTTCCGCCATTTATTTTAGGCGCATTCCGCTTTTCCATTGCGGGTGTTTTGATGCTAACTTGGTGCAAGATTAAGGGAGAGGAGATCTTTAACCTAAAAACGATGAAAATTGCTGCGGTAAGTGGTATTTTGATGTTAGGCTTAGGCAATGGAATCGTGATCTGGGTAGAACAGTTTATCCCAAGTGGTTTAGTAGCCATTATGGTAGCTTCAGCAGCAATCTGGTTTGTTATTTTAGATAAATCGCATTGGAAAGAAAATTTGAGCAATAAATATGTAGTATCGGGTTTGGTAATTGGCTTTTTGGGTGTTGTGCTCTTATTTGGCGACCAGATAGTAAAGGCGCTTGATAAACCTCAAAGTAATTTACAGATTATCGGCATGGTATTGCTTGTTTTAGGGCCGATAGCTTGGGCAGGGGGATCGCTTTACTCGAAATACCACCCCACTACAGGAAGTTCGGTTTCTGTTAATACAGGCTGGCAGATGTTAATGGCCAGTGTAGCTTTCTTACCTGGAGGATTTTTTAAATCTGAGTTTAAATTGCTCGATTGGGGGAGCATACCGCTTGATGCCTGGTTATCTATTGTTTACCTTATTCTGTTTGGTTCAATTGCAGCTTTTAGTGCTTATGTGTGGCTGCTTAAAGTGCGCCCAGCTACACAGGTGAGTACCTATGCATATGTAAATCCGGTAGTAGCTGTTTTGCTAAGTTTAACTTTTACCAATGAAGTGATTGGCCTTACACAGGTGATCGGATTAGTGATTATTTTAGGAAGTGTACTCTTGATTAATTTGCCGAAATATAAAAGTGTATAGGTTATTATAGGAGGATCGTCATTGCGAGGAGGGACGACGAAGCAATCTTTAATTTAGATAAATATTATATAATTAAGATTGCTTCGTCGGCTAAAAAAGCCTTCTCGCAATGACGATAAATTAATTAAAATACCTTACGCATGGTAAGGTGCTTTTTGCCAAAGGTTGCACCAGTAGCTTTATGGATCGCAATCATTTGTTCATTAAAATCACCAACCCAACTCAATTCGAGTTCTTTATATTGATTTTTAGGAAGTACGTATTCGCCCAAACTGATAAAAAGAACTGATTCTAAGCCGTGTTTTTGGAATTTAGGTTTAGTGCCCATCACAATTGCCCTCATGCGGGTAACGCCCACCCAGCGGCGGTAAGCAAACTTTAATTTTTCAATCAAACCAAGTTTTCCATCAAAACCTTTAATCATTTGGTTTGCATCAGGAATTAACACTACAAAAGATGCTGGTTCGCCATTAAAGTATGCAAACTGGATCAGGTGTTCATCCATAATAGGTTCCATGCTTTTAAAACTCTCTTCGAGGGTTTCTTTCTTAATAGGAACAAAGTTTTCAAAATCCTGCCAGCCATCATTGTAAATTTCCATTAAGTCATTTATGTATTTGCTGGAATTGGCTTTGCTGAAATATTCGAAAGTATAACCTGGTTTATTTCTTACCCAGTTGGCAATTTTTGTAAAACGTTCTGGAAAAGGAATAGTAAGGTTAATGTGATTGGTTAATTGCTCATATTCGGTAACAAAACCATATTTCTCGAAAAATTTCTGATAATACGGAAAGTTATAGTTCATCCCGAAAGAGGGAGGGGTAAAGCCCTCAACCAATAGGCCCCAAAAAGTATCATTTTCGCCAAAATTAATCGGGCCGTCCATGGCTTTCATTCCGTTTTCGGTTAACCAGGTTTTGGCCGTATCGAATAAAAGAAAGGCAGCTTTTTCATCATCAATACATTCAAAAAATCCCATACCACCTGTTGGTTGGTCATAGTGGTAGGCTTTTTTTTCATTAATAAAAGCTGCTACACGGCCGATCAGTTTTCCTGCATCGTCTTTTAAAACCCAGCGTGTACATTTTCCATGCGCAAAAAAGGTGTTTTTTTCTGGATTAAAAACATTTTCAACTTCACTATCCAGTGGACAGATCCAGTTTTTATCGTTTTTATATAGGGCTTTGGGTGTGTTTAGAAAGTCTTTTTTTAATGATGAATTGCTTACTGGTATAACTTGCATGGGCAGATTTTAAAATTAAAAAGCATCCTACCAAGCGGGCGGATGCTTTTTCAAATATATGTTTTTTTAAATATTAATAATCGTCGTCGTCATCGTCGAAGTTATCGAAGTTGTCAAGATCATCTAATGGCAAATCAAAATCATCATCGTCGTCATCTTGTGGCTTCTTTTTCGTTGTTAGAATATCGTCATCTTCAAGATCATCATCATCGTCTACCTGTTTCTTGGTAGTCGGCTTGGTTGGGAGTTTCTTTGGCGCTTTCATAACACAAAAATAAAAATTGCTTTTATAGTTTAAAAATACAAAAAAACTTTTTCTAATAACAACCTGAAAGCAAAGAAATTAATTTATTTATTCCACATTTTCTCCAACCGTATTTTCCTCCTTTACGATGTCTTTCAGTTGAGGAAGTTGGTTTAGGTTATTTAACCCAAAATAATCCATAAATAATGTGCTTGTGCTGTATAGGATAGGTCGGCCAGGAGTTTCGGCTTTTCCATCGATACTGATTAGCTCTTTTTCCAGCAGGCGTTGCACAGAATAATCTGAATTTACGCCTCTTATCTGTTCAATTTCTAATTTAGTAATGGGCTGGCGGTAGGCAATAATTGCTAGTGTTTCCATAGCTGCCTGGCTTAGTTTTTTCTTTGAGCGATGTAACTGAAGTTGGTTAACCGTTTCATGGTAATCTTTTTTGGTGAGAAACTGATAACCATTGTTTAAGAATACCAATTCGATGGCAAAATCAACATGGCTATATTTTTCCTTAATCTGTTCAACGCTTTCTAATACCTGTACTTCGGTAAATTCTTCATTGAAAACAGCATTTAAGGCAAGTATAATTTCTTGAGTGCCTATGCTTTGGCTGGAAGAAAATACAAGGGCTTCGATGTGCCTGGTGATGTTGTGATTGGGCATATACAAAAATAGAATTTTTGGGCATAAAAAAAGCGGTCTCGCTTTTAAAAACAAGACCGCTTTCAACACACAAATGAAACCTGAATTAAGATATAGTTTTAGGTTAGGTTATTAAATATCTATATCAATTCTATAAGAACGTCTTTGATAAACACTATCGTTTATTTCTAACACAAGTTTAAGGCTAAACAAGGTTCGATCAAGATTCTATTTAGTGAGTGGTATTAATAATTGAGTAAACGGTAAATTTTCTACTTTAACGGTATAGAAATGGTTACTGTTGTACCATTTGTGGTATTCTGCCTAACATCTAAGTGTATAGGTTTTGCTCCAATCTGACCTAAAAGGTGCAACCTTTCTTTGGTTAACTGCATGCCTTTACTAATGTGTGTTTCTTTTTTATCCTTTAAAGAATTATCAATTCCAATCCCATCATCAATAATTTCGATGTTAAGATAGAATTCATCTTTCAGTTTAATGTTGATCAGAATTTCACCACCGCTTTCTTTTGGCATAATGCCATGCCATATTGCGTTTTCTACATAAGGTTGCAACAGCATAGATGGTATAAAGGTTTCTTCTTTGTCGATATCTTCATCCACATTAAAAATATAGACCAGTTTATCACCAAAACGGTTCTTTTCCAGTTTTAAATAAAGATTTAAGTATTCTAGTTCTTCTTCTAAAGAGATGTAGCTTTTTGTACAAATCTCTAGGTTCTTTCTGATCAATCTGGCAAATCCCGTTAAAACCTTGTTTGCTGAGGCTGTATTCTGCGTATTAATGTAATGCTGAATCGAATTCATCACGTTGAAAACAAAATGTGGATTCATCATCGCCTGTAAAGCTTGTTGTTCGAGCATCAGAACTTTATTTTTTAACAACAATTGCTCTTGTTCTTTGTCTTTTTGCTTACGGGTAATGTAAACAGCCACTTTATAAAAAATATAGGCTACAAGCAATATCAAAATAGATAAGAACCATAAGCTTTGCCAAAAATGCTTTTTAATGGTAAATGCGATTTTTGCCGATTGGCCCCAATTGCCGTTCTGACTTTTTGCACTCACTTCAAAAACATAATCGCCAGGCTGGAGGGAAGAGAAATCTAACCGCCTTGTTCTGGTTTCTACCCATGCAGAATTTTCGTTTAAACGGTAACGATAGGTAATATCACTGGTGGTAAAATCGACCGCACTAAAGGTAAAGAGAATGGTATTGTTACCAGTTTCGAAAGTAAAATTACCTTGATCAACTGGTAAACGCTCGTTATCTTTAACAATAGATGTAACGTACACTTTGGGAAGATTCTTAATGATGTTTTTATTGTTGTACTTAAATAAGATTAGGCCTTTGTTTGTTGCAAAATAGGCCGTGCTATCATCAATGAACAAACTGTTGATGTCATCACTCAAAAGATCCTTACCATAGTCGAAATTGGCCACGGTGGGCTGACTCGGATAATCGGCTATTTTGTTAACACCTTTATTTGTTAATACCCATATTTCGCTGTTTTTTACAAATATTTTGGTGCAGATATTATTGGTTAAACCATCTTTTTGGGTAATCTGTCTGGCAATCTGGTTGTTCTTATAAAAAATTAAACCATAGCCATCTGTAGCCAAAATCAATGTGCCGTCGGCAAGCTGTTGAATGTCGTTTATCCTTTTGGTAAGTAAGGGATGGTTTTCGTAATGTTTAATTAGTTTCCCTTTTGAAAATTGAGAAAGTCCATTAATATTCGAAAACCATAGATTGCCTTCATGGTCGTAAAAAACGTGGTAAGACCTATCTTTAAAAAAATCTTCTTTTTCGCGGTATTTTGCAGCGTTAAATTCGAATTTATTTCTTCTATCCGATAGGAAAACAACACCTGATGATAGGGCTAAGGCAAGGTGATTGTTATTTTCGCCTACACTAAAGTGTTTAATTACGAACATTGAGTTGTTCGATTCCTTTAAATAACTGACTTCATTACTGCTGTTATAGATATTTTTGAAAATACCCATTCCATAATCGGATGCAAAATATATGGATTGGTCTTTTGGGTCGAAAGTAATCTGTTTAATGGTTTTGTATTTCTTAAAATCGTCTAAACCAATTTCGTCTACTTGGTAATTGTTGATGGTTAACACGTCGATTACGGCATCATCGGTACCCAGCCACAGGCGGTTTTTCCCGTCTTTAGTGATGCTTTTGATTACATTGCTACTCAGGCCAGATTCTGCATCAATAATCGATAATCGGTTATTTGTATTAGGAAGCATGTAAATTCCTTGATTGGTAGCAAACCACATGTTCTGGTTATTATCCTTGATGACCTGGTTAACCGAAATATCCTGAAGATATTGGACTGTTTTTCCGCTTTTATCTAGAGCGAAGGCTCCATTGGCATTCGATAACCAAACCTCTTTGGAAGTAACATCGTAATAAAAATATCCCGACATGTTCTTGATCAGATTCTGAGGAATCGGTATGAGGTCGTTGATGCTTCCATGTCTATATTGTTTTAATCCTCCGCTGTCTAGGTAAAATAAAGATCTGTGACTGGTATTCGCGGCAGTCATGTAAGAAAGGGGCTGTACTTTGGAACTGACCATGGAAAAAGTTTTTCCATTAAATTTCTGCACACTTAAGTCGCTATAGGCAAATATTTCACCTTGCTCATCTTCATGGATAAAGGCATTGATAAATTTATCATTTAGATTAGGGGAAATGTATTTTTTGATCGTTTTGCCATCCCAGCAAACAATCAAGTTGGCATTTGTTCCGAGCCAAATCCGTCCGAGTTTATCTACTAAAAAGGAAACAATTACGGTGTTAAAGTTTAGTTTTTTAAGTAGGTTATCATTATCCTGGTTGTAAAACTTTCCTTCTTTTAAGTAGCTGAGCTGACCGTTCAGGGCAAAAAACCACAACCGCCCTGCTTTATCTTCTTTCATCTGAAGGATCTGGGTATCCGGAAGTCCATCTTCGATGGTAAAATTCTGGAAATTTGTTCCATCAAAACGACTTAATCCATTGTCAGTGGCGATCCATATAAAACCTTTCTTATCTTGTAAAATGTAATAACAGTTATTGCTGGCGAGTCCGTTTTTAGTATTGTAATGGGGCAGGTAAGTGGTTTGGGCAAGCAGGATTTTTGGGGCACTAAATATAATAAGCCCGAATAAAAAAGCAATAAATGAGCGACCGAAGTTTAACCTCAGTATTGCTTTTATAGCAAATAAAATCGCTCTTATGCGTAGTTTAATGATCACTGTTTGCTTTTGTAAATAATTTTATTTTTTCAAAAAAATCGCTTGCTCTTCTTCGCGAAATATTAATACTTTCTCCATTTTTTAAGAAAACCTGAAGTCCGTTTTTAGAATTGTATTCTTTTAAGTGGTTGAGATTAATAATGCTCGACTTATGGATCCGCACAAATTGATCGCCTGGTAAAAGCTCTTCAAATTCCCGTAAAACTTTCGAAACCGTAATTTTATCATGGTTACTTAAGTGTACAATAGAATAATTACTGTCTGCTTCGATGTAAATAATATCATCGATATCAATCATTTTAAACCCCTGCCCATAAGGGAGTGTAAGTTTTCTGATTTCTGATCGTGAACTTAAGCTAGAAGCCAGATTATTGATTCTTTCATCGTTTTCATTCTGACTTTTAAAGCGTTGGATATGTTGAAAAACCTTATCTACAGCTATTTTAAGCTCATCAATATCAATTGGCTTTAACAAATAATCGAGTGCATTTGCCTTAATCGCTTTTAGTGCATATTGATCGTAAGCAGTTGTAAATATTACGGCGGCATTGTGTTTTTGTGCATCGGGAATAAGTTCAAAGCCGTTGCCCCCAGGCATGGCAATATCCAGAAAAATCAGATCAATGGGATGATGCGCTAAAATATCTTTTGCTTCCGCTACAGACCTTGCAATACCGGTAATTTCTACCTGCGGACAATTCTGTTGCAGTAAAAAAAATAATGATGAGCGTGCAAATTCCTCATCATCAACAATAATGGCTTTTAATATGGTCATAGCTATAGGTTGGTGAATGTATTAAAATGGTCTTATAAAAAAAAATGCAAATCGAAAAAACCAGTGATCTGATTGTCACGTATGTATCATCAAACGAATTCAAAACCACTAAACATAGATTACTATGAAACACAATGAACTAAAAACAAAAAATGAACTTCAGGAAAAAAGTTTATTTGACAAAACTGTAGGCAGAAGATCTTTTCTTCAGTATGCAGGTGCAGGTGCAGCTGGTATTGCTTTGGTAGCCGCCGGTTGTAAAAAAGATCGTGGCTATGAGAATCCTGTAATGGGAGGCGCTACACTAGATTTTAAAGATGATTTTGGTGTATTAAACTATGCCTACGCTTTAGAGCAATTAGAAGCTGCATTTTATGTTAAGGTTGCTTCAGCACCTCCTGCAAGTTTCACAGCTGCTCAAAAAGCATATTTTCAAGATATCCAGTTTCATGAAATTGCACACAGAGAGTTTTTTAAAGCAGCTTTAAGCACCGCTGCAATTGGAAGTTTGGAGGTTGATTTTTCTAAAATAGATTTCACTAGTGCTACAAGTGTATTATCAACAGCAATGACTTTTGAAGATTTAGGAGTTGCTGCATATAATGGTGCAGGGCCAAGAATTAAAGACGGAGGATATTTGTTATTGGCCGGTAAAATTGTGTCTGTAGAAGCGCGTCACGCAGCTTATATTAGAGATCTAATTTCTAATGGTTCATTTGCCGATTTAAACAGTCTTTCGGCATTCGGTTCTAATAATGCTGGAGGTTTAGATGGAGCATTAACACCTGATAAGGTTTTGCCTTTAGCACAACCATTCATCAAAACAAAAATCTCTGCAATCAATCTTTAAACTTTAAAACTAGAAATCATGAATATCGTAAATATATTAGAAGAAATTGAAAAAGTTGACGGTGAAATCTATGAGAGATTAAATCCGAGAAGAGCTGCAATGAAAAGCTTTTTCAACATGGGTAAAAAAATCTCTTTAGCCGCTATGCCACTGGCGCTAGGTTCAATGTTCCAAAAAGCATACGGACAAACAGCTTTACCAACAGCAGTTGTTAATGTATTAAACTTCGCATTGTCTTTAGAGTATCTTGAATACCATTTTTATAATCACTGTCTTGTAGGCAAAACTCCGGGATCGGGAGTAACCGATGTTACTTTTAATTTTCCTAATGCAGCCAGCCAAGCAGCCATTACTACCATTCGTGATCACGAAAAAGCACACGTTGATTTATTGGTAGGTGCTTTGGGAAGTTCGGCTCGTGCGCCTATTGCCTATGCAGATACCGATTTTAGAGCAGGTGGAACATTTGCTACCGTATACTCTGATTATGGTACCTTCTTAGCGGTAGCACAAGGTTTTGAAGATACTGGAGTTAGAGCATACAAAGGTCAGGCAGGAAACTTATTGGTTAGTCCAGGTGTATTGCAAACCGCTTTGCAGATCCACTCGGTTGAGGCACGCCATGCTTCACATATCCGTCAAATGCGTACAGCAGCTGGTAGTACAGTATATAAACCATGGGTTAGTTTAGGCGCTTCTGGCCAGGCAAACGATTCTGGAGTTCCTCAGGTAGATGCAGTTTATGCGGGTGAAGATTTAACTGTACAGGCAAATGTTAACATCGCAAATATTACCGGTGCACCGAACGCAACTGCGGCTAAATTGGCTGCTGTAGAAAGTTTTGATGAGCCATTAGATAGAGCTAGTGTAATTACCATTGCAAACTTGTTTTTACAACCAGGTAAAAAACTATCATAGCAAAAGTTTTTACATTATTAATTAGGTAATGTTTAGTTTAAGGTAGGGAGGTAGAACTTAGTTTTACTTCCCTTTTTTGAATAGGATTATTAAGATGATAGGATTTTAGGATCAATGGGTATAATAAAATACATTCTCCGTCATCCATCTCACATTACTAATAAGTTATCACCTGTTCTTCCAAGTGCTCAGGCAAATCCCTGTAATTGTATTTTTGTCCGCGTAACTGAGGTTCGAAACCTGCGGCTTTAATAGATTGCTGAATGCCATTTGCTGTGAAACGATGTGGTGCACCAGCAGCTGATACTACATTTTCTTCGATCATAATAGATCCAAAATCATTTGCGCCTGCATGTAAACAAAGTTGGGCAGTGGCTTTACCAACTGTTAACCAACTGGCCTGAATGTTTTTAATATTTGGCAACATAATGCGGCTAAGTGCAATCATACGGATATATTCATCTGCTGTTACATTGTTGCTAATTCCACGTAATCGCTTTAATAAGGTGCCATCATCCTGGAAAGGCCAAGGAATAAAGGCTAAAAATCCGTTTGCATCTGCAGGTTTTTCGCTCTGTACCTGGCGGATCCATACTAAATGTTCAAAACGTTCTTCTATGGTTTCCACATGGCCGAACATCATCGTTGCCGAAGTAGTGATGTCTAATTGATGGCATGCACGCATTACATCAAGCCACTCTTGTCCGCCACACTTGCCTTTCGAGATTAAACGCCTCACGCGGTCGTTTAAAATTTCTGCACCAGCACCAGGAAGAGAATCCATCCCAGCTTCTTTTAATGCTTTTAATACCTCAGTATGCGTCAAACCTTCGAGCTTTGCAACGTGTGCAATTTCTGGTGGACCTAAAGCATGCAGTTTTAAATCAGGATATAATTCTTTTAATTTTCTGAATAAGTCAGCATAAAACGCTAAACCTAAATCGGGATGGTGACCACCCTGCAATAATAATTGATCTCCACCTAAACGGAAAGTCTCTTCAATCTTTACCTTATAAGTTTCGATATCAGTAATATAACTTTCGTCGTGGCCAGGCCTGCGGAAGAAATTACAGAATTTACAGTTGGCAATACAAACATTAGTGGTGTTTACATTACGGTCGATCTGCCAGGTTACCTTACCACTGGGTACTTGAATTTTTCTTAACTCATTCGCTATAAACATTAACGATGCGGTATCGGCATGATGGTATAAATGTACACCTTCTTCAAGGCTCAAAAAATCGAAATGTAATGCCCGTTGCAGTAAATCGGCTGTATTCATAGCACAAAGATAAGGAAAAGGGAGGGAAGGTTGAAGGTGTAAGGTTTGAGGTTTGTAAAAAAAAGCCGAGAGCGACAAGGCGGTTGGCGAATAGCGCACAGCGGGGAATTGCCATTCTCCATTTTCAATCATCCGTCCTACATTCTCCATCTTACATTGTCCATCATTTGCCATTTTACATTCTCATTCATTTTCCATCTTCCAATCTCCCTTAAAACAATATCTTTACGGTTCTAAAAATAAATATGGTAGATTTTAATCGTTTTACACTGGCCAACGGCTTAAAAGTTTTGGTGCATGAAGATGCTACAACACCAATGGCTGTTTTAAATATCTTATATGATGTGGGGGCTCGTGATGAGGATCCGGAAAAAACGGGTTTCGCACACTTATTTGAACATCTTATGTTCGGTGGATCAGTAAACATCCCCAATTATGATGAACCTTTGCAACGTGTAGGAGGTGAGAATAACGCTTTTACAAGTAACGATATCACTAATTATTACATTACGCTGCCTGCTGAAAATATAGAAACTGCATTTTGGCTGGAGAGCGACCGCATGCTGGGCCTGGCTTTTTCTGAAAAAAGCTTAGATACCCAACGAAATGTGGTAAGTGAAGAATTTAAACAACGTTATCTTAATCAGCCTTATGGCGATGTTTGGCTAAAGTTGCGTCCGTTGGCTTATAAAAAGCATTCTTACCGCTGGGCAACTATCGGGAAAGAACTTTCGCACATCGAAAATGCAACAATGGATGATGTGAAAGCATTTTTTAAGAAACATTATACCCCACAAAATGCAATTTTGGTAGTAGGTGGCAACGTGAAAACCGAAGAAGTAAAAAAACTGGCCGAAAAATGGTTCGAGCCTATTCCGGCCGGAGATAAATATAATCGCGATTTGGTACAGGAGGAACCTCAAACCGAAGCCAGAACAGAAACTGTTAAAGCTAATGTGCCTTTAAATGCGATTTACATGTCTTTTAAAATGCCAGGACGATTAAATCAGGATTATTATTCCTTTGATTTATTATCTGATATTTTATCAAGAGGACAGTCTTCACGCTTGTACAATAGCCTGTTAAAAGAACAGAAACTTTTTAGCGATATCAACGCCTATATTTCGAGCAGTTTAGATCCGGGTTTGTTTATCGTTGAAGGTAAACTAGTGGAAGGTGTAACAACCGAAACGGCAGAAAAAGCAATCTGGGCTGAACTGGAAAAATTAAAGGCCGAGCTGGTTTCTGAAACTGAATTAACCAAAGTGAAGAATAAAGTAGAATCGGTACTTGTTTTTTCTGAGATGAGCCTGCTAGATAAAGCGATGAACCTGGCTTATTATGAATTACTGGGAGATGCGGCTTTATTGAACCAGGAAACCGAATCGTTTATCAAAGTTAAAGCAGAGGATATTAAACGGATATCCAACGAAACATTCCAATCAAATTCATCATCAACTTTATATTACTTAACTGAAGAAAATGCTTAACAGACAACAGGCGCCTGATTTTAAGCAGGTATCAACCATAAATTTTATCCATCCAGAAAAAAAAGTATTAGATAATAGCGTGCCCGTTTTTACTATTTATTCTGGAGAGCAGGACCTGGTACGTATTGAATTTGTTTTTGAAAATGTAAACTGGACACTCGAAAAACCATTGCAGGCTATTGCGGTAAGCACATTGATTAATAACGGAACAAATAAATTATCGGCAAAAGAAATAGCCGAACAAATTGATTTTTATGGTGCATTTTTCCAAACAGAATATGCCCAAGATCAATCTTCGGTTACGCTTTACACTTTAAATAAACATTTGCATTCGGTATTACCCATTGTGAAAGATGTTTTATCAGAAAGCCAGTTCCCACAACATGAGCTCGATATTTACATCCAAAACCAGAAGCAAAAGCTACAGGTAAACCTGAAGAAAAATGATGTTCTTTCGAGAAAAGAATTTGCACATGCTTTATTTGGCGATACAGCTTATGGTGTAAATATTAAAGCAGAACACTATGATGCATTAAAACGGGAAGACTTAATAGAATATTTTAAGGCTGCCTACGCGCCAAATAATTGTACCATAATCGTTTCGGGGAAGTTTGATACTACAAGCTTTAAGCTGTTAAACGATACTTTTGGAAAAGATTGGGAAAAAAGCAATGCGGTAAAGAATAGTTTCAATTTTACTGCTACGGCAAAACAGTTTGTTTATACAGAAAAACCAGAGGCTTTACAATCTGCAATCAGAATAGGCCAGTTGGCAATTAACCGCACACACGAGGATTTTTCTGGACTTCAGATTTTAAATGCTGTTTTAGGTGGCTACTTTGGATCACGTTTAATGAACAATATCCGCGAGGATAAAGGCTATACCTACGGCATTGGTTCGGGTATTTCTTCCTTACAACAGGCTGGTTATCTTTTTATCGCTACTGAGGTTGGTGCCGATGTTTGTTCGGCTGCATTAACCGAAATTTACAAAGAAATCGATATATTGAAAAACGAACTGATAGGGGAAGAAGAGCTGGATCTGGTTAGGAACTACATGTTAGGTTCGATGTTGGGCAGTTTGGAGAATGTTTTCTCACATGCCGATAAATTCAAGAACATTTATTTTGCAGGATTGGATTACAACTACTATACAAAATATATAGAGAAAGTTAAAACCATTACTGCTGAAGAATTACTTGCCTTGGCGAATAAATACCTCACAACCGATCATTTTACAGAGGTGGTAATTGGGAAGAAATAAGTGTTATCGCACTAACGAAAGAAGTCAAGTTTTAAATACTTGACTTCTTTTAATTAAACTATCTATACTGGCAAAGATATGTTGTTTGAACGCTCGCCTTTATTTTAAAAGATGAGTTGGCAGGTACTTCAAAATTGTTACCTGCTTTAATGTTTTGCCAGTCTGTAGTATCTGGTAAAAGTGCTGTCAATTCACCCTCTATAACGTGCATAATTTCTTTCTGAGCTGTTCCAAAAGTATATTCTCCCGGGTTTATAACGCCGATAGTCGATTTTCCCTCAGCGGTTTCATAGCCTAACGATTTAACGTTGCCATCAAAATATTGGTTTTCAGTAATCATATGCTAATTTATAAAGTTTTTGCTAAAACAGCTTTTTGTTTATCTGCCTGAAATATCTTTTTATAAAAATCTACATACTCGCCGTATTTTTCGGGCGGGTACTTTTTATTATTCATGCTTTGTGTACGGCTATAAATAATCGTATTGTCTTTTACACTAAATTTTGCAGTATACGAGCCGAATTCAGATGTAATGGTAATATCTTTTGGAATAAACTCTACATTATAACCTTTTGGTAAAATGTAACTAATTTCATCATCATCGTTGTAGCTGAACGGAACAGCAAAGTATGTTTTTCTGCCCTCTACTTTAAGCGGAACGCTCTCGCGACGGTTAACCTGGTTTATCACCAAAAATAACTTGTCTCCACCTTTTGTTAACAACGGATTGGTTTTAAAGTTAATCTCTTCGGTAAGCACTGGTAACGTTTTATCTGGCTGTGCATACTTATAACTAATCAGCTCTGCTACCGGAATGGGACTTTCTTCAATTATTGTTTTCCGGAGATCAACAGGTTCCATTAAAGTCATCGGAAAATTTTCTTCAAACTGCGCGTTGCCATAAGTAGATTTTATTTCAGAGCTGGCTGTACCATCTTCTGCCAATGTAATTTTGGTTTTTCTGATCTGATAATTTTCCTTGGCATTGTAAGTGGGAGTATGCACTATTTTTCCTCCATCTTCGGTAACCATTAATACATTCCGGTCAGAATTGCTATAGCCGATAAATCCCATTGGTTTATATTGACTGGTGCATTCTAAAAAAGTAGTATCTTTTGCCAATGGAACACACAAAATCATGTGGTTTGCCTGCCCCATACTCGAGTAATTCGGATTTAAACTGGGCATATCATTTCCAATAACAATTAAATTGGAGGCAATTCCTGCTTCGTTTAATAAAGCCTTCATATAGTTAGAAAGCGCTTTACAATCACCGTAATTTACCTGTGCAACCTTTTCGGCCAAAATAGGCCTAAAACCACCAATGCCCAGTTGAACACTTACATAACGGGTATTTTGCTGCAAATGGTTATATAAAATCCGAATCTTTTCTTTAGGTGTTTTGGCATCTTTGATTAAATTCTGCACCATTAATTTGGTTGCTTCCGGAAGTTTATTTCCATCCTGATTTAAGGTAAAAAGCCACGATCCGAAATTTTTCCAGTTATCGAAATTTCCTGTAGTACCATCGTATTCAAACTGATTGGGAGAGGCTTTAACCCATGCAGAAATGTTATCAATACCTGTGCTTAAAGGCTCATCAGCAACTGCTGCAACGTTGGCACTTTTCCATTTATACTGTACTTTTTCTCCATTGATCACCGAGTCGGTCGGTAAATTCGGACTCGTAATATACCTCATTTTGTAGTTTTTTGCCTTTTGAATCGTGTAGGCAGATTTTTCTACCGATACACCAAAACCTTTCAGGTCGTGCCATGAAGGAAAAGAAAGCAATCCTTTATAATCCTGGCTATAGCTGTACTCTATGGTGTATGGATAGGTTATACTTACAAATTTCAAGAGCTTAAGTCTATTGTCTTCGAAGATCGAAAAATCCGAAATCAGGCTTTGGTCTTTAATATCAGAACTTTTATAGTCCTTTACCTTTTTTCCTGCAGCATCGTAAAGGGTAGCTCTAATGTTGTATATACTGCTAAACTTATCGTAAACCTCTGCCATTTCTCCATAGCTTTCGCCGGCTTTGTTCAAAATGGTTATCGCCACTTTATAATCCATTTTTGCCTCACCTAAACCCTTAACATCAAAAAAAGATTCTTCGTTCCTAATTACAACAACAGCATCCTTTTTCAGGTTTTCAGAGATCTTTGCTACATCGTAATCTATCTGTGCTAATGCACTATTAACGCTTACAAGCGCAAGTGCCAAACTTAAATAGTATTTCATTATACTTTCTTTTTAAATACAATTTGTTCAGCCTGTTTTTCTACAACCGTTTTAAATAGTTCTTTTAAATCGAAATATTCTTCTGGCGTATAAAGCGATTTGTTTACGTTTATGATACTTTTTACCATTAAGGTTTTGCCTTCTGTCACATAATTGATGGTAAATGTTCCATTCTCTTCCGGGAGTTTATAAATCCCGCCCTTTGGTAGCTTATCTACTTCATAGTCTTCAGGGAAGTTGATCGTAATGCGGTAACTTTCTTTAAATGGATAGGCAAAATCGACCGGGAATTTTCGTTGCTCTAGTTTGAATAAATTTTCCTTCGTTCGTTCGAAAAGGAGAGGGGTAAAATACACCAGGTTTCCGGCTTCTTCCACATTATCTTCAATTACTACATCCATGCTTTCAGTCAACAGTTCATCAAGATTGTCGAGGTTGTCGATTTTGTAAATAGAAACTTCAAGACCTGTTTTATCTTTTTTGAAGTTTTTAACAAATTCGGTTTCGTTATTTGTTTTTCTGTATTTATTGCGAAGGTTTAATGCGCTATAACCTTTTGAGTATTGAATAATTTTGCCTGTTAACTTATGGTCTTTATCAAGCGTCATATTATAAACAAAAATCTTTTCGCTCGATATACTTGGTTCTGTAGAAAGCCATTTTCCATCAAAGCTTTTTAAATTCATATAAAACCCCTGGTGACTCAGGTTTTCATAATCTAACATACCAGCAGGAAGATCTTTATCTGTAGCATCAAGAAAATAAAGTGTATTCCCGATCTGCGTAACACCAATTACATTATTGAACGCCGATTCCATCGGATATCCAGGATGTTCGCCATTTTCTCTGGTGCTGATCAAAACCGGGTAAGCATCAATTTTCGCTTCCTTTAATAAGCTTAATAGAGCAAGGTTAATATCAGCAGACGAACCTGTTTTCTTTTCGAAAATGCTTTTTGGATTGGTCTCCTTAGCATACTTCGAGTATTCTTTATTCCATTTTAAGCTGTTTTTAACATAGTTGAAAATAAGTTTTACAGCAGCCAGGGTATCTTTTTCCCCTTTCAAAATGCCTGGAAGTACAGATTTGGCATAACTGTTTTTATTAATAAAACTGCCAAAATTTTCATCCTCGGCCAGCCCTTGGATGATTTTTGGCCACGAACCATTAAAGTCTTTATAAATTTCGCCCGGGAATTGGGTTCCCCTAAGTTCAAATTCTATTTTAGGTGTATAATCATCCATTGTAGTTACATATGGCTCTTCTTTTAGTGCAGGTACATTTGCAGCACAATATTTGTCATAAACAGCGTTAGAATTTAAGCCAGGAATATAGGATGCAGTTACAGTTTCATGCACTGGATGCTCAACTTTGTAGTATCCGCTCATATTGTTTTTGTATATGAAATAATCAGGGATTCTAACATTATACTCAGACCATAGGGTGGGAATACTTGACTGGAATTTCCATCCGCGTAGCGTAAATGTAAAATCGGATCTAATTTTATACTTAAACTCGATAATCGATCCTTCTTTAACATTAGGCAATGCAAATTTTTTGATCACAAAGTTTTTATTAAATTCCTCGGTAAACTTGGCATCTTTGTTCAGTTTACTGGTAACCATTTTGCCATCAACCATATTATAAGTTGCGGCATCCATAAAACTGAGGTCTTCTTTTGCAGAATTACTACTTCTATAAAGTTCTACGTGATAATTGGCCAGATCATAACCATTTTTGTTTAATATTTTGTAACGAATATGTCGTTCAAACACATAAATAAACCCTCCAGTAGCGTTATATTCGAAATAACAGTTGCCAACATCAAACAGTTTGATCGCAGAAGCGGAAGAGTCCTGTCCTGTGGCTTTCACTTCGAATTCTGTTGGTGCAATTTTACCAAACTTGAATTCTCTTTTTATAGATTGAGCGGTTTGGGCATAGAGGGTACTAACTCCAATGCATAGCATTAAAGTCAGAAATTTGAGAGCATTTTTCTGCATTTGTAAAATTAGTTTTTTGGTTGTGCAATATTAAAAAGATTCAGCGAAATATGATCAATTAATTAACAACATATTTTTTGATGTAAACATTTAAATCAACCTATATGGCACATGCAAAATTTTATAAGTAATCTGTTATCCTTTTTTATGGGTTGGCTATTTCAGTTTTGTAGGTTTTTAGATATGCTGATCTCACTATTTTTGCTGTTTTATGGTCTTTAGTGTGGCTCCATCCGGGAGGCATGAAGATGTATAGAAACTTGTTTTTAATGCCTGGCGCACGCCAAACATCTTTAGCCAAAAGCACAATTTCGCCAAAATAAGCATCTAAAAAACTGTGCTTTTTCATTTCTCGGGTAATGCCATATTCAATTTTTATTGTTTTATCTTCTTCCTGATAGGTTTTAAAAACATGGTCCCAGATGGGTAGCAGGTTGCAGAAGTTGGTGTCCATATATAATGCATTCTTGGCATGGTGTACACGATGATGGGAAGGGGTAAGGATTATTTTATTTAAAAAACCGAAACGGCCATCTTTAGAAATGTTTTCTCCAATGTGGATAAAAGATCCCCAAACACCATCAATAAACATAATTAAAAAAAGCAGTGAGGGACTTACCCCTAAAAGAATACACGTTGTTGTCCTTATCAGGTCTGCATATGGTGCTTCTAAAAAAAAGTGAGCAAAATTTACCGATAGATTCATGGTTTCGGGTGCATGATGGGTAGAATGCAAACACCAGAACAGCCTAACTTTATGCGCTAAAAAATGGTAAATGAAGTGGCCAAATTCCCATATTACATAGCCATAAATGAGCCAGTACCAGGTAATTTCGGTTTTAAAAATGGCATATTTCCCAAATAATCCAATGCAGAGGGAAACCATTCCAATGGAGATGATGCGACCAATAAATGAATTGAAGACTAACGAAAAGAAAGAAATGCGATAATCTACCACTTTAAAACGGCGATAAAATGTCATCCTAATGATCTCAAAAACCAATAGAAAAGGAATTAAAGGACCAATAAGCGCACTAATTCCTTTCCAGCTCATAAACTGGCTATAATCATTAGTTTGCAACAGCTGTAAAAGTGCCGATAAGCCGAAAAAGCCAAACAGCCATTCCTTTGTTCCTTCCAGAAAATCAATCATATCATTATATTTGGTTCGATGAATTTATATAAATCTCGAGTTTAATCAAATTAAATCACTAAATAATTACTTTGATTATCCTTTCATAATTTCTGCAAACCTGGCCCTTTTGGTGCTATGGCAATTGTCAGGCAAGCTCAATATTTAAGCCTTTTTATCTTAATACTTTTATTTTCCCTCAATTTTCGTATCTTTGCCTGGCAAATAATAAATCCTAATTTATTTGCTATGCAACTCGATTCCACAAAGTTTATTGCCACAGGTTTAACGTATGACGACGTACTTTTAGTACCCGCATATTCCGAAATTCTGCCCCGTGAAGTAAATACAACCACTTTTTTAACTAAAAAAATTAAACTTAATGTTCCATTGATTTCTGCCGCAATGGATACTGTAACTGAAGCCGAACTTGCCATTGCCATTGCGCAAAATGGAGGTATAGGTATGTTACATAAAAACATGACTATAGACAGACAAGCTGCCGAAGTACGTAAAGTTAAGCGTTCGGAAAGCGGTATGATCCAGGATCCAGTAACCTTATTGGAAACAGCTGTTGTGGCCGATGCTTTCAAGATTATGAAAGAGCATAAAATTGGTGGTATTCCGGTTGTAAGTAGCGATAATAAGCTGGTTGGTATTATTACAAACAGAGATTTACGTTTCCAAAAAGATATGAAGAGACCAATTTCTGAGGTAATGACTAAAGAGAATTTAATCATTGCACCAGAAGGAACCACTTTAGTTCAGGCAGAAGAAATTCTTCAAAACCATAAAATCGAGAAACTTCCTGTAGTAAGTAAAGATGGATACTTAAGTGGTTTAATCACTTTTAAAGATATTTCTAAAGTTAAAGATTATCCTGCTGCCTGTAAAGACGAACGTGGTCGTTTAAGGGTGGGAGCTGCGGTAGGGGTAACAGCGGATACTTTACAGCGTGTTGATGCTTTGGTTCATGCTGGCGTTGATGTAATTACAATCGATACTGCTCATGGCCATACAAAAGGTGTGGTTGATAAATTAAAAGAAGTTAAAGCTAAATATCCTGATTTACAGGTTATTGTTGGTAATATTGCTACTGGTGCTGCTGCAAAATTCCTGGCAGATGCTGGCGCTGATGCTGTAAAAGTAGGTATTGGTCCAGGTTCTATCTGTACCACCAGAATTATCGCAGGTGTTGGTGTTCCTCAGTTATATGCAGTTTACGAATGCGCTAAAGCTTTAAAAGGAACGGGAGTACCTGTTATTGCTGATGGTGGTATTAAACACACTGGCGACATTGCTAAAGCTATTGCATCCGGTGCAAGTACAGTAATGGCAGGTTCGTTATTTGCAGGAGTAGAAGAATCGCCGGGTGAAACCATTATTTACGAAGGACGTAAATTTAAATCTTACCGCGGAATGGGTTCAATCGAAGCGATGGAGCAAGGTTCTAAAGACCGTTACTTTCAGGATGTGGAAGATGACATTAAAAAATTAGTTCCAGAAGGTATTGTTGGTCGTGTGCCATTTAAAGGTACTTTAGCAGAAGTAATGTACCAATACATTGGCGGTTTACGTGCGAGTATGGGTTACTGTGGAGCGGCAACTATAGAAGCGTTACAAGAAGCGCAGTTTGTACAGATTACCGCTGCGGGTATGCGCGAAAGCCATCCACATGATATTACCATTACTAAAGAAGCACCAAATTATACCAGATAAGGTGTAAGGTAGAGGTTTGAAGGTTTAGGCTTTAAATAATCTTGTTAGGAGGATTTTTTAACTACTCAAAATTTTAAGAAAAGAAATCATAATATCTTAGGTCCCCTTTAGAGGATTTAGAGGTAATTATAGCGGGGCATCGTTTACGATAGCCCCGTTTTATTTTTTATAGGCTGTATCATAAATATAGAATTGTCATCCTGAAAGGTAATTTATTGTATAAAAATCGATATAAATGACAGGAGACTTTTTTGGAAAGATGATAAGCTGCGAGAAATCGTCATTGCGAGAAGGCTTTTTCAGCCGACTAAGCAATCTTACAACGATCGCTACTAGGCTGCGCTTTAAGATTGCTTCGTTCCTCGCAATGCCCCCCCGATGTTGGAATCTGTCAATGGTAGAGGTTAGTTTTTGATAAAAAACATTGGAGTGGTAATGACATTTACATATCGTAGCGTCATTCCCAACTCGATTGGGAATCGTAATGCCTTGGTAGGGTTTGCCGGTCGCTTTAAGATTCCCGCATGCGCGGGAATGACGACCTTCCTAAAGAGATCTGTCATTGATAGCCTGTCGAAGGACCTGTTCAAATATCTCAAAGGGGCGTTTCGACAAGCTCAACGTGACAAATCCGAATAGAATTACAAATATGATACAGCCTCTTGGATTTAATAAAAATAGAAAAATAACAAAATAAAATTTGGCAGATAAATTTTTTTAATATATTTGTCGACTAAATCTATAGGATTTATATGATAATTATGAAAGCCAACCAAAAATCACACTCGTATTGTTGTTGTAGTCATTCTAAAACAGTAATCAAATATTTTCGAACGAGTCATTAATCAACAACATTTAACAAACTATATAACCAATCATGAACAAAAGTTTACTTATTTTCTTTTCATTAATATTTTCTGCAAGTTTTGTTTTTGCTCAAACACCTGTAAGAGGTGTAATAAAGGCAAGTAATGGCAGTATCATACCACACGCAACCATAAAGGTAAGAGGTACCAACCAAGCTGTTGTAGCCGATGATAATGGTGCATTTACCATTAATGTAAAGCAAGAAATCCCATTTTATTTACAAGTGAGTTCAGTTGGCTTTAAGCCCCAGGATTTTCAGTTTTTAAAACCACAAGAAACACCCATTGAGTTGGTTCTGGTAGAAAATGAACTGTTAGATGAAATTGTAGTAACTTCGAGAAGGCGTTCGGAGGTTTTACAAGATGTGCCTATTCCAATTACGGTAATCGGTGGACAGGCAGCAGAAAATGCAGGTGCATTTAACGTTAACCGTTTAAAAGAATTGGTTCCTTCTGTACAGTTGTATGCTTCTAATGCCAGAAATACAACCTTAAATATTAGGGGTTTGGGTTCAACATTCGGTTTAACCAACGATGGTATTGATCCAGGCGTAGGTTTCTATGTGGATGGTGTTTATCACGCCCGCCCGGCTGCCACCTCTACCGATTTTCTTGATATTGAACAAATAGAAGTTATCCGTGGTCCTCAAGGTACATTATTCGGAAAAAACACTACTGCTGGTGCATTTAACATTACCACTACAAAACCAACTCAAACACCAAGCGCAAAGGTAGAGCTGAGCGTTGGGAATTATAATTTTATCCAGGCAAAAACATCTGTTTCTGGAGGTGTAGCTAAAAATCTTGCTGCAAAAATATCAATATCGGGTACACAGCGTGATGGTACCATCTGGAATACGCGCGAAGAGCGTAAATACAGCGGGCAAAACAACCTCGGTTTTAAAGGCCAGTTGTACTATACCCCATCAGATAGATTAAAAATATTATTAAGTGGCGATGTAAGTGTGCAGCACCCGGCAGGTTATCCGCTGGTGATTGCAGGTGTTGCCCAAACAGAAAGAAGTGCTTACCGTCAGTATGCTAAAATTGTATCAGATTTAGGCTATCAACAACCAAAGATTGATCCTTTTTCAAGAGAAATCAATACCAATACACCTTGGCGGCACAATCAATCAATAGGAGGTATATCTTTAAACGTAGATTATAAAATAGGTAATGGAACACTTACCTCTACTACTGCCTGGAGATTCTGGAACTGGGATCCAACAAATGACAGGGATTTCTCTGAATTAGCTGCATTAACTAAATCACAAGGTAATTCCCGTCACGATCAATATTCACAGGAAATTAGATATGCTGGTAATATCACTGATAAATTAAGTGGTGTAATTGGTGTATTTGCCCTTGCCCAAAACTTAAAAGGTTTAGCTCAAACCGAAGAGGTAGGCAAAGATCAGTGGAGATTTGTACAAACAAGCAATACCGGCAGTCAGGCTTTATACTCAACACCAGGCTTGTTAGATGGCTTTGGCATCAAAACAAATTCAACCATCAAATCGTTAAGTGCTGCTATTTTTGCACAAGTAGATTGGGAATTTTTAACCAATCTGCATGTTTTACCTGGATTAAGATACACCTACGACAAAAAAGATGTTGATTATGACAGGGTAACTTACGGAGGTTTGCAAACTACAGACGCAGCTTTATTAGCACTCAAAGCAGCAGTGTACAGTAATCAACAGTTCACTACAAATGTAGATAACAATAATTTGTCTGGAAACCTTACGGTATCATATCGTCCAAATCCTAAATTAAATGTTTATGGAACTTTTTCTACTGCATATAAACCAGTTGGTGTAAACGTAGGAGGCTTGCCAACTACTTCAACCGGACAGGCAGACTTATCATTAGCTGTTGTAAAACCAGAATATGTTCAACATTACGAATTGGGTTTAAAAACCAAACCAGTAAAAGGTGCTATTTTAAATATTACAGCTTTTAATACCGATATTAAAGATTATCAAACCAATGTGCAATCTCCACAATTGGGGGTAAACAGAGGTTATCTGGCCAATGCAGAAAAAGTTAAAGTAAAAGGTTTAGAAGTTGATGGAACTTATCAATTAGAAAGGTTCTTAACTTTAAACGCTGCTGTAGCTTATCTTGATGGTAAATATGTGAAATTTACCAATGCACCGCTGCCTTTAGAAGAAACCGGACATACAGAACTCGTAAATGGCGTAGCTACTCAGGTCGCATTTAAAGATGCTTCAGGAGGTAGATTACCAGGTATATCTAAATGGAATATTTCTGGTGGTTCAGAATTTAGCACGCCGGGTAATTTAGCAACTAAGCCGGGTAGATATTTTATTGCTGCTGATGCCAGTTACCGTTCACAGTATTCTTCAAACCCTACACCATCGAGCATATTAAATGTTAAGGGATATGCTTTATTTAATGCCAGATTAGGATTCAAATCTGATAAATTCTCGGCATTTGTGTGGAGCAGAAATATCGGAAACAAAAATTACTACGAGCAGTTGCAGGCAGCAGCAGGTAACTCTGGTTTGTATGCAGGTGTACTTGGCGATCCGAGAACTTATGGTGCTACCTTGCGTTATTCTTTCTAAGATCATTTAACTAAAAATTTTTTCTCTCTTATATTTGGTTAAAAGGAGTGGTGTAATGCTACTCCTTTTTTATTAAACCTATCAGGTTTTAAAAACCTGATAGGTTTGTTAACGAAAGAACAAAAAACTGTAACAGCTTTGTTCAGAATTAAAATTTATAGAAAGCCGATAAAATATTAACTTCGGTAAATTTTAAAAAAAATGAATAAGCTTAACTCGGTTTGTGTGTATTGTGGCTCAAACTTTAACGGCGACATAACATTGCGTAACGAAATAAGGCAATTGGCAGAAACGCTTGTAAAACAGCACATCAGATTGGTTTATGGTGGCGGTAGCGTTGGGGTAATGGGTGTGTTAGCTAACGATGTACTGGAGTTGGGTGGTTTAGTAACGGGGGTAATTCCTCAATTTTTAATGGATAAGGAAGTCGGTCACCAAGGTTTAACCGAGATGGTTGTTACCGAAAATATGCATCAGAGAAAACAGAAAATGGCCGATTTGAGCGATGGTTTCGTCATCTTACCTGGTGGATTTGGTACATTGGAAGAATTTTTCGAAGTGCTAACCTGGTTACAGCTCGGCCTGCACAATAAACCTATTGGTGTTTTAAATGTAAATGGCTTTTACGATCCCTTGTTTACCCAAATGGAAGTGATGGTGCAAAGCAAATTCTTAAAACCAGCCAATCGCGATTTAGTTTTTAACGAGGCACATGCCGAAATATTAATTCATAAAATGGATCGTTTTTCTGCCATTCCCGACGAAGTTTGGTTTAGAGAAAGGAATCTGACCTAAAAATTAATGATTAAATAACAATAAACAATTATCAATTTGCCAGCGGAAAAGCGCTTGGCGCTAAAATATACCTATATATCAAATGCAAATTATTACCTCCCACGCGGAATTTGAACAATACCTTGGCAAGGAATTAGGCGTTTCTTCATGGCATACCATTACACAAGAACAGATTAATAAATTTGCCGATGCTACTTTAGATCATCAATGGATACATGTTGATGAAGAACGGGCGCAAAATGAAGGACCCTTTAAGGCAACTATTGCCCATGGGTATTTAACTTTATCGTTAATCCCTTACCTATGGAAAGAAATAGTAGATATCCAGAATTTAAAAATGGAGATCAATTATGGGATCGAAAGTTTAAGGTTTGCACAGGCAGTTACCGTAAACAGCAAAGTAAGGTTAAAAGCAAAATTGGCTTCCATCATTAATCTTCGGGGCGTAACTAAAGTAAATATGGGTATTGAAATGGAAATCGAAGACCAGAAAAAACCAGCATTTAGTGGTGAGGTAGTTTTCTTGTATCATTTTATCAGTTAATTATTACCTTGTAGCGGATCGTTTATTTTTAACGTTTAAGGAAGAAAAAACAAATTCGCTCATGAAAAATATTTTCAATCTTTTAAGTTTTGTTTTAATTAGTCTGTTCATCTTATCATGCGGAAAAAATAAGAAGCAAAATCCTGTTGCTGATTCATTTTTGCCGATGCAGATTGGTAATTTATGGTATATGAATGCTCAATCCTATACCGAAATTCAGGATACTGTCCGGATTAATAATAAGCTTTTTTACAAGTTTTACGCTTTGGTAGGTGGTGATGCAACCAGTACAGTTTATTTAAGGATCGACGAGCAGAATAAATTGATTGAGAGTTATCCCGATACTCCTTTGAAAACTTATACCAGAGCTGATTTTAATGCAAAAATGGGTGATAAGTTTTTTACTACTGGAGAAAAGGATGTAAATGATAACGAAGTAACTGTGGTTCAAAAATCGGATACCTCAATGACTTTTTCGTTTGATCCTGTTTATCATCCAAATTTAAAAGGCCACCCATCGCAGGTAAAATATATAAAAGGCAAAGGCTGGGCAGAAAACTTTAAAAAGCTAAAGATTAATGGCGTGGTTTATCAAAATTAGTCTTTACGTTTATACACTTTTTCATATTGTTCAATCCATTGTCCAGGTGTAATTTTTCTGGCTAGTTCTGCAACTAGTGCGTACGGAATATCATCTGGCTTTTTAAAACGGACACAACCTTTGCCCATATCGAGTTTATATTTACAATGTTTAGGGTATTCATCCTGAAACCATTCCAATAAATCGGTAAATGCGTATAGGCCCAAGTGATGCATAACAATAAAATTCTTTTGCGAACCAATATTGATAAAAGGTAAAGCCTGTTCTGGTTTACAGTGGTAACCATCAGGGTAAAGATCTAATGGAATAACATAGCCCAGCATACCATAGGAGATTTTTTCTTCGAACCCTTTGGGTAAGTTTTCTAAAATGGTATCCCTCAGTTTTGAAACAGGAACTTTTCTTTCTTCAGCGATACTGTTTAAATATTCTTCTGGTGTATTAATTGCCATCTGCATACTAATTTTTATCAAACTTCTTTTTTAACTTACTTACAATCGATGGATTATCCAATTCTTCTAAGCCGCTCAGTTCCAACTCCAGTGCCTTTGTACTGATCTGGATTTCGATTAACGAGATGATGAGCGAGATCATAAAGAAGATCAAACTCAATGCGAAAAGGATTTCGGCAACCGTATTCCACTCCAGGTAAATAAAAAACATACAAAAAAGACAGCTTGCGAAACTGAGTACACCAAAAGCCTGCATATTTTTAATTAACCTTAATCGGTAACGTAAGTTTTCAATCTGTTGATGAAGTGCTGAATTTTTATCGCTGTCTTCATATTTCGACTTTAAACTTCTTACCAAACTGGCCAAAGCCAGAAACCGGTTGGTATAAGCCAGCATAATTAAGCTAATGGCAGGAAACAATAGCGCAGGAATATTGATGGTTAGTTCCATTTTTAGGATTTACCCAAAAATATCATTTTAAATGGATTTCTTTCATATTAACCGCAAAGGGCGCAAAGTTTTTGCATAGAAATTTATAATAGCCAAAGTGTAAATTCATAAGTTTTTGTTGTTTTTTCTTTGTGTACTTTGCGATTAAAAAACTTAGCGCACTTTGCGGTTAAGTTGCCGGTAGACCAGAAACCGTTTTGGTCAATATTGTTTTTCTAAAATTAAATTTAAATTGCCACCATGAATATCGAATTCAACAAGAATGAGGATGTGAATAAACAGTTGGTATACGAACTGAAAACCAAACTCAAAAAAATATATTTAGGCGGTGGTGAAAAAAATGCTGCCAAACAAAAAGAAAAGGGAAAGCTATTGGCTCGTGAGCGGATTGCTTATTTAATTGATAAAGATACGGACTTTTTAGAAGTAGGTGCTTTTACCGCTGATGGCATGTATGCTGAGCAAGGTGGCTGTCCTTCGGCAGGCGTAGTTTGTGGTATTGGCTATGTAAGTGGAAGACAGTGTATGCTTGTAGCCAACGATGCCACGGTAAAAGCAGGTGCCTGGTTCCCGATGACGGCAAAAAAGAACTTACGTGCACAGGAAATTGCCATGGAGAACCGCTTACCAGTAATTTACCTGGTTGATAGCGCTGGTGTATACCTCCCGATGCAGGACGAAATTTTTCCCGATAAAGAACATTTTGGAAGAATGTTCCGTAACAATGCAATGATGTCATCAGAAGGGATTGTGCAAATTTCGGCCATTATGGGTGCTTGTGTAGCTGGTGGTGCCTATTTGCCGATTATGAGCGATGAAGCGATGATTGTTGATAAAACGGGCTCTGTATTTTTAGCGGGTTCTTATCTGGTAAAATCGGCCATAGGCGAAGAAGTTGACAATGAAACTTTGGGCGGGGCAACTACGCATTGCGAAATCTCGGGTGTTACCGATTATAAGCATCCTAATGATCAGGCTTGTTTGGATAGTATCAGGAACATCATGAGTATGTTGGGTGCGCCTCAAAATGCAGGTTTCGATCGGATTAAGCCTGCCAAACCTAAAGAAAAAGAAGAGGAATTATATGGGATCCTCCCCGAAAACCGTGACAAACCTTACGAAATAATGGATATCATTAACCGTTTGGTGGATCAATCTGAATTCGAAGAATACAAAAAAGGCTACGGACAAAGCATTGTTTGTGGTTTAGGACGTATTGATGGCTGGGCTGTGGGCATTGTGGCTAATCAACGTAAAGTAGTGAAATCGAAAAAGGGTGAAATGCAGTTTGGCGGTGTAATTTATTCTGATAGTGCCGATAAAGCTACCCGTTTTATTATGAATTGTAACCAGAAGAAAATCCCATTGGTTTTTTTACAGGATGTTACCGGTTTTATGGTGGGCAGCCGATCAGAACATGGCGGTATTATTAAAGATGGTGCCAAAATGGTTAATGCTGTAGCCAATTCTGTGGTGCCCAAATTTACAATAGTATTAGGGAATTCTTATGGTGCAGGCAATTATGCTATGTGTGGTAAGGCATACGACCCGAGATTGATATATGCATGGCCAACTGCTAAAATTGCGGTAATGGGTGGCTCACAGGCGGCAAAAACCTTACTTCAGATTCAGGAAGCCTCCTTGAAAGCCAAAGGAGAGGTAATCACACCAGAAAAAGAGGCCGAACTTTTAAAGGAAATCACTGATAAATACGATAGTCAAACCACACCTTATTATGCTGCATCGCGCCTTTGGGTAGATGGTATTATCGATCCATTGGAAACCAGAAAGGTTATTTCGATGGGGATTGAGGCCGCTAATCAATCGCCGATTACAAAGAAATTTAATGTAGGGGTGATACAGACTTAAGAGCTATCAGATGTTACCATCTGATATAAGGAACATTTTTCCGAAAGAAAATAATTTTATTAACTTTGGTATAAGCTTTTAATGAAAAGTATTAAAAATGAATTACAAAATATCATTATCGGAGATGGATCAGTTGGGCCAACAAGCAAACTTGAAAAAGTCCAAAATTTCCTTGGAACAAATGAGAAAGCAAGCTTCCGAACTGAAAAACAAAAGTATCTCAAAAGTGAAGAAGCAATCTGCTTAACCGATTTTGCTTTTAAAGAAAAGCTATTTTTTGTTGAAGAAATTTCTGAAGATAACTTTATCAGTGCAGGCGCTGAACAAAGGGTTTATCGTTTTGATGATTTCTATATCATCAAAATCAACGATTCTATATTTTACGAATATTGGCTTGATTATTTTAATAGCCTTCTTATCCATAATTATTTTTTTAGCGCAACAGCTTACGACTTTTTAGGTTTTAAATTTATTGATAACACATTCTACGCTGTTGTTAAGCAAGAGTTTATTATGTCTACAGAAATTACAGACTTGAATACCGTAAAGCAATTTTTATCTTATAATAATTTTAGTAATAGCCGGAACAATGATTATATTAATAGCGATTTAGGTATTATTTTCGAAGATTTGCATGACGAAAACGTACTTTCAAAGAATGGAATTTTATATTTTATTGATACCATTTTTTATCTAACCAAGGGTTTTTATTCAAGCAATATCTGATTATTATGATGGTTTGTTCTACCCCTTAAGCCACCTTGGCCTATCTCAGTTCTTATCATAAAAGTGCCTTTGTTTCTTGGTGGTATAAGAACAATTAAATGAACTTATTGATCAAAACAATTAATATTATATTTAAAACATGAAAAATCTTTGTCTTTTTCTTGTCCTTACACTATTGCAGATCAATCTCTTTGCCCAAAAAACGAATAAAATTCATCAAAATGCGATCGTAATCGATACCCATGGAGATATACTGTTCAATCAGATCAAATCGGGCATCGATATCGGGAAACTTCAGCCAAAAGGGAATTTCGATTTAGTAAGGGCCAAACAAGGTGGGTTAGATGTTCAGTTTTTCTCCATTTGGTGTGATGAAACAGGTGGATATGCTGTAGCTAATCAGGAAATAGATTCACTTTATAGTTTGATCAAGCGATATCCCGATAGGATCCAATTGGTTGCAACAGCTAAAGATTTAGAACTAGCGGTTAAACAACAAAAATTGGCCGCGATGATAGGGGTAGAAGGTGGCCATATGATCGAAAACCGTTTAGATTATATCGATAGCCTGGCAAAGCGCGGAATGGCTTACCTCACCTTAACCTGGAACAATAGTACCTCGTGGTCGAGTTCGGCCGCCGAAGAAACCTCGGGTAAAGTGAAACCTGAAAACGCGGGTTTAAACGACTTTGGAAAACAGGTAGTTAAACGCTTGAATAAACTCGGCATATTGATAGATTTATCGCATGTAGGCGAAAGAACATTTTACGATGCCATTGCAGCATCTACTAAACCCATAATTGTATCTCATAGCTGTGCTTACGCTCTAAATCCAGTTCCACGAAATTTAAAAAATGATCAGATTAAAGCTGTTGGTAAAAACGGTGGAGTAGTTTGTATTAATTTTTATAGCGGGTTTTTAGATTCTACTTTCAATACTAAACAAAAGGCTTTCTTTGCAAAATATGATGGCGAACTCAAAACATTGAGTGCTAAATATGGCAGAAGCAATGCCATTGATACCTTAATTTATAACCATCAGGCTGATGCCGAAGCTATACGACCGCCAATTGCACTTTTGGTTAAACATATCAATTATATAGTGAAATTAATTGGCATAAGCCACGTGGGGCTGGGCGCAGATTTTGATGGTGCCGAATCTTTTCCTTTAGGGATGAACAGTGTTGCCGATTATCCTAAAATTACCGATGAGCTGATTAAAAATGGATACTCTGAGAGTGATATCAATAAAATTCTGGGAGGTAATGTAATTCGGTTGATTAGAGAGAATAAAGGAGGGTAATTTTTTGTGCTTTAATATGTTACCATCTTACAGTTAAAGTACACCTGAATTGGAGTTGTGGCCTATCCAGTTAGTGTCAGATGGAAACATCTGACACCACGAATCTATCATGAGTGAGGCATCTTAATGCACCTGAGCTTTAAACGCCAAACGCCATACGCTTTCTGCTTGGCTTATGATGTTAATAAGTAAACTATGTTGACAATGTGCACTTGCCAACAAATATTTAAAGCGTTAAATTTGCACTACGATTAATGAATTTCAAACACACAATATAATGTTACAAGAAAACGAACACGTTCAGTGTTTAATTATAGGTTCAGGTCCTGCAGGTTATACTGCTGCAATTTATGCTGCCAGAGCTGATTTAAAACCAATTATGTATACCGGTATGCAAGCCGGTGGGCAGCTTACGCAAACTACAGATGTAGAAAATTTTCCAGGTTACCCACAAGGAATTATGGGGCCAGAAATGATGGAAGATTTCCGTAAGCAAGCCGAGCGTTTTGGTACCGATATCCGTTTCGGTTATGTAAGTTCGGTTGATTTTTCTTCAACACCACATAAAGTAGTGGTTGATGAAATTAAAACCATTACGGCTGATACCGTAATTATTGCTACAGGCGCTACAGCCAAATGGTTGGGCTTACCAAGTGAGCAACAATACAATGGTTTTGGTGTTTCGGCCTGTGCCGTGTGCGATGGTTTCTTCTTTAAAGGACAAGATGTTGCCATTGTAGGTGCTGGAGATACTGCTGCCGAAGAAGCAACTTATTTGGCAAAACTTTGTAAAACCGTTCATTTATTGGTGCGCAGAGACGAATTCAGGGCTTCTAAAACGATGGTTAGCCGCGTGTTGGCAACACCAAATATTGTGGTACACTACAATACCGAAACCCAGGAGATTTTAGGTAACGGTAAAAATGTAACTGCGGTTAAGGTTTTAAATAACAAAACTGGCATTGAGTCTGATATCGAAGTAGAAGGTTTCTTTGTGGCTATTGGTCACAAGCCAAATACTGATATTTTTAAAGGCCAGTTGGATATGGATGAAACTGGTTATTTAGCTACCAAACCAGGATCTACTTTAACCAATATCGAAGGTGTTTTTGCTTGTGGCGATGTTCAGGATATGTATTACAGACAGGCGGTAACTGCTGCAGGTTCTGGATGTATGGCCGCGCTTGATGCCGAAAGGTATTTAGCTGCTAAAGAACATCCTGTAGAAGCGTAAATAATATTTAAAATATTTTGAAGAAGAGATATCAGTAATGGTTTCTCTTTTTTTTGTGCCATAATCCTTAAAGCATAATGCTAAGCTTGTTATTTTTTGGAAAGCAAGTGCAGCTGCTCTTTTATTGTTCGTCCTGCTTTCCGCTACAAGTCCTCGCTGCGCTGTGGGCTTCCGCTATTCAGGTTTAAATACTTAGGTTTCTGCTACTATTAAGGGTTGAATAACGTGCTGCCTAGAATAACTCCTCTGCCGTTTGCAACCCAAAATAGTTAAACTGGCCGTGCCACCTAAACCTGGCAGTAGTGGCAGCTCCCGATATTTCATCGGGACTATAACGAATGACAGGGCTATCATTATCCAAACGCTTCTGTACCTGATTTCTAAAAAATATCACTAGCTCAAATGCTCAGATTATCTTTTAGCTATAACGATGAAGAAAGCAATTGCAGTGACTCTTTTTATTGTTAGTCCTGCTTTCCATTTCAATCAGGTTTAAATACTTAGGTTTCTGCTACTATTAAGGGTTGAATAGCGTGCTGCCTAAAATAACTCCTCTGCCGTTTTGCAACCCCACATAGTAAAACTGGCTGTGCCACCTAAACCCGATCAAAGCGATATGCCGATATTTCCATCGGCAGAAGTGGGAGCGGGGCTAGCATAACCTAAATACTGCTGTATCTGGTTTCCATGAAAAGATTATGATGCTAATTCTTGATGCAGTTCTTTTTGGCTTATTTTTTTGGAAAGCAATTGGAGTGGCTCTTTTTATTGTCAGTCCTGCTTTCCATTTCAAGTCCGCTCCCGATGAAAAATCTGGATTGCGTGCTTTCCATTTCAATCAGGTTTAAATACTTAGGTTTCTGCTACTATTTAGGGTTGAATAGCGTGCTGCCTAGAATAATTCTTCTGCGCTTTGCAACCCCAAATAGTTAAACTGGCTGTGCCACCTAAACCCGATCAAAGCGATATGCCGATATTTCCATCGGCAGAAGCGGGAGCGGGGCCACAATTTCCCAAATGATACTGTACTTGATTTCCCCACAAACAAAAATGTTTTTAACAATTTAACTTTCCCACATAGCATTACTCACTACTGGAATTAACTAAATGCTGCGCCAGTTTTTAAAAAAAAATCATGATCTCAAATTATTAATGCATCTATAAAAACTATAGCATGATGGAAGGACCTATCCAGAAATTAATAAATCGATTTATGATGATAATGCCTGATATCAAACGGTTGATCTTGATTGTAACAAAAATGTGGGATTTGTAATATCTCCATAATCTCTATCTTGGTTCAAATAATCAAAATAAATCTATAAAAACCAAAACACAACATGAACAAAGCATTATCGATTTTTATTGGAGTATTAATCAGCACAAGTGCATTTGCGCAGAGTGATCCTAATCTGGGTATCATACCTGCACCTGTAGCCATTACCAGGGCAAACGGAAATTTCATTTTAGATAAAACCACCGTTTTAGTAAATCAAAGCATCGACGGCGCAAAGATGGCAGATTTATTAAATGCTTTTATCGTTACCAAGGCCGGTTTCGCCCTAAGAGAAACTAAAATTACCCAACCTAACCAAAAGGCTATTATTTTAACATCTGTTGGAGCAGATCAATTACCAGCCGAAGGTTATACCATTAAGGTTAGCCCTAACCAAGTTATTTTGACAGGAAAAGGCGCAGGTCTTTTTTACGCCGTTCAATCGGCTATGCAAATGATGCCTGATAAAGTTGCCGATAAAATTACTATTCCTGCAGTTAATATTAACGATTATCCACGTTTTGCTTACCGCGGAACGATGTTGGATGTAAGCCGCCATTTCTTCCCGATTTCTTTTATCAAAAAGTACATCGATCAGCTGGCTTATTATAAAATCAATACTTTCCATTGGCATTTAACTGATGATCAGGGCTGGAGACTGGAAATAAAAAAATATCCAAAACTAATCGAAATCGGTTCTTCACGTAACGGATCTATTATTGGCAATTACCCAGGTAATGGCAATTATCTTACGCCAGTTAAGGGTTATTATACGCAAGAAGAAGCCAAAGAAATTGTTAAATATGCTGCTGCTAAGTACATCACCGTAATTCCGGAGATCGAATTGCCAGGTCATGCTTCTGCGGCAATTGCAGCATATCCTGAATTAAGTTGTTTCCCTGATCGTGATACCTTTATCAGTGATAAAACACCATGGGCGGGCAGCAGAAAAGGAAAGCAAGTACAGCAAACCTGGGGTGTCTTTGACGATATTTTTGTGCCATCTGCAAACACATTTACGATGTTGAATAATATTCTAGATGAGGTTATTGCCATTTTTCCTTCGAAATACATTCACATTGGTGGCGATGAGGCCCCTAAAACCTATTGGAAAGAATCTACTTTCTGTCAGAACCTGATGAAAGAGAAAGGTTTGAAAGATGAGCATGAATTGCAGAGCTATTTTATCCAGACCATAGAAAAACATGTTAATGCAAAAGGACGCTCTATTATTGGTTGGGATGAAATTTTAGAAGGAGGTTTGGCTCCAAATGCAACTGTAATGAGCTGGAGAGGCGAAGATGGTGGAATTGCGGCAGCGCAACAAAAGCACGATGTAATTATGACACCAGGTTCTATGGGTTTATATATTGATCATAAACAATCTAATTCTCCTGATGAGCCCGTAACCATTGGCGGATTTGCTCCTTATCAAAAGATTTATGCTTACGATCCAATTCCAAAAGTATTAACCGCTGATGAGCGAAAATACATTAAAGGTGTACAGGCAAATATGTGGTCTGAGTATATCAAAACTACAGCAAAAGCAGAAAATCACGCTTTCCCTCGCTTATTGGCTTTATCAGAAATTGCATGGTCGCCGGTTGAGCGTAAAGATTTAAAGAATTTTTCTGAACAACGTTTGCCAGCACATTTAGCACGTTTAGATAAAATGAATGTGAATTTCTGGGTGCCTACACCAATTGGTCAGAGCGATAAACCTTTAACCGGAGGAGAATTTACAATTGATTTAAAAGCACCAGTTAGCGGAGCTAAAATTTATTATTCGATAGATTTATCCCGTCCATCAGAAAATGCGTTTTTATACACCTCACCAATTAAAATTACAGTACCACAAGGCGAAAAAAGAGTGTTGAAAACAGTTGTTGTTGCACCAAGTGGTAGAAGAAGTGTAGCCACAGAAACTGTTTTAAATAACGGAGCACCTGAAGTTAAAACAGAGGCAAAGAAATAAAAAATGTTGCTTTAAAACGCTAAAATGCTTAATTTGGGGCAACCAAAACGTCCTAAATAGAATGAAATTACAGAAATATACATTACAGCATCTCTTGTTAATAACAGGGATGCTGTTTTGTTTTGCATGCTCAGAAGAAAAACCCAAAGAAATTAAAGCCGAAACCGCAAAAGTGCAGAAAAATCCCTTCCGTTTTTACAAAGATATAGAAGTAAAACCCGGATTAAATTTCGAAATTGTAAGCTGGGGAAAAGGGGTTGATTCTATAGGAGGATATCAGATTCTCATGTCTGATTCTGTTCGCAACAATTACAGATCTGCTGCTGTAGATCGCAAAGGTATTTTGATCGATGCCTGGAATATGGATTTAGACAATGATGGAAATCCTGAATTGTATATTCAGCTCTTAAGCAAAAAAACAGTTTCAGATTTAAATGTTTTTGAATATGCAGGTGGCGATTTCAATAAAATCAGTTTCCCTTCGTTAGGCGCCAATCAAAAGAAAGGTTATACGGGTAACGATAATTTTTTTATTAAAAACGGAGACCTGTTCCGTTCTTTCCCGGTGAAGGATAGCGCCGATAGCACTAAAACGATTACCAAGACCTATCAATATAAATTAAGCGGAAATAGTTTTTCTACAAGTGAGGTAAAGCCTGAAGAAAATAAAGCTAAAAGCTGAAAGACCAAAGACTAAAGGTGAAGGGCGTAGCGCGTGAAGCGTGGAGACGACTCTTCGCGCCGGTGTCATCCTGAGCGTAGTCGAAGGATCTTTCATGCTATTAACCATATATTAGAAATGAGCAGCGAAAAATTTTCAATTATAGATCGAATCAAGAGCTTTAAATATGCTTTTAATGGGCTAAAATTGTTCTTTGTTAACGATCATAACGGAAGAGTTCATCTGTTTGCGGCAATCGTTGCTATTGGCCTATCTTTTTACTTAAAAATATCTGGTTTAGAGTGGATTGCTATTTTATCCGTTATTTCGGCTGTTTTTGTAGCCGAAATTTTAAACGCTGCTATAGAAAAACTGGCCGATGTAGTTTCTCCAGATTATCACCCCAAAATTAAAGTGGTAAAAGATTTGGCTGCTGCTGCGGTTTTGGTGGCTGCGTTCCTGGCGGTAGCGGTTGGTTTTATTGTCTTTATTCCAAAGCTATTTTTGTAGCTCAGCCATAGCAGTCCTCGATTCTTCAATCTTATCCTGGATAATATCATCCCATCGGGCCTGCATTTTATGGTTACTTCCATGCTCAGTTTCTTCGTCATAGTTACGTTGCATGGTATCGAAATAATCGCTGATCTGGTTGGCTAGCTCAGATATTTGAGCTTTATAGCTCGTTACAGAATAGTTTCTGTTTTTCAATACCCTTTCGGCTTCTAAAAGTAAAATATATTGAATATCGGCATGCCCTTGTTCGTGGTGTAAAAGACTGGCCCTAATTTCGGGGTCTTTAATTTTATCCCACTTTACCCAAGATCGGGTTTTATCGATACTCACATCATTTTTTAGCTTAATAGCAACACGGTTACGATAAACGGTACTTTCGTAACTATACCTCCATGTCATGGCAGTGAGTGCAAAAAATGGCGAGCGCATATCGGCTTTACCTTTAAAGTGCGTTTCCCAATTCAGCTGAACCGATTGGGTAAAATCTTGTTTAAAGGCAAATGTGCATAGCAATGCCAGCAAAAATAAAAGGGCAATTAGTCGTGTTTTCACCTGTGTAATTTTAGTTTCAACGGTGTTGAAGCTATCCTGATTTATCTATTCCATTGTTGAATGATAAATCAGGATAGTTTCGTGTGTTGATTTTTACAATGAAAAAACCGTGCCTAAAATTATTCAGGAGTAGAAATCTGTCCGCTGATCCGTTCAAATTTCTCAATCAGCAGTGAAATTCTTTCCTTTTCGCGTTTAATTACAGCCTTTCTCAATATAGTTGAGCAGAATAGTATCCATGAAAAAGTTAACACAATTGCAGCTACTTTTTGAGGCATACTCAAATAGGTTAAAATTTCGATGAAATAAAATATAATTCCGAGCGATAATGCAATGGCGTAAAACCAATATAAAGAATTGTAAAGTTTGTACCGGTTTAATTGATAGGTTTTTAAATTATTCAGGTATTCGTGTGGATGGGCCGTAGCATCATTTTTAGCAATCAAACGGTGATCGCGATATAGAATAAGCGTATATACACCAATAGCAACAATGGTAATACTGATGCCAACATGGGTTGTCCACGATTCGAAATGCATAAATATCCATAATGCAGCAATAGCGATAAAGGATGCCAGCATTCCTAAAATATTTAAAGCAGATTTTAGCTTTAATCCATTTACTTCTTTCTTCGCTTGTTGCAACATCTCATCAGCAGAAACTTTAACTTCTACCTCGTGCTTTTGCCACAACTCCTGTATTTGATCAAACGCTTGCATACTGGCTATATAGTTCTGTTAATTTTTGTTTAATTCGGTGAATTTTTACCCTTAAATTGCCTTCGCTTATCCCTGATATATCGGCAATTTCGTGGTATGGCAACTCATCAAGTACCATCGTAATAATCAAACGGTCATTCTCTTCAAGCTTCGATATACATTTATAAAGTAGGGCAACCTGCTCATTTTTCTCTGAAAATTCTTCTATCTTATTTTCAATGATGTTGTCCGTTAATTCATCTTTTGCCTGTCTTTTTTCAGATCTCAAATAAGTTAAACAGGTATTTACTGCAATTCTATAAATCCAAGTAGAAATTAAAGATTTGTTCCTGAACTTGTCCAGATTTTGCCAAACCTTTAAAAATGTTTCTTGTAAAAGATCATTTGCAGCGTCGGTATCGCCAGTATAACCATAACATAAATGGAATATCTTTTTGGAATTTGAGTCGAAGATCTCTTTAAATAACTTGTCTTTTTGTTCCATTTAGGGGTTTATAGTTGCGTTTTAGATGAGGATGTACGTTTTTTGTTACAGCAGAAACTAAAAATAATATATTTTTTAATGCCACCTGTTATCAAAATTTGTTACAAGCTGTAAATATCGTAGTTTTACCAAATTAACTTGCGACAAACTTTTTATATTCATGAAGAAAAATAAACTCACGCTTTTCATTTTCTTAGCGCTGATTGCGGGTATTGCATTAGGCTATATTTTAAATGTCAATTCAATCGATGTCTACAACCAGAAAATACTCACCGCCGATGCGAAAGTTAAAAGTATTGAAGTAAGCATTGCAAAAACTACAGATACGAGCAGTATAGGTTACACGCAACTTAAGGCCGAGCGAAAAGCCAATGCAAAAATCAAAAAAGAAAACGAAGACATCAGGGAGAAAAAATTAGAATATTTTACCCTGTTGAGTGATATTTTCCTTCGCCTGATTAAAATGATTGTTGCGCCACTTGTGTTTACAACTTTAGTGGTTGGTGTAGCCAAAGTAGGCGATATTAAAGCTGTAGGTAGAATTGGTGGTAAAACGTTAGGCTGGTTTTTGGCCATGTCGTTAATGTCGCTGGTGTTAGGTATGATTCTGGTGAACTTATTTGAACCTGGAAGGCACATGAAATTATCACTGCCAGATCAATTGGTGAACACGGGCATCCAGAAAGCATCAATGAGCGTGAAAGATTTTATCGCACACGTTTTCCCGAAAAGTATTGCCGAATCGATGGCTACCAACGAAATTTTACAGATTGTGGTATTCTCCTTATTCTTTGGCGTAGCCACCGCTGCCATCGGCGATTTAGGGCAGGTTGTGATAAAAGCATTTGATGCTATTGCGCATGTAATCTTAAAAATGACCGGTTATGTAATGAACTTTGCGCCATTGGCTGTTTTTGGGGCAATGACCGCCATCGTGGCCAAACAAGGCTTGAACGTACTTAATACCTATGCTATATTTATTGGCGAGTTCTATCTTGGTTTAGTGATACTTTGGGCCCTATTAATTTTCTTAGGATTTTTGGTATTGAAGAAACGTATTTTCCGTCTGGTAAACGATATGAAAGAGCCTGCACTTTTGGCTTTTAGTACAGCAAGTAGTGAAGCGGCTTATCCCAAAACAATGATGCTGTTAGAACGTTTTGGCTGTAAAGATAAAATTGTAAGTTTCGTACTGCCATTGGGTTATTCGTTCAATTTAGATGGTTCTATGATGTACATGACCTTTGCTTCTTTATTTATTGCACAGGCTTACGGCATTCATTTAGGTTTCGAACAGCAAATTTCTATGCTTTTAATCCTCATGTTAACCAGTAAAGGAATTGCAGGTGTGCCAAGAGCCTCGTTGGTGGTTATTGCAGGTACTATAGCAAGTTTCAATATTCCTGAAGCAGGCTTGGCGTTGTTAATCGGTATCGATCCTTTATTGGATATGGGCCGTTCTGCAACAAATGTTGTTGGAAATAGCATCGCAACAGCAGTGGTAAGTAAGTGGGAAGGGGAGCTTAAGGAGTCCTGAGTCTGGAGTTGGAAGTCTTGAGTCCTATTGTCTCATTCAATCACTCAACAATTCACTCATTCAATAATTAAATATTAATTCAATAATTCAACATCAAGTGTCAAGTAGAGGAAAAAAAATATTCTTAGCCATTACCATTATCGTTCCGATGATCATTTATTGTTATATCTATTATAAACCGATTATTCAGAATGCACCTTTCCGCAAGGATGATTTTGTATCAATGCAGTATAGCTATGGCTTAAATGATACTTTGGAAAACACATATGATTCAAAGACTGGTGTTTACCAGTACGTAAATAATAAGGACTCTGTGGTTACTAAAAAGTTCTTTTTAAAGAGCAATGATGTGTTATACATGCATAGAAAGGCAAATGAAATCGGCCTTTGGAATTTTCCAGATACCATTGGTAAAAAAAGTGATAAATCCAGGTTGGTACCGCGTTATGATATTACTTTCAATTATAAAAAAAAGTCGAAACACGTAACCATTTATGGCGACTTTGATGGCAATCCAAAATTACTGGATGCCGCTGTTCAAATGAGAAAAATCATTCAGGAAACCTTATTACAAGCCGAAAAAAGAAGCGGGAAGTAGATAGCGTAGTCCGGAGTCGAGATTCCGAGGTCCGAAGCCAAATTGCCTGTAAATCAGTTTAGTGTTGAGCGTTTGGTGTCAAATTAACCAATTAGCTAGCCTGGAGTTGGGAGTTTTGGATTTGGAGTCGAAGGATCTGCCACGGAGCTTGAATAGCAAACAGGCAAATATTTAACTATTAGGAAATGAACGGCTTGTGGTTCTTGGAAGCCTTTAGTCCTGCCATTCGCTAATTCCGATGAAGAATCGGAACCGCTGCTGTCAGGTTTAGAAATGAAAGTTTCTACAACCAGCAACCCTAAAAATGAAAAGCTGTTTTGAGCGACTAGCCCAGGTTGAAGCGTTAACCTGCAGCAACGAGGTACGAGGAAGCGAAGTGTAAAAGCGTAAAACGGAAAGGACTTGGTGTTTTGCATTTGCCTTGCGCTACAATCATAAGTGTTTGCTGCAATGGACAGCAGGGCAGGTTTAGCCTAAGAATTATCGAACCATGCTTTTCGGAAAATAGAATTAATAATAGTAGTCAAATCGATCTCGAAATCCTTAAATCCTCCGAATCCTGATCCTGTATGATTTTAGTGAAAAATATTTTCGATATGTATTTGTGTGTTAATTGAATTTGTTCTATATTTGCACCTCGTTAAATAAAAATTAAAAAACTAATATTTAAACAATGTACGCAATAGTAAATATAGCAGGGCAGCAATTTAAAGTTGCTAAAGACCAGCACCTTTTTGTACACAGATTACAAGGAGATGAAGGCGCTAGTATTGAATTTGATAATGTATTGTTGGTTGACAACGGTGGTGCGATTACTGTAGGTGCTCCTGCAGTTAAAGGTGCTAAAGTTTCAGCTAAGATCGTATCTCATTTAAAAGGTGATAAAGTAATTATTTTCCACAAAAAACGTAGAAAAGGTTACAAAAAGAAAAATGGTCACCGCCAGTTTTTCACTAAGATTCAGATCTCTGACATCACTCTATAATTAATTGTTAACCCAATAATTCGCTTTTTAGCGAGTTACAAAATATAAAATCATGGCACACAAAAAAGGAGCCGGTAGTTCGAAAAACGGACGTGAATCGCATAGTAAGCGTTTAGGTATTAAAATTTTCGGTGGGCAATTGGCTATCGCTGGAAACATTTTAGTACGTCAACGTGGAACAAAACACCACCCTGATAAAGGTGTTGGTATTGGTAGAGACCACACTTTATTTGCTTTAGTTGATGGTACTGTAATTTTCAGAAAGAAACAAGATAACAAATCTTATGTTTCTATCCTTCCTATTACAGAAGCTGAAATCGAAGCAGCAGTAGCTAAAGCACCAGTTGCTAAAAAAGCGGTTGCAAAGAAAGAAGTTGTAGCTGAAGAGGTTGTTGAAGCAGCACCAGTTGCTAAAAAAGCACCTGCTAAAAAAGCAGCTAAAAAAGACGAAACTACTGAAGAAGCTGCACCTGCAGAATAATTGGTAACAAAGTTATAAAGGAAAGTCCTGATGCAAATCGGGACTTTTTTTGTTTAGAGGGATTTAGTAGTTCATTTATCATTGGTTCATTTGTAAGTTGGTTAAGCGGTTAATTGGCTCCAACACCAAACTATCTAACAACCCTTCGACTCCGCTACCATTGACAGGCTCCAATAGAATGGCCGTCATCTCGACTGTAGCGCAGCGAAATGGAGAGATCTTTGTAGCAAGTTATTGAATCAAATTTAAAAGATTTCTCCACTGCGGTCGAAATGACGATACTTCTAGACCATTCACCTTCTTTATCTATTTGTCATTCATATTGATTTTTATAAAATTAAATTATCCCTCAGGGTGACATATCGAGGGGAAATCGGCTAATCGACTCCGGACTCAACTGTTAAACCATGTTAAATAACAAAAATTAACATTTCTCCGATTTAGATTTGACTATTGATTTAAAACAATTCAAATGAATTTGAAGAGAATATCTTTATTAATCCCACTACTTATTTCTGGTCGGTTGTTGCACGCACAAGATGTAGAAGAAAATATCCGCATGGTGAAACCATTTAAGGCCGATGGCATATCGAACGAGTGGAACGAAACGCTTAACCAGTACAACGATGCCACCAAACTGGCTTTTGCTTTGGCCAATGATGACAAAAACTTGTACATCATTATCGAGTCGTTAGATCCCCAAACTACTTTTAGTGTGCTAAGGGGTGGTATTACCTTAAACATTAATACTGAGGGTAAAAAGAAAGATGGTATGAAGTTAACCTTTCCTTTGATGGAAAGACCGCCAATGCCAAAAGAAGGAGAAGAGCATCATGATCATGCTCCTTTATCACCTGATAAAGATAACGAGCTGCACGATCCCGCTGCGATGAATAAAAGTATCCGAGTTTCGGGATTTAAAAATATTGCTGATGGTGAGTTGCCAGCAATGAATCAGGACGGTATTGAGACCGGAATGAGCATTCATTCCAATAGAGATCTTATTTACGAATTAAGCATTCCATTAGCGCAATTACAGGTAGGATTAGACCTTAAAAAGCCGTTGGTTTACAATATCAAAATTAATGAACCGAATAAATCTGGCTTCAAAAGGGAAGGTAGGACTGAAGGTGCAGGTGGTGGTAAAGACAGATCGGGCGGAAGAGGTGGAATGGGAGGCGGCCGTGGCGGTATGGGCGGTGGAAGAATGGGTGGTGGCGGCCAACGACCATCAGAAGGCGGCGAACCGGCAGCTAAATCTTCTGATTTTTGGATTAAATATAAATTGGTAAAGGCTTAAGCTAGGATATATAAGTCATTTCGAGAGATAATTTATTGTATAAAAATCAATATAAATGACAGGAGAATTTTAAGGAAATACATCTCCTCCAAGTATCGTCATTGCGAGAAGGCTATTTCAGCCGACGAAGCAATCTTTATAGGATGGATCACTAGCATAAAAGATTGCTTCGTCGTTCCTCCTCAGCAATGACGACCTTTCTATGGAAGTCTGTCAATGGTAGCGAAGAGCAACGAAGCCGAGAACCAGGAAGTGCTCGGCGAAGCTAAATCTATATTCAAAGATCTCTCTCCCGAAAGTTCGGGACTGCGCTTCAGTCGAGATGACGATATACTTTAATACTCTCTAGCCATCAATTGATCGGTAAGCGTTAATAGATTTGCTTTTCGCTCATCGCTCACATTAATCTGGGCAAATACGGCTAAGGCTTTGTTTAGGTAGTTATTCATGCTCGCCTTGGCAATGTCCTGAATATCTAAAGTATCATAAACCTGACGTACGGTATCTACCTTTTCCTGTGCATTAAATTCTTTATATGCGGTCCAGGTATCTAATGATGCCCTGGTTTCTCCATCGGCAAGTTCGAAAGCTTTTAATAGAAGAAAGGTTTTTTTGTTGGCAATAATATCTCCACCAACTTGTTTTCCGAATTTCTCAGGATCAGCATAGACATCTAAAATATCATCCTGCAGTTGGAAAGCAATGCCGATATTCTCGCCAAACTGATAGATTAAGTCGGCATCTTTCTCTGAAGCTCCGGCTATAATGGCACCAAGTTTTAAGGCACCACCCAAAAGCACTGCAGTTTTTAATCTGATCATGTTGATGTATTCTTCAATACTTACATCGTCACGGCCTTCAAATTCCATATCCAATTGCTGGCCTTCGCAAACACCTTGAGCCGTTGCATTAAAGGTATTTAATACGGGGCCGAGAAAGGCTGGGTTAACCTTCGCAAGGTTTTTATTTGCTTCAACCATCATTACATCACCGCTTAAAATGGCAATATTGGTGCTCCATTTTTCATGCACAGTGGCTTTCCCCCTGCGAAGTGGTGCATTGTCCATAATGTCGTCATGAACGAGCGTAAAATTATGAAAAACCTCAATAGCCATAGCGGCATGGATCGATTCATTGGCATCTTCACCAAACAACTCTGTCGCCATTAAAACCAATAGTGGTCTTACCCGTTTCCCACCAAGATTAATAATATAAGTAATGGGATCGTAAAGCTGTTTAGGATGATCCGGAAACTTTAAATTTTGTATTGCAGTATCTAAAATTTGTTGTAATTCTTCTGTAGTATGCATTGTACTTATTGCGTAAACACTGTGTTTAAGGCACAATTTTAAATTTTTTAATCTGGAATTAAGGTGAAATCAATTTGGCGTTTAGAAAGATCTACTTTTTTCACCCTGATCATCACTTCATCCCCCAGTTGGTATTTTTTCTTTTTGCGTTGGCCTACAATGCAGTAATTTTTCTCATCAAGTACATAAAAATCATCAGATATATCCCTTAAACGAATCATGCCTTCACATTTATTCTCTTCAATCTCTACATACATGCCCCACTCGGTAACACCCGAAATAATACCTTTGTACTCCGTACCGATATTGTTTTCTAAGTATTCGGCCTGTTTGTATTTAATGGAAGCACGTTCGGCATCTGCTGCTCTTTTCTCCATTGCTGAAGAATGTACAGAGGCCACTTCGTAAAATTCCATATCGGCCGATTTTCCTCCATCTAAATAGGTCTGTAAAAGCCTGTGTGCCATCACATCAGGATAACGGCGGATAGGGGAAGTAAAGTGCGTGTAATATTCAAAAGCCAAGCCATAATGACTGGTTTTTTTAGTCGAATAAATTGCTTTAGCCATTGATCTGATCGCCAGCGACGTTAGAATATTCTGTTCTTTCTTGCCTTCTACATCGGCCATTAAATTGTTCAGTGATTTGGCAATTTCTTTATCCGATTTGGTATTGATTTTATAACCGAAACGGGAAGCGAAAGTTGCAAAAGTATTTAAGGTTTCCATGTTTGGCGAATCATGCACACGATAAACAAAGGTCAGTTTGTCTTTCCCCTTAGTTTTCTTGGCTATAAACTCGGCAACTTTACGGTTGGCCAAAAGCATGTAATCTTCAATCAGTTTATGGGCATCTTTACGCTCTTTTACATAAACACCAATGGGCTTGCCCGAATCATCAAGTTTGAATTTAACTTCTGTACTTTCGAAACTGATGGCGCCGTTTTTAAATTTACGGTCGCGAAGGATGTAGGCCAATTCGTTCAGTTTCAGGATTTCTTTTGCATAATCACCTTCTTTATTCTCAATTACTTCCTGCGCTTCTTCGTAGCTGAATCTCCTGTCGGAGTGGATCACCGTTCTACCATACCATTCAGATTGGATATTGGCTTGTTCATCCAGTTCAAAAACGGCTGCAAAACACAATTTATCTTCATGTGGACGTAATGAACATACACCATTACTTAAACGTTCTGGTAGCATGGGAATTACGCGGTCTACCAGGTAAACCGAGGTGGCACGGCTATAGGCTTCTTTATCTAAGTCAGTTCCCTGGATTACATAATGTGAAACATCAGCAATGTGGACACCAATTTCATGGTTTCCATTTGGTAATTTTTGATAAGAAATGGCATCATCGAAATCTTTCGCATCAGCCGGATCTATTGTAAAGGTTAGTACGTTTCTAAAATCTTTTCTTTTCGCAATTTCAGCTGCTGGGATTTCTTCAGGAATGGCATTGGCTTCGCGTTCTACCTGGGGAGGAAACTCCAAAGGAAAACCATACTGCGCTAAAATTGCATTCATTTCGGTATTGTTCTCGCCCTGATTACCCAGTACGTGCTTAACGATACCAATTGGATTCTTGGCACTTTCTGGCCAGTCAGATAAGGTTACCAATACGCGTTGACCATTTTTGGCTTCGTGGATATCGGCCAGAGGAACAAAAATATCGTGCATCATTTTTTTGTCGTCAGCGATTACGAAGGCAAAACGATCTGATATCTTGATTACACCTGTGAAATCTGATTTTGCCCTTTTGATGATTTCGACAACTTCGCCATCGTTTTTACGACCGCTTTTCTTTGCGAAAACATAAGCCTTTACGGTATCGCCATGCAATGCATTTTTAAGTTTTCGTGGTGCCACAAAAACATCTTTCTCAAACTCATCTTCCGGAACGATATAAGCTGAACCATCGGCAGTCATATCAACCGTTCCGATAATAAAGTTTTGCAGCTCTTTGAGTTTAAATTTACCTTTTTCTGGTTCTAGGAAAATTCCTGCACTTTTCCCTTCTTTTAAGATCTCGAGAATGGTTTCCCTCGATTCTTGATCGTTCAAATTTAATTTGGCCGAAACCTGCTTGTAATTAAGCAGCTGATTACTGTTTTTTTCAAAAACATCACTAACCAATTGATTCAGAACCAATTTTATATTTGCCGATTTTTTCTTTGCCATATGCTAAACTGAATTTATCGAAGATACAGAAAAGATGCTCAGGATGGAAAATATAGGGGACAATATGTAAAATGGATGATGTAAAACACAAATCTTTATGTCCTATTGCTAATCAATTAATTTAAGTTCAATATAGGTAATGTTTTTACGTTCTGCTGTATAGCTAATGTGAATGTTGCCACTTTTATCCTGAATAATGGCCGGGTAACTATACTCACCTTTATCGTGGTTTTCTAAGGTGTAAATGTCTTGCCAGTTTTTACCATCTGTAGAGATAGCCAATTTCAAGGTAGAACGTCCTTCCCACCAATTTTTACCTGCGGTTAACGGATTGTAAATGAGCAACTTTCTGCCATCTTTTAAGGTTACTGCATCGCTACCCGAATTTGGATTAGGCAATTGAGTAGCCTTAAGTTTTGACCAGGTTTCACCGTTATCTTCCGACCAGCTTTCTACAATCACATTCTGTCTGCTTCTGCATAATAGTTGTAATTTCCCGTTCTGATAGGTTAAGATTGAGGGTTGTATAACGCCGAAAGTATCACAGTTAATTTCAATTTTCTTCCAGTTTTTTCCTTTTCCATCTGATTTTTCAATATGGATTTTCCAAGTCTTTTCATCCAAACTTTCTGTACTTGATGGATAAAGGATTACCCCATTTTTAAGCTGAATGGGTTTGTTTTTTATCGGACCGAGGAAACCATTTGGGAGTTTTTTTGCTATTGACCATGTTTTGCCATCATTAACGGATGTTTTGTATTCCGCCCACCATGCTCTTGGATTTGGTCCAACCTTATAATGCAGAAATAAAGTTCCATTTTTGGTTTTAAAAAGCACAGGATTCCAGCAGGCAAATCTGCTTGTATCGTTTTTTATTCCATTTGCTATTTCAATTGGTTGACTCCATTGTGTCCCGGTTTTTATTGAGGACCAGATTACAACGTCTTTACTTCCTTCATGTTTACCGCCAAACCAGGCTGCCATTATTTTTCCCTTACCCAAATCAACCAAGGTTGAGGCGTGACAGGCCTCGAATGGAGCCTTTTCAAAAATAGTGGTCGACTGAATAATCTCTACTTTTTGCGCATAAATGCTCAAATAAGGAAAAATGAGTATAATAACAATCGAAAGATATCTAAGCATTTTCTATTATTGGTGTCCCGGAATGGCCTCAATCAATTTTCTGGTGTACTCTGCTTTTGGTGCATAAAAAATCTGTTCTGGAAAACCTTCTTCTTCGATTTTTCCTTTGTTCATCACCAAAATACGGTCTGAAATGTGTTTTACAACGGCCAGGTCGTGAGAAATGAAGATATAGGTGAGTCCGAATTCGCGTTGTAAATCTTTAATCAGGTTTAAAACCTGCGCCTGCACAGAAACATCTAAAGCAGATACCGATTCGTCGCAAATGATAAATTTAGGTTCTAAAGCTAACGCTCTCGCGATAACTACCCGCTGTCTTTGTCCGCCACTAAATTCATGCGGATATCGGTTAAAGTGTTCTTCTTTTAAGCCCACCTTATGGAGTAACTCCAGTACCTTCTTTTTGCGTTCAGTATCGTTATGATGTAATTTATGCACCTGCAATGGCTCCAGAATAGATTGACCGATACTTAATTTAGGATTTAATGAAGCGTAAGGGTCTTGAAAAATGATCTGTATATCTTTCCTTAACTTTCGTAAAGCTGTTTTGCTGATGTGCGTAATGTCTTCTCCGTTAAAGACAATATGACCTGATGTAGGCTGGATTAACCTTAAAATGGTACGTCCTAAAGTGGTTTTACCACAGCCTGATTCTCCAACCAAACCTAAAGTTTCGCCAGGAAAAACCTCAAAATTTAACTGGTCAACGGCTTTAACATAATCGGTTGTTTTACCGAAAAGACCATTGTGGATCGGGTACCAGGTACAAAGATCTTTAATCTGAAGTAAAGGTTTCTGGGCGTAAAGTTTTTCCCTTCGGGCAGCAATTTCAGCTACCGTTAATTGGTTTGATGCCTGTAAATGTGCAGAAGCGTCATCAATTTTTCCGGTAAGGAAATCGGCCACCACAGGTAATTTTTTTAATTGCAGACTAGGTGAGGGGCGACAGGCAAGCAAACCTTTGGTGTATGGATGTTGCGGGTTTTCGAAAATAGATTTTGCCGGACCTTGTTCTACAATTTCACCTTTGTACATTACGGCCAAATCATCAGCAATTTCATTTACCACACCTAGATCGTGCGAAATAAAAATCATTGCCATATTGCGTTCCTGCTTAAGTTTTAAGAGAAGTTGCAAGATTGTTTTCTGAACGGTTACATCTAATGCCGTGGTGGGTTCATCGGCTATTAATAATTTTGGATCGCAGCTTAAAGCCATGGCAATCATTACCCTTTGCTTTTGTCCGCCTGAGATTTGGTGTGGGTAACTATCAAATATTTTTTCGGGCCGGGGTAATTGTACCTCGTTAAACAATGCAATCGTATTTTTTTTGGCTTCCGCTTTATCTACTTTTCGGTGCAGCATAATGGCCTCAGCCACCTGGTACCCGCAGGTAAAAACAGGATTGAGTGAAGTCATGGGTTCCTGAAAAATCATCGAGATCTGGTTTCCCCTGATCTGGCGGATTTCATTCGAGCTGAGATTGAGCAGACTAATATCTTCAAAATCTATATCGCCGGTAATTTTTGCCGCACGTTCATCGTGCAAGCGCATAATGGAAAAAGATGTAACCGATTTTCCAGAACCAGATTCGCCAACAATACCTAAAACAGTTCCTTTTTTTACATTGAAACTGATCTGTTTTACCGCTTTAAACCAGGTTTTTTCATCCTGGTTATAGAAATCGATGTTTAAATTTTCTACGTTTAACATTAGATTTTAGTAATCACAAGTTCTTTTGATCCGGTTTCTAAGCTATTATATTCATCGAAGTGACAGTGACGACCGACTGGAGTTTCATCTTGTGCTAAAAAGAGTAAGTGTTTCGCAAGGGAGATTAATCCTTCTTTGTTAGCGGTAATAACAATTTGATCTTCAACTATATCAGTTTCTATGGTAAACCCATCCTCCCAGCTATAAATTATACCTCTTTCTTTAGAATATTTTGGGATATTTAGTTTTAACTCTATCATCATTTAGGTTACAATGGTAATGTTTTCTGCCGAAATTACATCCATTTCTTTAAATTTTAACAATACCTGAGCAGTAGTAATTACATCTTTCTGGCAATAGGTAACAATTCTATTAAGATTTTTTTCTTCGTAATAAACTTGCCTTACCTGCGCGCCGTTAATATCATCTTTAGGTGTAGGGATATCTAAAATAGCGGCTAGCAGGTTTAAGGAAGTGAAATGTTTATAATCGCCGAATTTCCAAAGTTCCATCGTATCAATATGGTTTACCTCCCAAGGTTTTTTACCCGAAAGCTGTAATTGAACCGGAATTTCTATGCCGTTAACCAATAGCCTTCGGCATAAATAGGGAAAATCGAACTCTTTTCCATTATGCGCACAGAACATCAAGGTGGGCATTTGTTTACTTAATAAAGCAGAAAACTGTAGCAGCATTTCTTTTTCATCATGGCCAAAAATAGATTTAATGCGCAATGAGCAGGATTTGCCCTGAACGCTGAAAATCCCCATGCTAATGCAGATGATCTTACCAAATTCGGCCATAATGCCGGCTTTTTCGTAAAATTCTTCAGGCGTTTGGTCTTGATTTCTTTGATAATGTGTTTTTTGTTCCCAAAGTTCCTGGAAATGGGGAGGTACATCTTGAAAAGATGGATATTGAGGCACAGTTTCGATATCGATAACCATTACCTGATTGAGATCTAACGCCTTTAGCATACATAGGTAGTTTTCAATTAACAATTTACAATTTTCAATTCAAAATCTTCTATGCAAACCATTAAACATTACAACAATATTTTATAAGTTTGGATTATGGCGATAAGTAAATTTGAGCAATCTTTAATAGACGGTGCTCACCAAAAGCTTCAAAGTTTAATGGGTAACTGGAAAGGCATAACCAAAACCTGGTTCGAAAAGGATATACTGGCAGATGAATCTCCAGCTGAAGCAAAAATTACTTCAATTTTGGGTAACCGTTTTATATCTCTAGATTACCAAGGAAGTTTGGAAGGAAAACCTTTTGAAGGCAAAATGATTATTGGTTTCGATATTCCTTACCAAAGATTTACGACCAGTTGGATGGATAGTTTCCACATGGGCACGCAGATTATGCTTTCGAGTGGCGAAGCTACAGCAAATGGTTTTTTAGTTTTTGGTGAATACGGGAGTCCTGAATATGGAGAACAGCTTTGGGGTTGGAGAACCACGTTGGAACTGATCAGTGCCGATGAAATTGTATTAACCGCATATAACGTTTCGCCAGAAGGGGAAGAGGCAAAAGCTACTGAAACGGTTTATAAGAGGGGATAGATTTAGAAAGGTCGTCATTCCCAACTTGATTGGGAATCTTAATGCTTCATGTAAAATGCATTAAGATTCCCGCATGCGCGAGAATGACGTACCGTAAAAAAACTAAAATAAGCTTGGCGAAGCCTGATTGGCCATTACCGGAATCTTTAAATCGGTTCCTACAGCTTTATTCAGTTTCTCCGTGAAATAAGCTGAAAATAGTGGAGAAGATAACTCTATATTTTGATGGACAAAGAAATACAAGTTTTGTAATCCCTGTTCTTTCCAGCTTACAATTCTTTCAATCCAATCATCTAATCGCTTCTTGTCAATATCATCATCATTGGCGCCAACGAAACGTACAAAGGCCGTGGGCGAGGTTAAACGCATATGCAACATATCTCTTCTGCCGGCAGTATCAACAATAATATTGGCAACACCATTTTCCTGAAACAATTGTGCAAATTCGTTTGCTATGGCAGGATTTGAAAACCATTCTTCGTTTCTCACTTCAACGCCCAGCGGAATTACCTTTGGAAACTCATTGATTACAATTTTTAGCCTTTCGAAATCTTTTGGTTTAAAATTATCATGCAATTGAAGAAAAGCCATTCCAAGTTTATCCTCAAAATTGCTGATTGCATCGCAGTATTGCTCAACAGGTTCTTTAACGTTGATCAATCTTTTAAAATGACTGATGGTATTGGTCAGTTTTGGGAAAAACTTAAAATCTGCAGGTGTTTTTTGCGTCCATGTAATTACTTGCTCACGGCTTGGCATGCCATAAAAGGTGGCATTTAACTCAATGGAATTAAATTGAGTAGAATAATAAGTCAGCTCGTCTTTCGTGCCTTTTGGATAAAAACCCTTTAAATCTGCCTTATTCCATTTGGCACAACCAACATAAGCCTGGAAAGATTGTTTAGGTTTATTTGCTTTCAAAACTGTTGCTGTTTCAGGAGCATCAGCCGGAAGGGTATAATCTATAATCGAAGCGTCGTCTACTTTGCCGAATTGCATTTTTAAAGGTTTTAGGTGTAAGGTAAAAGGTTTAAGGCAAAAAAATACCCTAGTTAATTTAACTAAGGTATTATATTTTGTAAAAATAAGAAACTTGTTCTTTGCTTTAGCTTATTGTGGAAAGTTTATGTTTTTCGTATCTCCAAACTGAGAACTGAAAACTTCTAACTGTAAACTGAACTAGTAACCCAGAATCTTCAATACCTGCTTACTGTTCTGTTCCTCTCCAAAAACCTCGAAGTTGAAACTTTCGTCGCGGTTTCTGCGAATCAATACATGTTTAGGGCTTGGCAACAAACAATGGTGGATACCACCATAACCACTCAATACCTCCTGGTAAGCGCCAGTGTGGAAGAAACCTAAGTACTGTACTTTACGCGTTTTAGGCATAAATACACTATTCATGTGTGCTTCCTGGTTGTAATAATCCTGCCCGTCGCAGGTAATACCACCTAAGTTAACACGTTCGTATTCAGCATCCCAGTTGTTAATTGGTAATAAAATGTATTTTTGGTTTAGTGCCCAAACATCTGGTAAATTGGTAATGAAAGAACCATCTAACATTAACCAACGCTCACGGTCATTCTGTTGTTTACGACCCAATACTTTATATAGGATACCAGAAGCCTCGGCAACAGTATATTTACCAAATTCGGTAATAATATCTGGTTCCATTACATCGTGGATGGCGCAGATTTCTTTAATCCTTTTTACAATTTCGTTTACCATGTATTCGTAATCGAAATCGAACACCAACGAATCTTTAAATGGCATACCACCACCAATATCCAAAGTGTCTAAGTCAGGATTGATTTTTTTGAACTTGCAATAAAGCGTTACATATTTCTCTAACTCGTTCCAGTAATATGGCGAATCGGTAATACCAGAGTTAATGAAAAAGTGCAATAATTTAACCCTGAAATTAGGATTATGAACGATTTTGTTGTTGTAAAAATCGATAATATCTTCCATACGCACACCTAAACGCGAAGTATAGAACTGCGAATCTGGCTGCTCTTCGGCGGCAATACGGATACCTAAATTACAAGGGGTATCGATATCAACCTCATCATCAAAAAGGTTAAACTCCTCTTTATTGTCTAAAACAGGGATAATATTGGTATAACCATCATGCAACATATCAATGATATATTGTTTGTACTGGTAGGTTTTAAAGCCGTTGCAGATGATGGTGGTATCTTTAGTTAACACACCTTTTTTCTCCAAAGCATCAACCATCGGCATATCAAAAGCCGAAGAAGTTTCCAGGTGGATGTTGTTTTTTAAAGCTTCTTCTACAATATGCTTAAAGTGCGAGCTTTTTGTACAGTAGCAATATTTGTAATCGCCACGATAATTGTTCTTTAAAATAGCGGTTTGGAAAAGAATCTTCGCCTGCTGGATCTTCTTACTTACCATTGGTAAATACGTGAAACGTAGGGGAGTACCGTAAGTTTCGATCATTTCCATCAGGTTTAAATCCTGAAAATATAATTCATCATCTATAACATCGAAACCCTCCTGAGGGAAACCAACACTTAGATCAAGAAATTCTGAGTAACTCTGCATTTACTTTTAAATAATTTTTGCAAAAATGTAATTTTAAATCGAGAATTAAACGGTATTGATAATATTTTTACTGTAAGGAAACGCTTAGCCTGATTACTATCTGGTCTTAGCATCTCGCTAAGACTTTCCGTTAAATTTTTTAAAAGACGAAATAAGATTAGTGTTTAACTAATTAATTTGAAAAGTAGGTTTCAGTTTTATGGATTTACCTGGTAAGGACAGTACTGCTTTGATCTCTTGTTTAGTAAATGAAAGATAATTAAGTTTAAGTAATGATTGGAAAGCAGGTTCCTGTTTAAATAGGTCGGGGTTGGCCCTGCTCTCCACTTTATCCCGAAGAAAAATCGGGATGTTCGTTCCGATCAGGTTTATGTATTTGGGCTGGTGCTGCTATTTAGGGTTTAATAGCGAGTAGGCTAATCAATCATCAAATAACGTTTTATCCTTTGCGGAGATATTTGGTTAAAATTATGATAGTTTGTCCTTCAACCTTACCTTCAATTTGTTCGATGTTATCATGAACTAATCGGATATTTTTAACTACAGTACCTAGTTTAGCGCTCAAAGTTGAGCCTTTAACATCCAACGTTTTTACCAAAACAACAGTGTCGCCGTCAAATAAGCGCGTGCCGTTGCTGTCCTGATGAAATTCTACCGTTCCATCTTGCTCATGGTCGCCGGTTTTTTTAGCCCACTCCAAAGTTTCATCTTCAAGGTATAAAATATCCAGACTATCTGCTGCCCAGCCTTCATTTCTTAGCCTGCTCAACATTCTCCAGGCAACAACCTGTACAGGGGCAAATTCCGACCACATGGTTTCTGTTAATATTTTCCAGTGGTTTGGTGCAAGCTGTTCCGTTTTTTCAATCTGATCTAAGCAGGTTTTACAAACTAAAATGCTGTTATCGCTATTGGCATTGCTGCTTGGTGGCACTTCGTACACCGATAAATTGATTTCAGCGGTGCATAATTCGCATTTATTGCCCGAACGGGTCTGTAATTCTTGTGTTAAAGACATATTGATAACGGATTTTTGGCGAAAGTAATAAAAGTAATTGGAATCAAGTGGATCGTCATTTCGACCGCAGTGCTCTAAAGGAGCTCATTTAGAGGAGAAATCTTGTTATTATAATAGGTTTTGTTTGATAGAAAAGGAAATGAATGTTTTTTGATCATTTGGAAAGCAGGTTTCTGTTTTTATCAGTTTGGGTTAGTCCTGCTCTCCACTTTATTCAGAAGAAAAATCGGGATATTCGTTCCGATCAGGTTTATTGAAATTAGGATATTGCTGCTATTTAGGGTTTAATAGCGAGCGTACTTATGCGACAGATTTTCAGTGTTTTCTGTGATTCTGTGGCAAAAATAAAAATGGTTCGTGGAGGCACGAACCACGGCGTTGAAATATAAACAGATATGAATGTTTTTTGATCATTTGGAAAGCAGGTTCCTGTTTTTATCGGTTTGGGTTAGTCCTGCTCTCCACTTTATCCCGAAGAAAAATCGGGATGTTCGTTCCGATCAGGTTTATGTATTTGGGCTGGTACTGCTATTTGGGGTTTAATAGCGAGTGCGAACTTTTTAAAGAAAAAGTCTTTATTTTGAAAAGTATCGTCATTTCGACCGTAGTGGAGAAATCTTTAAAGTTTCCAATAAACATAGTCCAAAGATTTCTCCATTTCGCTGCACTCCAGTCGAAATGACGACTGATTTTAATAACTCATTTCCATGGCTTTGGTCCACCAGCTAATCTTTTTAGCTACAATTTACTCGGCAAGTGTATCTCAGCCAGCATACACCTTGCGCTGCCACCACCATTTTTTTCGATGATATACAATGGTGCATAAATAATTCTGCTATATTGTTCAAGCGCTGCAATCTGCTCAGCATTTAATGATAAATAAGCCTGCTCCGACATAACCAATAAGCTTTCGTTCTCTGCATTGGTAACCTGCAACATATTGCCCGCAAATTTATTCATCTGCTCCAAGCTGATTTCGATGATTTCTTTACCAGCGCCTTTTAAACTGATGGTTACATTTAACTTTTCTTCAGGATTTTTAATAGAATCAAGGCAGATTACTGCAAAGCAGTCACCAATGCACATCATTACGTTAGTATGGTAAATCGGGAAATTCGTTTCATCAACCGCCTGGAATGCCACTGGTTCGTATCCGGTGAGCATGGAGAAATTGTTCAGCACTTCTTCATCGGTGCGCACACTTAAGCAGGCGTAAGCAATTTTATTGGTGCGATCTAACACCATGCTTCCTGTACCTTCTAAAAACGCATATTGTTTTTCGTAAAAACTTAAATCAGTAATGTGATTAACTTCGAAATTTTCTCTCAGGCCATCCAGTATTTCTATCCGGCGTTCTAACCTGCGGTTTTCAGAAAACATCGGATAAAGATATACTGAGCCGTCTTCGTGAAAGGAAACCCAATTGTTCGGGAAAATAGAATCAGGCGTTTCAGGTTGTAAGGTGTCATCTACTACCTTCACATCAACATTGTTTTTACGTAGTAAATCAACAAAGGCATCAAACTCTTTTAAAGCCGCTGTTTGTACATTGGTTTCAGTAGATGCATTTTGAAATTTGTTATTTCCCGCTGTTTGCTCGTTGAACTTAAAATCAACAGGGCGGATCATGAGGATGTGGTTGGTGGTCTGCATTTTCTTCTTCTTATGCGTCATCCTGAATTTATTTCAGGATCTTAATTAGGAGATCCTGAAATAAATTCAGGATCTTAATTAGGAGATCCTGAAATAAATTCAGGATGACGGGTCACTAATTACAAATTATCTCTTAAAATCGGCAGGCTCATACAATGGAAACCACCACGGGCACGCGATAATTCTGCCGAAGGCATTAAAATCAACGTATCGGTTATGGTTTCGGCATTTACTTTGCCGCTTTCTAAATCCTGGATTAAATCTTTAACATCCACCACATCAAAGCCAGCAGCTTTAAAAGCCTCTACTGTTTTATCGTTTCTATCATAACCTAAAACAACACCTTCTTTAATGGCTAAAAGGTTACAGGAATCCGTCCATTGTTCTCTCGAATCGTAAGGAAATTGATTATTTCCGCTGTAGATGATTTTTGTTGGTTCAGTGCTTTTTAAATCGTTTTGGCTAATATCATTTAATAAAGCTTCTACATGTTCAAAGTGTTTCGGTTCGCTCGGATTGGCTTTTGTAAACTGAATAGCAGTGGTCGCTTCAAGCTTTTCGGGCTCTTTTAAAAAGTTGATCGGCTCGTAAGGATTATATTTTGGTGAATGGGCAATCGAATTTAAAATTACCCAGGTATCACGTTTAACCTGTGTAAAAACAGTGTCCAGGTGCATATAATCACGTTTGCTCGGTATTTTTACCACCGTAACTTTTTCTACCACATCCTGATCGAACAATAACTTAATGGCTTCGTTGGCACCATGTTCTGATGTCCGTTCACTACAGCCAATTAATACGTGGTTGGGGCTCACCATCATTACGTCGCCACCTTCTAAAGTGGTACTGAAAGCAGGTTCATCACCAGGGCGTAAAAAGTGCATGGTTACATCCGGAATTTCGAGGATGTTATTGCGATAGTCCTCAAACAAAGGGTGATTGAAGAAAATATAACGCATTAAAAGTGTTTCGCGCACCCGGGCTTTTTTTGCCGGTTTATTTAACAAGATATGGTTGTTAATAGTGGTACCTACATCCCTGGTGAAAATTAAATTGGGGATTGGTGCAAAAATCATGGTATCGTTGGCCAATGTTCCGGAGATAAAAATCTCCGCCAATTGTTTTGGATCGGTATTGGTTAATTCTAACTGTACTTTATAGGTACAGCCTTCGATAGCACAAACTGCTGCTACCAGTTTTTTACGGATGGATTCGTTCTCCAACATTTCACTTAATAGGTTCTGAATCTCAATTACAGATTTAGAATTGTGAAAATCGGGGTGGTTGGGTTTATAAAAATTACGGTCTGATGCTTCAGAATCTATTTCAGCCAATTTTCCTTTAATCTTTTCAGGATCAAGAAAATACATCAACAGTTTAATATAATAATCGTATTCGCCTTTACGGATGGTATCTAAATGTACAATATCTTCGAAAAGCCAATCTTGTGCCTTAGAGGGTACTACTTTGCCTAATCCACTATCAGGACTATGTATTAATAATTTACGCAATCTGCCGATTTCGGTGTTTACGCTCACTTTAAAATTTGGGTTCTGCTCGCTCATAAAAAAGTTAGTTATTGCAAATCTATTAGAATTTTTGAGAGTCCGAAAGTCCAGGGTCCGAAAGTCCGAAGATATAGTTTGAAAATAGGTGCTGGGAAAGTTAGAAGACCAATGAGGTTTATACTTACAGGGATTGCCTCTTCGGACATCGGTCTCCCGACTTCGGACTTTTTTATACACAGAACCAACCTCCTTAAACCTTAATAGCGGCAGCTCCCGATTTCTTCAATCAGGACTATAGCGAAAAGAAGGACTATCGGGCCCCACTGGCACTACTTACCTTTCCAAACCCTTTAAAAACGATGAAAGTTGAAATTTAAGATAAAAAATCTTCGGACTTCGGTCTCCCGACTTCGGACTTTTTTATACACAGAACCAACCTCCTTTAAACCTTAATAGCGGCAGTTCCCGATTCCTTCAGTCGGGACTATAGCGAAAAGAAGGACTATCTGGACCGATTTGCACTACAGTACCTTTCCAAACCCTTTAAAAGCTCGAAAACCTTCCACCTTAAACCTTCCACCTTAAACCTTTCACCTTCCACCTTTTTTACATATTTTTGGCCCATGAATTTTATTATTGCCGAAACACAGAAAGCCATTTTTGAACTTTATAAGGAAGAAGTAGCCGAAGGTGTAATCAACATACAAGAAACACGTAAAGAATTTGAAGGACAGGCAACAATTGTTGTTTTTCCGATTACCAAAATTTCGAAGAAATCGCCAGAGCAAACTGCCACTGAAATTGGCGAATATTTGGTTGCTAATGTAGCCGATATTATTAAATTTAATGTGGTTAAAGGCTTTTTAAACTTAAGCATTGCTGAAAGTTATTTCTTACAACAGTTTAATGAGGAAATTTTATCGCCCGATTTTGGTGTGTATGCACCAAACGGTAAAAAGGTAATGGTCGAATATTCTTCGCCAAATACCAATAAACCGCTTCACCTGGGGCACGTGCGTAATAATTTATTGGGTTATTCGGTTTCTGAACTGCTTAAAGCTTACGGTTACGATGTGGTGAAGGTAAACCTGGTTAACGATCGTGGTATCCACATCTGTAAATCGATGCTGGCCTGGCAAAATTGGGGTAATGGCGAAACACCCGAAAGTACAGGCTTAAAGGGCGATCACTTGGTAGGAAAATACTACGTCATTTTTGATAAAGAATATAAAAAAGAAATTGAAGCTTTAAAAGCCGAAGGACAAACAGAAGAAGAAGCCAAGAAAAATGCTCCATTGATCAAAGAAGCACAACAAATGCTGTTGAAATGGGAGCAAGGCGATGAGGAAGTGGTTTCGCTGTGGAAAACCATGAACGAGTGGGTTTACGCTGGTTTTAACGTGACATATAAAAATCTTGGGGTTGATTTTGATAAATTTTATTACGAAAGTAATACCTATCTGTTAGGAAAAGGTACTGTTGATGAAGGTTTGGCCAAAGGTGTTTTCTTTAAAAAGGAAGATGGTTCGGTATGGATCGATTTAACTGCCGATGGTTTAGACCAAAAGCTGGTTTTGCGTGCTGATGGAACTTCGGTTTACATTACACAGGATTTAGGTACTGCCGAAATGAAACACGACGATTTCAATATGGATGAGTCGATTTATGTGGTAGGGAATGAGCAGGATTACCACTTTAAAGTGTTGTTCCTGATTTTAGAGAAACTGGGCAAAAGCTGGGCAAAAGGTTTATACCATTTATCGTACGGAATGGTTGATTTGCCAAATGGTAAGATGAAAAGCCGTGAAGGAACAGTTGTTGATGCTGATGAGTTGATTGAAAGCATGGTAAGCACTGCCCGCGAGAAAACGGAAGAATTGGGTAAAACCAACGATTTTAGTGAAGAAGACAAGGAAGAGCTGTATAAAAATATAGGTTTAGGTGCCTTAAAATATTTCCTTTTAAAGGTTGAACCTAAAAAACGTTTATTATTCAATCCGGCTGAAAGTATCGATTTTCAGGGGAATACCGGACCGTTTATTCAGTATACGCATGCGCGGATTAAATCGCTGTTGACTAAGTCGGATTACAAGTTCGCAGTTGGCAGTGAGCAGTTTTCAGGAATATCGGATGTAGAATTGGAAATGATTCTGCAACTGGCGAAATACCCTGCAGAAATTGCCATTGCGGCTAAGGCTTACAGTCCGGCAAGTTTGGCCAACTATTTATACGAACTGGCTAAACTGTTCAACAAGTTTTACCATGAGGTACCGCCGATTGTAAAAACCGAAGAAGGTGAAACGAAACAGTTCCGATTAAACCTGAGCAAAAAAACGGCAGATATCATTCATGCCGGAATGCTGATTTTAGGGATTACTTCGCCGGAAAGAATGTAAGATGGCAGAGGTAAGATGGGAGATGGAAGAGGTAAGATGGAAGAGGTAAGATGTAGTATTAAAAGTGAAATGATAGATATGCTCTTGAAATCCTATCATCTTAATAATCCTGGCTCATGATGTACGAACTGGTTTTACTTTGTCTGGTGGCTTTTGCTGCCGGATTTATAGATGCTATTGTAGGTGGCGGTGGTTTATTACAAACTCCCGCCATTTTACTTATTTTACCACATTACCCCGTGGCCACGCTTTTAGGGACTACCAAAATCCCATCAATGGCAGGTACAACGTTAGCCGCTTTCAAATATTCGAAACAGGTTCGTTTTAACTATAAGGTACTTGCTGCCTGTGTGCTTACTGCATTCTTTGCTGCATTGCTGGGTGCATTTTTGGTAAGTAGGATAGATAATTCGGTCATTAAACCTGTAATCCTCGTTGTACTGATTTTAGTTGCACTTTATACCTATTTTAATAAACAATTTGGTATCCACCAGGAGAAAGACCATTCGCTTAAACAACAGGTTTTAATGGCTGGTTTATTTGGGATATTGATTGGTTTTTATGATGGTTTAATCGGACCAGGCACTGGTTCTTTTCTGATTTTGGTTTTTATTGCCGTTCTGGGTTTCGATTTTATAGGGGCCAGCGCACATGCCAAAATTGTAAATATGGCCACTAATCTGGCGGCCATTATCTATTTCAGTTCTACCGGGCATATCCTGTTTCAATACGCCATACCGATGGCGCTGTTTAACCTAACCGGTGCTTTCTTCGGTACAAAACTGGCCTTACTTAAAGGAAATAAATTTGTCCGTGTGTTTTTTCTGATCGTTGTTTTCGGAACAATTTTAAGATTTGCTTATGATGCGTTATTAAAATAAGATAATCTTAGTAGATTTGTTTATCTATGATTAGATTAACGTTTAATTTTATTCTCGCTTCTTTTTTACTTGCGATTTTAATTCTTTTTTCTTTAGACACTCGTGGAGAGGTTTTTATTGTAACTTCAAACGCAGATGCTGGTTCGGGAACTTTAAGAGATGCATTAATCAAAGCGGCTGCAAATGGCAGTGCCGATAAAGATTTTATTCATTTTAATTTAGCAGATCAAAGTGAAAGCGGAAGAACCATAACCTTGTTAAGTCAATTGCCTGATGTTTCTTCGAATCTGGATATCGATGGATCGACACAATCGGGTAATTTTTTTGGTGTAAGTACAGCTAAAGTGCAAATAAAAATGTCATTTTCGTATTTAACTACTTACTATGGATTAACATTGATAAATGTTAATGATGTAGGTATTTATGGCATATACATCATAAATTTATTACCAACCACTGCGCCAGGAAGATGGGAACAACGGCAAGGGATATGTTTAAGACAGGCAAAAAATATAAAAGTTGGGGCGGCCGGAAAAGGGAATGTAATTTGTGGCTTTACACATGAAATTGGTGTTAATGTTCATTTAACTGGTGGACAAATTCAGTATTATTCTGAAAATTTAACAGTTCAGGCCAATATTATTGGTTTTGAATCTGATGGTGTGACATTGCCGATGTCTTTTTCTGGAGCTCAATCGATGTATTATATATATGGACTAGTAGATATTGGCGGAACTAGTCCTGCAGAAGGAAATGTATTTGCAAAAGGTATCAATTTCTCCCAGAGCAATTACAATTCAAATAATGACCCATTATATTCTACTCCGGCAACGATAAAGATTAGAAATAATAAAATTGGTACAAATTTTACTGGAGATATTGCAACGCCATTGTCATCAGGTTTTAGTGTGTTAACAAGCAACCCTAATGGTAAAAATACAATAAGTATAGAAGATAATGTCATTTCTAGCGAAGGATATGCAATTAACCTTTTAAATAACGGGATGCCCGTAAGTATCAAAAGGAATTTTATTGGCATTGACAAGAGCCTAACCAAGCGATTGCGAGCTTCAACAGGTGTTTTTGTTTACTATTCGGATGGTGTAGTTATTGGTGGGCAAGACCCGGCAGACGCAAATTACATCGCCTATTGCAAGCCGGTAAATGTTTGGCCCTATTCAACTGTTTCAGTGAATAAGAATAGCTTTTTCTGTACAGTTGGTGCATATCCAATGATATTTACAAATAGCTCTCGTACAATTCCAGTGGTAAATATTCAAAATTTCACCGCAAATGCTGTATCTGGTACGGCTACACCAAACTCAACAATAGAACTTTTTTACAGCGACTTGTGTAGAACATGTTCTCCGGAAACCTATTTTGCCAGTACCACGGCTGATGCCAATGGCAACTGGAACTATAATGGTAATATTTTAAGATCGGTAATTGCTTCTGCAACATTAAATGGCTCCACATCAGAATTTACCCGAACCAGGGTTGATGTTTCTGGGGTTAAGATTATTCATGCATGTTCTAATATGGGCTCAATTACAGGTGTGTTGCCATTAAGTGCTGCTAATGTAGAGTGGTTAGATATTAATGGAAATGTAGTGGGTAGGGAGAAAGACCTTTTAAATGTGCCAATTGGTACTTATCGGTTAAAAGCAGTTAATGGAGATTGTAGTGAAGTAACACCATGGTTTGAAATTAAAAAAGGATTGATAACAAATGCCACAAATGTTCAGATACTAAATCCAGCTTGTGGTACTGGTGGCAACATTAGAGGTTTACAGGTTGTAAATAATACCTCATCACCTGCAGTTTACAGCTGGAAAAATGAATTGGGTACCGAAGTAGCTACAACATTAAATTTAACAAATGTTACGCCCGGAAGATATACCTTAACAATATCCACATTGGATAACAGTTGTACAGAGACTTATGGGCCGGTTAACTTAACATCTAGCTCCGGACCAAGCGTTAGCCTGCTTTCCTTATCTATAACGCCAGCTAATTGTGGTACAAATTCTGGAGGTATTACGGGAATAATGGCAACTGGAAGCGGCACTTTAACCTATAAATGGAAAAACGAAAACAATGTGCAGGTTGCAAGCATTAAGGATTTGGTAAATCAGCCGCCCGGCAAATACACTTTAGAAGTTAGAGACCAATCCAGTTGCGGAGCGATAATTACACAGGTCATTACCATTCCGGATGCCAACGCCATTACCATTAATGATAGCCAGAAACAAGTTTTCAATCCTACTTGTTCGGGTAATAATGGAAGTATAAAAGGTTTGCTAATAACTGGAGCTAATTCCTTTACCTGGAAAAATATTGGTGGTCAAGTAGTTGGTAGTCAGCTGGATTTAGAAGGGGTGCCTTCCGGAAGTTACCAGTTAACAGCTTCAAATCAGTCATGTAATAAAACTTATGGTCTTACCTTAGTTACACAGCCAAATTTGATCGATGCTAGGGGCATTACAAAGATAATTACCGATGCCTCTTGTGGATTAAACAATGGAAAAATCATAATTACGATGCAAAATACAAGCCATCTGCCAAAAAGTTATAGATGGGAAGACAAATCAGGTAAGACCGTTGGGGGGAATACAGCTGTACTTGAGAACGTAGACGCTGGAGATTATAGTGTTTATGGAATAGATGATTATGGTTGCGAAATATATCTGATTACTTACAGCGTTAATAGACAAGCTGAACTTGCTTTAGTAAATAGCAATGTTCGTATTGCAGATGATAATTGTAATCAAGGATTGGGAAGTATTACCGGAATGCAAATTAGTGGTGGCCTTGCACCTTATAGCTATAAATGGACTAATGACGCTGGTATTCAGGTTGGCAATAATTTAGACATATACAATTTACCCAAAGGCAATTATAAACTGGAAGCTACTGATGCTTTAAATTGCTCGCCATTGATTTCGAATTTTGTGGTTGATAATCTTACCAGCCAAATTACAGCACCAACTGTTACACCAATTCAACTTTGTTCACCGGGCGAAGCAACTTTGCGGGCAAGTGGATCGACAAAAGCCACCAGCTATGCCCTTTATGAAAGTGAAGAGGCTTCATTTCCTATAGACGTTTCTGTTAGCGGGATTTTTAAAGTTAATGTCAGAGGTGATAAAAATTACTTTATTGCTCAACGTATCGGCGATTGCGAAAGTAGAAAAATGGAAGTGAAAATTACAGTTGGCTTATCAGGATTGACTGTAGCAAATTCGATTTCACCTAACAACGATGGTATTAATGATATTTGGAATTTAAAGGGTATTGAAAATTATCCAAAGGCACACATTCAATTTTTTAATAGAGTAGGAAATAAGGTTTATGAATCTGTGGGATATACCATGCCGTTTGATGGAACGATTAAGGGTTCTAGACTTCCAGTAGGTGTATATTACTATATCATAAAATTAAGTCAAGCGTGTGAAATAGTTACAGGATCGATAACTTTATTATATTAATATTTACTTGGTAAGCAAAAAAATAAATGCTACATCTTTATTTGGTGAATTGGCCCAATATGTAATGTAAAAAAGGATTGACAAAAAAGCATCGCTAGTTTAATCCAGTGATGCTTTTTCTTTTCTATTTAAAGACTTTGGACTACGGACTATTTCCCTTCAATCCCCGATTTAGTTGCCACAGGTTTTTTCTTCCTAAAGTTTGGAAAAGTCATTGGGCTTTTGGCTGGGCGCTCATCTCCTAATAACACACCCCATTGTTTAAACGACTCTGTTCGATCGAAAACAACTTTAAGTACCGCCACAATCGGTAGTGCGAGGAACATCCCGGAAATACCAGCTATACTGCCCCCGATAAATACCCCGAGGATGGCAAATAAGGCATTGATTTTTACCTTCGAGCCAACAATACGCGGCATCAAAATGTTATTATCTAAAAACTGAACGAAAGCAATAACACCTAAAACAGTGATTACCGGCCACAATTCTTGAGATGAAGTAAGCGTTAACAGTACCCCGATTAAGTTACCAATTAAAGCACCCACATATGGGATCAGGTTTAATATGGCGAAGATTACCCCGATTAACAGGGCATGTTTTATACCGATTAACATCAATATCCCGCCCAATAAAATGGTCATATAGGTGATCTGGATTAACAGACCGATTAGGTAGCTTTTAATGATCGATTCGGTTTCATAAATCGCTTCTTTCACTTTTGGATGATCGTCGGTTTTAAACCACATGAAAATAAAGCGCAATAAAATGTCTTTATAAAAAAGCATCAGGTAAATATAGATGGGTAATAAACCGATAAATACAAAAATGCCACTTAACGTTACAGCAGCACCACCTGCCAGCGAGGTTCCCATGTTCATCAAATCGTCGCTTTTAGTCTTTATAAAGGCTTTTTGCTGGTTATCGTCGTAATGGGTAATACGGCTAATCCAATCGCTTAATGAATTAATATGCTGTGTTACGTTCTCCTTTATCTGCGGGAAATCTTTAACCAACATTCCAATCTGGTTCGAAAAAAACCAAACAATCAAAGCTACAAAGAGCGCTACCAATAAAATGGATAGAATGATGGCCAGCGTTTCGGGCATCTTTTTTCTTTTTAAAAATCGATACACCGGTAGCAACATAATGCTGATAAAAAAAGCCATCAATACTGGCATGATAATATCTCTTCCGATTACCATAACGGCTACGATGGCCATCAGACCTAATAATTCTATAGATCGTTTAACGGTTAGGGGTAAATTGTTAGTCATAAAAAGCTTAATCTGATTTGAGTTTTAAACACAATCGGTGTCAAAATGTTTTAAGATAAGCTTTAATATTGGAAAATGAATGGTTGCGTTTCAGTTTTGAGTTGGGAGCTTGGCGTTTGGAGTTAATTAACCGATTCCCCTTCGATATGTCACCATGAGAGGTCAGTTTTTGTAAAGAAACAAAGTAGTTGGGATGACAGGTTAAGATAAATCGTCATTTCGACCGCAGTGGAGAAATCTTTGAACTATATTTATTAGATAGTTCAAAGATTTCTCCATTTCGCTGCGCTCCAGTCGAAATGACGACCGATTTTTACAATCTATCACCTTGAGCGGATTCGAAGAGCTGGTAGAGGTTCGGATTTTGGCACCAGTTAACCGATTTCAAACAATTAACCGTTTAAGCAATGCTTAAAAAAATTACTTCCCACCCACGATATACCGGTAGATTAGCCTTATTTTTGCAGCTTTAATACCGCACATGAACAATCAAGATACCATTATTGCTTTATCTACTCCTTCCGGTTCTGGCGCCATTGGCGTTATCCGTTTATCTGGTCCGGAGGCTATTTCCCTTACCAATACCGTTTTTGCAGGAAAAGATTTAGAAAAGCAGGCCTCGCATACTTTACACTTTGGCTTGGTTAAAGATGGCGATCATATTGTTGATGAAGTAGTGGCTGGTTTATTCGTAGCGCCTAAATCGTATACTAAAGAAAACGTGGTAGAAATTTCCTGTCATGGTTCTAACTATATTATCCAACAGATTATTAACCTGTTGATTAGCAAAGGTGCCCGTGCCGCCAAACCTGGCGAATTTACCTTACGCGCTTTTTTAAATGGCGCTTTCGATCTTAGTCAGGCAGAAGCAGTAGCTGATCTAATTGCCTCAAATTCCAAAGCCTCCCATGATGTAGCCATGCAACAGATGCGGGGTGGCTTTGCCAACGAATTAAAAGGATTACGCGAACAATTGATCCATTTCGCTTCGATGATCGAACTCGAACTTGATTTTGCAGAAGAGGATGTAGAGTTTGCCAATCGCGAACAGCTAAAAAACCTGGTGAACAAAATTAATTACGTTTTACAGCGTTTGATCTCTTCTTTCGAAATGGGAAATGTAATTAAAAATGGGGTTCCCATTGTTATTGCAGGTAAACCTAATGTGGGTAAATCTACCCTATTGAATGCCCTCCTTAACGAAGAACGTGCTATCGTTTCTGATATTGCGGGAACCACACGCGATACCATTGAAGATGAACTGACCATTGGTGGCATTGTTTTCCGTTTTATCGATACGGCCGGAATCCGCGATACAGCCGATATTATTGAAGCTTTAGGGGTAGAACGTACGCTAGAAAAAATGAAACAGGCCAAACTGATCATTTACATGGCCGATGCCGCTCAAAGTATTTCAGAAATCGAAGAACAGGTACGTGGCTTGGAACAGTTGGCTATCCCCTATTTAATTTTGGTAAACAAAGCCGACCTCATCGCTGATGCGCAGCGTAAAGCTTTCGAAGCTTTAAATGTTGTTTTTATTTCTGCTAAAGAAAAACAAGGTATCGACGAACTTAAAACTACGCTACTAGAGCAGGTTAACTTGCACCACATTAATACCAGCGAAACCCTGGTTACCAATATCCGCCATGTAGAAGCTTTAAAACAAACCGAACATGCCCTGCAAAGGGTTTTGGCTAATGTAGATAATCCGGTTACCTCTGATTTCTTAGCAATGGACATTAAACAGGCGCTACATTATCTTGGTGAGATTACGGGTACAGTTACTACTGATGATTTGTTGGAGAATATATTTACGAAGTTCTGTATCGGTAAATAGTTGTTTGTCAGGTTTTTAAATGTATTATCGTATATTGTGACGACCTAGGTTTTTAACTTTTTTTAGTTTCATTTAATATATTTATTCTCTAAATTTTCAGAGTATGAATTTTGAGTCGTTATCGGAAAATCCCCTGCCGGATAATGGCCTGAAATGAACTTCCTGCAACTCCTTGACAGTCCGTACCAAACAGCCGTTCATTACTTTGATCAATGCTTTTTTGGGCTTAAAATCTGTCTCTGAAATAGCCAGTATGGCAGATTTAGGAAGATAATGTAGATGATATTTAATCTCTCTTCGTTGTAAAAAAAATGCAAGCTAATCTTAACCACCAAATTTACGCACCCTATAAATCAATGATAACATGAAATACCTTCCCAATCGGTTAACTTGTTTATCTACAATTTCGTTATCGAATACATCTCTTGATATCCCTGAGTTCTGATCAAAAAGATCGAATCCTTCTACACGAATAGCAGCCATATCGTTCTTCATAAACTTATATTCCATTGATAAACGAAGCAATGTTGGATTTCGTACCGCACCGTTATCGAAACCTGAGTTAATCTGTTTAGTGAAATCGTAGCCTAGGGTAAGGTCTTTAAAGAAATAATTACGGCCTTCTATACCACACTCAAAACGGTTAGATTGGCGGTCGGTAAATGAATCATTCGAATACCTGGTCAGATTTTGGGAATAGGAGGTTTCTATTTCAAAGTTGACAATATCTTTCAGGTCTACCCTAAATTCGAGCTCCTGGCGCCAGGCCATATTGCGGGCTTCTATTCTGCTAGCATCGGTAAAAGTAATGTTATTGTTCAGCTGACCCGAGCCAGAATAGCCAATGGTAAACTTTCGTTCTGCCGAAAGCGGTTTGCTAATGTCGTAATCGCCTTGCAGGGTGTAGTATCCATCGGTGTTAATATAACTGGTAAGCTGATTAACCGTGCCAGGTACACGCTGTTTAGTGGTTACAATCCTATCGTTAGTACGTTCGTACTTGAAATTGGCTATGATCACTTTTCCTACACTCCAATCGGCTTGCTTGTAATGGGCATTGATACTGTGTATAAATTCAGGTTTAAGATTCGGGTTTCCGGTAACCACGTTCTGCAGGTTCGAATTGTCGGATATAGGTTGCAATTGTAAAAATCCAGGTTGGTTATTTCTTCCCCAATAATTAACATCTAACGATTGCTGGTTAGAAAATTTATAGGAAAACCGGCCAGAAGGGATGAGGTTAAAAGTTCGGTTAAGGGTTTCAACATTATTACTTAAATTCTGTCCCTGAAGCAATGCAGGCTGCGCGTTAATACCGAGGGTATAATTCAGTTTTTCGCCGATATAGCGGTAATTCAGGCCCACTTTATTGGTAATGAACTGATAATCATAAATATTGCTGAGTTTTGGGTTAAATACTTCATTGCCTTCAACTACGTTATAAGTATCTCTTAAATTATTTGTCGATGATCGGTTCCAACTGTAATTTACTTCTAAAAAGGTTTTTTTCCAAAGTGGCTCCATGTATGATGCTCCAATGTTAAGCCCTAAATTACGGCTATTCTGGTTGTTCAGCAGGTTTTGTGCCGAATCGACTCCTTTGCCCTCGAAATTGAAATACTTGTTATATACATTGCCAAAATTTCCGCCATTGGTATAATTGATGTTGCCCCAGGAGCTCAGGTTCCGTCCTTTCTTCTGAAATTTATGATTGTAAAATACATTGGTACGGGCATTCAGGTTATTGGAATTACTGAAATTATTGCTTTCTCTTCTGGTAGACAAGGTATCCTGGGTAATAAGCGAGCTACCCGTATTATTGCCACTATTGGTATTGTAAGAAAAGTTTGGAGAAATTTTAAGGTAATTCATCGTATCTATTTTATACTCCAAATTACCACCAAACCAATGGCTATAGTTGTCGCTCTTACTGTTGTTTCGGGCGTCCTCAAGTCTGTTCAATGGATTTTGCCCTGCATCTTGTAAAACACTCTGTGTATAGGTAGAACTAATGGTGTTATTTTTATTGTTGTTAAAATTATATCCCGCATCTGCAGAGAGTTTGCTGCTAAACTCATTTTTATAGTTAAGTCCGGCAACATTTCTCGTTGTAATGCCATCACCGCCGCCGCCGCGCATATTGGCATTGGCCGAAGTTCCATCGAATGAAATCTGTTGTTCACCTTTCATACTATTTCCCCGTATATTGGTATTGTAGCGATCGGAGTTACCCACACCTGCAGAGGCCCTGGCAAAATAACCCTTCTTTTTATCTTCTTCAATGGTAAGGTTCAGCACCTTTTCTGGCTCACCTGTTTTAATACCTGTAAGTTTGGCCTGATCGCCATAATCGTCGATAAACTGAAGGTTTTTTATAATATCGGCAGGAAGATTTTTGATGGCTGTGGCTACATCTGTTCCGAAGAAATCTTTACCGTTAACACGTATTTTGGTTACAGGCGAACCCTGACTGGTTACATTACCATCCTTATCTACCTTAATGCCCGGTAGTTTTTTCAGTACTTCATCAACGGCATCACCATCTCTAACCGGAAAGGCTTTGGCGCTAAAACTCACGGTATCTTCAGTTACCTTAACAGGGGGAACACCCGAAATCACTACGCCCTCTAGTGTGTTCGACGATGGTTTAAGTTTGATATTGGTAATGTTTAAGCTATTGCCTTTTTCGATCAGATACTGTTTAATAAAGGTGTCGTAGCCTATAAAAGCGGCAGATAAAGTAAATTGTTTAGCTTTAATTTTGTCTAATGCAAATGTACCATCAGGATTGGCAGAGGTGCCTATACTATCCGCGCCAAATTTAATCCTGACTACCGCACCAGGTAGCGGTAAGCCTGCAGTATCTAACACGATGCCCTTTACGGTATAATTTTGTGCATTACTGCTTGTAAAAATACCTGCAAAGAGCAGAAGTAGAAAAATCGATTTAGTAAAAGCCCTCATGAATTTATTTGTGTGTGGCATAAAAGTACGGAGCAGCATGTTAACCCAGTTCAGCGTAATCAACATGTTACCGATTTTGGTTGTTTTACCTATTAATGGGGTGTCTTTTTGCTTCCTTTCACTTGGGTATCAGGCCAAATGGCAGACCTAAGCTGGTGGCGGATGGTATTTAAGATTGAACTACCATCTTATTTCAGGTATTTTTATTTTGTATGCTCTTTTTGTACTACATTCCTGCAAAGGGTTTTAAACCTAACCGCATTGTCTTGTTCAACAGTAATGGTAATGTGACCTGTTTTACTGGTATTTATATCGCTTACCTTGCCAGACTTACCGATATGCGTTCCTTTAATCACAACGCAGTAGTCGCCATCTTTTAAACTTGTTGTCTCCATTTAGCTTTTTGCAGGCTTTAATTTATTTCCGAGCTGCGTAATTTTATTTCGGCATTGAGCTGATTTAATTTAATTGCTGCTGGTAACAAGGTTAATGCACAACCTGGAATAACGGCAAGAAGTACAAAGTTTTGTTTTTTAATAATGAGGAATAAAAGTGCACCAAACAAAAACAGCATTACCATAGTAAATCCAATTAACAGACCACTTAATTGCTTTTTCTGTTTATTTAATTCGGTTAGGGTAAGTTCGGATAGTTTGTTGTTTTTCATAGCGTGTAAATTAGGTATACTATTAAAATTATGAAATTATTAATGTTTTTAAAATCCTGAGGGATGAAAGATGTAAAATGATAGTTATTCAGTATTATCTAAGCACAAATTCCATTATCTTGTAAACGTTCGGTTTAATAAATCCAAAACCTTTATTGAGTGGTGGGAAATTGACGCTGTTTTTAATGCTAATACCAAATATATCATGATTAAAAGATTAATGCCGTTATTGTTGCTATTGGTTTCTTACGCGGGCTTTTCGCAAGAAACGACCAAGACCTATCTTTCCGGAACAGATAAAGATCATACCAAACAATGGGATTTTTATTGTACTGCCGGACGTAAAAGCGGTATATGGACTAAAATATCTGTACCATCTAACTGGGAATTACAAGGCTTTGGAAGCTACAATTATGGCCACGATAAAGTTAAAGCCAACGAACAGGGGATTTATCGATATGAATTTCTGATGGGTAAAATAACAGGAAAAAAAGTATTCCTGGTTTTTGAAGGCGCAATGACCGATACTAAGGTAAGCATTAATGGAAAGCTGGCCGGAGATCTGCACCAGGGCGGTTTTTATCGTTTTAAATATGATATTACCACGCTATTAAAACCTGGAGAGAAGAATTTACTGGAAGTTACGGTTGATAAAGTTTCGGCAAATGCCTCCATTAATAAAGCCGAAAGAACGAGCGATTTTTGGATTTTTGGTGGCATCTTCCGGCCGGTTTACCTGGAAACGGTTCCAAACAAATTTATAGAAAGAGTTGCTGTTAATGCAAAGGCCGATGGTACCTTTCAACTTGATGTTTATGGCCAAAATTTAGCTGCTGACGATATTCTTGAAGCCCAGGTAAAAAAAATAAATGGTGAAAACGTAGGCAAAGCATTTGCTATGAAAGTGAATTTAGAAAATGGCCTACAAACCCTGAAAGCTACTTTCTCAAAACCTTTATTATGGAGCAGCGAAATCCCCAACCTATATCAGGTGGTGGTGCGGATCAAAAATAAACAGAATGTTATTCATCAAGTGAAACAAAAGTTCGGTTTTAGAACCCTTGAACTGCGAAATGGCGACGGTTTTTACGTTAATGGGGCGAAAATGATTTTAAAAGGTGTTAACCGCCACAGCTTTTGGCCTGAAAGCGGGCGTACCTTAAGCCCTGAGGTACACTTAATGGACGTGAGGTTAATGAAAGAAATGAATATGAACGCCGTTCGCATGTCGCATTATCCACCAGATGCAGAATTTTTGGATGTTTGCGACTCATTAGGTTTATACGTGATTAATGAGTTAACTGGCTGGCAGGCAAAATACGATAACACCGTTGGGCACAGGCTAGTAAAAGAACTTGTGATCAGGGATGTAAACCATCCTTCTATTATTTTTTGGGCCAATGGTAACGAGGGAGGTTTTAACACCGATCTCGACAATGATTATGCCTTATACGATCCGCAGAAACGTACAGTAATCCATCCTTGGGAGAAGTTTAACGGAACCGATACCAAACATTATCCAGATTATAATTATATGGCTAAGGCAGCTACTTCAGGCAAGGAAGTTTTCTTTCCGACTGAATTTATGCACGCGCTTTATGATGGTGGTGCTGGTGCCGCTTTAGATGATTTCTGGAATCAAATGTTAGTTCATCCGCATGGTGCTGGTGGTTTCATTTGGGCCTTGGTTGATGAAAACGTAATCCGGACAGATAAAAATGGTATTTACGATGGTGATGGGAACCATGCACCTGATGGAATTGTTGGGCCACATCGCGAAAAGGAAGCCAGTTTTTACACCATAAAAGAGATATGGTCTCCTGTTTTTATCGATCTGCCAAAAATTGATAGCGATTTTACAGGTAAAGTATCTATTGAGAACCGTTTCAATTTTACCAATCTTGATCAATGCACTTTTAAATGGAAATTAGTTACTTTTCCATCGGCTAACGCTGAAGGAACAAAGGCTATAATAAATAGCAGTGGAGCAGCAATTGCTAAGCTTAAACCTGGTGCAAAAGGTACGCTAGATCTGGCTTTGCCAAAATTGTGGGCCCAAAGCGATGCCTTATGTTTAACTGCTTATGGGCCAGATAAAAAAGAAATATTTACCTGGAGCTGGCCGATAAAAGCTGCCCGTTTAATTGCTGAGAAGCAAGAAACTATCCTATCCAATTCAGGCATAAAAACCCAAGAAACTAACCAATCGCTCCTCATTAAACAGGATGATGTTACCTATTATTTTGAAAAGGTTACAGGTTATCTGGAGAAAGTGCTTAAAGGCAATACGGTTATTTCTTTGTCAAAAGGTCCGGCCTTAGCGGGTATAAATACCGAATTGAAAAATTTTAGTTATAGGGCAGAAGGTGCAAAGTATATTGTCGAGTCTGACTATCAGGGTGCTGGTAGTTTGCATGCCAAGTGGATATTTGAAACCGGAAAGCTGGTAAAACTCGAATACCAATTTAACCAACAGGGCGAGGCTGATTTTATGGGCATAACCTTTAATTACCCCGAGGATAAAACTACTGGAATGAAATACCTTGGCCGTGGTCCGTACAGGGTTTGGAAAAACAGATTAAAAGGGCAGCAGTTTGGGGTTTGGCATAAGGATTATAATAATTCGATCACTGGCGAAACCTGGGGATATCCTGAGTTTAAAGGTTATCATGCAGAAGTGAACTGGGTGACTGTAGAAAATAAGGAAGCCCCATTTACGGTTTATATACCCGATCAGGATACTTATTTGCAAATGTTCCGGCCTGCACGTGAAGCTGCGGCACTAAGTAATAACAATGTAGAACCTGCTTTTCCAGAAGGGAGCATTGGTTTCTTAAAAGGGATAAGTGCCATTGGTACCAAGTTCCAGTCGGCTTTATTATTAGGGCCTCAGAGCCACAAAAACAAAACAGATGGCAAAACTTTTAAGGGGACGCTATTATTTGATTTTGGGAATAAACATTAGGAACCATAAGTTAAAACAGCACATCAAAACCATATTTAATCCGTATTTTTAACGATATGAAGATTGTGTTTTTTTCTGCGAAGCCTTACGACCATGAATTTTTTGAAAGCTGTAACAAACGTTATGATTTTGAATTGGAATTTTGGGAAACCCATCTCGGTCCTCATATTGTCGACGCGATAAAAGTAGGTACCGATGTTGTTTGTGTATTTGTAAACGATAAACTAACTGCAGAGGTTATAGCCATATTGGCACAGAAAGGGGTGAAAATTATTGCTTTACGTTGTGCTGGCTTTAACAATGTGGATCTGAATGCAGCCAAACAATACGGGATTCGCGTTTGCCGTGTTCCGGCTTATTCGCCACAAGCAGTTGCAGAACACGCCGTGGCCATGTTGCTTACACTAAACCGTAAAACCCATAAAGCCTATAATCGCGTACGTGAACAGAATTTTTCGCTCTCTGGTTTAATGGGTTTCAACCTTTTTGGTAAAACAGTAGGGGTAATTGGCACAGGGAAAATTGGCGCTGCTTTCTGTAAAATTATGCTTGGTTTTGGCTGCAGTGTACTAGCTTCTGATCCTGTTGTGAATAAATCATTACAAAGTGCGGGAGTGAAGTATTTGCCTTTTCATGAAGTTATAAAAGAAGCTGATATTATTTCGCTGCATTGCCCACTTACACCAGAAAACCATTATCTTATTGGATCGAATAGCTTATTAACGATGAAAAAAGGTGTGACGTTAATAAATACAAGCAGAGGGGGATTGATTAATACACGTGAGGTAATTGAAGCACTAAAAACCGGGCAACTTGCTGCACTGGGAATTGATGTGTATGAGCAGGAAGAACAGCTCTTCTTTAAAGATCTTTCCGGAAGTATTATTGGTGATGATGATATCCAGCGACTAATCAGTTTTCCGAATGTTTTGCTTACCGGGCATCAGGCTTTTTTTACACAAGAGGCTTTAACAGAAATTGCAGAGTCTACCCTAAAAACGGTTAAAATATTGTTGGAAGATAATGCTGAAGAGATAGTTTCAGATGCAATATTGGTGTAACCAGGTAGGTTGTTTGATGCTTGAGAATAGAAATGTTCTATAATGAACGCAGGGAGTTTTAAGGAGATTTAATCACCACAAAATCTCCATGCGTTCGTTGTATGCTATTTAGTAATAAGAAGTATTGAGGTTGCTGTTCTGCTTTTCTGCGGCCTCGATAGGGGCATAATTCGAAAGAATAAGTGCTTCTCCTTTTTTAATGCATACATCATGTTCAAAATGCACAGATGGACTTCCATCCGCTGTTCTGATCGTCCAACCGTCTTCATCTAGAAAAACATCTTTTTTGCCCATATTTATCATAGGTTCTATGGCCAGCACCAGATTTTCTCTTAATAGTAAACCATTACCTTTCCTTCCATAATTCGGCACCTGCGGATCTTCGTGCATATCTTTACCTAAACCATGGCCTACCAGATCTCTCACTACGCCGTAACCCTGCTTTTCGTTATGACTTTGGATAGCTGCACCAATATCGCCAATGCGTTTGCCCACAACAGCCTCTTTAATTCCAAGAAAAAGTGATTCTTTAGTTGTTTTAACCAGGTTTAATACCGCTGCCGATACCTCGCCAATGATAAAGGTATAAGCATGATCGCCATGAAAACCGTTTTTTATGGTACCCACATCTACTGAAATAATATCGCCATCTTTCAACTCATCTTTAGTTGGAAAGCCATGTACTACCACATCGTTTACCGAGGTAATAATATGAAAAGGAAATCCATTGTAGTTGTGAAAGGAAGGTACAGCGCCATTATCAAGTATAAATTCGTTAGCTATCTTATCAATCTCGAGGGTTGTAATACCTGGCTTTAATATTTTAGCTACTTCTGCAAGGGTATCGCTCACCAGTAAGGCACTGATCTGCATCAGTTCTACTTCTTCGTTGGTTTTATATAAAATCATTACCGCAAATTTAGTAAAAGAAGCGGAAAGGAAAAAAGATGAAAGAATTGAGGAGGTAAAAGGATTGAATGTTAGAATGATTAAATGTTAAACGCTAAATTAAGAACACAACCTGTAATCGAGTGTTAAAACTTTATTTCTGATTCTACTCAGCGTTTCTAAACGCATGCCGAGGTAGCTGGCCAAATAACGCTGCGGTATTCTGTTGATATCCAAATTACTTTCTTGGAGTTTGCGGTACCTGCTCATTGCTTTTGGTATCCTGGCCAGGATTGATCTTTCTGACGCTGCGTAATAATGAAGCGCCAATAGTTTTCTACCAATGAGGTTGGCCTCCGGATAGTTTGCGTACATCGAATCGATTAAAGTATAAGGAATACAGATGAGTTGACATTCTTCCAGGGCCTGAAGATACTCTATAGAATGACCAAGCTGTTGATCGGGATGACGTATGGCACCGATTAATTCATTTCCAAAGCTAAACCAGGTGCTGATATCTTTTTTGCCATCGCGTACGAAGCCACGAACGAGCCCGTGTACCAAAAAATATAACGAGGCATTACTGTCTATTGGTGAAAGAATGTGTTTATTCTTTTTAACATGGATGAGTTTGCAAGATTTTTCATGTTCTGCCTTAAATGATTCAGATAAGGGGTAGAACTGCTCAAGGTAATCGAAAAGCGGGCGTAAAAATGATGTTGAATAGGGCATAGTTAAGGCTTGTTAGAATTTTTTAGAATGGTTTAAAGCATACTCATTTGCAACACCATACTCGTATAATTATCCTAGCCCAAAAATATCTGCTATTTCATTATTCAGTGAAATACAGGGCGGTTGTGGCCTCTAACGATACGATCGTTAGACTAAAAAATGTGTTATTAACAGGTTAACGGCTTAATTCCTGCGTAAAATAGGTGGTAGGCATTAAGCCTGTTTCTTTTTTAAATGCATTGTAAAACGTAGCCAGACTTTTAAAGCCAGCTTCAGAAGCGATAGCTTCGATGGTTATTTTATCCGATTTGAGGGGATACTGTTTTAAAAAATGATCTACCCGGTAGCTGTTTATCCAGTCGCGGAAATTTTTTCCGATGTGTTTGTTAATTACAAAAGAGCAGTGGTGTATCGGGATGTTTAGTTTTGCTGCCAGATCGATAATCTGAAAATCGTGAAGCAGGTAAAGTTGTTCTACTTCCATTATTTCTTTCATGGCAAGGGCATAGTCAGACAGCTGTGCATCCAAAAGATTAATTTTTTTGACTGTTGTAAGTGTGCGTTTTGAATCTTCTTCTGATAAGGGAAATGGTGTGGCATTAGTTTCCCGTTGATCGGTTTCTATTTTCTTAATTGAAGGTTTTTTAGTCCAATCTACAGCCACCAGCAAATAGCCATAAAAAATATAGGGTTTGTGGAGCGCGTACAATAAAATGATTAGTAGGGCCAAACAGTTGAGCACAATAAACGAAGCATTAACATAAGGGATGTGTAAGCTTCTTAAAATAATGGGCACCAAACTAAACAACTGAAAGAAGGTAGCAATCCGAAGAAAAAAGATGATCCATTTTCTGCCTTCACCTTCGATTATTTGTTGTGTGTTGTTTTTTAGGCGGAGTACGGCAATCCAGGTAAGGCATAAATAACCAAACACAAGCATCGGTCTAAATAGGTAGTGGAAATATGGTGGAAACAATCCGCTTTTTACTTTTAGTGAGTAATAACCATTTTCTGCAAGCTGGTTTCCTATCATATCCCAATCGGGTATTGTAGAGAAATGCCAGGGAATAACGTGAATAATAGCCAATAAAGCTGGTGCAAAATGAAGCCATTCTATTTTTTTTAAACTTTTACGGTCTTGAAGAAAGCCTGTAATGTAGAGATAAAAGCAGGCTGGGGCGGCATAATAAAACGGGGTAAAAGTTTGATGAAAAAAAGCTAAGGTATTGGGCTGATCTGATTTAAAGAGCAATGAAGTTAAGATCTGACCAAATCGGGCAAAAAATATAACCGAAAGCAGGATGTTAAGCAGTTTATTCCCTTTTTTTGCAAAAAAAAGATGCATAGAGAATAAAAGTAAGAATAAACAACTGGTACTAACGAGAAGGTTCAAAGACTGCATATTTCCAACCAAGATAAAACATAATTGTTAAATTAAATTACCCTAATTATAATTATTCTATTATTAAATGCATCATGCGCAAAATGCTAAAAATTAGACGTTATTTGGTTAAAATAAGGATAATATGGCTGCTATCGTTGTTATATTTTATTTGCATTTATACTATTTGCAATAATGATTTGCCATAAACGTTTGTATAATTTATAAAAAGCAATAGTTTTGCGGCCCGTTTATTGTAGAGCGGAAAGCAATATTATTTAATTGGTGGATGTTTCCATCCCTATAAAAGAAAAACTATGGACAAATTTAAAAAAGTACAAGACCTAATCTCTTCTGTTGAAGCAGATGTAACTAAGTTTTATGATGGTGGTAATGCTGCCGCAGGTACACGTGTACGTAAAGCAATGCAAGACCTAAAAGTTTTAGCCCAAGAAATTAGAGCTGAAGTAACTGATAAAAAAAATAGTGATAAATAATTAGTTATTGCTTTTAAAAAGTAAGCCCGCGTAAAAACGCGGGCTTACTTTTTATCGCCATTTTAGCTTGGCCACTGGATAATTGCGTATTTGTCTTTTCGTTATAGTCTTTGGCTTTTCCTCTTCTTAAACATTTACTTATTGCGTTTACTAGTAATGAGGTTATTGGTAAAGAAATCACGAAAATCATTGTAATAAAGATCGCCAACAGTAAAGCTGGTGTGGTTAGAAAGCGTTATTCTTGTTCCATCTACGTGTAAAATATGATTGATAGAAATAATATAACCCCTATGCAGCTGGATAAAGCCTTTTTTAATGTTCAGTTGTTCTTTAACATCTTTCAAACTTAAATAAGCAATAATTATTTTCTCTTTTGTATGTATTTTAATATAGTTGTGGAAACTTTCAAAAGCAATTATATCTGCATAACGCACTAAAACAGCCTTATGGTCTTCTGATTTATTTTTGACCAAAAAATAACTTTCCTGTGCTATATTTTCTGTTTCTTCTTCAAAAACACGGTTTACCGTTAAGGCAAATTTAGCATAGCCGTAAGGTTTAAGTAAATAGGCATCTGCTTCTGCTTCGAATGCTTCAAAGGCATATTCTTCATGAGAAGTGGTAAATATTAATTTCCTGGTTTTAGAGCGGATTGCTTTAGAAAGTTCAATGCCCGAAATCTGTGGCATTTGAATGTCCATAAATATCACATCTACCTGGTCAATCTTTTTAAGTTCGCTCAAGGCCACCATTGGATCGGTGTAACTCGCCAGAAGCTTCATATTCGGGGTATCCGCTATATATTTTTCAAGACCCGAAATCGAGTTTTGTTGGTCATCAATGGCTATACACTTAATCATTTGTAAATCTTCTTTGTATACATAACGAAATTACACCTTTTCATACCGAAAATAGAACGCTTTATCCTGTTTCGCCTAAAATTTTCTTTCTATTGACTAATTTGAGGTAAAAAAGTGCCTTATGATGTATACGGGAGTGATTAAATGGTATAATCCAATACGTGGTTTCGGATTTATTGCACCAGATGGTGGGAAAGAAATGGTTTATGCAGATAACCAGAAATTGATAGGGATTTACCGTCCTTCTTTAATTGTTGGCACAAAGGTTCGTTTTGATTTAGAACAAGGGCAGGTGGGATGCCAGGCTACTAATATTGTAGTTCTGAATATGGGCTTTGAATAACATTTGCACCGATCCATAACGAAAACAGACCGATCTGTGTAACTGAAAGCTTAAAAATAAATTGTAATGCGATCTTTATTCTCAATAAATGAAAGAATAGAGATTGATTCTTATTGCAATTTTTTAGCTGAACTGCACCTAAATTAATACCTACATCTACCTATTATCTATACCTAATTTAACCCTCTTCCTATCTAAATTGACGCCCTCTTTTAGATAGGATTTATTTTTTTCGGATAACGTTTTTGCTTAAATTCGTCATACTCTTTATGGTACGGATACATTTAAAGCAATTGTTTATGAATTTCAAAACCTTGGTTCTTTTGTTGAGCACAGTTTCTACTGCGCTTATTGGTGGTCTTTTTTATGCATATTCCTGTTCAGTTATCCCAGGCCTTACACGCCTTTCCGATGCTTCCTTTTTACAAGCCATGCAATCAATCAACCGGGCTATTTTAAATCCGTTATTTTTTATTTCCTTTATGGGTACGCTGGTTATATTACCATTAAGTGTCTGGTTTTTTAGAGAACAGCCTATGGTGTTTTATCTGCTTTTAGCAGCAACCTTATTATACTTTGGCGGTGTTTTTTTGGTTACCATAATTGGCAATGTACCCCTTAATAACCTGTTAGACGGGGCCGATCTTGGTAAACTCAGTGCAACAGAACTAAATGTATTGCGCGAAAAATTTGAGCCAGGCTGGAATTTATTTCATCGGATCAGAACCACCGCTTCATTTATATGTATTGTACTGGTCGCTTATGCTGCAATATTAAGCCGAAATGCTTAAAAGCATAATATTCATCGCCTTGTAGTTTTTGCGTTGAAAGATAAGTCTCAATTGACTGTATTGTTTTTTGTGTAAGCATTAGGTTTGTCCGTTTGTAGCCTTTTTCAATGGCAAAATCTTTAAAAAAAATGGCCGATTTCTATTTTTTAGACAAAAAATACACTAATTCTATGTAAAAATGCTGCAAATATCAAGAAATAAGTAAGATAAGTGCTGTTGTGATACAGTGAAACCGATTGTATTTATATTATCTTTGTGTTATCTCTATGCGTGTTTACGGTTCATATTCTGATAGCGAATTGGCATTCTTGTTAACTCAAGGTGATGAGCTGGCCTTTACCGAAATTTACAACCGCTTTTATGGCTTACTTTTTATCCATGCCAGCAAACGCTTAAATGATGATGAAGAAGCAAAAGATGTATTACACCAGTTGTTCGAATCGCTTTGGGTTAAACGTTTGCAGGTAGCACCTGATGGTAATTTATCGGCATATTTATATACAGCCGTGCGTAACCGTGTGCTGGATGTGTTTGCACATCAAAAAGTAGAAAGCAAATACGTTGATTCATTGCAGGATTATATAGATCAGGATCATGTGTTAACTGATTATATGGTTCGTGAAAAGCAAATGGCATTATTAATTGAGCAAGAAATTGATGCTTTGCCGCCTAGAATGCGCGAAATATTTATTTTAAGTCGCAAGGAGAATAAATCGCATAAAGAAATTGCGCTCGAACTTGGTCTTTCTGAATTAACCGTTAAAACACAGGTTAAAAAAGCATTAAGAATCCTTAAATCGAGGTTAGGAGTGGTTATTTATGTTGCTTTTCTTTTGAAAACCTATCGGTAATCAAATGTAATTCGGTTTAAATACATTTTTTATCTCTAAAATTAAGGTGTATTGAAAATATTTTAAAAAAAAATAATTTTCCGATACCCCCAATGCTATACCTTCGCCGTATATACATTAATCAACCAAACTAACTTCTTTTTTAATGGAGATAAATGCGAAAAAACTTTTAGATAAATACCTTGCGGGTAATTGTACGCCAGAAGAGATTGCCATTGTTGAAGATTGGTATCAACAATTCCCTTTTGAAAAAGAGACTCCTAAGCATTCACTTATAGAAACCAGCAAGGTAGAAGTTTGGAACAGGTTAAGTCCGCGCGGAAGGTCTATGAAGTTGGTCGCGACTAAGCGTTTGGCCATTGCGGCAAGTATTATTTTATGCTTTAGTTTAGGACTTTATTTTATTGTACAACGCAATGTAGTACCATTAACTGCCAAAACAGAATTAAAAGATATTCCTCCAGGTAGCCATAAAGCATTGCTAACACTAGCTGATGGTACTGTAGTTAACTTAGATGATGCCAAGAATGGTCAGATCGCCAATCAAAATGGTATTGTAATCCGTAAATCTAAAAACGGCCAGCTTGAATATGTAATCAATGAAGTACAAAATGCTTCACTTAAAGGATCGAATGCAATTAGCACACCGCGGGGCGGACAATATCAGGTGAGTTTGCCCGATGGCACAAAAGTTTGGCTTAATGCAGCCACTACCTTAAAATATCCATATGCCTTTGCTAAAAATGAAAGGGTAGTAGAACTCAATGGAGAAGCTTACTTTGAAGTTTCAAAAGACCATACCCGTCCTTTTAGGGTAAAAACAGAGGTACAAACTGTTGAAGTTTTGGGTACTCATTTTAATATTAATGCCTATAATGATGAAGCCGCTGTTAAAACCACGCTTTTAGAAGGTGCTGTTAAAGTGAGTGCTGCTTCTGGCAGTGTAAACTTACATCCTGGAGAACAATCGCAATTAAATACGAACAATGCCAGATTAATTGTTGATCAGCAGATTGATATTGATAAAGAAATGGCCTGGAAGAATAATATTTTCTCTTTCGATAACGACGACCTGCAAACCATTATGCGACAGATTTCGCGATGGTATGATGTGGATGTAGTTTATCAGGGTAAAATTACATCAGAGAAGTATATAGGCGAAATACCGAGGAACAGTAACCTGGCGGAGGTTTTTAAAATATTAGAACTTAACCATGTTCATATTGATGTAAAGGGCAAAGTACTTACCGTATCTGGAAATTAAATAAGAATGGCTTTTCTTTAAACAGCCGAAAATCAACAAACCAATTTACAAACAAACTAAACTTTATGATGAAAAAACTACCAGAAATTTAGCATTGTACCTTTAAAAAAACCGAAAGCGCGACAACGCTTCCGGTAGAAATTTGGACAAGCAGCTTGCTTCGAAACCCAGCTGCTATTTTTTAACCTCATTCATTACAAAGGTATGAAATTAACTACCCTTTACAACCCCGTGTGCGACATGCGGAGGGTAAAGATTAAATTTTTATTGGTCATGAAATTGACTACAATTTTATTATTGGTTGGTGCCCTACATGTATCGGCAGCCACCTTTTCTCAAACCGTAACCTTATCCCGTAGAAAAACTTCGCTTAAGCAGGTTTTTAAGGAGATAAAAAAGCAAACGGGCTATTTTTTCTTTTACAAAGGTCAGTTGCTTCAGGATAAACCTGATGTTACGGTCGAGTTTGTTAAGGCATCGTTAACAGATGCGTTGAATGCTTCTTTAAAAGATCAAAACCTGAGCTTTAATATCGTTAACAAAACCATCGTAATCAGTAACAAGGAAAATGTAGCTGTTACACCAGAACGTGCAGCTGTAAAAGTTGAAGTCAATGGAGTCGTGTTTGATAAAACCACGGGCGAAACCATTCCAGGCGTTACTATTTCCGTTAAAAATGGTGCAAGTGTAGGCATCACCAACGAAAAAGGCGAATTTAAAGTTAGCGTTGATGAAGGGAGCATGTTGGTTTTCAGTTACGTGGGTTATGAGCTATTTGAAACCAAAGTTACCGGAACGAAAATGCTCAATATTCAGCTGGTTTCTAAAATGACCCAGATGAACGATGTGGTGGTAACGGGTTATCAAACGATTAAAAAAGATAACTATACCGGTAATGCGATTACGATATCTGGCGATCAGCTGAGAAGGGTAAATCCACAAAATTTGCTTCAGAGTATTGGCACGTTCGATCCTTCATTTAAACTGATCGATAATAATCTTGCAGGCTCCAACCCTAACAGAATTCCTTCTATCAATGTTAGGGGAGCTTCTGCACTGCCAAGCGGTGATGGGCAGGTGCTAAGAAGAGATGAAATTCTTGGAACAGCAAATATGCCTGTTTTCATGCTTGACGGATATGAAGTAAGCGTGCAGAAAGTATTTGATTTGGATGTGAATAGGATTGCATCAGTTACCTCATTAAAAGATGCGGCTGCAACGGCAATCTATGGTTCGCGCGCAGCCAATGGTGTAATCGTGATTACCACTAAAACACCCTTAGAGGGGAAATTACGGATAGAATACAACTACGAATTGAATCTTACTGCTGCAGATCTAAGCGATTATCAGGTTTTAAATGCAGCTGAAAAACTAGATTATGAAGTTTTGGCAGGATTATATAATTCTGCGAAACAACAGGTATCTCAAGATCAGCTTGATGAAATTTATTACCACAAAAAAGCTAATGTTGTTGGTGGTGTTAACAGTTATTGGCTATCTCAACCCTTGCGTAATACCATAGGACATAAGCATGCTGTAAATCTGGATGGTGGTTCACAAGCATTTCGATACAATGTAAACCTTCGCTACCAAACAAGGCCCGGAGCAATGAAAGGGTCGGCAAGGGACCAATATTCGGGTGGAATGAGTTTCCAGTATAATGTGAAGAAAATTCAGTTCAGAAATGAACTATCCATAACACAGGTGGGCGCTACCGAATCTCCCTATGGCGATTTTTCTAATTATGTACGGATGAATCCCTATTACCCATTGAAAGATGCCAATGGCATGACGATGAGGATTTCGGATGTATACGAAAAACAAGATCGATCAAAAGAATATGTTTTTAATCCATTGTATGATGCCAGTTTAAGCAGTTTCAATAAATCTAAGTACACCGAAATTATTGATAACCTTTCTGCCGATGTAGAGGTGGCAAGCAACCTTAGGTTAAGGGCTCAAATGAGTGTAACCACGCGGTCAAATTCAGATGATATATTCACCTCTCCCCAGGCAAATAAATATTACCTGTACACCGCAGATAAAATAGATGAAAAGGGAGAATACATGAATAGGGAAATGAAAGAAACCTATTGGGATAGTAATATTAGGTTAACCTGGCTAAAGCAGATCGGGGGCAATTATTTTAATGCTTTAGTAGGTGTGAATGCCCGTACAGAGCTACGCGATCAAAAAGAATTTACGGCTATTGGCTTTGCCAATGATCGTTTTACCAGCATAGGATTTGCCAAGGGTTATGCTGAAGATGGAAAACCTCAAAGCAGGCTCGAAAAAGCACGACTTTTTGGCTCTTTCTTTACGATGAACTACTCATATAAAAACCGGTACCTGATGGATGGAACTGTTCGTATTGACGGTTCTTCAAAATTCGGAGTGAACAATAAACTGGCTCCTTTTTGGTCGTTCGGATTAGGATGGAATGTACACCAGGAGGAATTTCTTAAGGATAATCATGTGATTAGCCAGCTTAGAATAAAGGCCTCTACAGGCCTTACAGGTTCGGTAGAGTTTGATCCTTACTTATCAAAAACCATTTATAAGTATAATACCGGAAATTGGTATTCATCGGGTATTGGTGCGGGGGTAAACAGTTATGGAAATGAAAACCTTGGGTGGCAAAAAACGAGGATGACGGATATTGGTATCGACATCGGCCTGTTTAAAGATCGTATTATGATTACGCCCAGAATATATAAGAAGTTTACCAAAGACATTTTAGCCGATATTACATTGCCGCCATCAACAGGATTTCTATCCTATAAAGAAAACCTTGGAGATATGGAAAACAAAGGGGCTGAGTTGGGGCTGGTAATAGATGCTGTGAGAAGCAAAGACTGGTCGGTAAATCTAAACGCGAGTATGGTTTCCAACAGGAATAAGGTAGTAAGAATCTCAAACGCATTAAAGAAGTACAACGATAGGGCAGATGAACTGCAGTCATTGAAACCAGGAGAAGGTGGTTACCGGGGCATTCCCTTACTTAGATTTAGCGAAGGGCAGCCTTTCAATGCCATTTATGGCGTGCGTTCGTTAGGCATAGATCCGGAAAACGGACGTGAATTATACATCAAAAAAGATGGTACACTTACATACGACTACGATAAGAGAGACTATGTTGTAATTGGAGATCCCAATCCGAAAGTGAGCGGATACTTTGGTGGAACGGTTAACTACAAAAGATTTAGCCTTTATGTGCAGTTTCAAACTTTTTTCGGTGGCGACAAATATAACCTAACACTGGTAGAGCGTGTTGAAAATGCTGATCCAAGATATAACGTTGATAAGCGTGTATTCGAAGAAAAATGGAAGCAGTCTGGCGACCTCTCTTTTTATAAAAACATAGCAGATAATGGTGAGACCGATGTAAGCTCGAGATTTATACAGCCTGATAATCTGATCAACCTTCAATCAGTTAACTTTTCTTATGATATGAATAAAAAAATCGCATCTAAATTATCGATGTCGAGTCTCATATTTCAGATAACGGCCAACGATGTAGTGCATTGGTCATCAGTAAAAGAAGAAAGGGGAATTAATTATCCATTTACCAGGAGTTTAACCTTTTCCGTTCGAGCGGCCTTTTAAGCTATTCATTAACGGATTTAAAATATAAAAACATGAAAATTAGATTGTTAATCTGCCTCATCTTAATAACAGGGTTGTTTAGTTCCTGCAAGAAATGGCTGGAAGTTGAGCCGGAATCAGAAATAGCTGCTCCAATTTTATTCAGTACCGAAAATGGCTTTATGGAAGCAATAAACGGCGTGTATAACCGCAGTACAGAATCAGATCTGTACGGTAAAGAACTTACATTTGGTACAACAGAGGTACTGGCTCAAAATTTTTCTATGCGTGATGACGGACAGGATTATAGGCAGACTTCATTGTACAATTATAAACATGGTGAGTTTATTAAACGTAAGGATAAAATTTGGGCTGGCTTATATAATGCCATTGTAAACTGTAACCTGATCCTCGAAAATGTAGATGCAAAAAGGAACATTTTTAGTGGTAATAATTACACCATTATCAAAGGGGAAGCACTTGCATTGAGAGCCTATTTGCATTTCGACCTGTTGCGTCTTTTTGCGCCTTCTTATTTGAGAAACCCCGCTGCAAAAGGAATTCCCTATGCGAACAAATACACGAAAGATATTACTCCGGTTTCTACCGTTTCGGAAACCATTGATCTCATTACCAAAGATTTGGAGGAGTCGAAACAACTATTAGTGGTCGATCCGATTCGGAGTGCCAGTTATATGGTGAACTATCCCTTAGTTACTGATACGCTGAAAAATTCAGAAGAGAAGAGCTCAAGTCTTTTCTTGCAGAACAGAAGGCATCGCCTGAATTATTATGCTGTATGTGGAACGCTTGCCAGGGTTTACCTTTATAAAAATGATAAGGTTAAAGCCTTACTTAATGCTAAGGAGGTAATCGACTCAAAAAAATTCCCTTGGACAGCAAAAAGTGATTTTGAGGCATTCGAAGATTCCAAGAAAGACCGTATTCTTTATAAGGAACTTGTTTTTGGATGGTATATACCAGGTGCTGCAAAAGAAATAAAAGACAATTGGTTTCAAAGTGGCACCAGGGGCTTTTACCTGATTGAGGACGCTGCAGATTATATTTATGAAAAGGCAACCGCCGGAGCAAGTGATTCTCGTTATAAATACTGGTTATCTGCTACTTCAAGCCAATCATCAAGGTCTTACGACATCGTTAAATACCGTAGAAACCCTTTAAGCGCTGAAGTAAATGCAAATCTACATTACCTGATGGCTCCTGCAATCAGGCTTAGTGAGATGTATTACATCGCTGCCGAGTGTTCATATGCAAATAATCCTGCAACCGCAATCAATTACCTTAAGCAGGTTCGTGAAGCTAGGCAAATAGGCGATCCTTTGACCATAAATAACGAAGAAGATTTATTAAAAGAACTACTCAAAGATGCCCGTAAGGAATGGTTAGCAGAAGGCCAGTTGTTCTATATGTATAAAAGGCTTAATAGAGGTATAGTTGGGCAAACCGGGGTAATCATTCCTGCTTCCGATAATATTTTCGTACTCCCTCTTCCTAACGATGAGATTGTTTATGGCGGCAGGTAAAACAATTTGAAATTTAATAATAGCAAATTATGAAAATATATATATTAATATTCGCAATTATCTGTCTTGTTTCTTGCAAGAAAGCAGAAGAAATGCGGTTTGATCACAGTGCCAATGTCTATTTCGACATTTATAATGGTGATAAAGACAGTATAGTAAGAACCTTTGCCTATAATCCTACACGCGCTCAGGATACCGTATGGTTACCGGTACGTTTATCCGGAATCAGAACAGATGTAGAGCGAAAATTTAGTGCGCGGGTAGACCTTGATTCTTCTACTGCCACTCCTGGAATTCATTATGAAGCTTTGAAGGCACAATATTCAATTCTTCCAAATAGAGGGATAGGATACATTCCTGTTGTTATCTATAACAAGGATAAGGAACTTGAAAACAGATCGGTTTCAATACTGATCAAATTAACCGGTACATCCGATCTGGGCATCGAAAATCCTTATTTGATCAGGGCGAAAGTAGTATTCTCCTCCAAATTGGAAAAACCAGATTGGTGGGATGCCTGGCCTCTTCCTCCTTATTCGAGAACCAAACACGAGTTGTTTATTCTGGTAACCGCACAAACCTCCCTTTCTACCAGCGGACTGGATGCACCGAAAAATCTCTATTATATAGGCTTGTTAACCACTATGCTAAACAATCCATTTAATTGGGTAACTAAAAATCAAGCAAAAGGCTACGTAATTGAAGAGGTAACTGCAGGTAATACCAATAGCTATTATTTCTATAATAAAAGCAATCCGGCCAAAAAAACGCTTTTGAGAAAAAACATGCAGAATGGCAAATATTATTTTATAGATGAAAACGGCAATGAGGTTATTTAAATATAAAAACATGAATATTAAAAAATTAATCTTGTTAATAATGGCTGTGGTTTCTCTAGCCGCATGCCATAAAGACTTAGGTAATTACGATATCGATATGCCTATTGAGCCTAAACTGGCTAACCTCGATTCTGTTTATACTGCAAGTGTAGGAGACAGTTTGATCATCAAACCGAAAATAGAAGGTGCCGATGCTGCAAATGTAGAACTTCAATGGAAAATCAGTGTAATGGAAGGGAATGACGTCCTTTATACCGGTCCGGCCTTAAGGATCATATTCGGTTTGCAGGCTAAAAGATATGCTGCCCGTCTTACCGTCTTCAACAAGGCGAACGGCATGAAATATTTTCATAATTTTTACATAGACGGAGGAACCGAATTTGCCAGTGGTACAACGGTGTTAAGTGTTGAAAAAGGAATCACACAGTTTTCATTTGTAAAACCAGATGGTAGTGTACAGGCACGTTTGTACAGGGCCATGCAAGGGAAAGATCTGCCTCCAAACCCCACGAATTTATTTCTGCTTAGAAATACATTTACTGGTGGTACCTTATTGGGTTATTGGATTATTACAAAAAATGGCGGAACCAGGTTGGAACCAAATACCATGCAGGAAGATCCAAAGTATCCAAATACACTCAAAGATAACTTCTTTACACAGCCAGATGATCTCGAAGTTGGTTCACTGATCTCGCATCCTCAAGGGGTGATGATGGGCGTTGTAAATGGTAAGTTTTACGGTGGAACAACGAGCACATGGGATCAGGCAGCTACTTATGGAATGTTTGGTTTACCAGCTGATGGTGATTATGAACTGGCTCCTTCTTTTGTGATGAGTTTTACGCAGTCAGCTACTTATTTTATTGGCTTCGACAAAAACAGAAAGCAATTTGTCCGGATTAATCTTTATGGAGCGCCTGTTTATTTTGGTACCCAATACTCAGTTACCACAACAAATGCTTTCGATCCTACAAACGTAGGTATGGATCTTGTTCATTTGGAGCAGCTTAATAATGCTGATTGTTTTGCCTATTGTAAGGGAACCGATGGAAAAATTTATGAATTAAAGTTCAATGTTCAGTTTAACGGACCATTCACCTTTACACCTCAACATAAACGTCTTTTTGTGCGTCAGGAATTAATTAATGAAAATACAAAATGGAGCGGTGCTAAAAATGGCGTAATCTATATTGCCAATGGCAGTAAGGTATATCGATATAATCCCGTAAATGAAGAACTGAGAGAATTGGCCACCAGCTTTAGTGGAAAAACGATTACGATGCTAAAACTTACCGAAGATGAAGAAACGCTGATGGTCGCAACAGAAGAAACCGTTTCTTTTCTAAATATATCTACCGGAATGAATGGTGTATTCATTAAAAAGATTGAAGGAATCCCTGGTGCTCCTGTAGATATTGCCATCAGAAAATAACCTTATTCCATGCTTAGGCCGTCAAAAATCTTAAGCATGGATTTAATTAACTCATAAAGAAACATACACATGAAAATCATAAAATTAGCAGTATTGGCCTTTTTATTCCCGGTTTTATGCTGGGCACAAGCGCCAAATTTTAGTTTAACAGGTAAAATAGGCACATTGGGTGCTCCTGCAAAAGCCTATATCGATTATATGGATAATGGCGTTAGCCACGAAGATTCTGTAGCCTTGGTTAATGGAACTTTTAAATTTGCCGGACATATTTCAGGCAATGCCTATGCCCGTATGGCGCTCGATCATACCGGAGGCGGTAAAGGCAAGGCCGTTTATACCGGCGACGTGATTTACTTTTATTTTGGCAAGGAGCAGGTAAGCATTACTTCAAAAGATTCTTTAGAAAATGCAGTTTTTGCTGGCTCGAAAGTGTACCAGGAATATGATGCCTATAACAAAGCCATCGGCGGTACCATTATGGCCCTTACCAAAGCAGTGAATATCGATTTTAACAGCGGTACACCCGAACAGCAAAAAGATACTGCTTACATGAAAGCAGTAGATCTGCGGTACAGGAAAAATATCCAGAACAGGACCGACAAACAGTTTCAATTTGCGAAAGAACACCCAACTTCATACTTCGCGTTAGTGGCATTATCAGAAGCTGCTGGAAGTAAGGTTGATGTAGCTAAAGTTGAGCCGCTTTTTAATGCATTAAATAAAGCGTACCGCGAAACCGATATGGGTAAAGAACTCGCTCAACGTATTGCGGCAAGCGGCATTACTGCGGTCGGAAACATAGCGCCTCTTTTTACGCAGAATAATGTAGTAGGCAAGCCAGTTTCATTGGCTAGTTTAAAAGGAAAGGTTGTATTGGTTGAGTTTTGGGCAAGCTGGTGTGGACCATGCAGGTCAGAAAACCCCAACCTGGTAAAACAATACCAGACCTATAAAGATAAAGGCTTCGAAATTATTTCAGTTTCATTGGATAATGTAAAAGAACGCTGGTTAGAAGCCATTGAAAAAGATGGTTTAGATTGGATCCATGTATCTGATCTGAAAGGCTGGAATAACGAAGTGGGCCGTTTATATGGCGTACGTGCTGTACCTGCAAGTTTCCTGGTAGATGAACAGGGCAAAATCATCGGCAATGGTCTTCGCGGCGAACCTTTGAATAAAAAACTGGCTGAAATATTCAATTAGTGGTTTTCAATAAAATATAGATCATGAAAAAGATGTTAACCGCATGCCTGATGCTGGTTTCGCTGCTCACTTTCGGGAGTGCAAAATATCGGGATAAAATTGCATTAAAGGTTTTATATGTTGGGTATAATCCCGATAAAGCAATGCCGAAAAATGTAGTTTATTATTCAACCACCCCAGCTGTTGTCGAAAAAATATACAAAACCAGAATGGCCGATTTTAAAGCTTTTTTGGCGCAAAGATTTACTGAGGTTAAGGTAGTGGATGTAGCAGATTACAAAGTGGAAATGTCTGGTGAGGTAGATGTAACACTCATGGATGCCGGTCCGGTTAACATGCCGGCAAACTTTAACCGGCCGATGGTTTTAATGCATGCCATGGCACCAAATGTAGGTTTGCCTTTAGGTTTAAAATTCGATTGGTATTGCCAGTGTTTGGATAATGAAGCTTTAAATATTAAAACCAGTCACCCCATTTTTAATACGCCAAATGCTGTAAAACTGAGCATGGTGAAAAAACCGACTCCAGGTTCTTTTTTTAACGGTCATCAAGGAGCTGGTACACCAAAAGAAATGGATATGTGGCAGGTGGTAAAGCAAGGGTTTTCTTCAAAAGAGCCTTATTTAATTGGTATGGTTTCACATGGTGAAGGATTTAACGATTCGCCTGATGCTGAATCTATTTCAGGTGGTGTATGCCTTAAAAATGCTGAAGCTGTAGCGCTTGGTCGCCAGGGAAATTACTTTATGTGGGGTTTTGCAGGCTCGCCAGATTACATGACGGATGAAGCCAAAGATGTTTTTGTAAATACCATCTGTTACATCAAAAAATTCGATCGCCTTTCCGCTATCGTTAAAAAAGTACAGATCGAAACCCGTAGTGGTATAGATGAGCTGATTTATCGGTTAAGCAAAGATCTTTATAATCAGGCTATTGCTTCGCGACGGGAAGGCAATCTTCGCATGCTGAAAATGCAACAGGAATTAAAGGATAAAAAAGCAAAGGGCGAGGATATTGGTCATGGCAATGAGATGTTTCTCAAAATGCCGGTAACTAACGATACGCAGTCTTTTGAAGATTATGTAAAAGGTTACGCCGGAGATAGTTTGTTTGCCATTTACGGCACCAATATCAGTCTGTACCACAAATACTACCGTCAAAACTATGAGTATTTTTATCCTTCAGGTGTATATTCGCTTCAGCTGGATCGCGATGCACAAAAGCTTGGTATTTCTAACCGTAACGTGGTGCTTTTAGATAAATGTGTAAGTTTATTGGAAGCTAACAAAGAGGTAGCGATGGCCCAAAGATTGCTCGAACGTTATACGACCGAAAAGTTTAGTAAAGCTACCGATTGGAGAAAATGGCTCAATGAAAACCGCAATAACCTGTTTTACACCGAATCTGGCGGTTTTAAATTTATGGTGAATACCTATGGGAAAAATGTTCCTGTTGGAGAACAACAAAGCTATCAATTACCAAAATCAATTGTAAGCGGAGAACCCACCGCAGCTGATCCCGTGGCCGTTTCTGCAAGGTTTATTCCAGGTAATGGCAATAAAAAAGACAGTTTACTCATAGAAGCAAAAATTTTAAAAGGATGGCACATTTATGCCTATGTAGCTAAAGATAATCCATTTGTGGTTACCGAAACCCGTCTCGAGCTTCCAGAAGGGGCAGTGGCCGATCAGGAATGGAAAACAACAGCAGCAGTGCCATATCCGGGTAATGATGGGATGTTTATTTTCGAAGGAAAGGTAAACTTTAGGATAATGGTAGATTATAGCAAGGCAAAGGCTGGTACTAAAATTAAATGCGGCTTATACTATCAGGTGTGTGATGAAACAAAATGTTACCCACCCAAAGAGAAAATATTAGAAATACTCATTTAAGCTACTTATGCACACAGTATGGCCAGTAAAATGGCCTTGCTGTTTTACCCCTAAAAGAATATGAAATCTTTTTTCAGGCTCTGCCTATTGACTATGCTGAGTGTAGTCGCATGTACTTCGCTATGGGCGCAATTTCCAGCAAATAAAACCGATTCTCTTCATAACAAACTTCTGGCAGAAATGATTGCGGTGCCTGCACCCAATTTTACTTTAAAAGACCTCGACGGAAATATAGTATCGCTAAAAGACCTAAAAGGGAAGGTAATTGTGCTCGATTTGTGGTCGACATGGTGCGTACCCTGCAAAAAATCTTTTCCGGCTATGCAGGTTGCCGTTAACACCTATAAAAATGATCCTTCAGTAAAATTTTTATTTATCCATACCTGGGAAACCACCAAAACACCACTTGAAGACGTAAGAAAATACATCGCACAATCGGGCTTTAATTTTCAGGTGCTGATGGATCTGAAAGATGGGGCAGGACGTAATGCTGCGGTTGAAGATTATCGGGTGAGTGCTATCCCCGCAAAGTTCATCATCGATAAAACAGGCAATATTGTATTTAAACTCACTGGTTTCACTGGAACCGATGCTGATGCACTCAAAGAAATTTCTGAGCGGATTACATTGGCAAAAAATCATAAATAATAATGAATAACTATAAAAAGGCATTAACACTAACCTTGGTGATACTGCTTAATCTAAATGCCATCGCCCAGAAAAAGCAGGTAGCTAAATTTCAGCATACCATTGCCGAAGCAGTTAAAAAAGCATACCCCGCAAGCGTAAGGATGTGGGGTTTCGATGTGCGGCAGAACCAAAGAACCAGTGGCCAGTTTAGCGGCGTGGTAGTGAGTGCCGATGGCTACATCTTAACTGCTGCACATACCATTTTACCAGGTAAAAATTATAAAGTCTTTTTCCCTGATGGCCGTGAATGTATTGCCCTGGCTTTGGGGAAAATAGAAAACAAAGATACCCCTGGCATTCCTGATGTGGGTATGATGAAAATTACTGATAAAGGTATTTATCCCTTTGCAGAGATGGGTTATTCAGCAAGTTTGCTTAAAAACGAACCTTGTATCAGCATTTCTTATCCCGAAAGCTTAAATCAAACCCTGCCAACGTTAAGGTTAGGTAATGTTGCAGAAGTGAAAAATGAATATGGTTTTATCCGCTCCACTTGCAAAATGGAACCCGGCGATTCTGGTGGCCCTCTATTTGATTATTATGGGCGTGTAATCGGGTTGCACAGTGCCATTGATGTTTCTGAAGAAATGAATTTTGAAATTCCTGTTGACCTTTACCGGCGTTACTGGACAGCTTTAAACAAGGAAACACTTTATACGGCTTTTCCAGAGAAGGTAGATAGTGTTAAAACAGATCCTTTGTTTTTAGTTATTGAAAAAGAAAATAAACAAAAAGCATTACATCCTGATTTTGATGTGCCGACCGTTAAAAATAGCTGCTTTTCCGTTAAAAGTATGATAAAAGGCAAAAGCCAGGAAATTGAGGCTACTTTATTGAATGTTAAAACATCAAGTGGAGCTAAAAAACAGTTTCTTTTGAGCAAAAATACCATGGTAGGAGAAAATCCGCAATTAGCTAACAATGGATCATTCACTCCGCTTAAATTTGTTGGAAGAAATCAGGAAAATGATCTTGTTTTATTCCAGGTAGATCAGAAGCTAGCTGGCGGAATCGATATAAACGCTACTTCTACTGATACCACTAAAATAGAAATGGGAAGATTTTTATATACCCTTGGGCATGATGGCAAAGTGATTAGAAGCGTTTTAGGTAGCTCGTTATTTAATTTGCCAAAAATTAACAGTCAACCTTATTTGGGCGCAATGGTGGTTTACAATTCGAGTCCCGTTCAGTTTTCTTTAATCAAAGAGGGCAGTCCGGCAGAAAAAGCAGGTATAAAAGTAGGAGACGAACTGATCAGCATTAATGGAAAACCAATGAAAAAGGCAAGTGAATTTGCCTCTGAAATGATAAAATATTGGGCAGATGATGAGGTTGCTTTTGAATGGACAAACCCTTCTGGGAAAATGAACAAAACTTTAAAATTGGACGGACGAGGGCAATCGGTTTTTAATCACCCTGCCGAGAAATTTGAGGGTGGAAAGTCAGAACGAAGAGATGGTTTTAATGCCGTTTTTACTCACGATGCAGCTGTAAAGTCCAACGCATGTGGATCGCCGGTTTTCGATTGGGAAGGTAATTTTTATGGGATTAACATCGCCAGGTTTAGCCGGACTACTACGGTAGTGGTGCCAAAAAAGACAATCATCGATTTTGTTTTAAAGGCCATGTAGTAAATCAAAGTCTTTGTCACGGAGGCACGGAATTACTTTCACGATCTGTCATCCTGAGCCTGTCGAAGGACCTTACATTTAAATTAACATGTTGATTTCTATTGGTCGGTGTCTCACCGACCAATGCCTAAATTTATTGACAGATTCCCAAAGAAGGGTCGTCCTCTCGACTGAAGCATAGCGGAACGGAGAGATCTCGTTTCTATTGGTCGGTGTCGCACCGACCAATAACACAAAGATTCTTCACTGCGTTCAGAATGACAATTTCATTTATTTCTTGTTCCACTGCCTAGGTTAAATAAACCTTATTGTAGTGGCTATCCTTTTTGTTGCAAGACTGATCGTTTATACAATTACTTTCACAAAAAGATAGAAGCGGAAAGAAGGACTGTCTAAACCAAAGAGCGCTGCACCTGCTTTCCAAAAAACGATACATTATGCATTATTATTTGGAGCGGCTTGCCTGGGCAACTATTTATTCTTTTGGTCGGTGTCTGACCAGCCAATAAGGTAAAGGATTCTTCACTATGTTCAGAATGACAATTAAGGAATGATACTATAATTCTTATTTCTTCAACAACGCATCAATCTCCGTATTAAATTCTTTCACAAATTCATCATAAAATTTACCGGTTGCCGGGCCATTAAAACCAGTATGGATTTGTGCTACATTGCCTTGTTTATCGATAATTATCGTGGTTGGGAACGATAAAAAAGAATCGAGTGCAGGCAACGATTCAGATACGACCTGTTTATCGGCAGTACCTGCAATAACCTGGTCGTAATCAATTCCAAAACGTTCGCGGAAACGAGTCATCACCTTTTTTGCATATTCAGGTTCGGTTGAGCGTTCGTAATGTAAAGCTATAATTTCTACCCCGCGCTTCTTGTTTTCTTTGTACCAAGGCGCAATAAAAGTGGCTTCGTCAACACAATTCGGACACCAGCTTCCGGTTATGGTTAAAATCACCACCTTGTTTTTGTATTTTTCATCTTTTAACGAAATCTTTTTGCCGTTTACGTCAGGAAAACTAAAATCAAGTGTTTTATATCCTTTTTTCAAGTAGGTCAGTTTGTAAGGATCAGGCAGGGCAGCATCTTTATTTTTGGTCCCGGTAAAAGGCTGACTTCCCCTTGCACCTAAAATTTCGCCTGTTAAGGAGCCATCTGCCTGGAAAGTTCCTTTGTAATAGGCAGGAGAGGAGCCAATAAAGCTGGAAAGTTGAAATTCATTTCCTTCTACAACACCTTCAAGATAGCGCGAATCGCCGGTTACGCGTAAAAAAGTACCGGTGATCTTGTTGCCGGTTTGTTTAAATAAACCAACTGTTTTTTCTTCTTTACCATTTGGTGATTTAAAAACCACATCATAACTGCCAGAATAGTCTGCCTTAGCAGGTTTATCTGTTGTTTTAAAACGGTAATTTTTCCGTTCGGCAATAATTACCAAAGGTTTGCCTGCTTTATCTTGTTTTCTTAAAGTACCCGTTAATTGGTCGCCATCTATAGCAAATGCAAGTTCGTTATCAAACTGATCCAGCTTTACGAAAAGCGAATCGGCTGTTTGTTTAACCAGACCACCTTCGAAACTTTCATCAGCATTGCGGAAATATAATTTCTGCTGACCGCTTTTTTCGCTGATTTCGAAATTGAAAGGGATTTCTAATCCTTCCTTTACTTTAGCAATTCCACGCCAGTTACCAAGCGCAACAAAGGCTTTAGCTTTTTTCGCTTTAGACTTTATCGTTTGATTATTTGCTAGTGTGGTATGTTCCTGAGCGTAGGTTAGGGATGTTGATATGGCCAATACGGCTATTAAGAGGGATTTTAATTTCATTGGGATTTGAATTTGTCGACTAAACTAGTAGACAAATATATGGATGTAATTGCCAAAGAAAAAATATTTGAATAAAAATCTACAAAAACTATAGGATAAATGGAATAAATTATACCTTTGCCCCAGTTATTTTAAAATACTTATCAAGAAAGGCGGAGGGAATGGCCCTGTGAAGCCTTAGCAACCATCTAATTTTTAGAAATGGTGCTAATTCCATCCCAGATGAATCTGGGGTAGTTAAGTCAGTTGTTTGCATTATCCTTATCAAAAATATATGGAGCACTTCTGATTTAAGAGGTGCTTTTTTTTTGCTCCGATGCGCTCTTGATAGGTAAATACATATTAAATGAAATCATTCAAATGAAAAAAACAGACGAGCTAAAATCACCTTATGTAAACCCTAATGCATACTTCCGAATGCGTGGGCCCTGTTAGAACGGCTCCATTTTAACAGGCTTTTTTAGGTTTAATTCCTTTAATTCTCTTTGTAAACAAGCGTGGTTTTGGCTACGGTGGAATTGTTTTGCCAAAATTTTATCCTTTAACTAATTATTAAAACATACACATGATCAAAATTTTTAAATCAATAGCGTTTATCTTACTGCTCTTTATTACGCAGCAGTTATTTGCGCAAAATGCCACGGTTACCGGAACGGTGAAGTCGGCAGATGGTGAAACACTCCCTGGTGTTTCCATTTTAATAAAAGAAACCAAACAAGCAACCATTTCTGATGCAAAGGGTGCTTTTTCTATCAATGCACCTGATCGGGGCATATTGGTGTTTTCTTATATTGGTTTTAAAACCCAGGAAGTACAGATCAGTAAGAATGGTCCGATCTCAGTAATCCTTCAGTCAAGTGATAATGCGCTGGATGAGGTAGTGGTTACGGCCCTGGGTATATCCCGACAGAAGAAATCGCTTGGTTATGCTGTTCAGGAATTAAAAGGACAGGATTTGGCTGAAGCTAAAGAATCCAACCTGGTAAATGCACTGGCTGGAAAAATAGCAGGTGTACGGGTAACCAATAGTCAAGGAAGTATGGGTTCGTCTCGTGTGGTAATCAGGGGTGAAACATCTATTGCCGGAAATAACCAGCCTTTATTTGTGGTTGACGGGATTCCGGTAGATAACTCACAGTTAAATTCGGCTGGGGCAAGAGATTATGCCAATACCATTTCGGATATCAATCCTGAAGATATAGAATCGATAAGTGTACTAAAAGGACCAAATGCTGCTGCACTATATGGCTCAAGGGCTGCGGCAGGGGTTATCCTCATTAAAACCAAAACGGGTAAATCGAAAAAAGGGTTGGGCATTGCCATCAACTCAAACGCAGTTTTAGAAACCTTGCTTACACTACCTGTGTATCAAAATGCCTTTGGCCAGGGTTCAGAAGGGAAATTTAGCTATGTAGATGGTGCAGGTAAAGGATTAAATGATGGGGTAGATGAGAGTTGGGGACCAAAATTAGATGGTAGATTAATCCCTCAGTTTTATTCGAAAGGTGTTGCGGTTCCATTTGTGGCACACCCTGATAATGTTCGTGATTTTTTTCAAACTGGTTATTCATTAAATAATGGCGTATCTGTTGCAGACGCCGGCGAAAAATATGATTACCGGATCTCGTACAACAACTTAAAACAAGTGGGTATTGTGCCTAACTCGGGCCAGGGCAAAAATTCATTTGTACTGAATACCACCTTAAAAATTACACCTAAATTAAGTTTAACCGCAAACGCAAATTACAGTAAACTTAATTCTGATAATTTACCCGGTACAGGCGGTTCAAGATCAACCAGTACCATGTTGCAGTTTACCTGGTTCGGCCGTCAGGTTGATATTAACCAGTTAAAAAACTATTTGGATGAAAATGGAAAAACGTTTAACTGGAACAATAGCTATTACAGCAATCCATATTGGGTAGCTTACGAAAATACGGTATCGCAAAACCGTAGTCGCATTATTGGAAGTTTAGCCCTTAATTATAAAATTATTGATGGACTTGATTTCAATTTCCGATCAGGTACGGATTATTACAACGATAGGCGTAAAGTGAGAATTGCTTATGGTACCAATGGAACACCTTTTGGTTCTTACACCGAAAGTGCCTTTACCGTAAGTGAAAATAATACCGATGCAACCTTGAATTTTAACAAACAGTTAAATGATGATTTTAGCTTAGCGTTATTGGGTGGTGGTAATATCCGCAGGCAATATATCGAGCAAAACGACCAGAGTGCGCCTAAATTGGCCATTGCAGGGCTTTATAACCTTAAAAACTCCCGCGATCCATTGGTTTCATCCAATAATTTATCGCGTTTAAAATCGTATAGTGTTTATGCTTCCGGACAGATTGGTTTCAGGAATTACCTTTTTGCAAACATCACTGCCCGTAACGATTGGTCATCTACCTTACCAGCACAAAACAGGTCTTATTTTTACCCATCATTTAATGGAAGTTTTGTAGCAACCGAAGCATTTGATATCAAAAGCGAAGCCCTTAACTATTTAAAAATACGTGGAGGCTGGTCTAAAGTGGGAAAAGATGCAGATCCTTACCGTTTAATCAACACTTATGTATTTAGTGCGCCGTTTTATGGTAATCCTCAGCTTACAACAGGCGCTATTGATCTAAATCCTAACTTAAAGCCAGAAACCACCACGTCTACAGAGCTTGGGCTTGAAGCGGTTTTCTTTAATAAAAGATTCCGTTTCGATTTAAGTGCATACAATACCAATAGTTACAACCAGATTTTAGCGGCCGATGTAAGTCAGAGTACAGGTTTCAGCTCGAAATTGCTTAATGCCGGAAAAATCAATAACAAAGGGATAGAGGCACAATTGGGTATTACACCAGTTAAGAAGGCCTTTACATGGGATGTTGATGTGAACTTTGCTGCGAACAGAAGCAAGGTGATAGAATTGGATGCAGAAAAATTATTGACCAATTATGTTGTAGCTTCTAATTCGGCACAGGTTATTGCTACTGTAGGGCAACCTTACGGATCGTTGTTTGGTACCGCATTTTTGAGAGATGGAAATGGAAACATTATTGTAAATGCTACAGGGGCACCAACCACAAATCCAACCAAACAAGTTTTAGGGAAATATACACCAGATTGGATTGGTGGCGTATATAATACCTTCGCTTATAAGGGGATAAGTTTAGGCGTATTGGTTGATGCAAGTTTTGGTGGTTCTATTTATAATGGTACCTATGCAACAGGCACATATACAGGAGTATTGGCTTCTACACTCCCTGGAAGAGCAGCAGAATATGGCGGAATCTCCTATTACTATCCGGGTAATAAAAAGGAAAATGGTACGGTAAGGGTAAACGTGACGGCTCCGGCAGGTGTAACGGTTTACGATGACGGGATTGTTTTTGATGGCGTAACAGCCGATGGCAAACGCAATGAAAAAGTATTACCTGCTCAACAATATTATAAATCGTTCAGGAATATTGATGAAGCAAATATTTTCGATGCTTCTTATGTTAAACTCCGTGAAGTAAAATTAAGCTATAATTTACCCGCAAAATGGCTCCGCCCGTTAAGTTTACAAGGTGTTTCGGTATCGCTTGTTGGCCGTAACCTTTGGATTATCCACCGTAACACAGTAGATATAGATCCTGAAGTGGCTTTTAACACTGGTAACGGACAAGGTTTAGAGAGTTTATCTAACCCAAGTACACGCAGTTACGGTATAAACCTGAATGTTAAATTTTAAATCTTACCATCATGAAAAATAAGAAACTATATATATTAGCCATTTTGGCAATTGCATTTTCATCTTGCAATAAAGAATTGGATGAGGTGAACATTAACCCAAATGCACCTGAAATTCCACAACCTGATTATTTGCTTACAGGAACCACAAAAGCTACAGTCGACTCGTATTGGGGGGTAACCAACAATATGAACTCGAGCCTGCTTTTTGCACAGCACTGGGCCAAAGTGCAATACACAGAAGAAGACCGTTTTATTTATTCGAATAGCAGTTTTACCGCTTTATGGTCTACAGGTTATGCCCAGAGTATTGCCGGTTTTAATAAAATTATCGAACTGAGCGATGCACAGGGCAATTCTAACTATAAAGGTGTTGCGCTCGTATTAAGATCTTGGACATTTTTATTGCTTACCGATGCTTATGGCGATATTCCGTATTCGCAGGCAGGAAAAATTAAACAGTTTGTTACCCCGGCTTACGACAAACAAAAAGATGTTTATTATGGTATTCTGAATGATTTAAAATCAGCCCAGGCAGCTTTAGATCCTGCAGGACCGGTGATCGTTGGTGATGTAATTTATAACAATAAGATTGCTTCATGGAAAAAGTTCGCCAATGCTTTACGCCTCCGCATCGCTTTGCGTATTGCAGATAGAGATCCCGCCAAAGCTAAACAAGTGATTGATGAGGTACAGGCAGAAGGTGGCGCTTATATCAGCAGTAATTCAGAAAATGCAATACTGAAATATGATGTTTCGCCACAGCAAAACCCGGTAGCGGCTTCATTCGAAACCAGAAATGATTATCGGATCAGCAAAACCATTGTTGATAAACTTATTTCATTAAACGATCCAAGGTTACCTATTTATGCAAGTAAAACAGAAAATGCACCACAAGGTTATGTGGGTATTCCAAATGGTTCTACCAACTCTGAAGCCAGTGCGATAGGTTTGGCAAATTCTTCAAAACCAGGTGCTTACTTTTTAGATGCTAAGGCACCAGCTGTAATTTTTAGTTACGCCGAATTGCTTTTTGATAGGGCTGAAGCAGCAGCACGTGGTTTTACGACAGAAGATGCTGAGGATTTATATAAACAGGCCATACGGGCATCTTTTTTACAATATAACATCGGTGGAACTGCTGTTGAAGACTATATCAAGCAGTCTGGTGTAGTTTATAATGCGGCCAATTATAAAAAATCAATCGGTGAGCAGAAATGGATTGCCTTATTTGGTCAGGGCTTAGAAGCCTGGACAGAAAGAAGAAGGTTAGATTACCCGCAGTTAACCGCTTCAGTAAACACTGTACTGAACGGACAGATTCCGGTACGTTTTATTTATCCAGGTACCGAACAATCGTTAAACGGACAGAATTATAAAAATGCGGTAAGCAATCAAGGTGCAGATTTATTAACCACCAAACTATGGTTCGATGCTTTTTAGTTTTGAAAATGAGGTCGTATTCCTAATGTAGAATTGTCATCCTGAGCCTGTCGAAGGACTATTTTGAATATATTCAAAACATTTCGACAGGCTCAATGTGACATTCTTTTATCTGGCGCAAAAGAAACGTTCCGATTTTATATCGGGACGTTTTTTGTTTTTTACCATTAAAGAAAAAGATAAACCTGTTCAGGCTCCTTCCTTTTAATTGGTATTCATCTGGTTAAATCTTCGGCTGCATTGCTTGCCTTAGTCTTCAGCTCTTCGGTATAGCCTTTTGCTTTCTCTACCCATTCTGGAGCCTTATCCATTAATTCGTCAACTATCGATTGTCCGGTAATTGGATCTTTCTTAGTGATATATTTTACGCCAGCATAAACTGCGGCGCCAATAATTGCTGTTTTTAAAATTCCCATGTTCTTTTCTTTTTTCTTAGTTAAACATTTTGATATCGTTAAAAGTTTTAGACGATTTCCAACACTTTTTGTTACAGCTATTTCTATGCTTGATCTATTTACTATGGTATCAGATTGAAATTAACTAAAGTTTAAGAGCGCCAGACGGTCACATCTGGCATCACACTGAAAAAAGAATTTGGGTCGTTTCTGAATTCCAAGTTTGGTGCTTTTTAAGCTAGTTATTGCGGGGCTGGCAGTGCCTCGTCATGATTGATTTTTTGATTGCTGTCGATAAACATCAGGTGCTGTGTTAAAAATTTTACAGATAATCACTATTAAATTTATATATTTCGAACAAAATTACCTTAAAATAAATCGAATATATACTAAATGGAGCTGCATGAATAAGGAAAAGCTGTTCAATGAAATCAAGGATTTGAGCATCATAAATTCTTTCTCGAAGCACGAACAGCTTGTACAGGGAATCATCAATGGCTTAAATCATAAATTGATTGCCAAGGGAGATATTCTACCTTCGGTTAATGAGATGATGAGGGAAACCGGCTTTGCTAAAGAAACCATTGGCAAAGCTTATAAAGAATTAATAAGTCGCGGGATTTTAGAGTCGAAAAACAGAAGGGGCTATTTTGTAGCTACTGATGATACCGAACAGCACCTTAAAGTTTGTTTATTAATTTATGCTTTTGATACTTTTCAGGAAACCTTTTATCAGAATTTCCGCGATCATTTGGGCGAGAATATCCAGGTTGATGTGTATTTCCACCACAATAATTTCAATGTTTTCGAATCGATCATCAACAGCAATAAAGGCCAATATGGTTTGTATGTTATTGCACCGATAGAAAGTAACGAAGCCAAAGAAATATTAGAGCAGTTGCCAAAAGAAAAACTACTCATTGTGGATCGCTACGTAGCTTTGAAAGGCGAATATTCATACATTGTTCAGGAGTTTGAGAAAGCTTCATACAATGCTTTTTTGCAGTTGGCACCCCGGATAAAAGAATTTTCTGAGTTTGTTTTCTTTTTTAAACCATCGTCTGCTGAACCTAACGAAGTGCTGGTTTCGTTTAAACGTTTCGTAAAAGAGTTTAAGGTTAATGGCATAATTAAAAACAGTTATGAATCTGGTAGTATTGCACCTGGTAAAGTTTATTTTACAATCCACAACCTCGAACTTTGGGAAATGTTAAAAGATGCCAAGGTTAAAGGCTTAAAGGTGGGTAAAGATTTAGGTATTCTTTCGCATAACGATGATAACGTTAAAGAGATCATATTTGACGGGATTACCACATTTTCAATCGATTTTGCGCATATGGGCCGTTTGGCTGCAGAATTTGTACTCAGCTTAAAACCCATTAAACATATCATGGAGAATAAACTAATCAGAAGGAATTCACTTTAGTGCAAACTTTATAACAACAGCTATTCTCAAATTCAAGCTGTTCATGGTTCTTAGTGATACATTACTTACTCAAAAACTTAGAAGCGATCTAAATTTACATTAAGAGCTATTTTTGATTTGAAAACGAACGTGCTGTAGTTCTTGGCCTTTGTAGCCCTGCCATCCACTTTAGCTCCGATAGAAGAAATCGGAGGCTGCCGTTCCTGTCAGGTTTATAACCTAGTGGCTTGTTCCTGATATGTTGCTAAAGCATACAAACTTTGTTAATAAACCAGTTCGCAGTGGTTCCTCCCGATTTTATATCAGGATTCATCGGAAGGAACGATGAGCGGGACTGAAGACCTCCAAGATAGCTGAACCGTTCATTTCCAAAACATTAAGAATCCAGCTAAATTACATTAAAATTAATTGTCCTTTTTAGGCAGCTTCTTAGCTTAAAGTATTTTCCTTGATAAATACTGAGGATGCAGGTTCTTTTCCATGCTGCTCGTATGTCTGCGTAATCCTACTAATTATTCTTAAATGATTTATTTTTAGAAAGTTGGAATATTAAATTTTTTGTTTATAATTGTATTTGAAAATAGTAGGATAGGGTAGGATAGGATAAAATGCTGATTTACTTGCTTACCAGCGCTTAGTTTCTCTTAATAAAATGTGAAACAAAGTAAATGAGTTGATACTGGCTCCAACCCCGATTACATTTTCACTAACCAAATAACCCAACAATATGAGAAATTTTACAAATTACTTTATGGGAAAGCAATTTCCTTCTTTTATGATCGCTAAATGGCGACCAGCAGATCTACGAGATCATCATGGGCATTAACAAGCTGTCTAAACATCTATCTTAAATAGTTTTAATTCACTCATTTAAAAGCTAATTAGCAAATGAAGCAATTATTTTTGTTTTGTGGACACTTATCGGTGTCCAACAGGTTAAGAAATGCAATGGTATTGACGGGTTCGATTCTTGTATTTTTCCTGATTTTTATGCCCAACAAAGGTTTTTCTCAAACGGGAAAGAAAACCATTACGGGTAAGGTTACAGATACACTTGGGGTAGGGCTGCCGGGCGTAACTGTAGCAGTTATAAATAAGGTTAATGTAGGTACGCAGACCGATAATAACGGAAAGTTTGTACTTGATGTAACAGCAGGAGAAATACTTAGATTTTCTTATGTAGGATACAGAGAGCAAAGGGCAACAGTTGGTGCAGCTAATGTGCTTAACATTAAATTAACTGAAGAAAATATGCTATCTGAAGAGATCGTTATTACCGCTTTAGGACAAAAACAACGTAAGGAAGCATTGGTAGGTTCGGTTACAACTGTAAAAGTAGGTAACCTTAAAATACCATCGAGTAACCTTACCAATGCCCTTTCGGGCCAAATAGCAGGTGTAATCGGTTACCAGCGTAGCGGACAGCCTGGGCAGGATAACTCGCAGTTTTTTATCCGAGGGGTAACTACTTTTGGCTATAAACAAGACCCACTTATTTTAATCGATAACGTAGAGCTTACTGCATCTGATCTGGCTCGCTTACAAGTTGATGATATTGAAAGCTTTTCTATCTTGAAAGATGCAAGTGCTACCGCATTATATGGCGCGAGGGGTGCAAATGGAGTAATTTTAGTCAGCACTAAATCCGGTAAAGAAGGCAAAGCCAAAATAAGCTTCCGATTAGAGAATTCTGCTTCTCAATCGGTAAAGAGCCTGCAACTTGCTGATCCAATTACCTACATGAGGCTTTTTAACGAAGCTTCGATTGGCAGAGGCATGGACCCCATGTTTACACCTAACCAGATTATTAATACTCAGGCTACAATAAACAAAAGTCCTGGTTATAATGAATACGTTTATCCTGCTGTAGATTGGCTAGATATGTTGTTTAAAAAACGTACCAGTACACAACGGGCTAATATCGGCATTAGTGGTGGTGGCGGCGTTGCCCGCTATTATATTGCAGGTTCTTACAATTTAGATAATGGTATACTTAAAGAGGATGAACGGAATAACAACGATAATAATGTGAAATTCCGCAATTACCAATTACGCTCTAACATTAATATCGATTTAAGTAAAACAACCGAAATGGTAGTTCGCCTGTCGGGTAATTTTAGTGAATATAATGGCCCTTTGGCAACAGATGGTGGTTTTTCGACCGACTTATATAATATTGCTGTACATACCAGTCCGGTTTCCTTTCCTGCGTTTTATCCAGCCGATGCCGCCAATCAAAATGCGCAACATATTCTCTTTGGAAATAGAGGTGGAGCAGGTGTAAACAGTATTTTGGATAACAACCCTTACGCTGCGATGTTACGAGGACATAAAAATTCATCTGAATCGCGCATGTCGGCACAGTTTGAAGTAAATCAAAAGTTAGATTTCTTTACCGAAGGCCTTTCATTTAAATCTATTTTTAGCACCAACAGGTACTCTTATTTCGATTCGCAAAGGGCATATTCTCCATTTTATTATAATATTGGTTCTTACGATAAGCAAAGCAATACTTATGTTTTAAACTGGCTTAATTCATCGGTAACGGGTGGCGCACCAAATATTGCGCAAGAATACCTGTCGTATAATCCAGGTAATACCAATATCAATACTTTTTTATATGCACAGGCATCAGTTAATTACGATAAAGCTTTCGGTAATCACAATGTTAGCGGAACATTAATTGGTACGGCACAACAAACCGTTTACAGTAACGCTAGTTCGTTGCAGAATTCGCTCCCTTACCGGAATTTGGGTTTAGCCGGACGATTAACCTATTCGTATAAAAGCAGGTACTTTTTAGAATCTAATTTCGGCTATAATGGATCTGAAAGGTTTTCGGAAGACCATCGTTTTGGCTTTTTTCCAACCATTGGTGCCGGATGGGTACTTTCTAATGAGAAATTTTGGACTGGTGGAATCGCCAATGTGGTTAATCGCTTAAAATTAAGAGGTAGCTACGGTATTGTGGGTAACGATGCCATTGGTGCACAACGTTTCTTCTATATCTCAGAAGTGAATTTAAACGGAGGCGGAAATTATGCGCAATTTGGGTTTAATGGCGCTTCTAACCGCAGTGGAGTATTCATAAATAACTATGAAAATAAAGATGTTACCTGGGAAACATCACAACAAACCAATTTAGCACTTGAAGCTACACTTTTCAAAAACTTAAATTTAATTGCCGAAGTATATAATAATTATCGCTACGACATTTATATGGGCCGTGCCAACCTGCCTACCACACTTGGTTTAGAAGCCAATGTAGGGGCAAATGTTGGTGAAGCCAGATCGAGAGGAATTGATTTATCGTTAGATTATAAGTTTAATGTGAATGCATTTTCTTTCGCTGTACGCTCTAATTTAACTTTCGCCAAAAACAAATACATTAACTACGAAGAACCCCAATGGGCCGAGTCTTACCGTTACACCACAGGCCAACCCATCAGCAGAAACTTTGGTTACATTGCCGAGCGCTTGTTTGTTGATGATAAAGAAGTACAAAACTCGCCAACACAGATTTTCTCTGCAAATGGTAAAGCACCACGGGCTGGCGATATTAAGTACCGCGATTTAAATAACGATGGTAGAATTGATGATGCTGATAAGGCTTATATCGGTTTCCCGCAATCTCCTGAAGTGGTATATGGCTTTGGTTTCAGTTCATCATACAAAGGTTTCGATCTTTCTGCCTTTTTTACCGGACAGGATAGGATGACCTTCTTTATCGATCCAACCAAGGTAAGTCCTTTTGTTCCTAGTAATCAGCAATATATTTTAGGCAATACTCAATTGCTGAAAGATTTTGCAGATAATCACTGGTCGCCAGAAAACCAGAATTTGTATGCACTTTATCCAAGGCTTGCTGTTAATGCTGCGGATTTAGAAAATAATGCACAAACCAGTACCTGGTGGATGAGAAATGGACGTTTGATGCGGTTGAAATCTGTAGAATTTGGATATACCCTGCCTCAGCGCATTTCTACTAAAATAAAGCTGAACTCTTGCAGAATTTATTTCAACGGGCTAAATCTGCTTACCTGGAGCCCTTTTAAAATGTGGGACCCAGAGCAAGGTGGAAACGGCTTTGCCTATCCAATACAAAAGGTATTCAATGTTGGTCTTAACGTAACCTTATAATGAAAACGATAAAAAAATATTTCAAATACAGTTGCATTGTTTTAATGCTTTGCAGCTTTGTATCCTGTAAAAAGTATCTGGATGTAACGCCTGATGATATTGGTACGCTTGATTATGCATTTAGAAACAGAAATGAGGCCGAAAACTACCTGTACTCGTGTTATGCCTATCTGCAACGGATGAATGATATGGCCTCAAATCCAAGTTTTACCACATCATCAGAGCTGATTTACTCGAATACACTTGATAATTTTCAAGGTTTTAACCGAACAGGCTTTAATTTATTAAGGGGAACACAAACTGCTGCAAAACCAGGGTTAAACACTTGGGATGGCGAAGAAGGAAGTTATAGTCTTTGGCGCTCCATCAGGATCTGTAACATTATGCTCGAAAATATCGATAAGCCTATTGATTTAGGTGCTACAGAAAAGAAACGCTGGACAGCAGAAACTAAATTTTTAAAGGCCTATTATCATTATGTGTTATTTAAAATGTATGGCCCAATACCGCTGATTAAAACCAATTTAGCCATAAACAGTACCACTGATGAGGTAAGAATAAAAAGAGCCCCGGTAAATGAAACGGTAGATTATATCATTTCCCTATTAGATGAGGCGATTCCCGATTTACCTGCAATTATTACAAGTCAGGCAACTGAATTAGGTAGGGTAACCAGTGTGATTGCGTTATCGGTAAAGGCTGAGGTATTAACCACGGCGGCAAGCCCACTTTTTAACGGTAATCCTGATTATGTGAGTTTTAAAGATAAAGATGGTGTTAGCCTTTTTCCTGCGGCTTACGATGCGCAAAAATGGAATAAAGCTGCTGAGGCCGCAAAAATTGCCATTACCGCTGCCGAGGCACAAGGGATTAAATTGTATACTTTCAATTCGCCATCAACAGTTGGCAAATTATCCGATTCGTTAAAAAGAGAATTAGATGTACAGAATGCTGTAACAGAAAGGTGGGAATTGAATTCGGAAATCATATGGGCATCAAATCCTGAATTTAACTATCAAGGGTTTGCAACGCCAAGACTTACTGCAAAATCTGCCGTTAATAATTTTTCCAATCCTTCTACTTTTTCTGCTCCAATAAGTACACAAGAGCTTTTTTATACGGTTAATGGTGTGCCCATTAGTGAAGATAAAACCTGGGATTATGCCGGCAGGAATACCATTAAAGTTGGCGACAATGCAAGCAGGTATTACATTCAGCAAGGGTACGAAACAATAAAAGGCCATTTTGCCCGCGAAACCCGTTTTTATGCAGATATTGCTTTTGATGGAGGTATTTGGTTTGGAAATGGAAGAAATAATCAGGACGACCCGGCCAATCCTTTGTATTACGTATCAGCAAGGGGTAGTGGATTTGCGGCGCCAAGTGATAATATCAGGTTAAATATTACAGGTTATTGGCCTAAGAAACTGGTGAGTTATGCATCTGTTTATGATGATGGTTTTCAACCATCAGCCTTCCGTTTGCCACTGATCAGATTGGCAGGTTTATACCTACTATATGCAGAAGCATTAAATGAAGTGAATGGACCTACTGCAGAAGTGTTTACTTATGTAGATAAAGTAAGGCAAAGAGCTGGTTTACAGGGTGTACAAGCCTCGTGGACAAATTTCGCCAAAAATCCGAATAAATTTAATACTAAAGAAGGGTTACGACAGATTATTCACCAGGAAAGAAGAATTGAGCTTTGTTTTGAAGGCCAGAGCGGTTGGGATTTAAGAAGATGGAAAGAACTTCAGGCGGTTTTAAATAATCCGATACAAGGCTGGAGTATAAACAATGCAGAAGCAGTGAATTACTACCGTCCAACTACACAATTTATTCCAGTGTTTGGTTTAAAAGATTATTTATGGCCAATTAAAAGCTACGATCTGGTTGTAAATCCAAACTTAGTTCAAAATCCTTATTGGTAGTTTAAAATATTTAAGAAATGAAACCATGATGCGTGGCATAAGCAATAATTTTTATTCACCTGCATCATCGCTTCATCACCATTGAAAATAAATTCAAAATGATGAAAAATATTAAAAATAGTATTTACCTAATCTTTATCGTTTCTGTTTTGGTGAGCCTGGCTGCCTGCAAAAAAATGGAAACCTATAACGATCCAGCTTCTTCAGATATGACCAAGCCTGGGGTGGTAACCAATATTAAAGTTGATAATTTTAATGGCGGCGCATATATTACCTATTCTTTGCCAAACTCAAAAAATCTTTTGTATGTATTGGCACAATATAAAATAAACGGGGTAACTACAAGAGAAACGAAATCGAGTTATTATTCCGATTCTATTATGGTAGATGGCTTTGCAAAGAAACAGGGTTATGATGTTACTTTGTATGCTGTAAGCAGGGCAGAGGTTAAGTCTGATCCTGTTACCGTAAAAGTAAATCCGGATACGCCACCATACCTGCTATTAAAGCCAACCATTAATGCTGAAGCTGATTTTGGAGGTATAAAAATTACAGGGACGAATCCTTTAAAAAACAATCTGGGTATAATTCTTTTAAATGTTGGCGATAACAATACTTCTGATGTAATTGATCAGCATTACGGCAAAACCGAAATCTTCGATTATTCAGTTAGGGGCTATGCGCCAGTTGCTAAAAAGATCGGTTATTATGTAACTGATAATTTTGGAAATATTTCTGATACGACCTATAAAACCGTTACCCCATTTTTTGAAACCCTATTGGATAGAGGTAAGTTTTTTCAGTACAGGCTTCCATCTGATGGGATAATTGCCTATGGCTGGGATCTTCCTTATTTATGGGATGGCAAAACAGACGGTAACTCGAACGGATGGCACACTGCTCCAGGTGGTGCAATGCCTGCAATAGCAACATTTGGTTTGGGGATTAGTGCAAAGTTAAGCCGGTTTATTCTATGGGAAAGGCCCGATGGCTCCGATAAGTTTGCTTACGGGCATGGAAATCCAAAGGTATTCTCCATATGGGGTTCCGATGTAGCTGTTCCACGCGATGCGCAACTGCCATTATCTGCACCGGTTGGTACTGTTATAGGCGATTGGATAAACATGGGTAATTATAATTATCCAAATCCACCTTCGGGCTTAGCACCGGTAGCGCATACCACTGCAGATAACGACTTTGTAAAGGCTGGTGTAAGTTTCAATTTTCCGCTAACAAATCCTAAAGTTCGCTACATCCGTTTGTCGGTAAGCACCACATGGTCTAACGGTACATTTGCCCACGCCATGGAAATGGCTTTTTACGGCGACCCGAAGTAATAGGTAAGATTAATAAAAAAGATAAATTTTCAAATATGAAAAGTATATATAAAATTGGTGGTCTGCTATTGCTGTTGGTTACCGTAATTATTAGCTGTACCAAAGACGATCTTGCTTTTAAAGATTATTTAAAGGATGGCGAGATTGTTTATCCTGGCCGTGTAGCCAATATTGTAACCAAACCGGGCAATCTAAGAACCGCTTTGTGGTGGAATCCAAGTCCAGATCCAAGCGTAAGCAAATATGTGGTTTATTGGAATAACAACGCCGATTCGGTTGTAGTTACCGCTAGCAGTCATAATCCTACAGATACGATAAAAGTGGTTATTCCGAATTTGAGCGAATATACCTACACTTTTACCATTTATTCGTACGATGCTCAGGGGCATAAATCTATCCCGATAGAGGCTAGAAACGTGCGGGTTTTTGGCCCTTTGTATCAATCTGGATTATTGAACAGGCCTTACAATGCCACCACACCATATGTAGTAAACAGCAATGGTTCTGTTCAGCTAAATTTTAAAACTCCCGATACCATCAACGTAAATACGGTAATCAGGTATACCAATACAGCAGGTACAAGTGTAGATAAAATACTTTTACCAGCAGATACGGCTATTACACTTACAAATTATAAAGCAGGAACCGATATTGGCTATAAATCTTCTTATATTCCGGGTAAAGGATCGCTGGATGTATTTTCGGTAGCCGATTTTTCTACCTTCCCAAAAATTTTTACTTATGTGCTTTGCGATCGTTCGCTTTTTAGCGAAGTGCGTTTGCCAGGCGATGCACCAACCTACGAATCGGGTACCAGTATCAGTAAACTTTGGGATGGAAGCGTGGGACCACAGGGTTATCCAAATATTTTTCACAGTGCAGGCGACAGCGGAATGCCACATGTAATAACCTTCGATTTAGGTAAAGTATATACCAATTTATCACGTATTGAAGAAACAGGTAGAGACTGTTGTAATAATCCAGATCGTTTTGAAGTTTGGGGAACAGCCGATTTAACCAATGCCACAACTACCTTATCAGCAAGTAATAATGGTTGGCCAGCTGAAGCAACAAGCAAAGGATGGGCACTTTTAAAAGATGTAACCAGAACTGATGATGGCAAGAATGCAATCACTGCTGAACTGGACAATGCAGGAAAACCAATTCGTTATATTCGCATTCGGATTAAACATGTAACTACTGGTGATGGAAATTATAGCAATATGAGCGAAATCAGATTCTGGAATAAACAGTAATCTTTTTGATGTAATTGGATTCGATTAATATGGAGATGAAAAGCCGCACGCGATCGTCATTTCGAGCGGAGTGCAGCGCAGCCGAGAACCACGAAGTGCTCAGCGAAGCTAAATCTATCGAGATAGATCTCTCCATTCCACTACGTTCCAGTCGAGATGACGACACTATAATAATTGAATTCAATTTATATAGTACAACAACACACAAATGAAACTATGTATATTAAGCACATAATCACTATTATTCTATTTTCTTTCTTTTTCAGTAAAAATACCGCTGCCCAGCAAAAGCCTTTAACATTGTGGTACGATAAACCTGCCAAAATTTGGGAAGAAACCCTTCCCTTAGGTAATGGTAAACTGGGCATGACGCCAGATGGTGGCATTAGCAGGGAGAATATTGTACTGAACGATATCACTTTATGGAGCGGTGGGAAACAAGATGCCAACAATTACGAGGCGCATAAAAGTTTACCTAAAATTAGGCAGCTCATATTGGAGGGTAAAAACGATGAAGCACAGGAGTTGGTTAACCGCGATTTTGTTTGTAAAGGGCAGGGATCGGGTGGTGCAAATTGGGGCAAATACCAAACATTAGGAAATCTGCAGTTAGATTTTGATTATCCAGGTGTAAAAGATTTGAGTACACAGGCCTATAAAAGATCCTTATCACTGGATAGAGCCGTTGCTCTTGCAGAATTTACGCTCAATGGAGTAAAGTACAAAAGAGAGTATTTCTGCAGTTTTGATGATGATGTAAATATCATCCGCATCACCGCCGATCAACCTAAAAAGTTGAATTGTAATATTTCCATCAGCCGATCAGAAAAAGTAACATTAGCTAGCGAAGGCAATGAACTGTTGATGTTTGGTCAATTGGATAACGGAACTGATGGTAAAGGAATGAAATACCAGAGCCGTGTGAGCACTAAACTCACCGATGGTACGGTTACCAGTGAAGGAAATGTGCTTAAAGTTAAAAATGCAACAGAAATTATTATTTACGTTGCTGCAGAAACCGATTTTAAATATGCCGATTTTGAAGCCAGGGTAAAACGGACCTTACAAGAAGCAAAAAAGAAGGCCTATAGTTTGGAACTTGCAAATCACACCTCAAACTTTGGTAAACTTTTTAATAGGTTAAAAATCAATTTAGGAGAAGGCGAAGCTGCCAAATTGCCTACAGATGTAAGGTTAGACCGTTTCTATAAAGATTACAAAAATGATGTTTCATTAAGTGCCTTGTTTTTTCAGTTCGGTCGATATTTAAGCATTAGCAGTACTAGGGTTGGGCTATTGCCGCCAAATCTTCAGGGTTTATGGGCAAACCAGATCAATACCCCATGGAATGGCGATTACCATTTAGATGTAAATGTACAGATGAACCATTGGGCTATTGAGCCTGCTAACCTTTCGGAGTTAAACCTTCCACTGGCTGAATTGGTAAGAAATTTAACTGGGCCGGGTGCAAAAACGGCAAAAGCATATTATAATGCCGATGGATGGATTGCCCACGTCATTACAAATGTTTGGGGGTTTACTGAGCCTGGCGAAAGTGCTTCATGGGGAGCATCAAATGCAGGATCCGGCTGGTTATGCAGCAATCTATGGGATCATTTTGCCTACAGTCGTGATTTAAAATACCTGAAAAGCATTTATCCGATCTTGAAAGGATCAGCCGCATTTTATCAAAGTGTGTTAATTAAAGATCCAAAAACGGGTTGGTTGGTTACTTCGCCGTCGGTATCGCCAGAGAATACTTTCTACCTTCAAAACGGAAAAACAGCCAGTATTTCGATGGGGCCAACTATCGATAACCAGATTGTGAGAGAACTTTTTAACAATGTAATTATAGCTGCTAAACTGCTTAAAACTGATGCTGCGTTTAGCGTATCAATACAGGAGAAATTAAAGTCTATTCCTCCAGTGGGCGTAATCAGTAAAGACGGCCGTATACAGGAATGGCTGGAAGATTATAAAGAAACCGATCCACAGCACCGCCACATCTCACATTTATATGGGGTTTATCCTGCCGGATTAATTACGCCAACATCTACTCCCGCACTTGCGGAGGCAGCAAAGAAAACCCTTGAAGTAAGGGGAGATGATGGCCCAAGTTGGTCAATTGCTTATAAACAGTTATTTTGGGCAAGGCTACAGGATGGAAATAGGGCTTTTAAACTGTTTAGAGAGATTTTAAAACCTACCCTAAGAACTGATATTAATTATGGCGCTGGTGGAGGTGTTTATCCGAATATGTTATCAGCTGGGCCACCGTTTCAGATTGATGGTAATTTTGGCGCATCCGCAGCTATTGCAGAAATGCTGATCCAAAGTCATGATGGTTTTATCGAACTGCTACCTGCTATTCCTGATGCCTGGAAGGCTTTTGGCGAAATTAAAGGTTTAAAAGCAAGAGGTAACTTTACAGTTGATATGAACTGGAAAGATGGCAAAATTATAAATTACAGAATTGCTTCGGCCATACCACAAAAGGTGAAGCTAAAAATAAATGGAAAATTAACCGAAATAATGTCGACTAAACTTTAATAAATACATGGTTTTTAAATTTTTATTCAGGTATAAGTTATTCTTTATTTTGCTCATCCTCTTATTTGCAGAGCGGTCTGCATCAGCAATTATAATCAATTATGGTAAAGCGGGGAAAATAGATTATAACCTTAATATGGGCACCTTTAATGTCTCCGATGGAGCCGTCCAACTGTTATTGAATGGTTTTTCGCAGGCCGAATTCCAGAAAAAACTGTTCAGTTCGAAAGATTATAAACAGATTAGCTACACCAAATCAGCAATTAAAGATGGTTTTGGGAATGGTTTTAAACATGTTTTCCTATTAAAAAAAGATGGTTTGCCGAATATGCAACAAGTATTTTATACCTACTCGGGTAAAGATTATTTTATGGTGGGGATTACGCTGAAAGGTGCTAATTTATCCATTAACCACATGGTGCCTTTAAACGGAAACCTAATCGACTATGAGACTTCAGAAACACCCACCAGTTTGTTCGTTCCCTTTGATAACGATACCTTTATTTCTTACAATGCTGTTCCTTTAAATGCCAACACAAGCAATCCAAGCGCAGAGGTTACGGCTTTATATCATGATCAATCCAGAAATGGTTTTGTAATCGGATCTATAGAACACAGTAACTGGAAAACAGGCATCATTACCGCCATGGATGGCGAGAAAAAAATAGGTATACAGGCCATTTGTGGTTATACTAAAGAAAGCATTACCCGCGATAAAATTGAACATGGTTATTTAAAGGGAAATACGATCAATTCTGCTAAAGTGTTTTTTGGTGCTTTTGACGATTGGCGTTCGGGTATGGAAAGCTATGCACGGGCCAACCGGATAGCAGAACCGCCTATTATTTTTAAATGGACAGCCGGAACTCCAGTGGGCTGGAATAGCTGGGGGGTGATGCAGGATAAAATTACGCTCGAAAAAGCAAACCAGGTAACTGATTTTTTCGCAGATAGCTTAAAAAGTTTCAGAAGTGGAGGCGTAGCTTTTATTGATCTCGATTCTTACTGGGATAACCTGTTAAATGGTGGTTTGCATGGCGACTATTCCAAACTAAAAGCCTTTGCCGATCATGCGAAATCAAAAGGATTAAAACCTGGCATCTATTGGGCACCTTTTGTTGATTGGGGTTTTGCGGCTGGCGGAAAGCGTGTAGCAGATGGTAGTTTTTATACCTTTGGTACAATGTGGACAAAAGTCGGTTCAGGATACCATGATATAGATGGAGCAAGGGCTTTAGACCCAACACATCCAGGTACACAGCAGCGCATTACCACGGTAATCAAAAAGTTTAAAGAATGCGGTTTCGAAATGATTAAAATAGATTTCTTAGGTCACGCAGCGATAGAATCTGATCACTTTTGCGACCCAAAGATCACAACAGGGATGCAAGCTTATAAGGCTGGCATGGAGTTTTTATTAAAACAGCTCGATGGTAAAATGTTGGTTTATGCGGCCATCTCGCCAAGTTTAGCTTCTGGACGGTATGTACACATGCGCAGAATAGCCTGCGATGCATTTAAATCGATAAAAGATACAGAGTATACCTTAAACAGCGTAAGTAATGGCTGGTGGCAAACCTACCTTTACGATTATATTGATGCCGATCATGTGGTATTCTCTGATCAATCCGACCAGGAAAATACATCAAGGTTTCTATCGGCAATCGTTACGGGTAGCTGCATCAGTGGCGATGATTTTTCCCGTCATGGCAAATGGAGTAGCACTGCTCAGCGTTTACTGAATAATACCGAAATGCTTAAGGTTTTGCAGGATGGCAAAGCATTCGCTCCTGTAGAAGGGAATAAGGGTAAACTGGCCTCACAACTCTTCGTAAAACAGGTAGGAAGTGTAAAATATCTCGCCATATTTAATTATAGCGATGAAGCAAAATCTTTTACGCTCGACTTTTCGAGGATCGGTTTAAATAAAGAAGAAGTGTACAACTGTCAAAATTTACTCAGCCAGAAAATAGAAAATTTAAAAAATAACCAGGCTTTAAATTTAGCAGGAAAAGATGCCACTATGATTAAAATAACACTTAAAAAATAAATTTAAATCAACCGATACCTATAAACATTACCCGATTAACATTGAAAACACAAATGAACAAATCAGATCAAATTGGAGGCTACATCAGGCAGGGGGCATTAACCTTTGCTATTTCACTTTTTACCATTGGAAATATTAAGGCCCAAGCCATTATTCCTATTGAAACAGCACACAATGCGCTAGTATTACAGGCCGATGTGAAGAAAGATGTAAACACCATTTTTTTTGGAAAAAAGCTTGCCAATAAACAGGAATACGCACAGGTTAGCAGTCAGTACAAACAGACTGAAGATTACACCGGACAGCTAAATTCGGTGTATACACCGTCTGGATCAAGAAACCTGGTAGAGCCAGCTATTAGCGTTACCCATACCGATGGCAATAACTCGTTAGATCTGAAATATGTTGACCATACGGTTACGGCTATTGATGATAATGTGAGTTTACTTAAAATCAGGTTAAAAGATCCCGTTTATAATTTTGAGGTAACCCTGTTCTATAAGTCTTTTTATAAGCAGGATGTAATAGAGCAATGGACTGAAATTAAACATGCTGAAAAGGGGACGGTGGTATTACATAAATATGCATCAGCCAATCTGCACTTAAAATCGCCACGGTTTTGGTTAAACCAATACCATGGCGATTGGGCGAAGGAAATGCAGCCTGAACAAAGTGAAATTACCCATGGCATTAAAACTTTGGATAGCAAATTGGGTACGAGGGCAAATTTGTTTCAACCTTCTGTTTTTATGATTTCGTTAGATAAACCTGCTGAAGAAAATGAAGGCAATGTTTTGTATGGAGCGATGGAATGGAGTGGTAATTTTAAGATCGATCTGGAGCTGGATTACCAGGATAACCTCCGCATTATTGCCGGAATGAACAATTATACTTCGCCCTATAGCTTAAAAGCAGGTGAAATTTTTACAACCCCTGCTTTTTTGTACACCTTTTCTGACCAGGGAAAAGGCGATGCCAGTAGAAAATTGCAAGATTGGGCACGCAACTATAAAATATTAGATGGTAAAGGCAGTAGGTTAACCCTCTTGAATAACTGGGAGGCAACTTATTTCGATTTTAATGAGCAAAAGCTGGCCGATTTATTAAAAGATACCAAAAAACTGGGTGTCGATTTATTTTTGCTTGATGATGGTTGGTTCGGGAACAAATATCCGCGTAACGATGATCATGCCGGGCTTGGCGATTGGCAGGAGAATAAGAAGAAATTGCCAAACGGAATATCCTCTTTGGTAAAAGAGGCCGATAAAGTAGGAACCAGATTCGGCATATGGATAGAACCGGAAATGGTTAGCCCGAAAAGTGAACTTTATGAAAAACATCCTGATTGGGTGGTGAAACAGCCAAACAGGCCCGAGTACTATTTTAGAAACCAATTGGAACTCGATCTGAGTAATCCAAAAGTACAGGATTTTGTTTTCGGTGTGGTGGATGGTCTGTTTACTAAAAATCCGAAACTGGCTTATATTAAATGGGACTGTAATGCTGTAATTTACAATGCATACTCTGCGCATCTAAAAAATCAATCTCATTTTTACATCGATTATGTAAGGGGATTGTATAGTGTATTGCAAAGAATCCGTGCAAAATATCCAACGGTGCCAATGATGTTATGTTCTGGTGGCGGTGGTAGGGTAGATTATGCTGCTTTACAGTATTTTACAGAGTTTTGGCCGAGTGATAATACCGATCCCTTAGAACGCATATTTATGCAATGGGAGTATTCATACTTTTATCCGGCCATTAGCAGTTCTAACCATGTAACGGATTGGGGCAAACAGCCCATAAAATTCCGCACTGATGTAGCCATGATGGGCAAGCTGGGTTTTGATATTGTGGTAAGCAAGCTACCGGAAAAGGAACTTCAGTTCTGTCAGGAAGCCATTAAAAATTATAATGATGTAAAACAGATTATCTGGCAAGGCGAACAATACCGTTTGGCCGATCCGCGTACCGGTAGCATCGCATCGATGTTATATGTAAATGAACAAAAAACAGAAGGCGTAATATTTAATTATCTGGTGAATTACCGTTATGACGAAAAGAGTAAGTATCCGATTAAATTGAATGGTTTAGATGCAACAAAGAAATACCAGATTAAAGAAATCAACCTTTATCCAGGTACAAAATCATCGATAGAGGGTACTAAAACTTACACTGGTGATTTCTTGAAGAAGGTGGGCTTTAATCCTAATCTTAATACCACGAGAACCAGTGTGGTGCTAAAATTAGAAGAGGTGAAATAGTACGCTTTGCCATTAAATATAGTCCATCATTGCGAGGAGTAACGACGAAGCAATCTTAAAGCGATTGTTATTAATCTATCTTTTAGATTGCTTCCCAGAAAGTCGGGGCAGGCTGTCAGCTGAAGGCTTCTCCTTATCTTCGTTAAGTTTGGGGCTGCATCGTCATTCCCAACTCGATTGGGAATCTGTAAAGCGTGTTAAGATTCCCGTTTTCACGGGAATGACGCCTGTGGTTTGAGACGCTGACTTATTTCGAGCAGAATTCGGCCTTAAAAATCCTTCGACTCCGCTCAGGATGACAAATGAGCCTATAGACAACCCATTGATTGATCGACTTTGGACTACTGACTTCCGACTAAGGACTCTTTACCAAACTAATACTCATCTTCACTTCCGCTCATAAACGCCCGCGGACTTTTCCCAAACTGTTTTTTAAACTCCCTGCTAAAATATTTTGGGTCGTTAAAACCAACCTGATAGGCCACTTCATAAATAGTAAACCTATTTTGTTTAAACAATTCCATCGCTTTCTTTAAACGGATCGATTTAACGAAGTCATTTACGGAAAGGTTGGTTAGCTTTCTGATTTTTTTATACAAAATAGGTCTGCTCATACCCACCATCGAAGCCAGTTCAGATACTCCAAAATCTTCATCGGCGATATGTTCGTCAATGTATTTCAAGAGCTTTAGCATAAAAGCTTCATCAATGGCATTGATGGTGAGCTCTTTCGGCTGTAAATGGATGTGTTTCAGGAATTTTTGACGCATTACCTGTCTCGACATCAGTAAATTACGAACATTCAGCAAAAGCAATTCAGGACTGAAAGGTTTGGTGATATAGGCATCAGCACCAGTTTCCAAACCACTAACCTGGTGGATATGAGAAGAGCGGGCAGTAAGGATAATAACAGGGATGTGGCTGGTCCGTTCATCCTCCTTAAGCCTGCGGCAAAGCTCAATGCCATCCATTATTGGCATCATTATATCGCAGATAATCAGATCGGGCAGTGTTTCTATGGCAGTTTCCCAACCCATTAATCCGTTTTCACTTTCTGCTACCTGGTAATGTTTGCCAACCAGTGATGCAATTAGTAGTCTGATTTCACTATTGTCTTCCACCACCAATATGGTTTCGGTAGAAATATCAGTTTCTTTTTCAGATTTTGAAATTGTGAACTCTTTTTCGGGCTGTTGCGTGTAGATATCAGGATGGCTTGGATAATCTTTTACACCATCAAAAAGAGCTGTTTTAAAATGTGATTTTCCTTTCTTTAACCTTACAGTGAAATTGGTGAAACCACGCTCATCATTTTCAGCAGGGGTACTTTCTACGGCAATATGTCCTTTATGTTCCTCAACTATTGCTTTAGAAAGTGCCAAACCTATTCCTGAACCGATTTGGTTGGAGTGTTGCTCATCTACCTGGAAATAATCGCTAAAAAGATTCTTTAAACTTTCTGCAGGTATACCCAGTCCATTATCCGAAATGCTAATCGCTACTTCATTATCCATTTCCAGTACAGAGACCGAAATTTTACCATCTTTATCGCAGAATTTAAATGCATTTGATAATAGATTGAACAATACTTTTTCCAACTGCCGTTTATCAAAAAACAGACTGATATTTTCCTGCTTGTTTACAAATTCATATTGTATGCCGTTTGTTTGGGCAAGATGAGAGAAGGAAATGAAAATTTCGTTGATAAAATTGACGATATTATTTTCTGTAACATGTAGGGTAAGATGCCCGGTTTCAGCCTTTCTAAAATCCATTAATTCGGTAATAAGCCGCATTAACCTGTTGGCATTATTCTTTATGGGGATAATTTGTCGATTTAATTCGGTATCAGTTTGATATTGTTTGGAAAGGTTTTCTAAAGGGCCTAGAATTAAGGTAAGCGGCGTTCTGATTTCGTGGGCTACATAAGTGAAGAAATTCAGTTTCATTTTCTGAATGTCTTCTGTACGTTTAAGTAAAGCACGAACAAAAAGGTAACGTACTATTAAAAACAGTAAGCCCGAAAAGAAGGCCAAATAAATAAGATAGGCCCACCAGGTAGCCCAGAAGGGTGGAAGCACGGTGATTTTAAGGGTTGCAGGTTTTGCCCCAGGATTTCCATCATTATTATTTCCTGTTACCATAAAGGTATAATTGCCAGCAGGAAGATCGGTATAGGTAACACTGGGTACATCGGTTTTTACCCAATCTTTACTATGGCCCTTAAGGATATAACTGTAACTGTTTTTTTCTGGTTTAATGTAGTTTAATAAGGCGAAATCGAGGGTGAAATTGTTGTTGTCGTGTTTAAAGGTAATTTGTTTAGTGCTTTTGATATCTTCTTTTAACAATTCATCAGGAGCATTTACCGCCACGGGTTGATCGAATAGTTTGAGTTCGGTAAAAGTGATTGGCGCAACATTTTTATTAATATCAATCTGGTTGGGATAAAAGGCTGTTAAACCATCGTAACCGCCAAAAAATAACTCGCCTCTACTATCTTCTAAAAATGATCTAATATTAAAATCATTGCCTGCAAGTCCATCGCTTTTGGTATAATTAATAAATTTTCCCGTTTTGATAACCAATTTGGATAGCCCCTTATCTGTACTAATCCACAGGTTATTTTCCTCATCTTCAATTATTCCCAATACATTACTATTTGGCAGGCCATCCTTTTCACTGTAGTTCCTGAATTTCCTGCTTTTATGATCGAAAACGCTCAAACCCCCAAAAGAAGTTCCAATGCAAATATTTCCATTTCGTATTTGAATGATGCAATTAATATGATCGGAATTTAAACTGCCTGCACTGTTTTTTTTCTGATAATAGGCTGTGATACTTTTAGTGGCTGGGTGGTAAGCATATAAGCCAGCCATGGTTCCGATCCATAGATTTTTGGATTTATCTTCAAATATAACCTGGATATACTTATTCCTCAGGTTCTGTTCTAATGGGCTTTTAACCGTTATAGAGGCATAATGGCCATTTGTTTTTTTTAATGTAGATAATCCATCTCTAGAGCCTACCCAAACCGTACCATCGCTATCTTCAGTTATTGCAATTACTTCTGAACCCCCCGGGCTATTTTTTACATTTTTAACATTGATTATTTTCTTGAAATTTTGTCCCGAAGGATTAAATAGGTATAAACCACCGCGGTGTGTACCCACCAATAGCTGCCCCGTTTTATCGAGGCACAAGGTTTTAATTAAATTAGAGTTGAGTCTATTGCTATTGTTTGGTTCTGATTTATAGTAGGTAAAGGTATTGTTGCTTCTGTTCACGTAATTTAAACCACCACCTTCGGTACCAATCCACAGGTTATGGTATTCATCTTCGGCCATAGCACTCACAATATCGCTGCTCAAACCTTGCTGTTTTTTCGAATTTTTAAAAACATTAAAAGGTGTAGCAGATGGATAAACAACATTTACCCCTTTGTAAAAAGTCCCCACGTAAACTGAGCCGTTAAGATCTTGAAAAATACTATGAATAGAATTCTGGCTCAATCCGCTTGTTTGCTCCGGGTCGTAACGGTAATTACTAAATTTTCGGGTAATTGGATCGAGGATACTCAATCCTTCCTGTGTGCCAATCCAAATGTCGCCCGCTTTATCGCAGCTTAGTTTTCTAATGTCGTTATTGATAATCGAATTTGGATCTGTAGCGCTGGTTTGGTACCGTTTAAATGTTTTGTGTTCGTAATCGAATAGATTTAAGCCGTTGTAGGTACCTAACCAAAGCCGCTTTTGTTTATCGATTACAATACTTTTTACGGCATTAGAACTGATGCTGTTCTCATTATTGGGGTTGTGCCTAAAAATCTCAAAGTGATACTTGCCCTTAATCAGGTAAATACGCACCAAACCATTGTAAGTACCTACCCAAAGGTTTTGTTTTTCGTCTTTAAAAATCGAGAAAACACAGTTAAGGCCAGATTTATGATTGGGCTTATCGAAAAGAAATTTCTTAAAAATCTGCTTCTCGGCATCTATAAGCAGGTTAAGACCATTATATGTGCCTATCCATATATTTTTTTGAGGATCTTCATATAAACATTCTACCGAATCGCAGCTAAAGGAATTTGTAGAGCTCCGTTTATTGATGCGATAAAAATGATCGGTTTTTTCATTGTAAATATTCAGCCCATTTTCTGTACCTACCCATAATCTTCCTTTGCTATCACTCAATAGGCTATTAATCACATTATCCGAAATGCTGTTGAGGTTATCGGAACTATTGTTGTAAATTTTAAACCGATAGCCATCATAGCGGTTTAATCCATGCCTGGTACCCATCCAAATAAACTGGTTTTTGTCTTGCGCAATGGCCATCACCGAATTCTGCGACAAACCATTTTCCATCCTGAGGTGGTTAAAAACAATATGCTTTTGGGCACACAATGAGGTGCAAGTAAAAAGTATTGAGAGAAACCATAAAGCGTTTAAACGCAGATTCATAAAATTATGCTAGTTTTTTGGCCATCTTATGGCTAATAGAAGAATAGCCCTCGATGTATTTCCTTTAAATATAGCGCGAACTTATTAAAATATTAAAGGATTACAGTTTTTCTACCCTTTCATTTACAATTTTCGACCTTTTTCATTTTTCACCAAGTTAGTTTTGATAAAGCTAGATGTAGTGGTGGTAAAACACATAAACGACAACAAAAAAACAAGTTCTATCATCAGCTTAACCAAATTAACTAACAAATATAGTAGGTAGCATATCTGATTCGAAATTTGAGCGCACTACATAAACAATAAGATCATTCTTAAATAGCTATTTATGCCTATCGATCAACGGGGAAGCGCAGTTTCAGCAAAATCTAAAACTTCAATTGATATCAGAACACTAGAACCCATTATGTTTTATTCGGGAAAGCAAGATGAATTGCAGATTTTTTTAAACGAAGCCGAATATGGCGAATTAATTATTAAGTCGCTATCTCACGACCAGATTCAGGTTAAAGCGGTAATGCTCGACGAGACAGGCGAAAAACTCAATTGGAAACAGGATTACAAAGGGCTTAGGGTATCGGTGCCAGAAACATTGGTAACCAGCAAGAAAGCTACGGGGAGGGTGGTAAAGGTCACTTTTTAACTAAAATGACAATGATGAAATAAAAATCAATTAATCAAATAACCTCAAACCATTAAACATGAAAAACAAAAAACAACTTTGCTTTGCGCTGCTTTTGACGATTTCAAGCGGTCTTTTAATGAACGCCTGTAAAAAAGCACCCGTTTCAGAACCAGAAACGTTTAGCGCAAAACCAACTGCATTGGCACTAAGCTCGGGAACCACTCCGCCGAGTTTTGTTACCAATACCAAAAACCTGAACATTGTGATGTTTGTGCCAACTGATAACCCGGCGCTTTCTGATTACAAAACCCGCTTAACCTCATTATTGGTTCATTTTCAGGGCTGGTTCCATACCGAAATGTTAAGGTATGGTTATGATAAATACATGGGGCTGCCCAAAGTCGATTCAACCGGATTGGTGCGTTTTATCGAAATACCCGCTCAGTTTGCACAGTCGGCTTACCCTTACACCGCCAGTATTTCAGCAACCAAAATCCTGAATGAGATTGCCGCTTACAAAGCTACACATGCATCAGAGTTCTCAAATTCAAGTCATACCCTAATTTTATTGCCGCAGCGTACAGATGGTAGTTTTGATCAGCCTTTTTACGGTTACGGTAAAAATTGTTTCGCTACTGATAATGCAAACATGGCGGTCGATAAAATCCCAAATGCAACATCAAATTTACTGGGTGGTATGCTGCATGAGCTAGGCCATGGCTTAAATTTACCTCATAATCATGCCAAATATGCTTCAGAACAACCAACCTTGGGTACTTCTTTAATGGGATCAGGAAATGTAACTTTCAGTAAAGGTCAGCCAACGTTCTTAACCGAGGTTGATGCTGCTATTTTAAACCGTAACGAAGTGTTCCAAAATCCTTTGCCCACAGAAATACCTTATGAGGCAGCTACCACTACTATTAATGCACAGTTTGCCTACAATGCAACTACACAAGCTTTTAACGTTACAGGTTCATTTACCAGCAATAAAGACGTAAATGATATCTTAATTTACATGGACCCTGATTTGGGTAGTAGCGATGCTGATTATAATGCAGTGGCATGGAGATCGAACCCAGGTACCGGAAATACAATTTCGGCAACCATTCCTTTTAGCGAGCTTTATTATAAAAACAACGAAGCTTACAACATCAGGGTGAAATTACTATTGAAAAATGGCGGTAATGTAAGCAAAACCTATTCATTTTCATTTTTAAATGGTGTGCCACAAATTGGTGCAAATGGTTCTGCTAAATTTCATCAGAATGCCAGTTATGGTGGCTATGGTGTATCATTACCTGTAGGCCAGTATACCACAGCTGATTTAATTAGCCGTGGCATTAGTAATAACGATGTATCATCTGTTAATTTAGGTATTGGTGTTAAAGTGATTATGTATGATGGAGATAACTTTACCGGAAGTAGCATAGAATTAACCTCTTCAAGCAATTATGTATCTACCTTTAACGATAAAGCATCGTCAATAAAAGTAATTGCAGTTAATTAATGAATACTAGAATTTTAAAACAGACTGATCTGAAGATGCTCAAATCAAAAATAAGAAAAACACTTTTTTAAATCTGTTTTGCACTGTTAGCCCAGCCACTGTCTGGGCTAACAGTGCAAAATTTTAAGAAGCTGGCAAAGACCAGATGTATAGTTAAAGCAAATAAACAAAAGCACATTATCTGTTAAAACTATTGCGTTCTTAGGAAACAATAAGAAAATCAAATGGGCAATAACAACGAGGGCCTTAACCTTGATTTACCAGTTGATTATAAAAAAAAGGAACTCAAATTCCTGTTTATGTATTTAAAATAACAACCAAATAATGAGGTTACTATGTATATTATCTGTACTACTTATTTACTCAACTGCGTTTGCGCAGCATCCGGGAATTATTCCTATGCCAGTGCAGTTTGTAAAAGGAAGTGGCTACTTTACCCTTAATAATTCCAGTAACATTGGTTATAATAACGACCAGCTAAAAACGATTGCCTACTATTTTCAGAACGAATTATTAAGTCAAAAAGGAATTACCGTTCAGCAGAAAGCAAAATCGGCAAATATTGTTTTGCTGCTAAAAGCAGGGCGAAAACAGGTAGATTCATGCGTTTATCAGATCAGTATCAAACCTAACCAGATTATAGTTTCGGGTACACATCCCAATGGGATTTTTTATGGGGTGGTTTCGCTGTTGCAAATGGCAATGACCAATAAAAATAACCAGCTTCCGGTTGCTGAGATAAGCGATGCACCAGCTTATGGCTGGCGTGGGTTTATGCTCGACGAGTCACGCCATTTTTTTGGCAAACAAAAAGTGAAATCCATATTAAACTGGATGGCATTTTATAAACTAAATACCTTTCACTGGCATTTAACCGATGAACCTGCCTGGCGCTTGGAAATTAAGAAATATCCTAATTTAGCCCTTATCGGAGGTATTGGAGATTATTTAACCCCTAATATGCCAGCTCAGTTTTACACGCAGGCCGATATTAGGGAAATTGTAGCCTACGCTGCAGAACGCTATATTAAAGTTATACCGGAAATTGATATGCCTGGGCATGCTACAGCAGCCAATAAAGCCTATCCAGAATATTCGGGAGGCGGTTCAGCAGGGCACCCTGAGTTTACCTTTAATCCTGGCCTAGAAAAAACCTACAGTTATCTTACCGATATTCTAAAAGAAACCAATGTACTTTTCCCCGCCGGACTAATTCATTTAGGGGGAGACGAAGTGAGTTACGGAAATGAAAAATGGGGAAGTAATACAGATATTTTGAAACTCCGTGAGCGTGAAAAGCTTAAAGATGATGCTGCGGTAGAACATTATTTTATGAAACGTATGGCCGATTCGCTTTATCAATTAAATGCCAGGGCTATTTTTTGGGATGAAATGGCCGATGCCGATCTGCCGAAAGAGAAAACGATTATGTTTTGGTGGCGCCAGGAAAAACCTGCTCAGCTCCGTACAGCTTTAAGTAAAGGTTACCAAACGGTTTTATGCCCGCGCTTGCCATTGTATTTCGATTTTGTTCAGGATAGTACACATCAATACGGTAGGAAATGGAACAAACTCTATAGTCCGATTGAACAAGTATATCAGTTCGATGCACAGTCTTTTACTGAAAATGAAAAAGAAAAACAGCTCATTTTAGGTATACAGGCTAACCTTTGGACAGAGACGGTAGATAACGATAATCGTTTAGATTATTTGCTTTTTCCGCGCATTGCTGCCCTGGCAGAAGCTGCATGGACTACGCAAAAACAAAAAGATTTTAAAGCCTTTAGAAATAATCTAAACCAACATCTGGTACTTTATGGCAAAGCCGGGCTTTATTATTATCATCCCTCAAAACCTTTGCAAAACCCTGAAATACCGCTTAGGAGAAAGAAACCATTAAATTATAAAGATTAACAAGAACACGAATAAAATTTGAATATGAAGAATATATTAAAGTTTGCCTTGGTTACTGTTGCTTCGATAGTTGCAGTAAATCGTGCAGATGCACAATGGACTGGACCAAAGGGCAAGCCTACAAAAGAAGTTGAAGTTAAATACGGAACTTTAACACCGCCTCATCGTACTGATGATGATATGGAAGCTTTTCGCAGTTATGGTTTAGGGCAGTTCATCCATTGGGGAATTTATTCTATTGCAGGTAACGAATGGAACGGGGTAAGCGCAAGGGGCGGAGCAGCAGCATCAGAATGGATCCGTTCCTGGGGCGGGCCTACAGCACCTAAGGATTGGACAAAAACTTACGATAACTTGTACAAGCAATTTAACCCGAAAAACTTTGATGCCAAACGTTGGGCTAAACAGGCAAAGGACATGGGTGCAAAGTATGTCATTTTTACCACCAAACATCATGATGGATTTGCGCTTTGGCCAACCAAATATTCCGATTATAACATTTCGGCATCTCCTTACAAAAAGGATCTCGTAAAGCAGATTGTTGATGCTTATACCGCCGAAGGTATTGATGTATATCTCTATTTCTCTGTTTTAGAATGGAATAACCCCAATTATATGGGTAAAGCTCCAAAAACAGACGAAGAGAAAGAAAAATTTGGTAAATTTTTAGCTTATACCCGAAACCAGCTTTTAGAGCAACTGGATAATTATCCGAAAATTAAAGGTTTCTGGTTTGATGGTACCTGGGATGCCTCATGGAAAAGTACCTACGAATTTACCTACAATTTAGAAAAAGAACTCCGCGAAAAACACCCTGGATTAATTATCGGCTCTCGTTTTCGCAACGACGAACACGGCTCGCGACACTTCGATTCGAATGGAAATATTTTAGGCGATTACGAACAAGGCTGGGAGCGTAAGTTACCTACAGAATTTGAATGGTTAAACGGTAATGACTGGGATGCGGTAATGACTATTCCGCCAAATGGTTGGGGTTATATGAAAGATTGGTCGGGAATTTATACCAAAACTACCGACGATTTATTGGATATGCTGATGCGTTCGGTATCAATGAACGGCAATTTTGTGTTAAACTTTGGTCCTGATGGAAACGGAAATATGCATCCTGAAGAGGATAAAATTGCAAAGGAGGTGGGTGAATGGATAAAACTAAATGCGGAAGCAGTGTATGGTGTTCGTCATGCAGCATTAACACCTTCTAAATTAGGCTACTTTACTCAAAAAGACGATAACCTTTATTTAACTGTTTTTAACCGACCTGTAAATGGCATTGTGCGCATTGCAGTGCCTAAAAATGCGAAACAAGTTCCAGGTACAGCTACGCTTTTAATTAGCAGCAAAAATTTGGAATTAAAACAATCAGACATTGGCTTGGATCTGGATAAGAATACCTATTACGACGTAACACTGCCAAAAGATTTTCAGCCCAATAAGGCATTTGTGGTTAAAATGAAATTGGTAGCCCCTAAAGCAAAATCGGCAAAGTTAATGGATGCTAAAATGTAGGTTATGATGGTCCATAAGCTGGGTTTTGAATGTAAAAATTTAAATGTAAACGATATGGTAATTAATAAGGTTGATTAGTGCCCGAATTTTACCTTCTATACCAAGCGCGCATCAGACTGGTTATCTGATGTTGCTCCTGGTAAATACATTTATTTGGTTAGTTAATGATTGCGTAGTGATGGATGTTTCTACGCAATCTTAATTTTAATCTAATGGGTATATATCCATATCATAATTACCAAAACCAAGTAAGTCTGAATCTGGGGGTTTTAATATAAATTGCGGGTACGATAATATACATCGCGGATGCAACAGCCAATTTTATTGGCTCTTGGTAAAATACATTTAATATTGAATTAAAACTGCACTGTAACTTTAACAATTTCATAACGCTGGCTAACCATCTTACTAATAAGATCGGTTCATCTTTGTTAAAAGACTTGAACCAAATAATAAGACGATTAAGCACAATGATATGAGACTGATTTCCTGCGTGGCGCTATTAATGGTTATACCAGCAATTGGACTTTTAACCAGAGCGGACAAATTTGCTGATCATAAAATGCCTGATACATCAGCGCATAAGCACATTGTAAATGATTCAGCTTCATTTAGCTTGTTTAATCATGTTGGTGCGACTGCTAAGTTTGATGATGCACCTGTTGTATTTACAACTGATTACCGGCTGAATTTTTTTAAGCCTGTATATCTCAACGCAAACCCTTTATTAACCATTAATAAAATAGAGTAGCCAGCTGCTTTAAGAAAAGTTCATAGGCCCTTTTCATGTGGTGTCAGATATTTCTATCTGACAATTCGTTAAATTCCATCTATTAAATTCCATTTTGATCCTTTACTCAAATTGGAGTTGCTACATTTCTAAAATGGTTCTCCTGTCAGATGATAACATCTGACAGCAATTTTAACCGACTTTAGACTAGGCACTCTAAACTAAAGACTTCAAACTCCAAACTACTTACCTTCCCACCAGACTAATGGAAACTTAATTTCATCAACAGAACTTGCAATCATATCTGGTTTAAAAGCATAGTGACCTAAAGTATCCTTACTTGATATGCCCGACAGCACCAAAATGGTTTTATATCCCATCTGAACGCCTCCTTGTATATCAGTTTCCATGGTATCGCCAATAACAGTAGTTTCACTGGTTTCCAATCCTAGAAATTTACGTGCCGAACGCATCATCACCGGACTTGGTTTACCTGTAACAAACGCTTTTCTTCCGGTTGCTTCCTCAATCATTGCTGTGGTTGCTGCGATGCCAAGGTTGTTCCATCCTGGTTTTTTGGGTGATGGATCTCTGTTCGTGGTGATAAATTTAGCTCCCGCCAGAATCATATCAACAGCACGCTGTACCATTTCGAGTGTAAAGTTTCTACCTTCTCCCAGTACCACAAATTCTGGATCGGTGTTTACCAAAGTAATACCATGATCGTGTAAACTGCTTAATAAACCACCTTCTCCTAATACATAAGCGGTACCATTTGGGCTTTGATCGGATAGAAATTTTCCGGTAGCCATTGCGCTGGTATATACATGGCTTTCTTCTACTTTTATACCAAGCCCTTTTAGTTTTCGCACTACCTCTAAAGCAGTTCTTTGACTGTTGTTGGTCATAAATGCAAAAGGAATATCTTCATCAATTAAGTTTTTAATGAATTTATCAGCGCCAAATATCAATTCTTCCCCGCTATAAATCACCCCATCCATATCTATTAATAATCCTTGTTTCATATTTTTTGTAGATTTAATCTGTTTACGTGCAAACTTAATATTTTCTTGTTCAATCAGTGTTAAGCTAAAGTCTTTCAGCAGTCAGTTTTAACCCAAACTTATCCTGCTATGTTCGAATGGTATTTCTTTCTTGTTCTTTTATTTAATAAAAAATTAATATTCAAATTGTAGCATATCTTTAATTTCTACCGTATTCATAGAAAATTAAATTATGAAAAACGCTTTTAAAGTAACCGCCATTTTTTTGATTGCATTAAGTATCTTGAGTGCTTGCAAAAAGAAAACTGATAATCCAATGGAATTCACCATTGATGCGCAAAATCTAACTCCTTGTACTGAAGGAAGCTGTCTGTATGAGTATACTAATTATGCAGCAATGTCAGATCAGCAGATGGCACTTACCACCGGGCAATACCGGATTTTTTTGGCAACGAAGAGTAATAGCTTTAGTACCACGCGGGTATATATTCAGGCACCTATGCTGGGTGATAAATTTTTATTAAATGATGCGGATATTCTGGCCGGTAAAGTAAAATATTTGTTTTCTTGCCCTACATGCGATTATATTAACCTAACGCCAATAGCTGGTACAGTAAAAGGAATCAAAGTGGCTAATTCCAATACCTCGTCAGAAAAATGGTTGCTGGATGCTCAAATTGTTTTGGCAGCTGAAAAAACTAAACTACCTATTGATACCATATACATTAAACAATATTTTAATTTAGCAGTAAAATAAGATAGGGTGCCTATGCTATGTAATAATTAAATGTACATAGGCGCCATTTTTCGCCAATAATGGGGGCGGTGCGCATTACTTTCCCATGTATAAAACTGGTTAGGCACACCTTTTTCCCATAGTAAACTACTAAGATGTTGGTTTACGCTTAAGAACGGATCAGTTTCGCCTACCGCTAGAATAATTTCCATGTTTCTAACAGCTGATAACAATCGATCGTCGTTTAGGTTAGCAATGTATTGTGCTGGCATATTCAAATAAACCTCTTCGCTATGAAATCCATTAAGCAGGTCTCTAAAATCGCCTATATTGTCTGTAAGGTCATATCTGCCACTAATGCCAACCGCTTTTTTAAATAACCAGGGGTATTTCATGGCCAGGTTTATGGCATGGTAAGCACCCATGCTACAACCAGCGGTTTCTACGTAATTGCCATCATTTTTCTGATAAATAAGCGATAATACTTCTTCAAGGAGGTATTTTTCATATTGTAAATGCCTGCCTATCCGTACGGATGGAAATACCTCATCGTTATAAAAGCTCTCTCCATCTATACTATCAACACAGAAAATTTGAAGTTCACCATTTTCAATCTGCTCACTTAAAGAAGCTATAATTCCCCAGTTTTCATAATCGTAAAACCTGGCCATACGGGTGGGAAAAAAGATAACTGCCCTTCCGGCATGACCGAAAACGAGTAGTTCCATATCCCGTTGTAGATTATGGCTGAACCATTTATGATATTCCCTGTTCATTAGCTTCAATTCTTTTGTGGAAAATTAATGCATGTATGTTATCCGGATATTAATTAAGCGTAATGATTAACCTAATTTCTCTTTAACAGTAGTTGCCCATAAACGATAACCCTCTTCACTCAGATGCAGTCCGTCGTGATCGTAAAGTGCAGGATTTGGGTTACCTTCTTTATTGAGCATTTTCTTAAATACATCAATAAATTTCCAATTGCTATTGAGTTTGATAATTTCGCTTTCGATGAGGTTATTGGTATAGCTAAACTGATCGGCCATTTGCCAACGGGTAAGGCTAGGTTTTAAGGATATAAAATAACAAGGCAGTATGCCAAACCGCTGGTTAACTTTAACCATCAACTGTTGAAAAAAGATAAATATCTCTTCTGGGTTTCTGCCATCACCAAGGTCGTTATCGCCTGCATATACCACAAGTGCCTTTGGCCTGTAGTCTATCATAATCCGCTCAAAAAACCATACACATGCTGCTAATGTAGAGCCGCCAAAGCCTAAATTAGTTACTTTCATGTAATCAAAATCATCTTCGAGACTATTCCATAAACGAATAGATGAACTGCCATAGAAAATAACACCTGGATGCTCCCGATCTAGGCGATGCGCCCTTTCCAATTGTTTAACTTCTTCTTCGTACCAGTACATAGCGTTAAAGATAAAAATATCTGCCTCTTGAAGAAATGTATTTTATGTTAAGTTTATGTTATTAGCTATTGGCTCATTGGTTCATTTGTCATTGGTGATTGGTCATTCACGAAAAATCAAAACTTAATGTCCTAAACTTCTTAATGGTCAAGGAACAAAAAGAATTAAAGATTTTTACCATTAAGGGATTAAGAATATTAAGTTTGACTTTTTCTGCAGTCTGCTACTCGCTTAGGAAAAGATGGTATAGGCTAAATTGTTTGGGGTTGGCCCATTTTTTTAAGAATGCGGTAGTGGGAGCGAAGTGCTGATAAGAAGGTAGTGTTTTCGTGATAAGGCAATCCAAATTCTAATGCAGTTTGTTTTACAATTGTAGAGATTCGTCCATAATGTACATGGCATATTTTAGGGAAAAGGTGGTGTTCAATCTGTCGGTTCAATCCACCAAGAAAGAAGGCCGAAATAGGGCATTGGGTAGCAAAGTTGGCTGTAGTACGCATTTGGTGTTCTGCCCAGGCTTCTTCCATATTACCTTCTGCATTAGTTAAAGGGAAAGTTGTTCCTTCTACTACATGAGCCAGTTGAAAAACAAGCCCCATGGTTAGTCCTTGTGCCATGTGCAGCACTACGAAACCGATTGCAACCTGCCACCACGGGATTTCCATCACCAATATCGGTAAAACAATAAAAATAAAATAGTACAGAAACTTATAAAAAAACAGGTTAAAGTATTCAACCTTCGGATGCTTGTTTTGACAGGCACCCACACTTTTCTGGAAGAACTTTTTGTAATCTTTACGAAACACCCAAGAAAGCGAAGCTAAACTATATAAAGGGAAAGCATACCATTGTTGGAAACGCTGATGGGGTTTTAACTCATCTTCTGTACAGATTCTTATTAGGCCTGGCGCTACTTCGATATCTTCGTCATGACCGGGGATATTGGTGTAAGTATGGTGTACCACATTGTGGGTAATGTTCCATACATACGGATTGGCCCCAACCATATTAAAAAGAAAACTAAAAAATGAGTTGATGCGTTTAGAACTCGAAAATGAACCGTGAATAGCATCGTGGCAGATATTGAAACCGATAAAAGCACACACTGCGCCAAGCAGAATAGTTAAACTTAAGAGAATGGCGGTATGAATAGCAGAAAGTAATATGGTTAAATAAAGTGCCAAAAATAAGATGAGGAAAAGACAAGCTTTAAACCACATCAGCGCGTTGGCATTGATACTTCTATTGTTTTCTTTAAAGTCGTTGCTTACTCTGCGGCGAACTTCTGAGTAAAATGTATTCCCTGCTAAACATGGGAATTTTGCTTTTGATTTCATGATCTTGTGCGCTAATCTACCCCATGTACGAGGTTGATAACTCCAAGTTCATTAAGCTTTATGTATCACCTGGCTAAATGGCCAAGCTTAGTTATAAACGTAAACTACTGTGTTTTAGTTTTCGACGAAGATAATAAATTAACTGTTGATGCACCCGATAACCATGTTAAATTAAAAACATTTCGAGTCTTGCCTCCAAAAAACAGAAGGCAGGCAAACGTAGCCTAACTATAATTGTTTGGAAATTAGAATTAATAAAAATACCGACTACTCGCTGTAGTTCCTCTTATTAGCCGCATAATTATGGTACCAAATATAAAAAATCCATATTAATACTACTGTGCTATAAACCAATTCGGGCTCAAATGAATCCCTGGTAGTTAACAACGCAATGGAGGAAATCAGGGCAGTCAGGAAGAAATAAAAAATATTTTTCATAACGTACTGATTTAATGAGTGTTGGATTTAGTAAATATAATAAAATATCTCCTTTGGAGCAAGTGTTTTATGAAATAATTTACCTGATTCTTATGAAAGCGGTTTTTTATCTTATTTATAAGGTGTTTTTTCTTCATTTAATTTGTGTTTTACTTGTTGTTGTGCATAATTATAGCGGTTTGAAGCTTATTTAGTTGCCCATAGTAATTAGTTTGAATTGTTGCTTTAAATTAATATGGATCTTTATCAGGATAACGTCTGTGAAGTTGTTTTACTTTAAAATGAAGTAAATAAGTTTAGGGGCCAGTAAGTAAAAGTGTCAAATGGTTAAGAATTAACTTAAAATGCACAAAATTGTGGCACAAGAGAATTTATATTTTTTTGTAAGTTTACCCGGCAACCAACCAGAAACAATAACGCACACAAATGATTAAATTTTCTTTAAGCTTAATTTCTTTTACACTAGTTTTTTTTGGATTAAAAAACTTTTTTAGCGAACCAAAGATACAACACGTATCACCTCCCGAATTAACGATTACCAATTTCGCTGGGCCCGATGTTACACCAAGCCCAGCCTGTTTAGCCGTGGCACCAACAGGAGAAGTATATGTTGGTGTTGATATGATCGGCTCTTTAGGTAAAGATCCTGGTAAAGGCCATATCCTTAAATTGATAGATAAGGATAACGATGGTAAAATGGACGAACATGTAGATTTTGCAGAAGTGGATAATCCACGCGGTATTATTGTTCAAGGCAGTCAGGTATACGTATTACATACCACTTTTTCTAAAGAAACAAAACAGGCTACAGGGATGAATTTAGTTGTTTTCGAAGATAAAGATGGCGATGGAAAGGCCGATGGACCCGAAAAACCACTTATAGAGCATATCAGTAATGCCAAATATATCCGCGAACGTGGAACAGACCATGCCACTAATGGCATTAGAATGGGGATCGATGGATGGATTTATATTTCTGTAGGAGATTTTGGATTCCATGATGCAGTAGACCGTTCAGGTAAAAAACTAACCATGTTAGGCGGTGGAATTATGCGTGTTCGTCCTGACGGAACTGAAATGGAAGTATATACACATGGTACACGTAATGTTTATGATGTAGCTATTGATCCTTACATGAACGTTTTTACCAGAGAAAATACCAATGATGGTGGAGGATGGAATGTTCGTTTTTCGCACCACATACAATCTGGAGAATATGGTTACCCGGTTTTATTTCAGAATTTTACTGATGAGATTATTCCAGCACTTGCAGATTTAGGTGGAGGATCGGGTACAGGCGCATTATTTATGGATGAACCAAACTGGCCTGAACAATATAACCATGTACCAATGATGGCCGATTGGGGCAGAAGCATGCTTTATATTCACAGAGTTACCACTGATGGCCCAACCTTTACACAGAAAGACGAAGAGTTTATTAAACTACCTCAGATTACCGATCTTGATGTAGACGGTTCAGGAAGACTATATCTGTCTGCTTGGGATGGCGCAGGTTATTCCGGTAGTCCAAATAAAGGCTACATTGTTCGTGCAGTGCCAAACAACTGGACATACAAAGCTTTTCCTGATGTTAAAAAAGCTTCAATTAAAAAATTAACCGAGCTCCTTAAATCGAATAGTGCTGTAGCCCGTTTAACTGCTTCGCAAGAATTGGTTTTACGCAACAATAAGCAAGCTATTGCAGCGGCTTTAAAAGTTGCTTCCGATCAAGGTTTAGCACTTGATGTTCGTATAGCCGGTATGTATACCTATGCACAGCTAACCAAAGAAAATGGCATTGCAACTTTAGTAGAATTTACTAAAGATAAAGCAGTTAAGGAATTTGCTTTAAAAGCACTTGCTGATCGTAAAGCCAATATAGACAAAGTACCAGTTGAGCCATTTTTACAGGGCTTAAAAGATTCTTCTCTCCGCGTTCAGGCTGCTTCTATAATTGGTTTAAACCGTTTGGGCAGGGCAGAGGTTGCCAATGTGCTTTTACAAACCAAGGTGCCTGCTTCTTTTACAGCACCTGCAAAAGGTACTGAAGGACCTCATGCAACACCAAATTCAGCCATTATTTTGCCTCACTTAGCTGTTCGGGCCTTAGTTGATCTTCAGGCTGTAGATGCTTTGCTTGCTGCAGTTAAAACCGAGAATTCTACCCTTGCACTTTGGGCATTACGTTATATACACAACGAAAAAGCTGTAAACGGGCTGATCGAAAACCACAAACAATCGAATGATGAGAAATTAAAACAACAGATCCTGGTTACATTAGGCCGTTTGTATAAAAAAGAAATTGCCTACGATGCTACCTGGTGGTGGGGTACACGCCCTGACTCTCATGGTCCATACTTCAAGGCTGTTTCGTGGGAAGGTTCTCCTATTATAGAGAAATTTATGAAAGAAGAGGCTACCAAAGCCGGAGCGCAAGGAAAACAATTTTACGTTGATTTAAATGCACGCCAAAGGATGGATATTGCTGAATTTGCCGAAGAAGAAAAAGTAGCGGCAGCTGAGGAACCAAAAATTGATTTAGATAAGATCAAAAACAAAAAAGGTCAGGTAGGTAAATCATCTATCGAAGATGTATTGTTGGCTATCAATAAATTAGAAGGCAATCCGTTAAAAGGGAAAAATATTTTCAATAGTCAAGGTTGTATTGCCTGCCATAGCTTAAGCAAAAGTGAGAAAATGAAAGGTCCTTTTATGGGGCAGATCGGCTCTATTATGAACCGTGAGCAGATTGCAGAGTCGATATTAAAACCTAATGCCTCCATTTCTCAAGGATTTGCTTCGGTAATGATTACTGCCAAAGGTGATCGTACCTATATGGGCTTTATTACAGAAGAAACAGCTGCCAAAGTAGTGGTTCGTAATATTGCAGGAGAGGTTTTTACCATTAAAGCAGGCGATATCCTGTCGAGAAAAGAAATGGAAAATTCGATGATGCCAGAAGGTTTGGCCAATTCATTATCATATGAAGAACTGGCTTCGTTAGTTACTTTTTTATCTGAACAGAAGAAATAGTTTCCGCAATAAAATTTGATGAGGATGATCTGTAACGCATGAAGAAAAATCAGCTTATCACAATTACATGTACGATCATAACCTTGTTTTGCTCAACGCTTGCAGTAGGGCAAAACAAGGAAATTGATTCAACTTTTAAGATGCCCCCGCATCCAAGATTATTGATAACCCATGAGCTTGAAAAACAGATCTTAGAAAATTTAAAGAGCGATCGGAGGTTTAAACAAATTCATCAAGCCATACTATCAGCGGCTGATCATGTTTTAAATAAACCCGTATTAGAGCGGGTGATGATCGGCAAACGTTTGCTTGATGTATCAAGAGAAGCACTTAAAAGGATTTATTACCTCTCTTACGCTTTTAGGCTTACACATGATAAAAAGTATTTAGCCAGAGCAGAAAAAGAACTGCTTGCTGTATCCGACTTTAAAGATTGGAACCCAAGTCATTTTCTTGATGTGGGCGAAATGACAATGGCTTTATCAATAGGTTACGATTGGTTATATCAAGATTTAGCCCAAACTACCCGAAGTATAGTTGCTCTTGCTATTCTTGAAAAGGGAATACAGCCTTCGACAGACAAAAGGTATAATAACTGGCTAAATATTACCAATAACTGGAATCAGGTATGTAATGCGGGTATCTCATTTGGTGCAATAGCTACTTTTGAAGCGCACCCTGCTTTATCAGCCAAACTGATTAACCGGGCAATAAAAAGTGTAATCCTGCCCATGAAACAATATGCCCCAGATGGGGCTTATCCAGAAGGTTATGGGTATTGGGAATATGGTACGTCTTTTAATGTGATGTTTATCAGTGCTTTGGAAGGCGTTTTTCATCACGACTTTGACCTAAGTGCTCAACCGGGTTTCCTTAAAACTGCTGATTATCTGGCTAATATGACGGCTCCTTCGGGCACACCTTTTAACTATTCTGATAGCAGGGCAGCTGCCGAATTTAATCCTGCACTTTTTTGGTTTGCATCAAAATTAAACGATCTGGGCTTATTATGGGTAACTAAAAAACAGCTTGATGAACAAATGCCTTTACAGAATAGGTTGCTGCCATCTGCAATGATCTGGGGAGCTAAACTATCACTTAATCATATTCAGCCTAAAACTGCACAATTTTGGATCGGAAATGGTCCTAATCCGGTCGCTTTGATGCGAAGTTCGTGGACCGATCCGCAGGCTACTTTTTTAGGGTTTAAAGCTGGCTCGCCTAGTGTTAGCCATGGCCATATGGATGTAGGGTCTTTCATCATGGAGTCGCAAGGGGTACGTTGGGCTATGGATTTTGGGATGCAGGAATACGAATCGCTCGAATCAAAAGGCATTAACCTTTGGGACAGTAAACAAAATGCACAGCGCTGGAAAATATTCCGCTATAATAATCTCGCACACAATACCCTTTCAATCGATAGTACTTTGCAGAATGTTAAGGGCAATGCTGCTTTTATCAGTAGTGCTGATAATGGTCAGTTTATGAACGCTGTTGCCGATCTGAGTACCTTATATGCAGATAAACTAAAAAAATCGATTAGAGGGGTGGCCTTGATCAATAAAAAAACGGTGCTGATCCGTGATGAAATAACCGTAGGAAACACTGATGTAACACTTCGGTGGTCGATGGTTACACCTGCTACTGTGCAAATTATTGATAAACATACCATCGAATTAAGTTATGAAAACAAAAAATGCTATCTCTTCGTGGATACAAAAAGCGAAGTTAAAATGAAAACCTGGTCAACCGATCCGGTTACAGATTATGATGCCAAAAATCCAGGGACTTCGATTGTAGGATTCGAAGTAAAGCTCAAAGCGGGTAGCCAACAGGCCATATCAGTTTTTTTGAACGCTGAGAACCCATCAATAAAAAGCTTTTCTGCTAAACCCATAGCCAGTTGGCCTACAAAATAAGTAAGCGTTGTAGCTGATCTTAATCTCTACTTTCTAAGCGTTTATGTTAACGATAATTCTTTTTAAAAGGTAAAAGGATGAATTTTATTGTTACCGTCGAGCAATTTTTATCATAAAATTGCGCCAGTTGTTTTGGTTTAAAAAAACAAAACTTACATTTAGCGATTAAATCTATATACCTAGTCGATGAGCAGATCGAGCAGGTATGACCACCAGTTATGGAAGACCATTTTTTTGAACAAATTATTAAGAACCCTCTTGAACAACCAAATATTCCACCCAATGAAGTGATATCCAGTTGGGCAGAAAAGCTAATTCAAGTACTTTTTCCAGAAAATTCTCCGAAGGTATTTTCAACAATTATAGAAGTAAAGGAGTGTATAGCTATTTTGGAGCTTGAACTTTATGATATCATATCTGCAAGTTGTAAGCTTAAAAATAGTGAATGTAAAAATGCAGCTGGTCAGTTTTTCGAAAAACTACCGGAGCTTTATCGTGTATTAAATACTGATATAGTAGCGATTTATGAAGGCGATCCGGCGGCACAGAGTAGGTTTGAGGTAATTAGAACCTACCCCGGTTTTTATGCCATCTGTTTCTACAGGATTGCCCATATGCTTTATAATTTCGGTATACCGCTGGTTCCAAGAATTCTTACCGAATACGCCCATTCTAAAACAGGTATCGATATCCATCCTGCAGCCAGTATTGGCGAGTACTTCCATATTGATCATGGAACTGGGATAGTTATCGGCGAAACCAGTACAATAGGCCGTTATGTGAAACTTTATCAAGGGGTAACACTTGGCGCTTTGAGTGTTAAAAAAGCATTGAAAGGCAGCAAACGCCACCCAACAGTAGAAGATAGGGTAGTAATATATTCTGGAGCGACTATACTAGGTGGCGAAACCATCATCGGGCACGATAGTATCATAGGAGGGAATGTATGGCTTACTGAAAGTATCCCTGCTTTTTCTACGGCTTATCATTCTCCAATAATTACTATTAGAAACCATAAAGAAACCAATTAAATATATTAAAATATGGCAGGAATAATCGATCTGATCGGAAATACGCCAATGGCTGAACTTCAAAAGTTGAATATTAACCCAGCTGTACGGGTATATGCCAAATTAGAAGGAAATAATCCAGGCGGTAGTGTTAAAGATAGGGCATCGCTTAATATGATCAGAAGTGCGATAGAACGTGGTGATATAGCTCCCGGAACTAAATTGGTGGAGGCCACAAGCGGTAACACAGGGATTGCATTGGCCATGATTGCAAGCTTATATAACTTAGAAATTGAACTGGTTATGCCAGCCAATTCTACACGCGAACGTAAGGTAACTATGGAAGCCTTTGGTGCAAAAGTAACCCTGTTAGAAAGTATAGAAGAATGCAGGGATTATGCGGAAGAAAAAGGAGTTTCAAAAGGATATTTTTTATTAAATCAATTTGCAAATCCAGATAATTACCTGGCCCATTATAAAACAACGGGACCAGAAATATGGAGAGACACCGAAGGGCAGATTACGCATTTTGTAAGCTCAATGGGTACCACTGGGACTATTATGGGCTGTTCGAGGTTTTTTAAGGAAAAAAATAATGATATTCAGATTGTAGGCTGTCAACCTACTGAAGGTTCTTCTATACCAGGTATCAGACGTTGGCCTGAAGAATATTTACCCAAAATATTCGATCCGCTACGGGTAGATCGGGTAATGGATATTGCACAGGAAGAAGCAACTTTAATGTCGAGACGAATGGCTAAAGAAGAGGGTTTGTTTGCGGGTATGAGCTCGGGCGGTGCCTGTGCAGCTGCTTTGAAGATTGCCAGTGAACTAGATGAAGGAACCATTGTTTTTATCGCTTGCGATCGGGGAGATCGCTACCTGAGTAGCGATCTTTTTGGTTGAGCATAAATCATTAATCTTGTTGGGCTTTTTTTGATAAAAGCATCCGGACCCTTTGCGTAATGGCTTCCATTTCAAAGGGTTTTTCTATGTAATCATCCCAATGCGTTTTATAATAAGCGCTATTATGAATGCCATTTCGTGATGACATGATCAGGATAGGAATGGAACCATGTACCGATAGCTTTAGTTCTGTACATATCGTTCTTCCATCGGTCATACCTAACCAAATATTGATTAAAATAATATCAGGTTGGAAGGCAGCAACTTTGGTATGTAAATCCATCGCACTGGAAAGACCCATCGTAATGTAGCCTTCAAATTCGAAGATCATCTTTATGGCATCAAGCGTTGCAGGGTGATCTTCAATAATTAATATTTTTGGTTGAGATGCGGAAAACATTTCTTTGTGTTATTAATTAAGGAAAGCGAAGATTACCTGTGCCTCTTTTTTTAAGCAGTAACTCAAATATTTTCGAGTCTGTTCTAGTGAGGGCATCAAGAGAGTTGCGTAAGCTCTGGTTTACCAGACTTAAATTGGTAAACATGGTTCTCAGTGTTTCGTTTTCATCTCCCAGCTCCAAAAGCTCATTGGCTATACTCCCAAAATCTCTAATCCAGCTGTCAAAACAGTCTTTATCAATTTCTAACGCAGTATAAATTTCTTCAGGATCTCTGCCGTTGTAAAAATCTTGGATGCTGCTAATAATTTTGGTAGGGGTGTTATTCGGTTTCATGGTTGGTTTTGCATGCTGTTGTGCAGAAGGCTAAACCGTCCCCTGTTTAGACCTCCTGCGGCACAACAATATTTTAAAAAGTTTTCATTAAGGATATGGACAAAGAAATAGAGCATTTGAGGCTTATCAAAATTTTTGTCTACGCACTAATACGCATCAATTTTAAATGTTTGGATTTCATGGAATAAAAATAAAATTTAATTGATATTCAGTTTACTTTATATATAGTTTGATGAATCAGCGTTTTAAATAAGCCATGCCGTCAGGCGTGTAACAAATCATCCCGGAAAAGACCGTTTCTGTCGACATGGCTAAAAATGTGAGTACAACCCAGACAAAATGCATTAAGCCTGTTTGGTTAAAAAACGGTATCGCACCGCGTGCACTCTAAATAGCTATATGCAAAGAGGGTGCGGCAGCTTGTTCTTGGTAATACTCATTTCTACGCACGTGTGCTTAAGTTCTTGTAGTAAAGAAAGTTAAGTAGTTTTTGATAATTTGTTATAGAAATAAAAGCAAAGAAAAAGTCATCTATTTTTGTATGTTATTTAGGACGATTTAATAAGGTCTAACATCCAGGAGTGTATATTTGCTTCACCATCTATTCCCAGTTTTAAAAATGTTCATCATTAATTAAATTTTACATGGGCCCTGGGTTTTTTGTTGGGTGGAATTATTTCTCCACCAGATGCGGTATCAGCATTTGCCATACTTAAAAATGTTAAAGTACCTAAAAGGCTCACTACCATATTAGAAGGCGAAAGTTTATTAAATGATGCATCCAGTTTGGTGGTGTTCCGCTTTGCTTTAGCGGCGGTAATGACAGGAAGTTTCGTGTTTAGTAAAGCCGCAGGTAATTTTGTAGTGGTTATTGTAATGGGTATTTTGATAGGAATTGCAGTAGCCTTAGTTTTTTACGCTTTGCACCGATGGTTGCCCACCACTACAATATTGATATTATCCTTACTTTTTTAACGCCATATGTAATGTATATCACTGCAGAGGAGTTTGAGTTTTCTGGTGTATTGGCTGTAGTGAGCGGTGGTTTGTTTCTTTCGGCCCGCAGAGACCAGATTCTTACCCATCGAAGTCGGTTGCAGGGCATAAATGTTTGGGAAGCCGTAGCTTTTGTACTGAACGGCTTTGTTTTCTTGTTAATTGGCTTAGAATTTCCGGTAATTATTCATGGTTTGGGTAACGATGGTCTTTTACCAGCTATCCGTTACAGTGCCATTATTTGCCTGGTTTTAATTGTTACAAGGTTAGCCAGTACATACGGTGCATTATACTTTACGCGTTTCATCAGTCGTTATATTACCACAGCAGATCCAAATCCAGGTTGGAAAGCACCTTTACTTTTTGGCTGGGCGGGAATGAGAGGAGTGGTTTCTTTGGCTGCTGCACTTTCTATTCCGGTAGCATTAAAATCAGGTGAAGCTTTTCCTCAGCGTAACTTAATCTTGTTCATCACTTTCAGCGTGATATTGGTCACTTTGGTTTTACAAGGCCTAACATTACCAGCATTGATAAAATGGGTAGATATGCCCGATCCGGATTATACAGTTTCCTTCGAGCAACAAAAACAAATGGTGAGAAAGAAATTATCCATGTTATCGTTAAAAATCCTGGATGAAAGGTATCACGATGCTTTATTGCATAACGATATGATCAGATCGATAAAAATTCGTATTGAGGCAGAAATGAAATTGTTGAGAGATTGGGAAAAAGAGGAAAACATTTCAAGGTCTGAAGGCTTTTATCATGACTATCGCATCGCACTTGAAGATATTATGGCCGAACAGCGTATTTTGCTGAAAGGACTAAATAAAAAAGAGCAGATTAATGATGAGCTGATCAGAGAACAACTAGAACTGCTCGATCTCGAAGAAGAAAAACTTCGCAGGCATTTTAGTCAACGGGATATATAAATACCAAGCCTCTTTTTACTGCACAATTTCTCAGTTTATGCAATTAAATGTATAATCATAAAGGAGTAATATGTCCACATTGTGCGGCGCCTTAAATTCGTAATTAATGATAAATGGCTAGCCGATACTACTTGTAACACTCTAACACTGGCTATTTGAGTTACGTGTGCATAAATGCCTATAAGTAACAGCTGAAAGGATTAAAATATAATGATATATTTGCTAATTAATTTAGTAAGCATGTCAGTAAAGGTTAATATCACTTCAAAGGGAATACAAAAGGTACTTAAAAACTATAATGAAAAGCAAGCCATTGCGGAGTACATTTGGAATGGTTTTGATGCCAATGCGAACACCATACACGTAGATTATGTGGCCAATTCGCTTGGTCTATTAGCGCAGTTAACTATTGCTGATAATGGTTATGGAATTAATTTTGATCGCCTACAACAAAAATTCGATCCGTTCTTCGAATCTGAAAAATCTATTCAGATTGTAGCGCCAAAGCATACCTCGAAAATGCATGGCCGTAATGGGGTAGGGAGACTTACCTTTTTTACCTTTGCGCACGATGCCGTTTGGCACACCACTTACCAGTCAGAACAGGGGTTTCGTTATGGCGAAATACAAATTAGCACTGGTGGTTTAAACAGTTATAGCCACGATTTTACCACTGCTCCGAGCAATACTGGTGAGACTGGAACCACTGTTTCTTTTACTAATTTGAGGATCAGTCAGCAAGATGTAGAAGAAACGGTACTTCCTTTTTTGATAAACGAATTCTGTTGGTTTATTGAGTTAAACAAGCACAAAAACTATTCGATTATTGTAAATGGCGAAGCATTAGATTTTAGCAGCAATGTTAAAACCTTAGAAGAGTTTAATCTTTTTTATCCCGATACCGCCGTTACTTTTAAGATTAAATATGTTCATTGGAAAGAAAACCTACACAAAGAACTGTCTAAATACTATTTTTTAGCCAGTGGTGAAGAAATTTATAAAGATTACACCACCCTAAATAAAAAGAGCGACGATTATTTCCATAGTGTTTATATAGATAGCGATTTTTTTCGTGATTTCGATTTTAAGAGTTTCGAAAATGAAGGGCAGGTGGCCATATTTGGTGCAGCTAAATCTTCAGCCGAGTATAGATTTCTAATTAAAGCGTTAACAGAATATCTTAAAAGTAAACGTAAACCATTTTTAAAGGAATATGCCAACCGCCTTGTCGAAACTTACGAACAGGATGAGATATTTCCAGTTTATGCTACTGAAAGAGAAAAAGAATTAAGAAAACCAGCGCTGGTTAATTTAATTAAGGCATTATATGAAGTAGAACCTAAATTGTTTAGCAGTTTAAATACCGATCAAAAGAAAACTTTTGTGCGCTTGATCGATCTTCTAATGCGCTCTAACCTACGTGATGAGATTTTTGAAATGTTCAATGACATGATCGAATTAGAGGCCGAAGAGCAGGATGAGCTATTGCAATTGATAAAAGGCCTTGATGAACGTGAATAATATCCGTACAGCCATTTAAAAATACCTTCTTTATTCTTTTTTACGCATAAATTAGCTACGATTATTCACAAAACTTGTGATTTTGATATTATATAATCATTTTTATAGCAGCAGTTTAGTTGTTATGCCCGTTTTATGAAGATCACTTATTATTAAATCTTACTGTTTTTGTATGACTGAGCAGGTAGGATATTTTGAAGCAGACATCCCCTTAAAAATTTACGGGCTGAGTGAAAAATCGGTTACAATAACATTCGGAACGGCAATCGATAACGATTTGTTGAGCCTGATTACCGATTTTAATCAGTTGTTGTTGCAAAATCCTTTTTCTGGTTTAATTACCACAGTTCCGGCTTATACAACATTAACCGTTTTTTTTGATCCGTTAAGTGTGATGTTATCAGATCTTCCGGGTGAAGCTTGTTTCGAAAAAGTATCGGCGCATTTAAATAAAATTGCACAAACAAAAAGAGAAAAATCAAGGGTAGTCGCTGATAAACGTGTTATTCCAGTGTGTTATGGTAGCGATTTTGGTCAGGATCTTTTAACGGTAGCCCGCACCAATAACCTTACCGAAACTGAGGTAATTGATATACATACTGCTGGCCAATACATTGTTTTTATGATCGGCTTTGTGCCAGGTTTCGCCTATATGGGCGGTATGGATATCAGATTATCAACGCCTAGAAAAGAAGTGCCTAATGCTAAAATACCCGCTGGATCTGTAGGTATAGCAGGCAATCAAACCGGCATTTATCCTTTGGAAACACCTGGCGGATGGCAGATTGTTGGAAAAACACCATTAAAGATGTTTGATGTAAATCGTTCGCAGCCATCACTTTTAAAGGGAGGGGATCTGGTTACTTTTAAAGCCATTGGTATAAATGAGTTTAATACTTATGCTGAAATATGAGTATGAAAATCAGTATCATTAAGCCGGGCTTATTAAGCACCATTCAAGATATAGGTCGGTACCGATACCTTTCGCAAGCTGTACCTGTTTCAGGCGTCATGGATGAGTTGGCTCACCGATTGGCCAATAAAGCAGTTGGTAACGATGATCATCATGCTACCATTGAGTTTACCTATGCCGATGCTTCATTTAAAGCTGAAACACCTATTCTGGTTTCTTATTCTGGCGATGGTGCATGCATGGTTTACAATAATGAGCTAATGCCTGCAGAAAAGCCATTGTTTTTTCCAGCAGGTTCCGTTATAAAGCTAATCAGTAACACCATTGGCACACGTACCTATTTGGCTATTGCTGGTGGATGGGATGTACCGGATATAATGGAAAGTAAAAGCACCTATCTTACTGCTGCTTTTGGGGGCTTTAAAGGGAGGGCATTGCAAAAAGCAGATGTTTTGACTAGCGGTACTGTTATTAACGAAGTATCAAAATGGATATTAGAACAATTAATCGATCGGTCGTTAACCTACCCAAATTGGCGCATTTCGCGCGAAAGTTTACTGCCAGAGCAAAGACAAGCCATTAGAGTTGTACTCGCCAATGAAATCAGTTGGTTTGATGCGACATCCATTATTTCATTTTTAACCAATTCTTATACCATCGATAGAAGGAGTAATCGCATGGGTTATCATTTATCGGGGAAGCCATTGGTGAGAAAGGTTAAAAAGGAATTGCTCAGCACAGCAGTAGCCCCTGGGATTATTCAGGTAACCGGAAGTGGCGATTTGGTTATACTCATGGCCGACTGTCAAACAACAGGTGGTTATCCACGTATTGCTCACGTTGCAGCGGTCGATTTGCCTTTATGTGCCCAGTTAAAACCTGGCGATACCATTCACTTTTCTGAAATTTCGAGAGATGAGGCGGAAGAACTTTACCTCGAACGTGAACGCGATTTATCATTGATTACCATGGCAATAAGCCTTAAATATATTAAAACATGAAAATGATCGATCTTAATTGCGACATGGGAGAAGCATATGGGAATTATGCTATGCCCAATGATGAAAAATTGATGGATTATATTTCATCGGCAAATATTGCCTGCGGCTTTCATGCTGGCGACCCGACTGTAATGCATCAAACTGTAGCTTTAGCCTTAAAAAAAGGAGTGGCCATTGGTGCGCACCCTGGTTTGCCCGATTTGCAAGGCTTTGGTCGTAGAGAAATGAAAATTACTGCAAATGAGGCCTATCAGCTTACTTTATATCAAATTGGTGCATTAAGTGGTTTTGTAAAAGCTGCAGGTAGTAAATTACATCATGTTAAAGCGCACGGTGCATTATATAATATGGCGGCCAAGGATACCGCTTTGGCAAAAGCCATTGTGCAGGCCGTTTACGATTTCGATACAGGTCTGATCTTATATGCTTTAGCAGGCAGTAAGATGATAGATGAAGCTGAAAAAATTGGTATAGTAACCGCATCAGAAGTTTTTGCCGATCGTAGTTATCAGGATGATGGTTTACTTACTCCACGCGCAGCAGACAACGCTTTAATTACTAGCGAAGAAGATGCTGTAAATCAGGTTTTGGGATTTGCTTTAAAGCAGGAAGTAAGGAGTATAGACGGAAATCGTATTGCAGTTAAGGCTGAAACTGTTTGTTTGCATGGGGATGGCACACACGCTGTTGCTTTTACTAAATTAATAGCTGAAAGATTAAAAAAAGAAGGTATTATAATTAAAGCCCCAGCAATATGAAACCAAAATATAACTGGAGTGTACTTTTAGGGGCCGCTTTTTTAATGGCTTCATCGGCCATTGGTCCCGGATTTTTAACACAAACAGCCGTTTTTACCCAGCAGTTAGGCGCAAGTTTTGCCTTTGTGATATTGCTATCCATCATTTTAGATGCCATTGCACAGTTAAACATTTGGCGGATTATTGCAGTTGCTGATAAACCTGCTCAAGATATCGCCAATAAGTTATTTCCAGGTCTGGGATACTTTATTTCTTTTCTGGTTTTTTTAGGTGGTTTAGCTTTTAACATTGGTAATATTGCTGGCGCTGGCTTAGGACTAAATGTACTATTCGGCATTAGTGTAGGGCAGGGCGCTGTAATAAGCGCTATTATGGCAATAGGTATTTTTATTTACAAAGAAGCAGGTAAGGCGATGGATGTTTTTGCCAAAACCATGGGACTGATTAAAATTGTACTCGCCTTAATTATTGCCTACACCAGTTCGCCACCATTAGCAGAAGCCGCATTAAGGGCTGTAAACCCTACGCAGTTTAGTTTTACAGCAGTATTAACCATAGTTGGTGGAACAGTTGGTGGTTATATTACTTTTTCGGGCGCTCATCGTTTATTGGATGCCAGACAAACCGGAATACAGAATTTAGGCGCCGTAAATAAAGGTGCATTAAGTGCCATCGGACTGGCATCTATTATGCGCATATTATTATTTATTGCTGCTTTAGGGGTGGTAAGTAAAGGTTTTACCTTAGATCCATCCAATCCGGCAGCTTCGGTTTTCAAATTGGCCAGCGGCGAAATAGGGTATAAGATTTTTGGTGTAGTAATATGGGCTGCGGGGATTTCTTCGGTGGTGGGCTCGGCCTATACCTCCATCTCTTTTATTAAGAGTTTTCACCCACTGATATTAAAATTTAACAGAGAGATCATCATTGCCTTTATATCTATCTCTTGCATTATTTTTATCTTCATTGGTAAACCCGTTAAAATACTGCTTACTGTAGGCGCCATTAATGGTTTTATTTTACCTATTGCATTAGGTATTATGCTTATTGCCGCTTATAAAACCAAAATTATTGCCAATTACAAACAACCATTTTGGTTAACCTTAACAGGTTTAGCTGTGGTATTAACCATGGTTTGGATGAGCTATGGTACCATTATACAAATGATAAAAGGAGAATAAATCTTTATACAATGAATACGATTACCAAATATTTTTGCTTTTTCCTACTATGGAGTACAACCTGTTTTGCGCAGCAGAATACAAAACCACTGGCCGTAGAGCCAGGAGTGTCTCTTGCATTGGCTAGCTCCAGAAGCGAGACAATTAGTAATATTCAATACAAGCTTCACTTCACTGTACCTGTAGAACAAACAGCTTCAATCCAATCAACTGAAAGCATTGATTTTAAATTAAATAAGTTGATTTATCTGCGAGTTGACTTTAAGCAAAATGCGGATCATATAAAACGAGTATCGGTTAATGGAAAAATCATACCTATCGATTTTAAAGCGGAACATATCTTAGTAAAGCAAGCGTATTTGAAAGTAGGTAATAACCATATCGAAATCGAATTTATTGCTGGCAACGAATCGCTAAACAGGAATAAGGATTTTTTATATGCACTCTTTGTTCCCGATCATGCCAGAACAGTATTCCCATGCTTTGATCAACCTGATTTAAAAGCTAACTTTTTACTTTCGTTAACCGTTCCAACTGATTGGAAAGTAATGGCTAATGCGGTTAAAAAAGATTCGCTGTTACAAGGCAATTTTACTACCTATCATTTTCATAATTCGGATAAATTACCCACCTATTTATTCTCTTTTACCGCAGGAAAATATACTTACATAAACAGAAAAATGAAAGGCCGTGAGATGGGATTTCTGCACCGGGAAACAGATTCAGCTAAAATTAAGCTGAGCGTAGATTCTGTTTTTATAGCACATCGCGATGCCATCGATTTTTTGGAAGACTGGACATCGATAAAATACCCTTTTCAGAAAGTAGGCTTTGTCAGCATTCCAGATTTTCAGTTTGGTGGTATGGAACACCCCGGAGAGGTGCAATATAAAGCATCCGCATTGTTTTTAGATCAGGGGGCTACCAAAGATCAGTTTATTTCGCGTTCAAATCTGATTTCGCACGAAACGGCGCATATGTGGTTTGGTGATCTGGTAACCATGAAGTGGTTTAATGATGTTTGGATGAAAGAGGTTTTTGCCAATTTTATGGCCGATAAGGTAACCGAAAAATTAATGGGCAAAAGTACTTTCGACCTTAAGTTTTTACAAGATCATTATCCAGCAGCTTACGGGGTAGATAGAACATTGGGCGCTAATCCCATTCGTCAGCAATTGGATAACTTACAAGAAGCTGGATCGATGTACGGAAACATTATTTACCATAAAGCACCAATTATGATGCGTCAATTGGAGTTGTTGATGGGTAAACAGAATTTTCAAGAGGGAATAAGGGAGTATCTGAAAAAATACAGTTACAGCAACGCTACATGGAACGATTTGATTGCCATTTTAAGTAAATACAGTAAAAGCGATCTCATCAGTTGGAACAAAGTTTGGGTAAATGAACCTGGTAGACCTGTTTTTAGTTACGATATTAAATACAACGGATATAAAATAAGTGATTTAAGCTTAAATCAAAGCAGTGAGATGGGACAGCAACGGGTATGGCCGCAATCTTTTACGGTTAAGCTGGTTTACCCAACAGAGAGTAAGATTTTGGTTGTAAATGCTAAGCTTGCTAAGACGGATTTAATTGAAGCAAAAGGTCTTCCAAAACCACAGTATATTTTATTTAATGCAAATGGTGCCGGGTATGGCCTTTTCCCGATCGATCAGAAGATGATGAACAATCTTTATGATCTTGCTGATCCGCTAGAACGTGCATCTGCCTATATCAACGCATATGAAAATATGCTTTCGGGCCAAAACTATAAACCTGATGAGCTTTTAACTGTATTGCTTAAAGGAGTAGCTATGGAGAAGAATGAAATGAATCTGAGGTTACTTACTGGGTACATCACCAATATTTACTGGACATTCCTAACCACTGAAAAAAGAACGAGCATCTACCTGGCAACGGAAAAAGTAATATGGGATGCCATGGAGCAACAACAAATGCAAAATAACAAGAAAATTTTGTTCAACGCCTACCAAAATGTATACCTGAGTGCTGAAGCTGGTAAACGTTTATACGATATCTGGTTAAAACAATCTGCCCCAAATGGAGTCAAACTATTGGAAGATGACTATAGTTCGCTAGCCTTAACTTTAGCACTTAAAACAGATACTGCTAATACAATTTTAAAAGAACAACTGGCGAGGACAAAAAATGATGACCGTAAAAACAGGTTGATTTATTTAATGCCAGCGCTATCTTTAGATGTTAAAGAGAGAGACAGTTTTTTTAATAGCTTAAAAGACCGCAAAAACCGCCAGAAAGAAGCCTGGGTAACCATTGCCTTATCTTACCTTCATCATCCGTTAAGACAATCGACTTCTGTTCAATATCTTGATGAAAGTTTAGATTTATTGACAGAGATCCAGAAAACGGGGGATATATTCTTCCCACAGTCGTGGCTGGCTTCGATATTTTCTAGCTATAACAGCGAAAAAGCAAATACCGTAGTGCAAGATTTCTTAAAGTCTCATCCTAATTACAATCCAAAACTAAAGGATAAAATTTTGCAGACTACAGATAACCTTCGCCGGGCACAGATCATTGTGCATTAACTTTAATGTAAATAAATTTGTTACATACAGGTTTAAGAAGAATTTATACTTTTGTCGCGAGAGCGTTAATTTAGATTGAAAGGGGTAAACATGAATTTGTTTGCCCTTTTCGTTTTTAAGAAGTTTTTACATTTATCTATAAAGCATCTTTATTGCTAAGGATTGAAAGCTTAGGCCCTTAACGCTCTTAACTTCTTAATGTTCAGATTGAATTTGCTTATTTTTTGGACCGCCTAGGCCATCAGAACTTAATCTAAAGTCTCATTAATCTTCTCGGCCATATGTTCATAATCGATGTTAAATATTAATTAAAAGACTCTGTTTGACTATTCAGATCGTCTAACAAACTGTTTAATAAAATGTCTCTTTTATCTTCAATCGAAGAATCATCCTGGATAAAAACGGTAAGGTTCGTGTTTTCTGTTGTTTGAGTTTGCATAAGGCTGCGTTTATGTTTGTCAATTAAATGTCTGCAATTATCTAACGTCGATTTTAGAATATAGTTTGTAACTTTTTTATTCGAACTTGTAATATCTCAATTGAGCACGGTATTAAATAAATATTGACCAAACATTGCGCTAATATTGAGGTTATATCTTTCAGGACAAAACAAATTCTTTTAATCTGGAAATCGATGAAACAATACGACGCAATAATTATAGGCGCAGGTCAGGCAGGAACACCTCTGGCTAAAAAACTTGCCGAAGCAGGCAAAAAAACAGCGATTATAGAAAAAAGGTATGTTGGTGGTACGTGTATTAATGATGGTTGTACACCAACAAAAGCAATGATTGCTTCTGCAAGGGCGGTGTATCAAGCCAGAAAAGCAACTGAATTAGGTGTTGAAATTGGAGCAATCAAAATTGATTTTAAAAAGATAAAACAACGGAAAGATGATATCGTAAACCAGTTCAGGTCATCATCCGAAAAAGGTATAAAAAGCACCAAAGGACTTGAACTAATATTTGGAACGGCCAGATTTAGTGATGAAAAAGAATTGACTATTGCGCTAAACGATGGTGGTGAAGAAAAAGTAACTGCCGATTGGATTTTCATTAATACTGGTGCAAAAACCGCCATACCAGATATTGAAGGGATAAATGAAATTGATTATCTTACATCGACAACAATTTTAGATCTTGAAACAGTTCCAGGGCACTTGGTGGTTATTGGCGGAAATTACATTGGGCTTGAGTTTGGACAAATGTTTAATCGATTTGGCAGTAAAGTAACCGTTTTGGAAAAATCATCAGGTATATTAGCCAAAGAAGATCAGGATATCTCATCAGTACTTAATAAAATCTTAACTGATGAAAAAATCGAACTGATCACCGATGTTAAAATCAGAAAAATAGAGCAGGATAAAAAACAGATTAGCATTACGCTCGAGTCTGGGAAAACCAAGAAAGAAATAACAGCAACTCATGTATTGGTGGCCGCAGGCCGTACTCCTCAGACAGCAGATTTAGGTCTTGAAAACTGCGGCGTAAAATTGGATGATAAAGGGCATATTCTTGTTAATGAAAAACTCGAAACCAATATTAAAGGGATTTATGCACTGGGTGATGTAAAAGGTGGCCCTGCCTTCACCCATATTGCTTATAACGACTATACCATCGTTTATCGGAATTTAATCGAGGGTACTAATTATTCCATTCACGATCGGCCAGTGCCATACTGCATGTTTACGGATCCTCAGCTTGGGCGGATAGGTATTTCTGAAAAAGAAGCAAAAGAGAAGAAATTGAATTATAAAGTTGCCGTTCTGCCAATGTCGAATGTTGCGCGCGGTATTGAAACAAATGAAACTTTAGGGCTTATGAAAGCAATTGTAGATGCAGATAGTAAAAAGGTACTAGGAGCTGCTATCCTGGCCTCAGAAGGCGGAGAAATCATGTCTGTTCTTCAAATGGCGATGGAAGGCGGGATTACTTACGATAGGATTAGATATTGTGTATTCGCACACCCTACTTATTCCGAATCGTTAAATAATCTATTTATGAAACTCGATAAATAAATATGATCGAATTAAAAGAGATAAGTAAGAAATTTGGAGATACCCTAGCGATAAATAAAGCCTCTTTTAAGGTAGAAGAAAAGGAAACGCTGGTATTGTTGGGCACAAGTGGCTGTGGTAAAACCACCACGCTAAAAATGATCAACCGGTTAATTGAGCCAGATGCAGGCCAGGTTTTTATCAATGGCGAAAATATAACCAATCAAGATCCTGATATTTTACGAACTGGAATTGGTTATGTAATGCAGAATATTGGACTTTTTCCACACTATAACGTCGCTGAGAATATTGCCGTTGTGCCGAAGCTTTTAAAATGGGATAAGGAAAAAATTAAAGTCCGAACGCAGGAGCTGATCGAAAAACTCCATCTTCCTGAAAATAGCCTGTCGATGTTTCCACATGAGTTAAGTGGTGGGCAACAGCAGCGTGTAGGCCTTGCCCGTGCTTTGGTTACAGATCCTTCTGTATTGTTAATGGACGAACCTTTTGGCGCTTTAGATAACGTTACCCGAACCAGTATCCAAAAAGAATTTAAGGGATTAGAAGAACTGAAAAGGAAAACCATTGTAATGGTTACCCATGATGTTCAGGAAGCTTTTGAATTGGCAGATCGCATTTGCTTAATGGATAAGGGAAAAATCATCCAGATTGGAACGCCCAAAGAATTGCTTTATCAACCGATAAATGATTTTGCAAGGAAATTTTTAGCCGGACAAAGGTTATTCCTCGAATTTAAAGTAGTTAAAATGCAGGATATTTGGCCTTATTTACCTAAAGTAACACTACAAGATGGGAAAAGCCTATCTGCTGATATGAATGTATGGGATGCGATGGAATTGTTGCGGAGTTCTGATCGGAGCGAACTTCTTGTTTCTGGTGCCAATAAAGAAAGCAAAGCCGTTAATTTCGAACAGTTAACGAAAGGATTTAACCAATTTCAAAACGCGCAGGTACATGAATGAGCATCAGCAAACTTTATGGCAGTTTATGCACGAGCAATCTGATAAATTGTTTGCTCAAACCCTGCAACATGTTGGTTTAACCTTTATTTCCTTACTTATTGCCATCGCCATTGGCTTACCACTGGGCATATTGATTGCCAGAAAAAGAAAACTTTCAGGAACGGTTTTAGGGATTGCCGGCATATTGCAAACGGTTCCGAGTATTGCCTTATTGGGTTTTATGATTCCTGTTTTAGGGATTGGTGCAAAACCTGCAATTGTGGCGCTGCTGATTTATGCCTTGTTACCGATTATCCGCAATACCTATACTGGCATTATTGGCATCGATCAGCATGTTAAAGAAGCCGCCAGGGCAATGGGTATGAGCAAAAGTCAGATTTTGCTGAAGGTTGAGTTGCCATTGGCTATACCCGTTATCTTGGCGGGTATCCGTACTGCAATGGTTATCAATGTAGGCGTGGCCACATTGGCCTCTTTTATTGCAGCGGGTGGATTAGGGGAGTTTATTTTTGGAGGCATTTCGCTCAACAATACCAATATGATCTTAGCCGGGGCTATTCCTGCAGCTTTGTTGGCCATTATCCTCGATGCCTTACTTTCTCTTATTCAGAAAATGGATTTTAAAAAGCTGAGAAAAGCATTGTACATTTTGCCTGTTGTGATTTTAATTTTAGGTGGCTTTTATGCACTTCCATCAGCTTATGGCTCTACCTTAACCGCTGGATTTACACCCGAATTTATGGGCAGGCAAGACGGCGATCTTGGATTGAAATCTACCTATGGCTTAAAAATCCATACCATTGTAATCAGCGATGCGGTAATGTACAAGGCTGCTTTTTCAAAAGAATTGGATGTAATTAGCGGTTATTCAACCGATGGTCGTTTGAAAGCCTTTGATCTAAAGATTTTAAAAGACGATAAAAGTATTTTTCCACCGTACTATGCTGCACCAATTGTTCGGGATGAAACATTGAAGCAATTTCCCCAATTAGCAGAAACTTTGAATTTACTTGCTGGTAAAATTACTGATTTAGTAATGACCGATCTTAATTACAGAACAGATTACCTCCACCAAACACCAGAACGTGTGGCAAAAGATTTCCTCATCAGTACTGGTTTGTATAAAGCACCAAAAAACGGACATAACGGTGTAGTGAGGATAGGCTCAAAGATTTTTGGTGAGCAATATATTCTGGCCGAAATGTACAGTATGCTGATTAGAGGGAATACAGATTATGAGGTATCTACCAAAACAGGACTTGGTGGAACAAAAATCTGTTTTGATGCACTGATGAATGATCAGATCGATTTTTATCCCGAATATACCGGGACAGGTTTATTGGTTTTGTTGCAACCGGATCCAAAAATTGCGAAAGAAATGGCACACAATAAAGACAAAACTTATGATTATGTATCGGCCGAATTTGAGAAAAAGTTTAAGATCAAGTGGCTTAAACCTATAGGTTTTAATAATTCTTATGCTTTAATGATGCGGCAAAAACAATCAAAAGATCTGAATGTTAATACCATCACAGACCTTAAAAACTATCTAGATAAAAATTAATGACACTGGTAGAAGAATACTTGCAGATCAGGAAATACTCCGAACAAATTTGCGAACCCTTGCAAACAGAAGATTATGTGGTACAACCAATTGTGGATGTAAGTCCACCGAAGTGGCATTTGGGACACACCACCTGGTTCTTCGAAACTTTTATATTAAAGCCGTTTTCTGTTAATTATCAGGTATATAACGATGAGTATAATTTCGTTTTCAATAGTTATTATGAAACCGTGGGGAACCGCGTAATCCGGACAGATCGTGGTAATTTAAGCCGACCCAGTGTAAATGAGATTTACCAGTACAGGGCTTATGTAGATGAAGCCATGGTGAAATTCCTGGCCACGACACTAACGGATGAAGTAAAAGAACTCTTAATTTTGGGTTTTAACCATGAGCAGCAACACCAGGAACTGTTACTCACTGATATTAAATACATTTTAGGAAACAATCCGCTTTTTCCCATCTATTCGAAAGATAGAAAAGAAGTTTTAGCCATACAGAAATCAGAACCCGGCTTTATCAATATTTCTGAAGGTGTTTATGAGATTGGTTACGATGGAGCAGATTTTAGCTTTGATAATGAATTAAACAGACATAAAGTTTACCTGCACGATTTTTCAATCAGTAAAACATTGGTGAGTAATGCAGAATTTATTGAATTCATTAATGCAGGCGGTTATGAAAATTTTAATTTCTGGCATGCTGAAGGATGGGATTGGGTGAAAAACAATAACATTAGTGCACCTATGTACTGGCATTTAATAGACGGAAAATGGTTTAATTATACTTTAGCTGGTCTTTTACCTATTGATTTAACCGCACCGGTAAGCCACATCAGCTATTATGAAGTTTATGCTTTTGCAAGCTGGAAAGGCATGCGTTTACCAACTGAATTTGAGTGGGAAATAGCAGCCGAACACTTTAACTGGGGCGAACGATGGGAGTGGACCGAAAGTGCCTATTTGCCTTATCCCGGTTTTAGTAAAGCGCCAGGCGCCATTGGCGAATACAATGGAAAGTTTATGGTTAACCAAAAAGTGCTTCGCGGTGCATCAATTGCCACGCCCAAAAATCATTCACGCATTACTTATAGAAATTTCTTCCACCCACATTTAAGGTGGCAATATACAGGGATCCGATTAGTAAAATAGTATAGATATGACCACCACCACTATCGAAACAGCAACAGACAACAAAACACAGTTCCTTCAAGAAACCTTAGCAGGCTTACACTCCGAGCCAAAATTTATGCGCTCTAAGTATTTTTACGATGCTATCGGAGACCGTATTTTTCAGCAGATTATGGAAATGGAGGAATATTATTTAACCAATGCAGAAATGGAAATCCTGCAATACCAGGCCAACCAGATTTCTCAGGCGATATCAGCCGATGGGAGCGCTTTTGATTTAATCGAACTGGGTGCTGGCGATGCCACAAAATCCATTCACCTGCTCAAATCATTGTTACATAATCAGTTGGAATTTAGTTATTTCCCGATTGATATTTCCGCACATGTAATTTCAGATCTGGAAGAAAATTTGCCTAAAAAACTTCCCGGATTGGATATGAAAGGTTTAAATGGTGATTATTTTAATATGCTTAAAAAGGCCACAGAATTATCCAGCCGCAGAAAGGTTGTGCTTTTTATGGGGGCAAATATCGGAAACATGAGTATAGCCGATGCCGGAAAATTCTGCTCGTCATTAAAAAAACTGCTTTCTCCTAAGGATTTGTTGATCATTGGATTCGACCTGAAAAAAAATCCTCAGCAGATTCTTTCTGCCTATAATGATAAAGGCGGAATTACCAGATCATTTAACCTCAATCTGCTTCATCGCATCAATAAAGAATTGGATGGCAATTTTGATCTGAACAATTTTGAGCATTATGCCAGTTACGATCCGGCATCAGGTGCCTGTAAAAGTTACCTCATCAGTTTAAAAAAACAGATTGTGAATATTGGTCAAAATGCCATTCATTTTGCAGAAAATGAGCATGTTTTTATGGAAATATCACAAAAATATTCGCTTAATGATATCGATCAGCTTGCAGAAAAAACTGGATTTAAACCACTTCAGCGTTTCTTCGATCAACATCAGTATTTTGTAGATGCCATTTGGAAGGTAGACTAGCTGCGGTTATCCAAAACCTGGAGCAGTTGATTTAAATCCTCTTCTGTATTATAAAAGTGAAATGAAATCCTTGTGCCTTTGCCACGTGGTGAGCAAAGGATTTTGGCTGCAGCAATTTTGTCTACTGTTTTTTGATCCAATGACATGCTCATAATGGTAGATTGATATTTTCGTTCCAATGTCCAATCTGGAATTAAGCCTCTTGAATTTAATGCTAACCTGGCTTTGTTGGAAATTGCCTGTGCAGTTTTTTCAATCCAATCGAAACCAATTGAGCCAAGCTCATTTAAGCTTTCGTTTAATGTACCAAAATTTAAAGTGTCTAAATGCCCGGGTTCGAAACACATAGATAGGTGGTCTTTGCCTTTTAAAAATGGGGCTGTAGGCAATTCGGCGAGTTTGTTTTTGCTGTAAATCGCATCTTTCATTTGATCGGAAAGAAGTGCATAACCGTTTCCATATCCAGCCAAAAGCCATTTATAACCACTTCCGATTAAAGCATCCAGGCCTGATTTTTCAAAGTTAAAATTTGTTGTACCTAAAAATTGAGTGCCATCACCGATCAACAAAAGATCAGGATATGTAGCTTTTAATTTCTGGATAAATTCATCATCCATCCTTAATCCACTAATGTATTGTACCATGCTAAATGCCAGCACGGTAGGCTTAAATTTTTCAATGGCAATGATGATGTTTTCTTCTAACTTTTCATCAATAGCTATGCTATGGTACTCAAAACCCATACTGATTACAGGATAACTCACAGATGGATACTCCTCTTCCAATAATAGAAAACGATGGTTTTTGTCCAACCCACTCAATAAAGTATTAAAACCGACTGAGAAATTCTGAACCAGATAGGTGTTTTCGGATTTTAAACTGAAAAGTTTAGCAATGTTATTTCTGACATCGGTAATGATGGGCAGATTTTCCATTCTGAAAATACTTCCTCCGGCAATAAAGTCTTGATCATGTTTAGTTCTCCATTCTGCAAGATTGGTAGATAAAATGCCTGAATTAGCCGTGTTGAGATAGGTATATGCTGTGAGGATCGGAAAAGATAGGTTCATGCCCAAAATTAAAAGAATTGTGCGTTAAAAAAATAAACTTTGGACTGAAATTGAATTTTATACAAACCTATGAGAATCACGTTTGTTAGGTTTATACAATCGGCAAAATTTTATTATGGAAAATCAAACATCGATACTGGTTACAGAACTTAAAAAGTTACTAAATGGGGGTGGAGCGCACGTAGGGTTTAAAGATGCTGTTGCCAATTTGCCTTTTAATCTTCTTGGCGAAAAGCCCCATAATTTACCCTATAGTATTTGGCAATTGGCCGAACACATTAAAATCGCTCAGTGGGATATGCTCGAATTTAGCAAAGATGGATCGCATCGATCGCCTAAATGGCCAGACGAATACTGGCCTAAAGAACTGGCACCTAAGGATGAACATGCCTGGAACAATACACTAAAACAGATTGATGCTGATTTGAAAGAATTTATTGCTTTGTTAGATTCTTCAGATTTATATGGGCTAATTCCGCATGGCGATGGACAAAGTGTATTATGCGAAGCCTTGCAGATTGCCGATCATAATGCCTACCACTTTGCCGAAATTGTTGTCATCAGGCGTTTATTGGGAGCCTGGAAGAGCTAAAGGAAGTTGTCTCGTTTGGGCCTGTACTTTGCCGCTTATGCAGCCTGTTACTATTGTTTTAATCCACTAAATTTAACTGTCCGTTCTCGTAAAAATTGATTTAAAAAAAGATTATGTTACAAAACTCAAAAGCATTCAGCTCGTTTTCTGTAGACGATGTACAGAAAGCAAAAGATTTTTATCAAGGCGTATTGGGGATCGAAGTTAAAGATAACCCGATGGGCGTAATTGAACTGGTTATTTCCGGATCAGCAAATGTATTGCTTTATCCAAAGCCAAATCATGTTCCGGCAACTTTTACGGTACTTAATTTTCCTGTTGAAAATATAGATCAAGCGGCCGACGAACTTATTGCCAAGGGAATAAAGTTCGAGATTTACAATGAAGAATATTTCAAAACGGATAGTAAAGGCATATCACGGGGAAACGGAGGCCCAAACATTGCCTGGTTTAGAGATCCTGCTGGCAATATTTTGTCTATTTTGGAAAACGATTAGGCCTGGCAAGACTTCCGAAGTTTGCGCCAATGGCAATGCGCCTGGCTAACTTCGGAAGTTTTGTTATTAGCCTAAAAGCTCAAAACATTGGTGGGCAATTTCATATTCTTCGTTGGTTGGAATAACCAGGATTTTTACTTTAGCGCTTGCCTTATTAATTTCTTTCGATTTCCCATTATAGGTTGTATTTTGATGTGGATCTAATTCAATACCCAGATAATCGAGCGCTGAGCAAACGGCCTCACGCATGTTACTGTCGTTTTCACCTACACCTGCTGTAAATACTATTGCATCTATGCCATTTAAAATAGCTGCATAAGCTCCGATAAATTTCTTAATCCTATATGCATACAGTTTTAGCGCTAAAATTGCAGCTTCATTTCCTTCGCTAACCATTTTTCTGATATCGCGCATATCACTTGAGCCACCTACACCTAAAAGTCCAGATTGTTTGTTAACCAGGGTGCTCAACTGTTCTAGAGTATATCCAGAATGCTCCATTAAATGAAAAATAACCGATGGATCTATATCTCCAGAGCGTGTGCCCATCATTAATCCGCTTAATGGGCCAAATCCCATACTGGTATCTATAGATTTACCATTTTTAATGGCCGTTATGCTACAACCGTTACCTAAATGGATGCTAATAATTTTTGTGTCAACTTTGTTTAGCCATTTAATAGCTTGCTCACTTACATATTTATGGCTGGTGCCATGAAATCCATATACCCTAATGCCATGTTCTTTGTAATACCATTCTGGAATGGCATAACGATAGGCCTGTTCTGGTATGGTTTGATGAAATGCCGTATCAAATACTGCAATTTGTTTTGCGTTTGCAAAAGTCTGTTCGGCTACTTCAATACATTTATAATTAACCGGATTATGAAGAGGAGCAAGGGAAAACAGTTTTTTGATCTGGTGTTTTACCTCATCTGTAATAAGGGTTGCGCCAGTAAAATGCTCACCTCCATGCACTACTCTATGGCCAACAGCCGCAATATCATCAGGGCTGGCTATTACTGCATATTCTCCCTCAGTTAGTAAAGCTAAAACCTGTTTTAAGCCTTCGCCGTGGTTAGCAATAAAACCAGACTGTTCAATGTTATACTTTTCGCTGTTGCGATAAACTGTATGTTTAATAAATGAGCCTTCAATGCCAATACGCTCTACCAGGCCGCTGCAAACTGGTGCTTTTTCTGGCATGTTAAAAAGCTGGTATTTTAAAGAGCTACTTCCTGAATTGATTACTAAAATGTTCATATTAATTATCCTGGCATTGAATTGCTGTAATTACAACAGTATTAAAAATATCATCTACAGTACAGCCACGGCTCAAATCATTTATCGGTTTATTTAAGCCCTGCAGCATTGGGCCAATAGCCAGTGCACCAGTTTCGCGCTGTACCGCTTTGTAGGTATTGTTGCCAGTATTTAGATCGGGGAAGATCAATACACTTGCTCTACCCGCTACTTCAGAACCTGGTAGTTTTTGTTTACCTACAAGTGGATCTACAGCAGCATCATATTGTATCGGACCTTCAATTTTTAATTCAGGATGCCTGGCTTTAACTATGGCAGTAGCTTCTCTTACGCGTTCTACGTCTTCACCTTCTCCTGATGTACCAGAAGAATAAGATAACATGGCAATGCGTGGCTCAATGCCAAATTTGGCACTGCTTTCTGCTGAAGAAATTGCTATTTCTGCCAGCTGTTGGGCAGTAGGATTGGGGTTAACCGCACAATCGCCAAATATGGCCACCCGTTCTGGCAGGCACATAAAGAAAATGGATGAAACCACCGATACACCTGGTTTGGTTTTAACAAACTGTAAAGCAGGCCTGATGGTGTGCTGAGTGGTATGAACCGCACCCGAAACCATCCCATCGGCATCACCCTTATAAACCATCATGGTTCCGAAATAAGAAACATCTGTCATCATATCTCTGGCCATTTCGAGATTTACATTCTTGGCTTTTCGCAATTCATGTAAGGTATTTACATAATCATTGTAATGAGCCGATTGCCCTGGGTTATGTATTTTTAAAGTATTGGTATCCAGATTTAACCCAAGCCTTTTAATCGTGTTGGTAATTTCAATTGGATCGCCTAAAAGCGTGATGTCTACAATATCCTGGGTAATGAGTTTCTCCACTGCTTTTAGAATGCGTTCGTCATTTCCTTCTGGTAAAACGATATGTTTTTTATCGCGTTTGGCCCATTTAACCAATTGGTATTGGAACATGTGCGGCGTAATACCCTGATAGCTAAAAGTGATAATTTTATCATCAAGTGCTTTAATGTCAACATATTTTTCGAAAAGCTCAATTGCGACTGCAATTTTTTTCTTGTTTTCGATTGTTATTTTTGAGTGGATACCGCCAATAGTTGTAGTGGTTTCGAAAGTTCCCTTTTGAACCGCTATTATTGGGATAATGGTTTGTAAACCCTCGATCAATTTAATAATCGGCTCATCGGGCAAACTGCCCGCGGTTAAAACAATACCTGCAATTTTCGGGTAATTGGCTGATAAATTGGCTTGAAGTGCGCCAATAATAATATCACCGCGATCGCCAGGAGTAACAATAAGCAGGTTGTCTTTGATGTGCCTTAAAAAATTAGGCAGCATCATGGCGCCGGTTACAAAATTATCAACTTGGTTATCCAATAGTTCAGATCCAAAAAGCACTTCGCCACCTAAGGCTAAAGTAATTTCTTTCATGGTTGGACTTTGCAGACCAGTTTCAGTCGGAATAACGGCAATAAGCAGTTCTGCAGGTAATTGATTGCTTAGTGCCTGTTTAATACGCTCTGCTTCCTCAGGGTTTACCATATTGGCCACCACACCTAATACCTGTACATCGCGCAACAGGAAGTTTCGGTAAATATTAATGGCCGATTTAAAAAGCTGACTTGCGGTTTTGTTTTTTCCTGATACGACAATTAAAACGGGAGCGCCCAGGTTTTTGGCCATTAAGGCGTTCGATTCGAACTCAAATGCCATGCCTTCGCCTAAAAAGTCGCTGCCTTCAATTACCGTAAAATCATAGTTATCTTCTAATTTTTTATATTTACTGATAATGGTATTGATAATCGTACCGCTATCCTCCGATTGATGCAACATTTCTTGCCGTGTAAAGGCAAAAGCATCCTCATAGTTAACAGGAAGGGAAAAATAATCCAACATGGCTTCTACATGTTCATCCTTTTTATTCGGATCGTCTTGGGCAATAATCGGTTTAAAATAACCTACTTTTTGCGTTTTTGCCAATAACATATTGATCATCCCGAAGGCAATTACTGATTTTCCGGTATAGGGCTCGGCCGAAGCAATGAATATATTTTTAGTCATAAATAAGGATCAATGTATAGGAATAACCAATTAGGCCCAATATAGTTGGAAATATTTATTTTAAAAACTAAAGCTCGTTAAGTTTTAAAGACAGGTTAAAATAATTCCTATTTCTACATTTTAAACACAATCTATAGGACTATCAATGATCAACCTGGTGACGAAGATGTAAGATTGGTTTAACTAAAATATTTTCTAAATGCAGGTATGTTATGGAGCATTAAACTCAAGGAAGTTCTTTAGGCATTTGATTCAATCAAGAGCTTTAACATCTTTAAACGATGAATAAGCGGAAGATTCACTTTGGCATCGGGATTGAGTTTTAGGGGCATGAAATGACTTTCCAAAAAGTGCTCATAATCGGTAATCACAGTGGCTTGGTTTAGGTAAATAGGCACCTGCTGTTTTCCGGCTTGGGTAAAAAACTCTTCTAGCTGCTGTATTTCTTGGATGGTCATACTGCAAAGTTATCATTCTATTTTAAGCAGATGGAATTAAATTTATTTGATAGATGGTATCTGCCTTAAGCTCAATCATAATGATTTTAAATATTACATGGTTATATCTCCCATCTATCTCTGTACTAAAAATTTTAGTTTAAATTTGTTTTCCCTAATTAAGTGTTTTTCTAATGGTGTGGTAAGAGAATGGATAATAGTGAAATAATAAAAGATATTCATCGTGTTGAAATAGTTCCGGATGTTTCTTCGCTTAAAAGAGAATATTACCGAAAAGAAACAGCTTGGCACCGCGATTGGAAGTTGGCTTTTCCGCCATCGTTTAGAGAGGTCGCCTTTTACGACGTGGCCAATACCGATATTCACCGGGCGGATATATTTACGCCATCAGATTATACTATTGAGTTTCAAAATTCTCCAATAACACTTGCCGAACTCAACAGTAGGGAAGCATTTTATCCAAATTTGATCTGGATATTAAATGGTAAAAAATTTAAAGGCTTTAAAATATTGAAACATTTACCTGATGTGGATGATCCGAAGCTAAAGGATTATGAGTTCTGTCATTCCGATCACCTTTCGATGGTTAGGAAAACAGAGATTATGCAGGGAGTGCCCAATCCAAAAATACTTAATTTTTACCATCCAGAACTTCAGGGGATTAAACTCACTTCAAACCTATATTCCTTTTGCTGGAAACAGCCACATAGTGTATGGTATTTAGCGACCGCAAAAATTATTGTAGACTTAGGTGGACATTTCTTATATGAGCTAAAACAACGTGAACAGCTAAATGGAAATTATCCATACCTAAAAATGTTGAGCAGAAAAACCTTTATCGATTGGCATACCCCACCAGAAATTTAGCTGGAAAATAGAGGTTAATAAAAATTAAACAATTATTAATTCTTATTTGGACTTGATCTAAATAGAGGCTATATTTGCCGGAAATAAAAATGCCACACGGTTCGGACCCGTGTGGCTAAACCGGAAATCCGGCTCACCTTTAATCTCCATTAAAAGCCATGCAAATTAAGAAAATTTTGCTATTGGGCATACTATGTGCCTGTGTAATTTTTACTTCCGCCCAAAATCGATTCTCGAGTATCTCGGGGCAAATCAAAGCCAGTAATGGTAATCCGCTTTCAGGGGCTACTATTAAAATCCACAAAACCAATTATGGTACGTTAACAGATCAGAATGGGAATTTTAAACTCTCAAATATTCCTGTGGGTAATTACACCTTACAGGTATCTGCAATAGGTTTTAAAACACAGAAAAAAGAAATCAATGTAACTGATGGGGAGTTAAGCACTTTCAACTTTCGCTTATCCGAATCATCTGAGCAAATGGAAACCGTAAACGTAATCGGTAGAACAGCAAATCAGGAAGTAAACAGGCAGGCTTTTAATGTAACCTCAGTTGATGCCAAGAAACTTTACAACACCACACTTGATATTTCTGGTGCTTTAGATCGGGTAGCAGGCATACGGGTAAGAGAATCGGGAGGAGTTGGTTCAAACTTTAATCTTTCATTAAATGGCTTTTCGGGCAACCATGTCAGATATTTTATTGACGGTATTCCAATGGATAATTTTGGCTCATCCTTCCAGATCAATAATATTCCCATCAATATTGCCGATAGGATCGAAGTGTATAAAGGAGTAGTACCCATGTGGCTGGGATCTGATGCTCTAGGAGGTGCCATTAATATTGTAACGGGCGATCGTTACCGCAATTATGTTGATGCTTCCTATTCATTTGGATCATTTAATACGCATAGAAGTGTAATCAATGTAGCGGTTACCTCAACAAAGGGCTTAACGTTTCAATTAAATGCATTCCAGAATTATTCGGATAATGATTATAAGGTAAATGTAGAAGCCTCTGATATTTACACTGGAGCTTATGCGCCCACTGCATCTTTAAAAAGGTTTAACGATACTTATCACAATGAAACTTTAATCGTAAATGTGGGTGTAGTGGGTAAAAGCTATGCAGATAAACTTTTGTTTGGTGTTACTGTAGGTCAGAATTATAAAGAAATACAGACCGGTGCCAGGATGGTTTCGGTTTTCGGTGGTTGGCACCGTAGGGGTAATATTTTAATGCCTACGCTAAAATATAAGAAAGAAAACCTGATCAAAGGTTTAGATGTAACCATCAATGCCAACTACAATTTAGGTAATGAACAGAATATAGATACTTTAAATGTTCGTTACGATTGGTACGGCAACAGTAAACCAAATGGAACAAATGGCGAACGCGCCAGGAGTTTGTACAAATACAAAAACAATAATGGCTTGGCAACAACCATGTTAAACTACAAAATAGATGACAATCAATCGGTAGCGGTAAGTAACGTATTTACCACATTTAACCGAAAAGGTAGCGATGAATTAAATCCTACCAATGCAGATTACGAAAGACCAAAGAAAACCAACAAAAATGTTCTTGGACTTGGTTATAATTTCGATGTAAAAGATCGGTGGAGTGCAACAGTTTTCGGAAAATACATCAATCAGGGCAATGTTAACGGAAGTGGCAGCACAGCTGGTAAAAATAGTATCGATCGGTTAGGCTATGGCGCTGCGGTTACCTATTTTATTAACCGGAATATGCAGTTAAAAGCTTCCTACGAGCTTACCAACCGCATGCCCGAGGCACAGGAGATTTTTGGTGATGTAGAAAATCAGGATGCCAACCCAAATTTAAAACCCGAAAAAAGCGATAATTTTAATTTAGGTCTTAGCTATAATTTCTCTATAAACAGGGAACATAATTTCTCTTTCACCGCCAATGGTATTTACCGTAATGCAAGCAATTTTATTTATAACAGGTTGAACCAAAATCAATCGAAACTTGTTGCCGATAACCGCGATGGGGTAAGAACAGTAGGTGGTGATGCCGAAATTAGGTATTCTTATAAAAACTGGTTAAGTGTTGGTACCACAGTTACTTACCAAAATCTGAAAAACCTTCAGAAATACGAAATTAATCCAAGTACGGGCGAAAAATTCACAAATGTAAGCAATGTGTACCTGGATCAGATGCCCAATATTCCATACCTCTACGGCAATGGAGACGTTTCAGTTTCTTTAAAAGATGTGGGCCATAAAGGCAATAATTTATCTATTGGTTATAACTTATTATACGTGCATGCTTTTTGGTTGTACTGGCCAAGTCAGGGCGCAGTTGGCGATAAAAAAGTAATCCCTCAGCAGTTCAATCACGATTTAAACTTTGTGTATAGCTTAAAGCAAGGTCGCTACAATATTGGATTGGAGGCCAAAAATATCACCAACGCCGACCTCTTCGATAATTTTAGCCTTCAAAAACCAGGTAGGGCATTCTACTTAAACCTGAGATACTTCATCAATAAAATCAATAATTAATACATAAAAAAAGTAATATGAAAACAAACTTTACCAAAGCGTTTATAGCTTTAGCTTTCGCTGCCGTACTTACCTCGTGTTCAAAAAAAGAAGAAGGCGAAAGTGTTCCGGAAAATCCAGGAAACTTTATCCTGGCCGTAACGCCAGTTGCCTCTACAGGTGTTGCCGATTATTTGCTTACGGCCAGTGATTTGGATAAGGGTACGATCTCTACCGCTGGAAACGGAGTAGAACAAGACGGAACTTACCGTTATTATGTTACGCACAACAATAAATTTTTCAGTATGCTTTACGGGCAGGGAAATCCAGGTGCGGTAACTACCTACAATATCCTGGCTGGTAAATTAAACAAGGTTTCTAATTTTCAAACCGAAACTGTTCAGGCTTTTACTCCAGTTAACGATGATCTGTTATTGATAAAAATTCCAAGGAATTTAGCCACTCCAACAGCAAGCTGGTATAAGGTAAATACCAATAGCCTTTTAATCTCCGGCGAAGGAACATTAGATGCTACAGCTCCTGCAAACAATGGAGAAATCGCTCATTTTAGCTGGATTAAACAGGTTGGAAATAAAGTGTATGCACCGTTTTTCTGTATTAACGGCAATAGATTCTGGACAAAATATCCTAACACAGCATGGATAGCCGTTTATTCTTATCCTGAAATGAAATTGGAAAAAGTGATTAAAGATGATCGTACCAGTTTTATCGGAAGATATTTTACGGACGGATTGGGTGTAGTTGAAAATGGTGATGTTTATGCATTTTCGAGCTCGGTGGCAATTGACGATAATACTGAAACAACAGATGTGCTTACCGATTCTAAAATCACCTCTACCAAACCATCAGCAATTACCAAAATTAAAGCGGGCACAACTGAGTTCGATTTAACTTATTTCCTTGATTTTGAATCGGTATCTGGCGGTTATGTAATTACCAATTGGATTTATATCGGTGGTAATAATTTTGTTATAAATGCGATATTAAAAGCCAACAAGGGCGCTTACACAATGGGTAAAACAGTCGGTATATTAAATGTAGTTGATAAAACCTTCAAAAAAGTTACCGGACTTCCTGCCGAAACTGCTATCTCAAGTGTCACTGCAAACAACTATACGCCAAAAGATGGAAAGTTGGCTTACCTGGGCTTCAATTTAAGCGATGGTACGAGCTATGTGTATAAGATTGATGCTGCTACAGCAACGGCTACAAGGGGTCTAAAAGTAGAAGGTGGGGTAATTACTGCCGTTCAGCATTTAAAATAACCACAAAATTATCATCACAAAAAAACTAAACAGAACAATGGCAACCGTAAACAAAACTACTCCAGCAAAGAAAAAAAATAAAGATTCGCTATTTAACAGAATCAATAAATGGCTTCACCTCTGGCTTGGCCTAATATCGGGCGTCATTGTTCTTATTGTTTGTATAACAGGCTGTATATGGGTTTTTAATGAAGAAATTACAGGTTTATTGGAGCCTGAAACCAAAATTGAAAAACAGGATAAACCCGTAATTACACCCTCACAGCTGAGTGCCATTGCGTTTAAGCTTTATCCTGAAAAAATTCCTTCGTATGCACAATATCAGCAGGGAAGGGCAATCAGTTTAAATCTGAAGGGAAAAAAGGACGAAGGCAGAAGAGGAGGTGGAACAAGCCTGAAAATTAATCCTTACACAGGTGAAGTGATTAGCACAGTGGTGCATAAAAAAGGAGAAGTAGATTTTTTTAGGTTTATCCTCAACGGTCACCGTTTTTTGTGGCTGCCTTACGCCATCGGAAGGCCGATTGTAAACTATGGTACCATGATATTTGTGGTTTTGTTAATTACAGGCTTAATCTGGTGGTACCCTGAAAAATGGAACAAGTCTACCCGCGATAAGAGTTTCAAGATTAAGTGGGGTGCCTCATTTAAAAGATTAAACCTCGATCTGCACAATGTACTTGGCTTTTACTCTTTGATATTTTTGCTATTTATTGCCTTAACTGGAATGGTATATGGCATTAAGTGGTACAGCGAAGGTTTATATTGGGTAACTTCAGGGGGAGATAAATTGGGCGATTTCCAGCGTCTGGAGTCGGATTCTTTGGCCATTGGAAAATTTTATACACCACAAAAAGCGATGGATCTGGCCTGGCAAAAGGTAATTGCCCGCCATCCAAAATCGCAAGGTTTTTACTATAATTTTCCCGATACTTCAAAAGCGAAAGCCACGATCAATATTACAGTTTATCCCAATACAGGTCAGTTTTACAATAACCAGGGGTATACTTTCGATCAGCATACTTTAAAAGAATTTAAGCGCGAAGGTGTTTATTCCATCTCATATGAAGAAGCTGGATTTAGTGGTAAACTCAGAAAAATGAATTACGATATCCATGTGGGGAGTATTTTGGGTTTTCCTGGTAAAGTAATGGCTTTTTTGGCTTCGTTAATTGGGGCTAGTTTGCCGATAACTGGTTTTCTGATCTGGTACGGTAGGAAATTCAAGAAGAAAGCTGCAAAGAAAGAACCCGTATTAACCGAAGGTGGAAATAACAAGACTAATTTTAAGCCGAGGGCTAAAATTCTGGTCAAAAAGGTTGAAGAAGTCTTGGAATAATTTAATAATTAGTTAACCACAGATCTATACCGATAAACATGGATTTTATATCTGGCTGCGAGGAATCGTCATTGCGAGAAGGCTATTTCAGCCGACGAAGCAATCTTACAACGATCGCTACTAGCGTGCGCTTTAAGATTGCTTCGTGCCTCGCAATGACGAATTTTTATAGGATTGTGTAATTGGGAATTTATTTCAGCATCGCTCTCGTTATATCTCGATCTAGATATAAAAATCGGAAAAGGAAGTGATAAAAAAAGAAAACCCGGACATTGTCCGGGTTTTCTTTTTTTAATGCTTTACAATTTTACCTTTTTAGCTTTTGGTTCAAGTTTTTCAGGTAATTGTATCGATAAAATTAAATCAATGCTTTCCGAGTTGGTTTCATAATCGGCTGCAATTTTTTCCCATCTTTTTAATTCTGACTGTAAGGTTTCGATTTCCTTACCCAATGATTCGATCTTATTCTGGATTGATTTTCTAACGTTTGTATTTGCCATAACACAAAATTATGATTTGATGGCATATCTTTAAACTTCTTTGCGATAAGGATGCCTATAAAAAATGCTAAGTGTTCTATTTCAATGAGTTTTATTCTCAGATAATTTTCAACAATAGTGAAGAATCGCTGAATTTGCGCACGATAGCAAATAATTGTGCAATCATTTGCTATTTTTACCCACCATCCCTTACAAATATGAAGAAAAATAGTAATTGCGATCTTAAAAGCTGTTTTATGTGCCAACTCACATTAAAAGAATGGCATCCTGCCATTGAGAGCCATAAACGGAATTTTATCGCTAAAAAAGGGGAAGTAATTATCAAAGAGGGCGATCCGGTGAGCGGTGTTTACTTTGTTACTTCGGGCAATGTAAAAGTGCATAAACAGTGGGGCGATAAGGAATTGATTTTACGTTTTGCAAACGATGGTGCCATATTCGGGCATCGGGGAATCAGCAGCAGTATTTCTACTTACCCAATCTCAGCAACTGCTTTAGAAACCACGAAGCTTTGTTTTGTTGATATCGAATTTTTTAAAACCACCATTAAAGTAAACCAGGAATTTGCCTATGGTTTATTGATGTTTTATGCCGACGAGCTGCATGCCTCAGAAAAGAAAATGCGTAATTTAGCCTTAATGTCGGTTAAAGGAAGGCTAGCAGTGGCTATTTTAGGATTGAGAGATCAATTTGGATTAGATGCTGAAGGGTTTTTAAATCTAGCATTAAGCCGTCAGGATCTGGCTGCTTTTACCGGCGCAACTTACGAAACCGTTTTTAGAACGATGAATGAACTGCTCGCTGAAAAATTAATACTTGTGAAAGGAAAGCAAATCGGTATTTTAGACGAAGCTGGGCTGACAGACTTGAGTAGCAAATAAATTAAAATTTATATGTTGGGAATCGTTTTATGTGGTGGTCAGAGTTTGCGCATGGGCACTGATAAAGGTTTACTCAGCCATCAGGATAAACTATGGGCACAGGTAGCGTGCGATAAGCTAAGCTCGCTTAATCTCCCAGTAAAATTTTCGGTTAATCCATTACAGCAACTAAGCTATGTTGGTTATTTCGGGAATGAGCAATTAATTATAGACAATCCTTCTCTTGATATCAAGGGGCCTTTATTGGGCGTACTTTCTGCTCATTTATCAAATCCAGAAGAAGATTTGTTTTTATTGGCCTGCGATATGCTGCTGATGGAAACCAGATTGTTGGAAAAACTTATTCACTCGTTTAAAGCTGATGAGGCTTTCGATGCTTATGTTTTTATTAAGGATAACCAGCAAGAACCCTTGTGTGGGATTTATAAAGCTAAAGGTTTGAAAAATATAATAAACCTACTTCAAACCAACGGTTTGGCTAAACACAGCATGAAATACATTTTAAGCAATTTGCGTGTTTGCGAAATTGCCGTCGACGACCAGGATTATCGTTATTTCGGGAATTTTAATTCTCATGCCGAAATTAATGGCTTATAACCTGATTATCGTCATCTCCACTCCAATGTTTTTTTTGTTAAAAACTGATCTCTACCATTGACAGATCCCTATAGAAGGTCGTCATTCTCGCGCAGGCGGGAATCTTAAAGCTTATTGCATTATCTAAAAGGGATGCCTTTGGCACGATTCCCAATCAAGTTGGGAATGACGATTCCACGCAATATATTAATTCATTAAAATCACCTGTTATTCATATTAATTTTTATACAATAAATTAAACCTTGAAATGACGATCCCTGTAGCTTTACAAAAGCTGTAATACTGATTGATCAATTTTAGTGAAATTATCTTTCTCTCCTTCACAAAGCACACAGCAATAACTTTCTGGTAAATCTTTAAATGCCGCGCCTGGATTAATATTATTTTCAATTTCTCCGATCCGCTCATTGTACACAGTTAAACAGTTGTTACATTGATATAAAAAATCGCCATCTTTTATTACGATTTCTTCTGCTTGGAAGTTTTGTTTTTGTTTGCCTATTTTAATGGCATTTAAACGATATTTATAGAACTTAAATATCGAACGTCTTACTTGTTCTGGTAACAGAAAGCTGGGGTTGCTTCGGCTAAAAATTTCGCCTGTACGCTCATTGGGGTTAAAATCTTTCGCACATAAAATATCATAAACTGGGAACAATTTTACACCCAATAAATTAATGAGGTGGCGTTTTTGGATCAGGATACTACTAAAAACCTCACTTTTCTTGCGGGTTTTAATACCAAAACAGATCCCAAATGTTCGGGTATCATCAATGCTTAAATGTTTAACCAGAAAGCTTTTTAGTGCCAAACCTTCGTTACAGTTATCTTCTACCTGAAAATTTAGTTCATTTGCAGCGTGCCGCATATTAATCTCAAATTCTTCGAGCAGGGCATTCCAAAGGCTTTTATCTTTTTCATCTATTCCTTTTATTATAATGGTTTTCCAGGATGTACAGCACAACTGACCAAGTTTGGTATCTAAACAAAGTTGACACAGTTTCTTTAAAAATGGAATGCTGAACAATTCATCACGCCTGTAAATGCCCAACCAATATCTGTTGTTGTACCGATTTAAACCTTCGTAGTAAGGCAGGTTGAACGAAGATAGGGATACGGTGTTTTCAGCAGGTTTAAGAATAAAGTTTTCCTGATCTAAAAGTGCAAAAAGATCTTCGCCATTGGCTAATGCATTATCTACAAATCGTGTTGGATTATTTTTGATAATGGTTTCCACGGCTTTGGTAACCTCAGCAAGGTGGTTTGTATAGCAGAGTTGATTCCACTCGTAGGTTACATTGGTTTTAGGAAAGCGGATAATCAAATGCCAGTAATGTTCTGATTGTGAAGAAGCAATCCAGTTAATATTGCCTGTTAACATGGGCGTAAAACTCTGATCGCTATCGCAGATATTTACTTTTACTGAAGGTTTAAAATCGATATCATCCAAAATATCTTTATACACGCCTTCGGTAAGCCAGGTTTTGCGGATAAAAATTTCTTCAGCTGGGTAAGAACTAATAATATTCGGAAAGTTATTGGTGTCTACCTCATAATCGATCCTAAGTTTATCCATTTCGACCGTAAATATGTCAATATTGTAGGTTGTAGTATCAATCAATAACTGTTGGCGGAGGCCAAAACGAACATATTGTATCCTAGCTTTTGTTGCCGCGACTAAAATGTTGTACAGGTTGCCCGGTGATATGATGCCACCTGGAAAGTTAATGATGATGGTTTGATACATGATTTAGCTATTTAGAAGTCCAAATTCTACTACTGCTTTAGGGAAGTTCTTGTTTTCGTGCCCAGGCCGGCATAATTTTAAAAGTGCAAATCTTTGGATATTGGTGAGTTTTCTCCATTCACTTATAGAAATAAATAGTTGTAGTTCTGCTGATTTTTCTTGGAGCATGCTTGGTATTTGATGTAAATTTCCCCAATCGGGTAGCGGATCGATAGCTAGCGTGGTAGCTTGATTTCCGGTATATTTGGTAATCAGGCCAATCAGAAATTGGTGGTACCTATCTGTTTGTTCCTGAGTTGAAACCGGGAGTAAAGCCAGTTGGATTCTTTCTGATGGATGAAATTTACTCCATTCTGCCAATTTTAACTTTATTCCTGCTGCATCCATCTTAAAACGGACTACCATAGGAATGCAACGCATATTTTCTTCAATAAAATCTTCTTCGAACTCAAAATATTCAATTCCTTTAAGATTTTTAAATTCTGAAGGACCCATTTTTACTTTCATCATTTTGTTTTATTTTAAAATATTCTTTAGCAATCTATCGTCATTCCCGCGCAGGCGGGAATCTTAATGCAACCTACAAAACCTACCGAAGCATTACGATTATTCATAAGTTTTCCTTTTATTCAGAGGCATTCATGAGCACTCTGTGGTTCCCAATCAAGTTGGGAATGACGATACGTCGCACCCTGTCACCTCAACTCCTTTGTTTTTTCTAAAACTAATCTTTCAGGCTGACGGACCGCTAAAACTTATAATCTATCTGCTAAAGCAGGTTTAGGTTCTGTTTTTAACACGTTTAAAACCGAATCCAAAATTGCTTTTACTTCTGGTCGGCAGCTGCCACAACCCATTCCGGCGCCTGTTAACTGGCAGAGCTGCAAATGATCTTTACAGCCATCTTTTATTTTATTGATGAGATTACCCTCGCCAACATTATTACAGCTGCATACGGTTTTGCCAATAACAGGCTCGGTTGTTTTACCGCTCCTTAATAGTTGAAGCCGTTTTTCGCTCAGCTCCATTTTATTTTCGATCAGGTTTCTGAATTCTAAGAATTCACTTTTGTCACCGATTAATATCGCGCCAACAAGTTTGTCGTTGTGTACAATACATTTTTTGTAGTAACGTTTGGCTTTATCGGTAAAAATAATTTCCTCATATGTGGGATCGTTGTTAGGTATTTCGGCCAAACCTAAAGAACATAGTTCAAGACTGTGCATTTTAAGGATATTCATGAGCAGACTGCCCTGGTAAAATTTCGCAATATCTCCGCAAAGAAACCGCGCCACTATTTCCGCCTGTTGTTCTGCTGCTGCGGTAATGCCGTACATCTGGCCTTTAAATTCTGCAATTTCGCCAATGGCATAAATATCTTTTTCATTGGTTCTCAGGTATTCATCCACTACAACACCTCTTTTGCATTCTATACCGGCATCTTTAATTAATTCGGTGTTAGGTACAGTACCGATGGCGATTACCAGAGATTCGCAATCGATTAATAGGCCACTTTTTAAACGGATACCCGAAATGCTTTTTTCGCCGATAATCCGGTCTACCTCATCGTTGTAGAAGATTTCGATGCCCTTGCTGATCAGTTCTTCATGCAATAATTGACTGCCCAATGCATCTAACTGGCGACCCATTAACCTTGATATCCTTTGGATGATGGTCACTTTTGATCCGGTTTCGGCAAGCGAAGTAGCCAGCTCAATACCCAGTAATCCACCGCCAACAATTACCGCTTTTCCATTTGTGCTATCGACATGTTTTTTAAAACTGTCGGCATCGTTACGGCTGCGCATGGTAAATATACCATTTAGCTTAGGGATATCTTTAAGCATAAAAGCCCTGCTTCCGGTAGCCAGGAGCAGGATATCGTAATGATGGGTTTCGCCATTGCTATCTGTAACTGTTTTATCTTCTTTGTTAATCTTCTCGATCCCCAAACCACGATGCAGCTTAATTTTGTAATCGTTTTCCTCGTTATCGCTCATTTTAATGAGGTTATTCCATGGCAAAGTGCCAATGATGTAATCGGGGAGAAGTACCCGGTTATAAAAAGGAAAATTCTCTTTACTGAAAATTTCGATATCATCTTCAGTATTTAAGGCCCTGTAACTTTTAACAAAACCACAGGCACCAGCTCCCGCGCCTATAACGATGATCTTTTGTCTGGCTTTTTTATAGCGTTTTACCTGTACCGCACTGAACTTAAAATCGGGTTCTTTGCTTTGAGGATCAACCAAATTATTGGTGAGGTTATTTACCCGGTTTAAATCACTTTTCAAGATTTTGCCCCAATGCATGGGCATAAAAACTACTCCGGTTTTAATATCTTCCGAAAATTTAGCCTTTACGCGTACATTTCCACGTAAACTGGAAATCTCGATAATATCATTGTCTTTAATGTTCCGAGCTTCAGCATCAACTGGGTTAATTTCTAAAAAAGACTCACCAATGTGCTGGTTCAGTTTATTTACCTTGCCGGTTTTGCTCCGTGTATGCCATTGATCCCTGATTCTTCCGGTCGTCAAAATCAGTGGGTGTTCAGGTGTTAAAGCTTCTGATTGATTTTGGTCATCAAATGATAGGATATTGGCTTTTTTATCTGCGGTATAAAATTGATGATCGGTAAATAATCTAGCCATTCCAAATGCTGTTTCTTCTTTTGGGTACGGCCATTGAACGGCTCTTTTATCTTTTAAGATCTGGTAATTAAGGCCGCTGATATCAATGTTGGTTCCAGCGGTTAAAGCTGCATGCTCGTCGTATATTTCGGAAGCGTTTTTAAAGTCGAAACCATGGTAGCCCATTTTTTTTGCAAATCGGCAGATAATTTCCGAATCTGGCAAGGCTTCTCCAGGCGCTTCTGTTACTTTGCTGAGGTAAGAGATATAGCGGCCTGCATTAGTCATGGTGCCTTCTTTTTCTACCCATGCAGCCGCAGGCAATACCACATCAGCATATTTTAAGGTTTCTACCTTATTACTAATATCCTGAACAACAACAAACTTTGCCTTTTTTAATCCTTCTTCTGCTACACGAACATCAGGTAGGCTGATCAGCGGGTTGGTGCATAAAATCCATACTGCTTTGAGTTTTCCAGTATTCAGCTCATCGAACATCTCGGTGGCGGTTAATCCTGGTTTAGGTTGTATGGTACCTAATGGGATCTGCCAAAATTTTTCAACTTCATTCCGGTGACTTTCGTTGGCTAAAACACGATGTGCAGGTAATAAATTACTTAAGCCGCCAACTTCGCGGCCGCCCATGGCATTTGGCTGTCCGGTAAGTGAAAAAGGTCCGCTTCCAGGTTTGCCAATATGACCAGTAATCAGGTTTAGGTTGATTAATGAAAGGTTTTTATTGGTACCCACCACACTTTGGTTAAGCCCCATAGTCCACATGCTGATAAAACCTTTTGCATTGCCGATGTAAGATGCCGCTAAACGAATATCAAGCTCTGCTATACCACAAATTACTGCCGCTTCCGCTAACGAAGTTTCGAAAACGGTAGTGCGGTATTTTTCATAACCGTTAGTACTGTTGATGATAAAATCTGAGTCAATTTTTCCATCTTCAATCAAACATCTGCCTATGGCATGGTGAAGGGTAATATCGGTACCTGGATTAAGCTGTAAATGAACATTGGCAATTGAACAGGTTTGGGTTTTTCGAGGGTCGCTAACAATAATCTTTAAATCGGGATTTTTTTGCTTTGCGGCTTCAACACGGCGCCATAGGATAGGATGGCACCATGCCGGGTTTGCGCCTGCAACAAAAATACAATCGGCAATTTCAATATCATCATAACTAATGGGCACGGTATCTTCACCTAAGCTCATTTTATAACCAACAACCGCACTGCTCATACATAAGCGGCTGTTGGTATCGATGTTATTACTACCGATAAATCCTTTAATTAATTTATTTACTACGTAATATTCTTCTGTTAAACACTGTCCGCTGGCATAGAAAGCAACGCTGTCGGGACCGTGTTTTTTAATAAGTGCTTTAAAAACTGCTGCTGTTCTTTCCAGTGCGGTATCCCAACTTACCCTTTGGAGGGGCATGTTTTTGTTGTAGCGCATTTCCGGGTAAAGCAGCCTATCGCTTTTATCATTTGCTGTATAATGAAGATTCATGCCTTTACTGCACAACATGCCTTTGTTTACAGGGTGGTTTTTGTCTCCTTCAACAGTTATGCGCTCATGGATATCTTTATTTACCACAATACCACAGCCCACCCCGCAGTAGCAGCAGGTGGTTGTTTTGTTTGGCGATATGTTTTTTTCTTCTTTCAAATGATCGGCTTGTATAGTAGATTTTTGTTAGCGTTGTTTATTTGCTAGGGGTAAGCACCAGGTCTTCTATTTCGGATGTTTTTTGTGCCATAATGGTTCTAAAAATGAATACTGCAACGCCAATTCCGAGAATAATGAAGCCAAGCAAAGTAAATGCACTGGTATAATCAATCAGATCCTTATGAACACTAAGCCCATTTTCGATTACATTTTTAGAGGCGTGACTGGCTTTAGCTTTAAACATAAATGCAATAAGCATGGCCCCGATATTTCCACCAGCACCTACAATACCGGCTACACTACCAACTGCAAGCGGATTAATGAAAGGAACAAGGCTATAAGTTGCGCCATTGGCCATTTTTAAACTTAAACCAAAAACAAACATCATGAAAATGGCCATTCCGATATTGCCCGATTTTGCGAACCAGATTAAACCAATTCCCTCTACCAAAAGCAATAAGGCGAGCAAAAGTGTTTTGCCATCAAATCCCCAGGTTTTACCAATTTTATCAGCAACAATGCCACCCAGTGGTCTGGCAAAAATATTAATCCAACCAAAAATGCCCGCAACCATTCCGGCTACAGCTATAGTTGCGCCAAATGAATCTGTAAAAAAGATCGGTGCAAAGTTGTCAACCGTAATTTCTACGCCAAAACATGCAGCATAAGCAATGGTTAAAATCCAGGTACGGTAATCTTTTGCTGCAATTAAAAAGGTGTTTTTGGTGCTTTTTATGCTTTCATCTTTGAGGTCTTTAAAATCTCCCTTTGGGGTATCCAAAGTATAGCGGTGATATAAAAACGCGCAGACTAAAAGCATTACACCCGGGAAAATCATGGCATAACGCCAGCTGTCTTCGGTGCTACAAAAGCCTAGAGCGGTAATTCCGGATGCAATTAAAGGCATAAATAAATTGGCGGCACCGCCACCTGCATTACCAAAACCACCAGCCGTTGCATTTGCGGTTCCCTTAATGTTAGAAGCAAACATAATTGAGGTATGAAATTGGGTAATTACAAATGATGCCCCAATTACGCCGATAGCCAAGCGGAAAAGTAAAAATGAAGTATAAGAATGACTGGTTCCGATTAACAACACTGGTATGGCGCAAAGTACCAAAAGCCAGGTGTAGATCAGTTTAGGACCAAATTTATCAATCAATCTTCCGATGAGTAAACGGGCAATAATAGTGGCCGATACTGAAGCGATTTGGATGTTGCCCACCTGATCTTTGGTAAGGTGTAATTGCTCTCTAGCAATCTTCATTAACGGGGCCATCCCGAACCAGGCGAAGAAACAGAAGAAGAAGGTTAACCAGGTGATGTGAAAGGTTTTCATTTGAACACCTTTAAGCGAAAATATATTTAATTTATCTAGCGGTTTATTAATGGAGTTAAGTGTCATAGTGGTCGGTTTAAGCGTAAATAAATAAATTGATTCTTTTAAAATTTATAGCCTAAACCTACGCCGACGTTCCATTCGCCATTTTTGACTGCAGTTTTAGGGTTGTAATATAAGGGCACCTGTAAGGCTATATGGCGAAATGCTGCCGTTAAGCCAAAGCCGAGGTTGGGGGTAAGGACTGCATTTTTTGGAGCACCAGCAGCAACTTTATCTTCTTTGATGCGTAAACTTGGGAGTAGCCCAAGTAAAACGGCATAAGGTTTTTTGCTGAATTTTATGCTTGGTCCGGTACAGTTTATAAAAGCACCATGATCAACATAACCAGCAACGATAGTACCATCGAATAAAACAGCTTTAGTTTGCGATTTAGCAGAAAAAAAGAACAAGGTAAGTGCGAGGCAGCCTGTTATGGCTACATAATTAGAAATCTTCATGTCGGTTTGGTTTGGGTTAAATTTTTATCAGGAAAAGTTTAAATCTTACTGGGTCAGGTTAAGATTTTGGCGTTGTGCCAATATAAACAGTTCCGTTTTCTATCTTTACAGGATAGGTTTTTATGGCGCACTCGTCGCCGCTTAAACATTCGCCAGTGCTCAATGAGAATGTTTTTTTGTGGAAAGGGCAGGCTACCTTAGGTTCATCGGTAGTAGAGCCAATCATTCCACGGCTTAATGCCATTTGTTTCTTGTGCGGGCATTCATTTTGTGTGGCATACCACTCATTTCTTCTGGTGAAATAGAAAAGTGCAATCTGATCTTCACCTTGTTTTACACAAACGCCACCGTTCTCAATGGCATCCTCGACTCGGCAGGCTGCTAGCCAATTTGATTGTTCATTCATAATTTTGGGTTTTATAAGGTTTGTAAAGATTTTAGGTTAAACTGTTTTCCATTCAGCAGTTCTTTTTTGTCCGCGCATTTCAACAAATTCTATGGATGGATCTTTGTCTTCTGGTGCATTTACAAAATGAGAGAATCTTTTTCTGATTGCAGGATTTTCTACGGCTTCTTTCCATTCGCATTTGTAAGAGGCGATTAAATTCTCAATTTCATTTTCCCATTGGGCTGCCATCCCTAAACTATCGCTAATGATTACATTTCGTAGGTAATCTATCCCGCCCTCCATCTTGTTCAGCCAGGTTGCTGTTCGGGTAAGTGGATCGGCAGTACGGATGTAAAACATCAAAAATCTATCAATATACCGGATGCAGGTTTCGCTGTCTAGGTCTGTTGCCAACAATAAAGCATGTTGAGGTTTGCTACCTCCGTTACCACATACATATAAATTCCAGCCTTTTTCGGTGGCAATGATGCCGAAATCTTTGCTTTGGGCTTCAGCACATTCTCTGATACAGCCACTTACCGCCGATTTGAATTTATGTGGTGCACGTATACCTCTGTATCTTTCTTCAATTCTGATAGCAAAACTCACGCTATCGTGCAAACCAAATCTGCACCAGGTACTGCCAACACAGCTTTTAACCGTTCTTAAGCCTTTTCCGTAGGCATGCCCGCTTTCAAAACCTGCAGCAATTAATTCTTCCCAGATAATAGGCAGGTCGTTAAGGTGTGCACCAAACATATCTATCCGCTGACCTCCTGTAATTTTAGTGTACAGGTTGTATTTTTTAGCTACTTCGCCAATTACTATCAATTTATCGGGCGTAATTTCGCCACCCGGAACCCTGGGTACTACAGAATATGAGCCACCTTTTTGGATGTTAGCCAGAAAACGGTCGTTACTATCTTGGGCTACATCATTTCCTTTTTTAAGGATCATTTCATTCCAGAGACTGGCAAGGAGTGAGGATACTAATGGCTTGCATACTTCGCAACCATCGTTTTTGCCCAATGCATCAAGCACCTCATCATAACTTTTTAATTCGTGAATATGGATAAGGTCAAAAAGTTCCTGTCTGCTGTAGTTAAAATGCTCGCAAATTACATTTTTGATGTATTTACCTTGAGATTTTAAGGTATAGGTCATTAAATCTTTTACCATCGGCAAACAACCGCCACAACCTGTACCTGCTTTAGTGCATTTTTTCAGGTCATCAATATTTTCGCAAGAACCATCTGCCACTACCGAGCAGATATCGCCTTTACTAACGCCTTCACAACTACAGATTAATGCACTATCGGGTAAACCTGTAATTCCGGTTCCTCCAGCAGGCTCGCTTCCTCCGCGTGCACCCAGTATCAGTTCTTCAGGGTTTTCTGGTAATACGATCCGGTTATTAGAGGTCTGCAACAGCAGGTTATAGGCTGTTGCATCTCCAATTAAGATACCTCCTAAAAGGTATTGCCCGTCATTACTAACATTTATTCTTTTATAAACTCCTTTGTGTTTGTTTTCGAAGATGATGGTACGGCAATCGGGCTCGGTAATAAAATTATCACCAAAGCTAGCCACATCGATGCCAATCAGTTTGAGTTTGGTACTCATATCAAATCCTGTGAAAGCTTTATCAGCTTCGCAAAGGTTCGCAGCCAACACTTCGGCCATTTCGTAACCTGGAGCAATTAAGCCATAAATCATTCCATCATATAAAGCACACTCTCCAATGGCAAATACAGCAGGATCGTTGGTCTGCATTTTTTCATCAACTACAATTCCGCCCCTTGGACCAACCTCAATGCCACAGGCTTTTGCCAATTCATCGCGTGGTTTTATACCAGCAGAGATCACCAGCATATCAACATCTAAAGCGGTATCGTCACTAAACTTTAATGCGGTAATGTGGCCATCGCCTTCAATGCTCGTGGTGTTTTTATTTAAGTGGATTTGCAAACCTAAATCTGCCAGCTTCGATTTAAGCATATCGCTACCAGCGGCATCAATTTGTCTTGGCATTAAGCGCGGTGCAAATTCAATGATACTGGTTTTTTCGATACCCAGATCAATCAATGCTTTAGCGGCTTCTAATCCCAATAAACCGCCTCCGATAACTGAAGCTGTTTTTGCCCTTTTTGCATATCCACTAATAAGGTCAAGATCTTCTATAGTGCGGTATACAAAAACACCATCTTTCTCAATTCCAGGGATGTTCGGGACAAAAGCACCAGACCCTGTTGCAAAAACAAGAATATCGTAGCTATAATCAAAACCATTGGCGGTATAAACTTTTTGAAGTTCGCGGTCTATTTTGGTAACTGGATTATTGAGATAAAGGGTAATATTTTGTTCCTGGTACCAGTTTTCTGTAGAAAGAGAGAGGTCGTCGGCTGTTTTGCCATTAAAATATTCACTTAAATGAACACGATCGTAAGCTCTTCGGGGTTCTTCTCCAAAAACAATAAGATTAAAAGAAGAAGTTTTTGATCTAAGCTTTTCGCAGAATTTATATCCCACCATTCCATTTCCTATTACGATTATTTGTGGTTCTTTCATAAATCTTAAAGGTATTTAGTGTTTTTGGTTTCTGTTGGTTTGTTTTTTGTTTCGGATTATTTGTTTTGATGTTCTTTTTGCTGAAATAATCGTTTTAAAAATATATAATTTAGTATTTATATGATTTTTAATAGTCAAATATATGTTTTAATTAGGTTAAAAGTTGTTTTTGTATGATTTTTATCATAAAATATTTAATTTTTTAATAAATTTTCATCACTTTTATGCTTAAATAGTTAAATCATTAAAATTATGAATCAAAAAACTACTGATTTTAGACTTTTTATAATGGGTGGAGGTCCTGGTGACCCCGAATTGGTCACTATGAAAGCTTTTAATGTGTTAAAAAGAGCAGAAGTTATTCTTTATGATAACTTAAGTAATGAAAAATTGCTAGAAATTGCTCCGAAAACATGTAAAATGATCTATGTTGGCAAACAACCCTATGGAAAATACACGCCGCAAGAGAAAATAAATGAATTAATTGTCGAAAATGCCCAAAACTATCAGGTAGTGGTGCGTTTAAAGGGTGGAGATCCTTTTATTTTTGGTAGAGGATTTGAAGAATTGATTTATGCGGAGGCAAGAGGGATTAAATGTCATTATATTCCAGGTATCAGTAGTATGCAGGGTGCAGGTTTTATCGATGTACCTTTAACACACCGTGGAATTAGTGAAAGTGTTTGGATACTTACCGGAACCAAGAAGGACGGAAGTTTAACCAACGATCTAAAATGTGCGATGAAAAGTTCGGCCACAGTTGTTATATATATGGGGATGAAAAAAGTTGGCGAAATCTCGAAAGCCTATTGCGATGCGGGTTTAGGTAATATGCCTGCCGCAATTATTCAGCACGCTACCTTACCCAATCAGAAACAAGTAGTCTGTTCGGTGCAGAATTTACAGGAATCTGCAGAAAATGCTGGTTTAACTTATCCGGCAATTATTATAATCGGTAATGTAGTGCAGGCTAAAGCTTATGCAAACTTAAATCAGGGAGAACTTTTGTCGGCCTAGTAATGATGGGGAATGTAAGATGGTTGATGGAAGATGTGCATTTACTTAAAATAAAAAAAGCCCACAAGGTTTAACTTGCAGGCCAATAATTAATATAGGTAGATTAATTTAATGTCAATTCGATTACTGGGATCTCAAAATCAGGCTTTTTCTTAGGTAGTTTTAGCACCAAGTCACTTCCAGTCGATTTTTGAGTATCAATCTGTATTTCAGAGTTATCGTGTAAAAACTGTGCGTACTTGGCCTTGTCTTTATATCCATCTAGTGTAATGTAACCAGTATTGGGATATTCGAACAGATGCACATATAGTTTTTTGGTGTCTTTGTTATAGGTGAGTTTTGCTCCTTCAGGTGCTTTAAATTCTGCCGGGGCAAAAGTACAATGGTAAATAGATTTCGAATTGGCATGCATCCAAAGGCTTAGGCTATCTAAAGCAATGTTCGCTCTGTTATCAAACTCACCACGCGCAGTAGGCCCAACATTCAGTAATAAATTGCCACCGTTTGCAACAGAGGTAATTAATAGATCCAATAATTTTTTGTTGCTTTTCCAGGTGTTTTCCTCGCGATGGTATCCCCACGATCCTGAAAAGGTTTGGCAGGTTTCCCATACTTTACCACGGTATTTTTCCAGTTCTTTTGGACCAACCTGTTCTGGTGTTTCGAAATCTGTACCATCTTCATAGTCGTTTAAATCCAGTCGGTTATCAACAATAATTCCGGGTTGTAATTTTCTTATTTGTTTCAATAACTCAACCGAACCCCAATCATCTCGGCCTTTACCATTTTTTCCTGGATATGAAAAATCTGCCCAAAGTATATCTATCTTACCATATTTAGTTAATAGTTCTGTAACCTGGTTATACATATACTTGCGGTACTTCGCCATATTCTTACCTTTGTTAAGTTCTGCATAAGCGTTGTCATCATTTTTATCCAGCCTTTGTGGGTGCATTACATCTATCGTAAAATCCGGATGGTGCCAGTCTATCAAAGAGTAATAAAATCCGATTTTAATTCCTTCTGCTCTAAAAGCATCTACAAATTCTTTTACCAAATCTCTTTTGGCTTGTGTATTGGTCGCTTTATAGTCGGTGTATTTGCTGTCAAAAAGCACAAAACCTTCATGGTGTTTAGTAGTTAGAACGGCATACTTCATTCCTGCATTTTTGGCTTCTTTAGCCCATTTTTTTGGGTCGAACTGATCTGGGTTAAATTGATCAAAGTACTTTTGATAATCGGCGGTAGTAATCCGCTCCCTGTTTTTTACCCATTCGTGGCGTGCAGGCAATGCATAAAGGCCCCAGTGGATAAACATTCCGAAGCGTGCATCTGTCCACCATTCCATTCTTTTGGTTTTTTGGGCTGCAGTTTCATTGCCCAGGCGTTTTTGAGTAAATCCAGGTAAGGTTAGACTTAACATCACCAAAGCTGATAAAATTGTTTTTCTCATTGTGTGGTTTCTATTGGTTAGGGATTAAAAAGCTAATTTAGGGAGGTACAGGCTTCTAAAATGATCGGATATGAGCAAAATATTAAGCTAAATTGGTTTAAAATGTTGATGATCTCAAGTTCCAAAAACTTTGCAGACAACAGATTTGTTTAGTAGGTATTGTTAATACCTTGATTGATTAATAGCGATGAAAACTCAAAAAACACCTGCAAAACAAAATAGCCAACCAGGCATAGAAGCTAAAATGAACCCTAGGCCTGAAGTAATTAAGGCTAGCTACAAAGGCGCAGATAAGTTAATTGATAAGGTAGCATTAATTACTGGTGGAGATAGTGGCATTGGTCGTTCGGTAGCAGTTCATTTTGCACGAGAAGGTGCTAATGTGGCAATTGTTTATTTAGATGAAGATATTGATGCAAAGGAAACGCAAAAAATGGTTGAGGCAGAAGGTAGAAACTGCCTCTTGATTAAAGGTGACGTTAAGAAGCCTGCTTTTTGCAAAAAGGCAGTAAAAGACACCGTTAAAAAATTTGGAAAAATTAATATATTGGTTAATAACGCGGGAATGCAGGTTCCGCAGAAAGATCTAATAAAAATCGACAACAAACAGCTGGAAGATACTTTCCGTACGAACATATTTGGTTATTTTTATTTCGCACATGAGGTGCTTGAGCATTTTCAATCGGGCGATACCATTATCAATACCACTTCGGTAACGGCATACCGTTCATCGCCAAATTTAATCGATTACTCCTCTACCAAGGGAGCTATTACTTCTTTTACACGTTCGCTGGCTACAAACCTGGCTAAAACTGGCATTCGGGTAAATGCGGTTGCACCAGGCCCGGTGTGGACACCTCTTATCGTATCTACCTTTGATGAAAAAAAGATTAAATCTTTTGGATCACAAACCGCTATGGAAAGGGCAGGGCAGCCCTCAGAGATTGGGCCGTCTTATGTTTTCCTTGCTTCGGATGATGCCTCTTTTATTACCGGACAGGTAATACATGTTAATGGCGGAGAAGTGGTAAATGGGTAATTTTGTTACCTTTAAATCTACCTAAAAAACTATGGCATCAGAATCACCTAAAGATTGGCGTTTTAAACTTCACGAAGTTATCTACGAATCGAATACACCTGCAGGTAAAGCTTTTGATGTGGGCTTATTGATTGCCATTTTTTCTAGCATTATTGTAGTGATGCTCGATAGTATTGTCAGCATTCATCAGCAATATGGTAAGTTGTTTAACATTACGGAGTGGGTTTTTGCTGCGCTTTTCACCGTCGAATATATTTTAAGGTTGGTCAGTATCAAAAAACCGATTCGATATGTGATCAGTCCTCTAGGAATTATTGATCTGATTGCGTTGTTACCATCTTACTTGAGTATCTTTTTTATTGGTGCACAATCTTTACTGGTTTTTAGGGCATTAAGGCTGCTCCGGGTATTCAGGATTTTCAAACTCGGCCATTTCTTAACGGAAATTAATTTCCTAACCCAGGCGTTAAAAAGCAGTGTACGTAAGATCAGCATATTTCTGCTAACTGTTTTAACCATAACGGTTATCCTGGGTTCGATCATGTATCTGGTTGAGCAACGTGAAAATGGATTTTCGAATATTCCTGAAAGCATTTATTGGGCTATCGTTACCATCACAACTGTTGGTTATGGCGATATTTCGCCTATTACACCATTGGGTAAATTTGTAGCCTCTGTGGTTATGCTAATTGGTTACGCCATTATTGCAGTGCCTACCGGAATCATTACTCATGATATTGCTGTTGCCGCCAGACAGAAAAAAGAGATGCCCGAATCGTGTCCAAGCTGTAGCAGGGAAGGACATGATAGTGATGCGCTGTTTTGTAAGCATTGCGGATCATCTTTGTTTAAATGAAAAATGCCAGATAATTACGATCTGGCACCTTGTATTTTGAATAACGAATTGCTTAAAGCATTTCGTCGTCTTTCTTTTCGTAAGCGTTTGGATCTTTATCCAATTCCTCTACATCAGATTGGTTATAATCTTCAGTTTCGCTATCATCCACTTCTTCATCCTCTTCAGGTTCTTCGATTTCTTCATTTAGCTGCGTGCCTTCACCATCAGCAAATGGAACCTCATCCTCAGTGTATTCGTCATCTTCGGTTGGCTCTGGTGTAACGTGCCCTTCAGGAGCATTTCCTTCCGATCGGTTAATCTGAAACTGTTCGATATTTTGAATTTCTTCTTCTGGTTGGTTGTTTTCTTGATTTTCCATAGTATAAGTCTTTTATAGTAAAACAGGATTGGATCGGATTAAGTTTAGAGAAAACATAAAATATTAAACCCCTGGTGTTGTACGTTTTTTAAATGAAGAATATGATTTGTTCAAACTTTTAAGGGCTAAAAAAGGTTATGGTGAGGTAACACCTTTAAAATGTTGTGCGATGAAAAACTATTTCTATACCCTTACATTAAGTACAGTTGGAATAACAATTTTAGCCGCATCATTTAACTGTTCATTATATGGAAATGAACAGAAGTTGCTAAAATCTACTAAGGCAATTTACCAACTAGACAGTTTAACAACTGCACGATTTTTGCAACGGGCAGCTCTTGCGGGCATGAAAGAAGTATTAATAGGTGAAATTGCAGCAAATAAGGCAGTCGGTAAAAAAGTTAAAGCCTTCGGCCAGATGATGGTTGCTGAGCATATCAAAGCCAATGAAGAATTGAGGGCATTGGCAAAACTTAAAAAAGTAGACCTCCCTATGAGTACACCGGAAGGTGGACAACGTCCAGATGGGAGGGTTGATTCTTCACCCGAAAATTTGAGGGATACTTCTCGTAATAAGAATACTGGAGGTGAGGCTGGTAATACAGGTCAATCAAAAACTGATAATGGTGTTAATGAAGCTGATGTAAACACTGCTAAAGAAAAGCTTATTGGATTAAGTGGGATTGTGTTCGATAAAGCTTATATCGAAATGATGGTTTCAGACCATCAAATGGCTGTTGCATTATTTGAAAAGGCTGCTCAGTCAAACGATGGTGCGGTTAAAGCATATGCCAGTAAATATTTACCAGTATTGAAAAAACATTTAAAACAGATTAAAGCCTTGGCCAAAAATTAATCCTGTGATATTAGCTGTTCTGAAATAATGTGCTTAATAATCTTCTAAATCGATTTATATTGGTTTGATAAGTTTAAATATTTAATATATTTGTTTATCCCTAACCAAATATATGTCTCCAATAAACCATGATGTAGATGTAGAATTGTTCATCCGTTTACAACAGGATGATCATGCTGCATATACAGAAATTTATGGTAAGTACAGCAGGTTATTATATACCCATGCCTATAAAAAGGTTGGCGATAGGGAGCTGGCCAGAGATTTGGTACAGGATTTATTTACTACGCTTTGGCTAAAACGGCATGAAATTATCATCAAAACTGCTCCATCCGCGTACTTATATACCGCACTTAGAAACCGCGTTTTGGATCATGTTGCACATCAAAATATTGCTTCTAATTATGTATCTTATTTAGAAAACTACACACTCGAAACGAATGATTTAACCGATCATTTAATCAGGCATAAACAATTAATGCAGCTTATCGAACAGGAAATTGCTGCCTTGCCAGAAAAAATGCGCCAAATTTTTGAATTGAGCAGGAAAGAACATTTAAGCCATAAAGAAATTGCTGCCGAACTCGGCATTTCAGAGCAGACGGTGCGGAAACAGATCCAGAATGCCCTTAAAATTATGCGCCCTAAACTGAGCGTTATTTTGGCCTTGATTTTTTTATTCGAAAAATAATTATTTTTTTTCTACCCCATAAGGTTTAGTCGCCCGTCTATAGTTTAATGAGCATAAGAAAGGTGTTCAATAAACCAATGCAAACTAACCAAATTCAAGATTTACTTAAAAGATATCTCGCAGGGGAATGTACCGAAGAAGAAAAAGCCTTGGTAGAAAGTTCCTATCTGGATTATCATGCCAATGCCGTTCCTTTAACTGAACATGAGATAGCTGATGATTTAGCGGCAATAGCAGCCAACCTGCCAAAAGAGAAGCAACCCGAAGTCTTTTTATTATTTAAAAAGATGATTGCTGCAGCGGCAGTATTAGTAATTGTGGCATCCATTGTAATTTATTTTGCTATCCAGCCAAAGAATAACTTTACTGCGAAAATAGCCAACCCAACAGATAAGATTTTGCCAGGTACAGATAAAGCCATTTTAACATTGGCCGATGGACGTAAAATTATTCTCGATAAAAAAGCATCTACTTTAGTTTTAGACAGCCTTGCTGGGATACGCATCAAAAAAACAGCCAAAGGAGAACTGGTTTACGAAGTGTTGAATGTTGAAAAAAACGCCACCAATCTAAATGCTTTTAATAAGATAGAAACACCGCGTGGCAGTCAGTACAAGATTATATTGCCTGATGGCTCTAATGTTTGGCTAAACGCATCATCATCTCTAAAATATCCTGTAATTTTTGAGGGTAAGAAAAGAAATGTAGAACTAACGGGTGAAGCCTATTTCGAAGTTTCTAAAAATAAGGAAATGCCTTTTGTGGTGCATACCCAAACGCAAGATGTTCAGGTATTGGGAACGCATTTTAATATCAATGCTTACCCTGATGAAACAGAAACTACAACTACCTTATTAGAAGGAAAGGTATTGGTGAGCAAAGGGGCTGAAAGTAAAATGATGAAACCCGGCGAGCAGGTAGTTAACTTTAGTCGTTCGAGGATTTTAGAGCTGAGTACAATGACCGATGCTGCTGAAAGTATCGCCTGGAAAAACGGCTTGTTTTTATTCAATCACAATAATTTATACTCCATAATGAACCAGATTTCGAGGTGGTACGACATTGAAGTTGATTATGAAGGGGATTTTAACAAGCAATATTATAGCGGAACGATTTCGCGGTTTGGAAAAGTTACCGATGTACTAAAAACAATGGAATTAACCGGTTCAGTGAAATTTAAAATTGTAGGGAGGAGGATCGTCGTTATGAAATAAGCCATACTCAACCGGCTTAAAAAAGACCCGAAGTGTTTTGAGCCACTTCAGGTCGATTGGACAAGCCAAAAATGCAAATCAAATAAACCTATTTCGACACAAGTTACATTTAACTTACTAACCAAATGTATAAATTTTTTAACACAACTACATGCTGTGGGCAACCCCTCATGTCATTTAAATTTCTCATCCGCATGAAATTTATATTGATTTTAATGTTTGCTTTTGTGGTACAGCTCAATGCAAGTACCCATGCTCAAAACATCAATTTAAGCGTAAATAATGCCGCTATCGATAAAGTTTTAAAGGCCCTGCGTTTACAGAGCAATTATAATTTTTATTACGAAGATGCATTGATTAAATCTGCCAATCCCATTACGCTAACCGCCATAAACGAACCTTTTTTAAAGGTGTTGGAGAAATGTTTTGCAGGGCAGCCCTTTACCTATGTAATCGAACAAAGAACAATCGTATTACGTAAAAGAAATACAAATCCGCTAACCGAAAAAGATGAGATTATCATAAAAGGTAAGGTGCTTGATGAAACCAACCAGGCCATCCCGGGTGCAACAGTAAAAATTAAAGGCGGTACACTAACAGTTGCTACCAATCCAAATGGAGAATTTACAATCAAAGCGCAGGAAGATGCAACCTTGCTGATCAGTTTTATTGGTTACGATCCGCAAGAAGTACCCATCGAAAAAAGAAAGAATTTAACAATTATTTTAAAGCCTGTAAACAATTCTTTAAATGAGGTTGTGGTGGTGGCTTTCGGGCAGAAACAGAGAAAGATTGAAACTTTGGGTGCCCAATCTACTTTAGATGTTGAATCTTTAAAACAGCCCGTAGCCAATATCTCCACCGTTTTAGCGGGCCGTGTTTCGGGCCTGGTGGGTGTTCAAAGAAGTGGGGAGCCTGGTAGAGATGGTGCCGATTTATGGATCAGGGGCGTAATTACAACAGGAAATAATACACCGTTAATTTTGGTTGATGGTGTAGAAAGGGCTTTTAGCAATATCGATCCTAATGATATAGAGAGTTTTTCTATTTTGAAAGATGCATCTTCTACCTCTGTTTATGGCGTTAGGGGTGCAAATGGCGTAATTTTAATCACAACCAAAAGAGGTAAAGCCGGACGTACAGATATTAATTTAGATTACTACCAGGGGCTTACCCAGTTTACCCGTGTACCAGAAACGGCAGATGGTGTAACCTATATGCAGATGGCCAATGAGGCCAATACCACCAGAGGTGGAAATCCCATTTATTCTGAAGACCTGATTAATAAAACGTTTACACAGGTAGATCCGTATTTGTATCCAAACGTAAACTGGTTTGATGAAATTTTTAATGATTTTGGCCACAACCGCAAAGCAAACCTAAGTATTAGAGGTGGAGGAGAAAAATCTACCTACTATGTTTCTGCAGGTTATTATGATGAAACAGGTTTGTTTAAAACAGATGGATTACAGCAATACAACTCCTCTATTAAATATTCGAGGGTAAATTTCAGTTCAGCTTTAACCTTAAAAGCAACCAAAAGCACCACGATTGATTTAGGAATTAAAGGCTGGTTATCTAACGGGAATTACCCTGGTACAGGTACTAGTGATATTTTTGCGAACTCGCTAAAAACATATCCAATTTTGTATCCGGTAATGTATCCGGATAATAGAGAACCCTTTTTATCTACAGGTGGTGGTTTGTATAGTTCGTACGGACTGCTTACAAACAGAGGTTATTCTACAACCTATGAGAATCAGATCATGTCTGATATTCGGGTTACGCAAGATTTGGGTAGCCTTGTTAAGGGTTTGTCGTCGCATTTATTATACTCATTTGATGCGACCAATACCAATACACTTGCGAGGGGGAAAACGCCAACAACTTATTACGCCACATCAAGAAATGCGGCGGGTGATCTAGTTTATAGCAGCATTAACCCTGGTCAGGATTATCTTTCGTTTTCAAGATCAAATGGGGGTAGCCGTCAGTTTTATTTGGAAGGCGCCATAAATTATGCCCGTACTTTTGGGAAACATAAGTTAGGTGGACTTGCTTTGTATTACCAAAGTGATAAGGTGAGTGCAACAGCTGGAGATTTAATTGGTTCTATCCCTTACCGAAGTTTAGGTGGAGTAGGTCGGGCCACTTATTCTTATGATGATCGTTATTTGGCCGAAGTTACCTTTGGATATAATGGAGCCGAAAATTTTGCTCCTGATAAACGTTATGGTTTCTTTCCTTCTTATGCTGTTGGATGGGTAATTTCTAATGAAAAATTTTATGGAAATGCCAACCAGATCTTCCAATTAATAAAACTACGAGCTTCGTATGGAACTGTAGGAAGCAGTAATATTGGCGGAAGGCGCTTTTCTTACATCGGAACTGTAGGTAATGCAGGCAATGCTTATCAATATGGACAGGTTAGAGGCGATAATGTGCTTCAGGGAATAGATATTGCCGATTACCCTGTTGATGCCACCTGGGAAACCGAAAAAGATTTAAATCTGGGCTTAGAACTTAAAACCTGGAACAATGCGCTGAGCCTGCAGTTTGATGTATTTAGCCGTAAACGTGAGAATATTTTTACAGTAAGAAAAAGTGTTCCTGATTTTGTGGGCGTTAGAAATAACCTCTTAGGTAATTTAGGTAAAACAGAGGCAAAAGGAATCGATTTTACAGGAAATTTTGATAAAAATTTTGGTGCTTTTTCAATGTCTCTGCAAGGCACATTTACCTATAATAAAAATAAAGTGATCGAAGATGATTCGCCAACTCCAGCATTTCCATGGCAGGAATCGAGAGGTCAATCTGTTTTTACAAGAACGGGATATATCGCTGATGGATTTTATACACAAGCTGAAATAGATAACCCTGCAGTAGCCCGAACAACCGGTGTAGTACAAGCTGGTGATCTGAAATTCAGAGATTTAAACGGTGATGGCACCATCAATGCAGACGATCGGACTTTCATTGGTAAAGATCAGGTACCTCAGATTTTATATGGTTTTGGTGGAACATTTGGCTATAAAGGTTTTTCTTTAGGCGCATTTTTTCAGGGTACGGGATCAGTTGATTTTTATTTCGCAAATGAGTTTATGCCATTTAGAAACGGTTCGGCAAAAGGAAGTTTGTATGTCAATGTATTAGATCGCTGGACACCTCAAAACCCACGGCAAGATGCTTTTTATCCGCGTCTTTCATACGGTGCCGATATCAATCAAAATTATGCTACAAACAGCCACTTTTTAATCAATGGTCGTTTCCTCAGACTTAAAACTTTGGATTTTGGCTATACCTTTAAAAAGGAAGCCATTTCATTTATGGGCTTGCAGAAACTCAGGCTGTATTTCATAGGCTATAACCTCTTTACCATAAGTCCTTTTAAATACTGGGACCCTGAGTTAGGAGGGGGGACAGATTCCGGACCCCGAAGTTCTGGGACTTCCTATCCCAATATCAAAACCTACAGTTTAGGTGTAAGTGCTACTTTTTAACTTTAAAATCCTTAGGATATGAAAAGAAATATATTATTTAAAGCAGCTGTCATTTTAGTATTGATCTGCTCTTTAACCGCCTGTAAAAAATTTCTCGATCAGGTACCCGATGATAAACAGACCATTGATGATGTTTTTAAAAAGAAAATTGAATCAGAGAAATATCTCGCTGGAATTTACACCTATATCAGGTCAAACGGCGATTGGAATTTAACGAGTCCATGGGAAGGTTTATCGGATGAGGCAGATGTTACCTATAACGATTACCCAACCTATTCGATGAATTTGGGTAACTGGGATAAAAATCGTGGAGATTATAATTTTTGGATCTATTATTATCAGGGGATCCGCAGGGCTTCTTACTTCATGAAACGCGTTCCGGAAAATCCCGAAATCGAACCACAGTTAATTAAACAGTACGTAGCCGAAGCAAGGGCATTAAGAGCATATTTTTATTCTTGTCTCATTGCTCAATATGGGCCTGTAATCATATTGCCGGATCTTCCTATTCCGCCAGATGCATCTATCGAAGATTTTAGTTTTCCAAGGAATAGCTATGATGAATGTGTCAATTATATTGTTTTAGAACTGGATAAAGCCATTGCCGATTTACCCGTTTCGCAAGGCAATACCCGCGAGTTTGGTCGATGGAAAAAAGGAATGGCCCTGGCTGTTAAATCACGCACCCTGTTGTATGCAGCTAGTCCCTTGTACAATGGAAATACAGATTTTGCTGGTTTTAAAAATTTGGATGGAAAGGTATTGATCAACCAGACATTTGATATAAATAAATGGAAAAGAGCTGCTGATGCATCAAAAGAGCTCATAGATATGCCTGATTATAGTTTGTATAAAGAACTGGATGCAGGTGGAAATATAAAACCTTACGAATCGCTTAAAAATCTTTGGCTTAAAGATTGGAATTCCGAAGTTATCCTGTGTCGTTTGTTAGATGATAAACTTTATTCTATTGATAAAAATGGCTCGCCTTATATTCTGGGTGGATGGTCATCATGGGGAGCCACACAACAAGCGGTTGATGCATTTTTTACGGCAAACGGAAGATCGATAGATGATCCGGTTTCAGGTTATACCGAAGTTGGGACTACTTCAACTGCTAACAACTATTATGCAGCAGGCACTTCAAACATGTACGTGAACAGGGAGCCCCGTTTTTATGTAAACATTACTTTCAACTTGAGCAAATGGATTAATAATGCCAGTAATAATAATAGCGGAACCGGAGCTTCACCAATAACAATTCAATTGTATAAGGGTGGAAACAGTGGCCAGTACACAGGGCGCAACTGGTCTAGAACAGGTTATGTTGTTCGTAAAATGGTTAACCCAAACAGCAAAGTAGGCCCTGATCAAATTGCGGACAGAGCTGAAATCATTTTCAGGTTAGGCGAAATCTACCTCAATTATGCCGAAGCACTGAACGAATATGCGCCAGGAAATGCCGATATTAAAAAATACATTAACCTGATCAGAGAAAGGGCAGGAATTCCTCAATATGGTTCGGCAGCCAATCAGGTACCGGAACCTACAAACCAAGTGGCTTGGCGAGATGCAATCCGTAAAGAAAGAAGGGTAGAATTGGCTTTTGAGAGTTTTCGGTATTTTGATACCCGTAGATGGAAAATTGCAGATCAAACCGATGGCGGACCTTTTTATGGAATGGACGTTAATGCCACAACCTCTACAGATTTTCAAAAAAGAGTAGTATTCGAGAATAGGGTTTTCTTGAAGAAAAACTACCTGTGGAACATCATTCAATCAGAATTGAACAAAGACAAAAACCTTGTAGGCAACCCAGGCTGGTAATCCAATTTAATAGATCATAAAATGAACAGAATATTTAAAAACAAATATGCTATGGGCATGCTTTGCCTGTTATTCTTATTCTCTTGTAAAAAGGATCGGATAGATAATGTAACCACAACCATTTCACAGCCAATACTTAGCGCACCAGCAAATAATACGGTGGTAAACCTAAATCCCTCAAGCAATGCGGTGGTTACGTTTGAATGGAACCCGGCAACAACAGGGAATTATACTTTACCATTTTATAAAGTTGTTTTCGATAAAGAAAGCGGCGATTTTTCAAAACCAGTATACACCGGGATTCCTGCAAAGGTGGGTAGCGATAATAAATTGTCTTTATCCCATAAAGAAATGAACAAAATTGCTGCTGGGGCTGGTATTGCAGAATTGGCTAGCGGTAAGGTTAAATGGCAGGTTATCGCTTCTAATGGTGTTATTGCGGCTACTTCGGGTGCTGGTATAATCGAACTGAAACGTCCGGCTGGTTTTGCAGAAAACCCTGCAACTGTTTTTATAACAGGTGTAGCAAGCGAAGGAGGGACAGATTTAACTAAAGCACAGTCTTTCAAAAAAATATCAGATGGTGTATTCGAAATTTATACAGCCTTAAGCGCTGGTAGTTATAAATTGGTTGATAAGATTACGGGATCAGCTTTAACTTTCGTTATTGATGCCGGTGTGATAAAACAAGGAACAGAAGTGACTAGTCCGGCTACCGCCAAAACAGTGTACCGCATCAATCTCGATTTCAATAAATCAATAGCAATCTTTACCGAAATTGAGTCGGTAGGATTGTGGTTTTCGGGTTATAATAAAATTCAGAACACTTTAACTTACGATGCTGCAGGTGTTTGGAAAGCGATAGATATACCCATAGTTTGGAAAACAGAATCTTGGGGTAAAGATGAACGTTATAAATTTAGGGTTACTGAAAAAGATGCAGTTGGTACCATTACGGTGAAAAACTGGGGATGTTCTGTTAAAGATAACGTAAGGGCAACATCTTCGAGTCCGGCAAGTTATTTTTTGCTAAAAGAAGTGGATAACTCGCAATACGATTATACGTACAAATTTGCAGCAGAAGCACAGAAAACAGATATCGAGTTCAGGCTGCAATCAACTGCTGATTACACACATAAAGTAACTTTTAAATAAAATTCACGGCGGTTTTTTGAAAGATTAACCGCCATAATCTCTGAGACTATGAAATTATTTTCAAAATATACAATACTTAGTGGGCTGCTTGTTACGATGTGTTTTTTAGCCTGTAAAAAAGATAAAACCTCGGTAACGCCACCAGAACCTGTTGCTCCGCCAGTGGTGGTTGATTGGGCTAAAGCTGCTGATGAAGCACAGCTTGCACTCGAAGTTCAATTTTACAACACCACTCAAAACTATTACAACCAAAACAATGATGGTCATGTGGGCTTTAACTATTGGTGGAACGCTCATGCCCTGGATGTACATATTGATGCCTACAGAAGAACAAAAGATGCCAAGTACCTCACCAAAATGAAAGCTTTGCTAAAGGGGTGTTATGTTAAAAATGGCAATACCTATAAAAATACTTTTTATGATGATATGGAATGGTGGGCATTGGCCTGTTTAAGGGCTTACGATGCTACTGGTGATATCGAATATAAGCAAGCTGCAGATCAGCTTTGGGTCTGGATCAAAGTAGGATGGACTACTGTAAAAAACGGAGGGATTATGTGGGCATCAGGCTCTGCAGATTCTAAAAATGCCTGTTCCAATGCCCCGGCAGCTATTATCGCTGCCAGGATGTATCAGTTGGATAAAAAAGCCGATGATTTAGAATGGGCAAAAAAGATTTATACATGGATGAAGGCTTATGTAGTTGAACCTGCACGTGGAGTAGTTTGGGATGCCTATGGAAATACCAGCGAAGGTGCACTTTACACCTATAATCAAGGTACGTGGCTTGGTGCAGGTTTAGAACTTTATCTCATTACCAAAGATCAGGTCTATTTAGATGATGCCGTTCGAAATGCAAATTATATCATGAACGATGCAATCAAATTCTCACCTAATGGCATTTTAAAAGGTGAAAATTCTGGAGATGGCGGTTTGTTTAAAGGGATTTTTATCCGATACATGGCGCAGCTTTTATTAAAAAATGCAGTTGATGAATACACCAAACAGCTTTACGTAAAGTATTTAAAAAACAATGGACAAAGTTTATACACTAAAGCCCTTAGAACGCCAGAGAATCTGTTTGGATCTGATTGGGTGAGTAAGCCCAGTTCGAAAACCGGAGATTGTTCCGTTCAACTGAGTGCTATCATGCTGCTCGAGACATTGGACGAACTAAAAAGAGCTGGCATTGTACAATAATTTAATTCCAATATACATGAGCAAAAGAATAAAAATATTATGTGCGCTCTTAGTGTTGCCTGCAATATTGTTTGCAGGTAACATTAGCTTAAATCCTGTATCTGCCTATCCTTTACCGTCAATTTATACAAAATCACTAATTTTTAATCTAGTTGTTTCGGGGATAGATATTCCGGTTGTTAATTATACTGAAAAATATGATTATGCACATTTTTTGATGAGTACAGAAACGGCTGAAGTGATTGTTTCTTTATCCGATGAAGACATTACAACGTATAATGTTAGTCCTAAAAAGTTAAATATTCCTGCCCAGGCTAAAGCAAAACAATTAACATTTATCATTCGGAAGGGTGATTACCTCATCATTAAAATCAACAAAAAGAAAGAACTCGTAATTGTAGCTGATGCTGAGGTTAAAGATAAGCCTAAGCCGAGGGGGAAAGGTGTTTTTAACGTGCTTGAGCCGGTTTATCATGCAGATTCGACTGGAAAAACTTTAACAACCAGCTCCATACAGAATGCCATAAATGATGCTTCAGTCTATAAAAATGGAATTGTTTATATTCCAGCGGGCGTATATAAAGTGGGAAACATCGAACTTAAAAGCAATACGGCTATTTACCTGGAAGAAGGAGCGGTACTGCTTTTTTCGGGCAAAGCCGAAGATTATACCATAAATGCAAGAAAAGATTCTCAGAAAAGAAACATTACCTGGTGGATTTATACCAAAATGGGTGCTAGGCATATTAAACTATTTGGCAATGGTACTTTAGATGGTAACGGCAAATTTGCCACAGAAAAGGGAAAAATCGGAAATCACATCCTTGCTATTATGGGTGCGGAGCACTTTACCCTTGATGGATTGATTATCCGCAATTCTGGTGCCTGGGCAATTATGCCAACGCGTGCTAAAAATGTGGTGCTGAAAAATTTCAAACTTTTTAATCGGTTTGATATGGGCGAAAACGATGGTGTAGATGTTATTGAATCTCAAAATGTGTTGGTTAAACATGCCATTGGTATCGCGCTTGATGATCCTTTCTCTACAAAAACCTGGGAACAAAATACAGATCTTTGTAGGAATTGGCCGGGTAGCCCAAAAGCACAAAAGAATATTGTTTTTGAAAATTGTATTTCGTGGACTTACTGTTACGGTTTTAAAATCGGGCAAGGCGTAATGCAACCACAAAGCAATATCAAGTTTAAAAACTGCGTGGTTTACGATGCTGCGGTAGGTATTGGGATACACCATAAATGGGGAACTGCTTTTGTTAAAAATGTAGTTTTTGATGGGATTGATATCGAAAGGTTAAGTTATCAAAATGATGACCACAGAACCTGGGCCATATTATTTATGCAAAATGGAGATAAAAAAGGAAGCGGACCAATTTCCAACATCACAGTTAAAAATATTATGGTTAGAGATGCAGGTAAATTTCCAGGTAAAATTAAAGGCGTAAGTGAAGTAAATAACATCAATCACTTAACATTCAGTAATATAAAAATGCCTGATCTAAACTTACCTGCACAAAATTTAAAAGAATTAAGAATGACAGATATTGCTTTTGCTGATGACATCAAAGTATCGGCCCGGTAATCCATAACGAATTAAACCAATGAAAAAGATTAATCTAATTTTTCTAATTACTGCTATTGTTCCAATTTGTTCGCAAACTTTTGCCCAAAATAAATATTTTAAAGATTGGCCAAAAGGTACTGCTCCATTAGAAATAGGGAACAAATTAAGCAAACACTATTTAGAAACGCCACATACCAATTTTGGTTTTCCAACACCACCAGGCTCAATCACTTACTCAGAGGTGTGTGTTTGGTATGGTGCGTTAAAATTCGCCTCAACTATAAGCGATAAAGAAATGGCAGATAAGTTAGAGCAACGTTTTCGGCCTTTATTGTACGCGAAAAAGAATCTCCAGCCAAGGCCAGATCATGTTGATCCAAATATTTTTGGCTCATTACCATTAGAACTTTATATGCAATACAAAAATCCTGTGTATTTAGACATGGGGAAATGGTTTGCCGATCAGCAATGGATAATGCCGGCAAAACCAAAACCAACATATAAATTGTTGTTAGATAAGGGTTTGTCGTGGCAAACGCGGATGTGGATAGATGATATGTATATGATCACCAATATTCAGGCTCAAGCCTATCGTGCTACGGGCGACCGGAAATACATCGATCGGGCAGCGCATGAAATGGCGGTTTATTTAGATTCGATTCAACGCCTTAATGGATTGTTTTACCACGCGCCCGATGTGCCTTTTTTCTGGGGAAGAGGAAATGGCTGGATGGCTGCGGGTATGACTGAATTACTGAGTTCGTTACCGAAAGATAACGCCGACAGACCAAAGATATTGAAAGCCTATCAGACCATGATGAGCAGTTTAAAGCAATATCAAACCGAAGATGGAATATGGTTGCAGTTGGTTGATGATAAGGCCAGTTGGCCAGAAACATCAGGCAGTGCCATGTTTACTTTTGCCTTTATTACCGGCGTAAAAAAAGGCTGGTTAAAAGAAGAAGAATTTGGCCCATCGGCCCGCAAAGCCTGGATTGCGTTAACTAAATATATTAACGCCAACGGAGATGTGAGAGAAGTTTGCCAGGGTACAAATAAAGAAAATAACCGGCAATACTATTTAGACCGCCAAAGAATTACCGGGGATATGCATGGTCAGGCACCTGTTTTATGGTGCAGCTTTGCATTGTTAACAAAATAATAAGCTATGAGAAATATTGTTTTGGGCGTAGATATCGGCGGATCGCACATTACGGCTGCCATTATCAATTTAAAAAATAGAACTCTGGTGGAAAATACCTGGCGCCGTGATCGGATTGATGCAAATGGTACAGCAAGCGAAATATTAAATGGCTGGGCAAATACCCTACAGCAGTGTATGGCCGCCTACAACATTAAACCAACGAAAATTAAGATTGCCATACCCGGGCCTATGGATTATAAAGCCGGAATCTGTTTAATTAAAGACCAGGATAAGTTCCGATCGCTTTATGGTTTAAATATCAAGCATTTATTGGCCAAAGAAATTAATTTTGAAGCAGATAAAATCAGCTTTTTGAATGATGCGGCCTGTTTTTTAAAAGGAGAACTGTACAGCGGTAGTTTATCTGGTTTCGATAAAGCAATTGGTTTAACATTGGGTACGGGTTTAGGTACATCGCATATGGCCAGAGGTAAAACACGTGATTCTGATTTATGGAAAATGCCGTTTTTAACAGGGATTGCCGAAGATTATATCTCTACACGTTGGTTCGTAAAACGATTCTACGAATTGAGTAACCGGCAAATTACGGATGTTAAAGATTTGATTGATAACCATTCAAAATCGCCTTATTTTAATATTATTTTTCGCGAATTCAGTTACAATCTGGCTAAATTCATATATAAGTTTATCAAGAAGAAAATGCCTTTAGCTGCTGTAATCGGAGGGAATATTGCGCTCGCTGAAGATTATTTTATGGAAGAAACCCGTAAACAACTGGCAGAAATGATGGGCTATAGTTTCCCAGTTAAAAAATCAACACTGGGTGAAAAAGCAACCCTGTTAGGTGCCAGTGCAAGTACATAATTTATTAGAATAAATGAATAGAAGAAAAGCAATAAAAGGATCGCTTGCCGTGCTTTCATCAGTGTTGCTGGTTAAATCAGATTATGCTTATGCTTTAAACCATCAGGTTAGCAGCGATTCATCAAATCCTACGGTTATAAATGCAGGGATTGGTGGAAACAATACGATAGATCTTTTAAATAGGATTGATCAGAATTGTTTATCAAAACATCCCAAGTTAACCGTTTTGATGGTGGGTACCAATGATATGAATAGTGTTAAACATGTGCCGATTGCGCAATACGAAAATAATTTAAGCACTTTGGTGAAAAGAATAAAATCTTCAGGAAGCAAAGTATTACTGATGACGATTTTGCCCATGTATGCTGAGTATTTACTTAGCCGTCATCCTGCTTCATTTTATGAGCCAGAAGGCGTACAAGGAAGACGCAAACAGGTAAATGATGTGATCAGGAAAGTTGCTGATCAGCAAAAAATTGATTTCCTTGATTTAGGTCATCGGTTTTCAGCCATTGGGAAAATAGGAATAGATAAAAATTCCTTGATCCAAAATGTTGCAAACAGCAATAAAACTGATGGTATCCACCCAACAGCAAATGGTTATCGGTTTATTGCCCTGAGTGTTTATGATTATATTATCGACCATCGGTTGCCGAAAACAGATATTGTCTGTTTTGGAGATAGTATTACCAAAGGAGACGCAACGATAGATAGAGACAGTTATCCAGCGTATTTAAAGAAACTTTTAGCTCAAGAATAGTATGGTTACATCAAGTAAGAAAATTTTAATCTGCTTTGTAATGTTGAGTTGCATGTCGTTAGTGGCTTATAGTCAACATAAAAATAAACATCAGGCAGATATCGTAATCTATGGCGGAACATCAGCCGGGGTAATTGCAGCCGTACAGGCTACTAAAATGGGCAAAAGCGTTATTGTGGTTTCACCCGATTTGCATCTGGGCGGTTTATCTGCTTCAGGTCTTGGCTTTACTGATACGGGCGATAAATCCGTAATTGGTGGATTAGCCAGAACATTTTACCAACGGGTTTACCAGCACTACCAACAGGCCAACGCCTGGAATTGGCAGAAAAAAGAAGAATACGGCAACAAAGGACAGGGCACACCTGCTATTGATGGAAAAGATCGGACAATGTGGATTTTCGAACCGCATGTTGCCGAGCAGATTATGGAAGATTTTGTTAAGGAAAATAAATTAACCATTTATCGTAATGAATGGCTAGCTCGCAAAGCAGGATTAGAGATGAAAGATGGTAAAATAATCAATATCAAAACTTTATCTGGAAAAATATTCACAGGCAAAATGTTTATCGATGCTACCTACGAAGGAGATTTGATGGCAGCAGCTAAGGTGAGCTATCATGTTGGGAGAGAAGCAAATGCTGTATACCAGGAAAAATGGAACGGTGTACAGGCCATGGTTTTTCAGCATTCACATTATTTTAATAATAAGATCGATCCCTATAAAACCCCAGGAGACAAAACAAGCGGCATGTTAACCGGTATCTCTGCTGATCAACCTGGGCTAAACGGAACGGCAGACCGTAAACTTCAGGCATATTGCTACCGGATGTGCCTTACTGATCGGCCCGAAAATAGGATTGAATTTCCAAAACCAGACCGTTACAATCCGATGGATTACGAATTACTTTTAAGAGTGTTCAATGCGGGTTGGAACGAACTTTTTAATAAATACGATCCTATCCCTAACCATAAAACAGACACCAATAACCATGGACCATTTAGCACCGATTTTATTGGGATGAACTATGATTATCCCGAAGCTACCTATGCAAAGCGAAAAGAGATTATCAAGACTCATGAAAATTATCAAAAAGGATTGATGTATTTCATGGCTAACGACCCACGGATGCCAAAGGATATTCAACAGCGGTTTAAAAAATGGGGATTGGCAAAAGATGAGTTTAAAGATAATGGAAACTGGCCTTATCAGATTTATGTCCGTGAGGCCAGGAGAATGATTGGCGATTTCGTAATGACAGAGCATGAAGTGCTTGGCAAAAAAGAAGTGCCAAATCCGATAGGGATGGGGTCTTATGCGTTAGATTCTCATAATGTTCAGCGTTATGTTACGCATGAAGGTTATGTGCAAAATGAAGGAGATATTGGGGTTAAAGCACCAAAACCCTATAGTATTTCCTATCAGGCTATAGTGCCAAAGAAAACCGAATGCAAAAATTTATTGGTTCCGGTCTGTTTGTCCTCATCGCATATTGCCTATGGATCTGTAAGGATGGAGCCTGTATTTATGATCCTGGGCGAATCGGCTGCCACGGCAGCAGCTTTAGCTATCGATCATAAAATAAATATTCAGGATGTAAATTATAGTCAATTAAAAAACTTGTTGTTAAATCAAAAACAGTATTTAACTTTAGCTAACTAAAACGATTTATTAAATTAATATAAGCCACACAAAACCAAATCAAATATGAAAAAACACTTATCAATAGTTATTTTATTGCTGTTGTTTACCGTAAAACTTTTTAGTGCACCTATAGAATTGTTATCACCCGATAAACGGATTAAAGTATCGGTAAATATTAAAGATAAAATCGGTTACGCTGTTAGCTTTAATGGCGATCCTTTTTTGGCCAATTCGTACTTACAGTTAAATTTAGATCAGGCAAAACTTGGTGCTGATGCCAAACTATTAAAGAAAACACTTTCTTCGGTTAATACCAGTTCAAATCCGATTGTTCCGCTTAAAAACAGTACCGTGATAAATCAGTATAATTTATTGCGATTGGATTTTAAAGGCGATTTCAGTGTGGAGTTCAGGTCTTATAACGACGGAATCGCTTATCGTTTCATCACCAATAAAAAAGATTCTATCATTGTAAACAGTGAAGATGTACATATCAACTTTAACGATCAGGTTAAAACAGCCTATTTAGAAACCGGTGGGTTTAAAACCGCTTACGAAATCCTGTACCGTCAAAATGAACTTGGAAAAGTAAACAAGGATAAAATGAGCGTACTGCCAATCCTATTTAATACAGGCAAGTACAAAGCTTTGTTATCAGAAGCTGATCTTTACGATTATCCCTGTTTATTTGTTAAAGCGGTAGACGATAGAACTATCGATGCTGTTTTCCCTAAAGTGCCGCTTGCTTTTGGAGAAGATGGCGATAGGAGCAAGAAAATATTAAAAGAAGCAGATTATATTGCCAAAACAGCTGGTAAAAGATCGTTTCCCTGGCGTTTTTTGGTCATTACCGATAAAGATACCCAGTTGGCTGCGAACCAAATGGTTTATAAATTGAGTACACCGAACCAATTGCAGGATACCAAATGGATAAAACCTGGTCAGGTAACCTGGGAGTGGTGGCACAATGCCTACGTTTATGGGGTAGATTTTAAATCGGGCTATAATCAGGATACCTATAAATATTACATCGATTTTGCTTCGAAATTTGGTATTCCTTACATTATTATGGATGAAGGATGGGCGAAAACAACACTTAATCCTTTTGAGCCTAATCCCACCATTAACCTGCAAGAGTTAATTGCTTATGGCAAACAGAAAAATGTAAAAATTGTACTTTGGTTTACCTGGCTGGCGATCGAAAATAACTTTAATATTTTCGAAACCCTGGAGAAATGGGGTATTGCAGGGGTTAAAATTGATTTCATGGATAGGAGCGATCAGTGGATGGTGAATTATTATACCCGAGTAGCCAAAGAAGCAGCAAAACACCATATTTTAGTCGATTTTCATGGTGCATTTAAACCTGCGGGGTTAGAAGTGGCCTATCCGAATGTACTTTCTTATGAGGGAGTTGTGGGCATGGAGCAAAATATTGGCGGTGGCCTGGCTACGCCAAACAATAATTTGTTCCTTCCATTTTTGCGTAATGCGGTAGGGCCGATGGATTACACACCTGGTGCTATGCGTTCGGCACATAAACAAAATTATAAACCAAGCTGGGTAAATACCATGAGTATTGGTACAAGGGCGCATCAACTGGCCATGTATATTGTTTTTGAAAGTGGCTTGCAAATGCTAGCCGATAATCCTTTTAACTATTTAAGAGAGCCAGAAACCACTTCGTTTATTACCAGTGTTCCTGTAACCTGGGATGAAACCAAAATTCTGGATGCAAGTGTTGGCGAATATATTGTTACAGCCAAACGCAAAGGCGAAAAATGGTTTATTGGCGCTATGGGCAACGATCAAAAACACGATCTGAAAGTTGAAGCCAGTTTTTTGAAACCAAATACAAACTACCAGATTACCCTGATCAAAGATGGGATCAATGCCGATTTTCAGGCGATGGATTTTAAACGAATCGTAAAACCAATTAAAGCTGGAGAAACAATCGATATCAATATGGTAAAAGATGGTGGTTTTGTTGCTGTAATTGAGGTAGTTAAGTAATGTAAGCGCTCAAAAGTGAAATTCATCAAGTGTAATTGTTTTTGTGTTGTCGTCATTCTCGCGTATGCGGGAATCTTAAAGCATATAAATTACTTTATCATGCATTAAGATTCCCAATCAAGTTGGGAATGACGGCTTCTTGATATATTATTTTAGCCACTTTTTTATTGGAATGAAATAGCTGCTATACTAGAGGATAGCACTATCCTTAGGTATAGTAATAGCTTTTTGATACTTCATATCTATAATTTTGCCAGACATAAAAAGGCAAAAAAATGAAAATATTACATCTTATATCAAGCCCGAGAGGCGAAGCATCTTTCAGTACTAAATTGGGAAATGCCATTGTAGAAAAATTACAGGTCGCAAATCCTAACAGCAGTTTAATTACACACAACTTAACCGATTCTCCATTTCCACATCTGGAAGAGGTACACATCAATTCTTTTTTTACACCGCTAGAGCATCATACACCTGAGTTCACAGAAGCAATTAAACATTCTAACGAAGCCATTGCTGAACTTAAAAATGCCGATGCGATTGTAATTGGTGTTCCGATGTATAATTTTGGCATCCACTCTACGTTAAAGGCATGGTTAGATCATATCGCGCGTGCAGGCCAAACATTCAGTTATTCTGAGAATGGTCCTGAAGGTTTAGTGAAAAACAAAAAAGTGTATCTGGCCATTTCTTCTGGTGGTGTATATTCGGAAGGACCAATGAAAGCTTACGACTTTACCGAATCATATCTTAGATCGGTATTGGGTTTTCTAGGCATGGTAGATGTTACGGTTTTCAGGGCAGAAGGCTTAAACATGCCTAACCTGAAAGACGAGGCATTAGGTAAAGCTGTTGAAAGTATAGTACTTTAAAAAAGAATGAGGATGTATTAATTGTGTAGTTTTATCCTTCGACAGGCTCAGGATGACAACTTATATTGACGATACATCCTCATTTTCCCTTAATTAAGTAAATACCTATCCACTCTGTTTACAAAATCGTTCAGATCGAATGGTTTGTTGATGAAATCTTCCGCATCACATTTAGCCTTAACCGCGTTTAAGTGGTTATTGGCCGACATCATCATTACTGGAATATCATGTGTTTTAATACTTCGCTTTAGCGTATTGCAGATATCCAGCCCGTTGCCATCAGGCAACATAATGTCGAGAATGACCATATCTGGCAGATGTTTGCTCATTTGGCACCAAAAATCGTTGGTGTTTGGACAGGTCTTTACTTCGTAAAGTTCTTCGATTAATAAAAATTCGATGATTTCTCTAATACTCGGATTATCTTCTACTACATAGATGCATTTTTTCATAAGCTCTACTTTTATTTTATAGATAACTAAACTAGCTATCAGATGTTTAAGATAGTTATACACAATGTTGGAGTTATTAACCTTCTTATTAGCACATGTCATGTGTTTCTATAATTTTTGCGCTGACTAAAAAAAATATAAAAATAAATTTTGATACTAATTTTTTTAGTATAGATTTGCTTTTGGAGAGACAGAATACAGGAATATCATAGCGATAATTCCATGTATTAATTGATGATTTTAAACAAAAAGCTTTTTGCTTGGTTTTGTTTGCTGATATATTTATTTTTTCTATGACCGTTACCGTTTTAGCCATATTCGAAACAGATTTTAGACCAGATCCTTCATTAGGTAAAATCATGAATGAAAGACTGAGGATTGCTGCCGCAGATTTGCAGGATATCCATTTACAACATTTGCATGCCATTGGGCAGCGTAGTGATGATTTGGTAGTTTATATAAGTTATAACCCAAAATATAAAATTAGATGGCGTGTAGTTAACGATGTGCCTGAGGATGTAGAAAACTTTGTCGCCCAAACCTGTGGTAATTTAGGTTACATTCATTGGAAAACAGCATCGATTAATGTTTTTAAAGGAAATGACTAATTATTAAAGGTTGTATTTAATCAGCATTATAGTTACAAAAATTGAATCTATTTTTACTTCTTTTTTATCTAATAGTCTGTTAAATAACGTGATATTTGTTTTGTTACTATGAAATATTTATATTTGTATTGTTATGTTAAATAAGATATCGGATAAAGAAACTCCAAAAAAAATCCTTAACCCTATTACTAAAATGATAGAGGATAAGAGGAGTATTGTTAAGGCGATAAGAGAGGGAAAAAATATATCTGAATTAAAAGGTATTAACCTTGTCAGCCCCATATAAACTCACTAAGACTGATCAGGGCTCTTATTTATTCACTTCTGATATCGGTCTTGAATACACTTGTTTTTTTATTGCGTGCCCTATAACTGATAATGATGGAAATGATCATCTCATTTATAGCTTTGGATTTGATCGAAGTGGTAAGTTTAAGTCAATCAGGTATGCGAATCGTTTTGATGAAAGAATAAAGTTTACAATAATTTATATAATCAAAGAATTTTTTAGAATAAATGGAGATAACGCACTTCTCTATTTTTGTTATCCAGATGACACGTTTGCCAGACACAGAAGTATAACTTTTAGTAGATGGTATAATGAAGAGTTATCTGATGATATCGATCATTTTAAAAAAGATAGCGCATATAAAGACGAGATGCTTTATGACGGTATGTTAATTCTTAAAAAGAATCCGTTTCATAAACTTTTAAATGATGCTGTGGATGTGTATATAGCAGAAATGAATAATCAAAAATAATTCCTGTCCATTTAAAATTCGGTTTACTCTTTGGTTTAAACTTAAGAAGTGGATATACAAAAAACGAGTTGCCACTTAGCAACTCGTTTTTTGTTTTATTTGGTTGTGAACGGATCTCAGCGATTAAACTAAAAATCCTCCGCCCAATAAATCATTTCCTTCGTAAAATACCGCCGATTGACCTGGTGCAATTGCCGAAACATTATGATCGAACACTACACGCATTTTATCTTTTTCCTGAACAATTGTACTTAACATACCCGCATCTTTGTAACGGATTTTAGTAATTACATCATTCATGGGTTCTTCAATGCTTGCATATTTGATCAGGTTAATGTTTCGTACTATGGCTTCGCTGCGTTCAAGCTCCTCAGCTTTACCTAAAACTACGGTATTACTTTCTGGCAGTATTTGTGTAACAAACATAGGCTCGCCAAAGGCAACGCCTAAACCTTTACGTTGGCCAATGGTATAAAAAGGATAACCCTTATGTTGTCCAACGATCATTCCATTACTTAAAATAAAATTTCCGCCGGCTACTCTGTCTTCTAAATCTTCTACTTTATGTTTTAAGAAAGCCCTGTAATCGTTATCCGGAACGAAACAGATTTCGTAACTCTCCGATTTTTTAGCCAGTTCTTCTTGTCCCATATCCAAAGCCATCTGTCTGATATCAGATTTTGCAAAACTGCCCAATGGAAATTTAGTACGCGAAAGGTTTTCTTGCGAAACACCCCACAGTACATAAGATTGATCCTTGTTTTCGTCTTTTCCTTTTGAAATTACGTAACGGCCGCTGTCTTGCTGGCGGATATTGGCATAATGCCCCGTGGCAATAAATTCGCAATCCAGTTTATTGGCACGTTTTAAAAGTGCCTCCCATTTAATGTGTGTATTGCATAGCACACACGGATTTGGCGTTCTTCCGGCAAGATATTCATCAACAAAATTATCGATTACATAATCACCAAATTCATCCCTGATATCAAGAATATAATGTGGAAAGCCATAGTTTACTGCAAGTGTACGGGCATCATTGATGCTATCTAACGAGCAACAGCCAGTTTCCTTACTGCTGCCGCCAGAAGTGGCATAATCCCAGGTCTTCATTGTTAATCCAATAACTTCATAACCCTGCTCATGCAACATTACCGCCGCTACCGAACTATCAACCCCGCCACTCATGGCAACCAGAATTCTACCGTGTTTACTCATCTTAAAAATATTGGATGCAAAAATAAGGTTTATTTAGCTGAAATTATTTAAAGCAAGTCAGTTACTTGTAAAAAGCGGTTGCTAAATTGCTTGGACTTATCACTTAGATGTGCTAAGGTGGCTTAGGTGATCTATATATTTTGAAAATTAGTGATCCGGTGTTAATGGCTGCTGTAGTCCTGCTATCCCTTCAAGTTCTCACTCATGCTTCGCTCCGGGCTTTCCGTTCTGTCAGGTTTATTTAACAAAGCATGTGGTCTCTGGCGATGAAAAGAAACTAGCAAATCTCGTAGGTTTCACAAACCTGCGAGGTCTGAATGTCGAAATAGTTTCAAAAAAGATATAAATTGTATCTTCAATAATCTGAAATGTATTTTTTGTTTTACTTAAACGTTTTAGTATTATGTTTTATGCATATTTGAAGATAAATTAATACCTTAGAATTTTCAACAAAACAAGCTAATTTTAAAACTAATATGATTAAAAAAATTATCCTGCCTTGTCTTTTGCTATCGGCCATGGTTGCATCAGCACAGCAGAATCTGGTGCAGTATGTTAAGCCCATTATTGGTACATCTAAAATGGGGCATACCTATCCTGGCGCAACGGTTCCATTTGGAGCAGTACAGCTAAGCCCCGAAACGGATACTTTATCTTACGAAGTTAACGGTAAATACAATGGCGACGTATATAAATACTGTGCGGGTTATAAATATGAAGATAAAACCATTACAGGTTTTAGTCATACCCATTTCAGTGGTACAGGTCACTCAGATTTAGGCGATTTCCTCATTATGCCAACCCAGGGAAAATTACAGTTAAATCCTGGTACTGCATCAAACCCAAAAGGGGGCTACCGTTCGGCATTTTCTCATGCAAATGAAGTTGCAGAGGCTGGTTACTACAAAGTGAAGCTTGATGATGATAACATTACCGCCGAATTAACCTCTACCACTAGGGTGGGGATGCATCAGTATACTTTTCCTAAATCAGATCAATCGCACATTATTCTCGATTTGATGGCTGGCATTTACAATTATGAAGAAAAAACAGTTTGGACTTATGTTCGCGTAGTGAACGATACGCTAATTACTGGTTACCGCCAAACCAATGGATGGGCCAGAACCAGGACGGTTTATTTTGCGATGAGTTTTTCTAAACCTTTTAAAAGTTATGGACGCAAAAGTTATGATGCCAAGCAAGCTTACAGAGGATTTTGGGGCAAGTTTAACCAAGAGCAAAACTTTCCGGAAATTGCAGGTAAAAAGTTAAAAATGTTCTTCGATTTCGATACGCAGGAAGGAGAGAAGATCAAAATTAAATTTGCCTTGTCACCAGTTAGCCAGGAAAATGCTTTGCAGAATATGCGCGCAGAAATTTCAGGCTGGGATTTCGAAAAAGTAAAGGCTCAGGCACAAGCTACCTGGAACAAAGAATTGAATAAAATTCAGGTAACTACTTCTGGCGATAATAAGATCAATTTTTATACAGCTTTATATCATGCTTTTATAAATCCCACAACTTACACCGATATTAATGGCGAGTATAAAGGTTTAGATCAAGGCGTGCATAAAGCAGAAGGTTTTACCAATTACACCACATTTTCACTTTGGGATACTTACCGTGCCTTACATCCATTCTTTAATATTATGCAGCCAAGCCGCAGTAACGACATGGTAAAATCGATGTTGGCGCATTACGATCAAAGTAGTTTGCATATGTTGCCAATTTGGTCGCATTATGCCAACGATAACTGGTGTATGAGTGGTTATCATAGTGTTTCTGTCATTTCTGATGCGATTATTAAGGGTACTTATAGTGGGGATGCAAACAAAGCTTTAGATGCCTGTATTGCAACAGCTAAACACCGCGATTATGAGGGAATTGGTTATTACATGGATAAAGGCTATATCCCAGCAGAAAAGTCTGGTATATCAGTTTCGAACAACCTCGAATATTCTTACGATGATTGGTCGATTGCTCAATTGGCCAAGAAATTAAACCGCATGGATGTTTATGACGAATTTATCAAGCGTTCTAACAACTGGAAAAACAACTACGATAGTGCTTCAGGATTTATGCGCCCAAAATTGGCTGATGGAACATTTAAAAAAGAATTTGATCCAAAAGATACCGAAGGGCAGGGTTTTATTGAAGGAAACAGCTGGAATTACAGTTTCTTTGTTCCACAGGATCCGGCTTCACTGATTGAAATGATGGGCGGTAAAAAGAAATTTGCGACCCGTTTAGACACTTTGTTTACCATGCATTTACCTGACGAGTTTTTTGCGCATACTGAAGACATTACCCGCGAAGGTATTATCGGCGGTTACGTGCATGGCAATGAGCCGGCACACCATATTGCTTACCTTTATAACTGGACCGATCAGCCATGGAAAACGCAGGCGCAGATCCGTCACATCTTAAACATGCAGTACAAGCCTACTGCCGATGGTTTGGGAGGAAATGACGACTGTGGGCAGATGAGTGCCTGGTATATGTTCTCTTCGTTAGGTTTTTATCCGGTAGCGCCAGGCTCTGATGTATATTCATTAGGCAGTCCATTGGTTAACAATGCTGTAATTAACTTAGAAAACGGCAAAAAATTTACTGTTGAGGCCATTAAACAGAACGATAAAAATGTTTATGTAGAGAAAGTTTTATTGAATGGCAAAGAAATTACTGATCATAAAATCAAGCACGCTGATATCACCAATGGCGGAAAGCTTACATTTTACATGAGCGCAAAACCTAAAAAATAATTTTTCTCATCCCTGTACAAATTGGACCGTTGACTTTAATTAGTCGACGGTTTTTTTGTTTACCCTTCGAATGTCGTCATTTCGAGCGGAGTGCAACGTAGTCGAGAACCCGAAGGCTCTGCGAAGCAAAATCTATCTTGAGATAGATCTCTCCATTCCACTGCGTTCCAGTCGAGATGACGATACTTTTTATTAAATTCTTTGCATTGATAACGGAGTGAAGTGAAGGCAAGGGCCATTATCAACCAAATTTCTTAGTTTTTCCTTGCCTCCGTGGCTAAAAAACACACCAACTCTTTCTCTAGGTAATCTGTTTTGATGAAAACCTATAATTAAAATAAATTTTGATATATAAATTATCTATCGTAATATTGCGATACAAAACTATGGGACTTACCAAAACAGAAATCTTCACAGAAGAGCAGAACCAGATGGCAGCGTTATTAAAAGCGATGGCACATCCTGCGCGGATTGCTATTCTTCAGCGCATTCTTAAATCAAATACCTGTATCTGTGGCGATTTAGTTGAGGAACTTGGCTTAGCTCAGGCAACCATTTCTCAACATTTAAAAGAACTTAAAAATGCGGGTATTATACAGGGGACCATCGAAGGGGTGAGTATCTGTTACTGCATAGAACCTAAAACTTGGAAATTATTACAGACACAGCTTGGCGATTTCTTCGCTTCGTATAAAGGCGAACAAAACTGCTGTTAAAATTTTTTATATAAATCAATCGTTAAATTGCAATATTATGATCAATATATCTTCAACTGAATGGAGCAGTTTCAAGGCTGAACTTCAACAGCATCCAGAATTGGTATTACAGTTCCAATATGCTCCGGGTAAATGGGTAAATGCCAATTATCACATCACCGAAATTAAACAGGCGCCTATTGTTTCGGTAGATTGTGGAGGAGTGATGAACGCCTGGACTGAAATTATCGTACAGTTATGGGAGCCTACGGAAGAGGAAACGGGTAGGGCTATGCAGGTGAAAAAAGCATTATCCATTATCAATCTGGTAGAAAGTAAACTACCGCTAAGCCCCAATGGAATTGTGAAAATTGAATTCGGTAATTCTGCGTTCGATACGAGACAGATGTTTCCAGGTGAATTTAAAATTGATGGTGAGAATCTGATTTTGGATCTAAGTCCTGATGCTACCCAATGTAAAGCCATTAACCGTGGCGGAAGTTGTGGCACCACCGAAACAGGCGAAGAGTGCTGCGCACCCCCTCAGCCCGAAAAAACAAAAATAAAACTAGTTAATCTTGCAGCTGGCCAAAATAGTTGTACCCCTGAAAGTGGTTGTTGTTAATCATTCAAAATTTATAAAGATGAAAAATGTATTGGTGCTTTGCACCGGAAATAGCTGCAGAAGTCAGCTCGCAGAAGGTTATTTAAAATATTTTGCTCAAAATAAAGCTAAAATCTACAGCGCGGGGATTGAAGTTCATGGTGTAAATCCAAAAGCAGTACAGGTGATGGCCGAAGATGGAATTGATATTTCCAGCCAAACATCGAACAATATTGAGGAGTATTTCGATATCTCCTTTGATTATGTAATTACCGTTTGCGATCATGCGAAGGAGAGCTGCCCATATTTCCCAACGCAAGCCATAAAACTGCATCATAACTTCCCAGACCCTGCAAAAGCAGTGGGGACTGAGACTGAAATTATGGCACAATTCAGAAATACGAGAGATCTGGTAAAAGCTTATATGGAAGATTTTGTTAACGAAAACTTAAAAGGTTAAGATGTCGGCAAATGTTTGTGCACCAGCAGTTCAAAGGAAACATTTAAGCTTTTTAGATCGTTACTTAACGCTCTGGATTTTCTTAGCTATGTTTTTAGGCGTGGGTTTAGGCTTTTTGTTCCCATCATCAGCAATCTGGATCAATTCGTTTTCGAGCGGGAGTACAAACATTCCTTTGGCCATCGGATTGATCCTGATGATGTATCCGCCTTTAGCAAAAGTTAACTATCAGAATTTAGGCGAAGTATTCAAAAATGTAAAAATATTGAGTACTTCGCTCGTTTTAAACTGGGTAATCGGCCCGTTTTTGATGTTTTTCCTTGCAATTACATTTTTAAAGGGGTATCCTGAATACATGGTTGGATTAATTTTGATCGGCTTGGCAAGGTGCATTGCCATGGTGGTAGTATGGAATGAACTTGCTGATGGAAACCGGGAATACGCCGCTGGATTAATTGCCTTAAATAGTATTTTTCAGGTATTGCTTTACAGCGTATTTGCATATTTTTTTATTACAGTTTTACCCCCAATATTTGGTTTAAAAGGCCTTAATATATCTATTTCCATCGCTGAAATTGCAAAGAGTGTAGGGATTTATCTGGGGATTCCGTTCTTGCTCGGTATTTTAAGTCAAAAAATACTGATTAAGTGGAAAGGCAAAAAATGGTTCTATTCTACTTTTGTGCCAATGATTTCTCCCATAACCTTAATTGCTTTGTTATTTACCATTGTAGTAATGTTCAGTTTAAAAGGAGAATTAATTGTTCAGATCCCGCTAGATGTACTGCGGATTGCCATACCCTTAGTCATTTATTTTGCTATAATGTTTGTGATCAGTTTCTTTGCAGGCAGGTATTTTGGTGCTGATTATAGCAAAAGTACAGCTATTGCTTTTACGGCAACTGGTAATAATTTCGAGCTGGCCATCGCTGTGGCTATTGGCGTATTCGGTATCAATTCTGGGCAGGCATTTGCAGGAGTAATTGGTCCTTTGGTAGAAGTGCCCGCATTAATTGCGCTGGTTAATTTGGCGCAATGGTTTAAGAGGAGATATTTTAAAGTGTAAAATCTAATCGTCATCTCGACTGAAGCGTAGCGAAATGGAGAGAGCTATCCAGACAGGTTTTGCTTCGCAGAGCCTTTGGGTTCTCGGCTTCGTTGCACTCCGCTCGAAATGACGATTGATCTAAATACTACGCGCTCACCTCATCGAAATTGGTTGCTGTTGCCAGGTATTTCCAATTGGCCATATCTCTTTGTACATCTGCAATTTTTGTATCAGCTACCTGGTAAGCATCAGGACCTAAGAATAAATGAAGCGGTGGGTTTTTACTTTTTGAAGCTTCAATAATCACCTCAACTGCTTTGGCTGGATCGCCTGGTTGCTGGTTGTTGATATCGTTCTGATGTGCTGCTTGCGAGTCGCGCACCTCTTTGTATGCATCAATTGGAGCATTCGGTACCGCTAATGATCCTTCAGTAAGAAATGCTGTTCTAAAATAGCCAGGTTCTACAACTGTTGCTTTAATGCCTAGCGATTTTACTTCGGCAGCTAACGATTCTGTAAATCCAACTACTGCGAATTTTGTAGCGCAATAAATTCCGAAACCAGGGAAGTTACCTGAAAAGCCACCAATTGATGAAATATTGAAAATATGACCCGATTGTTGTTTCCGCAATTGTGGAAGCACCTTCCTGATTACATTTAATGAGCCAAACACGTTCACATCGAAATTTTGACGCGATTCTTTATCGCTTAACTCTTCTAAAGCACCCAGCATTCCATAGCCAGCGTTGTTTACCACAACATCTACCTGACCAAATTTGCTTATCGTTTGACTAACTGCTGCTTCTACACTGCTTTCGTCGATGAGATCAACGGCTAGTGGTAAAAAGTTTTCATGTTCACCAACTGCGTTTATTAAATCATTCAGGTTTCTTGAAGTTGCAGCAACGTTAAGGCCATTGCTTAATAATGTTTTTACTAACGTAAGTCCCAGACCTTTTGATGCGCCCGTCACAAACCAAACTTTTTGATTTTCCATAATATTTTTTGTCTATTGAAATTAATTTTCATCGAAATCTGTCGAAATCGTAATGGCTTTCCAGTCTTTGAATTCCTTCTGCAGTGATTCTACTTTATTGTTCGCCCTTTGGAAGGCGTCGTTCCCTAAAAGTAAATGAACTGGTGGATTAGGCATGCTTGCCAATGAGATCATTGCTGCAGCAGCTTTCTCAGGATCGCCGATCTGCTGACCGTCCATTTTTAGGTATTTGCTGTGTATTGCGCGTACTTCTTCATATTCGGCAATTGGATTGGCGGCCAAAATTAACGAATCAGCGGTTAAGAAACTGGTTCTGAATGCGCCAGGCGCAACCACGGTTACTTTTATGCCAAATTCTTTAAGGTCTTCAGCTGATACTTCTGATAATGCAATTACAGCCGATTTTGCAGCAGCATATACTGCCCAGCCAGTTGCGCCTGCAATGCCCGCAATGGATGCGATGTTGATGATATGCCCGGCGCGTTGTGCCCTTAAATAAGGTGAAGCTTTTCTGATTACATTTAGCGTTCCGAAAACGTTAACATCAAAACTGTTGCGCGTTTCTGTATCGCTCAGCTCTTCAATACTGCCTCCAATTCCGTAACCCGCATTATTGATTACTACATCAATTCTTTCGAATTTAGCAATGGTAGCTTTAATTGCATCCTCAACACTTTGTTCGTCGGACAGGTTAACCGCTATCGGAAGGAATTTTCCGCTATCATTATTTACTGCTTTTTTAAGTTCACCGATATTTCTTGATGTGGCTGCAACAAATTGGCCAGCATTTAGCAACTGATGAACCAAACTTAATCCTAAGCCCTTTGAAGCTCCGGTAATAAACCAAACTTTTTTCTTGCCCATAGTTTTATCCTTTTTGTTAAGACAAAATTACGGCGCAGACAGCTTCGATTTATTACGTTAATCAAACCGATGATTACGAAATTCAAACAATTCGGTAAGAAGTGGGGGTATGGTTGGTCAGTTTTTTGAAAAAGTTGTTAAAATGGGTAGGCTCTTCAAAGCCTAGGCAATAACCTATTTCGGATATGTTCCAGTCGGTATGCTTCAGTAAAGCTTTAGCTTCACTTAGTAAACGCTCAGTAATATAATGTGTAGTGGTTTTGCCAGTGGTTTCTTTAATTGCACGATTTAAGTGGTTTACATGTACCGAAAGCTGAGAAGCAAAATCTTTGGCTGAGCGCATGGTGAACCTTTGCGTAGTCGTTTCGATGGGGAACTGACGTTCTAGTAATTCTGTAAAAACAGAAGTAATCCGGGTATTGGCATCAGTATGTTTAAATAAATTTTCTGATGGCTCTGTTTTTAACGCAAAATGTGTGATTTCTGTAATGTAATTGCGGAGCAGGTCGTATTTATAGATATAATCGGTATTAATTTCCTCAAACATTTTGGAAAAAATAGCCTCAATTTGCTTGTCTTGTTGTTCATTCAAAATGTATGCAGGTTTTCCGCCATGGGTAAACATAGGTAAATCGCCAATGTTTCCGCGGATCTTTTCGGTAAAAAAAGCTTCTGTAAAAATACAAAAATAACCTGTTACCTCACTTTGCTTACCACTGGCCAGTTCCCATGTATAAGGTACCAGCGGATTGAAAAAGATTAAAGCTGTACCATTAATCTCGATACTTTTATCGGCATAGTGGTAAACGTTATGTCCGCGGGTAAGGCAGATTTTGTAATAATCCCTGCGGTTATAACTCATTGGTTTATGATCATCCCTTAAACAATCTTCTAACTTGAAAACGTTAAAATGGCCAACGCCATTTTGTAGGTTATCTGGTAAGAAACTGAATTTATTCTGGTAAAAATCTTCAATGGTCTCAGGCTTGTTCATGAATCAAAGTTACAAAATTCAAACTTAAAACAAATTGCCCCGCTTTGATCAAAACTAGGATAGATTTAAAAAGGAGATTGCGATGATAAAAATATTTTCATTTAATATACCGATTGGTATATATTTGTGTCGTCAATTTAAAAGATCATGACCAAGGCAGAAAAAACAAGAAATTTCATTGTAGAGAAAACGGCACCCATTTTTAATATGAAAGGTTATGCAGGTACTTCTTTAAACGATATTACTGCTGCTACAGGATTAACTAAAGGTAGTATTTATGGCAACTTCGCGAATAAAGATGAAGTGGCGCTGGCGGCATTCGATTATAACCTGAAAAATGTTTCATCGAGGATAGATGCTGAAATGAACAAACAAGTCAGCATAAAGGATAAGCTTTTAGTGTACATCAATATTTACCAAAAATTTATCGATGGTTCAGTATCAGAAGGAGGTTGCCCTGTTTTAAATACTGCAGTTGACGCTGATGATACCCATACCGAATTGCGGGAAAAAGTTTTGAAAGCAGTTTTAGGCTGGAAAAATAAAATTGCTAAACTGGTTGAAGCTGGTATTTCTGCCAAAGAAATTAATGCAGATCATAATCCAGAGCAGGTTGCGCTAACTATTATTGCCATAATAGAAGGTGGCATCATGATTTCGAGGTTAACAACTAAGACTTCGCATTGGGATTTAATTATGGAATCGTTAAAAAAATACATCAATAGCCTCGGCTAAAAATTTTTTAAACTAAAATATACCGATTGGTATTTTATTATGAAAAGAACCAGAACAATAACTTGGGAAGACCCCATGAAAGGAGCGAAGGAAGCCATGCAGATGGATGGTATTGATTACCTGCAGGCCATGAGCGATCATCAGTTCCCGCTGCCCCCATTATTGCATACTTTGGATTTTAGTGTTAGCCTGATCGAAAAGGGCAATGTGGTTTTTGAATTTATCCCTCAGGAATTTCATTACAACCCGATCGGTACCGTGCATGGCGGGGTAATCACTGCCATTTTAGATTCGGCTATGGGCTGTTCTGTCCACTCACTATTACAAGCAGGAAAAGGATACACCACTTTAGAGCTTAAGGTAAATTTCCTGAAAGCCGTTACCATCCAAACGGGAAAATTAAGAACCATCGGTAAAGTGATTAACCTTAGTGGTCGTACGGCCTTAGTAGAAGCACAATTATTTGATGAAAATAATACTGTCTATGCTCACGCGGTGAGCACTTGTTTAATCTTAAAATTTTAAAAAAAAAATATAAAATGAAAACTTCACAAAATACCGTTTTATTGATCGGCGGAACAGCCGGTATTGGTTTAGAAATCGCAAAACAGTTAACTGCTTTGGATAACCATGTAATTATTACCGGCAGGAACCAGGAAAGACTGGATGCGGCTGCAGCATCATTACAAAACGTAACAACTATTCTTTCTGATGTGAGTAAAGCTGAAGATGTGGATCAATTGGTGGCGCGCATCAAGGCCGATTTTCCTCAATTAAATATCGTAATTAACAATGCGGGAAGAGCATTGCTTTACAATTTGGCCGATCCTAACCAAGATGCCTTTGCTAATGCAGAAGATGAAATGTTGACCAATTACCTGTCTATCATCAGGATCAACCAAAAATTATTGCCTGTGCTAAAACAGCAAGAAGCTTCAGCTATCGTAAATGTATCATCTATCGTAGCTTATGTTCCGGGAGTTACTTTGCCAACTTATGCGGCCAGTAAAGCAGCACTACATTCTTATAGTACTTCGTTAAGGTTGAGTTTAGAAGAAACGTCAGTTAAAGTTTTCGAATTAATGCCGCCACTGGTTGATACCGAATTTTCGAAAGAAATTGGTGGTCATAACGGCATTAAACCTTCGGTTGTTGCAGAAGAGCTTTTAGCTGCTTTAGCCAATGATGAATTTGAAATCAGGGTAGGCGATACCGCTAAAATTTATGAACTTTTCAGACAGTCGCCAATTGATGCCTTGAATGTGATGAATGCCAACAGAAAAGCCTGGATTGATTCGGTCGAAAATTAAAAATACAGCAGGGATGAAAAAGAAGGTAGCATTTGCATTTATTATGGCGGTTTTTACTACAGGAATAGTTACTTTCGCGGCCATAAGTGTTAATCTTGGATTTACATCGATCTTTATGAAGGTTTGGTTAAAATCGTGGGGCATTTCTTACATTGTAGCCATTCCTGCTATATTAATTATTGCCCCACGCGTACAATCATTGGTCGATTATTTATTCAGGGATATTGACTAAAAATTATTAAAATGAAAAGAGTAGTAGTAACAGGTTTAGGTGCAATAACACCGCTTGGTAATACCGTTGAGCAATTTTGGCAACAGATATTAGCCGGGAAAAGTGGCATTGGCCCCATTACAAAATTTGATTCGAGTAAATTTAAAACCCATTTTGCAGGCGAAGTAAAGGATTTTAATCCTGAAGCATATCTTGATAAAAAGGAAATTAAAAAGTTTGATCTGTTTACCCAGTATGCCATTGGCTCGAGCGATCAGGCGATAAAAGATTCGGGATTGGATTTCAGTTCAATGAGCGATGATCAATTGGCTGAAGTTGGCGTAATCTGGGCAACTGGAAACGGTGGTATAGGTACTTTTGAAGCACAATTGGAAGAATTTCATGCGGGTGATGGAACACCCAGGTTTAGTCCTTTTTTTATTCCGAAAATGATTGTTGATATCGCCGCTGGCGCAATTTCCATCCGTCATAAGTTACGTGGTCCGAATTATTGTACAGTATCAGCTTGTGCATCATCTAATACCGCTATTATCAATGCTTTCGATACCATTCGTTTGGGTAAAGCAAGTGTAATGATTGCAGGTGGTTCTGAAGCAGCACTTACTAAATCATCGGTTGGCGGATTTAATGCCGCCCAGGCATTATCAAAAAATAACGACGATCCTCAGGGTGCTTCTAAGCCTTTTGATGCCGATAGAGATGGTTTTGTGATGAGCGAAGGTGCAGGTGCATTGGTTTTAGAAGATCTGGACCATGCTTTAGCGCGTGGTGCACATATTTATGCCGAGATTATTGGCGGTGGCATGGCAGCTGATGCTTATCACTTAACCGGAACACCTCCTGATGGGATCGGTGCGGCTTTGGGTATGACAAAAGCTTTAAAAGATGCAGGAATTACTGCTGATAAAATCGATTATATTAATGCACACGCCACTTCTACAGGATTGGGTGACTTAAGTGAGCTAAAGGCAATTAATGCTGTTTTTAACGGGCTACCAGTTGTAATTGGCGCAACAAAATCGATGACAGGTCATTTACTTGGTGCTGCAGGAGCTGTTGAGAGTGTCATCAGTATTTTGTCGATCAGAGATAATGTAGTGCCTCCAACTATTAATACTAAAAATCTGGATGAAAACATTCCAAAAGGATTGAATTTTGTGTTGGGAGAAAGTATTAAAAAGGAAATTAATTATGTTTTAAATAACACTTTTGGTTTCGGTGGGCATACCGCCAGTACTATTTTCAAAAAGTACGAAGCTTAATTAATTTTATCACTCCCGACCCGATAGCTATCGGGTTGATTTGGAATTTTATAAAGTGTTTGGTTAATCGCCAAACACTTTTTTATTTTAGGTTGGTTGTGAACAGGTGCTTCATTCTCAACTCGATAGCTATCGGGTTGATTGGGAGTCGCAATGCAATAAGCTTTAAGATTCCCACCTGCGTGGGAATGACGATCGCTTAAAAAATCCCATATTAGTCTTAGCGTCTCGCTAAAATTTTAGTTTTTTGCCGCGGAGACACAGAAAGCACGGAAAATTTAGTTGGTAATGGTCTTCGACTACGTTCAGACAGACAATCGCGTTAGTTTTGCCTATGGGGTAGCCAACTGATGAACTAATGACTAACCAATTACTTATCCATCAGTAAATTAACCAGCTCTTTCAATTCTTCAATTTCCAGTTCCAGTTTTTCTATTCTGTTTTCCAGTTCGGTAGGATCAAACTGTAGCGCGGCTATCGTTTCGGTTTCAGGTTCTGAAGTAGTTTCAGCTTGTTCACCTAAAAGATGAACAAAACGGGCTTCCTTCTGGCCAGCTTTCTTAGCCAGCTGTTTTACAAAGGCAGGTTCTTCGTCTGATAGTTTTTGAAGATGTTCCAAAACTTCTTCTATACTTTCAAATTCGTACAATCTTCCCGAATTGCTATTAATTTCGCCGGGTGTTAACGGTCCGCGTAAAAGTAAAAGACAAATAATGGCCAACTCCGATGGCAATAAAGGATAAACTATAGCCAGGTTATGTTTGTATTTAGTTGCACGGCTTGATCCTCCTGTAGCCGTAGATATTAAGCCTTTTATTTTAAGTTGATTTAGCGTTAAAGTAATGGTTTCCTCATCGTAATTTACCACCGGATTTCTTGAGCTTTTTTGGTTACACGCAGCTGTTAAACTGTTCAAAGTCATTGGGTAATAATCAGGCGTGGTTCTGCTTTTTTCTATTAATGCGCCTAAAACGCGTTGCTCTTCTGCTGATAAATCGGGTAGTGGTTTTACGTTGTCCATGTTATAAAAGTATAAATTGGTTGAACATTTTGAAAATTATTTTGTTAATGATTTGTTTCTAGGGAGTTATATGAAAATATTACTCGATAGAATAATTCTAAATTTCTGAATTACTATAATCAGAACTTAAGAATTGCGAACTTAGGAGTACATCTCTATATCTAAATATCCAATTATGAAATCTTCCGATCAGAAACCAAACCAAGGTGATAGCAGGCGCGATTTCCTGAAAAAAAGCTCGGTAATTACAGCCATTGCATTAACGCCCGGTGTTGCGGTTAAAGCAGCTGAAAGTAATGCTGATGAACGTTTTGCTGAACTTTTTGAGAAAATCCCCTTAAAGCTTACGGTAAATAATAAAGCTTATCAAACAACAGTAGAGCCTAGAGTAACACTTTTAGATTATTTGCGCGAAGAACTGCACTTAACGGGCACTAAAAAAGGATGTGACCATGGCCAGTGCGGCGCCTGCACGGTTCATGTTGATGGACAAAGGGTAAATTCTTGCCTGAGTTTAGCGGTGATGAATGAAGGAAAGAAAATCACTACGATTGAAGGTTTGGCGAATGGCGATACTTTACATCCTATGCAGGCTGCATTTATCAAACACGATGGCTTTCAGTGCGGTTACTGTACACCTGGTCAGATTATGTCGGCCGTAGCCTGTGTACGCGAAGGCCATACCAATTCAAGAGCTGAGATAAGCGAGTATATGAGTGGAAATATCTGTAGGTGTGGTGCTTATCCTAATATAGTTGATGCAATTATTGAAGTTAAGCAAGGAGGCGAAACGTTATGATCAATTTTCAATATTTAAGAACAACCACAGCAAAATCAGCAATTGCCTTATTGGTAAAAGATAAAAATGCAAAATTCCTGGCAGGTGGTACCAACCTGATTGATCTGATGAAAAGAGGTGTTACTGCACCAGAAAAGCTCATCGATATCAATCACGTTCCACTAAAACAGATCGAGCAGATTGGAAATAAGATCCATATCGGCGCTTTGGCTTCTAACTCTGCTGTTGCAGATCATGCCCTGATAAAAGAGAAACTACCATTACTTTCATGGGCTTTACAGGCAGGAGCATCTGCCCAGCTAAGAAATGTAGCTACTGTTGGTGGTAACATGATGCAACGTACACGTTGTGGTTATTTTTACGATACCGAAATGCCTTGCAACAAACGTCAGCCAGGAACAGGTTGTGGCGCCATGGAAGGTTTTAATCGCATGCATGCTATTTTCGGAACTTCAGAGAAATGTATTGCCGTTCATCCGAGCGATATGTGTGTGGCTCTAATCGCTCTAGATGCTGAAGTGATATTGGCTAATGCCAAAGGGGAACGGAAAATTCCATTTAAAGATTTTCATCGTTTAGCAGGAGATACACCACAGTTAGACAATAACTTAAAGGTAGACGAAATGATTATCCGTTTGGAAATTCCGGTAAGTAACCTGGCTAAAAATTACCATTATCTTAAAGTTAGAGATCGGGCCTCTTATGCTTTTGCCCTTGTATCAGTAGCAGCAGCGTTTGAAATCAGCAATAATAAAATTACCGATGTTCGCTTAGCGATGGGTGGAGTAGCACACAAACCTTGGCGTTTAACGGCATCTGAAAATTTTTTAAAAGGAAAAGAAGCCACTTTAACCAATTTTGAGCAGGCTGCACAATTGGCCATGAAGGATGCAAAAGGCTTTGGAGGAAATGATTTCAAGCTTAAACTGGCACCCAATACGATTATTGAAGCGTTAAATCTTGCAAAATCAAAAGCTTAGTTATGGAAAAGAGAATATTAAAAGACGATAACGATCGCGTAGATGGAATTTTGAAGGTTACGGGACAAGCTAAATATTTTGCTGAATACGAATTACCTGGATTAACCTATGGTGTTTTGGTAACCAGTACCATTACCAAGGGGAAAATTACCGCACTCGATACCAAGGCTGCTGAAAAAGCACCAGGTGTAATTGCTGTGATTTCGCACTTGAATAAACCATCAGCACCTGCTTACGAGCAGGAAGGCGGACCACAAATGAAGATTTTTTATACCGATAAGATTTTTTATAACGGGCAACCGATCGCAATCGTAGTGGCCAATACTTTCGAAAGGGCAACTCATGCCGCCTCATTGGTTAAGGCGAGCTATGCCAAAGAAGAATTTAATACCGATTTTGAGAAAGCTTTAAAAGACCCTAAGGCCAAAAAACTTCAGGGGCAGGCTGATTATAAACGTGGTATAGAAAATGCCTATAAAACCGCAGAGGTAAAGCTCGAAGAAAGATATTTTCTCCCGATTGAGACCCATAACCCAATGGAATTGCACGGGATTATTGCCGATTGGCGACCAAATAACCAACTTACGGTTTACGCCAAAACACAAGGTGTAAAAGCTACTCAGGGAACTATTGCAAATGTGTTTAAAATTCCTATGGAAAATATCCAGGTGAATTCGGAGTTTGTTGGTGGTGGTTTTGGTATGGCTTTACGTACCTGGCCGTTGGAAATTGCTACCGTAATGGCCTCTAAACATATTGGTAAACCTGTAAAAGTGGTGATTACCAGGATGCAGATGTTTACCATGGTGGGTAATCGGCCAGCAGCGATACAAACTATTGGTTTGGGCGCAAATAAAGATGGTAAATTAACAGGCATTACGCATAGGGCTTATGGCGAAACTTCCACTTATGAAAACTTTACCGAAGGCGTGGTTAATATGGCGAAGTTTATGTACCAGTGTGATAACGTAAATACCACCTATGCCATTGTACCAGTTGATCTTGGCGTACCAATATGGATGCGCGGACCAGGCGAGGCAACCGGAGCTTTTGCACTCGAAAGTGCTATAGACGAAATGGCGCATGCTTTGGATATGGATCCATTGGATTTTAGAATCAAAAATGACCCTGAAACCGATCAGCAGAAAAACAAACCATTTTCTAGTAAGAACATTAAAGAAGCCTACAAAATCGGGGCTGAGAAAATAGGATGGAGTAATCGGAAAAATAAACCAGGTAGTTTGGTGGAAGGGCCATGGCAAACAGGTTATGGGGTAAGTATTGGTGTGTTTAACGCCAACAGAGGCAAAGCCAGTGTGAAGGGTATTTTAAAGGCTGATGGATCGCTGCTTTTACAAAGTGCAACCAGCGATATTGGTCCAGGAACAGGAACAGGTATGACTTTAATCGCTAATAAATTGATGAAAATTCCCGTAAATAAAATTACGTTCGAATTGGGCGATTCTTCTTTGCCACCAGCGCCAAGTCAGGGTGGATCGGCTACATTATCAACGGTAGGTTCGGCTGTGAATGATGTTTGTGTGGCGCTAAATTCTGCAATTGCAGAGCTTGCAGCAAATTCAAATATGGATGCTACGGCTAATTTTATTGATGTGTTAAAAAAGAATAACCTTCCACAAATTGAAGTAACCAAAGAGAGCCAGGGTGGTAAGGAGAGAGATAGTTACTCAATGTATTCGTTCTCAATTCATTTTGTGCAGGTAAAGGTTCATTCGCTAACGGGTGTAGTAAAGGTGAGTAAAATTGTTTCTGTAGGCGATTCGGGTACAATTGTAAGTCCGAAAACGGCCCGAAGCCAAATGTTAGGAGGTGCAGTTGGCGGAATCGGGATGGCTTTAACAGAAGAATCAATAATCGATCACCGATATGGAAGATATATCAATAACAACTTTGCCGACTACCACGTTCCGGTAAATGCCGATGTACCAGAGATTGATGTTAATTTTATCAATAAGCCTGATCCCTACATTAATCCGATGGGTGCAAAAGGTATGGGAGAAATTGCTTTGATCGGTTTTTCTGCTGCAGTAGCTAATGCCGTTTTTAATGCAACCGGAAAAAGAATCAGAACATTGCCGATTACCCCAGATAAGATTTTGGCTTAGTTAAGTTGTCTCATAGTGCAAAGCCAGAGAAGTCAAGTTTTTAAAACTTGACTTCTCTAAAGTATGCCAAACAAAAAATGCGTCCCGATTTTACATCGGGACGCATTTTTTGTTTAATCGCTATCTTTTAAATTATTTAGCTACTGTCTTACCTGAGTAAGTTGCTGCCAATTTTAATGCATTATAAGTATTTACAATACCACCGCTGATACAAAGGTCAGAGAAAGGAACAGAAATTTTTTCTGCACCAGGTTCTTCACTTTTAGCATATTCTACGTTATGGTTAACCTTAGTTACCGATTTAACGATAATTTCTTTCACTTGGGCTGCCGTTAATTTTGGATAGTATGAGCGGATTAACCCAGCTAAACCAGCCACAACGGGAGAAGCCATGCTTGTCCCGTCTAAGTTTTTGTATTTAGAACCAGGTACAGTTGAATAAATTTTAACTCCTGGCGCAAAAACGTCTACCTGTGTTTTGCCAAAGTTGGAGAAGCTAGCTTTAAGTGTTTGATCATCTTTAGGGCCAGATGCGCCTACGGTTATCCATGAAGCAATTGTTTTTTCATCTAAATCTTTATGATTAGGAAAATTGCTTTCTACATCGATGTTTTTGTTTTCGTTACCAGCTGCCTGCACAATTAGTACATCTTTTTCAACTGCATATTTCATCGCTTCGTTAACAATTTCCTTGTTCCAGGTATAAGGCTTGCCGAAACTCATGTTAATTACCTTGGCACCGTTATCGACAGCGTAACGAATAGCATTAGCAACATCTTTATCCCTTTCATCACCATTTGGGGTACAACGGACCCCCATAATAGCTATATTATCTGCTACACCTAAAATGCCTAGTTTATTTGTTCTGTCAGCCGCGATAATACCCGCTACGTGTGTGCCATGCATGGCATCAGGGCCGGCAATATCATTATTGCCGTAAAATTTCTCCATAATATTGTTCGGGTCATCGCCAACAATAGCGCGTGGATCGTAATCGAGATTTAAGTTGTAATTAACCTGGCGGCTATAATAATCAACTCCTTCTGTAATCTGATCTTCATAAAAATCTTTAAAGTTATTTTTTCCTAATTCCTCAATTAAAACCCCTTGTATTCGGGCATCCACATCGGTAACTGGTTTAAAATTTTTAAAGTCTTCAATACTTGGGTTTTCCTTGCCAATTTTTTTCACTACTGCATCTAGTGCCGCTTTGAAGCCCATTAAACCTGCAAGATTTTCTTTAGCTTCTGCCATTTGCTTTTCTAAATCGGCCCTTTCTGCTTTAAATACAGCAAAGTCTTTTTTATCTTTTTCTACAACATTTGCATCAGTGGTAGTGGCAAAACGATCCTGGTCGCGACGGACTAAACGCGTTAACTCTAAAGTTTCAAAATTTATAGATTCTTTTGGCCCACCAATAAAGTTCCAGCCATTAATATCATCGATGTAACCATTTTTATCATCGTCTTTACCATTACCAGCTATTTCTTTGGTGTTTACCCACATTATCCGCTTTAAGTCTTCGTGAGATGCTTCTACACCGCCATCATTAACGGCAACGATAACCTTAACAGATTTTTTTCCTTTTAAAAGTTCTTTATATGCTTTTTCGGTACTGATTCCAAATGTACTGTCTGTTTTAAGATCAAGATTTTGCCAATTTGCCTTTTGTGCATTGGCTAACGTTGGTACTGCACTTATGAGCGCAACACTTAAAAGCGCGCTGAAAATTCTACTCTTATTCATTTATGTATTTTTGTATTAAACGGCGAAAGTTAATTTTAATTTCTCTATGAAAAGAAATTGTATTAAAAATGATGTTTTTCACACATTTTGGTTACGAAAAAAAATCATGAACCAATGGCTATGATTTTTTTGTAAAGCTAAAATTCACCTGTTATTGCATATTCAAAACAATCTTTTTGGCCATTTCATTGTGCAATTCGATTACCTTCAAAGTATTAGTTGCCCAAGTTTTAATTTCCTGATCGCGGTTTTCCTTACCGAGTTTAAACAAGGCTATTGTTTTTTCATGATCATTAACCATCATCTGCATATAATGTTTATCAAAAGCTGCACCACTCATTTTCTTCATTTCATCCAAATGAATCTGATCGTCGGCAGGTAAGGCATCGGGCGTAATTACCTTTTTGTTTATAGCCAAAGCCTTTAATTCTGTATTGGCTTTAGTGTGATCGGTTAACATTTTGGCAGCGAATTCTTTTACCGCAACACTTTTTGCATTAGTTCGGGCAATCTTGGCTGCTTCAACTTCCATAATACCACCAACAGCTGCTTTTCTTAAAAAAGTAGCGCCAGCCTCATCAACACCTGATTCGGTGCTTTCGGCACCTGTAACTTTGTTGCCGTTTACCATGTTGGTATCACCCGAAACACTGTCTTTAGTCGTGGCCGATTTTTTATCGGCCGTTTGACAAGCTTGAAAAGAAAGCGCTAAGGCAATCCCAATGGAGAATAAAAATATCTTTTTCATGTTTTCTCTATGTTTTATATATTTAAAAACAAGAGCGCTGGAAAAAGGTTTTTTTAATCTATCCTGGATCCTCTGTGTAGATGTTTGGAACCACAATTCCCATTTGCCTTTCAGGGTTTTGGATAGTAGAAAAGCCAAATTGCGCATACAGGCCATGGGCATCTAAAGTAGCCAGCTGATAACGTCGCAGTCCTTGCAGATCTGGGTGGAAAATCATAAACGACATCAGTTTTTTAGATAAACCTAAGCCGCGGTAGCTTTCTTTGATATAAACATCGCAAAGCCATGCAAATGTGGCTTTATCCGTTACCCAGCGTGCAAAACCCACCTGCTCCTGATCTTTATAAATACCAAAGCACAGCGAATTTTCTATAGAACGTTTTACGGTATCTAGCGGAATACCTTTTGCCCAATACGACTCTACACTTAAATAATGATGTATGTCATCGAGAGCTAAAAGTGCTTTTTTATCAGAAAATATAAATCCGTTTTCACTGATTTCCATAGTTGAGATTGGTTAATCGGTTAATTAGTTTAATTAAATCGGTTACTGATAGAAGTAATTTTAACCAATTTAAACAGTTAACCTAATTACGCATGTTGATATACTGAAGCGGTTGGCCAAAATCTTCATTTCTGCATAGATTGATTACTTCCTGCAGATCGTCGATTTTCTTTGCCGTTACCCGAACCTGATCATCCATAATGGAAGGCTGAACTTTTAAACCGCTAGCTTTGATTTTTGCCACCACTTTTTTGGCCGCTTCTTTATCCAAACCTTCTTTAATGCTGATTTCTTTTCTGATCATATTACCAGAAGCCTGATGCTCATCACCAAAATTTAAGCTTTTCGGATCTAGATTCTGTTTCATCATCCGGGAGATAATAGAACCTTCAATCGCTTTTAAACGCATATCGTCTTCAGTAACAATAGTTACTACATTTGTTTTTTTATCCAGATCGATCGTGCTTTTCGATCCGTTAAAGTCGAATCGGTTAAGAATTTCTTTTTTAGCATTGTTAATGGCGTTGTCTAATGTTTGCGCATCAACTTTACTTACAATATCAAAAGAAGGCATGGTTTTAGCTTTTAAGTAAAAAAAATAAGTAGATTTAATAGAAATTAATCCATCCTCACAAAAAAACGAAAAATAATATGAAAACCACTAAACCAAAGTCTCAAAAAAAGATCACTAAGAAAGAAGTTAAAAAACAATTAGAGCAATCAATTACCGATAAGTTCTTAGATGTGATTAAAAGTTTAGGTCATGATGTATCGGAAATTAGTACGGAAGTGGGCAAGGCCAGTAAGCGGGTGGCTAAAAAATTAACAAAGAAATTTACCATCGTAAAAGCAGATGTGGGTCAAAAAATTGATGATTTATTGCATGCATCAAAAGAGAAAGCAAAAGCAGCGAAAAAACCAGTTGTTAAAACTTTGAGCAAGTCTGAGAAATCTGCTGAAAAAGTGGTTAAAAAAGCGGTAGCAAAGGCTAAACCAATAGTACAAAGTATTAAAGTTGCGGCAATAGAAACAGAAGAAAAAGCAGAAAAAGTATTAGCAAAACCAGTTACCAAAGCGAAAGAAGCAGTAAAGGAAACCACAACAGCTGTTAAAGAAGCGGCTAGTACAGCTGGTAAAGCACCAGCAAAAGCTGCTACAGCGGTTAAAAAAGTAGTAACTCCAGCTCCTACGCCTGCAAAAGCAGCAACAGTTGTTAAAAAAACAGTTACTAAAGCTGCGCCATCGGTTAATAAAGAAACGAAAACACCTACTAAAAAATAAATTTGTTAACGTTAATATGTAAATGAATTAACATCGATTTAACAAATAAATTTGCAGTTTTGAGCATCCCTGTTTTGGCAGGGATTTTTTATTTTTTTAAATGAGCAATAAGAAGATTCCATTTTTTAACCGCGAAATCAGTTGGCTTTACTTTAACGAACGTGTACTGCAAGAAGCGGCCGATGAAACAGTTCCGCTGATTGAACGGATTAAATTTCTATCCATATTTTCTTCAAATTTAGAGGAGTTTTACCGTGTGCGGGTAGCCACCATGACTCGGCTAACCAATCTGAACGATAAGGCAAAAGCACTTTTGGGATTTAATCCAAAGAAAATTCTGAATGAGATTAAAAACATTGTTGTAAAACAGGAAAGAAGATTCGACCAGCTTTTTCAGGCTACTTTAATAAACGAGCTTGCTCAAAACAGGATTTTTATTTTAAACGATACCCAGCTGAATGTAAGCCGGGGAGAGTTTGTTAAAAATCATTTCAGGGATAAGATTTTATCTAATCTGGTTCCCATTATGCTGGATATGGATAAACCTTTTCCAGAATTGAAAGACCGGTATCTTTATTTTTTTGTTAAACTTTCGAAAAAGGATACAAAAGTTAAAGAGAAATATGCACTCATTGAAATTCCGCCGAATTTGCCGCGGTTTTTGGCCTTGCCCGAAACAAACGATCTAAAATTTATTATTCTTGCCGAAGACATTATTAGGTATTGTTTAGACGATATATTTTATGTTTTTACTTACGACAATTTAGAGGCTTATTCGATCCAGTTAACACGAGATGCCGAATTAGATATTGATAAAAATATTAATGATAAATTTATCGAGGATTTAAAAAGCAGTTTAGAAAAACGCAAAAAGGGGAAACCAATGCGTTTGCTTTACGATTCGGCCATGCCTTTAAACATGCTTACCGTACTGGTGAATAAACTTAAGCTTGAGGCTGAAAGTTTAATACCAGGTAACCGTTACCATAAGTTTGGCGATTTTATTGCCTTCCCAAATGTGGGTAAAAAGGAATTGGAATATGCGCCCAATGTGCCATTGAAGGTTCATGATTTGCACAGAACCCAAAGTATGTTCAATAAAGTTGCCCAGCGCGATTATTTAGTGAATTTACCCTACCAATCATACGATTATATTATTTTGTTCTTGCGTGAGGCCGCAATTGATCCGAAAGTAACTGAAATACAGATTACGTTATACAGGTTAGCCGAAAACTCGAAAGTAATCAATGCATTAATCAATGCCGCTAAAAATGGTAAGGCTGTTTCGGTTTTATTAGAACTTAAGGCCCGTTTTGATGAACAGGCTAATATTTACTGGACAAGCCGCTTAATGGAAGAGGGTGTTAAGGTAAATTACGGTTTAACCGACTACAAAGTACATTCTAAGATTTGTCTGGTAAAGCGGATCGAAAAAGATAAACCTGTATATTATGCAAACTTAGCAACAGGAAACTTTAATGAAAAAACGGCAGGTTTATACTGCGACCATAGTATTTTCACCGCAAAGAAAGAGATCACCAACGATCTGGTAAAACTTTTTGATGCGTTGAGCAAACGTACCGTAACCAAGGGCTTCAAGCACCTCATTGTTTCGCCACTGGAGAGCCGCTCGAAATTGGTCAATTTTATTAACCGCGAAATCCGGAATGCTAAACAAGGCAAACTCGCTTACATCATGTTAAAAGTAAATAGTTTAGCAGATGAGGGGATTATTGCCAAACTTTACGATGCGAGTAATGCCGGCGTTAAAATTCAGCTGATTATCCGCGGTATCTGCTGTCTGGTACCTGGAGTAAAGGGCTTTAGTGAAAATATTACTGCTATTAGTATTATCGATAAATTTTTGGAGCATGCCAGGGTTTATATTTTTGGTAATAACGGTAAAAACGATATGTATTTATCGTCTGCAGATTTAATGAGCAGGAATTTCGAACACCGTGTAGAGGTAGGTTTTCCAGTCCTGGATCATGATGTTAAACAAGAGATACAAGATATTATTGATTTGCAGTTACAGGATAACACCAAATCGAGGCAGATTAATGCCTTAAACAATAATAAATATCACAAAAACAGATTAAGTAAAAAAATAAGGGCACAAGTAGATATTTATAACTATTTAAAAACCAAGCATCAATCATAATGTTAAGATACGCAGCTATAGATATCGGTTCGAATGCGGTGAGATTACTCATTGCTGATATTAGCAAACAAGACGGAAAATATAAATACAAAAAGAACACCCTTATACGTGTGCCACTCCGACTGGGAGATGATGCATTCTTAGATCAATATATTTCAGAGAAAAAATCTGCAGATCTGGTAAAAACCATGACTGCTTTTAAAAATCTGATGGATGTTTATCATGTTTCTGAATATTTGGCCTGTGCAACCTCTGCTATGCGCGAGGCCCGTAATGGAGAAGATATTGTTAAGCTGATTAAAAAGGAAACAGACGTTACTTTAGAGATTATTGAGGGGCAGCGGGAAGCCAATATTATTTACGCTAACCATATTGAAGAGGATTTAGACGAAAATAAAAACTACCTGTATATTGATGTGGGTGGAGGCAGTACCGAATTGTCTGTTTTTGTAAAAGGTGCTCCGGAAGTTTCAAGATCCTTTAATATTGGTACCATTAGAATGCTCGATAACCAGGATAAGGAAGAAACTTGGGAAGAGATGAAAGATTGGGTGAAAGAGCAAACAAAAGCGTATAAACATTTGGCTGGCATAGGCACAGGCGGCAATATCAATAAATTGTTCCGCATGTCGGATGAGAAGGAAAATGCGCCTTTATCGTTGCAGAAATTAAATTCGATGTATAATAAATTAATCAGTTATTCATTGAAGGAAAGGATTAATACGCTGGGTTTAAACCCCGACCGTGCAGACGTAATTATCCCAGCTTGCGAGATTTATTTAACCTTAATGAAGTGGACAGGTATAAAGCAGATTTATGTACCTAAAGTGGGAATGGCTGATGGGATTATTAAGCTGTTAATTGAAGAGAAGTTGGATTAAGTCGCTCTGCTTCCGTGATCGTCATTTCGACCGAAGTGCTCCGAAGGAGCTCCTTTGGAGGAGAAATCTATCCATACAGATTTCTCCGTTCGATGCGCTGCAGTCGAAATGACGAATTTGGTTTCGAATGATAACATCTGAGGAAAATTCTCTCCGACTCGTCATCCTGAACTTGTTTCAGGATCTTTTTAGTCAGGAAAATCATCACAACACAGACCCTGAAATGAATTCAGGGTGACGTATTTTGTTTCATCGCCATTTTCAAAAAAAAACTTTTCACTTCATCATTAACATCTTCTTTAAAGAAAATTCTCAAATGATGGTTGAACTGATTACTTCCTGGCACACGGGCAATCTTTGTGAAGCAAAGATTGTCGTTATATGGCCGATCGAAAGGAATAATCACATGAATAAAGTTTTTCCCCAATTGCGTAATATAGTCGAAGCTGGTTTTTGATTCGATCGCAATCATGGACTTTGTAGGTCTGAGATTTATCTCTCCAAATTCGGCCAATTGGTCAATAAAAAAACGGAATAACCCTAAGGTGTATTCCGTTTTTCCGTTTAAAAAGTCTGATAAATGTTTTTCTTCAGACATCATCCTATTTTTAATCTTCTAATAATTTTGTTGCAGCCTCGTCTGTAAACCAGGTTAATTTTCCATCAATAGGATCAATTAACTGTGAAGGGTAGGTCGCTACATCTTTTTGCTCATCGCCGATAACATGTTTCAGCGCTTCGGCTTTATTCTCTCCAAACACCAAGAATGCTACGTTATCTGCTTTGTTAATTAATGGCGCGGTAAAGCTAATGCGGTAAGTATCTAGTTTTTCAACATATACAGCTGCTACGTTTACTTCTTCGTCTTTAACCAAGGTAGTATGCGGAAAAATTGAAGCAGTGTGTGCATCATCACCCATACCCAAAAGGATTAGATCGAAAACAATGTCTTCACCCTTGAAATGCTTGTCGATTGCTTTTTTATATTCGATAGCCGCTTTTTCTGGTGCTAATGTAGTATCTACATAAAAAATATGATCTTCTTTAATACCTAGTGGATCTAAAATGGTTTTTTTAGCCATTAATCCATTATAGTTATCGTCGTTGGCAGGAACATTACGCTCATCGCCAAAGAAGAAATATACTTTTTCCCAATCAATTCGGTGCTGCCCTTCGGTGGCAAGAAAATGGTAAAGTGCTTTAGGAGAACTGCCGCCCGTAAGTACAAAATTGAAACGGTCGTTTTCTTCAATTGACATTTCTGCAATTTTAATTACATAATCTGCCAGATCCTGGTTTAGTTCTTCTAATGTTTTGTATATGAGTAGATTCATTTTTATAGATTAATCGTCATTGCGAGGCACGAAGCAATAACGGATTTTGTTATTAAGTGATGTCATGTTGAGCTTGTCGAAACACCTTTAGTTAAGTTCTTCGACAGGCTCAGAATGACAACGGCTCATAGCTACGAGACTATTTGGCCATGAACCATCAACTTGTTTATTCCCTATTTTTCAACGGCAGGTTAAACCAGTGGAAACCATCTCTTGCAATAAGTGCTTCAGCTTCTTCTGGTCCCCAGCTATCTGCAGGGTAATTAGGGAAATTGATTGATTTTTTGCTTTCCCATGTATTTAAAATTGGCATTACCAGTTCCCATGCCGCCTCTACCTGATCGCCACGCATAAACAAGGTCTGATCACCCATCATGGCATCTAATAGTAAGGTTTCGTAAGCTTCTGGGGTATCACCCTCATAAGTTCCCTTATAGTCGAATATCATATCAACAGGGTTTAATACCATGTCTAATCCAGGCCTTTTGGCCTGTACCTGCATGCGGATACTCATTTCTGGCTGTATGCTGATTACTAACCTGTTTTGTTGCCAGTTTTCGGTTACAGCTGATGAGAAAATCTGATGTGGAACATCTCTAAACTGAATGGTAATTAAAGATGAAGTTTGGTTTAGGCGTTTCCCTGTTCTTAAATAGAAAGGAATACCTTGCCATCTCCAGTTATCGATATGGAATTTAACTGCCGCAAAAGTTTCGGTATTAGAGTGTGCATCAACACCTTTTTCCTGGCGATATCCTGGAACTTCCTTGCCTTCAACCCAACCTTTGCTATACTGGCCACGAACAGTATGAAAACGGATATCTTCGGCAGAAAATGGACGCATAGCTCTTAAAACCTCAACTTTACGATTCCTGATTTCATCGGCATCGAAATTAATTGGTGCTTCCATTCCAACCAAACAAAGCAATTGCAACAGGTGATTCTGGATCATATCTCTCAAAGCACCAGAGCCTTCATAATAACCTCCACGATCGCCCACACCTAATTGTTCGGTTACCGAAATCTGAACGTGATCGATATAAGACCTGTTCCATAATGGCTCAAACAATGCATTGGCAAAACGGAAAGCCATCATGTTTTGTACGGTTTCTTTACCCAGGTAATGATCGATACGATAGATCTGCTTTTCGGTAAAAATGGTACTCAATAATGCATTCAGCTCTTTTGCTGATTCTAAATCATGACCGAAAGGTTTCTCAATAACAATACGGCTATTATCTTCATCCTGTGTAAGTTTATATTTTTGTAAACATTCAGCAATAATTGGGAAGAAGTTAGGTGCAACGGCCAGGTAGAAAATTACCTGTGTACCTGCGCCGTATTCTTTTTGATATTTATCTACAGCTGCCTTAAGGTTTTCGAAAGTTTTTGGCTGGGCAAAATCGGTTGGACAGTAGTGGATCGTATTTCCGAAATCGTCCCATTTATCTTTTTTAACTTTTCCGCTTCGCGAAAATTCGTTCACAGCCTCTTCTAAAGCAGTTTTGTAACTATCATCGGTAAATTCGGTCCTTCCTGTACCAATAATAGCAAACTTCTCAGGCATGTAACCCTCTATAAATAAATTATATAGGGCAGGTGCTAATTTTCTTTTATTTAAATCACCTGTTCCACCAAATATTACAAAAATGGTAGGGTTTAATGCGGTTTTGGTTTTCATTTTATGTTATTGTTCGTAAATCTAAATAGTTTATGATAATTTATTCCAGTCGGCATGGAAAACACCATCTTTATCAATGCGTTCGAAAGTGTGAGCACCAAAGAAATCTCTTTGTGCCTGGATTAAGTTTGAAGGCATGCGGGCTGTTGTAATGGTATCGAAATAAGTTAGGGTAGAGGCAAATGCAGGAATACCCAAACCTGAATTGATACAGGCACTGATTGTTTTGCGTGTGCCCGATAAAGTACCTTTAATGATGTTCTGGATACCCGCATCACCGAATAAATGTTCGAGCGCATTGTTTTTATCATAAGCCTGATAAATATCCTCCAAGAATTTAGCCCTGATGATGCAACCTCCACGCCAAATTTTGGCAATTTCCTGTAACTGTAAGTCGTATTGGTATTCTTTTGAGGCCTGAACCAGTAAATGCATACCCTGTGCATAAGCACTGATCATAGAGAAGTAAAATGCATCCTCCAGCTCGTCAACAGTAACAGCTATTTTAGTGTCTTTTTTTCCGAATGCTTCTTCTAAAGAAACCCTTAGTTTTTTGAATTTCGATAAATCGCGGTTGGAAACGGCTTCATTAATGGTTGGTACGGGTAACTGAAGTTCCATTGAAACCTCTGATGTCCATTTACCAGTGCCTTTTGAGCGCGCTTCATCTTTAATCTGATCTAAAAGATCGTTTTGTGTTTCGGTATCCTTAAATAAGAATATTTCGGCAGTAATTTCCAGTAAAAATGATTGTAGTCTGCCTTCATTCCATTTTTTGAATACTTGATATATATCGCTGTTAGAATAGCCTAAACCATTTTTAAGGATTCCATACACCTCAGCAATAAGCTCCATAATGGCATATTCGATTCCATTGTGCACCATTTTAACAAAGTGGCCAGAAGCACCAGGGCCAATGTAGGTTACACAAGGATCGGTTCCAACTTTTGCAGCTACGGCATCAAAAACATCTTTTACTACATTATAAGCTTGTTTATCGCCACCTGGCATCATACTCGGGCCAAAACGTGCACCTTCTTCGCCACCAGAAATGCCCATTCCGAAGAAATGTAAGCCATCTTTCTCTAACTCATCCACACGGCGGTTAGTATCGGTAAAATGTGAATTCCCACTATCGATAATAATATCTCCTTTGCTTAAAAGTGGTTTTAGTTCTGCAATAACGCTATCTACAATTGGTCCGGCTGGTACTAATAAGATTAATGTACGTGGTGTTTCTAAGCTAGAAATAAAGCTTTCAATATCGTCAAATCCTTCTAAGTTGTGTTTCTTGCCTTCTTCTTCAAGTTTCGAGATCATTTTTCTGTCTTTATCGTAACCTGTTACAGAGAAACCTTTATCAGCCATATTTAATAATAAGTTCCGGCCCATAGTGCCTAAACCGATCATTCCCAATTTATATTTTTTCGAATCGTTATTTGCCATTTTTTATTTTTTAGGATATACCCAAAATTAGGGTTTACAAATTAATATTGCAGCTATTGTTGTTAAAAGATTGTAATAAAGACTAATTATTTTTTAGGTTCAACAGTAAAGATATTGTACTTGTCGGCCAGTTTCCAGAGTTTTGCCCCACCTTTAATTCCATCTCTGTTGGTTACAATTTTAATATTGCTTTCTAATTTAAAATCTATTTGCTTAGAATTGCCACCACCAATATATAAGGTATCATAATTGAAAACCGTTTTATAGATTTCGATTACTTTTTTTAGTCTTTTATTCCAACGTTCAGTTCCAATTTTTTCGAAAGCCTTATTACCGATATAATCATCATAGTCTTCTTCTTTGTTGATCGGGAAATGTGCGAGTTCTAAATGGGGCAGTAATTCTCCATCAAATAATAAAGCCGTTCCAAAACCAGTACCTACCGTAAAAACAATTTCAAAGCCTTTGCCTTCAACCACACCTAAGCCCTGTTGGTCGGCATCATTTACCAAACGGACTGATTTACCTAACTCGTTGGCTACACGCTGAGCGAGATCAACATCTGCCCATTTATTTTTAGCCAGGTTGGGTGCAGTTTTAACAATACCGTTTTTGACATAACCAGGAAAGCCGATCGACACCCGATCATAGCTATTGGGGAAGGGCTTAATCAATTCAACAATGCCAGAAACAATGTCTTTCGGAGTAGCCTCGGGCGGGGTTTTACTTTTTAAATATTCGGTAAGCATATTTCCACTTTCATCCAAAAGAACCGTTTTTATACTTGTGCCGCCAATATCTATAGATAATATATTGTTGTTTTCAGCATTTTTCTTTGTAGCCATAGTTGTGTATTTATAATTTCGAAGTTCTACAAATAAATTAAAACGGCAAACATTAAATCAAGATCGAAGTAATTTAGGTGTAATAATATATTCTATAAAATCTATGTATTTAATAGAATATATTTAAGTTTGTTCCGTTAAACTTAAAAAAGATCTAAATTGTTATGACGGTAAACTACCTTGCATTTGCTATTCCAGCATTTTTTATTTTTGTATTTATTGAATTTAAGATCGCTCAGCACCAAAAGAAGTCGAAAATTTTTAAATACGAGAGCACGGTTGCAAATTTTAGCGTAGGTATTGCCGAAAGATTGTTGAATTTATTTATTGCAGCAAGTTTTTATCAGGTTTATAATTGGGTTTATGTCCATTACGCGATCTTTGATATATCTACTAAATGGTATGTATGGATACTATTACTTTTCTCAACAGATCTTGTTTGGTACTGGTATCACAGGCTTGGCCACGAAATTAATTTTTTGTGGGCTGCACATATTGTGCATCACCAGAGCGAAGAATTTAATTTATCGGCAGCGGCCAGAATTACGACCATTCAAGCCATTTTTCGCAATGTGTTTTGGTGTATATTACCATTAGTTGGTTTTCATCCTAACATGATTATCACCATACTTTTAGCTCACGGAGCCTATTCATTTTTTACACACACGCAATTAATCGGTAAACTGGGCTGGCTTGAAAATATATTGATTACGCCTTCTTTACATGGTGTTCATCATGCTTCTGACGAAAAATACCTCGATAAAAATTATGGTGACGTTTTTGTGTTCTGGGATAAATTATTCGGTACTTTTCAGGCAGAAGAAGAGCCGCCTCAATATGGCTTAACACATCCTATTAAAAGTTATAGTTTCCTTTGGCAGCATTTTCATTACTATTTAGAAATAGGAGAGGCATACAAACGTGCAAATGGATTTAAGGCCAAGTGGAATGCCATTTTCGGAAGTCCTGCGTTGATGGATCAGAACATCCGGCCTGTTTTAGAAGAACGTTACTTTCAAAATAAAAAACAGCATGTTGCTAAGCCTAAGTTTAAAACCTATTTAAATATACAGTTAATAGTAGTGGTTGCAATGCTTACCTGCGCTACACTGTTTTATAGTTATTTGACACCATTTAATAAGGGTTCAATACTTATTTTTATCTTAGTTACCTTAATCAATATCGGAGCGCTTTTGGAGCAAAGAAGGTGGATTTATTATTTGGAATGCTTCAGGCTGATTTTGATTTTCGCTGTCTTTTTCTACACTTTTAATCTGGTAGAATTTTTAATATTTCCTGTGATTATCTTAATTGCACTGGAACGGACATTCTCTTTACGTAAACTTTACATGAAGCATGTATTTGAGCATGTCAAGGCAGGTTAATGGTGTTTCTTTACCTTTCGATTTTGGATGATATATAAATGTTACAAGCTGGTGTTTCGTTTTGTTTTCCTATTCACTTTAGTGCCCCATAACTTGTAATGAAATTATTACGCAGTGGATTTGTGTCGACGATTTAATTAATTGTTTACCTCATTTTCTTTTCTTAATAACAATCAGTCCATTTTTTTATTACTTTTTTGCAAAATTCGTTTATTGCATTCCCTTTGCAATTGTCAATATTTATGTCTGTTTAAACATTCAATTAAAAAATATTTCCTGGCAATTTATTTTATTGTTTTTAGTTTCGATTTGTTTTGTTAATTTTATTAACGAAATATATAGTAAGTTAAAATAAATAAATCGCAACATATTTGGGTTGCTTTCAATACGTTAATGTTCACTTAATATATTTTTAACATAAACAGGCTTACTTTGCCCGCAAATCCGGACAAAATAAATCGAACATATGAACCCTATTACTAACCGGATATACTATAATAATTATGATCAAAAATTTTACTCAACAGATTTCGTGGCATCAGTGCGTTCTGCATGTAAAGCAAAGCAGTCCCGATAATCACCTAAAGCAGAGCAGTACTTTTTTTATGAGTAAACTAAAACGCTTTAGCCTTTTGGTGTATGCCATAATAATACAGCTAATTTGTATTAATGAAGGTTTTGCGCAAACTCCGGCACAAAATATTGTAATCAAAGGTACCGTATTGGATGATCAGGATGGGCAAATATTAATTGGAACAACAATAACGGATAACAATAAAAAGTTTTTAGGAGTGACCAATGAGAAGGGGAATTATACTATCAGTATTGCTAAGGGAACTACTGTTCTTTATAATATGGTGGGCTATTCAACTTTGCGGAAAACGTTTAATAATAGCGAAAACAATGCTACGATAAGGCTGGCTTCATCTACCAGTCAGTTAAATGATGTGGTTGTTACGGCATTAGGCATAAAGCGTGAGGAAAAATCGTTAGGTTATGCAGTTTCTAAATTAGATAGTACGGCCTTTACCAATGCGGTTTCTAGTAACTGGACAGATGCTTTATCGGGCAAAGTTGCAGGTTTAAATTTGGTTAGAAATAGTGGCCCAGCCGGTTCAAATAAAATTATTCTTCGTGGTGAAAATAATTTGACAGGAGATAACGAAGCCTTAATTGTAATTGATGGCGTTGTGGCGAGTAGTTCGGCAAGGCGTACAGGCGGTACAGGAGGCGGTGTTTACGGTACATCAGGAGATATTATGCCTGCCGATTTTGGTAGTGGATTAAATGATTTAAATCCTGATGATATAGAAAATGTAACCGTATTGAAGGGGCCTGCTGCATCAGCATTGTATGGACAGCGTGGAGCAAATGGGGCCATCATCATCACAACAAAATCTGCCAGCTTAAATAAAAAGAAAGTTAATATCTCCTTTACTTCAAACAGTGCATGGGAAGAAATTAACAAAAGTCCTGATAGGCAAACACAATACGGCGCTGGGGTATCTGGCAATTCATATTACTCATATGGAGCGAGTGCCGATGGAGCAAACACCAATTCTACAAGTTCTACTTATGGCCCTGAGTTTTCTCCCGGAGCGATGTTTTTTCAATATGACCCTGCAACCAGAGCGCAAGGATTAACCAGAACACCATGGGTGGCAACTCCTGATCCAATTGATGCATTTTTTAAAACCGGTTTCGAATCATCCAATTCATTTGGTATAGATGGTACTTATAAAAAAGTGGGTTTACGCTTCTCTGCAAGCCATGGCAATAACGAATGGATTGTGCCAAATACAGGTTTGGAGCGAACTACTGCTGCATTAAATATTACAAGTAACGTAACTAAAAAACTAAACATTAACGCCAAGGTGCAATATAGCAATAGAAAAAGCGATAATTTACCAGCCACGGGTTATGGTAATCAGTCGTTAATGTATTGGTTTATGTTTGCACAACCAAATATGAATATTGATTGGTATAAAGATTATTGGGCAACAAACTTAGTTTACAGACAGTTTACAAATTTAACTACCACTTTCCCTGAAGGCCCATATGCTATATCAGAGCAATATTTGAACGGACAAAGACGGAATGGTTGGTTAGGAAACATCCAAGCGACTTATAGATTTACGGATGCATTGAGTTTAATGCTTAGAGCATCGGGAGATTTGAATAATGATGTTCGCGAAACTCTTCGCCCCTGGGATGCTGCAGGTAATAAATTCGCACATGGTTCTTATCGCGTTGCGGATATACGATCTTACGAAATAAGTGCCGATTTTTTATTAAAGTATAATAAACAATTAACTAAAGATATTCAGCTTACTGCTAATTTAGGTGGTAGCCAAATGCGTAATCAATACAACAAGCTAGAAAAAAGAGCTGATGGATTAGTTATTCCAAATTTTTATGAGTTAAGCAATAACGAAAATCCTTTAGTTTATGCCCCCGATACGGCACAATACAGGCTCAATAGCTTTTATGCTTTAGCTTCTTTAAGCTTTAAAAACTACCTTTATTTAGATATAACAGCCCGTCAGGATTGGAACAGTACATTAGCAACAATTACTAGAACTGATAATGTTGGTTTTTTCTATCCTTCTGCAAGTTTGGCTTTTGTTGCTTCCGATTTTTGGAAACTACCAAAGGTAATCAGCTTTGCTAAATTAAGAGCCTCTATTGCCAGTGTTGGTAGTGGTGGCACCACGCCTTACAGAACTGCTTATAATTATTTGTACGCAGCAGATGGTATTTACCCTGATAGTGCGATGAATAATCCACGTGTTTTGCCAAATCCCGATTTAAAGCCACTAAAAACGACCACAATTGAGCTTGGTTTAGATTTAAAATTATTTAACAACCGATTAAACTTTGATTTTGCAGCGTATAGCGGAAACACCAAAAATCAGATTTTGAGTCGCATTGTTGATAAGGCTTCCGGTTATAATGTTCAAGTAATAAATGTGGGTAGGGTAGATAATAAAGGCATTGAGCTTGCTATAAATGCTACACCACTAAAATCTCGCACTTTTAAATGGGAGGTAAATGCAAACTTCTCGGCCAATAGAAATAAAATTAGGGAACTGGCAGATAGTTCAGTGGTGTTACGTACTGGTGCGCTAGGTGGCGGACAAGTGGTTGCCAATGTTGGCGGTAGCATGGGCGATATGTATGGTAGAGGTTATTTACGTTCACCAGATGGGCAAATAGTTTTTAATCCGACCACAGGAGTAGCGCTGGAAAATCCTAATTTGCTGTATTTAGGTAACACAATACCTCAATTTAGGTTTGGTTTTGGCACTAGTATTACTTATAAAAATGTTAGTGTTAGTGCATTGTTTGATGCACAATTAGGCGCAGTTGGGCATTCTTTAACATTTTCTAGAATGGCATCGTTAGGTAAACATAGTATTACCTTGCCAGGAAGATATAATGGCGTAGTTGGCGACGGGGTACTTCTAAATCCTGATGGAACATACCGTAAAAATGATGTGGTAGCCACCGATATGAATGCCTATTACGAATCAATTTATGGTAGTGGGCAAGCAGAAGGAAGTGTATTTAGAACGGATTACTTAAAATTTAGAGAAGCAAATTTAACATACAATTTTGGGCAAAAAGTGCTTAAAAGTATAGGTTTTACTAAATTGAGTCTAGGTGTTTATGGGCGTAACTTATTTATTTGGTCGCCTTGGCCAGCTTTCGATCCCGAGTTTGGAACATTAGCGGGAGGAGATATAGTTCAAGGTTTTGAAACAGGCCAATTGCCTTCAACCAGAACTTTTGGAGCCCGTTTAGTAGTTGGACTTTAATTTTATCAACATGAAAAATTATAAACAAACATTAGCATATACTTTTTTAGCCATTATTGGTTTAACCTTTAATTCTTGTACAAAAGACTTTACCGGAGTTAATACCGATCCTATTGGCAAGAGCACAACAACAGCAAACCAATTATTAGCACCTGCTTTAGTTGGTGTTCTTAACGCAAATATGAACAGAAATTGGAATTTTAATAACCAACTAATGCAAGTTACGGTTGAAATTAACGATTCGGAAGGTCGTGTTTTTAGGTACGATGTACGAAGAACACAGGCAGATTATACCTGGAACAATTGGTACTTATTTTTAACTGATTTAAAAGATATTTATACCATTGCCAGCAAGCCAGAATCGCTAAACAAATCATATCAAGGCATATCACTTGTTGCTCAAACTTGGGTATCTCAATTATTAACTGATACTTATGGAGATGTACCTTATAGCGAAGCCAATTTAGGTAAAGAGGGAAACGTACAACCTAAATTTGACAGACAAAAAGATATTTATGCTGATATGTTTGCCAAATTAGAACAAGCTAACCAACTTTTAAAAGAGGGCACGCCAATTAATACCACTGGCGATCCTGTTTTTCAAGGCGATGTTTCAAAATGGAGAAGGTTTTGCAACTCGTTATATTTACGATTATTATTAAGGGCATCGGGCAAAGCCGAAGTTGCGCCAACTATAATTGCCAAAATAAAACAAATTGTTGATGGCAACCCATCAGAATATCCGATAATGCAAAATAATACCCACACGGCTAAAATTTTATGGAACGGAACAAACAGCAGTACGGCAGTTTTTTCATCACCATTTATGGTAAATATTAGAGCTGCTGATTTCAGAGGAATTCCTATTTGCAATTTCTTTTTGGGTAATCTGGTAACATGGGATGACCCCCGTATGAATAGTAATTTAACAGGTAACAATGTTAATCGTTTTTGTATAGATGCTGCACCAAATGGTGGTTTTGTTGGTATTCCAAGTGGTTATGCTCAGGGATCTGGTCTTACGGTTTTATCTCACTTTAATTCTGATGCTGAAAATAAGCCCACCTTACAAACTGATCGTTTTACAGGTATAATTATGAATGCTGCCGAAGTTGATTTTATTTTGGCAGAAGCTGCTGCAAGAGGATGGATTAGTGGCCCAACTGAAAAATATTACTACAAAGGAATGGTTGATGCGATAAATTATTGGTTGCCAAATTACATCAGTACAACAACTGATAGTAGGTTTATTGATTATGTACAGGCAGCCAATTTAGATTGGGATTCAACACTTCCATTGGATAATACCACATCCGGAAATAGTCAGTTAGAAATGATTCATATACAAAAATACTACGCAATGTTTTTGGTGGATTTTCAGCAATGGTTTGAATATCGCCGTACCGGGCATCCTATTTTACCAAAAGGACCCGGTTTGGTTAACAACCAAAAAATGCCAGCAAGGTTAAATTATCCAGTGGTAACACAATCAACAAATCCAACTAGTTATAATAATGCAATAGCTGCACAAGGTGCTGATGACATAAATACCTTAATGTGGTGGCAGAAACCATAATTATTAAAATTGAGTTAAAAAGTTATGAATAAAATAATAAGAAATATGCTGTTTGCACTAGGGTGTATTGCAGTTATAATAAGTTGTAAAAGAGATACCGATTACGTATTATCAACACCGAGTATGTTTATCCCAAATGTTGATTTACGCAAAATTTATAAAAATACCGAAGTAACGCTTACAACCGAAAATATGCGTGGGGCCAGTATGGTTAAAGGGCAGGTAATTTCTAATCATTCTACCAATAATTTGCCATCGGGTTTGCTCATCATTCAAAATACTAGAATTGTTGGTGGGCTAGATTCATTAAGAGGTATTGCCATAAACATTGGTGTCGATGCCGCAAAATATGTTCCTGGCGATTCTGTTCATGTTAAAATTGAAGGTGGAGTGTTGAAACGTGTTGATGGTACGTTACAAATTATGGGCAAAACTGCTGCTGATGTTACTAAAATTGCTTCAGGTAAAACTTTATATATTTCGAGAGGATATGGCAATCTAATAGCTACTTATCCAGATAGGTACGAATGTACTTTGCTAACTATTTATAAATGTACATTCAATCCAACATTATCTGTTACAGAAACCTTAGCAGGCGATAAAGTTTTAAATGATGGTACAAATGATTTCGGATTCTATACCGATCCAAAAGCGTCATTTGCATCTGTAAAGCCACCATATTCTGGTAATTATAAAGGGATAATAATCAATAAAATCGTTAATGATAAAATACTTCCACAACTACGTATAACTAATGCTAATGATATTGGCGCTTTAAGCACTAACATTGATGCTCCTGAATGTGTAATTTCAGGCTTTATAAGTGATGTAAATGGTGGTGATGGCAACAATGAATACGTTCAGCTCAGGGCTACTAAAGATATTAATTTTGCCAACACGCCTTTTTCTTTAATAGTTTCTAATAATGCTGGAGCATCTGTACCAACGGGTGTACCAGCACAAGGTTGGGCAACTGGCCAGCAGCGTACTTACAAAATAAATCTAACTTCTGGCACTGTAAGCAAAGGCGATTTTTTTTATGTTGGTGGTATAAATAAATTAATTAACGGCGCTAATTCTACATCAATTGCCTCATCAAAATGGATTAGGGCATTAGATTATAATAAGGTGAGCGATCGTTTTAACTCAGCTAGTACAGTTACTGGTAATGCCACCACCGGTTTAATGGCAAATAGTGGTAATGCATTCGGGATGGCAGTATTTAGAGGTATTGAGGTTACCGGAGCTACTGTACCTATCGATGTATTGTGGGTTAGTACTGGTGGGCTTTTATATCAATCTGGCGGTGCCCCTAATTATGGTGGAGGTTACAGAATTGGTAATACTGATATTTACGATGTCATTAATCCTCAAAATTTAGTTCCTCAACCTTTTTACAGAGCAGGTACAAATACACAATCGTTAACCTATTTAACTGCAGATTTAGGCTATTTCTACCTTTTAGGCGGTGCTTATGATACAAAATTAAATAAATGGGTAAAAGCAAGAACGCAAACTCCAATTCTTTTAACTAAAACCTCAGCACTTACAGATATTGAGCCTGCTAACGCAACTGAAATAAGATAATAAATTATAAAAAGTTAAAAATATCTATAAAAATCTTTGTCATCTGCGGAAGAAATCATTTTATATTCTTCCGCAGTAAGTAAAAAATCATTCATAATGAATAGAAGATCCTTTATTCAAAAATCTGCACTCTTAGGTACAACGCTATTTGTTAGTATCAAAGCTTTTTCTTTTTCATCGCTATTAGAAAACAAAATTTCTGGTAGGATATTAAGTAAAGGAAAAGGAATAGCTAACGTTGTAGTTTCAGATGGCTTTAACGTAGTTCAAACTGATAAATCAGGCTATTACACCATCGAAATTAATCCCCTGGCGAAATTTGTCTGGATTAGCACACCTTCAGGTTACGAATTTAAAACTGAAAGTTCTATTGCTAAATATTACGAAAGCGCATTAGGAAAAACCAATCTGAATTTTGAGTTAACACCGCTGAAACAAAATGACAACCGTCATAATTTTATTATATGGGCCGACCCTCAGGTCAAAAACAAAAAGGATGTTGCGCAGATGATGGAAACTTCAGTTCCGGATACGATAAAAATTATCAAGGCAATGGATCCAAAAATTCCTGTTCACGGTATTACCGTTGGCGATATTGTTTGGGATAATCATGAGCTATTTACTGATTATAATGCTGCCGTTACTAAAATGGGAATTCCATTTTTTCAGGCTTTAGGCAATCACGATATGGATTACAGAATGGGTGGTGATGAAACTTCTGACAAAACCTTTCAGGAGCATTACGGTCCAACATATTACTCATTTAACCGCGGAAAAGCACATTATGTTGTGCTAGATGATGTTCGCTATTTAGGCACTGAAAGAAATTATGACGGATTTATTTCCCAGGCTCAATTAGATTGGCTGGCAAAAGATTTGAAGTATGTAGCTAAGGACACATTGCTTATCATTAATCTTCACATTCCTGTACATAACGCAGTTAAGAACAATGCGGACTTTTATGCTGTATTGAATGGATTCACTAATGTTCACATTATGTCGGGCCACACACATTACAATCGCAATGTAATAACCAATGGTATTTTCGAACATAATCATGGTACTGTCTGCGGTGCCTGGTGGACAGGCCCTATTTGTGAAGATGGCACTCCAAGAGGTTACGGTGTTTATGAAGTTAACGGCACGGAGTTGAAATGGTTTTATCAGCCGACAGGCTCAACAAAAAAAGAACAGGTTCATATTTACGTCGATGATTTAACCAACCAGAAGCGACTGATCGCCAATGTTTGGAATTGGGATCCGGAATGGAAAGTTGAATACTTTTTAGATGGAAAAGCCATGGGTCCGTTAGAACAGCAGAAAGGTTACGATCCCTTATCAGTAAGTTTATATAAGGGTGATAAATTGCCCGCAGGAAGAACATTTCCCGAGCCAAGCAAAACAGACCATTTATTTGTGGCACATTTTGAACCTTCAATCAAAAAGATAAAAGTCGTTGCTACTGATAGGTTTGGTGAAAAGTTTGAGGCTGATTTTACGGCTTAATTTAATAAGAAAACATTATGAAAATTTCGAAATCCTTAGTTGTGATTTGTATGAGTGTCATTACTCTTCAAGCGACTGCACAAGTTGCTGAATTTCCAAAATTTAGTGCAGAAGCACATCGTGGTGGGAGAGGCTTATGGCCGGAAAATACCATCCTGGCAATGCAAAATGCGATGAAAATTGATGGCATTACAACCCTTGAAATGGATACGCACATTACTAAGGATGGTCAGGTTGTGGTGACCCATGATGATTATTTAAGTCCGGGTTTTATGCTTACGCCTGAAGGAAAGGAAATTCCATCAACTGATGCAAAAAGATATCCGATTTTTCAAATGGAATATAAGGATTTAAAACAATTCGACTTAGGCACAAAACCATTGGCTGGTTTTCCAAATCAGCAAAAAGTTAAAACAAATATTCCCTTGATGAGCGATTTGATAGATGCCGTTCAAAAAGACATAAAAAAGAATAAAACAAAACAATTTTTTTATAACATTGAAACAAAGTGCGATGCAAAAGGGGATGGCATAACCAATCCTGAACCTGCAGTTTTTGTCGAATTACTGATGGATGTTATCAAAAAGAAAAAAATCATGCCTTATGTGGTTATCCAGTCTTTTGATAAAAGAACAATTCAACTTATTCACGAAAAATATCCTGACGTAAAAACATCATTCCTGGTCGCAAATAAAAAATCTTACGAAGAAAATATTGCAGATTTAGGTTTTAAACCCTTTATTTTAAGTCCGCTGTGGCAAATGGTAAACGAAGAACTGATTAAAAAAGCACATGCCGATGGCGTAAAAATCATTCCCTGGACTGCTAATACCTTAGCTGATATTCAGAAATTAAAAGCCTTAAATGTAGATGGAATTATTTCTGATTATCCGGATATTTTAGTTCAGGCAAAGTAGTATTTTCGGCTTTATAAAAATTGAAAATGAAAGCACTTTTAAATAAGCTATTAATAACCGCAGTTGTCTTTGCCCTGAGTTTTACAGCAGCTACGGCTCAGGTGGTAAAATGGGACAGTACCTATCGTCCGGGGAAATATGTTGAGCTGGTGGCTAAGTTTAAAGCCGATTCAAAATCAAAAAAGGATATTGTTTTTTTAGGTAACAGCATTACTGCCGGAACGGATTGGGCTAAACTTTTGGATCTTCCAAAGGCAAAAAATAGGGGGATCTCTGGTGATATAACTTTTGGTGTTTTAGAACGTTTGCAAGATGTAATTGATGGTAAACCAGCAAAGGTTTTTATTTTGATTGGTATAAATGATATCTCCAGGAATATTCCAGACAGCGTGATCTTAAGAAATTATAAAACAATGATCGCCAGAATCAGAACAGGATCGAAGAAAACAAAGATTTATTTCAATACACTTCTGCCTGTGAATGCTGCTTTCGAAAAGTTTAAAAACCATTATGGTAAAGACGAGCATATTTTGTGGTTGAACGATGAAATCAGAAAGTTTGCTGCTAAAAATGTAACCGTTATCGACCTGTATCCAAATTTTACCGATCAGGACAAACATTTAAGGGCAGAGCTTACCAAAGATGGCCTGCATCTTATTCCTGCTGGATACCAGGTTTGGGCAGATTTTCTTAAAAAAAGCAGTTATTTAACCGAGAAATAATATGATTTAAAAAGAAGTCAAGTTTAAAAACTTGACTTCTTGCGATTTAGTGCCATGTTATTTAACCATTAATAGTTGCAGAAACTCTACATCTCTAAACCTTGTTGACGCGGTCCCGATATAAAATCGGGGCAAGCAGAAAACAGGACGAAACATTAAAAGAAGTACAACAATTGCTTTCCAGAAAAATAAGCTATTACTAGCTTTTGGGATTTATTAAATAAAAAGGTTCTGGCTTGCAATCAGTACTTTTTCTCTATCTATATTTTTTAAGCTGGGTACACTACCTAGCTTTTTTATTTTGGTATACTGAAGAATATATCTTTCGGTTTCCGTATTTTCATCGCCATTAAAAATGATGCCTTTAATCGGAATTTCGTATTGTTTAAGCAGATTAATTGATAAAAGCGTATGGTTAATGCTACCTAAATAATTTTGTGATACCAATATTACTTCTACATCTAATTTTTTAATCAGGTCGATAATCAGCTCGTTTTCGTTTAAAGGTACCATTAAACCGCCAGCTCCTTCAATAATCAAATTGTTATCAGTTAAAGGAATGTTGATTTTGTTAAGTTCAATCTCAATTCCATCTAACTTGGCTGATAAATGCGGTGATAGGGGCTGCGTTAGCCTATAGCTTTCTGGGTGGATAACCGTTTGGGTATTGCTTATTAAACTATCTATGGATATGCTATCGCTGGTATCTAAATCTCCCGATTGGATTGGTTTCCAATAATCTGCTTTTAGTTTTTCGGTTAAAATGGCACTGATTAATGTTTTTCCGATACCCGTTCCAATTCCTGTGATAAAATATTTAGCCATTTAATTTAATTCTTTAAGATGATTAACCAACGAAATAATTTCCTCGTCGGTATTAAAGTTGTGAAGACAGATTCTGAGCCTTTCTTTGCCCAAAGCTACTGTTGGGCCTAATATTGCCCGTACATCGAAACCTTTGCTTTGCAATGCTGTAGCTGCCAGTTTAGTCGCTTCATTTGATGAAAATAAAATACCCTGAATAGCACTTTCGCTATCAAGTGCATTAATGTTTTGCTCTTTTAACATATTTCTAAACAATGCAATTTTTTGATGAATCAGCTGATGATCAATATTATTTAAGTGCTGGTATGCCGATCTAACTGCAACTATACTATGAATGGGAGCAGCTGTGGTGTAAATGAACGATCGTGCAAAATTAATGAGGTAGTGGCGTAAGTTTTTACTTCCTAAAATAATGGCTCCATGTACACCCAAGGCTTTTCCAAAGGTTACAATTCGTGCAAATACCTTGTTGGTTAGGTTAAGCTGGTTAATCAATCCGCTGCCGTTCGCACCAAAAACTCCTGTAGCATGAGCTTCATCTACAATCAGGTTGGCCTGGTAACGCTCGCAAAGGTTAGATACCTCTATTAATGGTGCAATATCTCCATCCATAGAATAAACGCTTTCTACTACTACAAATATGTTTCCCTTTGAAAGTTTCAGTTTGGTTTCAAGATCGTTTATATCGTTATGACGAAATTTATAACGTGTAGCATGACTTAATCTACAGCCATCTATAATACTCGCATGAATCAATTCGTCAGTGATAATCGTATCGCCACGCTGTGGTATGCTTGATAGTAGCCCTACATTGGCATCATAACCAGAGTTAAAGATTAATCCGCTTTCAGCCAGATGAAAATCGGCAATAAACTGTTCGGTTTCTTCCGTAAATGCGGTATTCCCGCTTAACAGTCGCGAACCACCAGCCCCGTTCAGGTAATTGGGCAGTGTTGCTAGTATATTGTCGATTAAATTTTTTAATTCACCAGATCTGGCAAAACCTAAATAATCATTAGAACAAAAATCAAAAGGAGGGATGTTCGTCGATAAATTCCTGATCGAAAGGTTATCTTTTCGTTCCTGAAGTTTATCATTAAGAAAATGTTCAATTTTGCTCATCGGTCAAAAGTAAAAAAAGCGTCCCGAATAATCGGAACGCTTTTAAAAATATAATTAATTACTATTTGTACTATTTATCCTTGTGCAGGAGGATTAGAAACTACAGGTGCTTTATCTTTTTTGCCTCTGCCACCCATTCCTTTTCTCATTTTATCTCCCTTTTCTTTGGCTTCGGCACGGAAAGCATCCATTTTAGTTTTTTGTTCAGCAGTTAGAATACCATCTATTTTAGCTTTTTGCTCATCAATAGCTGCTTTACGCTCTTTCATTTTACCTTTCATATCGCCTTGATCAGCAGATCTCCAAGCCTCCATTTTCTTTGCGTTTTCCAACTCAATGGCGTAAATTTTGGTTTTTTGATCAGCGGTTAAGCTTAGCTGTTTCTCTAATCTAGTGGTTGCCTTTTCTGCTCTTTGCTCAGCAGTCATTTTAGGCATTGCCCGTCTTGCTCTCTTTGTAGTGTCTTGAGCAAATGCAGCGGTTAATCCCATTACTGCAATTGCTATTGTTAAAATTGCCTTTTTCATGTTATGTTTTTTTATGTGTTTGTTAATCAATAGATACATAAAAAGGCAAACGGTTTAATCGGCTGTTGTTAAAAAGTGTTAATTTTTATTTAATTGAGAGATTGACTTCTGCATTTGTGCCATCATCTGTGTCAGGGTTTCCATTGTAGGGTCTGGTGCAGGTTCAGGTAATGAGGTAGAAATATATGCTTTGGCTCTCCAGATTTCCAGGATGTCGTCGGCAGCAATTGTATAAGCATCGTATACCTTATTATCTGATACCAGCTTTAAATCTTTGTTCTCTCTAAAACGATTACCCGCTCTTTTATATACTACACCTTCATTTTTACTAATCACGATGTAGGTTTCGCCAGTTTTTACTTCATTCCAGTTATCGAGATACTCACCAATAATCACACTCCCTGGTTGAACAGGTAACATACTATCACCCATAATTTCGAAAGCCCTAAATGTACCTTGTCTTAATGCAGCTAAAGGAAGTTGAAATTTCGGTAGGTCGCTAATATATTGAGGATCTGAAAACCCGTTCAAATAACCAGCACTGGCTTTAACCGGAACCAATTCGATATTTTCTCGGTCGTTCTGATCAACAGAAATGCTGAGTACCCTTAGGTTAGATCCCTGGCTTTTTGGCTTCGGTTTCCAGCTGTCAGATATTTTCTCATTGATGAATTCATCGATGGTAAGATCAAAGTATTCGGCTATTTTTTTTAGCAAATCATATTTAGGTTCCGCCCGGTCTTCCTCGTAAGCCCCGATGAGCGATCTCTTGATTTCCATAATATCAGCGAAATTTTGCTGTGTATGGCCTTTTTTCTTCCTGAGGTACTTTAAATTATTTGAAATATTTGACATAAAAATAAATTTTAAAATAAATTTGGAATTACTAAAATAGTTAGTAATTTTATGCTCATAAAGTTAGTAATATTATTTTGAATTGCAAGAGCGTATACTAAATAGTTTAGTTTTAATTTTTAAACATAAGATCATGAAAAAGTTTGTTTATATCGTTACCGACAGAAATCGCACAAGTATGCATGTGGGCATGAGCTCTGATTTAATGAAGACACTGGATTTCTACAAACAGATGCCAAACTTGTTTTTTGATAATGGACAGCAATTAACCCGCTTGGTTTACTTTGAAGAGTTTAAAACAGAAGCACAGGCTTTGTTGCGTTTTAAATCAATTAGCCGGTTTACACGCATGCAGAAAGAACGTTTGGTAAGATCTTGTAATCCAGATTGGATTGATTTAACTATAGGCCTCGATTTCGAAAATATTCTTTTACATCGGAATATAAGCAATCAGGTTAAACTATCATTTACAAGTTTATCCTAATCAATTTTTAAGATTTAATAATTTGTAGAATTGATTAGAAATAATGATGAATAAATATATACCTATAAAAAATGCTTGAATGATAAGGACCATCGGTATCCAATCATTCAAGCAATCATTAATTTATTATTTGTTTATCTATTTAGTCATTCTCTCATTCAATCATTCTCTCATTATTTTACCACCCTGGCGCAAATGTTAAACCGAATACTCCAGTTTTAACATCTTTCCTCTGGAAAGGAATTGCATAGTAAGGTTCTAATACAAAATAGCCAAAAACGTTTACCCGTACCGATATACCAACACTCATTGCCGGTACACGTTCTGTTGTTGCTTGATAAGTAACAAGATTTCCTTTTTCATCTTTAGCTGGTTCGCCGTTACTATTTAATACAGATTCTGTCGTATAGGTCGGTTCACTTTTAAACTTTACCTTGGTATCGTTTGTCCAGGCCAATCCCGCATCAAAGAATAAATTCAGGTCAGAGAATAAAAATTTAGAAGGTATAGCCGCTAATTTTTTAGGCCCCGTAAAAGGTAAACGGACTTCGAAATTGAAAACTGCTATTTTACTTCCTGTTAACTGGTTAATGTCGAAAGATTCTGACGATTGGGCTGAGGTGCTTTTGTAAATTGAGTTTGATTCGTAACCTCTAATTAAATAAGGATAACCCAAATACATTGGATAAAGTCTATCTGCATCTTTACCAATTCTTAAAGTATTGTAACTTCTAACGGCAAAAGTTACAGGCTTAGCTCTCCAATATTTACGAAGATCGGCCGTTACACCAGCAAAATTATAGGTGCCAAAATATTTTTCCCCACTTACGCGGTATCTAAAACCATCAAGTGGACCAGTAAGACCAAAAATAGAATTATCACCAACAAAGCCAGCATTTAATTGATATAGTGTAAAGGCATTAAAAGGAATTCCATAATCTTGAGAAGCTACGTCGTTAGAAATTCTCTTTTTGTCTTGACCAATGTAGTAACCAGCCGAATTGTAATAATTGCTATACCGATCAACTCTATAACTATAATGCGAGAATGCACCCCCCAATTCGAATCTATGTATTTTACTAAATGGATAAGCCCCAAAAACCTGGATCTGATCTTCGAATGTTCTAATAATATCTGTCCTATCTGCTAGGGCATTAACAGTTTGGTTATCACCTGTAGGGATATTTTCGTATCCATAGGACCTAAACCCTGATACATAAGGAATATGTGAAATGGCGGCACCCCAATTGATCCTGCTTTTCTGATTGATATAACCAACTAATCCGCCAAAGTCATAAATTTCGCCATTTACGGATAGGTTTGCAATGATTTGGTTGGTACCCAAAATATCACTGAACATCCCAACAATACCACCTGAAACACCGGTTCCGAAACGGCTGGTAGACACGCCAACACCACTATTAGCTAAATAATCTAACCTGAATTTTGGTTTGTAAGGAACAGTTTTCATCGAATCGGCTATGGTTTTTTCGAAACGATCAAAATTATTTAAATTAGAATTGATGATGTTTACACCAATGTTTTCCATTGGGGGAAGGATAGCGGCATCAAAATTTTCTTCCTGATTGCCAATGCGTTTCGCTTTAAAACTGCTTAATTTAGCATTATACAAGGTGTAACGCTGGTAGCGGTAATAGCTATACACAATTTCATCAGTTGTAGAAACGGAAATTGCAGGTGAAAATTCGGTAATCCCACTAATTCCTGTAAAATAATCAGTTAACTGATCAACAGTATTATCTGCGAAATTGTATTTGTATAAATTTCTAAATCCATCTCTGTTCGATAGGAAATAGATATTTTGACTATTTGAAGAGAACTGTGCATTTAAGTTATTCGCTCCTGGAAAAACATCTAAATTGCTCACTGTTTTAGAAGCAATATCGTAAACAGCCAGGTTTATAGGCAATACTGCATTAATTACATTGGCTTGAATGGCTGCTCTATCTGATGAAAACACCAATTTTTTGCCATCAGGCGAGTAACTAGGTGCATAATCAGAATACACATCGTTAGTAATTTGAGTAACCGTTTTAGTATCTAAATTATAAGAGAAAATGTCGCTCTGTCCTTCAACCATGCCCGAAAAAGCTACATCTTTTCCATTTGGCGACCAGGTTAAATTACCAAACTGCTGCACCTGATCCATTGCTGTTTGAGAAACCGTAGTTCCGTTTGAAACATTGATAATCATCATCTGGTTTTTGCCATGACTGAAGATACTAAAGGCAAATTGTTTACTATCCGGCGACCATGCCCCGGCTGACTCTATAAAGTTGAAATCATCAATGTGGCCATTGGAGATCTGACTGCTTAGCTTCCTGATAATTCTCCCTGTTTTGGCATCTGCGAGAAATAAATCAATACCAAAAAGGTCTTTTTCAGACATGAAGGCTAAATATTTTCCGTCTGGACTAAGGGCAGGGGCAACGTTCATATTACCTGCGTTTTTGTTGTCGATGATTTTTGTACCCGTAATTTTGATTTGCGAACTATCTGCTTTTAACATTGGTTTATAATGCGCATCAATAGAATTTTTCCATAAACCCGATAATGTTTTGTCATCGTATCCAAAAGTATACCTAATGGCATTTTCGTAACCATATTTGGCGGTATTCTTAAATAATGGAACAATAGTGGTATCGCCATATTGAGAACCAATGTAAGTCCAAAATGCCTGACCATAACGATATGGAAAATATTTGTTAGAGTTGGTTAAATCTTTTAATGAAGGGATATCACGGTTTAACATGGCATCGCGCATCCACATGGAAGTAAATGCGTCCTTTTTCCCGATTGACAAGTATTCGGCCATGCCTTCAACCATCCATAATGGTGTTTGGCCAACATTTTCTAAGCTAATCGAATCTTTTTCGAGCAGAAGGTGGTATTGAAAAGCATGGACAAGCTCGTGTCCTAAAACGTGCCTTGTTTGGCTATTTAGTTCCATAACAGGCATAATCACCCTATTTTTTAATGCCTCTGTAACCCCGCCGGTACCAATTCCAATTTCTCCGTTAAGTACTGTTGTTTGCTGGAAATCAGGATGATTATTGTATAGAATAATAGGGTTTTTCTTTAAAAAAGTATCTCTAAAAACTTCCTGATGCATTTTGTACCAGGTTTCAGCATCTTGCGAAAAACGTTTTAAAAGTTTCTCGTTTTTGATGTAATAGTAAATCTCGAAATGAGGAGTTTGCAAAACTTTAAACTCGAGTTTTTTATACCTTACCTTGTTTTGTCCGAAATATTGGGCCTTAACAGAAAAAGAAAGAATAAGCAGGAGCAATAAAAAAGAATATCGCCTTAATAAAGTAGAGCCTATTTTCATATGTGTGGTTTTAGTAATGAAGTTCAATAATTTACGAAAATGAAATTGTAAGAGATTTGGAAAATAAAAATAGCAATTGTTTAAAACAGTATTAAAATTTTAACACTTTTTAAAAGTTTTTCTACCAACAAACGCAGATGGATGATTTATCTGGTTTATTTGCCGCAATAAAACTAAGGTTGATTATTCTCGTTCTTTTTCTTTTCTTTTTCTTCCTGACGTTGTTTTTTTTTCAGTTCTCTTTCTTCCTTTCTGGTTAAGGGAACAGTAGCAGCTGGAGGAGTTTGAACAGGTTCAGCTTTCTTTTCTTCTTTTTTTACTTCAGGTTCAACTGTTACAGGGATAACCGTTTCTGGTGTTTCGGGAACGGTAAAATCTGTAGAATCTACCGCTAAACTGTCAGTTGATGTCGTATCTCTAATAATCCGTGGGCTAGGGCAGTTGTAGGTTCTGGTAATATCAACCTTTGCTTTAGGAAACGGACCATAAGTATAACCTGAACTTGGATCGAGGTATACTTTCTCCATAAACTTAGCGAAAATTGGTAGCGCCGTTCTAGAGCCTTCTCCTTGTTCGCCGTTTTTAAAGTGTGCTGTTCTTTCATCACATCCCACCCAAACACCAGTTACCAGATCTTTGGTTAAACCCATGTACCAGGCATCTACATAATCAGAAGAAGTACCTGTTTTACCGCCAATTTGATTATTTTTTCTAAACAGATCGGGCCATTCCCATAATGCTTGCGATGTACCTTCTGGTTCCTCCATACCACCACGGAACATGTAGGTCATTAACCAGGCAATTTCTTCTGTTAAAACCCTTTTTGTTTTAGGTTTAAACTCATCAATTAAATTGTTATCCTGATCGGTAATTTTCTCTACTAAAATGGGATCAGTTTTGATTCCTTTATTCATAAAGGTAGCGTAGGCTTTTACCATTTCGTAAACCGTAACATCGTTTGAACCCAAACTTACCGATGGAACAGATTCTAAATGGCTATCGATGCCGCATTCGTGTGCATATTTTACTACATTATCCCAACCCACCTTTTCAGTTACCTGAGCAGTAATGGTATTCACCGATTTTGCCATCGCCCACCTTAAACTCATTTCTCGGTACGTAACGCTGTAATCGGCATTTTTTGGCTCCCAATATTTAGTTTTACCTTTATCCTGATAAGCAATTTTAACCGGTTTATCAGTAAATTTATCACAAGGGCTCATGCCTTGTTCTAAGGCCGTTAAATAAGCAAATGGTTTAAAAGTAGAGCCCGCCTGACGTTTAGATTGATTAACGTGATCGTATTTGAAAAACTTATGGTCGATACCACCAACCCAAACTTTAATTTTACCACTTGCAGGTTCCATAGTCATCATCCCCGTATTCATGATTTTTCCATAATAGCGGATCGAATCTAAAGTAGAGAATGAGGTATCGCGATCGCCTTTGTAAGTAAAGATCTGCATCCGCTTCTTTTTATTAAAATAGGCATTAACAGAATCTGGATTGTTAGGGAATTTCTTTTGTAAAAGCGCATAAATTGGCAAGTTTTTCATCGCTCTTTCGGGATAATCAACCTTTTGCTTTTCTGAGTCATACCAAGGATCTTCGTTGCCCCACACACTATAAAACCTGCGTTGCAAAATCCTCATCTGATCCGCAACTGCTTCTTCAGCATATTTTTGAAGTTTAGAATCGATAGTAGTGTAAATTTTTAAGCCATCCTCATAAAGGTCGTAACCATTATCTGTACACCATTTCTCCAAGTTTTTTGCTACAGCTGCCCTTAAGTAAGAGTCGCCATCGCTGCCATCCTGCATTTTACCTTCTTTTAGTTTAATCGGTTCCTTTGATAATTCGGTTAAACTATCTTTACTGAGGTACTTGTATTTGTTCATCTGCGCAAGCACCACGTTTCTTCTTTCTAAAGCCTTTGCAGGATTTTTAGTTGGATTATATAATGTTGTGCCTTTTAACATACCCACCAGCATAGCTGCATCTGTAGTGGCTAAATCTTTTGCTTCCTTATCAAAGTAAATCCGGCTTGCCGTTTTTATTCCAAAGGTATTATTACCGAAAGAAACGGTATTGAGGTACATGGTGATAATATCATTTTTAGAATAGTTAGATTCTAACTTTACAGCAGTCATCCATTCCTTTAATTTTACAATTAAGGTTCTTACCAAAGGTATTTTGATCAATAATCCCTGCGATTTATTGTACCGTGTTCGGTACAGATTTTTTGCCAATTGCTGTGTAATGGTACTGGCTCCGCCATCTTTTCCTAAACCAACAACCGCACGGCCAACTGCTTGTACATCGATGCCCCAATGTTTGTAAAAACGCACATCTTCGGTAGCGACCAAAGCCTGCACTATACTAGGCGCAATTTCATTATAATTTACAGGCGTTCTGTTTTCTTTAAAGTATCTGCCAATCAGTTTTCCATCAGCAGTGTAAAGTTCTGAACCTACACGGAGGGTAGGCGCTTTAATATCTCGAACACTTGGTGAGTAGCCAAATAGCCACAAAAAGTTTAATTGAAGGGCAGAAAAGAAAATTATTATAAAAAATAAAACTATTGTAGGATAACGTAAGTACTTGTTTTTTATCTCTTTAAACATATTGGATAAGATGATCTTTAGGTAAAAGCTGTGGCGTTAAATATAAAAAACTCTATATGCAAATTAACGTATTTAATTTACTTATTTTTTAGTTCTATATTTAAATTATTGATGCATCGATTTATCTAAAACAACACATGATTATGAAAAACGAATTTAAAGGATTAATTGTACAAGGAGATAAGAAATTTTCTATAAAAGACCATAAAACAGATTTTACTGGCGGTTATAATAAAGAAAAAGCTAAAGATGCATTGGTGAATTCGAAAATAGAGCTAGATCATTTGCAGGAGAAATTATATGCATCTGGAAAACATTCTGTTCTGATTATTTTTCAGGCCATGGATGCTGCTGGGAAAGATAGTGCGATTGAACATGTAATGAGCGGACTAAATCCGCAGGGATGCCAGGTGTATAGTTTTAAAGTGCCAACATCAGAAGAATATGAGCATGATTTTTTGTGGAGACATTATAAAGCTTTGCCAGAACGTGGCAGGATAGGTATTCACAACCGATCGCATTATGAAAACGTTTTGGTTTGTAAGGTACATCCCGAATATATTTTAAGTGAAAATATCCCAGGCTTTAATGATGTAAAAAAGATCAATAAAAACTTTTGGCAGCAGCGTTATAAGAGCATTAAAAACTTTGAGGAACATTTAACGGCTAACGGGACTGTAATTTTGAAATTCTTTTTAAACGTGAGCAGGGATGAACAAAAACAACGCTTTTTAGAACGTATAGATGATCCTACTAAAAATTGGAAATTCTCTTCCGGCGATATTAAAGAAAGGGCATTGTGGGATAAGTATATGGATGCCTATCAGGATGCGATTAACGAAACTAGTACAGCAGAATCGCCTTGGCACATCATACCTGCCGATAAAAAATGGTTTGCACGGCTGGCAATAAGTGAAATTATTGAAGATAAATTAAAAAGCCTTGATCTGAAGTTCCCTATTTTGGGTGAAGAGGAAGTGCTTAAACTTGGCGAAACCAAGAGTATCTTATTAAGTGAATAAAAAAATGCAGGTCTATAAGCCGGGTTCTGTTTCCTGATTGCTCAGGATTTCTATCATTTATCCACTATAAACGTTGCCGTTTATCTCTAACGACCTACCCACTAACATCGGACGGGCAGCCCTTTATCCCGACGTAAAGTCGGGACGTTAGCCTATTTGGTCTTTCAACTCTCGGGGTTTACAAACCACTACAGTCGCCTGTAATGCTCGTGCGCTCTTACCGCACGTTTTCACCCTTACTCCGATAAATCGGGGCGGTATATTTTCTGTTGCACTAATCCGTAATTCAGGTTTTCATTCCTGAACCCCTTTCCGTTAGAAAGCGAGATGCCCTGCGTTGCCCGGACTTTCCTCTCTCCCGGTTTTACCCGAAACAGCGATAGAACAACCTGCATTTTGCGCAAAGATGAGTTTTTTTAACCACAAAGGCACAAAGAACACGAAGTTTTTATCTCTATTTACAATTCTGCAAATGTTTTGAAACCTGCGAGTAAGGTACGAAACCCTGCTTATTGCCGAACGAATTGGTGATATAAACCATTACCTGTGCTACATCTATATCGGCAAGTTCGGGGAAGGCTGGCATTTTTTCTTTGTATTCTTTCCCATGGATCATTAAAGATTCGTTTGCGCCGTTTTTGATGAAACAAGCTAATCGATTTTTGTTTGTTTTTAAGAAAACTGAATCCGTTAATGGAGGCGCAAGCTGACCTAATCCCTCACCATTTTCACCATGGCAATTCTGGCACTTAGCTTTATAAATATCTTTTCCATTCGACATGTAGTTTTGTAGATCGATAGTTTCTTGGTTTTGGCAGGAAATGATGATGGCAATTATAAAAAGAAAAAAGACGGAGTTGATGATGTACTTGCGCATTGATGTTTTGCTGTAGAAATCGTCATTTCGAACGGAATGAAATGGAGCTGAGAAATCTTTTGCATTGATTATATATAGATTTCTCTCCCGAAAGTTCGGGACTGCACTTCATCCGATAGCTATCAGATCGAAATGACGATTAAATTATAACTCTATTTATTATACTCCGCCAATAAAACTGGAATATCCTTTTTCAATTGTTCTACCTGTTCTTCTTTAGTACCATCATAAGCTCCGCGGATATGCCTGTCTTTGTCTATTAAAACCAAATAACCTTGATGAATGTAGCCATCTTTTGCCGTGCTGTCTTCACCAACGGCCACTAAATAGTTTTTCTCGGCCAAAGTATAAACGCTGTCTTTACTGCCATAAAGAAATAGCCATTTCGAACCATCTACGCCAAGTTTTTGTGCGTATTTTTTTAAAACACTAGGCTTATCATATTTAAAATCGATAGTGTGTGATACAAACATCACATCAGGATTGAGTTTAAATTCACTGAAAACCGTTGCGAGGTTTCGGTGCATGGTAGGGCAAATGGTTGTACAAGAAGTAAAGAAGAAATCGGCTATATAAACTTTGCCATCAGTGGCTTTGCTTGTTGTTACCACACTATCTTGGTTTAAGAAAGACCAATCAGGAATGGTTTGATAAACGGTATCAATTTTCTCTACACCTGCTGCATCTCTAACGGTTTCGGCATGGCGCTCTCCGTAAAAAGGAAGTTTTCTTTCTTGTTTACAAGCAGTAAATATAGAAACTGCCAGTAGGGAACTAGCAAGGTAAGCAGTAATTTTGTTCATGATTTTATTTTAAAAATGTAAATATACAAGGTATTTTTCTTAAGAAATTAATTGTTTGGAAAAGTCTGAGGTCGGGAGTCCGGAGACCGAGGTCTGGATGCTCAAACAATTTGACTCCATAGCTTTTAACTTCGGTCTTCTGCCGATCAATTACTTTTTAACATACTTAGTAGGTTCTGCCACAAACTTTTGTTTACAGCTTTCTGAACAAAAATTATAGATAACTTTATTGTAAACGGTGGTTTTCGATGCACCAGCTTTCACCTTCATTTTGCAAACTGGATCTACCAATACTTTCTTTGCTGAATCGATCAGGGTTGTTTTTGATCCGCTGATTGTTGCGTTGGCATTTGATTTTACTGCTATTGTTACTAATCCAATTAGGACTATTACAAGATTTAATTTTTTCATTTTGAATTTCCTTTGATTGATTTTTTTTAGGTTCCGAGATCAGTAGTCGGAATTCCGAGGTTAAAGCGTATAAGGATTTGCTTTTTACGCTTCCGACATCGGACCCCTGACCTCTGACTTTCTGATTATTTATTTAACTTGATATACTTTTATCAATGAATCTGATTCTCGTGTAACCTTAATATAGCTATCTTCAACAGCCCTGATTTTGATCATTTCAGATTTGTAATAGTCCAGATCTTCTTTTTCTGTTTTTCCCTTAAAATCATCTTTAAAGAAATGCATCCAATCCATCATCTTTTCATCAGCAGCATTTAACTGAGTAATTAATTTACCAATTTTTTGCTTTTGTACAGCTGAATCTGGAGAAAGTTTAATCTGATCTGAAACCAAGAGCGTATCTAATTTCATTTTATTCTTAATTACCTTTTCGCCATCAATCATCAATTTATCATGGATATTTAATACTTCCTGGCGAACTGCTTTGGCATCGGGTTCTGTTTTGCAGGAAATAAACAAAGCGGTTACGAAGCATAACATTGCAATATTTAATCTGTTCATATTCTTTTGATTTAAAAATTATAAGTAATTCCAACATAAACCTTTCCAGCACTCATCGGATGATCGGTTTCGGCCTCCCAAATGTTTTTTTGAACCCCAGCGTTTAATGCTACATTTTTATAGAAAACATCTATACCTGCGCCACCCATCAAGTTATTCATGACATGTTCTCCTGTTTTTTGGCCATTGTATTTTTCTCCGCCAGAATACTCGTAAAAGAACTGAGCAGAAGGCATCACTTGAACGTCCTTGCCAATCCTTTGCGTGTAAAAAATATTCAGAAAACTGGTGGTACTGTTGGCAATACCTTCATCACGGCTATTCGTTCCGTTAACCTTATAAGAAGTATTTAAACTTGCGCCAAATTTACCTAAGCCCACCATATAGTTTAGGTATATAAAACCATCGGTACTTCCTGTTCCGGCCTGCATTAGCGATGAATAACGGATACCTGCTGTATTTTTAAAATCATTTTTGCCAGTGGGCAACTTTATACCGGCACCAGCAACTAATTGTTGTTTGAAATTATCTTCTAATTTTTGAACGAGATGATAACCCGCATACAGATTGATATCACCGATGCTCGAAATAGAAGAAGTATAACCATTGTAGCGTTCGCTATTGGAAACATAAGGTAAAATAGCATTGATTTCGAGTTTGCTATTGATGAAATATTTCCCCCTGATTTCTAAGGAGCGGTAAAGCTCATAATCACTGGGATTGCCTGCGTGATTAGTTATTGGCGAATCCTGACTTCGTGCGGGAATAAAGAAATTTCCTCCATTCGGGAATAAGGAATGCGATTGTCCTTCATAACCACTAAATGAGCGGTAGCGATACAAAAGACTAATGCTGTTGCGGTTATAATAGGGGGTGATCCCCATGAAGCAGCCGCATATATCGCAGGCGAAAACCTGACTGCTCATGAGTACGAAAACTAAAATCAATAATTTACGACTCGCTGTATAGTGTGTTTTTGATAAATTCATGGTCTGTTAATGTTTTTAAAAAGGCTTTAATCTGCTCTTTTTCTGTGGTATTTAAAGGGATGCCAGTTTTCAATTGCGCATCAAGATTTGTTGAGGCTTTTACACCAGAATTGTAATGTTCCAAAACCTCATCCAAGCTATAAAATCGGCCATCGTGCATGTATGGGCTCGTATATTCGATGTTGCGTAAAGTAGGTACACGGAACTTTCCGAAATCTGAAGCTGCGCCCGTAATGTGCGACCGTCCTTCATCTGTACTTACTAAATCCAAGCCATTATTGCGGTAAGAAAAATCAGTAAAAAATGGCTCTGCGTGACAAGAGGTGCATTTTTCTTTGAAGAGGTTATAACCTGCTAGTTCGGTCGAAGTAAAAGCAATGCCACTCTCTTTACGTATTACTTTATCGTATTTCGAATTGCCTGAAACCAATACCGCTGTAAATTGAGCAATCGACTTTAAAATCACCTGTGAGTTAATTTCTGTTGAACCAAAAGCCTGTTTAAATAAATCAGGATAAGGCGCTGTGTTTTTCAGAAATGCAATGATGGTTTCTATATTCGTTCCCATTTCGCAGGCATCGGTAATGGCATTCAATGGCGAAGTTTCGATGTTTTTTACACCACCATCCCAGAAGAATGCTTTTTGCCAGGCCAGGTTAAAAAGTGGAGGGGTATTCCGTTTTCCCTGGCAGTTGTTTACACCGTGGCTTACCTTATGGTCGAGTTGGGTAAATGCTGCAAATTGCTGATGGCAGCTTCCGCAAGAAACGCTTTTATCGGCCGATAATCTTCCTTCATAGAATAATTTTTTACCCAGCGTAAAACCCGCATTGCTTAATTTATTGTCTTCGAAATTATATGCCGGGGCAGGGAAGTTGGCCGGAACCGAAAAAGTAATTTTCTTCTCTTCGGGCGTTACTTCATCTTCATTCTTGCTACAGGCATACATCAACGCAATGCTTAAAAAAAGCATTGCGAAGACAGTTATTTCCCTTGACATTTAGTTGTGGATGTGATCTAACCGAAATAAGCCATTTGCATAGTTATTGGCTACAATTACAGAATTTGCTCCACCCATAGTAAAATATAATGTAGAGAAACTAATATCGGTTTTTCCTGTAAATAACGCAGCCGCATTCACGATAAAGTGCATATTTGGTTTTCCATCGGTTCTCACACGAAGTGGATTTGCAGCATTAATTTCAGTAGTGAATGTTCTGATTGTATTATTTGGATCAGTAACACCACCAATGTGAAAGGTAAGTGCATTTCCAGTTGCTGCTGATTGTGGCGAAGTTCCCTCTAATTTAACAAATATGTAGCCGCTGTTCCATGTCCAGAACATGCCGTTAATCGGATCTAAAGCTCCTGTTTGTGCACCTGCGAAATTACGGGCATAATCTACACCTATAGTGTATTCTATTTTAGTATAATCGCCTGTTGGCACATCTTTTAATGTAATGTTTGTTGATTCTGCTTTAGAGGCATCGATTAAAAAATAGCTTTCAGGAATGAGATAAGTTGTACCATCGGCTTTGCTTAATTTGATATTGCTTACATAGTATTTAAATACGTTGATCTTAAAATCTTCGCCTTTGGCATTTTTGTAAGATGTGGTATTTAAAACTAATGGACTTCCGTTTACCTGGTTTTCGAACTCAATAGAGAAGGTAGATTTGGTATCTGCGGTAACTTCGTCGGTATTTTTTTTACAAGAAGACAATAATATAACAGGGCATAACAATGCCAAAAAGTATGTTGAAATTTTCATTTTAAGGAAATTGGATAAATAAAATATTTAAGAAATTCTAATACGGCTCGTCATGCTGATCCGATAGCTATCGGATTTAATTCAGCATCTTGAAAATACATGATAGACCCTGATCCCGATTTATCGGGACATGGTGACGATCGCAAAAAAAAGAAGATTTACTTAAACCGCTTTCGGTGGATGAAAAATAAAGATAGAAAGGTCTCTAACCGGTTTTTCGATGTAAAGATTTTCTGAAGTAATAATGAAATAGGGAAGATGATGGTTTACGGCTACAATCTGAAATCTAGGTTCAGCCTCTGCAATTCTTTTAAGATTTTCTTGAGCCTGTTTGTTTTTCCCATCAAGGTCTTTCAGTTTTTTGGCTAAGAAACACTGTCCATCACAATGTAATTCTGGGTGTTCTTTATTAATACAGAATACACTTGTGATGTATTCTTTGTTCATTTTATAACCAGAATATATGACTAATTGCATGGCACCGTTAGAAACGGTACATGTGATGATAAGATATATTAAGAATTTTTTGAACATGGTATTGCGCTGCAAAAGTATTAAAGAAATTGGTTGCAGCAAAGAAAAAATAAGAAAGTCGCAGATTTCTTATTTCTAAGGATCAGTTTTAAACTTTGTATAGTTTGAAATTTTCCAGAAATTTAAAATCCTTAAGATTTAATGTGTAAAGTTCTAGATCATGAAATATTGATGTAGATGCAATTAAAGCATCGGGCAGATTAAGATTATGTGATAAAGAAAACTGTTCAACCAGCTTTACTGCTTGGGTAGATATTGGTGAAGAAATTGGCAGAACAATTAACTTTTCTATATCTTTTCTGATCAGATTTAATTCTCTTTTATTTCTCGCTCCATAAAGTAATTCTGCACAAGTAACATCAGAAATAGCAACATTATCCTGACCAATTTTTTCAAAGATCTCAATGATTAAATCATTGCCCTTATAAATTTCGATAAAGATGTTTGTATCACATAAAACCATTACCTGTTCCAAGCTTTATCTCTAAGTTCTGCTGAGTTAACGCTGTAGTCACTCCAAATGCCTTTAGATAAAGAAAATTTGGTCGTTTTTGTTGATTTCTTTGAAGATGTGGTTCTTAGTTCAGCATCAATATCCCATGATTTTAGAAAAGCTAACAAGGCATCAATTTTATTTTGTTCTACATTATCTTTTAAAATTATCTCTGTCATAGGTCTATTCTTTAGTGTGTGTAAATATACGCAATCTATTTTTATTGATGGATTTTGCATCTGATGTTTTGTTTTTTGCCACAGAATCACGGAAGGCATGAAAAATTTTCTTTATGTTTCTTCCTCCGTGTTAATTTGTGTTTCTGTGTCTAAAGATTTCTATGATTCACTACGCTTAGTCGAAGCAACGGCCATCCTTTGAGATTGTTTGCAATCCACTCATAAACAAAAAAACACAGATGAAAATCATTCATCTGTGTTAATCTTTTTTATCACATAACGGATAAAATTACGCCTGCAAATCAGTCATTACTGCTTTGATTTTTTCGCCAAGTTGTGCGTTAACTGATTCAAAATCAGCTCTATCAGCTAAAGGTGCATTCACACTGCAATAGAATTTAATTTTTGGCTCTGTTCCACTCGGACGTGCTGAAACGATGCTACCATCCTCAGTAATAAACTGTAAAACATCCGAAGTTGGATAATCCAATTTGGTTACTTTTCCGGTGGCCAAATCTGTTTCCTGACTTAATTCATAATCTTTAAGTACCGAAACTTTAGAACCACCTAATGTAGCAGGAGGGTTTTCTCTGAATTTAACCATCATGGCTTTAATTTCTTCGGCACCTGATTTACCTTTTTTGGTCAGCGAGACAAGATCTTCCTTGTAAAGACCGTACTCTACATACATGTCTAACAATGCATTGTATAAACTTGCACCCTTATCTTTATAATAAGCGGTCATTTCTGAGATAAAAGCGGCAGAAACCACAGCATCTTTATCGCGTACTAAATCGCCGATCAAGTAACCATAACTTTCCTCACCACCGCCAATAAAATATTTTTTGCCTTCTAACTCCGTCATTAACTGACCGATGTATTTAAATCCGGTTAAGGTGTTGTAATAAGTAACATCCTTTTTCTTTGCGATTTCTTCGATCAAATTAGAAGTTACGATTGTTTTCACAATAAACTGATTACCATCTAATTTTCCGTTAGCTTCCCAGGCTGATAAAAGATAGTTAATCAATAAACATCCAGTCTGGTTGCCGTTAAGCAATACCCATTCACCGTTATTATCTTTTACTGCAATACCTACACGGTCAGCATCAGGATCTGTAGCCAAAACTAGATCAGCGTCAATTTCCTTTGCTTTGTTCATTGCCAAAGTCAGTGCATCTTTTTCCTCTGGATTAGGATATACTACCGTTGGGAAATTCCCGTCTGGTGTACTTTGCTCTTCAACTAAAGTTACGTTGGTAAAACCAAATTGCGCTAAGGCTTTAGGAACCAAAGTAATCCCTGTTCCGTGGATAGGTGAGTATACAATTTTAAGATCGTGCTGTCTTTTAATCGCTTCTGGTGAGATTGAAAGTGCTGTAATACCATCTAAATAAAGTTTATCTACATCTTCACCGATCAATTCGATGTTTGCATCTACACGGTCAAATTTAACTTCGTCGATACTTTTGATCTTGTTTACTTCATCAATCACCAATTTATCATCAGGAGAAGTGAACTGGCCACCATCAGCACCATAAGCTTTATAACCATTATATTCTTTAGGGTTATGAGACGCGGTAAGCATCACACCGCTCTTGCAACCAAAATGGCGCACAGCGAAAGAAAGTTCTGGTGTTGGTCTTAATGCAGAGAAGAAATAAACATGGATTCCATTCGCTGAGAAAACATCAGCTGTAATTTTAGCGAAATAATCAGAGTTGTTACGGCTATCGTGTGCAATGGCAACTTTAATTTTTTCGTTAGGGTATTTGTTGTTTAAATAATTGGCTAATCCCTGTGTAGCTGTTCCAATGGTATATTTATTAATCCGGTTAGAACCTGCACCCATAATACCACGTAAACCACCAGTTCCAAATTCTAAACTTCTATAAAATGCATCCGTTAATTCGGTAGTTGCATCTTTATCTACAAGGGCCTGAATTTCTGCCTTAGTATTTTCATCGTAATTTCCACTTAACCATTGATTGATTGTGGCTTGTGTTGATTGGTCAATTGCCTGCATTGAGCTGTTTTTTAAATTTAATATCTGGTGTTGAACAAATTTTATTGAATGATGTTTGGTTGAAATGCATTTATTTCAACTCATCCAAATTTTATTTTGTTGAGGGTGTTGCTTTTAAGCTGCTTTTGTTTAATTTCACGCCCCGATACAATAATAAAGAAAATTACATATTCCAGTATTAAAATGAAACCATCATAATTTTTCTATAGCCAAAAGTAAATAAATAAATTATGATAGCTTCATTACCGTTAAAAACAATAAGCAAGTAAATGAAAATATTAAAATTTGGGGGTACCTCCGTAGGTAGCCCTGAGCGCATGACGAAATTGTTGGATATTGTTAATCCAAACGAAGAGCAGATCGTAGTTCTATCAGCCGTGTCTGGTACTACAAATAGTTTAGTAGAAATTGCAAATTATTTTTTAGCTGGAGATAAGAAGAAGGGAAGCGAGTGTGTCGAAAATCTATATCAAAAATATAAAACTTTTGTTGTTGAGTTATTGCCTGCAGCCGAATTTCAAGAGCAAGGAAATGAAGTAATAGATTATCACTTCGGTTTCTTGGCCGGATTGGCAAATGATATTTTTACTTCAATCGAAGAAAAAGTGGTGTTGGCTCAGGGTGAGTTGTTATCTACAACACTATATCATATCTATTTAAAATCAATTGGTGTACCATCGGTATTACTGCCTGCTTTAGATTTTATGAAAACTGATGAAGATAACGAACCAGATATTCCTTTTACCACAAAGCACTTAATACCTTTGTTGGAGCAACATAAAGACAATAAACTATTTATTACGCAAGGATACATTTGCCGCAATAGTTTTGGCGAAGTAGATAACCTGCGCCGTGGCGGAAGCGATTATACTGCATCTTTATTGGGTGCAGCAATTCTTGCCGAAGAAGTTCAAATCTGGACGGATATCGATGGTATGCATAACAACGATCCTCGTGTTGTTAAAGGTACCAAGCCAATTGCTCAATTATCTTTCGATGAAGCAGCTGAGTTAGCTTATTTTGGTGCGAAGATTTTACACCCTCAATCTGTTTTTCCTGCACAGAAATATAAAATTCCGGTTCGTTTGTTAAATACGATGGAACCTTCTGCAGCTGGGACTTTGATTACGCACGATAGTGAAAAAGGTAAGATTAAGTCAATAGCGGCTAAAGATGGTATTACGGCAATCCGTATCCAATCGAGCCGCATGTTGTTGGCATACGGTTTCTTACGTAGGGTTTTTGAGGTTTTTGAACGTTACAAAACACCGATCGATATGATAACCACATCTGAGGTTGCCGTATCGTTAACCATCGATGAAACAGCTCATTTGCCGCAGATTATCGAAGAGCTGGAGAGTTTCGGAACTGTTGAAGTTGATACCGATCACAGTATTGTTTGTGTAGTTGGCGATTTCGGTTCGGAGAAACATGGTTTTGCAAGCAGGGTTTTAGAAGGCTTAAAGCATATTCCGATCCGTATGATTTCTTATGGTGGAAGTAATTATAACGTATCGCTTTTGATATTAAGCGAATATAAAACCGAAGCTTTAAGAAGTCTGCACAATAGATTATTCGAATAAGAGGAAAAAGGCGCCGATGATTACCAGCAATCCGATCAGGAAGTGAAAAGCCAGAAAGCTTGATGGTAATAATCCGTTTTTGTATTTTTTGTAGGAGTTATACAATCCTGCAGAAAGAATAAGAACAATAAATATGGCGGCTGCTATCTTCATTTTTTGATAAATAATAGGAACAGTACAATAAGAAGTAACACGATAAAAAACCGGATTTTTCCATTGTATTGTTTCTGGGTAATTCTTCCATGCTTTAAATCCAGGTAGTTACCCAAATAAATTAGCCCAAAGAATAAAATTATAATTATAATAAGGAATTTGAACATGTTCGCCGATAAAGATATATCAAAGTTTAACAATATTGAAACGCCTTTTTACTACTATGATACCGATCTGTTACAAAAAACCTTGCACACTTGTGCAGATGCAGCAGCTCCATATCAATTTCATATTCATTATGCACTAAAAGCGAATTTCAATAGTGTGCTGTTAAAGCAGATCAAAGAGATTGGTTTCGGTGCAGATTGTGTGAGTGCCGGTGAGGTAAGAAGAGCAGTTGAAGTTGGCTTTGAAAATAAAAAAATAGTATTTGCCGGAGTTGGTAAATCTGATAAAGAGATAAATGAGGCTTTAGACCTGGATATTTTCTGCTTTAATGTAGAATCTATTCAGGAATTAGAAGTTTTAAATGAGCTTGCCGGTAAAAAGGGCAAAACGGCTAAGGTGGCTATCCGTATCAATCCTAATGTTGATGCACATACACACCACAACATTACCACTGGTTTAGACGAAAATAAATTCGGGATCAATTCATGGGATTTGCCTGAATGTGCCGAAACATTAAAAGCTTCGCCAAACCTTAAATTTATTGGTATTCACTTCCATATCGGTTCGCAGATTACCAATTTGGATGTATATAAAAACCTATGCGTTCGCGTAAACGAATTTGCAGCCTGGTTTGAAGATAAAGGTTTTAACCTTCAGGTATTAAACGTTGGTGGTGGTTTAGGTATCGATTATCATAATCCTGATCATCAGATTCCAGATTTCAAATCTTACTTTAAAATTTTCAATGAGTTCCTAACGGTTAAACCTGGGCAGGAAGTGCATTTTGAATTGGGAAGAGCTTTGGTCGGCCAATCAGCATCGTTAATTACCAGAGTACTGTACATTAAAAACGGAAAGAAGAAAAATTTCGTGGTTTTAGATGCAGGGATGACGGAATTGATGCGTCCGGCATTGTACCAGGCCTATCATAAAATCGAGAATTTATCTCAAATCTCAAATCTCAAATCTCAAATCTCAGTTAAATACGACATTGTAGGGCCGATTTGCGAAAGTACAGATTGTTTTGGCAAAGAAGTAGAGCAACCAGAATCTTTCAGAGGTGATATTTTTGCTATCCGTAGTGCAGGTGCCTATGGCGAGGTAATGGCATCAAAATATAATTTGAGAGACGCGATAAGATCCGTTTATAGTTACGAGATATAGATGATCTATTTGTGATTTTGAGCCTGTCGAAATGCTTCAAAGTTCTTCGATAGGCTCAGAATGACAATCCGTTATTTCTTCTTCGAAGTCACCAATACAATTACACCAGCTACTAAAATAATACCTCCAACATATGGCGGCCAATTAACAGATTTTTCTCTGTCGGCAGATATTTGAATGGGGCCTGCATCAACGAGTTTTTCTTTTTTAGTATAAGTAAAGCCTGTCCAGATGAGCATGGCAATACCCACAACGATTAATATAAGTCCTATAGTTCTGTTCATGATATTTAATTTATATCAGAACAGCAGCACGTCAATTATGTTTTATTGAAATGAATAACCAAAACTTATTTTTTGTGCATAGTTAACATTATCAGCCATCTCATAAGAAAGGGAAAACCGCTTTACGTACAGGAAATAGTTAAAAACCCAGCCAAGTGAATTTTTACCTCGGATATCAACGGCAGCTTTAGTACCAGATCTAAAACTTTTTATCAAATTAGGGGTACCACCAATAAAAAGCCTGAAAGCATGTTTGATATCATGCTCCTTCCTGGCTCTCCAGATTACCTCCGTGGATAGCCCAGTAGTCCAAAGTACCTTTTTATTCGTAACGGCGACATAATCAGGAATATGATTGCTGTAAACCTCTTGCCTGAACTTGGTGTAATCGCCTCCCTCAAAGCTAACCGCATTTTCAAAATTAATATACCTAAAATCTGTATTCCCGTTAGCCGAGGTATGATGAAGACCTGTAGAAAGTCTAAATCCAACGCCACTGATAGATTTTTTAAAAGATGGAAGATAATTCTTTAGATCCTCTTCAGTGTTGTCGTTTTCTCCACCTGATGCTTTTCCTGCATAACCGAAGATCCCATAAGATATGTTTGATTTTTCGAAAGTGTGAGAACGGCTTATGTTTGCCATTCCGAATTCGAAATTCGTACCGGCGGTTGGCGAAGTGGAACCAGCATAACTTGCTGATACATTTGTTAATGTCTTAATACTATCTGCACCCATCGCTTTTGGCAAATACCCCATATTATTTCCAAGTATGGCAGGGGTAAGGAAAGATGTACAGGATGTGAATGCGGTAAAGAAAAGTAAAGAAGAAAGAGCGATAATTTTAGTTTTCATTTTTATGTTTTGTTTATTCGTCAAAGAAATCTACTAAACCTCCCAAAAAATATTCCTGGATTCCGTCTGTGAAATCTTTATAATCTTCATCAGGAATGTTGGTCTGTTTATATTCTAGTGAGGTTCCTTTTTTATCTTCATGAAGTTTGATGGTTACAATTGAAGGTTCGTTTTCTTCTCCAAAATACCATTGCTGTACAATCAGCTTGCCGTAAACAAACTCAATGTTTTTGCCGGTAATGTCTCCATCCCAGAAAGAAAATTCAGTTCCTGGTACTTCTTCAAATTCAACATCAGCACCAGTCCATAATTTTATACTGGTTTCTTTGGTAAGGGCTAAATAAACTTCTTCGGGTGGGGCAGGGATGTAGGTGTATTTTTTAAAATCTTTCATTTTCTGCTAATATTTCTTGCTTTTCAATTATTTCTTGCTCTTTAAGGTTCTCCGATCTAAAATTTTCATTTAAATCCTGAATAACAGCCGTTCTCCATGCTGATGCCGGATACGTAAATACAAAGGTACTTTTTACGCGGGTAGATTTAATAAAATAAGCTATCCAAAGCGAATAAATGATTATTTTTCTAATTAACGCCGTAGCATCTGAGGCGGTAAAGAGTTGATTACCTATATGATTACCCATTGCAAACAGAAATGCGAAATCTAGAATGGCAACAATAATAGCGGCTATTTTCAATCCTATATAATATTTTGTAAATATTTTTCGGCGGTTAAAAAATAAAAATATCACCAGTATGCTAAATGCAATCATACAGATGTTCAATGCCGTTTCGATAAGCAAACAGAGTTGGTAAACGAACGTTGTAAATCTATCATAACGATCAAGGTTATCCCAAACACTTTGACTAAATGTTTCTGCCTTAATTATAGTAAATAGCGAGGTAAACGGTAAAACCACAATTCCAATGCCTGCAACAATGAGCCAGCCACCGATTTTTGGAGCATCTTTTATTTCTTCAAGGTCAAACGGTCTTTTTCGGGTATAGATAAATACGCACACACCCATCATTATGATGAAAACAAATACGCATAAAGTTACCATCCAGTAATTTAAATCCGATTCATTTTCCGTCTCATAGTCATTACCCCAATATAAACTGTAGCTCAGTTTATCCATTATATTGCTTCTATCTTTAATGTATTGCTTGGTATCGGCACCCGAAATTTCATCGGTTAAGTTTTGATAGCTATAATTTATTGTTAAAGTATCTGATTCGCTTTTCTGCGTGTAATTAAATTTATAGCTAGGTCGATCAACACTAAATTTATTGTCTTTAAGGTCCCAATTATCTGGGAAAATGATTTTTAGTTTTTGATTGATATTGCATGGGTAAACAAGATCCATCGGTACATCACGCGATTTTTTGAGTTTTCTTAAATCATTGCTGATCAGATCGCCATAAAAATAGATGTCAAATCTATTGGAAAGTGAATCGTCTCTTACCCAAATGTTGTCAATCTCATAATTTTCAGTTAAATAAACAATGTTGTTGGTCTCATCATCTTTAACAGTTATGTTTTTTACGGTTTGTATGCCAGGGTATAATTTTGCATAATAACTTAAATAATCCTTTTCTAGTTTATCTGTCCCATCACTATTTAAATCTGACCTGATTTGATCGGCACAATTGTGTGTGTAGACCGTTTTAATTTGGAGGGTCGCTTTTTTACCCTGGATTGTATCCGGTACATTAAAAATTGAAGTGGCATCAATTTTTCCCTTGGGATTGCTTTTAACCTCTTCAAGTTTGTCGTTGCCAGATTTTATTACCAGAACACTTGCAGAGTAAGGGAAATAATTTTCTGTTATAGGTCCACGCTGATCAGACATGGTTGCATCAATCCAGATTTTTTTATTCTTGAATTCAACTAATACCACAACATGGTCAAATGCACCTGTTGAGGGTAACCTTTCTTTTGTTTTATTCTTTAGATAGGTGTTTATGTACACGGGATAGGCCTGTATACCCAGGTTTTTTAACAGGTAAACGAGTAAAAGCGACTTGTCTTTACAGTCGCCGTAGCGTTGTCTTAAAACTTTTTCAGGAGAATTTGGGCGATGGGAATACTGTCCCATTTCTACCCCCATATACCTGATCTCGTCTTGTACAAACCGGGTAGCAAGTTGTAAATATTGTTCTGGATTGTTGTTTGATTTAGCTTTTAGCTCCTTAACCTTAGCATTAAGGATGGCTGAACTTTTTAAGTCGTAAGTGTTTAAACGGACAGACCAATCTACTATGTCTTTCCAGCTGTGGTATTCACTGATTTGAACCCGTCCGTAAGGGTTGTACCAATCGGGTTCATAGTCGTAACTGGTGAAAGTTTTAGATACCTGGCTTTGCCATTGGTATATTTTTAAATCATCTGTCTCCGCAGTTTTTAGAGGAGGAACAAAGTTGAAGTTTTTGAGTTGTATATCGCGTTTCTTATTAAAAAGCAGGCTAGCATAAACATTTGAGATTTGACTTCCGCCTTCAAAATAAATGATGTTGCTGTAGCGCGAATCGAAAACCGGATTTTTTCCTATAATGGTGTATGAAAAGTCAATTCTATCTCCTTTCCGAACATCATCTAAAATCAAATAAGCATTAAATGTTCCGCTATAAATAAATTTATTGAGCTCTTTCTCATTCTGGATAATTTTGAAATTACTGGCGTTAAGTTTATCAATAGGTTTGTTATCTCTCCAGATAATTATCTTATGAAAAACAAGTTTCTGGTAAGATGGATCAAAGGTAACCGATATTTCAGAGCCATTTTGTACACCTGTATCTGAAATAATCTCACGGATATCATGCTCGTATTCTTCGGATGTTTCTATATTGGTTTGTTGCTCATAAAGAAATAAATACCAGCCATCCTGAACATCCCTTGCTGCCGGCCGTTTATCAACAGTTTTTACTTTTTGTAGCCACCGTGGTTCAGTTTTGGAAATGAAAAAATTATTTTTTTGGGCAAAAGATATATTGATCCAAAAAGCTAAAACAAGTAGAATAAGTTTTTTGAGAGCGTTTTTATTTAGCATATTTTTAATTAATAGTTTATTTAAATGCGTTTAATCCGGTTACATCCATTCCTGTGATCAGTAAATGTATGTCGTGCGTACCTTCGTAAGTTACTACCGATTCTAAGTTCATCATGTGGCGCATAATGGAATATTCTCCTGTAATACCCATTCCACCAAGCATTTGGCGTGCGTTACGGGCTATATCCAATGCAATTTCCACACTGTTTCTTTTGGCCATCGATATTTGTTCGGCTGATGCCCTGTTTTCGCTTTTTAGCACACCTAAACGCCAAACTAAAAGCTGCCCTTTGGTAATTTCGGTAACCATTTCTGCCAATTTCTTTTGCTGTAATTGAAAACCGCCAATAGGCTTACCAAACTGAACACGCTCTTTTGAGTAACGCAAGGCTGTATCATAACAATCCATCGCTGCACCCAATGCGCCCCAGGCAATACCGTAGCGGGCCTGATTTAAGCAGCCCAAAGGGCCTTTTAATCCACTGATTTCAGGAAAAATATTTTCTTTTGGTACTTTAACATTATCAAAAACCAGCTCACCTGTGGCAGAAGCGCGTAAACTCCATTTGTTATGCGTTTCTGGAGTAGAAAAACCTTCCATTCCGCGCTCTACAACCAATCCTCTTATTTTTCCAGACTCATCTTTCGCCCATACTATAGCGATATCTGCAAAGGGAGCATTACTGATCCACATTTTGGCACCATTTAAAACATAGTGACTTCCTGCATCTTTAATATTGGTAACCATTCCGCCTGGATTAGAGCCATGATCTGGTTCTGTTAATCCGAAACAGCCCATCATTTCGCCACTGGCCAGTTTTGGGAGGTATTTTTTACGTTGTTCTTCGGTACCGTAAGCATAAATAGGGTACATTACCAGCGAACCTTGAACAGATGCAGTAGAACGGATGCCTGAATCACCGCGTTCAATTTCCTGCATTAAAATTCCATAGGCGGTATAATCTAATCCTGCACCGCCATACTCAACCGGAATGGTAGGACCGAAAGCACCAATATCGGCCAGACCTTTTATTAAATGTTTTGGAAATTCTGCTTTTTGCGCATAATCTTCAATAATTGGGCTCACTTCTTTTTTTACCCAATCTCTGGCTGTAGCACGGATTAATTTATGCTCATCGGTTAACAATTCATCCAATAAATAATAGTCTGGCGCCTCGTACAGGTCTTTTTTTATTGATTTGCTCATGTAATTTCGTGTTATCTGGTTAAGAAATCGCGTTGATTTCAAAGGTAACAATTTACAGCAAGGGGCATTATATTCATGAATAAAAAATTAATTTTGCAGCATACAAAACATATATGAGCCATTTCAAACAAACCGTAGCCTTAAAAGATGTAAAATGCTTTGCCTTACATGGGTATTATCCGGAAGAGCAACTTATTGGAAATCATTTTGTTGTAGATCTTGAAACAGAATTTACACCACAAGGTTTTGATGATGAATTGGCGCAGACCGTTAATTACGAGGATTTGAATTCTATCATTCTCGAGGAAATGAAGCATACACAGAAACTTTTGGAAACCGTTTTGAAGAATATTATTTCGAAGGTTATCGAATTGTATCCTTTTGTTGACCTGGTTCAGGTGAGTATGAAGAAATTAAATCCACCGATGCCGGGCCAGATTGGGCACTCTTTTGTTAAACTTACTTACACATCAGCGAATTAAAATGAATTTTACAAAGATAAATCCTGAAATTTTAGCAGAAATTAAGGCTGCTGTTGGAGCAGATAAAGTTTTTACTGATGCTGATAGTTTAGAAAATTATAGTCATGATGAAACTGAGGATTTGCGTTATCAGCCAGAGCTGGTGGTAAAGCCAACTTCGCCCGAAGAAGTTTCTACTTTATTGAAAATTTGTAATGCACACCATGTTCCGGTAACTCCTCGTGGAGGCGGTACTGGTTTAAGTGGTGCCGCTTTGCCCATTTATGGTGGCGTTTCATTATCGATGGAGAAGTTTAAGGCTATACTTGATATTGATACCGAAAACTTACAGGCAACTGTTGAACCAGGGGTAATTACCGAGGAGTTTATCAATGCTGTAGCTGAAAAGGGGCTTTTATATCCGGTTGATCCTAGCAGCAAAGGCTCTTGCTTCATTGGTGGCAACGTGGCACACGGTTCTGGTGGACCAAGGGTAGTAAAATATGGAACCATACGCGAATATATCTTAAATCTTGAAGTGGTTTTGCCTAATGGCGATATTATATGGACTGGTGCCAATACTTTAAAATATGCGTCAGGTTACAACTTAACGCAGTTAATGATCGGATCAGAAGGTACATTGGCTGTAGTGACCAAAATCGTAACCAAATTATTGCCAAAACCTAGTCAATCGGTTTTAATGATGGGCTCTTTTAGTACCAATGAAGATGCTTGTGCAGCTGTTTCTGCAATTTTTAGGGCAGGTGTAACGCCATCAGCATTGGAGTTTATGGAACGGAAAGGAGTGGAGTGGGTAATTAAATTCGATGATATTAAATTCGATTTAAAAGATGATGTTGCTGCACTGTTGATGATTGAGTTTGATGGAGATGATTTGGACGATATTTTTAAAAACTGTGAAAAAACCAATGTCGTTTTAGAAGAACACAACTGTACTGAAGTATTATTTGCCGATACTGCTGCTCAAAAAGAAGAACTGTGGCGTATGCGCAGAACCATGGCCGAATCGGTTAAATCTAACTCTGTTTATAAAGAGGAAGATACGGTTGTACCGCGTGCAGCTTTACCTAAACTCGTTAATGGTATAAAAGAAATTGGTGCAAAATATGGTTTCGAAAGTGTTTGTTACGGTCATGCCGGCGACGGAAACCTACATGTAAATATTATAAAAGCCGGAATGAGTGATGAAGACTGGAAAAATAAACTCAAATTTGGTATCGCCGAAATATTCGAATTAACTACTGCTTTGGGTGGAACTTTATCTGGTGAGCATGGAATCGGCTTGGTTCAAAAGGAGTTTATGCCGATCAAATATTCTGAAATTCATCTTAATTTAATGAGAGGTATTAAAAATGTTTTCGATCCGAAGGGAATATTAAATCCTGGAAAAATTATGCCTGATACCCCCTAACCCCTAAAGGGGTATTACAGGCCGGGTGGAAAAGCAAAGTTGATCAATATAGAGTGAGGTGATTTTTAAGATGTAAACGCATAAATATTAGGATTTCAAGTTCTATTTTATACTTAAAATATTACTGATGGAAAGTCAACAGCCCCTTTAGGGGTTTGGGGCTAACTGTTCAAAACCAAGCATTTTTTGCTTTTCCTCTTCTGGAATAGCAGTTGGCCTGCTTGTGGTGTAATCAACAGCAATGCAAACCGTTTTTCCTTTACTGCAGATAATTTCTTCAGTTCCTTTTATTTTAACGATCTGATAGTCCAGATCGAAACTTGTGGTGCCGATTCTCGATGTTTTTACATAGATGGCAATTTTATCGTTCATTACGATAGGTAAAATATAATCCAATTCAGCGTGGGCAATTACAATTCCGGTTTTCTTCCAATCCCACTTTGCAATTTCTTCCCAATATTTAGTTCTGGCAATTTCCAAATAGGTAAAGTAAATGGAATTGTTTACGTGACCCATCATATCGAAATCAATAAAGCGCAGATGGATATTGGTTTTATAGTTGAATTTGTCTGAAAAATTCTTTATTTCCGCCAATTTGTCTTTTGATTTGGATCTATTTTGCCAAAATGTCTTAAAAATCATAAATATTTGCTTTGGTATGTAAGTTGAATATGGTGTATTATCAATTTAAAAATTAAAAAAATAAAGAATAGCGATATGACACTAGTAAATTTTAACAACAGAACCCGTAACACAGCTCCTTACTTTAACAATGTTTTCGATTCATTGTTTAGCGATGCAGTAACTAAAAACAAAATGGTTGATAAATCACCTAATGTGAATATTTACGAAAATGAAACCGCGTATGTGATCGAGTTAGCTGCTCCAGGTTTGAAGAAAGAAGATTTTCAGATTAATTTAAAAAAAGACAACCTTTCTGTTTGGGCAGAAGTTAAAAAAGACGAAACCCAAGTAGCTAAAGATTTTACACGTAAAGAATTTGATTATAGCTCATTTGCAAGGTCATTTAATTTACCAGATAGTGCTGATGGTGATAACATTACTGCCGAATACAAAGACGGTATTTTATCGATCAATATCAGTAAAAAAGACGATGCTAAATTGCAACACAAAGAAATTGTAGTATCGTAATCAAGATTTTCTCGAAAGAGGATTTTCATAATAGTTTGGTTTTTTCAAAGGTTATGAAGCTTGCACCAGCTGAGTTTGATGTAGAAGTGAGTGATCGCTGATGCAGGTTTCATAATAGTTTAAGTTTAGGTTTTATAAGGTTAATGCTGGATGGCATTAACCTTATTTTGTTTTGGGTATTTAGATTGATTTTAAGTTACATTCTTAAAATTAGCTTAATCTCAATTTTTTGTACTTTTGCGGCATGGAGAGAGAAATTCTGGATACGAAGCGTAAAGCACTTAAAATAAACCTTGACCCGAGAATTTACGGCACCTTTGCCGAAATTGGAGCGGGACAAGAAGTTTCAAGAAACTTTTTTAATGCTGGTGCAGCATCTGGAACAGTTGCCAAAACCATGTCGGCTTACGATATGACTTTTAGCGACGCCATCTACGGGGCAGAAACGAATGGTCGTTATGTTAGTCAGAACAGGCTTTTACAGATGCTCGATCACGAATTTGGCTTACTTAACGAGCGCTTATCGGGCGAAAAATACGAAAGCCGTACCTTTTTTGCCTTTGCAGATACCGTAACTACCCTAAATTACAAACGTACAAACGAACCTCATGGCTGGGTTGGAATCCGTTTCCAAAACGAGCCAGGAGGTCTGCCTAACGAGATATTTTTCCACGTACGTTTACTAGATACTGATGTAAACATGCAGCAACGTGTTTTGGGCATTATTGGTGTAAACTTACTTTATGCTGCTTTTTACCATTATCAGGATCCAAAGCTGATGGTAGAATCGCTCGCCGATAACTTAACCATAGGTTCAGTAGAAATCGATCTGATTTCAGTTAAAGGACCAGCTTTTCCTGGGGTAGACAATATCCTGCTTAATCTATATATGATTATGAAAGATTTCTCGGCGGCAGCAATTTTCGATGCTGATGCCCATCCACGCCAGGCTAAAGATCTTTTGTATAAAAAGGATATCATGATTTTAAGGACCAAATATGGTCAGAAATCATTGCCTAACTTTAACCTGTTTAATAAAGCTACCGATCAGTTTAAACGTACAAACAAAGTAGAAGAAGGGAATCTGGCGGTAATGATAGAGGTTTTGTTGACCAATGTTTTAACCGATGCACAAGAAACACCAGATGACATCGATCTAGAAGCAGTTGCTAAACGGGCCCAGGAAATGTGCGATACCGGAAACATCGTTATCGTTTCTAATTTTACCCGTCACAACCGTCTTGCTAAATACCTGGCCAGATGTAAGCCAAAAAGTGTTGGTTTGGCTACAAACATCAACAACTTAAAATTTGTATTCAACGCTAAAAACTTTACCGGCGAAAACTATTCAGGTCAGTTATTGAGTTATGTGAACGATATGTTTAATACCAATGTGCGGTTATTTGCTTATCCTTTCCTGGATAAAAAGACCAACCAGGTAATTACCACAGAAAATATGCCGGTTACACCCGAAGCAAAACCATTATTTGATTTTCTCTTAATTAATGGGTATATTACTGATATTAAGGATTATAGCGAAGATGAGGTGAAAACGGTTTAATTTATTTATCTCCGTAATGGCCAAGCGCAGAGATAATGGTTGCAGTAACAATTTCATCTTCAACCAAGTATACGAGCCTGTCTTTTCTGTTAATCTGCCTAGACCAAAATCCAGTTAAATCGTATTTAAGTTTTTCAGGATTCCCAACTCCGGTTTCTGGATGTTCATAAAGTTCTAAAATAATTTGATTAACTTTTTTAATGGAACCTTTATCTCTGGATTTCTAGATAGCAAGTAAATTCTTTTGGGCTTTTTCTGATACAATTACTTTAAATTTTCCCACAATGATTTATTAGGATCTAATGTTAGATAATTACCTTTCTTAACTTCGGTTAGACTCTTTTTGATTTTTGCGACAAATTCGGGATTATAAGGGCTTTCCTCTTCTTTTTGAAAAGAAACATTTAAAGCCTTTAGAACTGCCTCAATTGCAATCTCTTGCTTTTTATTTTTAGGATGTGCTATTATAGTCATAACATTTATTTTAAAACAAAAATACGAAATTATTTAATCAACTTTTCAATTACCCAGGTTGCGTTTTTATTAAATTGCTCTTCTAAAACATTAGAAATTAAATACTTCTCAGCGTTGAGCCTGTTTCGTTTATAATCAAAACATGGTTTACACCGCATTTTAGGGCAAAATTATTTCGTTGATGCCCCACAGGAAAATCAAAAGCAACGGGGTAATTGTATTCCTCTACTTTTTCTAAAACAATATCATAAATGGTTTTGCCGAATTCTTCGCCAACATCGTCGGGTTTGACTTTAAAACCTCCAATAATCAATCCTTTTAGGTTTTTCAGTTTGCCACTGCGTTTCAAGTTCCACAACATTCTGTCAATGCTGTAGAGATATTCGCCAGTATCTTCGATAAAAAGGATTTTACCTCTCGTATCTAAATCGGAACCGCTACCAGCTAAAGTTTCGATAATACTCAGGTTTCCACCCACTAAAATACCATCAACCTTTCCTTGTCTGTTATTGATGTTGATAGGGGCAGTGTAACCCATTTGTTCGCCTAGTAAAGCATTTTTAATCGATAGGATGGTTTCAATCTGTATTGGCTCAGCTTTACTCCAATCATCGGGGAAACTATTGCACATTTTAGAATGGATAGATGCAATGCCATAATTTTTCGTGAGGTGACAGTGCAAAATGGTAATATCACTAAAACCGATAATCCATTTCGGGTTTCTTTTAAATGAAGAGAAATCTAGTTTATCGATTATCCGTACAAAACCATAACCGCCACGTGCGCACATAATAGCTTTGATTGTTGGATCATCGAGCATTTGCTGAAAATCAGCTAACCGCTCCTCATCCGTTCCGCCGTAGGTAAAATCGCGTTTGCCAATGGTACTGCCAACTTTTATCGTAAAACCCCAACTTTGCATTTGTAAAACAGAAGGCTGGATTTGTTCTAGCGTAATGTAGCCCGCAGGACTCGTAATCCCGATGGTATCGCCAGATTTTAAATAAGGAGGTATCTTAAATGATGAACTTTCGTTTTCTACAGTATTGGCCAAAGTTTTAAAAGCAGGAAGTACAGTTACAGCTGCAATAAATGAAGAAAGGAAATGTTTTCTGTTCATCTAAAATAAGGATGTGATGTTGATTTGGCTAATATAGGATTTAAAATATTCGCATAAAAGAAAAGGGATTTATATCCATAAATCCCTTTTTTAAACCAAACAAATTAATCTGTAAAAGATTAGTATAATGTGAATTATATAGATAACCACGAATGAAATAAAATGTTTTGAGATTCAGAAAAAAAAATAAACCATATCATACTCATTACCCACAAATAACTTTTTAAATTGTATCTGCTAAATAGCCCTGATGGAAACGGAAATACTTTTTGGCTCCGTTATATTGTATTTCGAAAGCTTTCCCAAAAAGATCGAAATGGACAGCAGGAGCAACCCTACACTATGAGCACTGAAACTGCGCTTCTAAATAATCAAAATTAGGATATTGATAGATTAAGGCGCTTAAAGGTAAAGGCTACCCATCGCGGATAGCCTTTGCTAACAACAAAACAAATATAAGATAACCAAATCTTGCCTGATTGAGCAGAATCAGGGTAAAGTGCTATGAGATACACTTTGCGGCCTAGTAATGGATTCGAACCATTGTAAAAAGTTTATGAAACTTCAACCTTCCAATCGGTCAACTGGCCAATGTTTTTTATAACTGTCTTAATGCTAAATAATCGCTCAACTCTAAAATCTGCTCTTTATTTAAGCTATCTTCATCCGCTGAATGCTGTTGCTCATCAGTTCTTGTTTTTAACTGATAAATGAGGTGCGGATATTCATCTATAGCAGGATATTGAAAATAGATCGACATAATTTTAGCGTTTTAACTGTTCAACATATTTTTGTTATTGATTAATGTTGAGCAAATATAAAAATAAGTATATAATATCTATAGATTTAGTAGTTTTTATTTTTGATAATCTTTTAACCAATTCATTTTCAGTGAATTATTTTTTAGAGTGATGTTGTTTTGTTTTAGAAAACTACGCTGGATTAAATAAAACTGACAGAAATAAATGGATAGTAGGGCTGAAGTACTCAATAGCTAGCGGCATGTATTTCCAGACCATTAAATTCAATTTCAGAAAAGCTAATTATTTTAAGGATATTTGCAGTTCAAACATTAAAATAGTAATTGTGTCTTTAGATAAATTAAAACTTAGCAAACCACTTGTAGCGGCCATGACTGATGCAGGATTTTTAACTCCAAAAGAAATCCAAGCCAGAACAATGTCGCGCATTTTAGGTGGACAAGATGTTATAGCGGTGGGACCAGAGGGTTCGGGAAAAACAACAACTTATGTTTTAGCTACTTTAATGAAATTGAAGTATGCTTTTGAGGAAGCACCAAGAGCTTTAATTTTAGTGCCTGATGCAGAACATGTTGATCATGTTTTGGAACAATTTAAATTATTGAACCGTAACAATACCTTCAGGATTTTAGGAATTGATAGCCGTGGTGCTGTTGATACACAGATGAATGAAATAACTGATGGTGTTGACATTATCGTTGCTGTACCCGATCGGGCACGTGCTTTATATTTAAAATTAGCCTTAAATACCAATAAAATTCAGCTGTTTATTGTAGATAATGCAGAGCTTATTGTTAAAAAAGGTTTGCAGTTGCCTGTAGTAGAGTTGGCAAACAGTGCCTATAAATCTCAACACGTTGTATTTACAGAGGTAATACACGAGAAATTGAATCTTATGATTTCTCCTTTCATGAAAGATTCTACCACAACCATTGAGGTCGATGAAATCGGCGAAAAGCAAGCGGAGGTTTATCAACAGATGCTCTATCAGGTGCCTAATTTCAGAACCAAACTTAACCTGTTAACCTTATTATTAAACGATACGGAGGTTTTCGATAAGGTTGTGGTTTTCGTAAATACACGATTAACAGCGCAAACGGTTTATAAAAACTTTAATCATACTAAAGAAAACGAAATCAGCATTTACCGCTCTTTATTTTTTGATGATAAGGGTTATGACGATATAGAAGATTTTAAAGATAATCCTGAAGCGAGAGTTTTAATTGTAGCTAACGAGAATTTAGAAGAACTGGATCTTCAGGGAATTCCTTTTATCCTCCACTTAGAATTACCTGAGCAAAAGGAAACTTTAATCCAGCGTATAGTTAAACATGGCGATGAAGATGTTGTGGCCATTACTTTTTCTACCGATATCGAATTAATTGAGGTGAAAAAAATTGAGCAGGCCATCGGTCAGAAATTGGAGATAATGGAATTACCAGAAGATTTGAAAGTTGTTGACGTTGCAGCTAAATCAAAGAAAAAGAAAATTGAACAAGATGAGGATGCTGACCGTGGTGCAGCTTTTCACGAAAAAAAGGCCAGTAACTTAAAAAATTATAATTATAGCGCGGGTACTAAGGCTAAAATGACTTATAAAAATAAGAAGGGATTGTCTTAATGCGTAGGTCGTCACCCTGAATTTATTTCAGGGTCTGTTCCGCTAAAAGATCCTGAAACAAGTTCAGGAAGACGACCCTATATATAGCAAAAAAGCTCCCCAGAAATTAATCTGGGGAGCTTTTTTGTTAACTGTTATTTCCGATTAGTATAAAGTAAACTCTACACGACGGTTTTGTTGACGACCAGCTGCAGTTTTATTTGTTGCAATTGGTTGATCAGGTCCGTAACCTGTAGCTTCAACTCTTGATGCATTTGCACCTTGAGATACTAAATAAGCTTTTACTGATTCTGCTCTGTCTTTAGATAAACGTAAGTTTAACTCTCTACCACCAGTATTATCAGTATGACCAGCTAATTTTAAGCTAAAGTTTTTCTCTACCAATAAACCAGCAACACGGTTTAAAGTAGCATACGATTTAGAACGGATAGTTGATTTACCTAAATCGAATTCTAGGTTAGAAATCGCGTCTTTAACTACTTTACGATCCTCTTCTGTAATTACTCTAGTTTCTTTAATTATTTCACGTTGAACTTTAATCGGGCAACCAGAACCATCAACAACAGTACCTGATGCAGTACCAGGACATTTGTCGAATTTGTTTGCTACACCATCATTATCATCATCGCCTAAATCTTTAGCATATTGCTCTCTATCACGTTGAGCATTTTGCTCAGCGGTTGATAATGCTCTTCTTAATTCAGCACTTTCTTCAGCACTTTCCTTACGTAAGTTTGCTAAAGAACTAAAGTTTTGTAATTGAGGTTTATCTTTGCTACCCAATGCAAATTCTAAACCAGCATGTGCATAAGCAAATCTACTTTTCGGTAAAGATTCAGGAGATTTAATGAAATTAACATCGTAACCTAAATCAATATTAATTCCTTTGGCAACACCTAATTTAACACCAGCACCAACTGGGATAAACCAACCTTCTCTACCTTTACTTTCGCTAACAATTGCACCACTTGTGCTGTAATCTGATGACATATAACCAGCACCACCTTTTAAATAAGGAATTAGAACTGCATTTTCGTCATTAATATTGATATTAGCGACATTAAAAACTGCGGTTAATGCGCCAGACCATGCAACACTTTGTTGAAAATCAGTAGTTCCGTTAGTCGATTTAATATCACCTCTTAAAAAATCTGCTTGTAAACCTAAAGATGGTAATATTTGCTTTCTAACATTTGCTCCATAACCGATACTTTTAAATTCTTTTGCTGTAACACTTCCCGAACCGAAAATAGTGTTAGGAGAAAGTATTCCTCCATGTACACCTACGCTCCAAGTACGAAAAGATTTTTCACCAAACCTGGTACCAGTTGTAGTAGTAGTAGGTGTTTCCTGTGCAAATAATTGTGATGATAACCCTAATAAAGCAATCAACATTGTTGATTTAGTAATTCTTGTATTCATGTTTTTCTATTTTGTAATATTAGTCTCTTAACAGTTTTTACATCATACTGTTTTGCATCGACTAAGAAAAAATCCTGCCAAAAGCATTATTTATTCTACAAATATCATATTATCAGAAGATTAGGTAGGTAAATTAATCTCGCAAAAATGTTACCATATAATTGAAATTAGGTTTGATTTTGTATAGAATTCTATACAAAATCAAATTTCGGCAGTATGAAAATGAATTGTTTTTTTACTTTTCAGAAGGATTTTTCTTGCCCATCAATAGCATCCTCAGAGTTAATTCGATTACGCTTATTGGGTTTTGCTGATAAAATCAAAACAAATATGCTTTGTATAGTTGTTACCGAGGTGGTTAAAGTAGTTTAAATCTTTTGGAATAAATTTGGGAGGAACTACAGCCTCAATTTAGCGAAGAAATCCCAGAAAACGATACCAGCAGAAATCACAATATTAAAAGAGTGTTTAGTTCCAAACTGAGGGATTTCGATACACTCATCAATTTTAGCCATTACTTCATCACTCACACCATCAACTTCGTTCCCGAAAATCAATGCATATTTTTTATTTGGATCGGGCTGAAAAGTGTTTAACATGGTGCTATTTTCTGCTTGCTCAATTGCAACAATCTCATAACCTAAAGCTCTTAATGCGTCAACTGCTTGTAAAGTATCAGTATAGTGTATCCAATCAACAGATTGTGTGGCACCTAATGCCGTTTTCTCAATCTCACGGTGCGGTGGTTGAGCGGTAATACCACAAAGTATCACTTTTTCCAAGGCAAATCCATCTGCAGTACGGAAAACCGAGCCTACATTGTGCATACTGCGGACATTGTCCAAAACCACTACCACAGGCAACTTCTCCTGTGCTTTAAACGCTTCAACATCCGGACGATTTAACTCGTCTAATTTTAATTTTCTCATTATTTTAATTGATTACACAGATTGGGGGATTACACCGATTGGATATAATTTCAGGACTGCGTTTATCTATGTGTGTCGGTTGTTAAATATGGCCCGTTACCAATTTCGCTAATGTAAATGGCGGCAGGGTAACCTATTTTATTTACGTAATAATCAGTTAAATGTTTTGCAAAATCTTCTTCAAAACCTTTCTCTAACAAAGCTATTGCACAACCACCAAATCCGGCACCCGTCATACGCGCACCGATTACATGCTCATAATCAGTGCAAAAATCGACTACCGCATCCAGTTCTTTTCCGCTTACCTCATATAAGGTTCTTAAAGATTCGTGGGAGGCATACATCAACCTGCCAAACTCTGCTAAATTTCCTCCATTTAATGCTTTAGCCGCTAAATGAACGCGATCATTTTCTTTCACCACATGTGTAGCGCGGTTTAAGATAGTTTTATCTGTTATTACATGACTGTGCAGCGCAAATTTCTCAGCGGTTAATTCGCAAAGATAATGAAGGTTTATTTCTTCATTTAATAGTTTTAATGCCGTTTGGCATTCTGCAACACGCTCATTGTATTTAGAATCAGCCAATTCGCGTGGTTTATTGGTATTAATGATAGCCAATAAATAATTGCCGAGATCAACATCAACCATTTTGTATTTTAAGGATTCACAATCTAAAACAATGGCTTTGCTTTTTTCTCCAAAAGCAACCGCAAACTGATCCATAATACCCGAATTAAGACCGATAAAATCATTTTCAACACGTTTAGCGATTTTTACAAGTTCTAATTTATCGTAACCCAGATTAAAATAGGCATTCAGTGCGTAGGCAGTGGCGATCTCTATAGAAGCTGAAGAAGAAAGTCCTGATCCGATTGGAATATTTCCATAGAACAGAAAATCTAGGCCGCTAATTTCCTTACCGTCCTTTATAAATTCATTAATTACCCCAATAGGGTAATTTGCCCATAAGCTACCATCTTTTTCGTTTGTGGTATTACTTGTTACCTCTGTTTGAACATCGAAGTTTAAACTTTTAAACCTAAATCTGCTATCGTTATTCGGGGCAATGGCTACCCATGTTCCTAAGGTAATGGCACAGGGCATAACCAAACCGCCATTATAATCGATATGTTCGCCAATTAGGTTAACCCGCCCAGGTGTAAAATAAATGGCATCAGCTTTTTTGTGGTATTGTTCGGCAAATTTTTCCTCAAGGTTAATGTTCATTTGGCTAAAATATATTTATAAAAAGCATTAATAATAGTATGTTTGTTTAGGAAACAAAAGCCCTAAGTTACAATTTATGAGCGTTCAGCAAATACCCACCGGGAAAATTATTGATGGCGAAGAAGTTATCGCAATCGAACTAACCAATAGTAAAGGTACTTACGTCAAAATATTCAATTATGGTACGATTATCAACAAATTTGTAGTTAAGAATGCCAAAGGCGAAAAACAGGATATCGTTCTTGGTTTCGATACATTTGATGAATACCTTAATCCAGCTTATTTGGCAAACTACCCTTATTTTGGTGCTATAATTGGCCGATATGCCAACCGCATAAAAAATGGTAGACTCAATATTGATGATAAAATCTATCAATTGGCACAAAATGCCGGTACCGATACGCTACATGGTGGTATAGTAGGCTTTGATAAAAAAGTTTGGGACATTGTTGAAATTAATGATGGACCGCAACCTTCAGTTACCCTGCAATATGAAAGTGTAGATGTAGAGGAAAATTTTCCTGGAAACCTGGTTATTGATTTAACTTTCGAACTGACTGAAAATGATGAATTGATTTTAAGTTATGAAGCAGAAACGGATAAAGCTACGGCTATTAACTTAACACATCATAGTTATTTTAACCTGGCTCCTGAGGGTGGAAACATCAAAAACCATAAGCAACAGATTTTTGCCTCGAATTATTTAGAACAGGATGATAATTATTCGGTAACAGGTAAATTAATTCCTGTTGAAGGTACACCTTTGGATTTTACCAAATCTAAAGCGATAGGGCAGGATTGGAATGAGGATGAAGGATATGATCAAACTTTCGTTTTGGATAAGATTTATGGCGATTTATCACTCGCAAGTAAAACAATTGAGGAAGAAAGCGGTTTAGTTTTAAGCGTATATACCACAGAACCGGTAGCCCATTTGTACACGGCAAAATATTTAGGGGTAAAGAATGGTAAGGATGGAAAAGATTACGATAGTTATGGTGCCTTTTGTGTAGAAACCCAACATCATCCAAATGCCGTTAATATTCCAACGTTTCCGAGCACCATTTTGAGGCCAGAAGACTTGTATACGCAAACAACTATTTACAAAGTTTCACTAATCAAATAATTATGGTTACCATCGAAAACATCCGGGCAGCAGAATCAAAAATTAAAACTGGTGCAGATTTTCCTCAGTTTATAAAAGAAATTAAGGAAATGGGTGTTAAACGTAACGATGTATATGTTTCTAACGGCTTATCGATTTATTTTGATGATGAAGATAATGCGCAACAGGTAAGTCCTGATGAGTACCCAACCCTTACGATTAACATAGAATCTTCTTCTGATAAGTTAGCGCATGCTTTGAAAATGCACCAGCAGGGAGAAACCGATTATTTTACATTTTGCAAGCAAGCTGCAGATGCAGGTGTTGAAAAATGGGTAACCGATCTGGATGATATGACCTGTACTTACCTGGATACAGAAGGGAATGAATTGGTAAAAGAAACAATAACAATAGTATAAAAGATATTAAGCATACAGGCCCGAAATTTCGGGCCTTTTTTATTGCGCTGCGATCGTCATCTCGACCGAAGTGCAACGTAGTGGAGAGATCTTTTAAGAAAGATTTGTATTTATCGATGTTAAGCCATTTTTTAAGATTGCTTCGTGCCTTGCAATGACGATTTAGCTATTAAATCCTTTCTAATACCATTTTAATCGCTTGCTCTACAATTTTATTAGGCTCCTTGCTAAATTCGAAATTTACCCTACTGGCCAGAATGGCATTAATAGAAAGAGCTTGATGCCCCAAAACCTTAGCCAAAGCATAAATTCCGGCAGTTTCCATCTCTAAATTAGTAATCCGGCATTGGTTGCTCTTAAAACTGTTAATCAAACCAATAAAATCGGGAACCGCATTTTTTGCCCTAACCATTCTACCCTGTGGGGCATAAAAGCCTGGTGCAGTGATGGTAATGCCTTTTTCCAGATCCTTACCAATGGTATTTAACAGTGTTTCGCTTGCTGCCGTTAAATAGGGGTTAATGTTTTTAAGGTGCCCAAAATGGGCTTTAATATCATCCATTAAAATCTGTTCATCACCAGATAATTGTTGAAGGTAATAGTTCATTAAAGCATCCATTCCTAAGCCATAGGAAGAAGCTAAAATCGTTCCCATTGGAATATCCGGTTGAACAGCCCCAGAAGTGCCAATTCTGATAATATTTAATGAGGTAAGCTCTTTTTTGATTTCACGGGTTTCAAAATTAATATTAACCAGTGCATCTAATTCATTGAAAACGATATCAATGTTATCTGTGCCGATCCCTGTTGAGAGAACGGTAATGCGTTTTTTGCCTACGTAACCCGTATGGGTAATAAATTCGCGTTTGCCTTTTTTAAATTCTATTTTATCGAAATATTTACTTACCTCGCCAACACGGTCAGGATCACCAACGGTAATTACGGTATCAGCAATATCACCAGGTAGAAGGTTTAGGTGGTATATGCTACCATCAGGATTGATGATTAAGTCGCTTTCGGATATTTTCATTTGCTGATAATTTATGGCTATCGGCAAGCTTCGTGCCTATAGCAATGACAGAAATTTTGTTAAACAGTTTGCAGGTATTTTAATCTAACACCTTCAATTTTATCAAATTTAGTTAAAACCTGATTGAGTTGTGCTTTTCTCACTTCAAATGTTAATATACAATCCGTATCAAATTGTTGGCCTAAAATCTGCAGGTTTTCTTCTTTACTCAATTTCATGACTTCATTCATGTGCAGGTAACCGAAATGCGCTTCATAAATATCATTTACGGTTTTACTAATTACAGAAGCTGATTTAATCACTTCTATACTAGCCGTTTTATAAGCGTTAATTAAACCCGCCACCCCCAGTAATGTGCCACCAAAATAACGTACAACAACAATTAGGATATTGGTAATATCTTCTGACAATAAACAGTTCAAAATAGGTCTGCCCGCGGTACCAGAAGGCTCGCCATCATCATTAACCCTAAAAACAGATCGGTCAGGTGTCAAACGGTATGCATAGCAAAAATGATTGGCCTTAATATGTTCCGCACGTAGCTTAGTGATAATTGGTTTTACTTCTATTTCACTACGGATTGGATAGGCGTAACTAATAAATTTACTCCCTTTATCACGAAATATACCTTCTGAGGCACTTTCGATGGTTTTATATGAATCATCGAACAGCATTTTGTGATAGTGTAATGAAGATAACGGCTGCAATTGCCAAAATTATACCTGCGTAATTTAATTTACTTAGTTTTTCTTTAAATGCAATTACTCCAATTAATGTACCTGCAATGATTACCCCTAAATTCATCGCTGCAAAAACGGTTGATGGATTTTCGGCCAATGCTTTATGAGCCTTCATGTAAAAAAGGATATTCCCAAAGTTGAAGAACCCTAAAATAAATCCGCAAATCACATTTACCAGCTGTATTTTTATTTTGCCAGCCATTACCATCGAAATTACAATAAGCAATGAAACCATAAATGCCAGGCAAAAAACAGTAAAGAGCGAGGTGGTATAAGGCAATTCTTTGTATAGTGCAAGTTGTTTAAAAAGTACATCAATTACCCCAAAACCGACGAAAACCATAATTGGGTAGAGCAGGCTTCCTTTATTGCCTTTTTCTTGATTAGATTTCCGGAAAAAAGTTAAGAAAATTGCCACAAAACCAATCGTTAGACCAATAATTTTAAGGTCGTTAAAATCTTCTTTAAAAATAAAATAAGCTGCCAGTATCGGAATAAATAGCGATAAACGTTGTGCAATGTCGGTTTTAACAATGCCAAGATTTTTTACTGAGGCAGCAAGGAATAAAAATATTGATGGCAATAGAATAGCCAAGGCAATATAAATCGGCCATGGTGCTAAAGGGGTGATCAGTTTAACATCAGGCTTAAAAAAGAGAAAACATAAGCTTAATGCAGCAAGGTAATTGATGGTAACGGCTTGAATAATACTGATTTGGTATCGCTTGGCCAGTTTTAATAAAACGGCCACAGTAACACTACAGCAAATGCTTAAAATAATGTAAATCATTTATTTAATGTCGTTTAGATAGATAGAGAGTTTGTCATTTCCAATTTGTACTGTTTCCTGCAAATTTCCATTAATACTTGGAGAAGAAACCCCATCGCTCCAGCTGGTAGACGAAGTAAAAATACGCGCTTCATCCCATAGATTGGTACTTAAAAATTGATTTAAAATGTTGGCGCCACCTTCAATAATTACCGATTGTATATCCATCAGGTATAGCTGAAAAGCAATTTTTTGCGCCAAATAAAAGTGCATATCTTCCATTTGGATATAATGGATATTCGCTACTACATCAGTTTTAATCTCATTAAAGATAATGGTTTTGGCTGCTGCATTGAAAATATGATTTGTAACTGGTACCTGAAGGTTTTTGTCGATTACTAGACGGATGGGGTTTTTACCTGTCCATTCTCGAACAGTTAATTGCGGATTATCCATAATGGCAGTTTGCTTGCCGATCAGCATTGCGTCTTCTTCGCCACGCCATTGATGCGCCAAACGTTTGGCCAAAGCTCCACTGATCCATTTCTGGTGACCATCCTTTGTTGCGAAATAACCATTCGCGGTTTCGGCCCATTTTAAAATGATATATGGTCTTTGTTTTTGTATTCTGGTAAAAAACCTTCTATTGAAATAGCGGCATTCATCATCTAAAATACCACTTACCACTTCAATTCCTGCATTTCTGAGCTTTTCGATACCTTTGCCATCAACACCAGAAAAAGGGTCTCTATTTCCAATAATCACCTTTTTTAGCTGGTGTTTTACCAATAAATCGGCACAGGGAGGTGTTTTGCCAAAGTGCGCACAAGGCTCTAGGTTAACGTAAGCTGTAGCCTGTTTCAATAGATTTTCGGCCTCATTACCATAGCTATCAAATACAGCATTAATCGCATTGGGTTCGGCGTGCGATTTTCCATATTCCTGATGATACCCTTCTCCAATAATTTTACCGTCTACAACAATAACACAGCCAACCATTGGGTTCGGACTAACGTTTTCCAAAGCTAAGGCCGCTAAGTCCAGACAGCGTTTAATATAAAATTCATCGCTCATTAGGGCAAAAGTAGTAAAAAAAGAGTCATGGCCTTACCAAAAGCGATCTGTTATCATCTCAATTAAGTAATTTTGTAAATATGAAGATTGGAGAATTAGCTGAGCATTACGAACTCGAACTTGAGCCATTATACGATAGTAATGAAGCAAAAGCATTATTTAGTATAGCTGCCGAGAAGGTTTTAGCCTTATCTTCAGGTAAACTGATTATGCAAAAGAATATCGATATCAGCTTTATCAACCTGCAAAAACTGTTGAGTATCCTTAACGATTTGCAGATCGGAAAACCCATTCAACATATTTTAGAGGAAGCCCATTTTTACGGCTCCATTTTTAGCGTTAATGAACATGTGCTTATACCGAGGCCAGAAACAGAAGAACTGGTTGATTGGATTATTTCAGTTTGCAGCGCTCAATTTTCAGTAAACAGTTTTAATAAACAAAGTGAAGTAAGCATTCTTGATATTGGAACCGGCTCGGGATGCATTCCCATTACGATTAAAAAACATTTGCCAAAAGCTGAAGTATCTGCATTGGATGTTTCTGTTCATGCCATTGCCGTAGCCAAACAGAATGCCGAACAGCTAGGCGTAAAGATCAAATTTATTGAAGCAGATATTTTGACTTTCAAATGTGAAGAAAAATTTGATGTTATAGTAAGTAATCCACCATATATCAGGGATTTAGAGAAAGCGGATATGCATAATAACGTGTTGATATACGAACCACATTTAGCATTATTTGTTCGTGACGAAAATCCATTAATATTTTATAAAGCTATAGCTGACTTTGCGATAAAAAACCTAAAACCTAATGGACAACTTTATTTCGAGATCAACGAATATTTAGGTAACGAAACTGTTGAAATGTTAGTTGCTAAAGGATTTATTGATATTGAGTTAAGGCAAGACATGCAAGGGAAAGACAGGATGGTAAGAGCGGGGTAGAGGCCGAGAGGAGTAAAATTCCGCTTCGTTCGTCCTCCTGAACTTGTTTCAGGATCTATAATTAAAGGTGCTTTGGTCTTTTAGCTTTAGTCTTTCTGCTCTTCAACTAAGACCTCGGATGAAACTGTGTAATTACCTCCCTTAAGTAATCTCTATCAATGTGCGTATAAATTTCCGTAGTGGTAATGCTAGAATGGCCTAACATTTCTTGTACGGCTCGCAAATCGGCACCACCTTCAATTAAATGTGTGGCGAACGAATGCCTTAACGTATGCGGACTAATCGTTTTCTTTAACCCTGTAGAAATGGCCAGGCTTTTAATCAGGTTGAAAATCGAAATGCGCGAAAGTTTAGCGCCAAAACGGTTTAAAAAGATAAAATCTTCGTGCCCTTTTTTAATATTAGCATGTACCCGAATTTCGTTGATGTAAATATCGAGCAATTTTAAGGCTACGCTTCCAATGGGGACTAAACGCTCTTTATTTCCCTTTCCAATTACCTTTATAAATTCGATATGTGGGAAAAGATTCGAGATTCTTAATTCTGTTAATTCTGTTACACGTAAGCCACAGCCGTATAACACTTCCATAATGGCTTTATTGCGCATGCCCTCGGGTTTTGAGGCGTCTATTGCTGCAATAAGCTCATTAATTTCATGAATATTTAAAGTATCGGGTAATTTTCTGCTGAGCTTTGGTGCTTCAAGCAGTGCTGTGGGATCATTTGAAATCACATCTTCGAGCATTAAATACGCGAAGAAAGCTTTTAATCCTGAGATTACCCTAGCCTGCGTACTGGCTTGCATACCCAGTTCATTTAGCCATGAGATAAAAGATTTTAGATCACTTATCGTAATATCAGTTAGTTTGGGTTCTACATTTAAAGATTGAAAGTACTGGGCCAGTTTATCAATATCGCTCAGATAGGCATCAACAGAATTACCAGATAACGACCGCTCTAGCTTTAAATACGACTTAAATCCTTTAATATATGATTGCCAAAGCATGCTTTTATTTGAGATTTTTTATAACATTGCAACGTTACAACATTTTAACGTTACAACATAGTATGAAAGCAGCATGATTTTTCAAAAATCGAATAGGATTATGGAAATCATGGTAGCTTCATCACCACTAAAAAGATTATTAACAGATGAAAATACAAATTATTAACGGCCCAAACTTAAATCTATTAGGCGTTCGCGAACCATCTATTTACGGAAGTACTAATATTGAAGATTATATTAAAGAATTAAAAACGGTTTATCCGGATATCGAAATTGACTATTATCAGAGTAATGTGGAGGGCGAAATTATTAATAAACTGCATGAAGTTGGTTTTAGTTATGATGGGGTAGTGCTTAATGCCGGCGGTTATACACATACCTCCGTAGCCATTGCTGATGCGATTGCAGCCATTAAAAGTCCGGTGGTTGAGGTGCATATATCTAATATTTATGCCCGTGAAGAATATCGTCATGTTTCTTTAACCGGCAAAAACTGTCAGGGTGTTTTAACTGGCTTTGGTCTGAAAGGTTATCGTTTGGCTATCGAAAGTTTGTTGATTTAAAAAGAGTCGTCATTGCGAGGAGGTACGACGAAGCAATCTAACAACGATCAATATAACCTGGAGTAATAAGATTGCTTCGCCGGCTGAAAAAGCCTTCTCGCAATGACGACTTGCAGCCAACTAAATGCACAAAGCTTACTATGATACACTTTCTATCTCAAATTCGAAAAATATTTAATTTTCTTAATGAAAAATGCCCAAACGACGCTGTTGTTGTATACTCCGGTATGTTCACTATATGCTTTTTGAACGGCTTTCCGCTTTTTGTTAGTTTTTGATAATGATTTTAAAAAGTGGAAATGACCTTTAGTTACAGCCAAGGTGAATTTAGGTTTTCCGGTGAGCAAAAAGTGCCACCATGCAATAAAATCAATAAACATTCTGATCGTAATTCGGAAAATGGCATCATTAGCAGGTAGATTTTTCTGCATGATGATGAGGTTATTCCTGAAATTAAGATAGGTTTTAAAGGGATTCTCAGTTTGTAATGTTCCGCCGCCTACATGGTAAACTTCGGCATCCGGACAGTACATAATCTTATAATTGAGGTTCTTTAAACGCCAGCAAAGATCTATTTCCTCCATATGGGCAAAAAGATCGGCATCTAAACCTCCGGCTTCTTCCCAACATTTGCTTTTAATGAAAAATGCAGCTCCGCTTGCCCAAAAAACTTCCGTTTTATCATTGTACTGGTCATTATCAAATTCATATACATTAAACAGCCTGCCGCGACAGAAAGGAAAAGAATAGATATCCAGATAACCTCCGGCAGCACCTGCATACTCGAATTGTTTTTTGTTTAACTGCCATTTAATTTTAGGTTGTGCTGCAGCAATCTGTGCCTCGCTTTCCATCAAATTAATCACAGGCTGTATCCAATTGGGAGTTACTTCCACATCTGAATTGAGTAAGATAAAATAATCAGCCTCAACACGTTCTAAAACCTTGTTGTAGCCTCCCGCAAAACCATAATTCTGATCGTTTTGAATAATTTTAACGGTAGGAAAGTTTTCTTGTAAAAATAAAATAGAATCATCTGTTGAGGCATTATCGCCCACAACAATTTGCAGATTATCATATTCAGAAAGCAAAATTCCAGGTAAAAATTGCTTTAAATATGCTTTTCCATTCCAGTTTAAAATTACAACGGCTACAGATGGGTTCATTCTTTTTATTCGGGTTTAAATTTCCAGCGCTTATGGCTCCAAAGCCAGTATTGAGGCTGTTCTTTAATAATATCTTCTAAAAACTTAAAGTGCAAATCCGTGATCTCGAACTCATCCATTTTTGCTGGTTCGAGGCACATCGGCAAAACTTCTACATGGTAATAACCTTTTTTAGCTACACTAACCTTAAAATAGTATATCGGCCTTTTGGTAGATTTTGCAATTTTTTCTACGCCTAAAAGCGCAGCAGTAGGTTGATGCAGAAAATCTACAAAGTATTTGGTTTCCTCTCTGGTTGGAGATTGATCGCTTGCAAAACATAAAAGTGTCGGTTCATTTTTATAGGCCGCCATGCCGCGTAAAGTTTGTCGCATAGCGATGAAAATGTTGCCATATTTTGTACGCATACAATCAAACCAGGTTTCAAAAATTTTATTTTTTATAGGTTTAAAAATGACCATGGTTTTAGCAGAAATACTGAGTCCTAAGGCCAAAGTGCCTAATTCCCAGTTCCCGTAGTGGCCAGTGCATGCGAGCACACTTTCTCCTGCTTTAAAATGAGCTTCCAGTTGTTCGAGTCCAGTAAACTTCACCCTCTTTAAAGTTTCGGCCTTTGAAATACTGGTCATTTTAATAATTTCAAAAATAAGTTCGGCCAAGTACAGAAAGAATTTTTTCTCAATAACCTTAATTTCGACTGGAGATTTCTCGGGAAAAGAGTTAGTTAAATTCTGTCTGACAACTTTTTTTCTATAGCCTATTACGTAATAAAGCAGATAATATAGTAATCTTGCAAAAAAAAAGAGCAAAGATAAGGGCAGCAGCGACAATAAGTATAAAAAAAATACGCCAACGTGCGCAATCCCTCTTTTAATCATTATTTTTAAAACGTTTCAGCTACAAACATAAATTTTCAAATGCAGAATACAGCAATACTTCCATTATTTTATCTTCCACCAGTGGGCTATTTTAGTTTACTACAAAAGCTTGGGACAGATTTTTTAATCGAAAAACATGAACATTTAGCTAAGCAAACTTACCGCAATAGGGCCAGTATTTATTCGCCAAACGGAAAACTGGATATTACCGTTCCTGTGGTTAAAGGTTCAAAAACACACACGCAAATGAAAGATGTACGGATTAGTTATGATTTTAAATGGCAACGTTTACATTGGCTGAGCTTAGAAAGCTGTTATAGAAGTTCGGCCTATTTCGAGTTTTATGAAGATGAACTTTCGCGTTTTTATACCAATAAATTCGAATTTCTGTTCGATTATAACCTCGAACTGCTAGAATGGCTGAACAAAAAACTAAAGCTGAATAAAAGCTTCGAAATAACCACCGAGTATTTTGATGATATAACTCCAGAACTGGATTTTCGTGCCATCATGAATCCTAAAAAAGAAGATGGTATTGTAAACAATAAGCCATATTATCAGGTTTTTGAAGATAGGCATCAATTTTTACCCAACTTGAGTATTGTTGATTTGTTATTTAATCAGGGTCCGCAAGCCCGGTTATATTTGTAAAGTATGGGAAAAAACAAACCACGTCACCGCCATAAACACTATAAGGTTCCCGAGCCTGGCACCAGCCCTGGCTTATATGCTATTGATGAAGAGGCACTGAAACCGCTAATTGTACTTCATACTTATAATGATAAAAGTTATAAGAAGGTGGAGCTGGAGAACATCAATAACATTGATAAATTGATTGAGAATAAAGATTTCTGTTATTGGTTTGATATTAAAGGTTTGGCCGATCCGAACATATTCGAAACATTATATTCGAAATTAGACATCAGCAGACTTGTTCTGGAAGATATTACTAGTTCTTACCAGCGGCCTAAGTTGGATGAATATGATAACGACACGTATATTTTTGCAGTAAGCAGGCACCTGTTTTTAGGTGAGGAGAATATTTTAAACAACGATCAGATCTCATTTATCCTGTCTGAGCGTACTTTAATTACCTTTCAGGAAACTTATGCCGACTGTTTCGAGCCGGTTAGGAAGCGTTTGGAAATAGGGAAGGGAAATATCCGCATTGGGGGAAGTAGTTATTTAATGTATGCCATAATGGATGTAATTGTAGATAACTATTTTACCTTATTAAATTTTTGGGGCGAAGAGTTGGATGCAATCGAAGACCGCCTATACGACCATCCCGACCGCAGAATCATGTACGATACGCAAGCCATTAAAAGATCATTGATTACGATTAGGAAAGTAGCCTGGCCAGAGAGAGATAAGCTTAATGATATTATCCGCACCGATAGTCCGTTAATATCCGATCTGACTAAAACTTACATGAAGGATGCTTATGATCATTGTATTCAGATTATTGATTTTATTGAATCGCTAAAAGAGATTGCTTCTGCTAATATCGATATGAATTTATCGATCATTAGCAACCGGATGAATGAAATTATGAAGGTTTTAACCATTATTTCATCAATTTTTATCCCTTTAACCTTTATTGCAGGGATTTACGGGATGAATTTTAGTAGGGAAGACCCCACAACTGGAAAGATACTGAAGGATAATATGCCCGAATTGTACGCAGAACACGGTTATTTGTACACCTGGATCGTAATGGGGGTGATAGCCATTTTGCAGGTAATTTATTTTTGGCGGAAAGGTTGGTTTAAATAAAAATTTATTTTTAAAATGTACCAGTTTTTGGTAACTTTAGTAATATTTTAATGTTAAAACAATGGGACGAAATACATCTATGGCTTTAGGAGATCATTTTGAAAATTTTGTTGATGAAAGAATTTCCGAAGGAAGATTTAAAAATGCAAGTGAAGTTATTCGGGCAGGGTTAAGATTATTGGAAGATGAAGAAAACAAGATCAAAATTTTAAGAGAAGCACTTCAGGTAGGAATTGATAGTGGAATGGTAAAGGATTTTGATCCGAAAAAACATCTTGAAATGTTGAAAGCCAAAAAGAGGAAAAATGGCTAGGTTCTCTCTTAGTAACAAAGCGCTTCAAGATTTAAGTGAAATTTGGGATTATACCTATGATGTTTGGTCTGAAAATCAAGCAGACAAATATTATAAGCTACTGATTGGGTTTTGTACTCAGATTGCCAAGAAACCTGAAATAGGTAGAAATTATAAGGAGACAAGCCAAAATGTATTAGGACTCAAAGCTGGCGAACATATCATTTTCTATCTGATAATTGAGAATCGAGAAATCGAAATAGTTAGGGTTTTACATGCTAAGATGGATTTAGGAGCTAAAATGTCAGAACTTTAATTATGCGGTAAATGATTAGCATTAAAAATCACTTATTGTAAAAAATCAATTTTTAATATTTGTAGCTTTAGGGCGTTTTGGTTAGGTTATAGATGCAGTCATTCGAAATAGATAAAAGCGACGTACTCAAGGTTAAAAATGCAATTTTAGCTGGTGATGAAACTTTAAAAGTAGTTTTAGAGGAATACCATGCCTCAGAAATCGCGATTTTGTTCGAACGTTTGGATAAATCCGAACAACGGCATATTATAAACCTTCTTCCAGCAGAGATCGCTTCCGAGATTATTTCGGAAATGGATGAAGAATCCCACCCGGAGGATTTACTCTTTGAGCTTCACCCCGATAAACGCACTGAAATTGTTGAGGAGCTTGATTATGATGATGCAACGGATATTATTTCGCAACTGGAAGACCACGAGCAGAAAGAAATTCTGGAAGATCTTACTGAGGATCACGCTTCAGAAATCAGGAACCTTTTAACCTACGACGAAAAAACCGCCGGTGGTTTGATGAACACAGAACTGATCTGTGTAAATATTAACCTCACGAAAAAAGATGCGATTGATGAGATCATCCGCCAGAGCGAAGAAATGGAAGAGTTTTATACCATTTACGTGGTGGATGATGCGGAAATTTTTAAAGGCATTGTTTCGTTAAAAGATATCATTAAGGCAAAACACAATGCCAAAATAACCGAACTGGTTAAAATAGATGCCGTTTATGTGCATCCAGATACCGATCAGGAAGAAGTAGCCAACCTCATTTCTCAATATAATTTAACCAGTATCCCGGTAATAGACGATCACCAGAAATTACTCGGTAGGGTTACATTCGATGATGTGATCGATGTAATGGAAGCAGAAAGTACAGAAGATATCTTAAAAATTTCGGGGGTATCAGAAGATGAGGAATTAAGTGGTAACTGGGTAGAGGCTGTAAAATCGCGTTTGCCGTGGTTAATCATTAACCTGGGCACTGCTTTCTTAGCATCATCAGTGGTACGGTATTTCGATCCAACCATTAAACTAATTCCTTCTTTGGCAGCTTATATGACCATTATTGCAGGAATGGGCGGAAATGCTGCTACCCAGGCACTTGCCGTAACGGTTAGGCGTATTTCGCTTTATGACTTGACTGATAAACAGGCTTATCGTACCGTTTTAAAAGAGTTTACCGTTGGTTTAATTAATGGTGCAGCTAACGGATTAATCGTATTTATTTTCGCTTTCTTTTTTGATGGAAACCCAATGCTCGGTTTAGTTATCTTCCTGGCTATGACGGGTAATTTGGTTATTGCGGGTATCACAGGTGCAAGTATTCCTCTTATTTTAAAACGGGTGGGTATCGACCCTGCCATTGCATCATCTATAATTATTACTACTTTTACCGATGTTTTTGGTTTCCTATTAATTTTAGGATTGGCCAGCAAACTTTTACTATAATCAGGATTTGCTTGATTTTAGGATTTCAAGATTTAATGCTTGCAAAACTGAATTAAGCACCTGGTAATTAACTAAGACTACATAAACTAAATCTGTAAAATCTGATCCCGATGCAAGAAACAAGACACGATTGGACAAAAGAAGAAATACACGAAATTTATAATAGACCATTTTTAGATCTGGTTTATGAAGCCGCAACCATTCACAGAGAAAATAAAGATTATAATGAAGTTCAGGTAAGTTCATTAATTTCGATTAAAACAGGTGGCTGTGCCGAAGATTGTAGCTATTGCCCTCAAGCAGCGCGGTACCATACCGATTTAGAAGTACAGCCACTAATGCAAGTAGGCCAGGTAGTTAGTGCTGCCGTTAAAGCAAAAGATGGTGGAGCATCACGTTTATGTATGGGGGCCGCATGGCGCGAAGTACGCGATAACCGTGATTTTGATCGTGTTATTGAAATGGTTAAGGCTGTGAATGATATGGATATGGAAGTTTGCTGTACTTTAGGCATGCTTACCGAAAATCAGGCACAACGTTTAGCTGATGCAGGCTTATATGCCTATAACCATAACATCGATACTTCTGAAGATGATTACAAACGTATTATTTCGACCAGGACTTACGATGATCGCTTAAATACCATTAAAAATGTGCGTAAAGCTAAATTAACAGTATGTAGTGGTGGTATTATCGGTTTAGGTGAAACTGTAGAAGACCGTGTTTCGATGTTACAGACTTTATCAAACATGGAAAAGCATCCTGAATCAGTTCCAGTTAATGCTTTGGTGCCCGTAAAAGGAACTCCTTTAGAAAATCAGCCACGTGTTCCAATCTGGGATATGGTAAGAATGATCGCTACAGCACGAATCGTAATGCCAAACTCGGTGGTACGTTTATCAGCTGGTAGAAATGAAATGAGTACACTAGAACAGGCTTTTTGCTTTATGGCTGGTGCAAGTTCTATTTTCGCAGGCGATAAATTATTAACTACGCCAAATCCTGCATTTATAGATGATATGGCAATGTTTGAATTGTTGGGACTGAAAACCCGCGACGCCTTTAAAAATGGCAGACCAGCAAACACAAGGATTGAACAAGAAGCTGTTTAATCAGAAAATATAATCTATAAAAAAGTCCCGACCAAAATCGGGACTTTTTGTTTTAGGCTAATTGCGGTGTTGGATAGATGTGGTGTCAAATATTACTATCTGACACTAAGTTAACTCCTATTTTATAATCTATTTTAGGGTCAGATGGTAACATCCGACCTCACACCATCCGACTTCACTTTACACAGCAGTTACCCTTACTTCAATATTTCCTTTGGTTGCTTTAGAATATGGACAAGCCCTATGTGCCTTATCCGCTAAAGCTTGTGCTTCTTCATGCGAAATCCCGGGGATGTGTACATCCAGGTCTGCAGAAAGTACGAAGGAATTTCCGTCTTTATTAAACGATACCAATACTTTCACATTTGCCTCACTAATATCAACACCTTCGCGCTCCGCTACACCACCTAATGCTCCCAAATAACATGGTCCCCAGGCGGCAGCAAATAATTCTTCCGGGTTTGTGGCACCTCCTTGCCCGCCAAGTTCTTTTGGTTTTCTTAAATCGAAATCTAAAATTCCATCACTCGATTTAATGTGTCCGTCTCTTCCTCCAGTAGCTGTAACTTCAGCCGTATATAGCTTTTCCATAATGTTTTCTTATTTGATTAGTTTAACAAACTATACTTGTCTTTGTTTTTAGTCGGCTTAAAGACTTCCTAAACATACCATTAAAGGGATAAATGGTCTTAATATAATCAAATAATGACTAGTTCATGTAAAAAATAAATATTTTATCTGATTCTAAGCTGATGTTAAAGTATAATAAAAGCATTTCTTTGAAGTTTGTAAATAATTAAAAACGAGTTGTAGGTTATTTATAGTCAGCTTGTTATGTTGTCTGATTTTTGTATTGGCTAATGTGTAGTATTTGTAAACACTTTTTTATAAGAAATCTGTTTCGTGTAAAAAACCATGACTTTTACCTGACAATATAGCTGTAGATATCCTAAAACAATATTTTTACTACTTAACTATTTAAATCGTCCCAACGTTGATTAGTAGATTGTTTTTAATGCTGATCGTAATAAGTTTTACCTGGTCAGCTAAATTATGTGCACAATCCTGCCCGGAAAACATCGGTTTTGAAAATGGAAATTTTCAGAACTGGAAGATTTATGCCGGTTCAATTGCAATCGAGAATAATCAGAACGTGGTAACGATGAATGAAGTGGCTAAACCAATTTCTGGAAGGCATAGCATTATCAACAACAAAAATTTAATAGATCAGTATGGTGGTTTTCCTTTGATTCCACCATCGGGAGGAAACTTCTCCGTTAAGTTAGGGAATAATGTAACGGGTAGTCAAATTGATGGGATTTCATATCTGATGACGGTTCCAGCAGATCGACCTGAATTTACCATAACCTATCAATATGCGGTGGTGTTAGAAGATCCTATACACGAACCCTTTGAGCAACCGCGTTTTATAGCGAGGATAAAAGATGTGGCCAAAAATGAATACATCCCGTGCGCATCTTTCGAATATGTAGCTACCTCATCTCTGCCAGATTTTAAAAAATCGGCCGATTATGAAGGGGTAATTTACAAAGATTGGTCGCCAGTAACCATTAATTTATCTGGCTACCAGGGTAAACAGTTGTTAATAGAATTTATCAGTACCGATTGTTCGCGGGGTGCACATTTCGGTTATGCTTATGTAGATATTAATAATGTTTGTGGAGATCCCATCACAGGAAATACCTATTGCGCTAGTTCTGATGCACTTGATATTTCAGGACCAAGTGGTTTTCAGACTTACAACTGGTATAACGAAGACCGATCGGTAAAATATGGTTCAGGTCAATCCATTAGTATAAAACCCAAGCCTGCTAATGGTTCCAAAGTTGTTTTGGATTTAGTTCCTTATGCAGGTTTTGGTTGCCAAAGCACGGTAAGCACGCTAATTCATGGAATAGATTACGAACTTAAAGTTTTGGCAAAAGATGTTGTTTGTCAAAATACTGAAATCGATCTTTCAAGTGCTAAATACCTTCTAAACAAATCGGACGACTTTACTTATCTGGTTTATGAGGACAAAGATTTAACTAAACAGATAAGCGGACCTATAAAAATACTGGGCGATAATACTTTCTACATTAAGGCTACCAATTACAAAGGTTGCGAAAGTGTGGCTCCCATAAATATTTCAGTACTTAATATAGTAAATATTACCACTAAAAATCCTGGTGCAGTTTGTTACACAGAAAGCGTAGATATTACGAAAGCTGAATTATACATTGGCGAATTGGGGGGGATTACGAAATCTTATTATACCGATGAGGCCGCTACAAACACTATTGCCGATCCACAGCATATTGCTGTATCTGGTCGATATTTTATTAAACTGTCGAATGAATTTGGTTGCAGCAAAATTGTTTCAATTGATGTTATTATTAAAGATAAACCTATTTTAAAGGTAACTAATCCGAAACCTGTATGTATTGCTGCGAAAGTGGATATTACTGCTGCAACTCATTTCTTAGGGAGCGACGCTACGTTTAAATATAGCTTTTATGCAGATAAAGAATTAACTCATCTCTTAACTGATCCTACACAAATTGATAAATCTGGTACTTATTACGTAAAAGTAACCAATGTGGATGGATGTACGGTGAGTGATAAAATTGAGGTAACGATAAGTGATATGCCAGTGCTCCATATCAAAAATCCTGAAACAGCATGCTATCCTGACAAGATAGACATTTCCAATCCAGCTCTTTATGTTGGATCAGGCGATCGTTTAAGTTATTCGTTTTTCTACGATGAGACACTAACTAATCAGATCACTTCTCCTAAAGCCATTGCAAAAGCAGGAACTTACTATGTTAAAGCTTCAAATGATGGTGGCTGTTTTACTTCTGGTAAAATACAAGTAAGTTTCAATACCACGCCTATTATCGTACTCAACAAACCCAAAGGTGTTTTTGATAATGGTTTTGTTGATTTAACCGCAAAAGAGATTACCAAAGGAAGTAGCGAGTTTGTAAAGGCTGGTTATTTTGAAGATGAGGATTTAAAAAGACCTTTGCCTGATCCTGCAAAAGTAAGCAGGGTAGGGATTTATTATATTTCGATACAAAACGAAAAAGGCTGTATGGTCTCTGCATCAATAGAACTGGAAATTTTGCCACAGCCAAAAATCATCGTCCCAACGGCGTTTACGCCACAGAAAGAAACCAATAACCGCTTATATCCTTTTTTGGTGGGTGTTCAGAAGTTAATCAGTTTTAAGGTATATAACAAATGGGGAATCTTGGTTTATCAGAGTGCCGATTTGGCCAATGGAGGTTGGGATGGACAGTTTAAAAGTAAAATGCAACCTCTGGAAACATTTTCTTGGTTTGCAGAAGGCATTGATATCTTCGGCGGTAAAATTCAGTCAAAAGGAAAAACTATACTCATATTATAATGTACAGATCGCTACTCATTTTAGGTTTGAGCCTCGCTACAATATGTTGTTGGGCACAAGACCCGAAGTTTTCGCAATACTTCGCCGCACCTTTAAGTTTAAATCCAGCATTTACGGGTTTTTTTGATGGCGATTATAGAATTGCAGCCAATACGAGGCAGCAATGGGGCAACCTGGGCGATCCTTACAATACCTACAGCGTGTCTGCCGATGTAAAACTGGTAGAAGACGAAAATTTTATTAATAGTTATTTCAGTTTAGGCTTAAGCGGTTTGTTTGACGAATCTTTGAATAAAGCCTTAAAATCGCAGTACATCAGTGCCAGTGTTTCATACTATCAATACATGGATGAAGAGCATCGCTTTAAACTTGGTTTAGCACCACAGCTCTCTTATGTTTCAAAGTATTTAGATTACAACAAACTTACCTTTGCCTCTCAATATAATGGTGGAGGTGGTTTTGATAGTTCGATGCCAAACTATCTCGATTTAAAGAATGATAAAACATCATATTTCGATTTAAATATTGGGGCTAATTTTGCTGCTAATTTCGATTATTTGAGTATTGCGGTAGGTTATGCACAATATCATTTAACAAAACCTCAGGAGGCTATGCTAAGCAATAGCAGTGATGTTGTTTCGGCACGTAAAACCACCAATTTAGGTTTGCTTTATCTAGTAAACAATAATGTCGATTTAAATTTTACCGGTGTTTATAATGTTCAGAAAAACAACAAGGATATTATTTTCGGTACTGTTTTAGGTTTAAAGCCCGGTGATGAAACTAAAATGAAACTGAATTTTGGCCTGTGGTACAAATTTAACGAAGCTTCATTTTATCCCTATGTTGGTGTAGCCATGGGCAATATAAGTGCTGGTATAAATTATACGGTTTATGGAAGTAAATTAATGAGTGCCACGCCACGCACCTACGAACTGTCCTTTATCTATAGGCATAACAATTTTAAAGGCTTTAAAGTGCCTTGTCCTAAATTTTAACCTTTGAAGTAAATTCACTTCTATTGGTTAGGGTGACAATCGTTTAACTAGACGGTTTCGTTTGCTAAAGCTTTATTTTTACCGATAGTTTGTAAATATCGTAAGCTACTTTCTGGATGAGGTCGAATTGTTCCGGAACCAAGTCTTCACCTTTCTTAATGGTCAAACCCGTATCATTTAGCCTTATTAACGGCACATTATCAATTGTGCTGGTTCCTTGTTCCAGATTATCAATAGAAGTATCGATTAAATAATTGGTGTTATTGGCAATAGGCTTTAAGGAATCGAAACTCTCGAAGATAAATTGATGTTCCTTATTATATAGCGAAAGTGTTGCAACATAAGAAGATAATAAATGGCTAAGTGCTGTAAACTGATGTACTTCTTTAATAAACAATTGTTTGCTTTTTGGTTCTGAAAACATTCTTTGAAACAGGGAAGCCAAATTTGCTGTACTTACATAAACTTCTTTCCTGGCCAATTTATATTCCGTTCTATTGTAGTTTTTCTCAAAATACAACTTAATTACCTGTTCATAATAAGCCTTATTTGCCTTTAAAATATCGAGCATGGCCTCTTTGAGTTTTTCATGCTCCCAAGTTGGAAATAAAGAATAACTGGCTAATAACGCAATACCTGAGCCTATAAAAGTATCATAAATCCTTTCACGTGCCAGTGCTATCGATCCCATGCCTAGGAAATCGAATAGAATTAAGATATATGGCGTCATAAATAGTACACTCACTACGTAATTTTTCCTTTGGAAACTATAACACCCGATCATGCAGATCAATAGGATTACGAATAAAGTGTTTCGATCATGGATGTACGTTAAAACACCCATACCAATAAAGGCTCCAACGGTGGTACCAATTAAACGTTGATAATTACGTTCTTTAGTTAAACTAAATCCTGGTTTCGAAATTACCAGAATGGTGAGGAGAATCCAGTAACTATGCGAAAAATTGAGAATTTGTGCAACTATAAAACCTAAAAGCATCACCACTGTAACCCGTAACGAATGCCTGAAAGTAGAAGAAGTGTAGCTTAAATTCTCTGTAAACAGTTTAAAATCGAATTTTTGCCTGGTGATAAATTTCTCTGTATCTACTTCGGCTTGTCTAATCTCTTTGCTGTTTCTGATTTTAAAATAGCTAAAAATGGTTTTAACTCTTGCCAGTATATTTTCGATGTTAACCTCAATATTTTTCAAAGCAATAATACCGAGGGTATTGTATTCCTGATTTTGATTGTTCTTTTCCAGATCATTGATTTTGATCTTTAATCTCTCGATCTCAATCAATAAACGTTTTGAAATAACGGGTGTTCCTCCACTTTTTAAGGCAAAAGCAATATCGTCAAGGGCGTAAGAAATCCGTTTAATGGCCATCTCATAATCTGATAATATACCTGCTTTATCAAACTGATCATGCAGCTGCTGGTAATTATAATAGGTAGACATTACCTGCTCGAACAGGTCAACCATATCTACAAATACCAGTAACAAAAATCTGCCCTCAGGAGTAGAATCTCTCACAATTTCGCGGGTTCTAAATAGTAATTCCCTTACTGCGTCTTGTTTTTCATGAACCGAAACCTGAAGCTGTAACAGATCAGAATAGGTTTTTTCGTAATTGTTATTTTGATGGTAAAACTTGGCTTTTTCACGCAGAAATTCTGCAACCTCTAGAATAGAATCGCTTAACGATTGCTGTACCAAACGGAATGGGCGTAACCGGTACACAAAATAGCTTAAACCGGTGTACCAAAGGCTACCCGCCAGCACCATAACAGCATGTAACAATACTTCTTGCCATGGGCGAACATCATCAATACTCAATACCATGATCAGCAAAACTGCAGTGCCAACTGATGCTGCCCTGAGGCCATAGATGTAAAACATCGAAAACACAAAACTCGATACAGCCAATAAAAAGCCGATAAAATAATGGTTTTTGTTGGTTAAGCCAGTTATAATGGAGAATGCAAAGATAAGTGCAGTGGTAATGAGCATCGCATTTCTTCGATGCACCATTGGCCCCGGACTATCAACCACGCTTACACATAAAGCGCCTAAAGATAAAGTCATGCCATACTTTAACATACCAAATTGGGCAAAAATTAAAGAGGGGAGCAGTACACCAATGGTAATGCGGAGACCGTCGGCAAAATACGTACTCAATAAAAAGTCTTGTATATTTCTAATGGGTTGCCTAATCTGCATGTTACAAAAATAACATAATAGCGAAGTTTTTTGTTGCGATTAAAATTAAGTTTTTTCCTTTTTTTAAACTTTTAAGCAGAAAACTGGTAATTAACTGATTAGCAAAATGATATGTAATGTTTGTAAGTGAGATTTTTGAAATGTTAATAACCTAATCATAAACGTTCAATAAGGCCCATAAATGGCTATTTAATAAAATTAAGGTGTTGATAACCAGTGTTTTTAGGTGGATAACTTTGTTTATAAAAACACTCATTTTTCTCTTGACAAATGAGTGTTTTCCAACTAAATTAGATCATATCAAATACGAAGTACTTTGAATTCTGATAAAACGAGCCAAAAGAGATGAGGAACCGAAAGGGAAATTGTTTCGGAACGTTTACAGGGAAAACGATTAATTTCTGAAAGGGTTAAACCGAGTAAGGATATACATAACCATCGAAAGATTGGACAATAAGAAAATCGCACAGACCCAAACAGAGATTATTGAAAACTACGAAGTTTACGGACGGGCGAGTTGGAAATAAATTTTCACGAATCGCAAAAGTTGCAAAACCTAACGATAACGGAAAAATCAAAGTAACAAGAATTAGATGCTTTAAAATGCGACTACGGTTGTTTTTAGAGTTAAAACGGGGAACTGAATCGAAAGAAGAAGGACCCCGTTTTTATTTTGCCTAAAAATCACACATCTTTCAAAACATTTAAAAATGTATATTTGTGTATAAATACAAGTAAGAGCATGGAAAGCTTTGTAATACATATACCCAATAAAAAAGCCAATTTGGTTAAGCAGCTTTTAAAAGAACTTGGTGTTACTATTAATGCAATAGAGGGTAACGTAGAAGATTGCAATAAGAACCACATTCCCAACAAAGAAACACTGAAGGCAATTAAAGAAGTTAAAGAAGGTAAAGGAATAAAATTCGCTAGTGTAAATGATTTATTTGCTAGTATTTAATATTAATGTTTCAAATCGTAGTCTCTAACAGATTTCTTAAAGATTTAAAACTACTTAAAAAAAGATCGTTAAAGGATTTTGCTTTACTACAAGATGTAGTTACCATATTAACTGAAAAAGGTCATTCAGGATTAAGTAAAAAACACTTCCCACATAAATTGGCTGGAAATTTTGAAGGCTACTGGGAATGCCACGTAAAACCAGACTTACTTTTGATTTGGGATGAGAATGAAACAATAAAATTGATTGAACTAATCCGAACAGGTACACATTCTGATTTGTTTTAATTTTTGCGGAACAAAGCCAAAAAAGAATAGCGAATTCTTCCGCATATTATTCCTAAAATATTAAATTTACCAAATGGCCAAAAAAGGTAAATCAATCTCCAATCCATCAAAAAAGATATTCGTTTTAGATACCTCCGTTATTTTATACGATCATGATGCGATAAATAACTTCCATGAACATGATGTAGCCATTCCCATTCAGGTTTTAGAAGAACTCGATAATTTTAAAAGCGGTAACGATACCCGAAATTTTGAGGCCAGAAGTTTTATCCGACTCATTGATGAAACTTCAAAACAAAAACTGATCAGCGATTGGATTTCGTTAAAAAGTCCTGACTCAGGAAAATTTAAAGTAGTTTTAAACGAAAAGCCTTTAACTATAAATGCGGAAGAAGTTTATGGAAAAGGCAAAACAGATCACAAGATTTTAAACGCCGCTTTAAGTTTAAAAGAAGAATATCCTGATAAAAAAGTAGTGCTGGTATCGAAAGATATCTGCTTGAGGTTAAAAGCGAAAGCCTTAGATTTAAATGCAGAAGATTACGAAACTGGTAAAATTAAAAATGTAGATGAGCTTTACGCCGGAAAAACAGAACTTATAGATTTTCCGATTGAGATTATAGAGGAGGTAAAAAAGCAGCCATTTATTGATGCGGGTGAAGTAGAATTACCACCTAAAAATGCCAATCACTTTTATATTTTAAAGAACAAGAGAAAAACTGCAAACGTATTTTATAACAATAGTTTAAAAACAATTTCTGCGGTTTCTACCGATCCGATATTTAAAATCAAACCTAAAAATATTGAACAGGCATTTGCTATCCACGCGCTTCTAGATCCAGAAATTAAGCTGGTAAGTATACAAGGAAATGCTGGAACAGGCAAAACCCTTCTTGCTTTGGCTAGTGCTTTAGAACAACGTAAAAACTTTAGACAGATTTATGTTACCCGTCCAATCGTTTCCTTGAGCAATAAAGACATCGGTTTCTTGCCAGGCGATGCAAAATCGAAAACTGATCCATTTATGGCGCCAATTTGGGATAATCTGCGCTTTATTAAAGAGCAGTTTATCGGCGATGATAAAATGTCGGAAAAGATAGATGAACTGATTGTAACCGAAAAAATAGCGATTGCACCATTGGCTTTTATCCGCGGAAGAACCCTTACTAAAATTTTCTTTATTATTGATGAGGCACAAAATTTAACGCCACATGAAGTGAAAACGATCATATCAAGAGCAGGCGAACATACCAAAATAGTTTTTACTGGCGATATTTACCAAATTGATACCCCTTATCTCGATTCGGAAAGTAATGGTCTGTCGTACCTGATCGAAAATGCTAAAAATCATCCGCTTTACGCACACATTACCTTACATAAGGGCGAAAGGAGCGAGCTTGCCAATTTGGCAAATGAGTTGTTATAGAAGATACTTTATTGCGTAAAGATTGGCGGTTCGTCATTCCCAACTTGATTGGGAATCGTAATGCAATAAGCTTTAAGATTCCCGCATGCGCGGGAATGACGCCAGTTTATTAAATATTTAAAAATCCTTAATGGTATTTCTTTAAACTCCTTAAACAGATAAACAAACCAATTAAAGTTAAAACTGCACTTAATATAAACGGTGCACCTGGAAAATAAACTGGGGCTTTACCTTCAATAAAATAAGCAAAAATATGTGTCATTACCCATGGGGCAAATATGGCTGCTAAACTTTGCAAACCAGTTAAAACACCCTGCATTTCGCCTTGTGCGTTCGAAGGTACCTGGTTCGAAATTAAACCCTGCATCGCTGGTCCGCAGATTCCGGCGAAACCGTATGGAAGCATAAAGGCAAACATCATCCAGCCTTTTGATGCAAAAGCAAAGGCTATAAAACCGATTATGTATAAAATCAAACCAAAATAAACGGCTTTCTTTTCTCCAATTTTTGGGAGGATTACCCTTATTAAGCCACCCTGAACAATTCCCACTACCAAACCAACAAATCCTAATGAATAACCTACCCATGCAGCATCCCAACTGAATTTTTCCATCGTATAAAAAGTCCAGTTAGATTGAACAGAGTGACTGGCAAAGTATAATAAGAATAAGGTAGCCATTAGCCCTAACAATGCAGGGTATTTACCAATGCTTACTAACGAACCAATTGGGTTTGCTCTTTTCCAGTCAAAAGCTCTGCGTTTTTCGACAGGTAAGGATTCTGGTAATATAAAATAACCATAAAGCCAGTTAATTAGCGATAGGCCAGCTGCAATCATAAAAGGAACACGGGTACCAAAATGACTAAAAACACCACCTAAAACTGGTCCTAAAATAAATCCAACACCAAATGCCGCACCAACTAACCCAAAATTTTGCGCTCTTTTCTCTGGGGGCGAAACATCTGCAATGTATGCTTGTGCGGTTGTAAAGCTAGCGCCTGTAATACCTGCAATAATTCTTCCTACAAATAACCAAACCATAGAAGGAGCGAATGCTAGAAAGATATAATCGATACCAAGTCCGAATAAAGAGCTTAGCAGTACTGGTCTGCGGCCGTATCGATCACTCATTGCGCCAATAATTGGCGAAAATATAAATTGTACAGATGCGTATGCAAGTGTGAGCCAGCCACCATATTCTGCTGCCAAACCGAAGCCACCACCGGTAAAATCCTGTATAAGTTTAGGTAAAACTGGAATGATTAGCCCAAAGCCTGTAAAATCGATCAGGAGGGTAACCATAATAAAGCTCATTGCAGATTTCTTTCCGTTTGCCATCGTAAAAAGGTTGAACCGCAAAAGTATCAGAATTAGTTAAGAATGTAAATTTTAGTTCTCTACAAACTACACTCATCACAAACATCGCAGGTTTTTAAACGGCACAGCCCTCAATGAGGCCATTAAAAAACAATATAAACTACGAATTAAACCTGCGAGGTTTAATCGAACTATAAAATACAGCCCCCTGTTTATAAACCTGATAAAGCTGAAAGCCCACATCCTGATTTAAGCACTTGTTTTTACTGTTTTATTGTGTGCTTGCTTATTTCACAGGTTTCGTCGGGAAAGGACTTTGAGCGATAGCAGGACTACAGGCCGCCATTAGCAAAGAACCTAACGTTTCAAAAACCTAAATATTCATTTTTGTACGTTAGGCTGTAAAACTTCTTAAACTAGTCTTCAACGAATTAAAATCAGCGCGATGTTTAAAACCTATAACCAAGGTCAAAACTTTTCCACAATGCCTTAATTCGGCTAAATTTTGTTAAATTCGCAAGGTTATAGTAATACCTTTTTTTAATATCGTTTTAAGTAGCGAGAATAATAATTTATGGCAGAAGATTTAGAAAATCAGCAGAACGACAAAATCATTCAAATTAATATAGAGGAGCAGATGAAATCGGCCTACATTGATTACTCAATGTCGGTAATCGTATCTAGGGCTTTGCCTGATGTACGCGATGGATTGAAACCGGTACACCGCCGTGTTTTATATGGTATGCTCGATCTTGGTGTAACCAGTAATAAACCACATAAAAAATCTGCCCGTATTGTAGGGGAGGTATTGGGTAAATATCACCCACATGGTGATGCATCTGTATATTTCACCATGGTTCGTATGGCTCAGGATTGGAGCTTACGTTATCCAATGGTTGATGGACAAGGAAACTTTGGTCACATTGATGGTGACTCTCCGGCTGCAATGCGTTATACTGAAGCACGTTTTTCGAAAATTGCTGAAGAAATGCTTGCGGATATCAATAAAGATACTGTAGATTTTCAGTTAAACTTTGATGATACCTTACAAGAACCAACCGTTTTACCTGCAAAAATCCCTAACTTATTGGTTAACGGATCGTCTGGTATTGCAGTAGGTATGGCTACCAACATGGCGCCACACAACCTAACCGAAGTAATTGATGGTATTGTAAATTATATCGACAATAGAGATATTACCATTGAGGAGTTGATGAAGTTTGTAAAAGCGCCAGATTTCCCTACCGGTGGTATTATTTATGGTTATACTGGTGTAAAAGAAGCTTTCGAAACAGGTCGTGGCCGTATCGTAATGCGTGCAAAAGCCGAAATCGAGAGTATTAAAGACCGTGAGGTAATTATTGTTACCGAAATTCCTTACCAGGTTAACAAAGCACAAATGATTGAGCGTACTGCTGAATTGGTTGGCGAGAAAAAACTTGAAGGTATTTCGAACATTAAAGACGAATCGAACAAAGATGGTATCCGTATCGTTTACGAAATTAAACGTGATGCAAATGCCTCTATCGTTTTAAATAACCTATATAAGTACACAGCTTTACAAACTTCTTTCAGTGTAAATAATATTGCATTGGTAAAAGGCCGTCCACAGATGTTAAATCTTAAAGATTTAATTGTGCATTTTGTGGACCACCGTCATGATGTGGTTGTTCGCCGTACCAGATACGAGTTATCAGAAGCTGAAAAAAGAGCACACATTTTAGAAGGTTATTTAATTGCTTTAGATCATTTAGATGAAGTAATTAAATTAATCCGTGCTTCCGAAACTCCTGAAGATGCGCGTGTAGGTTTGATTGAAAAGTTTGGATTGAGCGATATTCAGGCTCGTGCGATTTTAGATATGACGCTTCGTCGTTTAACAGGACTAGAGCGTGATAAGATTAAAGAGGAGTATGCAGAATTAATGAAAACCATCGAATACTTGAAATCTATCTTAGATGATGAAGGTTTACGTATGCAGATCATTAAAGATGAATTAGCAGAAATCCGTCAGAAATTTGGTGATGAGCGCAGAACAACTATTGTTCACTCAGCCGAAGATATGAGCATGGAAGATTTCATCGATGATGAAGAAGTGGTAATCACTATTTCTCACGAAGGATATGTAAAACGTACTCCAGCAACCGAATTCAGGGCGCAGGGCAGAGGCGGAAAAGGATCAAAAGGCAGTACCTCAAGAAATGAAGATTTTATTGAGCACATGCTGGTGGCCACCAACCATAACTATATGTTGTTCTTTACCGAAGCCGGAAGATGTTTCTGGCTCAGGGTTTACGAAATTCCTGAAGGTTCGCGTACCAGTAAAGGAAGGGCGATCCAGAACATTATCAATATTCCGAAGGAAGAGAAAATTAAGGCATATATTAAAGTGAAAAACCTTAAGGATCAGGAATACTTAGAGAACAACTTCATTATTATGTGTACTAAAAAAGGTACCATTAAGAAAACTTCTCTCGAATCATATTCTCGTCCACGTGTTAATGGTATTAATGCAATCAATATTAATGAAGGGGATGTACTATTAGAAGCTTGTTTAACCAATGGTGAAAGCGAAATTGTAATGGCTTTACGTTCTGGTAGAGCAATTCGTTTCAACGAAAAAACAGTTCGTCCGATGGGTAGAACAGCAACTGGTGTTCGCGGTGTTAGGCTTGCGCATGATCAGGATGAAGTTGTTGGCATGATTGCTGTAAACAATCCTGAAGTTACTGTGTTAGTTGTATCAGAAAAAGGTTATGGTAAACGTACCGATATTGAAGATTACCGTGTAACTAACCGTGGTGGTAAGGGAGTAAAAACAATTAATGTTACTGAAAAAACCGGACAATTAGTTTCTATAAAAGACGTTACAGATAGCGAAGATTTGATGATCATTAACCGTTCAGGTATTGTAATCAGAATTCCTGTATCAGCTTTAAGGGTAATGGGACGTGCCACGCAAGGTGTTCGTTTGATTTCATTAAAAGGTGACGACGAAATTGCATCGGTTACTAAAATTGACCACGAAGAGGACGAAGAGGAAACTGTTGATTTGGAAAGTGTATTGGTTGTTGACGGTGAAGAAGTAGAGGCAGATACTACTCCGGATGCAGATGATGCTGAAGAAGAAGGTGAATCAGATAACGAAACGGAAGAAGAAAATTAATTAAAAATAAGTTTAGAATAAAAATTATGAAAAGAGTATTTCTAAGTATAGTTCTAGCAGGTGCGGTAAGCTCTGCATTTGCTCAGAAAAGTGAAGTTAACGCCGCAAAAAACGACTGGGGTTTGTTTCAGTTAACTTCTTCAAACGCATCAACTCCCTTAGCTAAAAAATTGGAGTCGCTAGCGAAAGGATTGGCTCATACAGATAAAGCTATTGCTGATGAAAAATCTAAGGTGATGCCTGAAGCATGGTCTTATCGTGCTTTATTTGCTTCTTCTGCAGCTATTTTAGATTCAGTGAGCACTGCAAATGCCGATGCAAATTTGAAAATTGCTCAGGATGCAGTTGTTGAAGCCAAAAAACTGGATACAAAAGGTACTGAAAAAGATAATATCGCTTCAGCTGAAACCAATATTAGCAACGCAGTTAGAAATGGTGGTGTAATGGCTTACAATAAGAAAGATTACAAAACTGCTTATGCAAAATTTGTAGCAGCTACAGTGATTAATCCAAGCGATACTGCTATGTATCTAAATGCGGGTATTGCGGCCAGACTTAATGAGGATTATCCGAACATGATTACCCAATTCAAAAAAGTAATCTCGTTGAATTCTCCACAGTCTAAAGATTTGTATACTGAAATTATCACAACCACATTAGCTAAACAAAAAGATACAACAGCGGCTTTGGCTATTATTAAAGAAGCAACGGCTAAATTCCCTGAAAATACAGAGTGGATCAAAACGGAGACTCAGATTTATATTGATAGGGGTGATGCAGCAAAATCTGAGCAAATGTTAATAGCACTGGCCACTAAAGAGCCTAACAATGCTAACTATCAGGTTTTATTGGGTAATATTTATTTCACCCAGGCTTTAAAATTACAGGCCGACAGAAATAAAATCGATTCTAAAAAAGTGAAAGAATTTAACGAAGTAACAGGTAAAATGAACGCTTTGTTAGATAAATCTCTTCCTTTTTACAAAAAAGCACTAGAGGTGGATGCTAAAAATGCAGGAGCATTAGAAACCTTAAAAACGATCTATGCTTTTAGAAATGATACTAAAAATTATGAAGATATCAAGAAACGTTTAGACTCATTGCCTAAACAATAATTCTGATACCGATTTAAAAAAAGAGCTCTGAAATTTCGGGGCTCTTTTTTTTATGTTTATTTTTATGGTTTATTACGGTTTTACCACATTATTTATCTTATGCAGAATTGCTTTAAAATATCATTAATCGCTTTAATTTTCTTCTCTTTTAATGCTGTGGCCCAAAAAACTCAAATTCTTATCGCCAGAAATGCTGTGGGTAAACTACAAGCATCTATTGCTAATAAAGAAGATGAGAAAAAGCAGCTTGCTATTATAAACGAAGGTTTAAAGTCAATTGAATCTGCTGAAAAAGATAATAAAACAAAAAACTGGGCCGAAACCTGGTCAATAAAATCTTACCTAACCTCGTTTGCAGCATTAATCGACACCGATCCAAATAATGCCAATAAATTTTACGATAATGCAGTTGAGGCTGTTGCCAAAGCGAAATCACTTGATCGATATGATGACAATTCTGGTTTGATTAAGGCTTCTAACCACAATATCCTTATCAAAAAACAGGAAAAAGGCAATGAAGCTTTTTTTAATAACGATTTTAAAGAAGCATTTGCTGATTTGAAAGAGGTAGGGGACAATTTCCCGGCAGATACAACTTTAGCTTTAAATACAGCTATTTGCGCCTTAAATATTCAGGCTTATGATGAGTCTTTGACTTATTTTAAACGTGCGAAAGAAAATGGAATTAAAAATCCATCTGTATTTCAGAAAATGGCACAAATGTATGTTGTTAAATCAGAAAATGAAACCGCGCTTAAAACATTAGAGGATGGACTTGTACTTAATCCATTTAACCGTTTTTTAACAAACGATTATATTAATCTCTTACTTGATACCGAGAATTATAGTAAAGCTCAGGGATTAATCGAAAATAATTTAAAAGTAGAAAAAGGAAATAAATTACTTTATTTTCTTTATGGTTATCTGCAACAGGCTGGTGGAAATAATGCTACAGCAATTTTAGCCTATGATAAAGCATTGTCTACAGATCAAAATTATTTCGACGCTTTGTATCAACTGAGTTTAGCTTATATTAATACGGCGAACGAAACCTTGAGTAAAAATGAAGCAGATAAAACTGCTAAGTATAATGGATTAATTAACCGTGCTCAATTTGCTTTGCAGCGTGCAAATGAAATTAATCCAAACGATAAAAAAACTGTTCAGTTACTGATCGATATTTATACCAAAAAGCAAGCTACCGACAAAGTTCAGGAGCTTAACCGTAAACTTCAAGAATTGTAAATTATTGGTCGATTTACATCGATAGGAAGGTGTTGGAAAATACAACTTAACATAATATTAATTATAAGACATTATACAAAACAATTATATATCTTTTGGTGAGTTTGTTTTGTCTTCATAATTTGTTTAGAACATCATATGTATATCATATTCTAGTTTAGTTCTTAAGTTTTCAAGTAGCTTGATATCTAATGGTTCAATGGAATTCCGATGACTCCGTTCGAGTGTGAATGTTGCTAAAATATCATTCATATCTTTTACCATATTTACATCTTTATACTGAATTTCGATATCGTAGCTGACAAATGATGTTATTGGCTGACCTGAAATAGATAAGGCACACTGAAGTTGACAGGTTTTAAATAATTCATATAAATTTGCATCTTGAGTAATAAAATATACAACTTGGTCTATACCTGTGTTAATCGCCTTAAAATGTACCATACGCATATGTAACAAGTCCCAAGCACTGCCCCAAAGTGTTCTAAAAATAACATCTAGTTGATCTCCTTTTTTATCTAAAGCAATCATTTTTCTAAATCTAGAATCTCCACCAAATATTCTGATTGCCAACTGAATCTCTGAAGCCATAGAAGTGTTTAGGTGTTTATTGCACCAATGCAAGAATAACTTCAGATTTTTGAGTACACTTCCCCTATTAGGATTGTTCTTTTTACATAGGAAATAGATTTTCAATAGTGAAACATAGCTCATAAGTAATAAGGGGAATAATCCTTCAAAACCCATACTGTCTGTGTCGTTTACTTCCACATAATAATTAAAAATGCGGTCATTTAATTTAACGGTTTCACTAAATGGAGTATCGAAGGCATAAGTAATTTTATTTACAAAATCCTGATACTTGGGGATATTTAGCTTATTAAAGGTTTCCTTACATAGCTCCATTGATCCAAACTTGGGTATCACTTCAATATTATACTGCTGACAAAATAGTATGAGTATTTCTACATTTGTTTTTGATTGTGGATGTGCTTGCTTGTTCTCAAAATAATTAACTATATCCAAACAAAGATTGGCGTCTAGGTAAAAAAGGATTGCTCGGTTTTGATCTGCAGCTCTTTGTCGCTGGATTGTGTCTGGAAGGATAGATTCGCCATTACTGGTGAGTATATAAAACGATGGTAGAGCAATCATAATATTTAATAGAAAATAGTTGATCAAATGTTTCGACTAATGCTTCTAACGCAAGACATATGAATAAAACAAATATACCAATCAATTTGTACTAATAACCATGTACGATCACTACAGTTTCGAAGATGCAGCCGCTTATCAAATTGAGCTTGCCAAGCAATTAAAGTTTCAACCGCTTACTAAAATTAAAACCATTGCAGGTGCAGATATTTCTTTTAATAAAAACAGTACAACCATGTATGCGGGAATTGTAATCTTAACATATCCAGAAATGGTTTTAAAATCATTCGCGTTAGAAACTTATGAAACGAGTTTTCCATATAAAGCAGGGTTTTTAGGTTTTAAAGAAGTTCCTGCATTATTAAAAGTTTGGGAATTGATTGTAGATAAACCAGATATTGTAGTGCTTGATGGTAATGGAATTTTGCATCCACGCAGAATGGGTGTTGCCTCGCACTTTGGAATTTTAGCTAATCAAAGCACAATTGGCTGCGCAAAAAGTCTTTTACAAGGAAAAAATCATCAGCCGGAAAATGTCAAATATAGTACTGCAGAAATTAAAAATAACGCGGGTGAAATGCTTGGTTTTGCGCTGAGAACAAAAATTAAATGCGAATCTGTTTACGTTTCTGCAGGACATTTAATTACGCAAGAAGAAAGTCTGGATATAATTAAAAATTCTGTCGGAAATTATCGTATTCCTGAGCCTACTCGCGTGGCACACAACATTGTAAATGATTTTAGGATTGGAAAGCTAAAAGCTGGTTATCATGAATTGCCACCACCATTAACCCTGTTTTAAAATTGACTATATTTACGTATGTACGTTTATTTAATCCTCTCCATAATTGTCATGATCATCATGTTCGTAAATTTACGTCATTATAGATATTTCAAAATTTCCATACAATAAAAGACGACAAAAATGGATGTGGACCAACGTAGTATTGTTCTTGCCGCTATTTGGATCTTTAATTTATTTTTTGATTGACAAAAAGATACTCAGCGAAAATTAAGTCCAGAATCAATTCAAACTACAGTTTTCTAAATTCCCATCCCAATTTTCTTTTTCATTGGTTAAAATTTCCAGATAATCTATTTTACCGTTCGTAACGTCCAGGCAATATGTTAATTCGTTTTTCAGGTTTGGAGTTGTTAGTTTTGGTTCGGCACTGAGTAAACCATTCACAAATTCTTCTTCTTGTTCAAATTCCTTTAAGTATACAAAAGTGACGTACAAGCCTGTGCCAGTTGATTTAGCACTCTCAATCCTTATAAAGTCTAAATGTGCCAGTAAGTAATTGAATTTATCGGAATTACCTTTTATTATAGTTTTAAGCAATAATAGCTCAAGTTCATTCAATTCAGTCATTTAAATCCAGTTAATTCCTTTTTTAAGTAATTGTACCGTTTTGTATTCCTCCGAATTAATCTCTGGCTGAACATTATAACCCCAGTTTGCTTGTGGTGGTAAACTCATTAAAATAGATTCGATCCGACCATTCGTTTCAAGACCGAATTTTGTTCCAGAATCGTAAACTAAATTAAACTCCACATAGCGGCTACGGCGTTGGTACTGCCATTGTTTGTGCGCCTCGGTAAAATCTTTATCTCGGTTGCGGTCTATCAATTCTGTATAAATTGGTAAAAATGTTTCGCCAATATTAAGGGAGAAATCTAAAATCTGCTCCCAAGATAAATTGGTGTTTTCAGGTTTCAGTCGATCGTAAAAAATACCGCCAATACCACGGGTTTCTTCACGGTGTTTAATGAAGAAATAATCATCGGCATGTGTTTTGAACTTTGGATAAAATTCAGTACTAAAATCGTCGCATGCTTGTTTTAGTTTATGGTGAAAAAAACGAGCATCGTTTTCGAATACGTAATGTGGGGTTAAATCGATACCACCGCCAAACCAGCGTGTTTCTTCATTGAGTTCGAAATAACGGATATTCATGTGGATAATTGGAACCAAAGGATGATTTGGGTGAATCACGATTGAAACGCCAGTAGCAAAAAAATCATCTTCTGTTACATTAAAGGCTTTTTTTACGGCTTCAGGCAACTTACCATGCACTGCTGAAAAATTTACCCCACCTTTTTCGATAATTGCACCATTTTGCATAATCCGGGTACGTCCGCCTCCCCCACCGTTTCGCTCCCAAAGCTCCTCTTCAAATTTTCCTTTGCCATCGGCAATTTCCAGTCCCCTGCAAATTTCATCCTGTATTTGCTTATACCGTTCTGCTACTTCTTCTCTAAACATGATGGCTCTTTCTAATTCCATACAAATTTAAAGCTATTAAAGCAGCTATGCTGATTTATGTTTAGATAGTACATTTTATTGACATTGAGTTTTAGTCTGAAAGTTTTTGGTTGGAAGTCTCGAAGATTATTACTCTTCTAAATAATCCAGATCTTTGTTAAAACTTTCTTTTAATTGGCTCAAACCGAACATCGCAATCAGGGTTAGGATTCCCATTACTAAATAGCCGGCAGTAATTAATCCGTATTTATGGGTTAAGAATTCAAATAAGAAAGTAATAGGGATTAATGCGCCCCTAACAAAATTAGGAGCGGTTGTAGTTACGGTAGCCCTTATATTTGTGCCAAATTGTTCTGATGCAATGGTAACAAAAGTGGCCCAATAACCTACAGAGAAACCCATAAATAAGCAGATCCAAATAAAATTGCTGCTGGTTAAGCCGAAACTGGTTAAATAAACAACTACACTCGCCACAGAAAGCAAGTGGAAAATAAAGACTGTTTTTTTTCTAGATTTTAATACCTGAGAGAGTAAACCTGTAACCACATCGCCTATGGCAATTCCAAAATAAGTAAACATAATTCCTGTGCCTGCTTTTAGTGGTTCTGTTGCACCCAAGGCCTTACCAAATTCTGGTGCTAACGTAACCAGTATCCCCACAACGAACCATAATGGAATACCAATTAAGATACAATACAGGTATTTCGAAAAACGTTTCCAATTGTTAAAAAGCATAAAGATATTTCCTTTTGACACTTCTGTTTGGTTAGCCGCATGTTTAAACATGCCCGATTCGAATGTGCCAACACGTAATAAAAGCAGTACCAAGCCCATCCCGCCACCTACAAAGTACGAGGTTTGCCAGGTAAATTCGGCTGCTACCGTTGCCGCAACAGCTGCACCTAATAAACCTACGGCACCCACAATCATGGTCCCATAACCACGCTTTTCTTTATCCATGGTTTCCGCAACCAAAGTAATCCCAGCACCAAGTTCTCCAGCTAAACCTATACCGGCAATAAACCTGATGATGGCATAACTGTTAACTGATGTAACAAAACCATTGGCAATATTGGCGAGTGAATATAAAAGGATTGAACCAAAAAGAACTTTAATCCTTCCAAGCTTATCTCCCAGTACCCCCCATAAAATTCCACCTAAAAGTAAGCCGAACATTTGAGAATTGATGATCAGGAAACCATCAGATTGCATGTCGGCCTGCGAAACGCCAATCTCAGTTAAACTTTGAACACGAACAACAGAGAATAGAACAAGATCGTAAATGTCGACGAAATAGCCCAGGGCAGCTACAATGACTAAGAAAATTACATTACGGTTGTTTGCTTTTGCTTGAAGATCCATTTAATTATTTGGTTTGAACGATGAAAGTACGCAATAACACAAATATTTAAAATAGATTTTTAAAATAAAAGCCACTCTTGTGGACTGACCCCCAAAGGTTGGACAAGTTAAAAATTAATTACAGTGGTGAGCTCGATATTTTATCGGGCTCATTCCATTTAGATTTAGTTTGATCCTGTCGTTATTATAGTAATAGATATACTCTTCGATATCTTGTTTTAACTGGCTGATATCATTATACTTTTTAAGATAGAAAAGTTCAGATTTTAAAGTTCCAAAAAAGTTTTCAATGACAGCGTTGTCCAAACAGTTCCCCTTCCTTGACATACTTTGTCTTATTCCTTTTTCCTTAAGCAGATATTGATATTCTTTCATTGTGCACTTCCCCAAATTCAGACCAGTTAAAAGTATAATTCTAGACCGAGCGTAGCGAGGCTATTAGAAAAACTATTAATTTTAATTGGCAATATGAAAAGAATTAAGTTTACGGAATCCCAGATTGTAAAAGCAATCAAAGAACATGAGAATGGCAAAAATGTGCACGATCTCTGCAGAGAGTTAGGAATTAGCACAGCAGCCTTTTACAAATGGCGCCAAAGGTATGGAGGAATGGAAGTGAAAGAGTTATCAAAGCTCAAGGCATTAGAGGAGGAAAATGCACGTTTAAAAAAAAT
>NZ_SJSO01000008.1 GCF_004331735.1 Pedobacter psychrodurus
CCACCTTTAAAATAAAGCTACGTAATCATGTACTTTGATCAGTACTCCATTACCTCGCTACGCTACATTGACATCTCTTTTAAGAACTTATCGACCGTTAACCTCGCGGTTGGTCTTTTTATATATCTTCAAACTTCAGTTCGTTTAAGTCTTATTCGTCTTAAACATGTTTTCGTTTGTTTCAATCTTTTTTCGTTATCTTTCCGACATCCGCCGTTCCGATTTTCCCACTTCCTTTCGGTTGGGAGTGCAAAGGTAAGGATCTTTTTTAAACTTCCAAATAAAATAAATTTTATTTTTTTGATCTTCTTTTTCCTCTCTTAACCTTATTTCAATACGCTAATTTTATTTAGCTTTCCGTTCTCCCGAACCGGGCTGCAAAGGTAGCAATCTTTTCCACTCCCGCAATATTTATTTGAAATAAATCTGCTCTCCAATCTCTCACGCCATCTTTTCAATCAAAACCCTTCCTCCGAAGCGGGATGCAAAAGTAGAAAAAATTAATGCTTCCACAAAGGAATTCTACAGATTACTGAGGAACTTAGCGTAAGTACATGGTTTACAACAAGAAAAAATATCGAATCAGGTAAAACTTTTTCAAGAAAAGAGTGTTTGAGGCTGTCTCCAACACCAAACCTATCAAGTTTTAAAAACCTGATAGGTTTAAATATCGCATCCAGCACTTTAAAAACTCCTCAAACCCCTGCCACCTAAACCTGACAGCAGTGGAAAACCCGAAGGTGAGGAACGAACCGAGGCTTTGCAACGAATGGCAGGAACAAACCTATATAGTAGCACTAAAACTGCTTTCCAAAACCTAAAGGATTAATATAAGTAGCGCCCTGGGCCAGACTTCCGAAGTTTACCAGCGCCTATACCCATTAAAACTTCGGAAGTCATCGGCTAGAAGCATACCTATATATAGTATAGAATAAACAAAGGCCTACCCGACAACAGGCTACATTATATATGTTAAAAATTGTTAACTGTTATATTGTACTGAATTGCTTTGCATAGCTTAGCAGCCAATTGTTTTTATTGATGTTATCGTATTATTAATTATCTTTGCAGAATGTTTAAAGTTAAACACTTAATTATTTTAGTATTTGTTGCCGTTCTGGGTATTGCGGGTTGTAAGAGTCGTTTCGAGAAATTGAGAGCGAGTAATGATGTTGCAAAAAAATACCAAGAGGCTCTTCGTTTGTATAATAAACGCGATTACAGCAAAGCATTGGTGCTTTTTGAGGATCTTTCTCAAAAATATCGTGGCCGTGCAGAAGCTGAGGATCTGAACTATTATTATGCTTATACACTATATAGATTAAGTGACTACACAACTGCAAGATACCAGTTTAAAAGTTTTGCAGATACCTACCCAGCAAGTAAAAATGCCGAAGAAGCGAGATATATGGGAGCTTATTGTTTCTATTTAGAATCTCCAAATTTCTCTTTGGATCAGGAAAACACCTATAAAGCTATTGATGCACTACAATTATTCATCAACTTATACCCTACAAGCGATCGTGCTGCAGCTGCTGGTAAATATATTGCCACGCTAAGGGGTAAATTAGAGGATAAAGCTTTTGAAAATGCTAAAATGTACTTAACCACTGGACCAAGTAATGTAGATAATTACAGAGCAGCCGTTCTTGCTTTAAAAAATGCGCAAAGAGATTACCCAGATATTAAATATGCTGAGGAAATGGACTTTTTAATGATTAAGGCACAATATTTATACGCTAAAAACAGTTATGTCATCCGCCAGGAAGACCGTTATAATGAGGCACTTGCTTTATATACTGAGTTTACCGAAAATCATCCTGACAGTAAATACACTAAAGACGCAAAGGTACTTAAAGATGATGTTGAATTAGGAATTGTGGCGACAAAACAAGAATTGGCATTATATGCTGCTGATCAGGAAAAATACAAGCAGATGTTGATCAGAACTGGAAAGTTAAAAGATACTTCTGCTACAATTAATAAAACGGATAATAAAAACAAGTAATACATGAATACTAACAAACCTGCTGTACCAAATACTACAGTAACCAGAAACGTACACGATTTAGATAAAACTACAGATAACCTATACGAATCTTTAGTAGTAATTGCTAAAAGAGCAAATCAGATTTCGAATAACGTTAAAGAGGAGTTACACGGTAAATTGGCAGAATTTGCATCGAGCAACGATAATTTAGAAGAAATTTTCGAAAACCGTGAGCAGATTGAAATCAGCAAGCACTACGAGCGTATGCCGAAGCCTGTTTTGGTTGCTATTGATGAATTTTTGAATGATAAAATTTATCATAGAAATCCTGCTAAAGAACAACAAAAGTAACTGGCGTAGCGCATAGCGTTTAGGGCAAAGCGTTTAGCACTACGCTCTATGCTCCACGCCTTATGTACTCTGCGCATTATGCTAAAAAATAAAAATATAATCCTTGGCGTTTGCGGTAGCATCGCAGCATATAAGTCGGCTTTTTTAGTTCGGCTGCTTGTAAAAGCTGGTGCAAACGTAAAGGTTATTCTTACTCCTGATGGTGCAAATTTCATTACACCACTTACCCTTGCTACGCTTTCTAAAAATCCTGTTTATACGCAATACTTCGAAGAAGTAACGGGTGTATGGAGCAACCATGTTGAGTTGGGCCTATGGGCCGATGTAATGATCATCGCTCCGATTAGTGCCAACACACTGGCTAAGCTCGCAACAGGCATCTGCGATAATTTATTAACGGCTGTTTATCTTTCGGCTAAGTGCCCGGTTTATGTAGCCCCGGCTATGGACCTGGATATGTGGAAACATGAGACTACACAAGGCAATATCGAGCGTATTATTAGCTATGGTAATACGGTTATAGCACCTGCCAATGGCGAACTTGCCAGCGGACTCTGGGGCGAAGGCCGAATGGCCGAACCGGAAGAAATTGTTTCTTTTCTGGATAATGCCATTAAAAAATCAATGCCGCTATTTGACAAAAAGGTAATGGTTACTGCTGGCCCTACTTACGAGGCTATTGATCCGGTACGTTTTATAGGCAATCATTCATCTGGTAAAATGGGCTTTGCGCTTGCTGATGAACTCGCCAGGCTTGGCGCTGACGTTACCTTAATTGCCGGACCAACTGCACAAAAATCTGCTCAAACTTTAAAAAGAATTGATGTGGTGAGTGCCCAGGATATGTTCGATGCTTGTTCATCGGTATTCCCCGAAACCGATATTACCGTTATGTGTGCCGCTGTAGCTGACTATCGTCCTAAACTGGTTGCCACTCATAAAATTAAAAAGCAGGATAACGGATTGGTTTTGGAACTGGAAAAAACAACTGATATACTCGCATCTTTAGGTATAACAAAAAAAGCACACCAGATTTTGGTTGGTTTTGCTTTAGAAACCAATGATGAAGAGAATTACGCCAAAGGCAAACTAGAGAAGAAAAACCTGGATCTGGTGGTTTTAAATTCTTTAAATGATAAGGGCGCAGGTTTTAAATCAGATACCAATAAAATTACTATTTTTAACAAAGCTTTAGAACGGACTGTATTTGAAATGAAATCGAAAACGGATGTTGCTAAAGATATTTGCGCTGCCATTTTAAAAATTGTGAAATGATAAAAAAGATTGTTTGGATATTGTTATTGGTTGGTTTGGGGAAACTGCAGGCGCAGGAGTTAAATGCAAGGGTAACTTTGCTTGCTCCCCAGGTTTCGAACATCAGTAAGCCAACTTTAGATGCTTTACAAAAAACAATCCGCGATTTTTTAAACAATAACAAGTTTAGCAACGAAAGTTATAAACCCCAAGAACGTATCGAATGCAGTTTTGTCATCACCATCAATTCTTGGGATGGTGGTTCTGGATATGCTGCCGAAGCGCAGATTCAAAGTAGTCGCCCGGTTTTTAACAGCTCTTACAATAGTACTTTGTTAAATATGAGTGATAAGAATTTCGATTTTAATTTCAACGATGGCGCTACAATCGACTTTTCTGATCAGAATTACATTTCCAATATCAGTGCCCTCCTCACCTACTACGCTTATACCATCATCGGAATGGATAAAGATAGTTTTAGCAAAATGGGCGGAACTCCTTATTATAAAAAAGCACAGAACATTATTAACCTGGCGCAAGCTTCGGGCAATACCGGCTGGAAAGCAGCTGATGGTTTACGCAATCGTTTTTGGTTTAACGAAAATGTTCTAAACCCAATTTTTAGCGAGCTACGTAATTTCATCTATAGTTACCATTTAAGCGGATTGGATCAGCTTACCGATAATGATAAGGGCCTCACACAGATTGTTGCTGCCCTGCCTGCCCTCCAACAAATGGATAAGCAGAAATTGGGTTCTATTTTCCCTAATGTTTATTTCGCATCTAAGGCTGAAGAAGTAACCAATGTACTTTCTAAGCTAAACGGCCAGGAACGTATGAAAGCTTATAATATGTTGGCAGAAATCGATCCGGCGAATATTGGTAAGTACGAAGGACTGAAGAAAAATTAGTCCTGCTCGTCATCCTGACCTGTAGCGCAGCGGAAAGCTACACAGTAAATTTATTTCAGGATCTTTCTTGCGTATTAAAGAAGCTAATCACGAAGTGGCTACAAGGTATTTGAAAACACTATAACAGCGCAATTAACCGATTAAACAATTCCTCTTTATTTGAGGATATTTTTCTAAAAAGCAATCTCAGCACTCCAATTAAAGCTGGTCCTGCTTTCGTTCATACGCCTGCAGGCCTTAAGCACAGGCCGGTATCCACATCAATCAGGTTTAATAACTTAAGTCAGTTTTTCATAGGTAAGTTTTTCCTTTCAAAAGCCTAACAGGCATGCAACATCCCACCTTTTCGTGTGTCTTATATCACAGTTAAGCGATGACTAGTTCAAGCAAATAACCTAATTAGTTAAAAATTTGTTAAAATATTTTGATATTACGAATATCTTCGTACATTTGAATACGAAATAATTCGTACAACTTGTAACATATGACTAATCATAACATCAAACCAACAGAAGGCGAAATGGAAATCCTCCAGGTGCTTTGGCAAAAGGGGAATGCAACGGTAAGAGAAGTTCATGAGGCACTAAATAAAAAAGACTCTGGGTATACCACAACTTTAAAACTGATGCAGATTCTGCACGAGAAAGGAATGGTAGAAAGAGATACCAATCAAAAAACGCATATCTATAAAGCACTTGTTAGTCAGGATAAAACTGAAAAACAATTGGTAAATAAAATGATCGATAACGTATTTAACGGATCGGCAGCGAGATTGGTGATGCAGGCTTTGGGTAACCATACTGCAAGTGCAGATGAGATTGACGAAATAAAAAAATATTTAGATAGCCTAAAGTAAGGTTAGCGTTGAAGGTTGAAAGGTGTAGGGTTTAGATCTCTAATTAACAGTAACATTTTCGGATTGTCCCCGTATAAAAAATTAAAACCACCGTTATGGAAACTTTATTACAACAGTTCATCAAAGCATTTGGCTGGAGTATTTTAAACTCACTTTGGCAAAGCGCCATTATTTATGGCATCCTATTTATCGTAATGTTAAGCATTCCGAAGCTGGCGGCAAAACATAAGCACAACCTTGCTTTTGGTGCCATCATTTTAATGTTTATTGGCTTTGGCTATAATTTCATTCATCAGTTAACATTGAATGCAAATAATCAGGCTCCCGCAATCAATCATCAAAATATACAGGTTTATCAATATTTCAACAACCTACCGCCAAGTTTTAGCAGCAAAGCAGAGCAGTATTTCCCAGTTGTAGTCGTATTTTACATTATTGGTATTTTGCTTCAGTTATTCGTTATTGTTAAAGGCTATGGTCAGCTTTCAAAATTAAAGAAGGAAAGTTTAAGTGCTATTCCAGATAGTTGGAAAGCAATTTTCGAACAGGTAACTGCCCACCTTAAAATCAATAAAGTTATCCAGTTCCATTTGTCTTCTATTGTCAACGTGCCTTTGGTTATTGGTTATTTAAAACCTGTGGTATTATTTCCATTGGCTCTGGTAAATCAATTAGACAACGATCAGGTAGAAGCTATATTAATCCATGAGCTATCACATATCAGAAGAAACGATTTCCTACTTAACCTCATTAAAACAGCAATAGAAACATTACTATTCTATAACCCATTTGTGTGGATGGCCGGTAGATTTATACATATTGAGCGCGAACATGCCTGTGATGATCTGGTATTAAAAATTACCGGAAAACCACTGAACTATGCCCATGCCCTACTTAAACTCGAACTATTAAAAGACAAAAACAGTCCGGCTTATGCACTGGCAGCAACAGGCAAGACCCAGAATTTATATCAACGCATAAAAAGAATAACCAACATGAAAACAAATTATTTAAACGCCAAACAACAAATGGCAGCCTTAACTTTGGGGGTAGCCTGCTTGTTTTCTATTGCTTGGATCAGTCCAACAGAAAAGAAAAAAGAAAATAAAAAAACGCATAAAATTGAGGTTTTGAGTGTCATCAACCACCATGATATGAAAACCATTGTTTGCACTGATACCACCAAAAAATGTAAAATTAAAATTGTAACCATTGATGCAGATGGTAAAAAAACCGAATACAACTCGGTAAAAGAAATGCCCGATAGCCTAAGAAAAGATTTTTACAAAGACGAGCTATTTGCTGGAAAAAACATCTACCGATTGCATACCGACAGTAATTTTAAATTTAAGTTCAGCGATTCGTTACTGCTGTCTAAAATACACAAAGAATACAATTCGCCAGAAGCACAAGCCAAATGGAAGAAATTTGGTGAAGATATGGCCAAACAATATAGTTCTCCTGAAGCGCAAGCCAAGTGGGAAAAATTTGGTGAAGATATTGCCAAACAATACAACTCGCCAGAGGCACAAGCTAAATGGAAAAAAATGGGTGAAGCTATGGCTAAAGAATTCGGTTCACCAGAAGCACAAGCCAAATGGAGAAAAATGGGTGAAGATATGACTAAAGAATTCGGTTCACCAGAAGCACAAGCCAAATGGAGAAAAATGGGTGAAGATATGGCTGCTAAAATGAATACGCCAGAATTTAGAGCACAAATTGAGAATATTAGGGCACATGCTTTAAAATCAGGAGAAATCGCAAGATTATCTGGCTTAAGCAGATTAAATGCCGATTCTTTATTTAAAGCCAAAGGTTATCAGCGTTCTCCGGATGGTATAATGTTTAAATACAACGATAACTCAAACAGTAAGGTTAAACAAACTGAAGAGTATAAGAAATTGAAAGAAAAATTCGATAACGAAGTAAAAGAGCTGAAAGAGAAAATGGAGAAGAAAGAGAAAAAGGAAGGTGGGAATAAAAGCTCGCAAGTAAATCCGGCAGTTATGTTATACAACAATCAGGATTTTACAAGTGCTGTTAAAGCTTTGAACACACTAAATGCGGTAGTAACCTATAAAAAATCTGATTTTACCAATGCGGATCAATTGGCACTAAAAAGTTATGTGCAGGCAGGCAACTTAAAAATTGTAAACGATAATGCAATTAATATCTCGATAAAATAAACAACACATAAACCAAACAGATGATGAACAGCGAAGATTATTCTTCGCTGTTTTTGTTTTGTATTCACCTGTTGAATAAATTTTAATATTTTTGCTTAGCTATGCTACAAAAACTTTCTATACGTAATTACGCATTAATTGACAGTCTCGATATCGAATTTGATAAAGGCTTAAATATTATAACAGGTGAAACTGGCGCTGGTAAATCTATCATTTTAGGAGCATTGTCGCTAATTTTAGGCCAGCGCGCAGAAAGCAAATACTTTTTTAACCAGGATAAAAAATGTGTTATTGAAGGAAGTTTTGCATTGGCAGATGAAAACCTGAAAGAATTTTTTGAAGAAAATGATTTAGATTTCTCGAACGAAAGTATGCTGCGTAGAGAAATATCTATAGACGGTAAAACCAGATCGTTTATTAACGATACACCGGTTAATTTATCAATTCTTAAACAAATTGGCGAAAAGCTGATCGATATCCATTCTCAGCATGCCACCCAAGAGATTAACGATGCCGATTTCCAACTGTTAATTGTCGATTCCTTAGCTAACCACCAATCGTTATTGTTTAATTACCGCAGCGGGTTTAAAAAACTAAGACAAGATACCAACCTGTTAAAGAAATTGGTTAGTGAAGCAGATGAAGCGAGAAATAAGCAAGATTATGAGCAATTTCTATTTAACGAACTCGAGCAGGCAAAATTACAAGAAGGTGAACAGGAAGATTTAGAGCAAGAGTTAGAACGTTTAACGCATGCAGAAACCATAAAGAGAGCCTTACTCACCGCTTCCGGTTTAATTAACGAAAGTGAACCTTCTGCCCTACAGATTTTAAAAGAAGCTTTGTTACAACTGCAGAGTATAGAAAAATTCGATCCTGCAATTAATGTGCTGTACGAACGTTTACGCTCTTCGATTATCGAAATAAGAGACATTACCGATGAGGTTTCTGGAATTGAAGAAAATACCATACACAGCGCTGATCGTTTAGAATTGGTAAATCAAAGGCTTGATCTTTTTTATTCACTCCAGCAGAAACACCGCGTTGCTAATAATACAGAATTGCTGGCACTTCAAAAACAATTGGAAGAGAATCTGAACAAACTATTATCTTCTGATGAGCATATTGAAAAACTACAAAAAGAAATAGATCAACTTAAAAAAGAATTGCTTAAGCAAGCCGATCAATTAAGTGCCAACCGTAAGAAAGCAATTAATGTTGTAGAAGAACAAACCAGCATTACCTTGAAAAAAGTGGGAATGCTAAATGCCAAATTGGTTTTAGACCAAAAAGTGTTGAACGAATTGAATAAAGATGGTTTAGATGAAATAAATCTCCTCTTTACGGCCAATGCTGGCCAAGCCCCTGCCCCGGTAAATAAAGTAGCATCTGGAGGTGAGTTATCCCGATTGATGTTGGCCATAAAAGCTTTATTGGCTAAACATACTTCGTTACCGACCATTATTTTCGACGAGATTGATACCGGAATTTCTGGTGAAACCGCCTTAAAAGTTGGCGAAGTAATTGCCAATTTAGGACAGAACATGCAGGTAATTTCGATTACTCACCTACCACAAATTGCAGCCAAAGGCATATCGCATTACTTTGTTCATAAAAATGAAGACCGTGGAAAAACCACAACAGGCATCCGTAAACTTAAACAAGAAGAGCGTATCGGTGTAATTGCCGAAATGTTAAGTGGTAAAAATCCTGGCTTATCTGCCATGGAAAATGCTCGGGAGTTGTTAGCTTAGTTTAACAATCGCTCGTCACCCTGATCCGATAGCTATCGGATTTATTTCAGGGTCTTGTCTTTTGTAGATTTGCTGCTAGGTGCAACCATCTGGCTTAAAGATGTATTTATATCTGATAAATAAAAAGCAATTCGAAACAAATTGATCTCTCATAAAAGATTGAGTTCTGTGTCAGATAGTAATATCTGACACCCCAAAAAACACCAATGAATGTCCCGTCAGATGTTTCCATCTGGTGGAAAGCGCAAAACTTGAAGAAGCACCAATAATTTTACATCAGCCACTTTGTAAAACTAAAAAATTAGTTTATATTTAATTAATGAAATCACTTATACTTCTACTTTCATTATTAATCATCGGTAAATTTTGTTCGGCGCAGCAAAGTTATATCCTTTCGGGTATAGTTAAAGATAAACATGGTGAGGCTTTACCTGGTGCGGGTGTATATGTGAGTGGTTATAAAATTGCAACAGCTTCCAACAATGATGGTACCTATACCTTGCCGCTAAAACCTGGCAATTACGATATTCTAGTACAGCTTATTGGTTATAAAGCGCTAAATAAAAACATTGTAATTTCGGATAAGGCTATAAAACTCGATCTGGTTTTAGAGGAAAGTATAACGCAATTAAATGAAGTAACCATTAAACCAGATCCGAACAGGGCTTATTATATTGCCATGTTCAAAGATTTTTTCATCGGTACAACACCAAATGCTGCGCAATGTAAAATGATTAATCCAAATGTACTGCTTATCGATTACGACAATGAAGAGGCGAAACTTAAGGTAAAAACGAATCAATTTTTAATTATCGAGAACCAGGCACTAGGATACCGGATAAAATATCTCGTCAATAATTTTGAATATAGCAGCCGATCGAAGATTATGTATTATGAAGGCTACCCTTATTATGAAGACCTAAAAGGATCATCCCGAAAAAAAAAGATATGGGAAAAGAAACGCTTAACAGCCTACCTGGGTTCTCCGCAGCACTTTTTTAAATCTATTTATAATGGCAAGGCAACAGAAGAAGGCTTTATCATTAATAAATTAATTACCCGGCCAAACCCGGACAAACCTTCAGATAGTACCATAAAAGTGAATATTAAACGTTTAACAAAGGTGCAAGATGGTTTATTACGCAGAACGATAACCATAAAAAATGACGATTCGCTTAATTACTGGATCAGAAAGAAAAACCTCCCTGATGGTATTTCCATTTTAAGCCGCAGCCCAATTGCACAAGATACTTTAGTGCATTTCAAAAATCAGAGTATCAAAAGCATAAACTTTACAGATAAACTATACATCGTTTACACCAAAGAAAAGGAAGATCCATTATTTGCAAACAGAATCGGTTTATCCATCAGCAGGCCTTTAGATATGCCCGACTATCAGATATCGACCATTACCTTGCAAGTAAAACCAGTTTATTTCTATGAGAATGGCGGCATATATAATCCGCGATCGATGCTCTACACTGGTTATTGGGCTTGGGAGAAAATAGCCGATAGCGTTCCGATGGATTATTTGCCACCGGTTAATAGAGAGAAAAAAAAGTAGAAATATCGTTAATACAGAAAGAGGGATAACGACCAGACACCATTTTTTCTTTTTTTGAAAGCAAATACAGTACTTTTTGGTTGCTACTGCCCCGCCCTTCGTTACAAATCCTCGCCCTCATGCTTCGGGCTGTGGGTTTTTCACTTTGGTCGGGTTTAGCTGGCAAGGCTAGTAATACTATTGAGGGTTTTGGAACCAGGCAGCATCTACCAATGTTAAATAAACCCGACAGAGCGGGTAGCCCACAGTAAAGCGTAGCGTAACGAGGACTACAAGCGATGGCGGGGCTGCTATCGCCATGAAAAACAGACCTTCCGTTTCCAAACCGAAAATAATCTTTATAATGAACTTGAGCTGTTTTGGAAATAATCGTCATCTCGACTGGAGCAATGCGGAATGGAGAGATCTATCTAGCAAGATTTCTCGACTCTGTTGCACTCCGTTCGAAATGACGATTAATCATAAATGTTAAATTTGTTAAAAATCTTTTGCTCTTTTGATAAATATTAAGCCTTTTGGTTACATTCGTCTCCATGATTAAAAGCCTTTTAGTAGCCCTTATGCTGATCATGTTGGGTACTAATGCCATTGCTCAAAACACCTTCTCGATTAGTGGTTTGGTTAGGGATCAAAAAGATGGATTACCTGGCGCAAGTATCTATTTAAGTGGATATAAGATTGCTACAGTGGCCGATAACGACGGCCGATTTAAATTATCCAATCTAAAACCTGGTAGTTACGATCTTCTCGTTCAGCTGGTTGGTTACCTCCCCTATTCTAAAAGTGTAATCATCTCCGATAAATCGGTGCAGGTAGAACTGGTTTTGAAAGAAAATGTTGCACAACTGGAAGAAGTTGTAATTAGGGCCGATCCTAACCGTCAGAAATATATCAAGCAGTTTAAAGATTTTTTTATTGGGAAAACCCCAAATGCTTTACAGTGCAAGATATTAAATCCGCAGGTGCTAAATGTAGATTTCGACATTACCAAAAGTACGTTAACGGTTTCTACAACCGAGTTTCTGATTGTAGAGAATAAAGCTTTAGGTTATCGCCTAAAATATATGCTCGATCGTTTCGAATATAATTCCAGAACACACATTATTTACTATTCCGGGCATCCGTTTTTTGAAGAATTAAAGGCATCGGTAGCCAAAAAGAAAAAATATATTGCCGCCCGCGAAGTAGCCTATTATGGTTCGTCGCAACATTTCTTCCGTTCGCTTTATGCCAACAAAACACAAGAAGAAGGATTTATCATCAACAAGATGGTAAAAGTGCCGAACCCTAACCGGTATCCTGAATATTTAATTAATGCCAATTTAGAAAAGATTAAGGCCGTACCCGAGAAAACGGGCATCAGGCAAAATAAAGGGAAAATAGATACCGCACTGCTCGCCTTTTGGACCAAACAAAAACAAATGCCCAGAACCATTGATAAATTTTCGAGAGCAGAGGTCCTTACAGATACATTAGTGCACTATTTTAACCAGAATTTAAAATACCTTAGTTATACTGACGCACTACTGATTCAGTACACCAAAGAAAAGGAATCGTTAGCTTATTCTAACACTGGTTTTTGGATCTTCAGACCTTTAGATGTACCCGAAAATGAAATTTCGGTGGCCAACTTAACCGGCGAGGGTGTTCGTTTCTATGAAAATGGTGGCATTTATGATTCCCGATCGCTTTTGTACGAAGGTTTTTGGGCTTATGAAAAAGTGGCCGATATGGTACCGATGGATTATGTGCCTCTTGCGAAAAGTAATTGATGTATGATGAAACTAAAAATGTTGAAAAGTAGCCACTATTAGAAATTAAAATTACTAAAAATATTAGTAATTTTAATTTATGATTGGCGAAGAAGAAAAACAATATTTTAAAGGACGGGGCGCTCAAGTTAATCCACATAACAAATTTTTAAAGGATGTTTATGTTAAGGAACATGATGAAGGAATAGACGATTGGGAGGAAAGCGATCGTAAAACATCTTTTATTTTTGAAAATTCGAAAACCATTGTAAACAAAGTTGACAGCCCCGATGTAGGCATGGCTTATTCTTTAAACCCGTACCAAGGTTGCGAACACGGTTGTACTTATTGTTATGCGCGCAACTCACATCAATATTGGGGCTACAGCGCAGGAATAGAGTTTGAGCGGAAAATAATTGTTAAAAGAGAAGCTCCAGCGCTATTTAAAAAGTTCCTGGAGAAAAAAGGCTGGGATGCCACCACCATTTCCCTTTCTGGTAATACCGATTGCTACCAACCTGCCGAAAGAAAGTTTAAACTCACCAGGCAATTGCTTGAAATTGCATTGGCCTATAAGCAGCCCATCGGTATGATTACCAAAAATTCGCTTATTCTTCGCGATCGGGATATTCTGCAAGAAATGGCCAAGCTAAATCTCTGCATGGTTTATGTTTCTATCAATAGCTTAAATGAAGATTTACGACAGGTAATGGAACCCCGCACTACAACGGCCAAACAGCGGTTAAAGGTTGTAGAAGAATTGAGTAAAGATGGAATTCCTATGGGTGTTATGGTTGCCCCTCTTGTTCCTGGTTTAAGCGATCATGAAATTCCAAAAATTTTAAAAGCCGTGGCAAATGCTGGTGCCATTAAAGCGGGTTATACCGTGGTGAGGCTAAATGGAGCTATTGGGCAGATATTTGAAGATTGGCTGCGCAAAAACTTTCCTGACCGTTTTGATAAAGTTTGGCACATGATTCAGAGTTGCCATGGTGGGAATGTTAACGATAGCAGATTTGGCGATAGGATGCGTGGAGATGGAAATATTTCTCAAATGATTAGAGATAATTTCAGACTGCACTGCCGCTTAAATGGTTTAAATGTAAAGGATATTATTTTAGACCATACTTTGTTTAAAGTTCCGAGTAATCAGGCGAGTCTATTTTAAAAATTTTTGAGGAGAAATACCCTCAGCGCTCAAGGCCATGGTTTATAATCACGGCCATCTCAATATTATTGGTCTCGATTTGTAATCGGGACGCTTTGAACCGTGGATTTGTAATCCACCTTTATAAAACTTAGTTTTAATGCCATGAACATTGCATTAGTAACCTATCTGGATAAAGGAGCTTATGATAGCGCCACCGTTGAAAGCGAGGATGATAAACTCTTAAATTTCCTGAAAGAAAAAGGACTGAACATTGAAAAAGTAATCTGGAACGATCAAAATGTAAACTGGGAAGATTATTCGCTTGCTATTTTAAAATCGCCGTGGGATTATTTTGACCTGATTGGAGAGTTTTACAATTGGCTTGATCAGTTGGAAGCAAAAAAAGTAAAATTACTTAACCCTATTGAGATAGTGAGGTGGAATGCAAACAAACAGTATTTGCAGGAAATTGAAGCTGCTGGGTTAAAGATTACACCTAGTTTTTTCATTCAAAATCAAAAAGGCGTAGACCTTGAGCGTTTCTTTGAAAAATTTAACACCAATAAGTTAATTGTAAAACCCTGTGTAAGCGGTGGTGCAAAAAATACATTCAAGGTAACTTTGGATAATGTGAACGAGGTTAATCAAAAATTAAACCTCCTGATTCAGGATGAAGATTTTATCATTCAGCCATTTCTACCTGAGATTTTGGAAAGCGGTGAATGGTCTTTTATTTTCTTTAATGGAGTATATAGTCATTCATTAATCAAGCATGCCAAACCTGGCGATTTTAGGGTACAGCCAGCCCATGGTGGATCTGTGCACCCGCAAAAACCGAGTGAAGAGCTGATTGCTACGGCACAGCAATATGTAACCTTATTTGCTACAGATTGCCTATATGCAAGGGTTGATGGTACTTTTGTAAATGGCGAATTTTTATTGATGGAATTAGAGCTCATTGAGCCCTTTCTATTCCTGAATACCGATCTTCTAAATTATGAACGGTATTATATGGCGCTAGAAGAGTTGATGTAAAACAGCCACCGTCATTTCGAGCGGAGTGCAACGAAGTCGAGAAATCTACATCAAAAAGATTTCTCTCCCGAATATTCGGGACTGCGCTTCAGGAAATGACGAAATAATTTATTTAGCGGCAAAAACCTGAACCCAGTAATTATCCGTTTTAGCTGCCCCCATTTCTTTGAAAGTAGCATTCATGATATTTTTACAGTGATCTTCACTTTTAATCCAGTCGTTAAACACCTGCGCTTCGGTAGTTTGGCCAACAGCAGTATTTTCACCTACCGATGTCCAATTATATCCAGTAACTTTAACCCGAGCACCTACATTATCTCCATTGGCAGATATATGTGTTAAGGTTTTTATAGATGCCATGTATTTACTATGGCCAATAGCTGCAGCACCTAAATTTATGCTCCAGGTTAGCGCTCCAACAGGAGGCATAACAGTTGTTCCGCAATTGCAGCCAGCTAAACGGGTGTCGTTTACCAATTTTAACAAGGCTTCGTTATTAATATTAGTTGTAGTAGAAAGTACTGGAGGATCGTTTGTTCCTGGCGAATCATCAGGTCCTTTTTTACAGGACAATGAACAACACAGCGCTAAACACGCTAAGGGAAAGGTAATTAGTTTCATTAATCGGGATAGTTTAAGGAAAGGTACAATGATTTTCTTTAAAAAAAATAATTTATACTCATCTTTTTCACACCCTAAAAGCAAATAAAGGAAACAGAATAAAACTTAAATAAAAAAACTCCCGATTTTCATCGGGAGTTTTTTATTTATTTACTTGAAGAATCTTCTTCTTGTTTTGGCTCTTCTTTTTTCTTTTCGCCTTTTTTGTGATTGATCGAAATCAGTTCGGTAGTTTTATCGTAATCAATTTCTAAAACATCACCTTCAGCTAATTCGCCTTTAAGAATCTCTTCAGCGATTGGATCTTCTAAATATTTCTGGATTGCTCTTTTTAACGGACGAGCACCAAAATTAATATCGAAACCCTTCTCAGCAATATACTCTTTAGCATTCTCAGTTAGCGCAATTTCATAGCCAAGGGTATGAACGCGACCGAATAAAGCTTTTAATTCAATATCGATAATTCTGAAGATTTCTTCTTTACCTAAGCTATTAAATACCACAACATCATCAACACGATTTAAGAACTCAGGGGCAAAAGCACGTTTTAAAGCACTTTCTATTACGCCACGACTGTGAGAATCAGCCTGGTTTGTTTTCGCTACTGTAGAGAAACCAACGCCTTGTCCAAAATCTTTAAGTTGACGGGCACCAATATTAGAAGTCATGATGATGATTGTATTTCTAAAATCAACCTTACGGCCTAAACTATCGGTTAACTGTCCTTCATCCAAAACCTGTAATAAGATATTGAATACATCCGGGTGCGCTTTTTCGATCTCATCCAATAAGATTACGGCATAAGGTTTTCTCCTAACTTTTTCAGTTAATTGCCCACCTTCTTCATAACCTACATATCCTGGAGGCGCTCCCACCAAACGTGACACCGCAAATTTCTCCATGTACTCACTCATGTCGATCTGGATCAAAGAATCATCACTATCGAACATGAAACGAGCCAATTCTTTCGCTAATTCTGTTTTACCTACGCCAGTTGGACCTAAGAAAATAAATGAACCAATTGGTTTTTTAGGATCTTTTAATCCGGCTCTTGTACGTTGGATAGCTTTGGTTAATTTTTTAATCGCATCATCCTGACCGATAATTTTCTCAGCCACTTTATCGTACATGTTCAACAGTTTTACACTGTCTGTTTGTCCTACACGTTGTACAGGGATACCAGTCATCATCGAAACCACTTCGGCTACATTATCTTCTGATACTTCGTAACGTTTAGTTTTGGTTTCAGCTTCCCACTCCGCTTTAGCTTTATCTAATTCTTCAATTAAATTTTTCTCATTATCGCGCAGTTTCGCAGCTTCTTCATATTTCTGGCTACGTACAACCTTGTTTTTCTCTAATTTAATATCTTCAATTTTAGCTTCGATATCGATAATATTCTGAGGAACGTGAATGTTGGTTAAGTGAACACGCGAACCTGCTTCATCTAAGGCATCAATCGCTTTATCTGGTAAGAAACGATCAGAAATATAACGCGATGTTAAAGTAACGCAAGCTAAAATAGCTTCATCAGTATAAGTTACACCGTGGTGCTCTTCATACTTATCTTTTATACGTGTTAAAATCTCTACAGTTTCATCCGGTGTAGCTGGTTCTACCATCACTTTTTGGAAACGACGGTCTAAAGCACCATCTTTTTCAATGTACTGACGGTATTCATCTAATGTTGTGGCACCAATACATTGAATTTCGCCCCTTGCCAAAGCAGGTTTGAACATATTGGATGCATCTAATGAACCTGATGCGCCACCAGCACCAACTATGGTATGGATCTCATCAATAAATAAAATTACATCAGTAGATTTTTCAAGCTCGTTCATTACGGCTTTCATACGTTCTTCGAACTGGCCGCGGTATTTTGTACCGGCCACCAGCGATGCCAAATCTAATGTAACTACACGTTTGCCAAAAAGCACACGCGAAACTTTACGTTGTACAATGCGTAAGGCGAGGCCTTCTGCAATTGCCGATTTACCCACACCTGGCTCTCCGATTAAAATTGGATTGTTCTTTTTTCTACGGGATAAAATCTGCGATACACGCTCAATTTCTTTCTCGCGGCCTACAATCGGGTCTAAACGACCTTCTTCTGCAGCTTTTGTTAAATCACGGCCAAAGTTATCCAAAACAGGGGTTTTAGATTTTATATCTGAAACCTTTTTAGGTGTACTAAAGCTTTCCTCTTCGCGATAATCATCATCGCCTCCTGTTGAAGCACTATTTGAGATATCATCTCTGAAACCATTTTTATTCACTTCTACCTCCTGTTTAAAAACATCATAAGTAACACCATACTGCAGTAAAATTTGTGAGGCGATGTTATCATCATCTCTCAAAACCGATAACAACAAATGTTCGGTGCCAATTAAATCGCTTTTAAATATTTTGGCCTCTAAGTAAGTGATTTTTAAAACTTTTTCTGCCTGTTTTGTTAATGGAATATTGCCTAAGTTTACTGTAACACTCGAAGTACCGCGAACGGCATCTTCAATTGAGCGGCGCAATTTACCGGTATCAACTCCTAACGATCGTAAAATTTTTATAGCCATGCCATCGCCTTCGCGGATGAGGCCCAATAATAAATGCTCGGTTCCGATGTAATCGTGCCCTAAGCGCAGCGCTTCCTCCCTACTAAAAGAGATTACATCTTTAACCTGTGGTGAAAATTTTGCTTCCATAATACCTTTCTTAACAGCTACGTCCCTAAACTATAAAATAACTTTATAAAAACGAACGTACTGTTTTCTTTATTTTATCAACAATTGCGCCATATGGGTAGACAAAAAGGCTTTTGAATGCCCGAGAACCCAAAATTCAATATAAGATTATCGTTTCGATAAATATTATTTTATTTATATCTATCTACGTAATAAGTGTTCTAAAGGTTTTAAAGGGACATTTGCCAAAAACATCCGATTACAGATATTTTATTGTCGGTTTATTGTAAGGATTTTTTTGCAATCAAAAACTGACAATATGTATCTTTTTACTTAGGCAATTTACAAGTTTTGACAGAAAAACAAAAAGAACGTGACATCATTTAACAATTTCATTAGATAAAAATCAGCAAACTAATCCAATCAGCCCAACTATAATAACCTTAATACGAAGTTAACTGTAATTAGGTTGTTTTTGTTTTTTAATACAGTAGTTTATTTTAATTCATTTATCATAAATAATGGGCTAATCTTTATGTAGAAACCAATCTAAGCTTTGTTAATGATTTTTAACCATAAAGCGCTTCGGCAAACTGCCCTTTATTGTTTGAAGATAACTTCTGTAAAAACTGCAATGGAACATCAGTAGCACCAAGTTTATCACATTGTGAAACTACATCATTTAAATCGAAATGGCCCGATAGCGATTGGTAAAGTTCTCCATCGGCCTGCTCAAATCCCATACTCCAATCTGCAAAGCAACGTCGATCATATTTGCCAATTTGCAGCAAAACAACCGATTTATGACGTTCGTCATTTACAATTTTGTTAAAAAGTCTGCGGATTATCCGTTCATCTCCTTCAAGCAATTGCATAAACCTTCCTTTACTCTTTGTAATTTGCTGACCTCTTACATATAATAATATCCCAGTAATATTATTTCGATTATTAAAATCTCTACATTGATTAAGTAAGGCCTTAAGTTCATCATTATTGAACAAGCTACTTTCTATACTTGTATAAATTAAATAAAAAATGGGATTTAAAACTTCATTCTCTAATTCCATAAGGTAGTTAACACTAAATTTTTTGTTTTTTCTTAAAATACACCTATTATCTGATTTTTTTCTATAAAATCCTAACAATACACAATCACAATCTCTAAAATTCAATCAAAAAGTACGCACAAATCTATCATTTACCCTCAGACACGAGTAAATCTAAAAAAATAATAAGCGTAATTGATTATTTTTACTTTAGCAATCAAAAAAAACGCTTCTCTTTTCTTTAAAATACGCTAACAAACTAAAGAGTTTTATGGTTAAAACTTAGAATAACACACAACTGGCTTTAGATGATGTAAATATAATTAGATCCCGTGCAGGAATTCCGACATATACTTTAGCAGATGTTACGCCCACACAGTATTTTAGATATTGTATTAGAATAAAGATGGCTAAGAATTGGCTTTTAAAGGTCAGAGGGCTTACGATCTGTTTAGAAATAACCGCCCAGTGGTAAGAGATTACCCCGGTACACACTCTACCATTAATGGTTCAGTTAATCAAACCATTAACCCTAATGATGCGCGGGTAATTTATTTTATCCCACAAACAGAAAGAGATAAAAACCCTAATTTATCTCAAAACCCTTAATAAAAATAAACGGGCTGGATTAATTCAGCCCGTTTATTTTTAACTTATTTGTAGTATTCAAAAGAAGCCACAAATAAATTATTCCAAAAAAATCTAAGAAAGTTTTTTTGCCGTATATGTAGTTAAGTCCATAAAATTGGATCATGCATAATGGCGTCTCTTTATCAAAGACTTTTAATTGTACTCCTTCTCTTAATCGCTTTTGCGGGAAGAATTACATTATATGCCATTACCGTTCCAAAATCACACCAAGAAGTTGTAAAAGAAAACAGCAACAAGACTGATAAATCTAGTACTAACGAAAATAACGAACAGTTAGAAGAGAAACTCAAATTCGAAGATCTGGCGATTAACAGATTAGTCAATACTACTTCCTTAAACATAGCAAAATCGAAAGCCGTTCTTTTTTCTGGCGATTACAAACTTTTAAAGTGTTACCCCCAAGCACTAGAATACCCACCAAAATAAGCCATTGTGCTTAACCTTAACTATTTTTCTTAATTAAACATTTAAAGACATGATTAAAACTAAACACTTAATCTTAATGGCCCTATTGGCTATTATGACACCTATTTTATTTTCTGCCTGCAAGAAAGACAGAAACAATAATCCTGAACAGGAAATGCTTAGCCCTGGGCCTGATGTTAATTTTTATGCACTAACAGCCGATGGCAAACTATTATTGATTAATGCTAAAAACCCAAATTCAGTTACCGCTCAGGTTACGATTTCTGGCCTCCAGAGTGGGGAAACCATTTTAGGTATAGATTTTCGTCCGGCAACAGGACAGCTATATGGATTAGGCAGCACCAGCCGCTTATATGTTATTGATCCTAAAACAGGAACAGCAAGATCAATTTCGGCAGCCCCCTTCACTCCTGCACTAAGCGGAACATCAGTAGGTTTCGACTTTAATCCTACTGTAGATCGTATTCGTGTGGTGACCTCATCAGGCCAAAACTTACGTTTAAATCCTGAAACAGGTACAGTGGCAGCTACTGATGGGATGATTAATGGTGTAACTAATGCCAAGGTATCATCAGTTGCATATACTCAAAATAAAGCTGGCGCAAGCACTACTGTACTTTTTGATATCGATATTGCTAATGATAAACTTCATAAACAAGATCCACCAAATGACGGAAAATTGGTTGAAGTTGGAAGTTTGGGTTTCGATTTTGAAGATGTTGGTGGTTTTGATATTAATCCGGATGGAACAGCGGCATTGGCAGCATTAACTACAGGTGGTAAATCTGGCTTATACCTGATTGATTTAACCACTGGAAAAGCCTCGAAAATCAACAAAATAGATCAACAGATTACTGGTCTTGCTATTCCTACTGAAGCTGTCGCTTATGCGGTATCTAACAATAATGAACTTTTAATTTTCAATCCAATGGCCGCTAGTCCAATGCTTGTTGTAAAAGCCATTACAGGTATACAGCCAGGAGAAAATATTTTAGGTATCGATATGCGCCCTTCAAATGGTCAATTATTTGCTATCGGAAGTACTAGTAGGATTTATAGCATCAATGCATCTTCAGGCCTTGCTGCCATGGTAGGAACAGGACCATTAAGCACTTTACTCACCGCAACTCAAGTTGGCATTGATTTTAACCCAACAGTAGATCGGATTAGAATTGTTGGCAATACCGGTCAAAACTTTAGGGTGAACCCTACAGATGGTGTGTTACTTGTTGATGGCGCTATTTCATTAGGTACCGCAGCAATTTCGGGCGCAGCCTATACCAATAATTTTGCAGGTGCAACAACAACGGTATTATTTGATATCGATTCTACAGGTGATCGTTTATATAAACAAGATCCGCCAAATATTGGAACTTTAGTTGATGTAGGCCCATTAGGTATAAACGTAGAAGCCAACAGCGGTTTCGATATTGGTGGTACAAGCGGACTTGCCTACGGCATATTTACCGTCAGTGGTGTTCAGAAATTGTATTCTGTAAATCTTACAACTGGCGCAGCAACTGCAGGTGCAACTATAAGTACTGCCGTAAGAGGATTTACATTAGGTTTAGGTTTTTAAACCACACTATTTATACTCGCTCCAAAAACAAAAGCCTTTCAACCCTGAAAGGCTTTTGTTTTAACTAGTGTTTACTGTATTTACTAAGAATTAATCCGGTCATTAAAAGTAAAGCATTTACCCTCCCCAACCTACAATCGCTTTTTTTGAAAATACGCTGATAATTACATTAAAACTGGATTAGAATACTGTCATCTCCTAAAAAAGCATGACACTTATTTTGTGCTACGCCGAGCTTGTTAAGTACCAAATTGAGTTTATTGGACTAAAATCGTCCTATTTTTGATACTTATTTCATCCTCATTGATACTTATTTTGCACCATGCCGAGCTTATTAAGTACCAAATTGAGCTTGTGAAGTACCAAACAGAGGCTACGAGGTCTAATTCAGACCGCTTTTACATATTTAGATCCCAAATGCAGTACCACGGGGTGCTGAATAGATTTACATCATTTTTTTAAAGCCAGATGCTTCTTGATGCGACTAAGCGTTTCTGGCGCAATACCGAGATAAGAAGCAATTAGATTTTGCGGGATGCGCGAAATAATCTGCGGGTTCGACTCCACCAGTAAAAGATATTTTTCTTCTGCACTATGGGTAATGGAACTCATTAATCTGCGTTCTTTTGTAACCAAGCTATTTTGGTAAAGTATACGAAAGTACCGATCCATAATGGGTACAGCTAGTGTTAATTCATCATAATCGCTCCTCGAAATCAAGAGCACCTCCGAATCTTCTATCGCATCAATATTGAACAAGGCGGGTTCTCCAGATAAAAAGCTGTTAAAATCAGACAACCACCAGCCTTCCCAGCCGAAAACACTCATGTGTTCATCACCCTTTTCGTCGACATTGTAAGTACGGAGCAATCCTTTGGCTACAAACGCCAGGTGCTTGCAGGTATCTCCTGCATTTAGTAAATACTGCCGTTTTCTTAGTTTCTTAGGAGAAAAAAAGGATTGTATTCCTTCTTTATCCTGATCGGTAAGCGAAACTTTTTCCTGAATATGGCTGAAGAGTATATCAATCATGTGCGAATAAATCTTTAAAGTGCATAAAGATAATTTTTTCAATGGATGAACCCTAAATATGCACTTGATCCAGATCAAGCGCATTATTTGACGCAGGTCAAGTGTGGAGCAATCACACAGCGCTAATTTTGCTTAAAAATTAGAACATCATGAACAATATAGCATTAGTAGTTGGTGCAAGTGGCATAACAGGCGGTAATTTGGCCGAAAGCCTGCTAGCCAAAGGTTGGGAAACTTATGGCTTAGCCCGTACACCAAATATAGCAATCGAAGGACTTAAACCAGTTGCGGCAGATCTCTTGGACGTTAACAGCCTTAAGTCAGCTTTATCGCAGGTAAAACCTACCCACGTTTATATTACAACCTGGATGCGCAACGATACAGAAGCAGAAAATATAAGGGTAAATAGCCTGATGATACGTAACCTGTTAAATGTATTATCCGAAAAAAAAACAGTTGAGCACGTGGCATTGGTAACGGGATTAAAACATTATCTCGGCCCGTTTGAAGCCTATGCCAAAGAAGGATTTTTACCCGAAACCCCTTTAAGGGAAGAACATCCGAGGTTAGAAATGGAGAATTTTTATTATGCCCAGGAAGATGAAGTATATGCCGCAGCAAAACGTGATGAATTTACTTGGAGCATTCACAGGCCACATACCGTTATCGGAAAAGCAGTAGGAAATGCCATGAACCTTGGAACCACTTTAGCGGTGTATGCCACCATATGTAAAGAACCTGGTCGAAAGTTTCAATGGCCAGGATCTGCAGCACAATGGAACGGCCTTTCGGATGTTACCGATGCAAATGTACTGGCCGAGCATTTAATCTGGGCGTCGACTACTGAAGCAGCCAGGAATGAGGCTTTTAACGTTGTTAACGGCGATGTGTTTCGATGGAGCAGGTTATGGAAACGCATAGCAGCCTATTTTGATGTGGAAGTTTTAGGTTTTGAAGGGAAGATTAAACCGCTGGAGGAAGAATTGGCCAATGATGCTGAAATTTGGCAACAAATTGCCCAAAAACAAGGACTAAAAGAAGAAAATTTAAGTCGTTTGGCGTCTGCGTGGCACACCGACCTCGATCTGGGAAGGCCTATCGAAGTAATGACTGATATTTCGAAAAGTAGAAAACTGGGCTTTACTGTTTATCAGGACACAGAAGAATCATTTTTTAAACTATTTGATAAACTACGAGTAGCGAAGTTAATTCCTTAATCAGCTACTTATTAAACAAGAAAGAGCTTGTAATCATGTATGATCACAAGCTCTTCTTTATTTGTGATAACATTTTACCTCTTCCATTTTTTACCCCTATCTTTGCAAGATAATTCAATAATATGTCTGACGAAAAAATAATCTTTTCAATGGCAGGTGTAAATAAAATTTACCCTCCACAAAAACAGGTTTTAAAAAATATTTACCTTTCTTTCTTTTACGGTGCTAAAATCGGGGTTATTGGTTTAAACGGCTCTGGTAAGTCGTCTCTTTTAAAAATTATTGCCGGTTTAGACAAAACGTATCAAGGCGAAGTGGTTTTCTCACCAGGTTATTCTGTGGGTTATTTAGCTCAAGAGCCGATCTTAGATCCAGAAAAAACCGTTCGCGAGGTGGTTGAAGAAGGCGTTGCTGAAGTAACTGCTATTTTAAAAGAATATGAAGAAGTGAATGAGGCTTTCGGATTAGAAGAAAACTATTCTGACCCTGATGCCATGGATAAACTAATGGCCCGGCAAGGCGAACTTCAGGATAAAATCGATGCTTTAGGTGCCTGGGAAATTGATTCGAAACTAGAAAGAGCAATGGATGCTTTACGTTGTCCTGATCCTGACACTAAAATCGGTGTCTTATCAGGTGGGGAGCGCCGTCGTGTAGCCATGTGCCGCTTATTGCTTCAACACCCCGATGTTTTACTATTGGATGAGCCTACCAACCACTTGGATGCCGAAAGTATCGATTGGCTAGAGCAGTTTTTACAAAATTACGAAGGAACCGTTATTGCAGTTACCCACGATAGGTATTTCTTAGACAACGTTGCCGGATGGATTTTAGAATTAGACCGCGGCGAAGGTATTCCATGGAAAGGAAATTACAGCAGCTGGTTAGAGCAAAAAGCTAAGCGCTTATCTCAGGAAGAAAAAACAGAGAGCAAACGTCAGAAAACATTAGAACGTGAGTTAGAATGGGTACGTATGGCACCAAAAGCACGTCATGCAAAATCTAAAGCACGTTTAGCCAACTACGATAAATTAGCTTCAGAAGATGGCAGAGAAAGAGAAGATAAATTGGAACTTTTTATCCCTGCGGGTCCACGTTTGGGTAATGTGGTTATTGAAGCCACGAATGTAACCAAAGCTTATGGCGATAAGGTATTGTTCGATAATTTAAACTTCTCACTTCCTCCTGCAGGTATTGTGGGCATTATTGGCCCCAATGGTGCAGGTAAAACCACTTTATTCCGTTTAATTACTGGGCAAGAAGAAGCAGATACTGGTACTTTCCGCGTAGGTGAAACCGTAGAACTGGGTTATGTAGATCAGATGCACAACGATTTAGATGCCGATAAAACCGTTTATGAAAACATTACTGATGGATTAGACAATATCCAACTGGGTACTAAAGCTGTTAACGGACGTGCCTATGTTTCAAAATTCAACTTTAATGGTGGCGATCAACAGAAAAAAGTAGGTATCCTATCAGGTGGTGAGCGTAACCGCGTACACTTAGCCATTACCCTGAAAAAAGGAGCCAATGTATTGCTACTGGATGAGCCAACCAACGATATCGACGTAAATACTTTACGTGCACTTGAAGAAGCTTTAGAAAACTTTGGTGGTTGTGCCGTAGTAATCAGTCACGATAGGTGGTTCTTAGATAGAATCTGTACACACATCCTTGCTTTCGAAGGCAACTCTGAAGTTTATTTCTTCGAAGGTAACTATTCAGATTATGAAGAAAACCGCAAGAAACGTTTGGGTGATGTTACACCTAAACGCATCAGATATAAAAAACTTAACTAATGCAAGTCCCGATGAGAATCGGGACTTTTTTGTTTGAGGCGCAATTTTGAAATGTTTTGGATAGGTAACTTTCAGTAGCTAAGAAAAGCTATACTATAAAGTTAATTCCACTCCGATCTGTCACGTTGAGCCTGTCGAAACGCTTACTATAAATCTATGCAGGTCCTTCGACGGGCTCTCCGTAGGAGTCCTTTGGACAGGATGACAATTTTTCTTACAATTTATGCAGGCTGCACAAAAGATGCAGGCCTTTGATTTTCTTTCGCTTTACGTTTCCCTCTAAAAAAGAAGTACAGGTTGATAAAGAGCATAATACCGAGATAAATGGCAAAGCCGCCAATCTTAGCACTCAAAGCCTCAATTAAATTACGGTAATCGTTAGCGCCGATGGTAATCTTCATAATCAGGAGCGCAAAACCTACATTCAACAGGTAAAAACCCGTTTCGAAAAGTTTATTCGTTGCATTGGCAATCTCTTCCCTTCCTTTAAAAATATCTAACATATATACCTTACTGTTTTTGAACAGCGTTTTTGAAACATAAAAAGTCAAAAAAAGTGCAACTGGTAAATAAACTGCATAGCCGATTAAAATTTTTGTCGTTTCCATAATTGAAAATTTTAGATTGTTATTTTATTAATTTATGAATGGTATTGGTAAGCAAATAGATATTTAAATAGTGAAGAACAGATAAGATGCAAACAATGGTGGCCACTTTTACAGCCATCACCTCGATCAATTGTTGCGGGGAAATGATCGTCTCCCAGCCTACCAAGGTCATGGCACAGTAGCCAATATTCACCAGGTAATAAGAAACCAGCAATGATTTATTGATCTGCTGACAGAGATCAAGATGGTCGGGAATAAGTTCAGCCACAAAGATATTTCCGTTCCGGTAGCAGGTTTTACCAACTACTACAATGATAAATGCGATAACTGTAATAAAGATGCCATATCCGAGTATATTGTAATCCATAACCAACGGTTTAAATTATTTAACTTTCAGAAAAAACTGAAAGAAACAAAGCGAAAAAAACAGGCTTTTAAGCCCTTTTCTTAAATATTTATCTTTCATCTTCCCTTTCACGATGTAAAGCTAAATAGAAATTATTAAACTTTCAAATATTATTGAAAGTTTATGAATAAACATTTAATTGCTTTCGCGAAGGTAATGAAGGATCTCTATGTTAAAAGATCTCTCCACTGCGGTCGAGATGACGATACCTCTCAGCCTGTCATTCTCACCCCAAGATTTTTCTAAAAAGCTGAGCCCTACGATTGACAGATTCAAAAGAAAGGTCGTCATTGCAAGGAGGAACGACGAAGCAATCTTTCATGCTAGTGATCTTTGCCATAAAGATTGCTTCGGCGGCTGAAAAAGCCTTCTCGCAATGACGATACTTCAAGGAGATTTATATCTTTTAAATTCTCCTGTCATTTATATTGATTTTTATGAAATAAATTAGGCCTCAGAATGACAGAAAGAGTAAACCTCCTTTCGAGTGGAGTCAAAGTCCAAGTTAAATGTACATTTTTTATCTTTTCAAATCTGCGGGCAAAACTATAGCTCGTTTTTGTTCCCCGCAGATTCCGCAGAAAAGGGCCTCAAATCAAACCGAGATCTCTTTTTATGAGATATTTTAGACACGAAAGCACTGAATGTGCGGAATATCACCGCGTGGTTGGTCACCCTGAGCGGAGTCGAAGGGCCGTTATTAATTTAATTACGGTTTTTCAATGCTTTTTTAATCGCAACCTCCGTTACCCCCTCCATTATTTTATAACCTGCCAGGTTGGGATGAACACCATCAACCGTTAGTTCGGCCCGCTGCCCTTTTCGTTCATCAACCAGCGGTGTCCAATAATCTAAAATGGTATAATTTTTTTCTTTGGCATAGGCCACGATCTTTTCGTTTAAGTTCACGATGATATCGGCTGCTTTAATGCGCTTATTCCATGGATATTCGTAAACAGGCAGATATTTACAGAGTATTACCTTAATATGATGTAACCTCGCCAGTTCTGCCATCGATTTAATGTTATCCATAATTTTATCGTTGGTAACATGGCCTGTATTGCCGGCTATATCATTGCTCCCCGCCAAAATGATCACTACCTTTGGTTTAAGGTTAATTACATCCTGCCGAAAACGGATGAGCAGTTGTGGCGAAATCTGCCCACTGATCCCCCTATCCAGATAAGGTTTATCCCTAAAATATTCAGGATCTTTTTGCTTCCAGAATTCGAATATCGAACTCCCTAAAAAAACAACTCTTTTTTCTTTTTTGCCTGGCGGCAGTAAAAGTTCATTTTCTTTCTGGTACTTGCTTAGGGCAGCCCAGTCATCAGCAAAATTCTCTTTTTTAGGTTTATTACTTAACGAATCTGTATTCAGTTGTGCAAATGAACTACTTGCAAAGACCAATAAAAAAAGGATCAGGATTTTACTTTTCATGGGATATTCGATTTGAACAAAACGCTAAACTAATTAATTACCGATTAATTAAATTCTACTCCACTTAAATTTACATTCGTTCTGTTTTTTTTATTTCCAAACTGGCTCAGGTTATAACCTAGCGTTGCCTGCACAAAACGGCTAATAAAACGTGTCCTATTTTCGGATATCGAATTATTGCTAATACTGGTACTAAAGAGTGCTCCCTGATTAAACAGATCGTTTGCCTGGATAGAAAAAAGGAGTCTATTATCCTTTAAGAAGGAAGTATTTAATCCCATGTTCACCAATAAAGGATTGCCGGAATATAGGTTATAACCAAAATTTAAACTTTTAGAGGCCGATGCATTTACCCTAAAACGTTTATTTGGAATCCAGCTGGCACTGCCATTTAAAGCCAAAACCTGGATATTCTTAATATTCTGATTCATGATAGAATAGGTGTTTGAACTAAAGCTGTACGATACACTGGTATTAAAAGAATATTTTTTCTCATTCAGGTTAAACCTAAAAGCATTCGAAACGTTAATTCCACTACTCCGGTTTAACACATTTTCGGTATAAAAAACATTACGGCTATAGGCAATATTCCCATTAATAGAGAGCGACAGTTTATTAGTTAACAACCTTTTATTTAAGGAGTAATTACCACCAACATTATAAATACCGTTTACATTCTCATAGGTAGTTTGCTGTTTCAAACTGTTTAGGGTATCTCTCAGAAAAACAGTATTACTTACTACGCTATTAAAAGCAAAGGTTCCTGATAAACCCGCCATAATACTCAATCCCGATTTAAGGTCAAATTGATTATAGCTCAAATCGGTAGTATGACTCGATGTTGCCTTCAGATCTGGATTACCGATAATCAGGTTCTGTACATCGTTATTGTTTCTAACGGGCTGTAGTTTATTAAAGTCGGGCGTACTGGTGTACCCATTATAGCCAAAACTCAAATTTCCATTGTCTTTAATCTGATAACTTAAATTGGCAGAGGGCGAAAAATTTAACTGGTAATTTTTTAGCTCTTGACCCGTATTTTGGTATTTACCGATAATGATACTAGGCGAAAAATTAAGACCTAAATTGTAACTGATCCGTTTTGCATTGGTATTAAAACCAATACCGAAATTCTGATTAATAAAATTAGATACATAATCTTGCCCTAGCGAATCGACAACAAAACTGTTCCCCAGCGGATTGGTAACCGTTGTAGTTTGCAAATTCCGGCTCCTACTAACCGAGAAACGGTAAGACAGATTAATAAAACTGTATCCTGTACTGTCGTTTGGCTTTTTTAATGAATTGGAAAATTGGAAATTACCCCCAAAATTAGAATTTGAGGTATTGTTATCAACCAATCTGTTTAGTAACGAATCTTTAACCAGTACATTGGTGGTTTCGTTGTAGTATCTGATAATGTCGTTGATGGTACTGTTTGAGTTTCCTTCGCTTGTGCCAAAATTAAATCCCATAGATAGCGACCGCTTATTATTGGCCAACCGCCGAGACCAATTGATACTTCCGTTAACATTAGGATTGCTATTCCGGGAACCTGAATTGGAGATAAGATCTTGTTTGATAAACCCGGTTTTATTCGAAGTAGAAAACGCATCGTTGCGGGTATTGGCCAAAGCTCCATTAAGCGAAATATTAAAATAATTTTTCTTTGTGGCTCCATTTAAGCCGAGATTGATGTTATTATTTAGCGATTTGGAATTATTAACACTTTCTCTTAAATCGAATATCGTTCCCTGCGGATTAAAGGTTTCGAGGTAATTACTCTGAATAGATTTATTAATTCCATTACTAAAATGATAACCGCCATTAAAGCTAAATTCCTTCGAAATTTTGTCCCTGATATTACCATTTAAACCTCCATTGTTCATTTTGGTAAACTCATTATTGGTTATACCATAACGGCTTCCGAAACCAATTTGCTTGGTTTTTTTCCAGATACTACCGTTACCGCCAAGGTTGTGTGCATTATTGGTAGCAGAACTCATATTCACTCCACCAAAAACACCTTTGTCCATACCAGGTTTAGTAACCAGGTTCAGCATTTTTTGTGGTGTACCCACTTTTATACCTGTAAAATTGGCTTCATCACCATAATCATCAATTACCTGAAGTTTAGCAATAATATCGGCTGGCAACTGTCTAATGTAATCTTCTACATTACTGGTAAAAAAATCTTCGCCATTTACCCGCAACTTGGTCATTTTTTTACCCATTGCAGTAACAGCACCTTTTTCGTCAACTTCAACTCCTTGTAGTTGTTTTAACAGATCCTCCACTTTATCATTTTCTCTTATCGTGTAGGCAGCAGCATTATATTCAATGGTATCTTTCTTAATCTTAATGGGATCTACCTTTACTTTAACCTCCACATCTTCGAGACGGATCGTTTCCATCTTGAGCATAATGGGTTCTAAAATGGAGTTTTTTTTCGAAGATTCAATTTCATAGATCGAGGCAAATGGCTTGTAACCCAATGCAGTAATGCTAAGATAGAACTTATTGCGGCTTACTTTCGTGAATGCAAAGTTTCCCTTTGCATCAGAAGTTGAGCGGAGGGTATCTTTATCGGTAATCAATCGGATACTTACACCTTCAACGGGCTTTTTCAAAGAATCGATTACGTTACCACTTATTTTAAACTGAGACTGAGCGAGAGCGTTAAAGGAAAGTGTGATCAGTATAAAAAAGAATAAAAAGCATGAATTATTGCTTTTTCTCATCCCTCGGACCTCTTTTGTAAATTACAAGACCATTCAAAAAATTACGCAGAATCTGATCGCCGCAAGGTTTAAAATTCTCGTGATCTTCATTTCTGAAAATATCGCCCAGTTCAGCCTTGGTTACTTTAAAGCCAACCAAATCGCAAATGGTAATAAAATCTTCAGTTCGTAATGATAAGGCTACTCTTAGTTTTTTTAAAATATCGTTGTTGCTCATTTTTAATATTTGAATTGTTGAAGGATTGAATTAGTGAATGTTTTAAAGTTAAAGGTTCTAAAGTTAGAATGTTTTAAAGTTGCAAACCGCTTAAAACTTCTGACTCGAACATCCAGACTTCCGACTCCGGACTCCCGACTTCGTACTAATCGATCTAACTCGCTACTTCTAATTTAAGTTTTTTTCCTTTAATTTTTTCGCCGCTTAACGCTTTCAATAGTTTCTCTACTTTGCTTCTTTTAACAGCCACATAACTGGTGGTATCTTTAACTTCGATCAGGCCAAGATCTTCTTTTGTTAAGTTACCTTTCTGCAAAAACAAACCTACAATATCAATTTTGTTAATTTTATCCTTCTTGCCATGTGCAATATATAATGTTACCCAATCGCTGGCTTCTGGTAATTTATATTGCTCAGATAAAACTTCTTCTTCAATATCATCTGGTAAATATTTGTAGTGTTCTTCTGTAGTTAAAATAGCATAGGCCGTTCCTTTTGCATGCATCCTTGCCGTTCTGCCATTGCGATGAATATAAGCATCTTCGGTATAAGGCAATTGGTAATGCACAATATGTTCCACTTCTGGAATATCAAGACCACGGGCTGCCAAATCTGTTGTAATTAAAATCCTATGGCTACCATTTCTAAATTTAAGCAATGCCTTTTCGCGATCGAACTGCTCCATTCCACCATGAAAAACATCATGTCCTAAACCATTTTCGAAAAGCAAATCACTTATTCGATCTACCGTTTCCCTGTGGTTACAGAAAACCAATGTGTTTTTACTACCTATTTTACTTAGTAACCTAAAAAGATAATCTAATTTGTCGGCTGCTGGTGCTGTTATTTTTTTAAGCTTTAAATCTGGCTTTGCTTCGATATTTTTTGAAAAATCGACTACTACAGGCGCATTTACCTTTACAAAAGGTGGAATTTCTTCCATTTTGGTAGCAGAAGTAAGTATGCGCTGTTTTAACGAAAGTAGCGAACCAATGATGTAAGACATGTCATTTTCAAAGCCAAATTCCAGCGCCTTATCAAATTCATCTAAAACTAAGGTTTCGATAAAAGATTCGTCAAAGTTTTGATGCTCTAAATGATAAGCTATTCTGCCAGGCGTTCCGATTAGGACGGCTGGCGGATGTGCAAGATTATTTTTTTCTATTCGAACGGCATGGCCACCATAACAACAGTTTACTTTGAATAAAGTACCCATTTGTTTAAAAACCTGCTCTATCTGTAGGGCAAGTTCTCTTGATGGAACTAAAACTAGGGCTTGCACCCCTTTTACTCCGGTTTTTAAATTGGACAGTAATGGCAATAAAAAGGCCAACGTTTTCCCTGAACCCGTTGGCGCAATCAATATTACATCTTTACCAGTCTTAGCTGCTTTTACAGAAGACTCCTGCATCTCATTAAGCGCAGCAATGTTTAATTTTTTTAAGGCATTTTCTATCATTCCGCCATAAAGGTAATCATTTCTCTTTACGACCAGAACTACGCCCTTAGTTACGGCTTAAAAAATCTTTGCCTAAGTTTCCGAAGGGTAGAAAAGTTTAATCTTTTCTCGAGCAACATTAACATGTTACCACGTTTAGACATTGATGATAGCACTTTTTCGTTAACTGCATCAACTGAAGATAAAATCTTGTCAGCCAGTTCATCTGCAAATTTATTCGCTCTGCTATTTTGTAATAACTGGAGCTCTTGAATTAATTCTGCTCTCATAATTAAGAATTTTTAATGAATGTACAAATATTAACGGACCGGATAATAATTTGTTTCAAAAAATAATAAGTTCATCTAAACTATTATCACTAACTTGTTGATAACTAACTTTTTGTTAGCAAATAAACAATCTACGCTTAACACATATTTAATTTATAGCGCTTATTTTTATAAAAACCTGATTACCATTTGTACCAAAGGAATTCTTTTGGAATTAACCTCAAAAAACACAATGTATGACGTGGAAAAAATTTAGTGGTGAAATTATTCAATCTTCGATCCTCGAAGAAGTAGAAAAAGCAATTATCAGAGAAAGTGAAAACGGCTTTAAACTTAAAGTTTGCATCGGTACTGACTCGCAGGTAAAAGGTGCAGTAACCGATTTTGCAACCGTAATTGTACTGCTGAGAGAACATCATGGCGGTTTTATGTACATCCATCAGGAAAAGAGTACACAGCAGGTAAGCATTAAGGAAAGAATGTTAATGGAAGTTCAGAAATCTATCGAAACCGCTTATTCCATTTGCGATTTACTTGATATTTACGATGTGGCTTTAGAAGTACATGCCGATATCAACACCAATCCATCATTTAAATCGAACAAGGCACTTAATGATGCCATGGGTTATATTTTAAGTATGGGCTTTATTTTCAAGGCTAAACCCGAAGCATTTGCGAGCTCTACCTGCGCCGATAAAATGGTTCATTAGGCAATAAGTCGGAAAGTCTGGGGCAAGAGGTCCGAAGCCGGATGCCGCTCATTTCAGGCATAACCAAGAAATCTACAAGCTAGGTTATTGTAGATTCCTGCAGCCGGCGGGCATTTCACTGCATTCCAGTAGGGATGACAAATCTCTTTACGCCTAACTCTGCGATCTTGCGCCTTCCTTTACAAACTTTGCGGTTAAGCCCAACAAAACCGCATCTTTGTTGTTGTACTTTAAAATAAAAACTTGAAAACCTACAGATTAGAATTCGCCCAAAAACTCCCTGTTGACCTGGATACCGCTTGGGACTTTTTTTCTTCGCCAATGAACCTGGCCGAAATTACCCCGCAGAATATGACCTTTGATGTGACCTCACCAAACATGGCCAATACTAAAATGTACCCTGGCTTGATTATCACCTATAAGGTTTCCCCTTTGTTCGGCATTAAGTTAAACTGGGTAACAGAGATAACACATGTTAAGGATAAGGAGTATTTTATCGACGAGCAACGCTTTGGTCCCTTTGCTTTTTGGCACCATCAACATCATTTCGAAAAAATAGATGGTGGCGTATTAATGCACGACACTTTACACTATAGCATTGGCTTAGGGCCAATTGGTACAATTGCAAATGCCATGTTGGTGAACAGCAAAATCAATGAAATTTTCAAATTCCGTTACCAGAAAGTTGAAGAATTGTTTGGTAAATTTTAGGTTGAACCAACTACCACTTTTTTGTAGAAATGGTTTCGGCTTTCTTCTTGGCTTTGTCTACTCTATTGGTGGCTAAATATTTTTTAAACTCATATCCAAATTTTTCGATTTTGCTATAAGTACTATTTAAAATATCTTTCCATGCACCAGCACCAAGTTTGCCAGGCGTACGCTCTAAAGGCACCCCAATTTTTGTAGCGGCAATAAAATTCCCATAGCGGTCTCTTTGATACGGGATGTACAACATATCGGTTAGCCAAAACCTATATTTACCTTGGCGTACCTCAAAAACAAAATTATAGCTTACTTCTCCGCTTGGATGGCCAGCAACCAAAATTGTTTTATCGATTACCATTGTTCCTTTAGCTAAAACAGAAGAATCGGTAATACTTTCCTGGGTCATCGATTTTTTATAGGCCACATTAATAAAAGATTTGGCCCTTTGCAATAAAGTATCTTTGCTTACCAGTTGCGAATCTACCACCTTATAATAGATAAATTTACCATTATCATCTTTCGAAAACTGTTTTTGCTGTGCAGATAATTGAATTGAAAAAATGGCAAGGATAATAAAAAGAAGGTGTTTCATTTGATATCGGTTAATAGCTAAATCTAAATATTTAAAGGTAAGAAAAAGCCGTTCTGATTTTACATCGGAACGGCCTTATATTAACAATTTTATTTCCTTAAAAAGCGTAAACAGCTGCTAAAGAGAACTGGCCACCGTTTGGTGCTGCAGCGCCACCTTCTTTAAAGAAAGGTTTGTCGCTATTATGGTCTAATCTCACCTCCGGGATAAAGGTTAAACCACCCGATTTAATGTTTGCGGTAAGCGTTACTGCAGTAGTAGAGGTAGCTGCATTTGGACCATAAGCTTTAGCTTTAAAATACTCACCCCTTAAGCCTATCGTAACAGCATCAGCAACTGCGTATTGCGGATACAATGCCGCACCTACATAACTTCCTTGCACCGAGCTATCTTTAATGTCATAATTAGCAGCATTTAAACCCAATTTAAATTTCTCCGTAATTTGATAAGAAGTAGTTAAATCGATAATCGTTCCATATCCACCATAACCAGCACCAGATAAGGCGTTGATGTAAGCTGTCCAGCCTTCAACCGGAGCAACCATTAACTGACCGCCAATAGCCGAAACACCTCTAGATGCTGAATAAACATTCCAATCGTTAAATAAACCAGCCATTAAACTTACTTTATCGCTGAATTTATAAGTTGCTTTAATACCTGCATTCTGGAATGGACCATTGGTAAACAGATATGAAGTAGAGTAGTTGAAGTTTCCAACAGGAGAAATCACCTCATAGCCAACAAACGTACCCATATAACCAGCAGTCATGCTAAACTCATCTGTAAACTCGTAGTTTACATACAAGTTCTGGATATTAAATGACGAACCACCTGCAGCCGCATCAGGAATAGATTGTGTTTGTCCTCTTGGGCCAAAAGAAAGTTCTCCAACAAATGAAGCCTTGCCTGTTTTTTTCTTCAAAGCAATATCGATCATCCCTAACGATACTGAGTTGTGATCAGTTACAAAAGATGTTTTTCCATTTAATGGATTCTTGGCAAAATCATATTTAAAGTACGTATCTACCGACCCTGAAATTTCAAGTGGTGATGTAGTGGTCTCTTGAGCCAGAGCACACGTAGTGCTGGCCATTGCAAAAATAGCGGTTAAAAGTTTCTTCATGTTTGAGCTTATTTGAGTTTAGATATATAAAATCCTTAAGATACTGATTCTGTTAGTGGACTATTTTTTTCGATATAGATCGCTCTTTCTTCAACTAGCAAGGTTCCTTGAGAGTATTTCTCATCATGCTGAGATGCATCAAGGCCCATTTCTTCTTCTTCTTCTGATACGCGGATCGGTTGAATTAAGTTGATGAATTTGAAGATGATAAATGATACAACGAAACTGAAGATGATTACGATTACCGCACCTTTTAATTGAGTTACAAAAAACGCTGGGTTACCATAAAATAAGCCATCAGCGCCAGCAGCATTTACTGTTTTTGTTGCAAAAACACCAGTTAACAACATACCAACTATACCACCCACACCATGACAAGGAAAAACGTCTAATGTATCATCTAAACTTGTTTTTTGTTTCCAAGATACCACAAGGTTTGAGATCACTGCGGCAATGGCACCGATAAAAATACTAGATGGAATACTTACAAAACCCGCTCCTGGTGTAATGGCTACTAAACCAACTACTGCACCGATACAGAAACCTAAAACTGAAGGCTTTTTACCTCTTGCAACATCAAAGAACATCCACGATAAACCTGCAGCACCTGCAGCGGTATTTGTAGTTAAAAATGCAGAAACAGCTAAACTATTTGCACCTAATGCAGAACCTGCGTTAAAACCGAACCAACCAAACCATAATAAACCGGTACCAATTAATACATAAGGAATATTAGCTGGCGGAACTTCTTTATGCTCCAAGTGAGATTTTCTGCGTTTTAAAACCAATGCTCCTGCTAAAGCGGCCATACCTGCAGAAATGTGTACTACCGTACCACCTGCAAAGTCTAACACACCCATTTTTAACAAGAAACCTTGTGGGTGCCATGTCCAGTGTGCTAATGGTGAGTAAACGAATATTGCGAATAAAACAATAAACAAAATGTAAGAAGTAAAACGGATACGCTCTGCAACGGCTCCAACAACTAAACCTGGTGTAATTATGGCAAACATTAACTGAAACACAGCAAATAAAGATAGTGGAATGGTTAAGTCTGCACCACCTTGAAGATGAGGTGCACCAGAATTTACACCTTTAAAGAAAAGGAATGTTGAAGGGTTTCCGATGAAACCACCAATGGTATCTCCGAAGGCTAAACTAAATCCAACTACTGTCCATAAAACGGTAATTACTCCTGCGGCTACCACACTTTTAATCATGGTAGACAATACATTTTTACGATGAACCATTCCACCATAAAAGAATGCAAGGCCTGGAGTCATTAAGAATACAAGCGCAGAAGCGATTAATATGAATGCAATATCTGATCCACTATACTTGCCTTCGTCAAAATTAGGAAGAAGCGGAATAAATAGAGCGAAAATTGCGACGATCATCAATATCGCAAAAGGCGCGTACTGTTTAAAGGAGAATTTACTCATAGTTTTTAGTTTAATTTGTTTGTATTGTTTAAATATTTAAAATATGCTTGATTTATTTTTCTAAAAATACGACATATTGTAGTTTTTACACTATTAAATTGAAATATTTTAATAAAAATGAGTGATTTTTATAAAACAACACAAAAATTAACCTTAAAAATAAAAATAACAAAAAATACAGGGGATTTTAATGTAAGTTTTTAATAAAAACAAAATCACATATTAACCATCATTTATATGATTTTAGCTAAAATTTATAAAAAATTAGCTCAAAAAACTCATCAATAACAGAAAAACCCATGAAATTTCATGGGTTTTTAAAAAAATCGTTAAAAAATTTAATTTTTTATGAAAAATAAGCAGAACCTTGAACTACACCCCTTTTTTCGATTTCTTTGTCCATATAGGTTTGAATTGCCGATTTGTTAAGCCCCCAGTTAGGTGCAATTAACAAATCCCAGTCAGAAATCCCAAAAAGGCGTTGAATAACAATATCCGGACGCAATAAGGGGATTAACTCACAAAGTAAGTTGGTATATTCTTCAAGAGAGAATAGCTTAAAAGGCTCTTTTTTATACTTGGCACCCATTATCGATCCTTCTACAACATGAAGGTGGTGAAATTTTACAAACTTGATTTGAGGAAAACGGTTAATTTCGTGGATGTAACCGTACATCTGTTCTCTGGTTTCCCACGGGAAGCCAAAAATGGTATGCACGCACAGATCGAGCTTACTATCTTTTAAAAGTTCTACCGCAGCAACAAATTCGCCATGACTGCAACCCCTGTTGATCTGATCGAGGGTTTCATCATAGATAGATTCCATGCCCATTTCTAAATCTACATCGAAGCGGTCGGTATAACTTTCCAATAAAGCCACCTTTTCTGCATCGATACAATCAGGGCGTGTACCAACTGCAAAACCCACAATATCTTCGGTATTGATAGATAAAGCTTCATCGTACATCATCTTTAAATAATGTACCGGCGCGTAAGTATTGGTGTTCGGCTGAAAATAAACAATATACTTATCAGCTTTATACGAGGTTTTAGCTCTTAACATGCCTTCGGCGAGCTGATCTTTAATATTTGGATTTTTACGCGAAGGTTCGGGCGTAAAAGAATCTACATTACAATAAGTACATCCACCGTAACCTTTGCTACCATCGCGATTGGGGCAGGTAAAACCACCATCTACAATTACTTTAAACACACGTTGCCCTTTATACTTTTCGCGCAAATGCGTACCGTAATTTTTATACCCCTTTATCCCAGAATCTACAAGTGTTCCCATTGTTTGCAAAAATACGGTTTTTGTTCGAGATGTGAGGCTGAAGGGTTAGATTTGAGATATTAGAGGTGAGATTTGAGATTGAGCATACATAATAGGGTTTAGGGTTTAGGGTTTAGGGTTTAGGGTTTAGGGTTTAGGGTTTAGGGGAAACAACCAGCGACAAACCAAAGTTTATAAGCAAAGTTCTTTTTATTTTTTTTAGAAAAGCAGAGTTTGTGTTTCATGGCAATGTTAGTCCCGCCACGTGCTCATACCTGCCCGTTCGTTCAGGCGGGCGCCTGCAGGCCTTAGGCTCAAGGCCGGTATCCGCCATGTCGGGTTTATATCAGCCCGTTTACTGCACTATTTGAAGTTAATTAAACCCGGTAGCAGCGGGCACGATTCCCGACACAGTCGGGATGAGTAAAGCGGATAACGGGACTTTCGGAACCGATTGACACTGAAACCTGATTTTCAAAATGAGATTGGAGAGGCTAGATATGAGATTTGAGAAGCAAAAAAACCTCGCAGGTTTTAAAAACCTGCGAGGTTTAACGACAAACAGTTAAGTAACATTAACTCAGCCTAATTCTGCTGCTCTTTTTTATTAATAAAAAAGTAGACAGGCACACCCAATAAAACAATCACAAGTCCTGGCCAGGTATATTGTTGTTTATAAATTAAGAGCAAAATGCAAAATGCTGCCCCGATCAATAAGTAAATAATCGGTGTAATTGGATATAACCAGGTTTTGTAAGGCCTTTCAAGCTTAGGTTGTTTTATCCTTAAATAAATAACACCAAAAACAGTGATCATATAAAAGAGCACAATAACAAAGGAGATCATATCTAATAGGTTACCATATTGCCCACTTAAGCATAAAGCAGATGCCCAAATACCTTGCATCCAAAGCGATCTCTCAGGAACTCCATTTTTATTATTTTTAAGCGCTGCTTTAAAAAACATCCCATCATTTGCCATTGTTTGAAAAACCCTTGCACCCGCTAATACGATTCCATTAACACAACCAAAAGTAGAAATCATCACCAATAACGCAATTACAATTGTGCCTATTCCGCTGCCAAAAATTTGCTCTGAGGCTGCAACAGCAACCCGATCATTGAGGGCAAAAGCTATACTATCCCTATTTAAAGTATTCAGATATATAAAATTGACCAATAAATAGAGTATCATCACTGCTGAGGTACCTAAAACCATAGAACGCACCACATTTTTTTTAGGGTTTTCGATTTCTCCTGAAACAAAGGTTACGTTTTCCCAAGCCACACTCGAAAATACCGAACCTACCATTGCAGCTGCAATTCCGCCCATTATAGTCATTCCAGAAATGGATTCCCATCCGGATTTCAGGAAATTCCCACTCATATCTGTTTTTAGATTATTGAATGCTTTCCATCCAAAGGCCATATTTTCAGTCCAAAAACTGTTTTTCACCAGAAGAAAGCCTAAAATAATTAAGCCAATTAAAGCAACAATTTTAGATCCAGTAAAAATATTCTGCAATATTTTACCACCTTCAACACCTTTTGTATTAATATAAGTTAAAAGCAGAATAACACCGATAGCTAAAATCTGGATCCAGGTAATTTTATAACCGCCGCTTTGAAAAATTGGAGCAGCATCATTTAAAGCAGGGATTAGATAGGCCGTAAATTTACCAAAAGCAACAGCAACAGCCGCAATAGTTCCTGTTTGAATTACGGTAAACAAGCCCCAACCATAAAGAAATCCCATCATTTTACCAAAAATCTCTTTCAGGTAAGTGTATTGTCCACCCGCTTTAGGAAACATTGAAGAAAGTTCTCCATAAGAAATTGCGGCTGCAACGGTCATCACCGCAGTTATCACCCATACCACAATCAACCAATAACCAGAACCTAAATTTCTCATGATGTCGGCACTAACAATAAAGATCCCGCTTCCGATCATTGAGCCCATTACCAGCATTGTAGCATCAAAAAGGCTTAATTTTCTTTTAGAAGGCCCATCTTCCTTTTCAATTTTCATTTTAGTTCAGTTTAGTTTTGTGGCTAATTTATTTAAAAAAAAGAAATTAGGAGCGCTTCGCATGTATTATTTTAATGGAGCGAAATTTTATTTGCCTTGGTAATGAAAATTTTAATCACAAGAAAAATATTTTATTATCTTGCTAGATATAAGTACGTAGTTTGGAGCGAGGCGTTTGGTGCTTCGCATTTGAAGTAGATTAAACAATTAACCGATTTAAACAGTTAACCAATTACACAATACTATAAACAACTAACCAAATATAAAACCAATTATTAACTATGGATTTTTTACAAAACAATTTAATTTACTGTATCCCGGCGCTGGGCCTTGTCGGGATTATAGTTATGATGATTAAAAGTGCCTGGGTAAACAAGCAAGATGCAGGTGATAAAAATATGCAAGAACTTGCAGGCTACATAGCCGATGGTGCGATGGCCTTTTTAAAAGCCGAATGGAGGGTCTTGAGCATTTTTGCCGTTTTTACGGCTGCACTGTTGGCCTATTCCGGAACAATTACCGAAATTAAAGGTGTACCGATGCATTCGAGCTGGATTATCTCTATCTCTTTCATTATAGGAGCCGTATTTTCTGCAACTGCAGGTTATATCGGAATGAAATCGGCCACAAAAGCGAATGTTAGAACCACACAGGCTGCCAGAACAAGTTTAAAACAGGCCTTAAAAGTTTCATTTACGGGTGGTACCGTAATGGGTTTAGGAGTAGCTGGATTAGCAATTTTAGGTCTTGGTGGATTATTTATAGTTTTCTTACAGCTATTTCATGTTACGCATGTAGATAGCACCGAAATGAGAACAGCTATCGAGGTTTTAACCGGTTTCTCATTAGGTGCAGAATCAATCGCTTTATTTGCCCGTGTTGGTGGTGGTATTTATACAAAGGCTGCCGATGTAGGTGCCGATTTAGTGGGTAAAGTAGAAGCCGGGATTCCAGAAGATGATGTACGCAACCCTGCAACCATTGCCGATAACGTAGGTGATAACGTAGGTGACGTTGCAGGTATGGGTGCCGATTTGTTCGGTTCTTATGTGGCAACGATATTAGCCACCATGGTTTTAGGACAAGAAATTACCGTAACCGATAAATTCGGGGGCATGTCGCCTATCCTTCTACCAATGGTAATTTGCGGATTGGGCATTTTATTCTCTATTATAGGTACCTGGTTTGTAACCATTAAAGATGATAAATCAAATGTTCAAACTGCTTTAAACCTGGGCAACTGGTCTTCAATTTTGATTACAGCGATTGCCTCATTCTTTATCGTAAAATGGATGCTGCCAGAAACTTTAAGCTTACGTGGTTATGAATTTTCGAGCATTAATGTATTTTATGCCATTATTGTGGGTTTAGTAGTGGGTACAATTATGAGTATTGTTACCGAATATTTTACTGCAATGGGCAAAGGGCCTGTAAATTCTATTATCCAACAATCATCTACCGGACATGCGACCAATATTATTGCAGGCTTGGCAGTAGGAATGAAATCGACCGTTATTCCAATTTTGGTTTTGGCCGGAGGGATTATGTTATCGTACCACTTTGCAGGCTTGTATGGTGTAGCCATTGCTGCAGCAGGCATGATGGCTACTACAGCTATGCAGCTAGCAATTGATGCTTTCGGACCGATTGCAGATAATGCAGGTGGTATTGCCGAAATGAGTCAGTTACCTCCAGAAGTACGTGAACGTACCGATAATTTAGATGCAGTTGGAAACACCACTGCAGCCACTGGAAAAGGATTTGCTATCGCCTCTGCAGCATTAACCTCTTTGGCATTATTTGCCGCTTTTGTAGGTATAGCAGGTATTACCGCGATAGATATATATAAAGCTCCTGTTCTTGCCGGTTTATTTGTTGGCGGTATGATACCTTTTATCTTTTCAGCGCTATGTATCCAGGCGGTGGGTAAAGCGGCAATGGATATGGTGCAGGAAGTTCGCCGTCAGTTTAGAGAAATTCCAGGCATTATGGAATATCAAGCTAAACCTGAATATGAAAAATGCGTGGCCATTTCAACTAAAGCATCTATTCGCGAAATGATGATGCCTGGCGCTATCGCCTTAATCACTCCAATAATTGTTGGTTTTACTTTTGGCCCAGAAGTTTTGGGTGGATTGCTAGCCGGAGTAACCGTTACAGGTGTATTAATGGGTATTTTTCAAAGCAATGCAGGTGGCGCCTGGGATAATGCCAAGAAATCATTCGAACAAGGTGTAATGATCAATGGCGAAATGCACTACAAAAAATCAGAGCCACATAAAGCTTCTGTAACTGGCGATACTGTTGGAGATCCTTTTAAAGACACTTCGGGCCCTTCAATGAATATTTTAATCAAATTAATGTCTATTGTTTCACTAGTTATTGCTCCATACATCGCAGTTAAGGCGATTGCAAGTGAACATAAGCAGGAAGTTCGAAAGGAAATCAGAATTGAGCAAAAAACAGATAGTTTAGGGCATACAATTACCGACACTTTAACAAATACAACCAATACATTAAGTCGTTAGTTGTAAAATCATAGATATAATAAAAGTAAAAGGGATTTTTAACCAAAATCCCTTTTACTTTTCCGTAATTTTTAATTACGTTTGGAGCTGAATTTATTATCACCAAAAAACTACATAACACTTTAACTAAACTTTTATTTATGAATCTTAAAAAGCCTATTGATGTGCTTATAGCAGAATCTGCTGAAAGTGGCGAGGGCACGCTCAAAAGAACATTGAGCAGCACGAGCCTCGTTGCTCTGGGTATTGGGGCTATTATTGGAGCAGGCTTATTCTCTTTAACTGGTATCGCTGCAGCTGACCATGCAGGACCAGCTGTTACTTTATCATTCGTACTTGCAGCTGTTGGCTGTGCTTTTGCTGGATTATGTTATGCTGAATTTGCATCGATGATCCCTGTTGCGGGGAGTGCTTACACTTATTCTTATGCAACCATGGGTGAGTTCATGGCTTGGGTTATTGGATGGGATCTGGTTTTAGAATACGCATTAGGTGCAGCAACTGTAGGCGTTTCATGGTCAGGATATTTCAATAAACTATTACATGAATTCGGCCTAGAAATGCCGCTCTATTTAACAAAATCATTTGCAGAAGCAGATGGTGGAGGGATTAACCTTCCAGCAGTAGTTATTGTTTCCCTACTTTCATTAATGTTAATACGTGGCACAAAAGAATCTGCAAGCCTTAACAATGTTTTAGTAGTTGTAAAGGTTGCGGTTGTAATCATATTCATCGCCCTTGGCTGGAAATTCATTAACCCAGCTAACCATACCCCATACATTCCTGCAAACACTGGTGTTAAAGGAGAATTCGGTATTTCGGGGATTGCTGCAGGTGCGGCATTGGTATTCTTCGCATTTATTGGTTTTGACGCTGTGAGTACTGCTGCTCAAGAAGCAAAAAATCCACAAAAAGGTATGCCGATCGGGATTTTAGGATCACTGGTTGTGTGCACAATACTATATGTTTTATTTGCTCACGTAATGACCGGTCTAGTACCTTTTTCAATTTTTAAAGGAGATGCTTCTCCAGCTGCTACAGCATTTAAAGTTACTGGTTATGGATGGCTACAAATGGGTTTAATTATTGCAATTTTAGCGGGTTATACCTCTGTAATATTGGTAATGTTGATGGGACAATCAAGGGTGTTTTATACCATGTCGAAAGATGGTTTATTACCTAAGTTTTTTAGCAGTATCCACTCTAAATTCAGAACTCCTTTCAAAACCAACCTATTCTTCATGCTATTTGTAAGCGTATTTGCAGGTTTCGTTCCAGTTACAGATTTGGGCCATATGGTATCCATAGGCACTTTATTTGCTTTCTCGTTAGTTTGTATTGGTGTAATGTTATTGCGTAAAACTGATCCAGACAGGCCTCGTCCATTCAAAACACCATTGGTACCTTTCGTTCCAATTATGGGTGTAATTGTTTGTGTTTATTTAATGTCTTCATTACCTTTTGAAGCATGGATCAGGTTAGCCATTTGGATGGCGCTGGGTATAGCGATTTATTTCTTCTATGGTAAAGGAAATTCAGTATTAAGAAACAAAGGAAAAGTGGTTGGCGCAGTAGATCCACCAAAACCCGAGTTATAATATTTAAATTATAAAAAATAAAAGCCCCGACCAAAAGTCGGGGCTTTTTTACGTTAAATAATTGTTAATAAAACTACCTTTGCAAAAAAATTGATAACATGTGCCGCAATTCTGCAAAAATTAAAAGCGTTTACTTCTCCTTAACCATTGTTTTGCTATTCATTTCTACTGCAGGATATGCACAAAGAACAATTAACGATGTAATGGATTCTACCACGGTAAACCATTTGCTCATTATTTCGAAGAAATATGGCTCATTATCTTTAGCGGATACCTGCAGCCTCAATTCCAGGTTGCTCAAGCAAACGGCACACAAGCAGAATATCAAGGTGGAAACTTTGGTGAGTTTACCAATAATCGGTTTAGATTAAGAAGAGGACGTTTAAGAGCCGATTACATGATGTTAACTGATGATGGCAGCCCCTCTACGTATTTTGTTCTTCAGTTTGATGGTACAGAACAAGGCGTTGCCATTCGCGATTTCTGGGGCCGTTACTATGAAAATGAGTGGAAAATACTCGCGGTTACTTTGGGGCTTTCGGGCCGTCCGTTTGGGAACGAACTGCAATTATCATCTTCAGTGAGGGAAGCACCTGAGCGTGGAAGGATGTCGCAGATTTTAATGAAAACAGAACGTGATCTGGGGGTTACCTTTACCTTAAATCCAAGATGGAAAGATGCCAGATTGAAAAACTTTGTATTCGATTTTGGAATTTACAATGGACAAGGCTTAGCTGGTAGCGGAGAATTTGATAACAGTAAAGATTTTATTTTCAGATTAAGCCACAAAACCTATGCGTTTAATAAGTTTACCATTGCTGGCGGTATAAGCACCATACAAGGCGGTTTAAACCATCGTTTACCCGTGAGCTATAAAATGGACAGAATCAACAATCAATGGAGAATGATGAAGGATTCGTCGGTTACCACCCTGAATAAGGTAGCCCCAAGGAGATATTACGGTGCCGACATCCAATTGGCAACTAAAACCAAAAGCTGGAAATCGGAATTAAGGGCCGAAGTGGTATCAGGTTTACAAACGGGAACTTCAACCACATCAACCACACCAGGCTCCTATCCTGTCGATAGCAAATCTGTAGCCTTGCCTTATTATACCAGAACTTTCAATGGCGCTTATCTTACTTTTGTACAAACCTTGAACAGTACCAATAATCAGCTTATTTTAAAATACGACTGGTATGATCCGAATTCAAAGGTAAAAGGGCTTGATATTTCCAGCGCCCAGGGGCTTTCTCCAGCAGATGTTCGTTTTGATACTTTTGGCTTTGGTTTTTTACACCACTTTAACCCACATTTTAAAGCGGTGCTTTATTACGATATCATTAAAAACGAATCGACCCAAATTCAGGATTATACCGCTGATAGAAAAGATAATGTGCTCACTTTAAGAACACAGTTCTATTTCTAATAAATAAATGTACAATTGAGGAATTGATACAAATTCCGCTACCTTTGCTTAAAATTGCGCTGCTATGAAATTCGATTTTATGACGTTCAACTTAAGCCAGATCCTATCTACAACGATGGTGCTCTTCGCCATTATCGATATTTTAGGCGCCATTCCCGTTGTGATCGAACTGCGTAGAAAAGCAGGCCACATCGAATCAGAAAAAGCATCGCTTGTGGCTACAGGCTTAATGATCCTATTTTTGTTTGTCGGCGAATCGTTATTAAAAGTAATCGGATTAGATGTAGAATCTTTCGCCATTGCGGGTTCATTTGTGATCTTTTTTATTGCTATGGAAATGGTATTGGGGTTAACCATTTTTAAAGAAGAAGCACCAGAAACAGTCTCTATTGTTCCATTGGCCTTCCCTTTAATTGCCGGAGCTGGAACAATGACCACACTGCTTTCGCTAAAAACAGAATACCATACCCAGAATATTTTAGTAGGCATTATACTCAACATGTTGTTTGTTTACTTTGTATTAAAGAACACCAACAGACTAGAAAAACTCTTTGGAAAATCGGGTTTGAACATTCTGCGTAAGGCCTTTGGTGTAATTTTGTTGGCTATAGCGATTAAATTATTCAGGAATAATACGGGGCTTTAAGGGGGCAGCTAGATCGTCATTTCGACTGAAGCTTACCAATCTTTCATTGGTAGCGAAATGGAGAAATCTTTAACCTTACATTAAAAGATTTCTCCACAACGGTCGAAATGACGATCAGTCCATTAAATGACAATCATTCAATCAATCTGTAACAATAATTCCGTATATTCATCTAAATATAAAGCTTACATCATGAACAGCTTTGAAGAATATACCTTAATTATTGGAGCTATAGCCGTTTTAATCGAAGCGGTGAAACACTTCAAAAAGAATTTCAAATCCTGGTTTGAACATACGTAGAGTGTATTAAATCGATTTCTATTTTTTTTAAATAGATCCGTCATTTCCAACTTGATTGGAAATCTTAAAGCATTAGGATTCCCGCCTGTGCGGGAATGACGGCCTGGGAAGATATTCACTGATCTTATAATCCTTTAATCTTGGCTAATCCTGGCTTTTCTTAATCAATCTCGCCACAAACATCGTATCGGCGTTGTTTTCATAACCCTTTATCAATTCCATCTTTTCCAGCTCTAATGGCAACGTGTCAATTATATGTTGTACAACAGCCTCGTTTTCGGCTTCAAAAGCAGAACAAGTAATATAAATTAAGGGTTTACCTGGCTTTAAATATTTTACAATATTTTGGACAATCGCCTTTTGGATGCTTGCAAATTGATTAATTTTCCGTTCCTCGAAAAACGTGAGCATTTCGGGTGTTCTCCCCCATGTACCAGAACCAGTACAAGGAGCATCCAAAATGATCCCGTCGAATTGATAGTGGTGTAAAACCTGATCGTTGTTCTTTAAAAGATCGAGTTCTTTCTTATGATACTTTTTGATCCCAGCTAAACGGAAACGTTCATCTAAATTTAAGAGTACACTTTCTCGCAAATCAGAAACCAAAAGCTCAATAACTGGCTCAAAACTATGTAAAAGCAAAGTTTTTCCGCCCGATGCTGCACAGCAATCCCACCATTTATCCCATTTATTCGGTTTAAAATAATTGCCTGTATGTTGTGAAGATAAATCCTGAACCTGATAACTGCCTTCTTTTAAAACGGTTTCAAGCTTGGTTCCATTGGGTAATGCCAAAGCGGTTTGAGAAATAGCTTTAACCGCAACGTTTTCATCACCTAATTTTGCAACAATAGCTGCTGATTCTTCGGCTGCTACCCTAATAAACAGATCTGGCTGTTTGAAGAATGAAGTAAAAAATGCTTCTTTATCGATATCGCCAGAAAGCGAAGCATGAAAAGGATATACCTCTTTTATATCAAACTTAGGGTATTTGGTTTTAATCAGGTTTAATTTCTCCTCTAGAGGCAAAGTGATACTTCCCACTAGATCAGGAAAATTTTTTTCTACAATCTGGCTTAAAGTGTCGTGACATAGAAAATCGGCAATGCTCAAACGTTCTTCCTGGGGAAGTGCTGGTAAAGTCTTACCTAATCTAAAAAAACTATAGATATGCCGCGTAGCCCATCTCCTATCAGATGAACCCATTTGCTTATGTTGCTTAAAATAGGTGGGTAGAAAACGATGCAAGGGCAAACTTCCATCATAATTATTCAAAATCTGTTCAAAGGCTCTTAACTGATGATCTGCTCTCATGCAATAATTAAAAATGGAAGAAAAAATTATAAATTACTCAACTAGGTTTAGCGCAAAGTTTTTAAACCTCAGCAACATTAAACTGGTGTTAATATAGCCTAATTTTTCATCATGGATAAATGAAAAGTTATTATGAAGGCCTTTATATTTATCTTTTACCAGATAATCTCTATATTCCTCTCCGTAATTAGTTAATAGTTTACCAAAGTAGTAGCCAACATCAAATCCCTTAAAGGCATATTCTCCAGGCTCAAATCCGTACCTGTAACGGTATTTTTTGATAAAGGCAACAACAGCGCTGCTTTTGTAGTCTATTTTATAAGAAGAACTGATAATGGTATTTAGGTCTTGTAATTTATCAGTTGGGTAGTTCTGTTTTACCCAGTTAGGATGCCCGAAAAGATTAATATTATAGCCACCTGTAGGAAGATGCTTTAACCTAAACAATTTTTCTACCGTTGGCAGTACAAAAGTCCTGTCGGATGAAGTAAGCACCACCACATACGCTTTCCCTTTGATCATTTTTGTTTCAAAAGTATAAGCAGATGCATACTCTTGCACCACAAATTTTGTGTTCGCCTGAAAATAACTTCTAATTGGTGCTGCAAATTGCTCATCTTCTGTTTTCTTAGGATTAATCAGTACTACTGTCGTACTGGTAGGATTATAATTTTTAGCAATGTATGTGGCTATCTTTTGTCCATGTAAACCAATATTATTTACAATGGAGACCAGATTTGGGTTATTAAATTCAGCAGGCTCTGAGGCGGCCAAAGGAGATACTATAGTTGCATTATTTTCTTTAGCATAATTGGAGATAAATTTCAGTCCATCAGGAAAAACCGGGCCAATAATTAAATTGCTTTGTTTAAAACGCTCATTTTTGTACAAGACAGCTATATGTGCATTATCATCCTGGGTATCAAAAACATTTAGTTTAAAATTTAAACCCTGGGTAGCTGCAGAATCCAGTCCCAGCCTAAAGCCCTGATAAAAATCGATAGGCATTGCATACTTTTCGATATCGGCTTTTGTGGCCGTTTTTAAATTCAGCTCATCCAACTTAAAGGGTACAAGTAACGAAACACTTGCCTGCGAAAACCTTTTGACCGGTTTTTTATCAACCGGCTTTTCTTTTTCAACTGGTTTACTCGTTTCGGGCTTGGGTGTCCTGATTTTAGGCGAACAAGCACTCAAAACTACTGCAAACAAAACGAACAACCCATAAACCTTCTTGAAATTCATACCTATCATTTTTAACAAAATATGCTAGCAAAGTTTATTCCACCTTGCTAGCATATCATTTATTTTATGCAGTTTGGACTCCAAACTGAAAACTCACAACTCCAAACTAAACTACTCCCACTCTATAGTTGCCGGTGGTTTAGAACTAATATCGTATACCACTCTATTGATCCCTTTAACTTTATTGATGATTTCGTTAGAAATTTTAGCCAATACCGGATAAGGTAAATGGCACCAATCTGCAGTCATACCATCAAGTGATTCAACCGCTCTTAACGCGATAACATTTTCGTAAGTACGCTCATCACCCATCACCCCAACAGATCTTACTGGCAAGAAGATTGCGCCTGCCTGCCACACTTGATCATATAAACCTGCTTCTTTTAAATTGTCGATATAAATTTTATCGGCATCCTGTAAGATAGCAACTTTTTCTGGAGTAACCTCTCCGATAATACGGATACCTAGGCCTGGTCCTGGAAATGGGTGACGGCCTAAAATAAACGTTTCTAAACCTAAAGCCTTACCTACTCTTCTTACTTCATCTTTAAACAAAGTTTTAAGCGGTTCTACTACTTTAAGTTTCATAAAATCTGGCAAACCGCCCACATTATGATGCGATTTAATGGTTGCCGATGGGCCTTTAACTGAAATCGATTCAATAATATCAGGATAGATGGTACCTTGGGCCAACCACTTCACGTCTTGAATAAGATGCGATTCTTCGTCGAATACTTCGATAAACACACGACCGATGATTTTACGTTTTGTTTCCGGATCTTCTACTCCGGCCAACTGACTCAAGAATTTATCCTTTGCATCAACGCCTTTAATGTTTAAGCCAAAATCTTTGTATTGCTCTAAAACACTTTCATATTCGTTTTTACGCAATAAACCATTATCAACAAATATACAGTGTAGGTTTGTGCCGATGGCTTTGTGCAAAAGTACTGCTGCAACACTACTATCAACCCCCCCAGAAAGCGCTAAAACAACTTTATCATCCCCTACAGTAGCTTTAATATCGGCAATTGTAGTTTCAACAAAAGCTGCAGATGTCCAATCTTGGCTGCATCCGCAAATATCAACCAAGAAGTTTTCTAGAAGGATTTTTCCATCAGTGCTATGCGTTACTTCAGGGTGAAACTGGATGGCATAAGTATCTGAATCTTTAATGTGATAAGCTGCCACTTTTACGCTATCGGTACTGGCAATCAGTTCAAAATTTTCTGGAATATCGGTAATGGTATCACCATGGCTCATCCAAACTTGCGAGTCGATGTTAATACCCTTGAATAATTTATTCTCCTGGTTTACAAAATTTAAGTTTGCACGACCATATTCGCGCGTTGAAGATGGCTGTACATCGCCACCAGAATGTTGGGCGATATATTGTGCACCGTAACAAACAGCTAATAATGGGTATTTTAAATGGTATTTCGATAAATCGATTTGAGGTGCATCTTCCTGGCGGACAGAATAAGGGCTACCTGAAAAAATAACTCCTTTTACATCAGGCGTAACCTCAGGAAGATTGTTATATGGATATATTTCACAGTAAATATTTAGTTCGCGAACCCTACGAGCGATGAGTTGTGTAAATTGCGAACCAAAATCGACGATAATGATTTTTTCTTGCATCCGCAAAGGTACCAATTACATATGAGATTTGAAGCCGGAGATTTGAGATTTTTAGAAGGAAAAAGTCCGAAGTCGGCAGTCAGAAGTCCGAAGTCGATTAATCGATTGAATTAACCAGTATACAACTTGCAATCACTAATGAACTAACGACAAATGAACCAGTGAACCTTTAAGATTCCATCAAAACCACCTCTACCCCAAATTTCCTTAAAAAATCTACCCCTTCGTCGCTAGGCAAACCTTTGTAAGCCGCATACGATTTAGAATAATAAACCAATTTAATTCCTGAAGATAAGATTAACCTGGCGCATGCAATACAAGGCGATAAGGTGGTATATAAAGTACAACCTTCTATCTTCGACCCATTTTTAGAGGCATACAGGATAGCATTTTCTTCAGCATGTAGGGCTAAAGAGCAACTTCCCTTACTATCACGTGCGCATCCATGCTCTGGCCATTCCTCGTCGCAATTGTGCGTACCGGCCGGTGGGCCATTGTAGCCAATAGAAATAATGCGGGTATCTTTTGTTAACACTGCACCTACATGGGCACGCACGCAATGCGAGCGGGCTGCCAAATCGGTGGCAAGGTTCATGAATATCGAATCGAAACTTGGTTTATCTGTCATTATAAAAATCAAAAAAGCCACAGAGAAATAATCTCTGTGGCTGCAAAATTACTTTATTAAAAATTAATGTCCGCCAGAAAGTTTCTTATCGAAAGAAATTCCCTGCGATCTTAAAATCCCACTTACTCTCCACGCATAAAATGCCAGATAAGCAAAACAGATAATACCAACTACGTAACTGTATTGGATACCTGTAGCTTCAGATACAACACCCTGAAGCCAGCTGATGATACCACCACCCATAATCATCATGATGAGAAAACTACTTCCCTGACTGGTGTGCTTACCTAAACCACTTACAGCTAAAGTAAAAATACAAGGCCATAGTGTGCTACAGAACAAACCAACGCTTGTAAAGGCGTAAACACTTATCATGCCTTTTGTAAGCATGCCGATTAATAGCGCAGCAATACCAATTGCCGAAAAAATCAATAACATCCTGGCGGGATTACCTTTACTCGCCATATCGGCAGCAATTAATACCAAGATAATTAAACCATATACATAAAATGGAGCAAGGTCATGTTTTGCAATTGCATTTACGGCTAAGAAAATACCAAAAGCTAAATATGGTGCAATAAAACGTAATACTTTTTGCGTACTCACATTATCCGTAAATGCTTCAACAGCACCCGTCCAACGTCCAATCATCATGCTTGCCCAGTATAGTGAGATGTAAGGAGCAATATCTTTAATGGCAAATCCTAAATCTTTCTCCATGTAAGCAGGCAGGTTACTTGCGGTAGAAACTTCTACGCCTACGTAAACAAAAATGGCAATCATACCTAAAACCAACTGAGGATATTGTAAAGCAGAGCCCTTAATCGATTTAGTATCATCAACCGACGCTTCTACCAAAGCAGGTCTATCAGGCAAAGACGACATTTTTAAGAAAATAGCAACAGCGATAAAGGCAACACCCAAAATTAGGTAAGGAATTTTAACACTTTCTACACTGATATCGGTAGATGCGTTTGCTGCAGAACCGAAAATAGCAAAACTCACAATTAGGGGGCCGATAGTTGTACCGAAGTTATTGATACCGCCAGCTAAAGTTAAACGTTGCGAGCCGGTTGTAATCGGACCTAATGCAATTGCCAAAGGATTGGCCACTGTTTGTTGTAAAGAAAAACCCAATGCAACGATAAATAAACCCGAAAGCATTAAAGGGAACGAGTGCAGGTTTGCCGCTGGATAAAATAATAATGTTCCAAGTGCAGAAATAACCAAGCCAAGTGCAAGCGAATTTTTATAACCTAGTTTGTTTACAATATCCTGTCCAATGATAACTGAAATACCATTATAAATTAAAGCGCCCACTGTATAAGCTATATAAAATGCCAATGAAACCAATTGACTTTCGGCTTGCGATAAATCAAAAGCTTTTTTAAATACCGGTATTAAAATGTCGTTACTGGCGGCTACAAAGCCCCAGAAAAAGAATACCGTGACCAAAGGAATAAATTGCCCCCATTTGGTTTTTGTCTGTTCTGAACTCATTTTTTAAATTTAGTTTTAGTGGCTCTAAACATAAATAAAAAAAAATGAAAACCAGTAAATTTTATGCAACCTATGCAACAAAAATAAATGTTATTTGTTTAGGTATAAAATTGCATATTCGCATATTATAAACAATACAATGCATGTTTGAAGCCATATTACTAGGTATAGGAGCAGGGATTATTTCGTCGTTTTTAACAGGGCCGGTATTTTTTGCAATGATCAAAACCAGCATAGAGAGAGGTTTCAAAGCTGGATTTTCTTTAGCAGTTGGCGTAATTATTAGTGATGTGGTCTTAATAGGCCTGGTTCTTTTTGGAAGCCAGTTTTTCGATTACAAAGCAGAATTTGATAAATATGTAGGCACTATTGGGGGCCTATTTTTGTTAGCCGTAGGTATATATTACCTGGTTTCTAAAATAACGGTAAATTACGATAGTTCAACTTTACAAAAAGTAAGCAAGAGAGGCTACGTGATAAAAGGATTTTTAATGTGTATCCTTACCCCATCCACACTAATGTTCTGGATTATTGTAAGCGGAATCATCTCGGTTAAATTGAATAACATGCTGAATGAAAAATTAGTCTGCTTTTTTATCGCCATGGCCACCCAATTGAGTATAGATGGAGCAAAGAGTTTTTATTCGAGTAAACTCCGTTATAAAATAAAGGAAGATGCGCTTAAAAAACTAAATAAAATCGCGGGTGTCGTTATCATCTTCTTTGCCATTTGGCTCATCGTTAAAACTTACCTGAAGTTCTACGCATAGGTTTTAACACAGAGATCACAAAGAAAATCACAGAGGACATAGAGTATTGTAAGTAGCTAAGGCCTGGCACACATGGAATCTCCTCACGCTTTGTCACCCTGAGAATAATTTATTGCATAAAAATCAAAATAAATGACAGTAGAATTTAATGGAAATAAATCTCCCGAGGGATCGTCATTGCGAGAAGGCTTTTTCAGCCGACGAAGCAATCTTTATGGCAGGATCACTAGCATGATAGATTGCTTCGTCGTTCCTCCTCGCAAGGACGACCTTTTTTTGGAGTCTGTCAATGGTAGCGGAGTCGAAGGGCAGACCAAAGATTTATTAAACACCAATTTTTATTTTTTGAAAACCAGGTACAGTGTTATTATTATCGTTAGTCCTGCCAATGCTGCAAGTCCTCACCCGATAAAGGATCGGGCTTGCGGGCTTTCCGCGAATGTCAGGTTTATGTAGGAAAATGCAGTAGCATTAATTAAAGATCCTCACATAAATATTCAATCCAACTACGCTACATTATTTGTGTCTTCGTGCCTTGGTGGTAAAAAATAATGTGCATTGGTCACCTCGAATTTAGCTCAAAGGCTCTCCTTTCCCTGTGGAAACCCAATGTCCTCAGTTGTAAAAAAGCAAAAAAATAGCCCATAAAATATGAGCTATTTGTGATTTAAAGTCCCCTTTAGGGGATTTAGGGATTAATAAGCCCTTTGGTTATTTCCTTCTTTCCAGTTAACAAAAGCTTTATTTACCACTTTGTTTCCACCTGGGGTTGGATAATTTCCTGAGAAATACCAATCTCCTTTGTTTTTCGGACAAGCTTCGTGCAAGTTCTCTAAACTTTGATAAATTACTTCAACCTCCGCAACAGTACCTTTTGGGGTAATAATCTGTGCAATTTTAGCCGAAATTTCTTCAGGAGTAAATGGTTTATAAATTTCTTTAACGTGGTTTACAATTTCCTCTTTAGGTAAAAGTAACGAAGCCTTACACTTAGTATAAACATCTTCAATCACCTGCCACATGCCACGTTCAGTTAACAACTGAATAGCCGCATCGAAAGCAACGAATTGTCCCATCCTACTCATATCGATACCATAACAATCAGGGTAACGGATCTGAGGTGCAGAAGAAACAATAATAATTTTCTTAGGGTGTAAACGGTCAACAATTTTAATGATACTCTGCTTTAATGTAGTACCACGTACAATAGAATCATCAAGCGCAACTAAAGTATCCTGATGGTTATTGATAATACCATAAGTAGTATCGTAAACGTGTGCTACCATTTCGCTACGGTCTGCATCCTGAGTAATAAAAGTTCTCAGTTTTACATCCTTAACTGCAAGTTTTTCAACTCTTGGTGCCAGCGATAACAAATCATCTAATTGCTGATCGGTTAATGTTTCTTTTTTATGTAAAAGTATATCTTTCTGGTGTCTGCGAACATATTGCTGTACACCATCAACCATTCCGAAAAAGGCCACTTCTGCCGTATTCGGAATAAATGAGAATACGGTATTTTTTAAATCGTAATTAACGGACTGAAGAATTTTTTCGCTTAATAAACGGCCTAACTGTTTACGCTCGCGGTAAATTTCTACATCACTTCCTTTTGAGAAATAGATGCGCTCGAAGGAACAAGATAATCTTTCGGTAGGCTCGCGAAATTGCTCCATGCTTACCTCTCCGTTTTTCTTGATAATTAAAGCATGACCAGGATCGATCTCTTTAACATCTTTAAACTGAATATTAAATGCAGTTTGTAAAGCTGGTCTTTCAGAAGCCGCTACAACAATCTCATCATCATAATAATAATACGCCGGACGGATACCTGCCGGATCGCGCATAATGAACGAATCGCCATTACCCACCATACCACAGATCGAATACCCTCCATCCCAGGTTTTGGCAGAGCGGCGAAGGATATTGGCAATATCTAAGTTATCAGATATTTTGTGCGTAATCGCAATATTGTCGTGCCCGTCTTTTTTGTACTGATCGAAAAGCTCTTGGTTTTCATCATCTAAAAAGTGACCGATCTTTTCCAATACCGTAACAGTATCTGCTTTTTCTTTTGGATGCTGACCTAACTCGTACAATTGCTCCAATAACTCATCAACATTCGTCATGTTAAAGTTACCTGCAATAACCAGATTACGTGTCATCCAGTTGTTTTGCCTTAAAAAAGGGTGGCAATTTTCGATACTGTTTTTACCATGCGTACCATAACGCAAATGGCCCATTAACACCTCGCCGATAAAGCTTACGTTGTTTTTGAGCCATTCTGTATCCTGCATTAATTCAGGAGTGTTTTCTTGGATATCAACAAATTTGTTCTGTACATATTCGAAGATATCTGCTACCGCATTAGATGCCATGCTCCGGTATCGGCTAATGTACCTACTGCCTGGTTTCATATCCAGTTTAATGGTGGCAATACCCGCGCCATCCTGGCCCCGGTTATGCTGTTTTTCCATTAAAAGGTATAATTTGTTAAGGCCGTAAAGTGCTGTACCGTACTTTTGCTGGTAGTAAGAAAGTGGTTTTAACAGGCGAATAAAAGCGATTCCGCATTCGTGTTTTATCTGATCACTCATTGTGTGGGTTTGAAGCCGCAAAGTTATCCTTTTAAAACATTACAACCTAAACAAAAGTGTTTTCTTTTATTATGATGAGTTTAAGCTGACAGATGTTCCAAATGTCCACGAATCTGCCTTTGCTACTTAAAATTATGTATTATTAATTAGAATCTTTCTAAATAATTTGCATAGTTAGTGTAAAATTAACACTTTTGCGCTATTATTAAGATTTAGTCTAAATTGAAGAAACTATACACATCCCTATTTTTCTTTTTGATTTGCCTCACTGCCTTGGCGCAAATCAAAAACGTGGTTACTGGAAAAGTGGTCGACCCTCAAAACAAGCCATTAGAACTTGTTAACCTTAAAGTTGTAGAAACCAACCAATACGCTGTTACAGATAAAAATGGATTGTTCAGGATCAATGGATCGGAAACGAACAATATCCTAACTCTGGAATTTTCGTACATCGGTTTTCAAAAGTTAAGATTACCCATAGCCATTAAAGCCGGAGAAACCAATCTGGGCAACATTACCTTAAAGGTTTTGGATTTAAGTTTGGAGAATATTGAGATTAATGCAAAAAGGAATTATTCGGGTTCAACCAACTCATCGCTGATTATCAACAGGGATATGATTGAGCAAATTCCTGCACTAAGTGTTAACGATTTGCTGAATCAAATTCCGAATAGAAAAATTCAACCACCATCGTTACAGAATATCCAGAATTTAACCCTTCGCTCTGTTTTTGAGCCTACTACAACAGGCAGAGATCCCTTTACGCTGAATAACTCATTTGGCGTTGCAATAATAATAGATGGAAATAATATCTCTAATAATGCCAATATGCAGGGCTATAATCCAGGCTTAAGAGGCCTTGGTAGTACAAGCGTTAGTAGCAACTCATTTGGATTAACAGGTACAACATCTACAAGTTCTTACAGTGGGGATTTTGCTTATGGTGGTACTGATTTAAGGCAAATTCCAGCAGATAATATTGAGAGTATCGAAGTTATTGCAGGAGTACCTTCCGTAAAGTATGGCGATCTATCTGATGGAGCCGTTATAATTGAAAGGCAGGCAGGTAAATCGCCGGCATATGTACGTATGCAGGTTCGGGATAATGCAACATCTTATAATTTTTCTAAAGGATTTGTACTCAGTCCCAAATTGGGAAGTTTTAATGTAGGCGTAAACTATGTTAATTCTTACGCAGATAACAGAGACAAGATTAAAGCTTATAAGCGTATCAATACCAATGCGATGTGGACTAATAGCTTTGGAAAAGAAAAAAGGCTAAAGAATACTTTGAGTTTTGATTATGGCAGAAATCTGGATGGCATTAAAAAAGATGACGACGATCCCACAAGCAAAATATTAAATTTCAATAGTTGGAATTTGAGCTTAAGCAACCGTACAAGTTATAGTATTGGAGGTGATTTTATCAAAAATATAAGTTTAAACCTTCGTTATAGTAATTCACACCAACGCACTTATACCGAACAACTTGTAAACAACCCTTATATATTATATAATAATGCAACCGAAACGGGCCTTACCAACGGTATTTATGATAAAGGTGTTTATACTGCAGTAAGTGATGTAGATGGAAGGCCGGTAACTGCCTCCGCACAATTAGACTTAAATGGAGAATTTAGAACTGGAGAAATAAGACATAACTTAAACTTTGGCGGTAATTTTTCTTATGCAGCCAATAATGGGCTCGGAAGGCTTTCAGACCCAAGTCGGGCAAGGCCTGGTTACAATACTACCGGAAACAGCTTATCAAGCGGTCCGAGCGAGCGATATTACGACTTTTCTCTTGCTTATGCACAAAAAGATTTTGGCTTATACACTGAAGATGTATTTACTTTAAAAATCAACAACCGCGATTTAAATTTTAGAGGCGGGTTGCGTTTAGATGGTCAAAATGGTTTTATAACTCTTTCTCCACGAACAAACATAAACTATCAGATAAGCGATGATTTTAGACTAGGCTTTGCCTATGGTCTTTCGGTAAAATCGCCTGGTTTAGCGCAAAGATATCCTGGACCGACCTTTGTTGATGTTCCACTGATTAATGCGTATAATGGAAATGCCAACGAAAGTGCAAGTATTTTTTATGTCCAGCGTTTTGATCCTGATGGCAGCAAATTAAAATCATCAAAAGGACAGACTTTCGAACTTACCGGATTATATAAAATAAAAGATTACCAGTTATCTTTTTCATTATTCAATAAATTAAATACACAGGGATACAATACAGTTACCCAATATGATATTTTATCTCTCCCTCAATATACTGCCGTTTTTGTACCAGGCTCAAAACCTATCCTCACCCAAAATGGGGTAAAGAGGTTTCTGATTAACCATAATGAATTTAATAATGACCTTAAAACAGATAACCAGGGTTTCGATTTAATACTGAGCACCCCAAAGTATGAGGCAATATCTACTTCGTTTAACATAAGCGGGGGAATATACCGCTCGAATTATCAAGAAACTTCAGATCGATTTGGCAGTACGATTTCTGATAACAACACTATACCTGATTATCCGGTTACAGGTGTTTATGCTCCAAGAAAACAAACCACATACTTTAGCTCTGGCAGGGTAACTTCGTCAACACACATTCCTGCAATTAGCCTAATTGTGCAGTTGACAGCAGAATTTAGTTTCTTAAACAAAACACTTGTTAATGCAAACGATGGTGTACCAAAAGGATATTTTACACGTGATGTAAGATACATTGAAATCACAAATCCTGATCCAAGTAGCACAGTTTATGGGCACTTATTTATACCTGAAAATGAACTTGTATCAGATAATCAATACCGAATTTATTCAAATTACCACTTAAGTCTCGCTAAAGAGATTAAGAAGAGGTTTAGGTTTGCTTTTAATGCCTATAATTTCTTGAACTACCAACCCAGGTACCAAAAACCAGGCAGCAACACAGTCACATCACCCAACGGGGCACCAACATTTGGTATAGAATTATCCCTGAAACTTTAATCAGCATGAAAAAGATTTTATTAATAATAGTTATCGGGTTATTATTTTCCTGCAAAAAAACACATCAGCCTGATGTTCTTCCAACTGACCTTAATGTAAAGGTTGCTTTTGATCTTGCAAATAGCGGTTATACATTCTCTGTTCTAAATATTACCGTTAGAATTAAAAGCTTAACTTCCGGAAGATACCTCTCGCTTACAACAAACGATAAGGGTTTGGGGACTTTTAATGATCTGCCCGCAGGAAGGTATGATGTAGATGTAAGCTATACAATATCAGCTGCAGATTATACATCCATAACCGGAATCATTACAACAAAACCAGTGGTATTTAATGCAACAGAAAAAAACAAGCTGGTTAATAAAGATAATAATGCACTACTAACACTTAATCTTAAAACCGGAGCTATTGGTAACTGGTTAGTGAAACAGGTATATTATGCAGGCTCTGACAGAACTTTAGGAGCGCTTTACAGAGATCAGTTTATTGAAATCTATAACAATACAGATGAGACAATGTATGCTGATAGCTTATATATTTCTGAAATCTGGGGCAGGCAAAGTACAACTAATACAACTTTCAATTTACAAGCCAATGGGCAATATGACTGGACTAAATCACTAAACATGACAACTGCCAACGGGGATCCCAATACAGACTTCATATACGCAAAAACGCTTTGTATGATCCCTGGAAATGGCACAACATATCCTGTAAAACCAGGGCAAAGCATTGTGGTGGCCCAAACTGCATTAAATCATAAATCGCCTTTTACCGGAACTGATGGCGTAACCATTTCTGTCCGCAACCCTGAGTTAACTGTCGATCTGAGCAAGGCAGATTTTGAAGCTTACTATGGTTCTTTTGTTCCAAGGCCGTTAGATTCGGATATCGATAACCCACTTGTTCCTAACGTTGATGTGCTCTCTTATACAGGCACAGATATGATTTTGGACAATACCGGTAGAACTGGCATTGCCATTTTTAAAGTAGATAAAACACAGGATGTTAAAAACTGGCCAATGTACAATGAACCGAGTAAAACTATGCCGTCATCAACAGCACGTAAGTATTATCAGATACCTTCAAGATACATCATTGATGCGATGGAAATCCAGCCAAATGTAGCTTCATCCAGATTGCCCAAGAAATTAGGAGCCGACCTTGATGCCGGGTTTGCGTTTGTTCCCAAAGGTGCCTATACATCTCAATCTGTTATCCGTAAAACGGAAAAGATAGAAAATGGAAGGGTAATACTAAAAGATACCAATAACTCCACAGAAGATTTCGACTTTTTAGATGTCGCTCTACCTAGGGCTTTTAAATAAAATACACAAACACGCATCATTTCGATTTACATGAGAAAACTCATCATCATATCAATAATTACATTAATGCCTACTTCTCTGCTTTTTGCACAAACTAACGACGAGACTTCAAAAGCCCAATCATTAGTAAGCAAAAGCTATTCAATAGATTCAGCATTAACACAACTGTATCAATTTTCGAAGGAAAATCCATTGTTTATGGAAAAGATGATGCAAAATAAATTCAATAACCTTACCATTAAATATGATTTAAACAAGGGGCATTATATACCGGTTCAGGGTGCTTCTAAACTACGAGCACTAACGTTGTTCAGCGAGGGTAAAACAACCTTAGAAAAGTTTCATCTTTATGGGGCATTTAATTACCAAAGAAGTACTGAAGACAGTACACGATGGGCGCACCAATCAAGATTTAGCAATAGTTCTCCATATTATTTTGGCTCAATAAAGAATAATCACTACGAACGTTCGGTTTATAAAATTAATGCTGCGGTAAGCAGAACAATGATCGGCAATAACTTACCACTTTCTTTAGGATTAGATTATAGAATTGGAAATCATTTTAGCAATAACGATCCCCGTGGTGATGTAAAAGACTTTCAATTTAATATTAACCCTGCTATTGGATATCATATTTCGAAGCCCCTTTTAATTGGAGTTGGCTATCAATACGGATACGGACGTGAACAAATTGGGGTTGGATATAAAAACAGTTCCTACATCGAAAATACAGTGGGCGAAATCTTCACCAATTATTTAATGAGCGGGTATGGTGGGGCACAAATAGTTCAGGTTAAAAATTTATTAAGATACGATAACGATCAAGATCGTCAATATGCGAAAGTATTTGTTAATTACGCTGCCACACAAAATGATAATTTAATCTTGGCATTAAAGAAAGGAAAGGAAACCCAGCTTTTTAAACGTAATTTAACTGATAATGTTGGCTTTGACGAGTTTTTGAATTATGAAATCAAACATTCGTCTGCAGATTTGATCTGGCATAAAAATACGGACAAAAATGAAATTAATTTCTCGCTAAACTACAGCTACGATGCGGGTGCCGGCTATGATTATGGACTTGCGGGTGTAAATTACATAAACGATCAAGAGTATTATGGCCTAAAATTATTCTACACGCTAAAAGGCAAAAATGGATTGATCAATAATTTAAATTTTGGGGTTCAACATTCTGAAGATATTAAGCGCGATGGAAATTATGCCGTTGATATTTCTTATAGCAGAATTAATTTTAATGCAGGCTGGGGAATAAATAAACAATTGGATAAAGAACATAGCTTTGGCGCTGCAGTATCAGCAAGTTATAGTCTAAAAACTTCATCAAATTTTTATGCACCAATTGAAACCGAAAATATATTCTACAATTATGTAATGTACCCCAATTATCAGTTCAACACCTCAAATAATTATGGAATTGGATTAACGGCTGATTATTTTTTCCCAACTTACAAAGGAATACAAACCTCAATCAAGGTTTCAGGAAACTATATCCAACGGGTAGGCAATTATATTGATCTTCAAAGAACAACATTTAACACCCCTGGCAAAGACCGTTTTTCTTCCAATATCAGCTTAAATCTCTATTTTTAACCCCATGAATAAAATTTTTGCCATCCTTGTTTTAGCCCTTACCGGATTAATCCTATTTTCTTTTCAATCCGCCGATTTTAACGATGAGGATGAACTGAGTATAGATAGCCTGCGCAAAGTATATTCGAAACCTACTGATCAATGGCCGAAACCAACGGTTGATAAAGACGCCGTTTTTCAGGAATTGGGCGAAATCCCCCCTTCTCCGGTGGATTTAAAAAACGATTCGACAAAAAAAGTTGTAGAGCTGGGTAAAATTTTATTTTTCGATCCACGCCTATCAGGTTCGAACCAGATTTCGTGTTCGAGTTGCCATGCACCAGATTTACATTGGACAGATGGCCGTCAGGTTTCTGTAGGTCACGATCATTTAACCAATATCAGAAATGCGCCCTCGTTAGAGAATGTTTGGTTTTACAAGCGGTTGTTCTGGGATGGCCGTGCAGCCAGTTTAGAAGAACAGGCAGGCAGTCCGGTGGCGGCACATAACGAGATGCACCAGGATATGAAAGTTTTACCCAAGAAGCTCAGTAAAATTAAAGGTTATCAACCTTTATTCGCAGCTGCCTTCGGGTCAAAAGAAATTACCAATAAAAGGATCTTCGAAAGTTTGGCTACATTTCAACGCAGCATCGTAAGCAGAAGAACCCCTTTCGACCGCTTCTTAGCCAAAGACAAAAAAGCATTGACAGATCAGCAGTTAGTGGGGCTCCATTTATTCCGCACCAAAGCGCGCTGTATTAATTGCCATAACGGACCATTCTTTACTGATAATGAATTTCATAATGACGGCTTAACTTATTATGGACGTAAATATGAAGATTTGGGATTGTACAACGTAACCAAGAAACCAGAAGATGTGGGTAAATTTAAAACTCCAGGTTTAAGAAATGTGATGAAAACTGCTCCATGGTTTCATAATGGATTATTTCCTGATATAGATGGCGTAATGAACATGTACAATGTGGGTATGCCTGTACAACGTGTAAAACCAGAACAGTTAAATGATCCTTTACTGCCTAAAAACGATAAGTTATTGAAAGGCCTAAAATTGAGTATCGCAGAAAAAGATGCAGTTGTTGCCTTCTTAGAAGCATTATCTTCGCCTACTGTACTTACACGTGTAGAGCAGTTGCCACAATAAGCAGTTTGGGGTTGAGAGTTTGGAGTAGATTTAGTCGCTTTAAAGGGATAATAAACATAGAAATCTTCCCACCATGGGTGGCGACAAATCATGAGTCGGTAGATTTCAGTTAACAATTAACCTACATTGTATTGATTAGACTAAAAGATTGCTTCGGCTCCCTCAACCCAGCCTTGCAATGACGAATTAGAACTATGAACAGTTAACCAGTTTGAACAATTAACCGATTAACCATCTCTACATTTTACTCGACGTCAACGCTTCTCCAAAGAATATCGAAGCATGTTCATCAAAAGCAATGGGGTCACCGCTGGTATAAAAAGATTTCTCCCCCTGTTTCCCTAATTTTTGTTCCATTTCAGGGTGTCTCTTTAAATAATCAACTAAACTACCCGCTACAATCTCGCCTTGCGTTAAAACGTTTATATGGTCGGGAAATACCTTCTTCAGTTTAGGCATTAACAAAGGGTAATGCGTACAGGCCAATAACACACAATCGATATCTGCCGATTGGCTAAGTAATTGATCGCAATATTCGTTAATAAAAAAGTCTGCCCCCGATTGTAAATGTTCGTTATTTTCGATCAGCGGAACCCACATTGGGCAGCTTTGCTGGTAAACCTTAATCTCAGGAAAAAACTTATTGATCTCTAAAAGGTAAGATTGAGAATTAACAGTACCCCTCGTTCCCATTACTCCTACCGCTTTGGTATCCGTATATGCATCAATTACCTCTGCTGTAGGCCTTATTACCCCAAGCACTCTCCTATCTGGATATTTAGTTGGCAAATCCTTTTGTTGGATCGTTCTGAGTGCTTTAGCTGATGCTGTATTGCAGGCCAGAATAACTAAATAACATCCTTTCGCAAAAAGCCATTCTACACATTCTAAAGTATATTTATAAATGGTATCAAAAGAATGATCGCCATAAGGCGAACGGGCATTATCGCCTAAATAGATGTAATTATAATCAGGCAATTTATCGGCAATAGAACGGAAAACCGTTAAACCACCATAACCTGAATCGAAAATACCTATTGGTGAAGCGTTTTGCATCTGTGCTGTTGGAAAGTTAGAATGTTTGTTGTAAAGTTGAAATGTTATAATGGTAGTCATCCTGAACTTGTTTCAAAATCTTACTTGAGCAAAGTCAGACATCAAAGATGCTGATTCCGAATGTTCGGGACAGCATAATGAATAATGAAACAAAAAAGCGGAACTAAGTTAAACTTAATTCCGCAGTATCGTGTTTCCTGACTCGAGACTTAGGACTCAAGACTATGGATTGATAAAAGACTACTTTTTAGGTGCAGCTGGTTTTGCAGCAGTTGCTGTAATTCCTAATTTAGATTTAACTGCAGCAGTGATATCATCACCACCATCCCAGAATACTAAATTGTTACCACCTTGTCCGTTTGCGATATCGAAAACGTAAGCTAAACCTTTTTCTTTAGCTACAGCAGAAATTGCAGTTGCAACTTTAGCTTGGATAGGCTGGAATAACTCACCTTGTTTAGTACCTATATCTTGTGAAGCTTTAGTACGCGCATCAGTAATGCGTTTTTCTAAATCCTGTAATTCTTGACCCAGCGCTTGTAATTCCTTGCCCACTACTTCTTTGTTAGCTTCACTTAAAGATTTTTGCTTAGCTTCTGCAGCTGCCATTTTACTTTGATATTCTTTGATCATAGCATCAATATCAGCTTGCTTTTGTTTACCTAAGGTTTCTAAAGTGGTTTGAGCTGTTTTAGCCTCTGGTAAATTTGCAAATACCTCTTCAGAATTAATGTGACCCAATTTTTGTTGTGCACTTGCCATATTCGCTGTAAACAATAACCCTGCTGCTACAAAGAATACGTTAATTAACTTTCTCATCGTTTTATTTTACTTTTTTATTTTTTTCTAATTGTTTTTCTTCAAAAATCAGGGGCGAATATACTAATTATTTACAGTCCCTGGTTTATAACCTAATTTTACAATTACATCATTACTAACATCGTAACTGCTACTAGCATAAATCATCATTGTTGCTTCACTACTCTTGTCAAAAATGAAGTCTAAATATTTAGATTTTGCAATCTGTTTAATAGCCTCGGCTACTTTATCCTGAATAGGTTTAATTAATTTTGCCCTGCTTTGAAAAAGATCTCCGTCTGGCCCAAATTTAGAACGTTGAAATTCTTTAGCCTGTTTTTCCTTTTCTATAATTTCGTTTTCACGGCGTTTGCGCATATCATCGGTTAACAAAACCTGATCGGCCTGATAAGCTTTGTACATCCTGTCGATTTCAGAAAAATTCTGATCCACTTGTTGCTGCCATTGTTTAGAGGCGACATCTAACTGACTTAATGCCGATTTATATTCTGGCAAATGCTTCAAAATATACTCCGTGTCTACATAAGCAAACTTCTGTGCGAAGGCACCAAAAGAAGTGCAAAGCAGGAATGCAATAAAAAGATATTTTTTCATCTGTGTGTGTTAATGATATAGTTAATAACCTAAGCTTTCTTTAAACTCTTATTGCAATGATTTATTGCATAATTAGTGAAATTTTTGTTCTTTATCAATTAAAATCCACCTAATTGTTGTGCGATACTAAAATGGAACTGACCTTTGTTCGCATCTGGCAAGCCAGGGATAGCATCAAATCCATATCCGTAATCGATACCTAACAAACCAAATATCGGTAAGAATATTCTGGCACCAACACCAACTGATCTTCTAATATTGAAAGGGTTAAAATCACTAAACCTGTTCCAAGTATTACCACCCTCAGCAAAGGCCAAAACGAAGGCTGTAGCTTGCTGGCTTGCAATAACAGGGTAACGTGCTTCTAATACATATTTAGTATAAATCGGGCTACCAGATTGTTGCGCCACATTTGGATCAGAACCTACCGGAATTACGGTATTGTTAGCATAACCACGCATTGCAATTAACTCAGATCCCTGTAAGAAATCGAATCCCTGCATACCATCACCACCCAATTTGAAACGTTCGAATGCTGATTGGCCTACGGCTTTATTGTATTGACCCAAGAAACCAAACTGTGCTTGTGCTTTAATTACCAGGTTACCTACAACACGTTGATACCATTGTGAATCGAATTTCCATTTATGATATTCTGTAAAACGGTATTTTTCTTTATCAGATGCTGTTGCATAATTAACCTTGTTAAATAGTGAATATGGTGGCGTTGCCTGAATAGTAAAACGTAAGAACGACCCTGATTTAGGGAAGATTGGCGAATCTCTTGAATCGCGGCTAATCTCTTGTGATAAGTTTAAGTTATATGAAGTACCCGTGCTGAATAAATATCCTGAATAATTATTTAAGATATATTGTTGCAAGTTAACGGCGTGGCTTAATTGGAAATAGTTATCTGGCCAGTTTAATCTTCTACCCAAGCTAACCGTTACACCGTTTAAACGTATTTTTTGAAACTGTGCATTATCAGAACTTAATCCATTAGATTGTAATGAGGTAAATGCACTCACACCAAAACTTACAGGTTTTTCTCCACCAAACCATGGTTGTGAGAATGAGAAACTATATGATTGGTAATATTTACCATTAGTTTGTCCACGTAAGCTTAATTTCTGTCCATCGCCTTTTGGTAATGGTTTGTAAGCTTTTAAATTAAATAAGTTACGTAGTGAGAAGTTGTTGAAGGTTAAACCTAATGTACCAATGATACGGCCACCACCAAAACCACCTGATAGCTCAATCTGATCTGAAGGTTTCTCTTCTACTGCATATTCAATATCTACAGTACCATCTGCCGGGTTAGGACGAGGTGTAGGTACAGTTTTAGACTCGTCAAAGTTACCTAATTGACCAATTTCGCGAATGGTACGGATTAGATCACTTTTGTTAAATTTCTGTCCTGGTTTAGTACGGATCTCACGTAAAACCACCTTATCATTTGTAATGGTGTTACCTTTTAAAGTAATGCGGTTGTTGGTATATTGTGGTCCTTCGTACATGCGTAATTCAACATCAACCGTATCGCCATAAATTTTGGTCTGTACCGGATCGATATTAAAAGTTAAATATCCATTATCGGTATACATACTGTTAATGTCGCCACCGTTTTCGCCACCACCGTTTAATTTTTTATTTAATTTCTCTTCGCTAAAAACATCACCTTTTTCGATGGTTAATACTTTTTGCAAAATACTATCCGGATAAATGGCATTACCTGCCCAGGTAATATTACCGAAGTAATATTTTTTTCCTTCATAAAGGTCCATCCTGATGTTAACCTTTTTCTTGTTGTATTGGTAAATGGTATCTTTTAATAATTCCGCATCACGATAACCCTTCTCGTGCAGTTTGGCAATCATTTTTACCTTGTTCTCTTCGTATTTCTCTTTTGCGAATTTTCCAGAGCCCCAAAAGCGCCACCAGGCAAATTGTTTAGGGGTTTTGAGGTATTTTCTAAGTTTTGCTGATTTAAAATCTTTATTTCCGGTGAAATCGATATGCTGTACTTTAACACGGTTGCCTTTATTGATATTGGCTTCTAATACCACACTGTTTTCTGCATTCGGATCTTTACGTGTTTTGTAATCGATCTGGGTAAAGAAAAAGCCCTTATCCAATAAGTATTTTTTTACAATAGCTGAGGTGGTATTGTACAGGTTATCGTTTACGATTTTACCTGTTTTATCATTTAGCTTTTCTTGAATGGCAGTTTTTTCAGATTTACGGATACCTTTTAAATCGATAGAGCTTAAACGCGGGCGCTCAACTACTTCAATTTCAAAATAAACAGAATCCTGAACAAATTTTTCGATGTTAAGTTTAACATCATCAAACAAACCCTGCGCCCACAACGTTTTAATTGCATCAGAAGTTGCCTCGCCAGGAAGTACGATTTTATCGCCTTTAGTTAGTTTAGATAAGGTAATTAATACTTCTTTATCTAAATATTGGGTTCCGGTTACCGTGGTACCACCAATGATATATTCTTTTGGACTAAAATAATCGAGATCTAAGCCACCAACCTTTAAAGAAGGGGTTACCGGTGCCTGACCTTGTGGACGTACTTGAGCGAAGGCCGGAGCGGCTAAAACTAGTAGGATTAAAACTTGAAATATTCTTTTCATTAAAATTATTTGTTCAGTAATGGCCAAAAGGTAACGTTATTTTATAAAGCAAAATTTCTTTATGTTGTTCCCTTATTATGGTTTCATTTATCGTATAAAAGTGGTGCTAAGTTAGTTTAAACGCTTGTTAAAAAGTGTTAAAAGAAAAATTAGTTTAGTTGTTCACTAATTTTACCAAAACGGCGTTCGCGTTTTTGATAGTCTACAATAGCCTCGAAAAGATCTTCACGTCTGAAATCCGGCCATAAAACATCAGTAAAATAAAACTCGGTATAAGCCATCTGCCAAAGCAGATAATTACTAATACGATGTTCGCCACTTGTCCTGATCATGAGTTCAGGATCTGGTATATTTACGGTTGTTAGTTTTGATGAAAACAGGTCTTCGTTTATATCATCCAAAGAAATGGTATTGTCTTTTACAGCTGATGCAATTTTTTTGGCGGCTTCCAAAATTTCCCATTTCGCGCTATAACTTAACGCTAGCGTTAAAGTACATTTTTCGTTATGAGCCGTTTTGTCCATCGCTTCTTTTAAATCATCAATACACTCTTGAGGTAAAGATGCAATATTGCCAATGGCATTCAGCTTAATATTGTTTTTATTAAGTGTTTCGGTTTCTTTGTTGATGGTAGAAATCAGAATCTGCATCAAAGCATCTACCTCTTCTTTTGGTCTGTTCCAATTTTCTGTAGAAAAAGCATATAAAGTAAGGTACTCAATACCCACCTCAACACAACCTTCTACAATGTCTTTTACAGAAAGTACACCTTGTTCATGTCCGAAAACCCGCACTTTACCCTGGCCTTTTGCCCATCTTCCATTACCATCCATGATTACGGCAATGTGCTTTGGCAGGCGGCTATAGTCTATTTGTTCTTTAAATCCCATTAATTATGTCAAAATCAGCTTAAAAGGAATAGCATTTTGAGGATACAAAGGTAAAAGATATGCCAACACTAACAAATAGATAAGTGTCCCTTTTTCGAAAATCGCCTCTTTGGGTACCAGTTTGTCCTATTTGGTTGAGAGAAGGGTCTGATAAATTGACCTGATATTGGCCATTGCCTACAATTACTGGATTAGCCGGATAACGACCGCTCACATCATCAATATAATCAGTAGAGGGTGTTCTGTAACCCAATTCGGTAAAAACGCTCCAGGTATCTTTGTAATTATACCTTAGGCCTACCCCATATGGAATAGTTAAAACAGCATTATTATATCCATTTTCCTGGCCTTCGGTTGCTAATCGGTCTAACCGGTATTTATCACCGTTAACTTTTACAGTTGGTTTAAAAACCACCAAACCAGCCCCAACAAAAATATATGGCGTAAATTGCCTGTTTCCTCCACCAAGATTAAAATTGAAAAAATTAAAATCTATTAATCCGCTAAATTCATTTAGTGCTGTTTTAAAACGCAGGTTTCTTTCGCGGAATTGTTCATTATTGGAGTTGGCATCATCTGCCTTTATCTGTCCGTAAGTATAATTTAAGCGAACGCCCACATATTGATTAAAGTTCCGTTTTACATATGCACCACCCGAAAAACCGCTGATCTGTAAAGGATTGTTCTGATTGAGATCGCCCATGTAGCCTGCTCCTCCACCCATGAGCCCAACTTCCCATGTACCTTCTTGCGCAAGAACAATTTGTCCGCTAAAGATAAAAAAGAGGAGGATTAACAGCGTTTTTTTTGGCGTCATACTTAGTAGTTACGGGTATCGATGCCCCATAATAATTTATTCCTTAACGTGTTTAAATAGGTTTCATTGTTAAGGCGGATAAGATTTACGCAAAAATCTGCCTTTTTTATGCTAATTTTTACTGAACGTTCTACGGTGACGGTTCGGCTATCGCACGAAACCAAAAATTTAGATTCCCTGGCTTCTACCTCAAAAGAGAGCTTATTGTCGTCGGGCAAAATTACCGGCCTAACGTTTAGGTTATGTGGCGCAATAGGTGTAATTACAAAATTTTCAGAATCGGGATAAATAATGGGGCCACCGCAGCTTAACGAGTAAGCTGTTGAGCCTGTTGGCGTAGCAATAATTAATCCATCGGCCCAATAAGAGTTGATAAACTCATCGTTCATTGAAGCATGGATAATCATCATAGCCGAATTATCGCGACGGTGAATGGTAATATCATTCAGTGCAAAATTTTCCTCACCAAATAAACCATTATCAGATTCTAAGGTTAAAAGTGAACGGGAATCTAAGGTATATTCTTTATGGATTAAGGCATTGAGTGCCGATCCGATTTCGTTTTTATTGATACTGGCTAAGAAACCCAAGCGGCCAAAATTGATCCCAATAACAGGTATGCCCGAATTGCGGATTAGCGATAAGGTATCGAGTAAGGTACCATCTCCGCCTAAACTCAATAATACATCGGCAAGATCCTTTAATTCGGTATGATTATGAAAAATAACCGTATTTGCTGGTAATTTAATTTTACCATGAAGCGATGTTTTAAATTTAGAATATAAAACCGGCTGGATATGGTGTTCGGCTAAATGATTAAAAACCTCTTGTACATAGGGCAAAACCGTATCATTAAAATCTCTGCCGTAAATTGCAATCCTCATAAAGTAGGTTTATACATTTAAATAGTTCATGAAAGAATCGTAACGCTCCTGCGATCCATCATCAATCTGGGTGTTATTGTATACCTCTTTAACCAGATAATCATATCTTTCGAAAGAGGCTACCAATGAAGTAATTTCTGTTTTGTTTACTTTGAGCGTTACTTCTAAACGCGTAGAATCTTCAAAAGAATTCACGTAAGAAGAGAGCACCTGCGCATTATCGGCTTCAACAATCTGTGCAATATGTGCTAGCGAATTATCGCGGTTACTAATCTCCAAAACGATAATTCCGCCAGGTTCATTTACTGCATACTGTTCGGCCACGGCATTTACCATGTTATTAATCGAAATTAAACCAACATAATTTTTCTGTTGATCTAAAACCGGAACAGCTGTCAATTTTAGCTGACTCAATAACCTGATTACATCATAAGCATGTACATTACTCAACACAAAAACATTAAGCATGTTTACCGCACTATCGTTTAAAAGTGTATCGTGATTATCAATATTTAATAAATCATCTTCAGAAACCAAACCCAATAAAGTTACCTCGTTAACGACTGGCAAATGCTTTAGTTTAAAATCGTTCATACGATCTAAAGCTTTCTGCACCGTGTCATCGGCCCTTAGTGATGGAATTGCATCTGATATGATTTCTGCTGCAAACATTTATTTTAACAATATTCTATCTAAAAATTTCTCTAAATAAGCATTAAATACTGCAGGATGCTCCATCATTGGTGCATGTCCGCATTTCTCAACCCAATTTAATTCCGAATTTGGTAATAATTGATGAAATTCTTGTGCCACTTCTGGTGGAGTAACCTTATCGTTTTTACCCCATATTAAAGAAACGGGTATGGTAATTTTCGACAATTCTTTAGACATGTTGTGGCGGATTGCCGACTTTGCCATGGTTAAAATCCTAATAACCCTTGATCTATCGTTAACCGTTTTAAAAACATCATCGACCAGTTCTTTGGTTGCCGTTGCAGGATCGTAAAAAGTAAATTCTACCTTTTCTTTAATGTAATCGTAGCTCTCTCTACGTGGGAAAGATCCTCCAAACGCATTTTCGTATAAACCAGAGCTACCCGTTAATACCAGGGCTTTAACAAACTCCTGATGAGCAACCGTAAATACTAAACCTACGTGGCCACCAAGCGAATTACCAACAAGCACCACCTGGTTTAAATTTTTATATTTTAAAAAGCGATGAAGATATCTCGATAATGCTTTTACACCCAATGTTAAAATAGGCAAATCGTAAATTGGTAAAATTGGAATAATTACACGATAGCGATCTTTAAACTGTTCGATAACCAGTTCCCAATTGCTTAGTTCGCCCATTAGGCCATGTAGCAATACCAGTGTCTCGCCTGTTCCAGCTTCGATGTATTTAAATCCGTCTTCTTCTATTATCGGGTAAGTCATATATATTCTAGATGGTACTGTGCTACTAAGTTAGTAGAGTAAAATTAAATTTATGCATTTATATGCCATTTTTCTGAAATAAAATCGAAAACGGTATAAAAACACCCTTTGTAAAGCGGTAAGCGACTAGAGACTAGTGATAAATGCACTTTAAGCTTTAGTCTTTCTGCTTTTAGCTTTAAATTAAGCTAGTTTTTCTTTAACAATTTCAGCAATTAATTTACCATCAGCTTTACCTGCAAGTGCTGCATTTGCCATCCCCATTACCTTCCCCATATCCTTAACCGATGTAGCACCAGATTGTTTGATTACAGTCTCAATAATTGCAGCAACCTCTGCCCTATCTAACTGTTTTGGCAAAAATTGATTAATCACTTCAATTTCTTCTTCTTCTACCTGATACAAATCTTCGCGATTTTGTTGCTTGTAAATATCAGCAGATTCGCGGCGTTGTTTAATGAGTTTCTGAAGAATCTTAAGCTCAGTTTCTTCAGTAATCTCTTCTGAAGATCCTTTCTCTGTTTTAGCTAAAAGTAAAGCGGCCTTTATTGCTCTTAAACCTCTTAACTGTGCGGTGTTTTTAGCCAACATGGCTTTTTTTATTTCCTGATCTATTATGTTTGATATCATTTTTAACCCAAACCCCTAAAGGGGCTTTCCTTTCATTAGTTTAAAATAAAAAAATATATTGTTATTCCCTTTCCCTTCAGGGGGGGCTAGGGGGTTCTATTTATAATCGTTGCTGTAGCCTGCGCAGTAGGCATAATCAGCATATCGTTAATGTTAACATGTTTTGGTCTGCTTACTACATACCAAATGGCATCGGCAATATCATCGGCAATTAAGGGCTCAAAGTTTTCGTATACCTTTTTCGCCCGATCTTCATCGCCTTTAAAGCGCACCACCGAAAATTCGGTTTCTACCATCCCAGGGTTAATTTCGGTAACTTTAATTCCATGTGGAAGCAGATCGATACGCATGCCCTTGCTCAAAGCATCTACAGCATGTTTACTTGCACAATATACGTTTCCGTTTGGATAAACTTCTTTTCCGGCAATAGAACCGATGTTAATAATATGTCCGGAGTGATTTGGGATCATCCAATTGGAAACAATTTTAGTTACATAAAGCAAACCTTTTACATTGGTATCGATCATGTTATCCCAATCGTTTGTATCGCCTTTATCGATTGGATCTAGACCCTGGCTCAAGCCTGCATTGTTAATTAAAACATCAACCTTTTTCCATTCGGCAGGTAAAACTTCTAAAGCGGCGGTAAGACTTTCTTTATCGCGAACATCGGCAAAAACCTGTTTGATGGTAATGGCATATTTATCTTCTAAATGATGGGCAATTTTAGCCAACCTATCTTCTCTGCGGGCCAATAATACCAGATTGTAACCTTGCTGGGCAAATGTATGTGCGCAAGCTTCGCCAATACCAGAAGTTGCGCCTGTAATTAATGCGATTTTAGACATTTTTATGAATTTTAAGTCTCGGTAATCCTTTAAGATACCATCTTTGATTTACCTACACCAACAAAGGTAAGTTTTTTTGGATTGCAGGACTATTGAAAAATTAAACTGAATGTTAATTGACGTAATTTCAACTTATCTATCGGATTGGCGTAAACAGTATTGTCGTGCTGAAGTAAATCGCTGGTTGAATACGAGAGTTTTATTTCGGGCGACATTTTAAAATACTCGAAATAAATATCGAAACCAATACCTGTTTCGTACGACAGATAGTTTCTTTGGTTTTTTAACAACTTGTTTACGGCTGTTTCACCTTCATCGAAGGTTTTCTTTTTCGAGGCTATATCTATCGAATATTTAGCACCGCCTAACCAATATGCCCTAAAATTGTTCATCCGGTTCGACTTCACCTTTAGGCCTAATGGAAATTCGAACATGGTAGCCTGAACTTTTCTTTCTACCACGGTTTGAAAGTTTTTCGTTTGCCCATTGCCCAAGTTAATCGGCGCCATAGGTTCGTACTCGTAAGTTACTACCCTATCGCTAAAAATAAGGGAGGGTGTTGCTCTGATATCGAAGTTATCAGAGATCATTCTATTCATGACAAAACCTAATCCAAAACCTTGAGATGGTGGGCTAGAAATAGAATTTAATGTTGAGGTAACCGGAATGCCCGAATTTGGATCGTAAGAAGGATCTAGCGAATTTGGCACCTCATAAAAAGGCGATCGCCAATTTTGCTTTTTAAGGATTTTGTATTCGGCTGAGATATACTGAAAATTAAAACCAAAACTCCAATCTTCATCATCTATTCCACCACCCCAGTTTTGGGCAAAGGCGGTTGTAGAAACAATAAAAAGTGAAAGAATGAGGCTTAATTTTCTGATCATTTGGTTCCTACATATATCGAACTTATTCCAAACGTTAAAATTCTTTGTTTGGTACTTTTAAAGCCAACTTTTTCCATCAGGCTGGTAAAATCTTCTCCATCAGGAAAAGCAGCTACCGACTCTGGCAAATAGGTATAGGCTCTGTGGTCTTTAGAAAATAGTTTTCCAAAGAAAGGTGTTACCTGTTTAAAATAAAAACTGTACAGTTGTTTTACCGGGAAAACCTTTGGTTTTGAAAATTCCAATATCACCATTTTCCCATTGGGCTTTAATACCCGGTACATATCAGTTAATCCTTTTTCGAGATTCTCGAAGTTGCGCACACCATAAGCGCAGGTAATCGCATCAAAAGTATCATTTTCGAAGTGCAGGCCTTCAGAATCGCCTATCTGAACATTAAAAACTTCGTTTAAACTACGCTCGTTAATTTTCTTCTTGGCTACTTCTAACATTCCTTCAGAAATATCAACGCCAATTACCTTTTCGGGATGAAGCTTTTTAATGGCTTCAAAAGCAAAATCGCCAGTTCCTGTAGCTACATCAAGCAAAGTTCTCGGGTGGATGGAAACCAGTTCCTTAATGGCTTTCTTGCGCCATAATACATCAATGCCTAAAGAAAGAAAATGGTTTAAAAAATCGTAAGTGCCAGAAATGTTGTTAAACATGGTTGCAACTTGCTCTTTTTTAGTTGCATCTTCTACTTGGTATGGGGTGATATTCTGATTCATGATATGGGGCAAAGATAGAGAAAAGTCGGGAGTCTTTAGTCGACAGTCCGAAGTCTTTGACGCAAAGTATTCAGTGTAATGTCAAAAATCAGATTTAAAAAAAATTATCAAATTGGACTTCAGACTTCCGACTTCGGACTTCGGACTTCGGACTCAAAACCCTACCTTTGCACCATGATTATCAAAACGGCAACATTTGTTTGCAGCAACACCCAGATTTCGGCACTACCCGTACCAACTATGCCCGAATATGCATTTATTGGTCGCTCTAACGTGGGTAAATCTTCATTAATCAATATGTTGGTTAATCAACATGGATTGGCCAAAACCTCTCAACGTCCGGGAAAAACGCAGTTAATTAATCACTTTTTGATTAACGAGAAATGGTACATTGTCGATTTACCGGGTTATGGTTATGCCAAGGTTTCTAAAACCAGCAGAGAGAAATGGGAGAAATTTATCCGTGCCTATATAACCAAAAGAGAAAGTTTACAATGTGTTTTTGTTTTGATAGACAGCCGTTTAGAGCCACAGGGAATTGATATTGAATTTTGCTATTGGTTAGGCGAAAAACAGATACCGTTTTCGTTAATTTTTACCAAGGCTGATAAACAGGGCATGACAACCACCCAGAAAAATGTAGCCGCCTTTAAGAAAAAATTAGGCGAGTTTTTCGAAGAGATTCCTGCCACCTTTATTTCTTCTGCTGAAAAAGGAACCGGAAAAGAAGAAGTACTGAATTTCATTTATGAGGTGAATAAAGATTTTGTTGTTCCTACAGATTATAAGAAGTTTTAACCAATTTTCAGTTCGCAGTGCACAATTTTCAGTTTAACTTTAAAAAATCTGTGTAATCAAATAATCTGTGTAATCATACCCTACAGGAAATTAATCAGTTCTAAAAAAAATGAAAAAATACTTTTCACTCGTATTATTCGCCCATTCTGTTTTTGCGCTACCATTTGCCCTGATTGGTTTCTTTTTGGGCGTAACCACAACAGAAAACCCATTTTCCTGGTATAAACTGATTTTAGTTTTGCTCTGCATGGTTTTTGCAAGAAACTCGGCCATGGCGTTTAACCGCTATTTGGACAGAAATATTGATGCAAAGAATCCACGCACCAAAATGCGCGATATCCCTGCTGGTAAAGTTTCTGCAAATGAGGCGTTGATTTTTGTTATCGCCAATTGTGTTCTTTTCGCCATTACTACCTACTTCATTAACCCGCTTTGTTTCTATTTATCGCCAGTGGCTTTATTTGTGGTTTTATTTTATAGCTATACCAAGCGTTTCACCGCACTTTGTCATTTGGTATTGGGCTTAGGCCTATCGCTTGCTCCTATTGGCGCTTACATTGCTGTAACCGGACATTTCGCACTGGTTCCTGTACTATACTCCTTAACGGTATTGTTTTGGGTGAGTGGATTCGACATTATTTACGCCCTGCAGGATGAAGAATTTGACCGTGAAGAAAAATTACATTCGATCCCCTCGGCACTTGGCATTAAAAATGCTTTGAATGTTTCGGTACTTTTGCATATACTCTCTGCCACCTGTGTTATTTTGCCTGTGTTTTTTACATCCTTTAGTTGGGTTTATTACGTAGGTATTGTGTTTTTCTGTTCGATGTTGATTTATCAGCACTTACTGGTAAAACCAAATGATATTAGCAAAGTAAACAGGGCATTTCAAACCTTAAATGGTTATGCATCGGTAGTATTTGCAATATGCTTTTTAATAGATGCGTATTTGAGACATAAATAAAAATGAGTGAGTGAGTTTTGAATGAGTGAGTGGTAAACATTCTTTCATTCTTTCATTCCAACATTCTCTAATTCGATCATTCTCTCATTCAATAATTAAATATTATGATTATAACTAAGAAACATAGAACATATATCCCACAGGAATTGAGCATTACCTGGGAAAATTTAGAACCACTTTTTACCGAACTGGAAAACCGCGAAATAACCAGCACCGCTGAGTTAGAACAGTGGTTAAAAGACCGTTCAGAGCTAGAAGCTGCTTTAGAAGAAGATTTTGCCTGGAGATACATCAGAATGAGCTGTGATACCGCGAACGAAGAATTGGTTAAAAATTTCCAATATTTTGCGACTGAAATAGAGCCAAAAATTTCTCCGCTGGCTAACGAATTGAATAAAAAATTTGTAGAGAGTCCGTTTATGGAGGATTTGGACAAAGAAAAATATTTCGTTTACAGCCGTGCGATTAAAAAAGCATTAGAGCTTTACCGCGATGAAAATATTGAGCTGTTTACCGAATTACAGGTGAAACAACAAAAATACCAAAGCACTACAGGCGCCATGAGTGTTGAGCTTAATGGCCAGGAATATACTTTGGAGCAAGCCTCGATCTTCATCAAAGATTTAAACCGCGAGGTACGCGAAAATGCATGGAAAACGATCCAGCAACGCCGCTTAATTGATAAAGATGACTTAAACATCTTGTTTGATGAGTTGATTAAACTGCGTAATCAGGTTGCCTTAAATGCGGGTTTTGAAAATTATCGCGATTACATGTTCCAGGCTTTGGGCCGTTTCGATTATACGCCGCAGGATTGTTATGATTTCGCCAATGCCATTGAAAAAGAGATCGTACCGATTTTAAAAGAGCAGGCCGAAAAACGCCGCGAAGCTTTAGGGCTAGAAGTGTTAAAGCCCTGGGATTTAGAAGTGAGTATAAGTGGCAAACCAGCTTTAAAACCTTTTAACAATGGCGAAGAACTGATTGATAAAAGTATTGCCTGTTTTAATGCTATTGATGAAAAATTAGGCTCAAAACTGGCAACAATGAAAGCCAATAACCTTTTTGATGTGGAGAGTAGAAAAGGTAAAGCACCGGGTGGTTACAATTATCCTTTAGCCGAAACAGGAGCACCATTTATATTCATGAATTCGGCAAATTCGTTACGCGATTTAACCACAATGGTTCACGAAGGAGGGCATGCGATTCATACCTTTTTAACGGCGAATTTGGAGCTAAACGACTTTAAACACTGTCCATCAGAGGTGGCTGAACTGGCCTCGATGAGTATGGAATTAATCTCAATGGATAAGTGGGATGTTTATTTCGACAACGAAGAAGATTTAAACCGTGCTAAAAAAGAACAATTGGCCGATGTTTTAAAAACATTGCCTTGGGTTGCCGTAATTGATCAGTTTCAACACTGGATTTACACCAACCCAAACCATACGGCAGCTGACCGTGAAGAAACTTTTAAGCAGATTTTTAACCGCTTTGGTGCTGGTTTTGCCGATTGGACAGATTTAGAACAACAATTTGGAAATGGCTGGCAAAAACAACTGCATTTATTCGAAGTTCCTTTTTATTATATCGAATATGCAATTGCCCAGCTAGGTGCCATTGCAGTTTGGAAAAATTATAAAGAAAATCCTGAAAAAGCTTTAGAACAATATTTAGCGGCACTTGCTTTGGGTTACACTAAACCAATGAACGAAATATATGAAACTGCGGGAATCAAATTTGATTTCAGCGCGGAATATGTGAAAGAACTGGCAAGCTTTGTAAAAGCAGAACTGGAGAAATTAGGGTAAGGTAGAAGGTTTGAAGGTGGAAGGCTAAAGGTTTCCCAACACACGGAGATAACATAGATGCCGTGGCATTTTGCCACGGCATCTATGTTTGTTGAACTTTTTTTGCCACGGAAACACAGAAGACACGGACATCTTAAATACGCTTCGATTCCATACCAATGACAGATTTTAAAAATCGGTCGTCATCTCGACTGGAGTGCAACGGAATGGAGAGATCTTTGAACCAAGTTATATAAGAATTGAAATTTAACGGACTTTTTCCCAAATTTATATGATTTGGTGTTGCCCATCGCAGAGGATGCCAATACAATATACGCTAAACTACTAGGTATACAAACCAACTCTGGTATTAGCGTCTCGCTAAGACTAAAGTTTAATTCTTTTATCATGGGACACGGATGTTGCTAAGGCTCTTCGACTCCGCTCAGAGCGACAGCGTGAGCGAGAATTATTAATTGACCTTAGCATCTCGCTAAGCACTTTTTTAGCACGAAAACACAGAAGGCATGGAAACTAAGTAAGAATGCCAGCGTCACTAACCTCATATTTTTTCGGTATCAAAACCAATGTTTTATCTGCTGTACCCAACTGAATAGACCTGATGGAAGTGAAAATCCCTTTTGGGTATTGGATAAATTGTTCTTACCAAAATTCTCCCAAAAGGATTGTAACAAACAGCAGGACTGAACCCTACCTATGGAATGCAGACGCTGCTCTTCAAAAAAATCTTGTTTCTAATTTCTGTGACTGTAACCTACCTAGGCTTCATCCTTCTTTCTAATCCTAAGAATAATAAACATCACTAAAACCGATATTAAAATCATGATCAAATAGCTGTAGCTGAGGTTACGTTCATCTTTAGCAGGAATCAAATTTACGATGCCGTAACTCAAAAAAGAGACAATCACGTAGGTAATCCCTCCTGTTAATCCACCTGCAATCCCGGCATTTTTGGGGAATTTGCTCAGACAGAAAGTAAAGTAATTATTAAAGGTAAAGCCTGCCCCTACATGGATTAAAAAGGCGAAGAAAATTAACGACCACAGGTTAGAAACAAAATTTAAGCTTGCAATCATCAGCACTACAAACGCCACCTGAAACAACGAGTTGATCATTAATCTTTTGAAGAAGGGCCTGTTGATGGTGGCCTTACCAATAAAGCCCCCAACCATCCATGCAAAACCTAAAAACAAGGAGCTATAACCTGCAATAACCGGAGAAAAATTAAAATGGTGCTCAATAATAAACGGACCGGTCATGTTGTAAACCATCACCATACAATAGGCTAAACCCAACATTACAATGCCCAATGTAAAGCTCGTGGTTTTAATCATTTCGATATAAATACCAGTTATCTTTTTCAGTTGAAAATCGGTAAAATGCTTTAATGTTTCGCCACTGAACAATAACTCCAGCACAGCAAAAACAAATGCAAAACCAGCCAAAAAATAGAAATTAGATTCCCAGCCAAATACTGTTTGAAGATAACCGCCAATAAAAGGTGCAACAATTGGTCCGGTAGACCAGATGATGGAAAACAAACTCAGGTAATGTTTTAACTGATCGCCCTCAAAAAGATCGACAAAGTATGCTCTTTTTGCCACAACAATTGCCCCTACAGTAAGCCCATGAATAATGCGCATTAAATAAATAAGATAAATGTTATGGGTTGTGGCAATAACAATACTTGCTGCTGCGAAAATCAATAACGCATATAGACAGATTTTATACCTACCAAAGCTATCGAGCACACTCCCGATAAAAAGTTGCGAAACACCATAGCTAATTAAAAAGATACTTAATGTAAGTTGAACTTGCACATTACTTACCTGCATTTCGCCAGCCATTGTTGGTAATGAAGGGATATAAATATCGGTAGCAAAACCTGATAATGGAATTAAGGCAAAGGCCAGTAAAGTAGCCAAACCCTGGTGACGTTTTTTAATGTATTTTATTTGTGCTGTATCTGCATTCATATTAGTACTGTAATGGCATATAAATATTCCAATCAAACATATATTTAAGCACACTTACTTATCTTTTTGATTATTGACAGCAAAATTAAACTTTTCATTCAGCCTAAAATTATGCGAATCAAACAAAGGATTATTCAAGCCAAATAATTGCATTTTTTTACTTTAATTAAATAAATACCATTCTTTTCGACGGCATTTTGCCATCCAACGAGCAGTGTATTGAAAATTATATCTTGCTTTAAACGTTTTTAACCAAACTTTTTATAAGTTTGAAGAAACAAGCAAATAAAAGATGTTCGAAAAGCTATTCAGAAAGAAATCTATTTCCAAGATATTACAAGATGCGGCAAAAGGCTATGGCGACCATGAAAATACATTACATAAAACACTCGGTGTTCGCGATTTAACAGCTTTTGGAATTGCAGCGATTATTGGAGCAGGAATTTTTAGTACGATTGGCAAAGCAAGTGCAGATGGTGGCCCAGCGGTAATCTTTTTATTTCTTTTTACAGCAGTAGCCTGTAGTTTTGCGGCCTTTGCTTATGCAGAGTTTGCTTCAATGGTACCTGTTTCTGGTAGTGCTTACACTTATTCTTATGTAGCCTTCGGCGAATTGGTTGCCTGGATTATCGGATGGTCGCTCATTATGGAATATTCCATCGGTAATATTACGGTAGCCATATCCTGGTCTGATTACTTTACAGGACTACTTTCTACCATCAAAATACCTCCCCTCGGCATAGACGGCATCCATGTACCCGATTGGATGACAATGGATTACTTAAGTGCTTATAACGGGCATAAACACGCGGAAGCGCTTTTGGCCGCTGGCAAAAACCTTGCAGATTTAGATTCGGCTACAGCCTTGGCCAATAATGCATGGCTTACCGCTCCAAAAATCGGTAGTTTTCACCTTGTTGCAGATATTCCTGCCTTAGGCATTATCATTTTAATTACCTGGTTAATTTACCGCGGAATGAAAGAAAGTCGCAATGCCAGCAACGCCATGGTGGTGGTTAAACTTGCAGTAATTCTTTTGGTATTAGCAGTAGGGATATTTTATGTAGACACCAAAAATTGGGATCCATTTGCTCCGAACGGTGTTTCTGGAGTTCTAAAAGGTGTTTCAGCAGTATTTTTCGCCTACATAGGTTTCGATGCCATTTCTACAACGGCCGAAGAATGTAAAAATCCACAACGCGATTTACCACGTGGAATGATGTGGGCGATTATTATCTGTACCATCCTTTACGTAGCCATTGCGCTGGTTTTAACAGGTATTGTTAAATCAGATACTTTAGCCGTTGGCGATCCATTAGCATTCGTTTTTGATCAGATTAACTTAAAATTAATGAGTGGCATTATTGCGGTAAGTGCAGTATTTGCCATGGCAAGTGTACTTTTGGTTTTCCAAATGGGTCAACCACGCATCTGGATGAGCATGAGTAGAGATGGCTTATTACCAAAATCTTTTTCTAAAATTCATCCGAAATACAAAACACCTTCATTCGCCACCATTGTGGTAGGCTTTGTAGTGGCTGTACCATCATTGTTTATGAATCTTACCATCGTTACCGATCTCTGCTCTATCGGAACACTTTTCGCTTTCGTACTGGTTTGCGCGGGTGTTTTAGTATTACAAAACAGGCCTGATGTACAACGTGGAAAATTCAAAATACCTTATGTAAACAGTAAGTTCATTGTTCCTATTGTTTTAATTGCGACCATCATTTTTGCCTTCACAAAATATGGAAAAGAAACCAAAGCCTTCTTTTTCAATTCTCCTAAAACACTCCAAACGGTAACTTTTGTTACTTCTTTAAGTGGCGATGAACTGAAAGTTGTTAAGGAGGAAATTGTTAAAAATTCGGCTCCACAAATTATTTTAGCAGAAAAAGTGGACGCAGAATCATATTTGAGTGCCTTACCTGCTGATCGTTATGAACAGTTTATTTCAGCCTCAAAAGTATCCATAGAAAAGAAATACGAAAGCGGCTGGGGCTTATTTAAACACAAAATACCGATGTGGATTTTCTTGATCATCTGCGTGATGATTACTTACTATTGCATTACCAAAAACTTATCGTTAATTCCTGTTTTAGGATTGATTAGCTGTTTGTATATGATGTGCGAACTTGGCATTTCAAACTGGATCGGTTTCGGCATCTGGCTGGTAATTGGGCTTGTGGTTTATTTTGCCTATGGTTATAGACATAGTAAATTGGCAAATCTGGAGGGTTAAATTAAAATGAAATATAATCCGTTAATACATCACCGAAGATCGATAAGGTTAAAGGGATATGATTACGGAAAAGCAGGTGCATATTTCATCACAATCTGTTGTGAAGGTAGGCTTCATAGATTTGGAAAAGTTTCAGGAAATGAAATGATCTTAAATGAATCTGGAACTATCGCTTACAACGAATGGATAAATTTATCGGATAGATTTTCAAATTTCGAACTTGATGTTTTTCAGATTATGCCGAATCATATGCATGGCATAATTGTTTTATTAGACATTGCTGCTGTTGTCGGGGCGACCCTTTCGGTCGTCCAAGAAGAAGATGAATTAAATAGTGCGACCGCAAGGGTCGCCCCGACGATTCCCGATATTGTTGGAGCATATAAATCAATCGTTTCCAACGCGTGCCTGCAATTATTTAAATCGCAAAACAAAACAATGGGCAAGCTATGGCAGCGGAATTATTACGAGCACATTATCGGCGATGAAAGCGCATACCAAAATATTTCAAATTACATCAAAAATAATCCTAGCAAATGGAATGAAGATAAATTCCATCTATAAAACAAAAAAATCCCCTTTCTTTAATAGAAAGAGGATTTGATTTATTTTTTCTTTATAAAGGCCAGGGCAGTAATCATTACTAGCCCTAATCCAGATGCAAACATATAGTTGTCGGCATGATCAAGATGGTATAGTTTAGCTACTGGTCCTGCTATAAACAAACCCATTGCTAATATTAAAATTGCGATCCTCATCAATTAAACCGGCAACCTATTTAATTCAATATCATCTGGAGTAACGAAAATCAATGGAACTTTCTCTACATCAACATAGCTGCTATCCAAACCAAAACTCCGCTCTTCTGATAAACTTAATTTTTTAAGGATAAAGTAATAATCCATAATCTGTCTTTCGTAAAAACTCAGTTTAGTAAACTTAGATAAATGTTTTTCTAAAAGAACAAACCTGAAATCGCCTGCAATTTTATGCTTGTTTAACGAAGTATACTGACTGGTAATATCGATTTCTCCATTTTTAACCAACTCTTCAACCACTTTACGGTATAACAAATTTACTCGTTGCTCAATCCTGAAACCTAATCTAAAGTCGATCCTGATTAACTTGCCTGGAATTAGGAACTCAACTTTATAATCTAAGGTATATGGCTCGTCCATTACATCAACGTGCACCAACCAGTACACATCAGCACGTTTTGGTTCCTTTTGAATAATAGAATAGATGATTTTCGATTCGATCTCAGTTTTAAAGTTTGCACTGGTTAAATAAACCAGCTGAGACGAGTATTTCGGAACCGATTCATCCCCGCTTAGTTCTGTTAAAATCTGATAATAATCCTCAATTTCAACATATTTAACAAAGCGGTTTTTGATTTTACGGGCCACAAACCAACTCCACATCACCGTAAACAATAACGAACCGATTAATACTGTTACCCAACCACCATGTAAGAATTTGGTTAAATTACTGATCAAAAATGTACCTTCAATAATTACGTATGTAAAAAAGAATATCGCCACTAAATATTTAGGAAAACGTTTACTTCTCAAATAAAAACTAACCAGAATGGTGGTCATTAACATGGCTATGGTGATAGATAAACCATAGGCCGCATCCATTTTCTCTGCCTTTTGGAACAACAGTACAATACCACAGCAGCCAATCCATAACATCCAGTTAATAGAGGGAACGTATAACTGACCTTTAGAAACAGAAGGGTAAACAATTTTAATTTTAGGCCAAAGGTTTAAACGTACTGCCTCAGCAATTAGGGTAAAAGATCCACTAATTAAAGCCTGACTGGCAATTACTGCCGCCATAGTAGCCAATAAAACCATCGGAATTTGAAACTGATCAGGAACGATCTGGAAAAATGGATTCATTTTTGCCCCAGGAACATAACTTCCACTGTTCTGCAAAATCCAAACACCTTGCCCTAAATAGTTTAGAATAAGGGTTAATTTCACAAAAATCCAACTGATTCTAATGTTATTTCTACCGCAGTGGCCCAAGTCAGAATATAAAGCCTCTGCCCCTGTTGTACATAAAAATACGCCGCCTAGAATTAAAAACGCTAATTTATTGGTAACTAATAAATGAATAGCATAGTAAGGATTAAATGCCTTTAGAATACTGATATCTTTAATAATAAAAGATACGCCTAAAACACCCAACACCGCGAACCAAACAAACATTACTGGCCCAAATAGCTTTCCTACCAGATTGGTTCCGAACTGCTGGATAATAAATAAGATGGTTAAAATGGTTAGTACAATTGGAATAACCGGTACCTCAAACTTATTGGTAAGCCCCTCAATTGCCGATGTTACAGTAATACTGGGGGTAATAATACCATCTGCAAGTAATGCACAGCCGCCTACAACGGCTGGAACCACTAGCCACTTAGCCTTTTTCCGCACTAGCGAGAATAAAGAGAAAATACCACCCTCACCTTTATTATCAGCTCTTAGGGTAATAATAACATACTTAATGGTGGTTTGTAAGGTTAATGTCCAAATGATACAAGACAAAACCCCCAGAACATTCGTTGGATTGATATCTTGCTTTCCCCCTAAAATTGTAGTAAAAATTGCATTTAAGGTATATAAAGGGGATGTACCAATGTCACCGAACACAATTCCTAAACTAATTAGAACACCGCCGGCGGTTAACGCGTTGACATTTTTATGATTTGACACTTCGTTGATTATTTTAGTGCGGCAAAAGTAAACTAACTATAACAATTTAACAACCAAATTATTGTGTATTTTTAACACTATGAAAATTAAATATTATTGTTAAATTGTGTTAAATTATGGGTTTTAAACAAAATGTTTAATTTCTTTGTTTTAAATTAATACATTTGCTATACCAATTTGATGAAACTCTACGCTAAGATAACGTTCCTCACAAAACTTGCATGCACATTGTGCATTGTTTTACTGTGCGGCGTAAATTCTTGGGCACAACAAGCTGATAGTATTCGCATTAGCTTAAAAAACAGAACAAAAAAAGTAAGCAGAATTCCTGAAATCAAAGCCAATATTACCCCTTACAAGCCACTTTATATGACAGTTGGCGGCTCTGGAATGTTCAATACTTACTCTACAACTCCAAAAAACACAACGGTTGTAGCAAAAGATAAATTGTTAACCATCGTAAAAATATATCCAAATCCTGTAGAAGATCAATTAAATATTATCTTATCTATCGGAAAAGATGGCACACAGACTACAATCAAAATCATCGATTTATTGGGAAATGAAGTGGCAACACTTTCAAACGAACGCTTAAATGCTGGTGAACAGACCAAAAGCTTCGTCATTCCAAACAGGATTAATCCTGGTATTTACTTTTTGAGGGTTATTGCGGGCTCAGAAAGCCAGGTAAAACGGATCTCAGTTTTATAACACCATTTTCTTTTCTATTTTTGATTGATGCGGATTTAATTCCCGTCTATTTTATCATATTTCATATTCTTAAGAATGAAAATCATCGCCATTGGCCGAAATTATGCCGAACATGCAAAAGAACTGAACAATCCGGTTCCAACCACACCAGTAATTTTTCTAAAACCTGATACAGCCGTTTTAAAAGATAATAAACCTTTTTACCTGCCCGATTTTTCTGATGATGTTCATTACGAACTGGAAGTGGTCTTAAAAATTTGCAAGGAAGGAAAACATATTGCCGAGAAATTTGCAGCCAATTATTATGATGAAATTGGACTAGGCATCGATTTTACTGCACGCGATATCCAGAGCAAACATAAAGAAAAGGGGTTACCCTGGGAGTTGGCCAAAGCTTTTGATAACTCAGCGCCTATCAGTATTTTTCTTCCTAAAAGTGATTTTGAGGATCTTTATAATTTAAATTTTGAGCTGAAGGTAAATGGAGAAAGCCGCCAGGTAGGCCATACTAAAGATTTGTTATTCTCGTTCGAGAAGATAATCAGCTTTGTTTCGCAATACATCACCTTAAAAAAAGGGGATTTAATTTTTACCGGAACGCCACAGGGTGTCGGAAAAACAAATAGAGGCGATAAATTGGAAGCCTGGTTAGAAGGAAAGCAACTTTTAAATTTTGATGTAAAGTAACGAATGATTAAAAACCCGATTCAGTACAAGTTAAAATTTTCCATTTCAATTTGCCTTTTATTTGCTTCAGTTTTTGTTCAGGCGCAACAGATTTTCAGTACAAATAAATACCCGATTACGGATTTCAGACAACCTTTAGATATTAGCCCTCCTGCCCTTGCAGGTTCTTTTGGAGAAATCAGGGGCAATCATTTTCATTCTGGAATTGATTTCAGGACCAATCAGCGCGAAGGTTATCCAGTTTATGCAGTTGCAGATGGATATATTTCGAGGTTAAGGGTCCAGAACAGTGGTTTTGGGCAGGCACTGTATATCAACCACCCTAATGGTTTCACTACCGTATATGGCCACCTTCAACGTTTCGCCCCCAAAATTGCAACCATTGTTAAAAACCTTGAATACGAAAAAAAATCATTTGAGATTGATGAGTTTCCGGATGCCACATTAATTCCCGTACATAAAGGCGAGATTATTGCCTGGTCTGGTAATCGTGGTAGTTCGGGCGGTCCGCATTTACATTTCGAAATCAGAGACACCAAAACTGAAGAAACCATCAATCCTCAGTTTTTCGGAATCATCATCCCCGATAATATTCCGCCAGTTATTCATGGTTTGTATGTGTACCGTTTAAATGGCAAAAGCTTTAACGAATCGACACCTAAACAAGCTATCGGCATTAGCGGAGCAAATGGCAGTTACAAAACCAGTGCACCTGTTAGCTTAACTGGCGAGGTTGGTTTCGGTATCGTGGTAACGGATCGGCACAATGGTTTATCGGGCACCAATGGTGTATATTCAATTCAGCTAGAAGTAGATGGCAAGAAGGTATACACTTCTGCTCTTGAACGTTTTGCTTTTGAAGATAGTAAAGCCATCAACTCGCACATCGATTACCCAACTTATTTAAATACCAAAAGAAGCATTCAGAAAAGTTTTGTTGAACCTGGTAATCCTTTAAAAATTTATAGTGGTTTAGTCAATAGCGGAAGAATTAATTTCAATGATGGTGCCACACATCAACTGCGTTACATCATTACCGATTCGAAAGGAAACTCTTCAGTCCTCCCTTTTACCGTAAATGCAGGGTCAGCGCCTATTGTAGCTCCGGTTATTCCAGCCGGAATAATCTATCTATACAATAAGGCGAATGAGTTTAATAGTGAGGACATTAAAGTGGTTTTCCCCCTCGGGACATTGTACAGCGATTTAAATTTCAATTATAAAAAATTGCCTAAACCAATGGGAAATGCCTGGTCGGCTGTACATCAGATTCACAATAGGTATACGCCATTGCACATCGGTTTCGATATCTCGATCAAGGCTGATAATCTTCCGGAGAACCTGAGGAGTAAAGCATTGATTGTAAATTCAAATGGCTCCTCTCAAGGTGGTAGTTTCGATAATGGATATATTAAGGCCACGCCGAAAAACTTTGGCAGCTTTTATATCGCCACCGATACCATTGCCCCGCGAATAGTACCTGTAAATATTGCTGAAGGAAAAAACATGGCAGGTTTATCTAAAATATTTTTTAGGATCAGCGATAATCTATCCGGAATAAAAAGTTTTAATGGCTATATCGATGGCAAGTGGGCACTGATGGAATTCGACACCAAAACGGCTACACTTTGGCACAGCTTCGATGAAAGAACAGCTTTAGGAAAGCACATACTAGAGTTGATTGTTGTAGACATGAAAGAGAATACCCGAAAATACACAGTAACATTTTTTAGATAGGAACAGGATTTTTAAGATTTAATGATTACATGATCAAAGTGCCCTTAAAATTTACGACTTAAACTAAGAAATGTCATCTTTTAACATATATCCAACAGTATAATAGGTTAAACTGTTTAAATTGCAGTCATGATTTAACATTCTATCATTCAAAATTCAATCATTTAATATCACTCCATCATTAAGCATACAAAAATTCAATCATTATAAATATGGCAGAGTTAAAAGAAGGTGATCAGGCACCGGCAATTACATCAAAAGATCAAAACAGCATTGAAGTTTCATTAAGCGACTATAAAGGCAAAACAGTTGTGCTTTACTTTTATCCAAAAGACGATACTCCTGGTTGTACCGCCGAAGCTTGCGATTTCAGAGATAACTATCAAGGTTTACAGGCTAAGGATATTGTAGTTTTAGGCGTTAGCGTTGATGACGAAAAATCGCACCAGAAGTTTGTTACCAAGCATAATTTACCATTTACCTTACTGGCCGATACCGATCAGAAAATTGTAAATGACTATGGTGTTTGGGCAGAAAAAAATATGTATGGCAAAAAATACATGGGTACAGTTCGCACCACTTTCATTATAGATGGCGATGGAAAAATCGCTCATATCATCAAAAAAGTTGACACAAAAAACTCAACACAACAAGTACTCGATTTAATCAATAACTAATTATGATATAGCGGGTAAAATATTACCTTTGCTATGTAACAACAACCTCTTATTTTAATGAAACATACAATTAAAGAGCTAGAAGATATTGCCTCTCAAATCAGAAGAGATATCGTAAGAATGGTTCACGGATGTCAATCTGGTCACCCAGGCGCTTCGCTTGGATGTACAGATTTTTTTACCGCTTTATATTTTGAAGTATTGAACCACAAAACAGACTTCACAATGGAAGGCGCTGGCGAAGATTTGTTCTTCCTTTCTAATGGACATATTTCTCCGGTATGGTACAGTACATTAGCTCACGCTGGTTATTTCGATAAAAGTGAATTGGCAACTTTCCGTAAGTTAAATTCTAGACTGCAAGGTCACCCAACTACCCATGAGCATTTACCAGGTATCCGTATTGCTTCGGGTTCATTAGGCCAAGGCCTATCGGTTGCTATTGGCGCAGCATTAGCTAAAAAGTTAAATGGCGATAAATCTTACATCTTTGCCCTTTTAGGGGATGGAGAATTACAAGAAGGACAAAACTGGGAAGCAGCAATGTTTGCCCCTTTTAATAAAGTAGATCATTTAATTGCATCTGTTGATTATAACGGACAACAAATTGATGGCCCAACAAGTAAAGTTCTTGCCTTAGATGATTTACAGGCTAAATTCGAAGCTTTTGGATGGCATGTAATCAATACCGATGGTAACGATATGCAAGCTATTGTTGAAGGTTTACATTATGCAAAAACTTTAACCGGAAAAGGTAAACCAATCTTAAATTTAATGAGTACACAAATGGGTGCTGGTGTAGATTACATGATGGGTTCTCACAAATGGCACGGTACAGCGCCTAATGATGAGCAATTAGCTTTAGCTTTAGCACAATTACCAGAAACTTTAGGGGACTACTAAACTAGATTTGAGACAATAGACATGAGATTTGAGACGAATTGTCGCTCAGTCTCACATCTAAAATCTCATATCTCATATCTAAAAAACAATAAAAACCTGCGAAGCAAGCTTTAACGCAGCTAATTAAAAATATAAAAACGTGAAAAAATATACATATACAGAAAAAAAAGATACACGTTCGGGTTTTGGAGCTGGTCTACATGAGGCTGGAAAGAAAAACGAAAATGTGGTTGCCTTATGTGCCGATTTAGTTGGATCGCTTAAAATGGATGCTTTTATTAAGGATTTTCCTGAGCGTTTTACACAGGTTGGTATTGCAGAAGCAAACATGATCGGTATTGCAGCAGGCATGACCATTGGTGGTAAAATTCCTTTTACAGGTACTTTTGCCAACTTTTCTACAGGCCGCGTTTACGATCAAATTCGCCAATCAGTAGCTTATTCTAACAAAAACGTTAAAATTTGTGCATCTCACGCTGGCCTAACCTTAGGCGAGGATGGTGCAACACACCAGATCTTAGAAGATATCGGCTTAATGAAAATGTTGCCAGGAATGGTGGTGATCAATCCTTGCGATTACAACCAGACTAAAGCAGCAACAATGGCCATCGCCGAATATGAAGGCCCGGTTTATTTACGTTTTGGTCGTCCGGTAATCCCTGTATTTACAGATCCAGATCAAAAATTTGAGATCGGTAAAGCCTGGATGGTTAACGAAGGAACAGATGTTACCATTATTGCTACAGGTCATATGGTTTGGAAAGCGATCGAAGCTGGTGAGAAATTAGCTGAGTTGGGCATCGATGCTGAAATTATTAATATCCATACCATTAAACCTTTGGATGACGAAGCCATCTTAAAATCAGTTAAGAAAACTGGTTGTGTGGTTACCTGCGAAGAGCACAATAAATTTGGTGGCTTAGGCGAAAGTGTAGCGCGTTTGTTAACTACCGAATTGCCAACGCCACAGGAGTTTGTAGCCACTAATGATACTTTTGGCGAAAGCGGAACGCCAGATCAATTAATGTCTAAATATGGCTTAGATGCTGTAAACATTGTTGAAGCTGTTCAAAAAGTAATTGGCAGAAAAAAATAGATTGGAGATATTAGATATGAGATTTGAGACATGAAATCGAATCTCATATCGAAATTCTCACATCTCAAATCTATATATAATGAAACAAGTTGAAGATTCAGAAATTCTTGCAATGTTTGCTGTCGAGCGCACGCGTAATGAAGCCTTTAACCTGTTATTAAAAAAATATCAGCAAAAAATATACTGGCACATCCGCAGGCTGGTTTTAAACCATGATGATTGTGATGATCTTTTACAGGAGGTATTTGTTAAAGTTTGGAAAAACCTAGATAAATTTAGAAGCGATTCTCAACTCTACACCTGGATTTACCGCATTGCCACCAATGAATCTATCACTTTCCTAAATAAGCAAAAGCAGCGCAACAATACACCTTTAGATGAGGTATCATCAGAACTCGCTGATAATTTAGTGGCATCATCTTATTTTAACGGTGATAAATTAGAGATTAAACTGCAAAAAGCGATCCTTACCTTACCTGAAAAACAACGGATTATCTTCAACATGAAATATTTTGATGATATGAAATATGAAGAGATTTCGGAAGTTTTAGGAACCTCAGTAGGCGCATTAAAGGCATCATTTCACATCGCAGCAAAAAAAATTGAAGCTTTTATTACAAATGATGAAATAGACTATTAAACCTTTTCACTTTAATTGTATCATATAGCTGTGATGAACGAAAATATAGAAAATAACGATTGGATGAACGAAGCCCCTGCACTCGCGGCAATGGGGAAACGCAATCCTTTCTCCGTTCCTGATGGATATTTCGAAAAATGTGATGAGGCTATTTTTTCTGCTGTCTTTTTGGATGGATTGAAACAGAAAACCAACAACAATAATTTTGAAGTTCCGCAGAATTATTTTGAAGATTTAACGGAACGAATACAAACCAGGATTGCCCTTTCTGAAATTCCGAAGGCAGAACAGGCCTTTGCAGTACCCGAAAATTATTTCGACACACTGCAGAGTAGAATTGCCGATAGGATTGCAGCATCGGAGCCTAAAAAGGAGGCCAAAATTATTCCTTTATGGAGACGCAGCATTGTTAAATATGCAAGCGCGGCCTGTTTCTTATTAATGGCTTCGTTTGGCGTTTATTTTTACCAGAACGGCTCAACCACTGCGGTTCAGCAGGCACAATCTGCAGAAGCAATAAACGAACAGCTATTATATGATATTGACGAAAGTACAATCATCGATCATTTAGAAGCGCAAAATACTACATCATCTATTATAAAAACTACTTCTGCGTCAGATACAGAAATGGAAAACTACATCTTGAGTAATTTCTCGTCAAGTGATTTATCTCAGGAATTAAATAATTAAAATAATGAAGAATTTACTTTTTGTTGCTTTAATGTTTTTATTACCCACTACCCTATTGGCACAAAAACCAAGGGGAGAAGAAATAGAATCACTTAAAATAGCTTTTTTTACTCAAAAACTGGACCTATCACCAGAAGAGGCTAAAATTTTCTGGCCGATTTATAATGATATGCAGGCAGAACAAAATGCTTTACGCAAAGAACGCATGCAGAAAATGATCTCTTTCAGAAAAACAACTGAAATAGATAACCTAACCGATGCACAGGTGCAAAGTTTAATTACCAGCGAATTCGACTTCAAGCAAAAAGACCTTAATCTCGATAAAAAATATTACAACAAACTTAAAGCGGTATTGCCGATAAAAATGGTTGGAAAGTTTTACCGGGCGCAGGAAGGTTTTAAACGCGAGTTACTCAATAGATTTAAAGGCGGCCAAAGGCAATAAAGAAAAGACTTACAGCAATGTAGGTCTTTTTTGTTTTAAAGCACTCTATCATTTCCGTACTTTTGTGCCATGCTTACCCAACGTCAGTTGTTTTTACAACACAATGCACAAACCTCTCCAGAACCCCTTATGCTCGAATTTGTAAGGGCAAAAGGAATCTATATTTACGATGCCCAAAATAAAAAACACATTGATCTTATTGCGGGTATCGGCGTAAGTAATGTTGGCCACTGCCATCCGGCTGTGGTTAAGGCCATTCAAGAACAGGCAGCAACCTATATGCACCTGATGGTTTATGGCGAATATGTGCAAACGCCTCAGGTAAATTTTGCCAAGGCCCTTGCCGATATTTTACCAGAAAGCTTAAGCTGTACCTATTTTTTAAATTCAGGAACTGAAGCTGTAGAGGGCGCCATGAAACTGGCCAAACGGTATACGGGTAGAAAAGGATTTATAGCCTGTAAAAATGCCTATCATGGCAGTACACAGGGAGCGGAAAGTTTAATGGAAAGCGATTTCTATTCTTCCGGCTATGGACCTTTCTTGCCGCATGTAAGTTTTATCGAACATAATAATATAGCTGATCTTAATAAAATCACCCTAGAAATTGCCGCTGTTTTTATCGAACCGATACAAGGAGAAGCCGGAATCCGCGTGGCAGATTTAAGCTATATGCAAGCCTTAAAAGCAAAATGCCAGGAAACAGGAACCTTGCTGATCTTCGACGAAATACAATCTGGTTTTGGAAGAAGCGGTAAAATGTTCGCCTTTGAACATTACAATGTTGTGCCTGATGTTTTACTTTTGGCGAAAGGAATTGGCGGTGGAATGCCAATCGGTGCTTTTATCAGTTCATTAGAAATTATGTCGGTATTGTCACATACACCAATTTTGGGTCACATGACTACTTTTGGGGGTCATCCGGTTTGTTGCGCTGCTGGATTGGCTACTTTACGAACTTTGGTTGATGATCACATTGTTGATGAAGTAGAAGAAAAAGGGCAATTGTTTAAACAGCTCCTCCAACATCCTGCCATTAAAGAAATTAGAGGCAAAGGTTTGATGCTTGCAGTTGAATTTGAAAATTTCGAGATCAATAAAAAAATCATCGATGCCTGTATCTTAGACGGCGTATTGTCAGACTGGTTTTTACATTGCAGCAATTCTATGCGTATCGCCCCTCCTTTGATTATTACCAAAGAAGAAATTGTAGTAGCTTGTGCGATCATCTTAAAAAATATTAACTTAGTTTTAGAGACGGAAGCTGAAAAAAGACCAAAGCCGAAAGACTAAAGCTGATAATGGCGCATTAACTAGCGATCCATAAATTGAAAATTGTAAACCGAAAACTGACTACTGAATGAACGTACTCATAGTTGAAGATGAAAAAAGCCTGGCGCTTGAAATGGATGAATTCTTGAGCAAAGAAGGATTTATTGTAGAGCATGCCTGGAAAAAATCTTCCGCAGAAGAAAAGATATTTGTAAACAATTACGACTTCATTTTATTAGATCTGGGCTTGCCCGATGGTGATGGTTTCGACATTTTGAAACAGTTGAAATCTATAAAAGATCGAGATGATGCGGTAATCATTTTAACCGCACGTAGCGCTGTCGACGACCGGATTAAAGGTCTTGATGAAGGCGCAGACGATTATTTACCAAAACCATTTTCGCTAAACGAACTTTTAGCGCGTATGCACGCCATTACCCGTAGAAAACACAAGTTAGAGAAAAACGAGGTAAACATTCATGATTTCTTGCTAAACATCCAGAACAGGACCGTTTCTTTTGGTGATGAAAGATTAAACCTTACCAAAAAGGAATTCGAAATATTTAACTACTTAGTGTTGAACAAAAACCGCGTAGTATCTAGAATGAGTTTAACCGAACATGTTTGGGGTGATATTTTAGAAGTCAATTCTGATTCCAACTTTGTTGATGTTCATGTTAAAAACCTGCGAAAAAAACTTGCAGCAGTTAGTGCAACAGATTGGTTTGAAACCGTAAGGAGTATTGGCTATAGGATTAATTGCTAGTGAGTTTGGGGTTAAGCGTTTGGCGTCGATCGATCTACCAATGAACCAATAACAATTGAACCAATGAGCTATTGACCATCATCCATCTTACATAAAACATCTTCCACATAAATGAAGTTACAGGTTAAGTTTTCTTTATACAATGCAGTAACCAAAATCGCCATCATCTTGCTGTTGGGGGCTATCATTTTATTCTCGTTAGACAGACTTGCCTACAACCAACTTGATAACCGTTTAATCAAAAAGAAAAACAAAATCATCGAAAATTTAAATGATAATGAGATCGACAGCCTTTTAAACAAAGAACAATCATTTACTGACTACAATATTTTAAAAGAAGAATTTATTGTGTTAACGGATATACCTGACAATCAAAAAGATTCTACCGCGAAGGTATTTACCGAAAAAAGAGAGATTGAAGGTGATATTGAAGTATACCGCATCTTAAACTATAAATTCTCTTATCATACAAATTGGTATAACCTAGAGATTGGAGAAACGATGACAGCTCTCCAATCGATTAAAAATTCAATCCGCTTCTATATGCTGATTGTACTCGTTGCTGCATTGCTCATTACCCTGGTAGCTGATTATACCTTCTCTAACTTTTTACTCAAGCCATTTTATCGCATCATCGATAAAAAAATCAACTTGGTTGATGATCCTTCACATTACAATTACCAGAATATCCCCACCAGTACCAGTGATTTTAAAATCCTTGATAACAGCATAAACTCGCTAATGCGTAAAATAAATACACTTTTCGCTTTAGAAAAGCAGTTTATTGCTAACGTTTCGCATGAGCTGCTTACCCCAATTTCAATTTTAAGTACACGCTTCGAAAATATGCTGAATACACCAGATATTCCTGTCGAGCACGAAAATAAGATATACGCATCATTAAAAACACTGAACCGCTTAAAGGTGATTATCAACAGTTTGTTACTCATTTCGAAGGTTGAAAACAACCAATACCTAAAAACAGAAGAAATTAGCCTCAAACAGGAAATTGATGATATATATGAAGATCTAGAAGATCGGATAGCAGATAAAAACATCAGTTATAGCGCTGAGCTTTCAAAGGATTTTCATTTCACCGGAAATAAAGCACTGATACACACCCTTTTAATCAATATCATCAATAATGCGATAAAGTACAATGTTGAGGGAGGTGCCATTGCCATAACCGATAAAACGGAAGCCGAAAAATATATCCTCACCATTAGTGATACCGGATCGGGCATGAGCGCAGCACTGGTAGAAAATGCTTTCGATCGTTTTAAAAGGGGAAATACCGAAGAAAACGGTTTCGGTTTAGGGCTGGCCATTGTGCAAAGTATTGCCCGATTCCATAAAATAGAGGTTGATATTAAATCTGAAGAACATAAAGGAACGAGCATTTCATTGTTTTTTTTAAAATGAAACTCAGCTGATAAAATCCAATAAATACAGGCTTGTATCTTAAAGCTTTCTAGTTTAAAAACTATCTGTAAATAATATGCTAAATGTCATTTATCTATTTTATAAAGAACCTGATTCCGAGGTGAAAATCGGGATAGGGTATTTTTTTTGGCAGGGGCTTTGCTTTAATAATAAAAAATCAATTCAATAAGAAAAGAACATATCCCAATGAAAAACATCATTCCAATACTAGGAGCAGCCACATTATTTATGGCATCTTGCCAGGGCGGCACGGCAAAAAAAACACAATCCAAAATAGATTCTACTATAGTAACTAATGCAGCGGCAACATCCAATTCCGTTCAGTGTTACCAGTACATTAAAAACCGAGATACTGCTATTCTATCTTTAAAAACAGCCGATAATAAGGTAACAGGTACATTGGGTTATAATTTATACGAAAAAGATAAAAATGCCGGCACTGTAGCAGGAATTGTTAAAGGCGATACCATAATTGCCAACTACACTTTTCAGTCTGAAGGCAAAACATCTATTAGGGAGGTGGCTTTTTTGAAAAAGGACGATCAGCTAGCAGAAGGCTTTGGCGATGTACAGGAAGTAAAAGGCGAAACCAAGTTCAAAGACCTAAGCAAACTAAAGTTTGATGGATCGATGACTTTTGACAAAATTGATTGTAAATAAATTCCGAAGAACCGTCATTCCCAACCCGATAGCTATCGGGTTGATCGGGAATCTTAATGCCCAATAAAAAATGCTTTAGGATTCCCACATACGCGGGAATGACGATTTTTTTTAAGTTTGAGCTTTACTTAGCTATTACTTCCTTCGCTGCCTCCGTCCATTCTTCGCTTATTTTGAGCATGTAGTCAGAATATTTTTGTATTTCATCTGGCTTTAGCTTACTTGCCCAGCCTGCTGCCTGATTTGCAAAAGCAGTATATTTATCGCTTAATGCCTTAATTTCTGCAGTATTTTTGCTTTTTACAGCTGCAACGTATTCATCTTTAAGTTTTGAATATTCAGCAAGGCCTTTGTTTACTTCTTCACTCGAGAAAGTTGGAATATCAGTTTTAACAGTTTCAGTTGTTGTTGTAGTTACTTTTGTAATGGTGTCTCCACTGGAAGAAATTTCACTAGAATCTTTAGTGGTTTCTGTTTTTTTAGTACTATCACAAGAAACTAGTGCTGAAGCCAACAGGCCTATTGAGGCGATAGATAAGAAGGTATTTTTCATTGGTTTATATTTTTTTACTTAAGCATGTTAAATATTATGCCAAAAAATAAAATGTAAACTCAGTACTGAAGAAACATTATTCCGGTAACATTAAAAATAGCTAAATGTTAAAACTGTGCTAAAAACACCTCAACCTATAAATCTTCAAAACGTTCCCAAAACCCATCAACCGGTAATTTGGCAAATATATTTACAGGTTCTTTTTTTACTGGGTGTATAAACTGTAGGCGACGGGCATGTAGGCAAATGCTTCCTTTTCTGCTTCCTCGGGGATAACCGTATTTATTATCGCCCATAATCGGGCACCCCATTGATGAAAGCTGAACCCTAATCTGGTGCGAACGTCCGGTTAATGGATCTACCTCCAAGAGGTAATAATCGCCAACCTTGGCTTTTACTTTGTAAGAAAGCTCAGCACGCTGACTACCAGTAACTTCAGTATTATAATAAGAAACCACATTTTTCTGCGGGTTTTTAACCAGCCAATGGATCAAAGTAGCTGACTCTTTCTCTGGTTTGTTCTTCACCACCGCCCAATAGGTTTTTTTTACTTCCCTATTTTTAAAAACAGCATTCATCCGTTCCAAAGCCTTACTCGTTTTGGCAAATAAGATGACGCCGCTCACCGGACGATCTAAACGGTGCACCACACCCAAAAAAGCACCATTTGGTTTATTGTACTTGTTAGCGATATACTTTTTTACCTGTTCATCCAAAGGCTCATCGCCTGTTTCATCAACCTGCACAATATCACCCGCCCTTTTATTAATGGCGATTAAATGATTGTCTTCAAAAAGGATGTCGTTATCGGTAATTGGCATCGGTTAGTTCATTGGTTCATTCGTCATTAGTTCATTTGATAAAGCAAATCGTCTATTGCGAAAGTTTATTGGTTAACTGTTTAATTGTTTAAAGTTGGATAGTTTATCTGCGCTTGAAGCAACTCCAAGCTCAAAACACCCAACTCCAAACTTAGTACTGTTCTTTCTCGTTCGGGAAATCGTTTGCTTTTACATCACGGATATACGATTGTGCTGCGCCTAAAATTTCGTCATAAAGATTTATATACTGGCGCAAAAAACGCGGTTTAAAGCCTTTTGTTAACCCAATCATATCATTTACCACCAAAACCTGTCCATCGCAGTTTTGTCCGGCACCAATGCCAATAGTTGGGATATGCAGGCTTTCAGTAACTTCTTTACCTAAAGCAGCCGGAATTTTCTCCAATACGATGGCAAAGCAACCGGCAGCCTGTAAAGCCAAAACATCTGTTTTTAACTTATTTGCCTCTTCTTCTTCCTTTGCGCGAACAGTATAGGTTCCGAATTTATAAATAGACTGTGGTGTTAAGCCTAAGTGCCCCATTACAGGGATTCCTGCTGTGATGATCCGATGAACCGATTCGATAATTTCTTCACCGCCTTCTAGTTTAACGCCATGAGCACCCGATTCTTTCATAATCCTGATTGCCGAATTCAAAGCTTCCTTCGAATTTCCCTGATAAGAGCCAAAAGGTAAATCGACTACCACAAAAGCACGTTTAACTGCTCTAATTACAGATGCAGCATGATAAATCATCTGATCTAGTGTAATAGGCAAAGTTGTTTCATGACCAGCCATTACATTCGAAGCAGAATCGCCAACAAGTAAAACGTCTAATCCTGCATCATCTAAAATGGTAGCCATCGAATAATCGTAGGCCGTTAACATAGATATTTTTTCACCACGTTGTTTCATTTCCTGTAAAATGTGCGTAGTGATGCGTTTGATTTCTTTATGTACCGACATGGGATTTGTTTTGTGTTGCCAAAAGTATTGTTTTTTCTTTAATTAAGCTGAAAGACCAAAGGTAAAAGACTAAAGCAATTTCAGGCAAAAATCATTTTTCAATAAATAAGGTCATACTACTTTCAGCTTTGGTCTTTCTGCTTTTAACATCTGCTTTATTTCATTTTTCTCTTTACATTTCCAATCTAAAGCTCTATCTTTGTACCCCGAAATGGAAGGGATATATTCATCTTTTTTTGCACCCCGCAAAAACGGCTTTAATGCCGAAAGCCATTCTTTTTTCAACTCTTTTTTTAATCAAAATCCATATTGTAATTACCATGACTAACTACACCAAGTTACCTGCGATTTTATTACTGGCCGATGGCACAGTTTTTTACGGCAAAGCGGCCGGAAAAATTGGAACCACTACTGGCGAAATTTGTTTTAATACCGGGATGACAGGTTATCAGGAAATTTTCACTGACCCAAGTTATTTTGGACAGATAATGGTTACCACCAATTCACATATTGGTAATTACGGTATCCACAAAGATGAAATCGAATCAGGTTCGATCAAAATCGCCGGTTTAGTCTGCAAAAATTACAACATCGTTTATAGCCGTAAAGAAGCAACAGAATCTATCCAGGATTATTTCCAGAATGATAACCTGGTTGCCATTTCGGATATCGATACACGCGCATTGGTTCGTCACATTAGAGATAAAGGCGCAATGAATGCAATTATTTCTTCAGAAATTACCGATCTTGAAGAATTAAAACAAAAACTGGCCGAAGTACCATCAATGGAAGGCTTAGAGCTTTCGTCTAAAGTAAGTACTACCGAACCCTATTTTTACGGTAACCCTGAAGCAAGCTTAAAAGTTGCTGCTTTAGATTTAGGCATTAAGAAAAACATCTTGCGCAATTTCGAAAACCGCGATATCTACGTTCAGGTTTTCCCAGCTAAAACCACATTTGCCGAAATGGAAAAATTTAGTCCTGATGGCTACTTCATTTCAAACGGCCCTGGCGATCCATCAGTAATGCCATACGCTGTAGAAACGATCACAGAAATTTTAGCGGTTGACAAACCATTGTTCGGCATCTGCTTAGGTCACCAATTATTGGCCGAAGCAAATGGCATTGGCACCATGAAAATGTTTAACGGTCACCGTGGATTAAATCACCCGGTTAAAAACATCATCAAAAACCACTGTGAGGTTACTTCACAAAACCATGGTTTCGGTGTAATTCCTGATGAGGTTAGAAACTCTGATAAGGTAGAGATTACCCACATTAATTTAAATGATAAATCTATAGAAGGTATCCGAGTTAAAGGCAAAAAGGCATTCTCGGTTCAATATCACCCTGAGTCTTCTCCAGGCCCACACGATTCGCGTTACTTATTCGACGATTTTGTTGATGTAATGAAAGGCGAATTAACCTGGTAAAACACCAGTTTTCTGTTAAAGCATTAAAACACTGCTCATATCTATTGGCAGTGTTTTTTTATTTAATTTAGAACATGTTCAAAAACCACCTCCCTACGTGTCTTGCCATATCAATCTGTTTGTTTAGCTCTTGTATCTCCAGATTGTCAAGACCAGCAATCACAGGCACTATATTAGACTATCAGAACAAACCAGTTGTTGGATGTAAAGTAGGCGAAGCCTTTACTGATGCAAATGGAAAATTTTATCTAAAAGAAATACGGTACAACAAGTTTTTCATACCAGAAATCTTCACGATGGAAGCTCCGCCCCTGCACATTTCTGAAGACATAAAAAAGGAAGGCTTTTTAAGCTATACGATTGAAGGGCACAACGCTTTCGGTGGCGGACAGGGAAAAGGAGCTGCCACAAGTATAGACACTATCTACCTAAAAAGAGTAAATGAAATAATTAAGCCTGAAGATTATATTTATGCAAACTGGATATTTACTACAAATAAAAATCTAGATACGTTATATGGTACAAATGCTAATTTTAGACTTCAAAATTCGGTAACCAACAACAGGGATTTCGTAGAAAAAGTACAATATGGCTTAACCTATAGATTTAATGCAACAAAGAAACCCGACAGCACCTGGAGTGCCGAATCTTATGATCTAAAAACAACTTACTCGGTGTTACTTAAAACCAACAGCACCTATTCGGGAAAAAAGGTACGCGAATACAAAAACCCATGGAAACACCGAATGGAATATGATCGCACCTATAGAGAACCATATATTATTCCTAGCGATAGCATAAATACTAAAGGAACATTCAGCTTTTTAAAAGATAAAATTATTTTTGATGGGAACTTTAACAAAGCCAAAAACAATTATAAAATAGACTCAATAGATCGCGACATTATTATTTTAACCCGAATAAACACCGATTAGTGATTTTACCTACAACAAACATCATTTTACCGACATTTTCGGTCGACTGTATTAAAATTCATTCCCTATTCATTTAAAGCTGCTTACATTCGCAACATGGAAACAAAAAAAGCCATTATCAGTGTTAAAGACCTGGTAAAAAAATACGATGATTTCGTGGCCGTTCAAGGGCTTAGTTTTGAAGTTTACGAGCATGAAATTTTCGGCCTGCTTGGTCCTAATGGTGCCGGAAAAACGACAACCCTCGAAATTATCGAGACTTTGAGAGATAAAACATCTGGCGAAATTATTGTTGATGGTTTTTCTGTTGACAAACAGCCACAGGATATTAAGCAGATTATTGGGGTACAGCTACAGGCGGCTGGTTATTATCCAAATCTAAACCTGATCGAACTGATCGAACTTTTTGCCGGTTTATATGGCGCCAACATCAAACCGATGGAGATGCTGGAGAAAGTAAACCTTCAGGATAAGGCGAAGGCAAAATACAAAGCGCTTTCGGGCGGCCAGAAACAGCGCTTCTCAATTGCCACTACACTAATTAATCAACCCAAAATTATTTTTTTGGATGAGCCTACAACAGGTTTAGATCCACAGGCCAGAAGAAATCTTTGGGATCTGATTATCGAAATCCGTAATGCAGGTACAACAGTTGTAATTACTACCCACTACATGGACGAAGCTGAGCAGCTTTGCGATCGCGTTGCTTTTGTAGAACGCGGGCAGATTATCGCTTTGGATACTCCCGACAATTTAATAGACAAATTGATTAACAGCGGTTTTGAGCGCAAAAAAGAAGTTAAAAAAGCTAACCTGGAAGATGTTTTCATTAATCTAACAGGGCAGGAATGGCGTGAGTAATTTAAATTTCAAGGTTTTTTGAAAAGCAAGGGCAGCATTCCAATTAATGTTATTCCCGCTTTTCGTTACAATCTTTTTGTAAACCCTATGCACAGGTAATAAAAGCAAATAAAACAAAAAGGATTTACACTACAATCGGGTTTAAGAACATAAAACAGCACAACTATTAATCAAATAGTAAATGAAAAAATATAACAACCTTACAGCAACCCTAGCCCTTGCCAAAGCGAGTTTCAGATCGATTATGCGAAGCCCTTCGGCAGTGGTATTCACCCTTGCTTTCCCTTTGATATTTATTTTGGTCTTCGGATTTTTAGGTGGTGGCGGCACCTACATCGATGTTGGTGTTACACCTGGTTCAGACGTAAGCAACCCGGTGATGGGCATGCTCGAAAAAACAGGAATGATCCGTTTGGTAAAAGATAAATCAAAAGCCGAGTTTGATAAATTACTTGAAAAGGGCAATGTTGATGCCATGATTGATGTACACAAAAAAGTAAATTCTGCTGCTTATTCGGTTAACGTAGTCTATACCTCTGCATCGAGAGATAAAGGCGGGATTTTAAAATCAGTTTTAAACAATATTTTTTATGATAAAACCTTAAAACCTACAGTAGCAGAAATAAAAGAAAGCACTGTTAAAGGCCGCGAATATAAAACGATTGATTTTATCCTCCCTGGGCAATTGGGCTTTTCATTATTGAGCACAGGCGTTTTCGGAACAGCATTCGTATTTTTAAGTCTACGCCAAACCCTGGTAATTAAACGCTTTTTTGCAACACCCGTAAGACGTTCGAGCATCGTAATTGGCGAGGGGATTGCCCGCATTGGCTTTGCCTTAATTGGTGCATTATTCATCATCTTAATTGGCCATTTCTTTTTTGGTTTTACGCTCGTACATGGGGCGCTCACGGTCGTCAATATGCTTATATTGGCCACCCTTGGCGTTATTGTTTTTATGGGCTTTGGTTTTATCATTTCGGGCATTGCCAAAAACGAAAGTATGGTACCACCAATATCAAACATTATTACCTTGCCGCAGTTTTTATTATCGGGAACATTCTTTTCTATCGAGGCTTTTCCGAACTGGTTACAGCCGATTAGCACGGCTTTACCCCTTACCTATTTAAACGATGCCATGCGTAAAGTAGCTTTTGAAGGCTTAGGCCTATGGGATGTTAAATTTCAGATCATGATTCTATTACTTTGGGGCATTGGTATTTATGCAGTAGCCGTGAAAGTATTTAAATGGGAATAAATACTTTAAAAAACATTTCGAAATGATAACGTAAACGTTATCATTTTTTTTGAAAAAAATATTAATATCGGATAAGTATATTTTTATATCTAACCGATAATTATTATCTTTGGGTATGTGGGATTTTGATTTAAGCGATTTAGAAGAACTACTGCCGCAAATAAATAGGTTGTATGAAAAAAAAGCCCAGTTAGAAACTTCGAGGCCATTGCCTAATAGCGCCCTACACCGCATTAAAGAAGACCTCACTCTAGAGTGGACTTATAATTCAAACAGTATAGAAGGAAACACCCTAAGCCTGAAAGAAACCCAGATAGTTTTACAGGAGGGTATGACCGTTAAAGGCAAATCGTTACGGGAACATTTCGAAGCCTATAATCACGAAAAAGCTATCGATTACCTCTACACCTTAGTGAATAAGAATTACAGCTTAAGAAGCATAGATATCCTATCGTTGCATGGTTTAGTATTAAGAAGTATTGAAGATGATTATGCGGGTCGTTTAAGAAATGGCGGTGTACGCATTGTAGGTGCAAATTTTACTCCACCAAATGCCAGTAAGGTTTCTGATTTATTAGATCAATTGATCACTTTTATTAATGATAACCCTTTGGGGTTAAATGATATTGTATTGTCTACTATTTTCCACAATAAACTCGTTTGGATCCATCCTTTTTTTGATGGGAATGGCCGTACTGTAAGGCTTGCCATGAATTTACTACTCATGCGAAATGGCTTCCCTCCTGCTATTATCCTCAAAAATGATAGAAAGAAATACTATGAGGCACTTAATCAAGCGAACAAAGGCAATTACCATAAACTTTGCTTATTGATGTTGCAGGCCCTAGAACGCTCGTTAAATATCTATATGAACGCACTGCCAGGAAACGATTATGGAGATTACGAACCAATATCACATATTGTTTCTGAACCTGACGTTCCTTATGGGCAAGAATATGTGAGCCTATTGGCTAGGCAGGGCAAAATAGATGCCTACAAAGAAGGCAGAGATTGGCTTACTACAAAATCTGCAGTACAAAGCTATATCAAAACACGCAAAAGAAAACGTTAACCTTTTTTAACTTTTCGGTGGATGATATTGATGTAATTTTACCGAAAAACATTTAATGAAAAGTCTGATCATCTTTTGTGGTATTTTACTGATTACCAATACTTCGAAAGCACAGTTTAAATTCCTAGCCAATAACAGCTCTGAACAATACAAGGCCAAAATTTTTGTTGATAAATGTGAAGGTAATACTTGCAGCGGAAAAGCGACTATTATTATTTACGATAAGGCCTCAGACAGAGAAGTAGACACCTTCCATTCCGAAGATTTAGATTTTGGCTTAACTGAAACTCAAAATGCTAAACTTGGATGGCTGGATCTGGGCAAATATCAAACACCTTTAATTTTTGGCGATTTTAATTTCGACGGCTTTGAAGATATCGCCATAAGAAACGGTAATAATGGCGCTTATGCCAGCCCATCATACAACATTTATTTATCATCAAAAGAAAACAAGTTTCTACTGAGCAAGGAACTTACCAAGCTGGCCAGCGAAAACCTGGGCATGTTTGATATTGATAAAAAAACAAAGCAAATTGCTATCCATCAAAAAGATGGATGTTGTTTTGACAAAACCATCAATTATAAATATGATACTAAAAACGTACCATACGAAGATTCATCGGTAATTGAAGATTCGAGTATTGCAGATAACGTTACGGTAATTACTCAAAAACTTGTTGATGGAAAAATAAAAAGAACAGTGCAAAAATTTAAAATGAAAGATTATTATAATCAATAGGCTATTATTTTAACCACAGATCAGGAAAAATAAACACAGGTTCTATCTGTATGCATCCTTTTATCTGTGGTCAATAAATAGCTAATTATAATATCTTAGCAACTAGATAGATCTCTCCATTTCGCTGCGCTTCAGTCGAGATGACGGGGCTTTTCTATTTAAAGTGCTGCTTTTACCAGAAAAGGCAGTATTTCTTTTTGGAAACTTACAAAGTTCTTACGAACATCAGAATCGCTAACTGAGGTAAATGCGAAAGAAAACACAATACTTTTACTTGCTTTTAGCAGAAAGGCCAGCCCTTCTCTTCTGGCAGGGTTATTCTTAAAGTTATCCAATTGCAGATAAGCGGCAAGTAGTAAGGCCTCAAGCTGATCTGATAAATGTTTTAAAAACTCCTGTGAGTTTGCATTTTCGCGAACAAAATCCCAACCGATAAACTCATTACACGCCGTAAATGATAAGCGACTTGTTTTCATGACCAGTGCTTTTAAGTGCTCTTCTTCTGAACCATAACTTACTTTATTGTGCAATATTTCGTAAAGATTCTGGTCCAGATAATCCATCAGGATACTATCCAAAACCTGCTCCTTACTCTCAAAATATTTGTAAATTGTTGCTTTAGCTATACGGGCCTTTTTTGCAATTTCGTTTACACTGGTTTTATGGTAACCGTATTTTCTAAATAGTTCTTTGGCAGCCTTTTTTACTGTTTCTTTTATTTTTTCAGCTTCCATTTTAATTGCTTACGTGTATTAGTGTGTTGCCTTGCAAAGAAACATTGTATGCTTTTAAGCTTCTTTCTGCAGGTGCTTTTTGTGGGCTGCCATCAAGCAGTAAAAATTTCGCTCCAGAACAAGGATCAGTTGCAGTAAAACCACCTTCATCGGGCGTCACCTTGCAGATTTTCTCCGGGTTTACGGTGCTACAGCGATCAAAGGCAACATATCCTCCAAGTGGTGTTTTTACAATCAATAGTCCACCCACCCCGTTATTAGAAACTACCAATACGTTATTTACCGCCTTAAGACTAAATTCTGTTAAGGTTACATTATAATTTACAGCCACATCAGGAATGTAACCTTCATCTTTACCACAACCTGCGACAATTACGAGTACAAACAATATACTGTATAGGTATTTCATCATTAAATTAAAGCAGATTTAAATTGCTTTAAGAAGCGCGCATCATTCTCAGAGAATAAGCGCAAATCTTTAATTTCATATTTTAGATTTGTAATACGTTCTATTCCCATTCCAAATGCAAAACCACTGTATTTTTTCGAATCGATACCACAGTTTTCCAAAACATTAGGATCTACCATACCGCAGCCTAAAATTTCTACCCAACCACTGTACTTACAGAACTGACAGCCAGCGCCTTTACAAATGGTACAAGAAATATCCATCTCTGCAGATGGTTCTGTAAAAGGAAAATATGATGGGCGGAAACGTACTTTGGTACCTTCTCCGTATAATTCCTGAACGAAATAAAATAAGGTTTGCTTTAAATCGGCAAATGAAACATTTTCATCAACATACAAACCTTCCACCTGATGAAAAAAGCAGTGTGCACGGGCAGAAATGGCTTCGTTACGGTAAACGCGGCCTGGCATAATTGCTCTGAATGGCGGCTGGCCTTGCTCCATCATACGCACCTGTACCGAAGAAGTATGTGTACGCAAAGCAATATCGCCTTTTTCTCCTCCTTTTTTAATGAAAAAAGTATCTTGCATATCTCTTGCAGGATGCTCTTCAGGGAAGTTTAGTGCCGAGAAGTTATGCCAATCATCTTCAATTTCAGGGCCTTCTGCTACTGTAAAGCCAAGTTTAGCAAAAATCTCTACTATTTCCCTACGTACCAAAGCTAAAGGGTGGCGCGAACCAATCTCGAAACCTTCGCCAGGTAAAGTTAAATCTTGTTGTGTATTTTCAGTTTTCGCTTCAGAACTTTCAGTAGATTCTTTTAAAGTTAAGTATTTAGATTCTGCCAGTTGTTTAAACTCATTTAAAACTTTACCTAATGATCTTTTTTCTTCAACAGAAACCGATTTGAATTCGTCGAAAATCTCTTTGATTATACCTTTGCTCCCTAAATATTTGATGCGGAATTGTTCTAACTCGTCTGCTTTTTCAGTTACGAAAGCATTAATTTTATCGGTATATTGTGTTATTTTATCCTGTAACATGGCTTCAAATATACAGCAAATTATCCAATAATTTTAGGGTTGATGAGTTCAAATAATCTGTTTACAATACCATTATAAAAGAAAATGAACCCATAAACTATAAAAGCCGCTTAAAGCAGCTTTTATAGTTATCGTAGATCTATAGGTTTTAAATTACACCTAATTCTTTACCTACTTTGGTAAATGCAGCAATGGCCTTATCTAAATGGTGTTGCTCATGTCCGGCTGATAATTGTACACGGATCCTCGCTTTGCCCTGAGGTACAACCGGATAAAAGAACCCGATTACATAAATACCCTCTTCTAACATTTTAGCTGCGAATTGCTGTGCAATTTTTGCATCGTATAACATTACCGGAACAATTGGATGGAAACCAGGTTTAATATCAAAACCAGCCTCGGTCATTTTCTCACGGAAATACTTCGTATTATTTTCTAATTTATCCCTTAATGATGTGGTTTCGCTTAGCATATCCAATACTGCGATAGATGCACCTGCAATTGCTGGTGCTAAGGTATTAGAAAACAAATAAGGACGTGAACGTTGACGCAACATATCGATAATTTCTTTCTTACCAGAGGTAAAACCACCAGATGCACCGCCTAAAGCTTTACCTAAAGTACCCGTAATAATATCAATACGGTCTATCACATTGAAATGCTCGTGTGTTCCACGACCGTTTTTACCGATAAAACCTGTACAGTGCGATTCATCAATCATAATCAATGCCTCGTATTTATCAGCTAGATCTGCAATTTTATCTAATGGAGCAACAGATCCATCCATAGAAAAAGCACCATCGGTAACAATAATTCTGTGCCTACAATCTTTGGCCGCAATTAATTGTTTTTCCAAATCTTCCATATCGGCATTTTTATAACGGAAACGTTGTGCTTTACACAATCTAACACCGTCGATAATTGATGCGTGATTTAATTCGTCAGAAATAATAGCATCTTCTGCGTTAAATAATGGTTCAAAAACTCCTCCGTTTGCATCAAATGCAGCAGCATATAAAATGGTATCCTCAGTACCTAAAAATTTAGAAATTTTAGCTTCCAGTTCTTTGTGCACATCTTGTGTTCCACAGATAAAACGCACTGAAGACATTCCATAGCCATGATTGTCGATTGCTTTTTTAGCCGCTTCTATCACTTTTGGATGAGAAGAAAGTCCTAAATAATTATTTGCACAAAAGTTGACTACTTCAGCACCACCGCTTACTTTAATGTCGGCACCCTGAGGTGTAATAATAATACGTTCGCGTTTAAATAATCCAGCGTTTTCGATTTCTTCAAGTTCTTTTTGAAGAACAGGTTGTAATGTTTTATACATGGCCTTTTTATATGGTTGATTTTACGTCCAAAGTTATAAAAAAAAGTCTTTTCCGACCTAAAAAGGCAATTTTATCCCCTTATTTTGCAGACAAACGTTTGATCGATGAAGTAATCAGCACCAATCTGATGTTATTTTTAAAAACCATCTATCCATATTATTTTTTTTTCGATCTTAACAAACTTTAACACACACCTATATGTATAGTCTTAAAAGTTATTCGATATTTATAGCTTACTAATCTAACTTATGATAAGAATTTGTGCGCTCCTGTTTTTTTGTGGCCTTACCAATATTATTTTAGCTCAACAATATACCATTACAGGTACAGTTAAAGATAGTAGCGGACAACCTGTTCCTTTTGCTTCGGTTTATTTAAAAAGTACAACTAGCGGAACATCGGCTAATATTGACGGGAAATATTCTATGAAATTAAAAGGTGGAGAATACACTTTAAGCTTTAGAGCCGTAGGTTATAAACAGCAAGATCATATTATTAATCTTTCTGCAGATCAGTCGCTTAATGTAACATTAACATCAGAAAGTTATACTTTAGAGAACGTGAATATTAGGGCAAATGCTGAAGATCCGGCTTACGCCATTATCCGCAATGCCATTAAACAGAGAAAAACACATTTAACTGAAGTTAAGGAATTTAGTTGTGATGTTTATATCAAAGGCGTGCAACGTTTAAGGGGTGCCCCTAAAAAGTTCTTTGGCCGGGATATCCAAAAAATTTTAGAGCTCGATACGAATAGAAAGGGCATCATTTATTTATCAGAATCTCAAAGCAAGTTCAATTTCAGAAATCCAAATGATGTTCATGAAGAAATGATCTCTTCAAAAGTTGCAGGAAGAAACAATTCTTTTAGTTTTAATAAAGCATCTGATTTAATTATTAATTTTTACGATAATTATCTTCTTGAAAACAAATTAAGCGCGAGGGGTTTCATTTCTCCAATTGCAGATAATGCCTTATTTTATTATAAATACAAATTACTTGGCGAAACCAAAGAAAACGGAGAATTGATCCACAAAATCCAGGTTATTCCCCGCCGTGAAAATGACCCGGTTTTTAGAGGGATTATCTATATTATTGATGACAGTTGGAGAATATACAATACCGATGTTTACCTAACCAAAAACGCGGGGATTAATTTTATAGATACCTTAAACATCAGTCAGCAGTTTACCAAGGTTAAGGATATTTATATGCCTACCGCTATTAATTTTCAGTTTGCAGGGAACGTACTGGGCTTTAAAATTGCAGGTTATTACGTAGGTATTTATAGCAATTATAATATTGACCCTAAGTTTCCTAAAAACTTTTTTAATGGCGAAATATTGAAGATAACTGAAATGGTTAATAAGAAAGACTCTGCTTATTGGACCAATAACAGGCCAATTCCTTTAACAGGTGATGAAAAGCTTAATTATGTCAAAAAAGATAGTATTGCGAAGTTAAAAGAGTCGAAAAAATACCTCGATTCACTAGAAAAAGACAATAATAAATTTGGAATAGGCAAACTATTGCTTAGAGGGTTTAGTGTTAACGATCGGTACGATAAGGAATATTGGTCTTTCGATCCTGTGCTTAAAGCCATATTTTACAACACTGTAGAAGGTTTTGCGGTAAAATATGGGGTTACTTATAGAAAGGATTTCGAGAATAGAAGATCTTATTCCGTCCGTCCTGAATTGAGATACGGTTTTGCCAACCAAAAACTTACCGGAAGTTTAACAGGAAGTTATTACTACAATCCGCTAAAAAGGGCAAGTGTAGGTGCATCGTTCGGAAACGGCATTTTTGATTTGAACAACTTAGGTTCAATGACTGCATTAGGTAATACCATCAACTCATTACTTTATGAAAAAAACTTCTCAAAATTTTATGAGAAGAGTTTTATTAACATTAATACAACCAGAGAACTGGCAACCGGTCTGCAGGGAAGCGTAAGTATAGATTATAGCAAAAATAAAGGCTTAATCAATAATTCTACCTTTAAATTCTTCGATGCAAAAGAGAGGGAGTTCACATCCAACAATCCTTTTAGCCCAACTACTGAAACACCACTTTTCCCAACCTATAAATCGTTAAGTGCCACCGCAAGTTTAACGTATACCATTGGTCAGAAATATATTACCCGCCCGGATGGTAAGTTTTATACTGAATCACATTACCCTAGAATTACGGTATTGTACAAAAAAGGACTAAACAATATTTTAAATAGTGATGTTGATTATGACTTTGTAAAGGCAGAAGTTTATCAGGATAGAATTAGCTTAGGGTTATTGGGTTATACTTCATTTTTAGTTGGGGCAGGAAAGTTTCTTAATAATGCAAAGATGTACTATCCTGATTTCAAACATTTTTCAGGTAACATTTCTACCATTTTCCCTCCTAATATAAGGAAGTTTCAATTTTTAGATTTTTATCAGTTTAGCACCAATCAACAATACTTCGAAGCACATTTAGAACATAACTTTGCAGGCTTTTTCACAAATAAAGTGCCGTTACTGCGTAAAGCTAAATTGGAAGAATTTATTGGGGGTGGCTATTTGTCTTCTCCAGAAAAAAGAAATTATAAAGAATTTTATTTCGGCTTCCAGCGTTTGGTATTAAGGGCCAGTTATGGCTTTGCCTACGATGGTGCCCGCAAATTAACTCAAGGATTTAGAATAGCTTACACCCTATAATAAGGCATAGGTGGAAGCAAAACCTTTACCCCCCTTTTACCTTCTACCTTTTTTTACTATCTTTGCATCGCTTTAAACGCCGTTTGCAACGGTATCAACAGCATCATGAAAAAATATCAGACACTACTTTATTATTGCTATAGCTACATAGCGGATGCAGAACAATTTGCTGCCGAACATCTTAAATTTTGTAAATCTTTAGATCTAGTTGGACGTATTATCGTTGCCAATGAGGGATTAAATGGAACTGTTTCGGGAACCGTTGAGTCTTGTGATGCATACATGAAAGCGGTACATGCTGATGAAAGGTTTGCAAAAACAGAATTTAAAATAGATAACGTTGAGGAGCCTTCTTTCCTCAAGATGCACTGCCGTTACAAATCAGAGATTGTACATTCTGGTTTAAGGGATACTTCGATTATTAATCCGAATGAAAAAACAGGCAAACATTTAGAACCTGTAGATTTCATGAAAATGAAGGATGACGAGGATGTAATTATCCTTGATGTGCGTTCTAATTATGAGCATAATTTAGGCAAGTTTAAAAATGCAGTAACGCTTGATATTGAAAATTTCCGCGATTTCCCTGAGCAGATTAATCAACTTGCCCAATATAGAGACAAGAAAATATTAACCTATTGTACCGGGGGTATTAAATGCGAAAAAGCTTCTGCTTTGCTTTTACACCATGGCTTTAACGATGTTTATCAATTGCACGGTGGCATTATTAAATACGGAAAAGAAGCTGGTGGTAAAGACTTTGAAGGCAAATGTTATGTTTTTGATAACCGCATTGCTGTTGATGTAAATGAGGTAAACCCAACTATCGTTTCGGTTTGTTATAATTGTGGTAAAACTACCCCAAAAATGATCAACTGTGCCAATCCAGAGTGTAATGAGCACATTACCCAATGCGATGAGTGTGGCGATCAGCTTCAAGGTTGCTGTTCAACAGCATGTACAACTAACCCACGCAAACGTCCTTACGATGGCTCAGGTTATTATGTAAAAGTTCCGCAGCCTGTTGCTGTGAAAAGTTAAACTTTGCTTATTGTCTATTGGCTGATGGTTAATAGTTTAATGGTCAATAGCCATAGTTCACAGTCTATTAGCTAATAGTCAAAGAGTTAATAACGACAAAATCAAAGACCATAATGTTGAGAGAGATAATTATATTTATTTCAAATTTAACATTATGGCTTTCAAATTTGAAGAATTAAAGGTTTGGCAGGTTTCATTAAAACTCAGCAACGAAATAGATATTATAGCAAAAAGTTTTCCTAGGATAGAACTTTTCAGTTTAGCTAATCAAATTAAGAAAGCTGCTGATTCAGTAAACCTTAATATTGCCGAAGGTTGCATGGGACAATCAAAACCTGAATTTTCAAGATTCTTAACTTATTCTGTCCGCTCTGGATTGGAGGTGGTAAGTTGCCTATTTATGGCTTTCTCCAGAGATTATATTACAGAGGCTGAGTTTAAAAGACTTTATGCTGAATACGAACAACTTTGTAAGATGATTTCTAAGTTAAAAAATTCATTGTGACGTTAAGTCAATATTTACAGGAAATGGCAAATAGCCATGAACTACGCCATTAGCTATGGACCATTGACTATTAACCAGAAGATCTCAATCATTAGCTATTACCACCTTATTAAACAATTTTTCATTTACTTTGTGTAATAATGGGTATACCCAGTTACCATTTTATGCTAAACTACTTAAGGCTTCTAATACTACTATTCTGCTTCGCTACAAACACCTATGCATCAGAAATTAAAAGCATAGGAGTTCCCTATATAGAAAATTATCCAAAATCTGTTTATTCATCAGGAAACCAGAACTGGAGCATAGCAAAAGACAAAAATGGAGTAATGTACTTTGGCAACGCCGAAGGATTATTAACTTTCGATGGCCGCTACTGGCAGAAATACCAGATGCCAAACCGGCAGATTGTGAGATCGGTAGCTACAGACAATAAGGGAAGAATTTACACCGGCAGCTTTGGCGAGTTTGGCTTTTGGTCGATTAAGAACAACAAACTAAGCTACAGTTCACTTACCAATCTATTACCAGAAGGCATCAAAATCAATGATGAAGTTTGGAAAATTTACGTAGACCAAAACCGGGTAATCTTCCAATCTTTTTCGAAGATCTTTATCTACAAAAACAACAAAATCGAGGTAGTAAAATCACCATCTTCATTTCTTTTCCTTCATAAGGCAAATAACAGATATTTTATCGAAGTGCTTGAAAAAGGCTTATTCGAGCTTGTTGGCGACAAATTAGTCTATATCCCAAACAGCGAAAAGCTAGGCAAAGAGGGGATATTATCTATTCTTGCTTATAAAACCAATGGCCTCATTATCGGTACAAGCAAAAATGGATTGTTTACCTATGACGGGAAAGATTTTACGCCTTTAAATACAACCGCTAACAGTTATCTTAAAACCTACCAGCTTAACAATGGAGTGAGTTTATTGGGTAAATATTTTGCTTACGGCACTATCCTTAATGGCTTGATTATTATTGATGAAAATGGAAAAGTTGTTCAACGCATCAATAAATCTAGTGGCTTACAAAATAATACCGTTTTAAGTTTATATGCCGATAATGAGCAAAATCTTTGGACGGGACTGGATAACGGAATCGACCGGATAGAACTCAATTCACCTTTATATTTCTATTTTGATAAAACAGGTCAATTTGGAACCGTTTATTCCAGTATCATCTTCAATAATAAAATTTATCTGGGCACCAATCAAGGGTTGTTTTATAGCCAATGGTCGCCGGATAACCTCCTACCTTTTAATTTTCAGTTAATCCCAAACTCACAAGGCCAGGTATGGGATCTTGCCATTATCGATAATGAGTTAATATGTGGTCATAACAGCGGTACCTTTAAGGTAAATGGTGATAAAATTGACTGGCTATCGAGATCTTCAGGTGGTTGGACCATCAAAAAACTAAATTCAAATCCAAATTACCTTATTCAGGGCACCTATACCGGGCTTTCTCTTTTTACAGAATCACCGTCTTCGGGATTAAAGTTTGCTATCAAAATTGCAGGCTTTGATGCCCCATCCAGATATGTAGAACAAGATAATAAGGGAGATATCTGGGTAGCACATGCCTATAAAGGTCTTTTTAAATTGAACTTAAGCGCTAATTACACTAGTGTGATCAGCACCAAGTATTTCGATGAGAAGAACGGGCTTCCGGGCAATTACAACATCAATATATTCAACTTAGAAAACAAAATTGTTTTTTCTTCTGATGCAGGTTTTTACACCTATGATGAATTGAGCAATAAATTTACCAAGTACGAAGCGCTTAATAAAGAACTCGGTTCTTTCGAGTCCTCCAATAAAATTATCAGTGCGGGTGACAAGAAATATTGGTTTATTAATCACGGTAAAACAGCCCTGGTTAACTTTAGCGAACCGGGTAAGGTAGAAATAGATTCGAATCAATTCAGCATTTTAGACGGCAGGATGGTGCAATATTATGAAAATATAAGCCGCATCAGCAATTCTATTTACCTGATTAGTGTGGATGATGGCTTTGTGATCTATAACCCAACGGCCAAGCTCAACTCGCAGAAGCAAAAACTTCCAGCAGTATTGATCAGACGAGTAGAGGATATTACTGATAAGTTTTCGCTCATCAGTGAAGCTGGTAATGGTGAGGATCCTACGGAGATCCAAAACAGCCGTAACAACATCCGCATTTCCTATGCACTGCCCTATTACCGGCAAGCTAAGGTTAAATACCAGTTTTATTTAGAAGGCTATTCAAGGGCATGGTCTGATTGGACTTATGCTACACAAAAAGATTTCACTAATTTAAGTGCAGGTAACTATGTTTTTAAAGTTAGGGCGAAAACTGATGACCGCTCTGTAAGTGAGGAAGCTGTTTACACATTTACCATTTTACGTCCTTGGTATTTAAGCAACTGGGCCATTTTGTGCTATACTATTTTATTTGTAGTGGTATTGATTCTGGGCAAGAAAATTTACGAAAGAAAACTCCGCAGGGATAGTCAAAAAATCAGCGACCGTTTACAGGCTGAGCAGGAAGAGATATTAAGACAGGAAACTGAGACCAACGAAAAGCACATCATCAAACTCCAAACTGAGAAATTACAAGCCGAATTAGCCTCGAAAAACAGGGAATTGGCCAATTCAGCCATGACCCTTGTTTATAAAAACGAACTACTCCAAAAACTGAGTGATGAGATTACCAAATTAAAAGACGAAAACGGGAAGAAGCTTTCTGATGATCAGACGCGCAAAATCCAGAAAGTAATCAATGACGGTATGAACGATGAACGTGACTGGCATTTATTTGAAAATAGTTTTAACGAGGCGCACGAAAGTTTCTTTAAAAAGTTAAAAGCGCAACATCCAGATCTTGTTCCGAATGATTTAAAACTCTGCGCTTACCTCAGAATGAACATGAGCAGTAAAGAAATGTCGTCACTGTTAAACATCAGTTTAAGGGGTGTAGAAATACGCCGATACCGCCTGCGCAAAAAACTCGAAGTACCTCACGATAAGAACTTAACTGAGTTTTTGATGGAGCTTTAATCTTACCGCTATAATCAAATTCCAGCGATCAAAAATTGCTGAAGCGAGCCTCGGGAACGTTTGCATAAAAATGGTTTTCGAGGTTTTTTCTGCTACCTTGCTAAATCGGCACTACATCATTACCTCTCATAGCTAGTTTCTAAACCCCACAAAACACTTAGTGTTATTAATACACTTGTGTGTATGTTAATATGATGTTAAAATCTAAAAAAAATGCGTTTTTAGGCTAAAATGGCATCTGGTTTATTTAGGTGAGACACCTCAAAGCGCAAGATGATGTATTAATGTAGAGGTAAAAACACTTGCACATCAGCAAAAACAACCTCACATTTAACTAACAATTAAACTAAATTTATAATAAAGCATGAAAAGAATCTTTACAAGAATTTCTGTTCTCGCTGCATTTTGTTTGCTAACAATTAACGTAGCACTAGCGCAAAACATTACTGTAAAAGGTAAGGTTATTGATGGAGGTGATAAAACTCCATTACCAGGCGTAACTATTTTAATTAAAGGCACACAAAATGGTGCACAAACAGATGTCAATGGAAATTACTCCATCAGCGTGCCTGCTAACGCTACATTAGTGTTCAACTTTGTAGGCTATACAGCTCAAGAACAAGCTGTAAACAATCAAACAACTATTAACGTATCAATGGCTTCATCAACACAACAACTAGAGCAGGTTGTGGTTGTGGGTTACGGTACACAAAGAAAAATTGATGTAACAGGATCAGTTGGAACGGTAAAAGGGGAAGACATATCTAAACAAGCATCTGTAAACCCGGTAAGTGCATTACAGGGAAAAGTTGCTGGTGTTTCTATTACAAATAACGGTACGCCAGGTTCCTCTCCTCAAATTACGATCCGTGGTACAAGTACTATCTATGGAAAAACTGGGCCACTGTATGTGGTGGATGGTGTTTGGTATGATGACATTAACTTTTTAAATCCGGCAGATATTGCGAACATCAGCATTTTAAAAGATGCGTCTTCACAATCAATTTATGGTATCCGTGCCGCTAATGGTGTTGTTCTGGTAACCACTGTAAAGGGTAAAAAAGGAACAGCAGTAATTAATTATAATGGGTCTGTTGGTATTCAAACAGTAACTAATCAGGTAGAAATGGCAAATGCAAGTGAATATGCAACTGCGGTAAATGAAGCTTACAGCCTTCAAATCCCACCTGCTGCACCTTTATTTGCTAATACTAATTTAGGTGCCGGAACAGATTGGTACAATCAGGTGCTAAGAAGTGCAGCTGTTACAAATCATCAGTTATCTATAAGCGGAGGAACAGAAAAATCAACCTACAATTTCTCTTTGGGCTATCTTGATCAGGATGGGATTGTTAAAAATAATAATTATAAGCGCTACACTGTAAGGTTGGCTAATGATTTCCAAATTTTTGAACCTTTAAAAATCGGTTATAATGTTGCCGGGACTTATAGTAAATCAAAAGATGCTCCTACAACTATTTTCAGGGCTATGTATGCGGCATCGCCAGTTGTACCTGTATTTAATACAGATGGCAGTTATGGTGATCCAAATGCCTTTAATTTAGGAAATGGAAGCAATATGAATCCTCAAGCTACACTCGATTTCTTTAATCAAAACACCACTAAATATAAAATTAATGGTAATGTGTATGCAGAATTAAAATTCCTTAAAAACTTCACTTTCAAAACCAGTATTGGCGGAGATTTCGGACAGGAAGAAGTAAGAGGTTATGTACCAAAATATAAAGCTACGAACACTCAATTGAGCACTATAAGTAAACTTGATATAGATCGGATAGAAAATAGAAACTGGCTTGTTGAGAATACCTTAACCTTTGATAAACGATGGAGCGATCATAGTTTAACAATCTTAGCAGGTCAAACCGCTCAGCGAAATAAAATGTATACCATCAATGCTGATGCACAAAATGTACCTTACACCTCTGAAGGAGATTTATATTTGGCTTTAGGTGATGCTGCAGCCAGGAGTATTATCGATAAAGGAGAACTCAGTACCTTCTCATCGTATTTTGCAAGGGTTAATTATGGCTATAAAAATAAATATTTATTAAATGCCTCAATAAGAAGGGATGGCGCATCTCAATTCTTTGGTTCTGATAACGTTTGGGGAAATTTCCCATCTATTGGAGCAGGCTGGGTAATCAGCAACGAAGAATTTATGAAAGACCAAAACATCTTTAGTAACTTAAAATTAAGGGGAAGTTGGGGTAAAGTAGGTAACGCGGGGGTTCCTTTTAATCCATCAACACAAACTGTAGATCAGTCTGCAGCCCTAATCGCAATTTTTGGAGGTATTCCTTACACAGGTGCTAGTATTAGAAGCATTGTTCCACCAACTTTATTTTGGGAAAGAAGTGCAGGAACCGACATCGGTTTGGAAATGGGCTTCTTTAAAAACAGATTAAATGTTGAGTTAGACTATTATAACAGAAAAACAGAGCAAGCGATATTTGATATCCCGGTTTTAGGAAGTTTAGGAACTGCAAACAGTTCTCTTATTGCGAATCAGGCAGATATCCAAAATCGTGGTTTTGAATTTTTAGCTACATGGGCAGATAAAACATCTGGTGGATTAACTTATTCAATCAGTGGAAACCTAGGAATAAACGTTAACAAAGTATTAAACGTTACATCAGGCGCCAACCCTATTTACAAAGGTGGTGGGGGGTTAACTAGTGGATATGTTTCTACAAGAACAGTTAACAATAGAGCTATTGGAGAATTCTATGGTTACCAGGTTGCCGGTATATTCCAAACCGACGCAGAGGCCGCGGCATGGCCTGGGTTTAAAAAGGGCGATTTTAAATACGCCGACATCAATGGCGATGGAACTATCGATTTAAGAGACAGAGTTGTTCTTGGGAATCCTAACCCTAAATTCACCTATGGATTAAATACAAACTTCGCTTACAAGAACTTCGATCTAACAGTAGATATACAAGGTGTTGCTGATGTAGATGTATTTAATGCAAACCTGAGCAGTAGATTTGGTAATGAAAACTTCACTAAAGATTTCTTTGATCACCGCTGGACTGGACCCGGAACTTCAAATACCTATCCTTCGGCAGATTTAGCGGGTGGGCTTAACAATGCACCAAATTCTTTCTACGTAGAAAAGGGCGATTATATCAGATTAAGAAATATTCAACTTGGTTACAGCTTGCCTATTGCAATTGTTAATAAATGGAAAATGCAAAGATTGAGAGTATTCTTAAACGCGCAAAATGCAGTTAACATTTTTGGATACAAAGGATTTAGTCCAGAGGTAGGTGGAACACCAACCAACGCAGGTATTGATACCAATGTGTATCCATTGTTTGCTACTTATAACTTTGGAGTTAACGTAACTTTCTAATCGACTTAAAATGAAAAAATATATAAATACACAATCATTTTTTGCTGCAGCTGCATTTAGTGCAGTACTTTTAACTGCATCATGCAAAAAAGATTTTCTAAATGTTCCGCCTCAGGCACAGCAGCCATCAGTAACCTTTTGGAAAACTCCTGAAGATGCTTTAAAAGGTGTAAATGCCATTTATGCCAACTTACGCAGCTGGAACAACGTTGCTTTTAATACAATTGTTATCGAAAGCACTGGTTCTGATGAGGCAGACAAAGGAAGTACACCTACCGATGCTACTTTCTTTAATCTTTACGATCAATTTACTGTAACTGCTACTCATGGGTCGTTGCAGGATTTTTGGACTGGCCAATACCAGAATATAAATCTTTGCAACCAGGTTCTTGATAATATTCCAAATATTACCATGGATGAGACGTTGAGAAACAGATATCTGGCAGAAGCTAAATTTATAAGAGCATATTCTTATTTCAGATTGGTTCGTGCCTATGGCAACGTGGTATTAAGGTTACATGTACCTAAAGACAATAGCGAATACAATCTGCCACAATCAGATAAAGCTGCAGTTTATGCCCAAATAGAAAAAGATCTAAATGAAGCCGCAGCAGCTTTACCTCAATCGTATGGTGCCGCAGATTTAGGCAGAGCAACTAAAGGTGCGGCAATTGGGCTGCATGCTAAAGTAGCTATGTATCAAAACAAATGGAGCGATGTACTTTCATTAACCAATCAGGTAATGACTATGGGATATGATTTATTCCCTGACTTCGAAAAAGGTTTTAGAACTCAGAATGAAAATAACATTGAATCGTTATTTGAGGTACAGGCAGAATTAGTTCCTGGAAATGGAGATGCTTCAAATTCGCAGTACAGCCAGGTTCAAGGTGTAGCTGGGATTATGGGCTGGGGTTTTAACACACCATCAGAGGCATTAGCTAATGCTTTTGAGACAGGAGACCCACGTAAGGATGCTACAATATTATTTAAAGGTGAAACCACTCCACAGGGCGATTTAATTCCTACTACTGTACCAAATGAAAGATACAATCAAAAATCTTATGTGCCTTTTGCATTGCGTGTATCAGGATTTAATGAGGGTGCACAACAAAATTTCAGGGTATTAAGATTTGCAGATGTTCTTTTAATGAATGCAGAAGCTGCTAATGAGCAGGGGAATGCTTCCCAGGCATTAACTTCGCTTAACAGAGTCCGTAAACGCGCAAGAGGTGGGAATAATGCCATTCTTCCGGATGTTACCATTACTGAAAAAACCGCTTTACGCACTGCAATCTGGAAAGAAAGACAAGTAGAACTTGCTATGGAAAACGACCGTTACTTTGATGTGATCCGTCAAGGAAGAGGCGCAGCAGTTTTTGGTGTTAAAGGCTGGAAAGCAAATAAAAATGAAGTTTGGCCAATTCCTCAGAACGAAATTGAACTAAGTGGCAACCTGTTAAAACAAAACCCTGGCTACTAAAATTATATCATTTTGATAAAGGTTGTCAGTTAACTCTGGCAGCCTTCTTTCCTTTATTCTATACTATGCTGAAAACAGACCCAAAGAAAATTACGTATTTACTGATAGCCATTCTCTGCTCCTTTTTGTTTGTTGGTGCTTGCACAAAAAATAAAAATACAGCTTATAGTCCTGATTTATCCATTAAAAAAAACTTATCAGACATAGAACTATTAGATCTGGTTCAAAAACAAACCTTCCAATATTTTTGGGATGGTGCCGAACCAACATCCGGTGCAGGCAGGGAGCGTTTCCATGTGGATAATGTATATCCTGAAAATGATAAGAACACTGTGGCTACAGGAGCTACAGGATTTGGATTAATGGCTATTTTAAGTGGGATTGATAGAGGTTATGTAACGAAAAATGACGGATTAGACAGATTAAATAAAATACTGGATTTTTTAACTAAAGCAGATCGCTTTCATGGGGCTTGGCCGCATTGGATAAATGGTGAAACAGCTAAAGTACGTCCGTTTGGGCAAAAAGATAATGGAGGTGATCTTGTAGAAACTTCTTTTGTTGCGCAGGCTTTAATCTGCATCAACGAATATTATAAAAATGGAACCGAACCAGAAAAAGCATTGGCAAAAAAAGCAGATGAACTTTGGAAGGGTATCGATTTTAATTGGTACCGTAACGGACAAAATGTATTGTACTGGCATTGGTCGCCAGAATACAAATGGGAAATGAACTTTCCTGTAAAAGGTTATAACGAATGTTTAATCATGTACGTAATGGCAGCTTCATCCCCTACACATGGTGTTCCTGCCGAGGTATACCACGAAGGTTGGGCCAGAAATGGTGAAATTAAAACCAATTTCAAATTTTACGGACATTCTTTTTCACTTGATTATCAGGGTCAGAAAAATTCAGTAGGGCCATTATTCTGGGCACACTATTCCTATTTAGGCTTAAACCCGAAAGGCTTAAAAGACCGCTATGCAGATTATTGGGAAAACAATGTAAATCAAACATTGGCCATACACGATTACTGTGTAGCCAACCCAAAGAAATTTAAAGGCTATGGCGAAAATAATTGGGGCTTAACGGCTAGTTATTCGGTAAAAGGTTATGCAGCACATAATCCTCAGGAAGATTTTGGTGTAATCTCTCCTACTGCTGCCATATCATCTATCCCATACACCCCAAAAGAATCGATGAAGGTAATCAGACACCTTTACGAAAACCTAGGCGATAAAGTGTGGGGCAAATATGGCTTTTATGATGCCTTTTCAGAGCAGGACAACTGGTATCCAAAAAGATATCTGGGGATCGACCAGGGACCAATAGTAGTAATGATCGAAAATTACCGTTCAGGGTTACTCTGGGAACTATTTATGAGGAATAAAGATGTTCAGAGCGGGTTAAACAAATTAGGCTTCGATTATCCAGCTTTAAAAAAATAAAATGAGAAGGCTAATTACAATAATATTTTTGGTCTGTACGGTTTCTGCATTGGCACAGAAACAAAAAACCTATTGCAACCCAATTAATGTTGATTATGGATATACACCCTTCGAATCTTTTACCGAATGGGGTAAACACCGCGCAACTGCCGATCCGGTGATTGTAAATTATAAGGGAGATTTCTATCTTTTTAGTACGAACCAGTGGGGTTATTGGCATAGTGCTGATATGCTGAACTGGAAATTCCACGAAAGAAAATTTCTTCGCCCATGGAACAAAACAAAAGATGAATTATGTGCACCAGGCGTAGGCATTGTTGGCGATACCATGGTGGTTTTTGGAAGTACCTATACTAAAAACTTTACGTTGTGGGGAAGTACCGACCCCAAAGGGAACAAATGGTTTCCACTGGTCGATTCCCTAGAAATTGGTGGCTGGGATCCGTCCTTTTTTACCGATGACGATGGCAAATTTTACATGTACAACGGAAGTAGCAATAACTACCCTATGTACGGCGTAGAATTAGATCGTAAAACTTTTCAGCCTAAAGGCACCCGCACACCAATGTATTTGCTTCAAAGCTGGCGATATGGCTGGCAGCGTTTTGGTGAATACATGGACGATACTTTTCTCGATCCTTTTTCCGAAGGCGCATGGATGACCAAACACAATGGCAAATATTACTTTCAATATGGAGCACCGGGAACCGAATTTAGCGGTTACTCTGATGGAGTGGTGGTTGGAACCAAACCTTTATTTTACGATAGTCCGTCTACCCCACAATCTGACCCTTTAAGCTATAAAGGCGGTGGATTTTCGCGGGGTGCAGGGCATGGCGCAACGTTTCAGGATAACAGTAAAAATTACTGGCACATTTCTACCAGCATTATTTGTGTAAAAAATACCTGGGAGCGCAGAATGGGTATCTGGCCAACTGGTTTTGATAAGAACGATGTGATGTGGACGAATACCGCCTTTGGCGATTACCCACTCTATTTACCTTCCGAAAGAAAAGAAGGTGCTCCGGCTGGCCCAGGCTGGATGCTCATCAACTATAAAAAACCAGTAACTGTTTCTTCTACATTAGGAAGCTTTAATGCAAACAATGCCGTTGATGAAAGTATTAAAACCTATTGGAGTGCCAAAACCGCAAATAATGGCGAATGGATCCAGACCGATCTGGGTAGCCTCGCAACAGTGAACGCCATCCAGATTAACTATGCCGATCAGGATGCCGAATTTATAGGTAAACAGACCGGGATTTATCATCAGTACAAAGTTCTATCCTCAACCGATGGAAAAAAGTGGACTAGCCTGGTTGATAAAAGCCAGAACAAAACCGATGTTCCGCATGACTACATCGAACTCCAAAAGCCAGTTAAAACAAGATTCATCAAAATGGTAAACATCCACATGCCTACAGGGAAATTCGCTATTAGCGGCTTACGTGTTTTCGGTAATGGAAACGGAGAAAAACCAACAAAAGTTAAAAACTTGATTGTACTGAGAACAGAAAAAGATAAACGCAGCGCTTACATCAAATGGGAACCCGTTGATAATGCATTTGCCTATAATCTTTACTATGGTACAGCGCCAGATAAGCTATACAACTGCATCATGATCCACGATTTTAACGAGTATTGGTTCAAAGCAATGGACAGCCAAAAAGCATACTATTTTGCTATTGAAGCGATAAATGAGAATGGGGTATCGGTAAAAACCGAAGTGAAGAAAGTTGAATAATAAAAAAAAATAAAACACATATAATGAAGAGAGCGAATATCCTGGTTGTTTTTTTAACCCTGCTTGTACTGAACGGATCAGCACAAACCAAAAAACCTGTTTCGGCAGAAGATGTGAAGATGAATACCTTCATCAGCAAGCTCATGGCGAAAATGACCGTTGATGAAAAAATTGGTCAACTGAATTTGCCAAGTTCTGGCGATATCACCACCGGACAGGCCAATAGCAGCGACATTTCTAAAAAAATTAAAGACGGACAGGTTGGTGGTTTATTTAACATTAAAGGAGTAGATAAGATAAAAGCGGTTCAAAAGATTGCAGTAGAAAACAGTAGAATGAAAATTCCTTTGCTTTTTGGAATGGATGTGATCCACGGATACAACACCGTTTTCCCCATTCCTTTAGGGATGAGTTGTGTATGGGACATGAATACTGTACAAAAATCGGCAAGGGTTGCTGCAATAGAAGCCAGTGCGAGTGGCATTAACTGGACTTTCTCTCCTATGGTTGATATTTCAAGAGATCCGCGTTGGGGCCGCATCTCTGAGGGAAGTGGAGAGGATGCTTATTTAGGTTCGCAGATCGCCGCAGCTATGGTAAAAGGCTATCAAGGTAAACTTCAGGCCAATAACGAAATTTTAGCCTGTGTAAAACACTATGCCCTTTATGGCGCTGCCGAAGCCGGTAGAGACTATAATACTACCGATATGAGCAAAGTGCGCATGTACAACGAATATTTCCCACCATACAAAGCCGCAGTTGATGCTGGTGCAGCCAGCATAATGGCTTCTTTTAACGAGGTTGATGGCATTCCCGCAACTGGAAGTAAATGGTTAATGACTGATGTTTTACGCAAACAGTGGGGCTTTAAAGGTTTTGTGGTAACCGATTACACAGGTATTCCTGAAATGATTGCACACGGTATGGGCGATCTACAAACTGTTTCTGCCCTGGCTTTAAATGCTGGTATCGATATGGATATGGTGGGCGAAGGCTTTTTAGGCACTTTAAAAAAATCATTGGCCGAGAAAAAAGTTGGCATAGCACAGATAGACAGGGCTTGCCGATTAGTACTTCAGGCCAAATACAAACTGGGTTTATTTACTGACCCCTATAAATTCTGTAACGCAGAAAGAGCAGAAAAAGAGGTTTTTAGTCCGGCTAACCGCCAGGTTGCACGCGAAATTGCTGCTGAAAGTTTTGTGCTATTGAAAAACAACAACAATGTACTTCCGTTAAAAAAATCAGGTACAATTGGTTTAATTGGTCCATTGGCCGATAATACGGCCAACATGTACGGCACCTGGAGTGTTGCTGCCCTATTTGATAAATCGGTAACCGTGCTTCAGGGTTTAAAAAATGTACTGGGTGATAAAGCGAAGATTTTAACCGCACGTGGTGCCAATTTTCTCGCTGATTCTACCATGGAACACCGTTATGTAAACATCCACAACCCGACATACAAACGCGACCCACGAACTGAGGCCGAAATGATTAAAGAAGCTTTAGAAGTTGCTAAAAAATCGGATGTTATTGTGGCTACCATCGGCGAGGGGTCTGAGTTTACAGGCGAAAGCAGCAGTGTAACCGATATCCAGATTCCCGAGACACAGAAAAACCTGTTAAAAGCTTTAGCTAAAACTGGCAAGCCAATAGTATTGGTGTTATTTACAGGCCGCCCGTTGGCATTGAATTGGGAACAGGAAAATATCCCCGCCATTTTAAATGTTTGGTTTCCCGGTAGTGAAGCAGGAAATGCAATTGCCGATGTGCTTTTTGGCGATGTTAATCCTTCGGGTAAATTGAGTGCAACTTTCCCACAAAACGTGGGTCAGGTACCATTGTATTATGCACATAAAAATACTGGCCGCCCCTTGGCAGAAGGTAAATGGTTCGAAAAATTCCGTTCCAACTATTTAGACGTAAGCAACGATCCATTATATCCATTTGGTTTTGGCTTAAGCTATACATCATTTAATTATAGTGATGTTAAACTGAGTTCAAATGCATTAACCAAAGGGAAATCGATCACAGCATCGGTTACTTTAAGCAATACAGGCAAATATGAGGGCAAAGAGGTTGTTCAATTATACATTCAAGATCTTGTTGGAAGCATTACCCGCCCGGTTAAAGAGCTAAAAGGCTTTCAAAAAGTGAATTTAAAAGCTGGAGAAAGTAAAACCGTCACTTTTAATATTTCTGAAAACGATCTTAAATTTTACAATGCTGATCTAAAATTCGTAGCAGAACCCGGCGATTTCAAAGTATTTATTGGTACAAATTCACGCGACGTAAAAGAAGCATCTTTTACGCTGAAATAAAGACAATTAGGTTTGGTTATGAACCCTGAGCTATTGTAAAATAGCCAGGGTTTTCTATTTTTGTTAAATGAAGAAGATTATTCTAACTATCTGCATTCTTTTTTCTGTACTCTTTTTAAACGCTCAAGACTTAAAAAAATACGACAGGGGAAGCTTTATAAAAGGAAAGGATTCTATTTACTATAGGATTTTATTTCCTGAGAATTTTAATCCCGACCAAAAATACCCGATCATCTTCTTCCTCCATGGAAGCGGCGAAAGAGGTAATGATAACGCTAGCCAACTGGTGCATGGTGGAAAATTGTTTTTAAAGAATGATTTACGCAAAAATTTCCCTGCTATTGTTGTTTTTCCACAATGCCCATCAAACGATTTTTGGGCGAATGCAAACTTTGAAAAAGATGCCAAAGGCAAAAGGAGAATAAGTTTTGTTGAGGGCGGTAAACCAACCAAAATTATGCACGCCTTGCAGGGAATGGTTAAAAACTTCCTTAATAAACCTTACGTTAATAAAGAACAGGTGTATGTAGGCGGTTTATCTATGGGTGCAATGGGCACTTACGAACTGCTAAGAAGAGAGCGCCGTAAATTTGCCGCAGCTATTGCCATCTGTGGTGGAGACAATACCAACAACATTAAAAAATATCAAAAAATACCCCTTTGGATTTTTCATGGTGCAAAAGATGATGTTGTTGATCCTGTATTTTCGATTGCCATTGCCGAACGTTTGAAAACTGTTGGCGATGAAGTAAAATTTACCCTGTATCCAAATGCAAACCACAATAGCTGGGATAGTGCATTTGCAGAACCAGAATTATTATCGTGGCTGTTTTCGCATAAGAAATAATAGAACGGTCCGTCATACTGAACTTTGTTTCAGTATCTATCTTGCAAGACCCTGAAATAAATCCGATAGCTATCGGATCAGGGTGACGATCAGAGATAAAAGAATTAGAAAAGCAGGATTCGGTATCCTATCCGCTCCGAAAGCCCTGCCGTCCACTTTATCCCGACTTTACGTCGGGATGCTCGCTTTTGTCAGGTTTAACTTACCCGGGTTAACCTATTTATTAACCTAGACCCGACAAAATGGAAAGCCCGCAGGTTGAGGAACGATGCCGAGGACTTGAAGTGATGGCGGGACTGCTGTAACAGAAACGCAGTGGTCTTGCTCTTCAAAAAAACAAAAATTACAAAAAAGGGCTTAAAGAAAAATCTTTAAGCCCTTGTAAATTATTCAATTGCTATTACTCAGCCATATTATGGTAAACCGCCTGCACATCATCATCTTCCTCTAATTTGTCGATCAATTTCAAAACATCAGCAGCCTGCTCTTCAGTAACCTCGTGGTGAGATAAAGCAATGCGCTCTAACTTCGAGCTTTTTAATTCAATGCCTTTTTCTTCCAGTGCTTTCTGTAAAGAACCAAAGTTTTCAAAAGCACCCTGTGCAACGGCTATATCATTTCCTTCTTCATCAGCCTCTACATAAAGTTCCTCTAAACCAGCATCGATTAATTCGAATTCCAATTCTTCAAGATCCAAGCCTTCGGTAGCTGCAAAACGAAAAATTGATTTACGGTTAAAAACAAAGTCTAACGATCCGGTTTTACCCAAAGAACCATCAGTTTTGTTAAAATAACTACGAACGTTTGCTACGGTACGGTTGGTATTATCAGTAGCTGTTTCAATTAAAACGGCAACACCGTGTGGCGCATAACCTTCGTATACAATTTCTTCGTAGTTGGCCATCGATTTATCAGAAGCACGTTTAATTGCTGCCTCTACCCTATCTTTTGGCATATTTACCGCTTTTGCATTTTGCATAGCCGTACGTAAACGCGAGTTAGTTTCTGGATGAGGTCCGGATTCCTTCACTGCCATTACAATATCTTTACCAATACGCGTGAACTGGACCGCCATTTTGGCCCAACGCTTAAATTTTCTCTCTTTTCTAAATTCGAATGCTCTTCCCATTTTTCGAGTATTGAGATATAAGATTTGAGATATGAGAGCTTATGCCTTCAACCTTCAAACCCTCTACCTTTATATTATTTTTTTAAATTATTTAACATATCTGCTGTCAGTTTCGATAAATCGAACTCTGGTTTCCATCCCCAATCTTTTGCAGCATAGTTATCGTCGATAGAACGTGGCCAGCTATTTGCAATTTGCTGACGAGGATCGTTAGCGGCGTAAGTTAATGTAAAATCTGGAATATGTTTTCTGATTTCGGCGGCTAAAACCTCTGGTGTAAAACTTACCCCGCCAAAATTATAACTGCTACGCACCGAAATCTGATCAGCTGGTGCATCCATTAGTTCAATGGTTCCACGGATAGCATCGTCCATATACATCATTGGCAACTCCGTTTCTGCATTTAAGAAACTCTGGTAACTGCCTTTTTTCAACGCATCGTGAAAAATGTGGATCGCATAATCTGTTGTACCACCACCCGGAGCAGCTTTCCAGCTGATTAATCCTGGATAACGGATACTCCGCACATCCAATCCGTATTTTTGGTTATAATATTCGCACCAGCGCTCACCTGCCAGTTTACTAATGCCGTAAACCGTATTCGGATCCATTACACAATATTGTGAGGTATTATCTTTTGGCGAATTTGGACCAAATACAGCGATAGAACTTGGCCAATATACTTTTGCTGTTTTATATTCTAAAGCTAAATCTAAAACATTCAATAAGCCGTTCATATTTAAATCCCAGGCCAATTTTGGATTTTGCTCTCCTGTAGCCGATAATAAAGCCGCTAAAAGGTAAACCTGTGTTGGTTTGTATTTATGGAATATGCCATTGATCATTTCTTTATCCAGCACATTCACAAATTCAAACGGTGCAGAGTTTTTGATATCATAATCTGGCCTGCGGATATCGCATGCAACAACATGATCATCGCCATATATTTTACGTAACATGGTTACCAACTCGGTACCAATTTGCCCGTTAGAGCCTAAAACAACAATTTTTTCTTGCATAATTTTTTTGAGATTGAGCAAAGGTAAAAAAATGAGATAAAAGGCAATAAAATATTTATACTTAGTGTATAACTTCAGTTGTTATTATCAACATAATTATTAAATCATGTTAACTCAAATCTATAATCCTAAAACTTTCAACCTTCAATTTCTCCAGATATAAGCCCTTAATTTTAGCCATTTAAATATGCTGAGTTAAACACTTTAAAAGTGTATAACCAAAAGCTATAATTACTTCAAAAAAAATCTGCTATAGGCCGATTTTCTCCTTAAAAAATGTGCGTTTCGGAATTTATTAGTAAATAATACACTCACCTACACTAAATGTACTTTTTACACCAAGTTAAATCGATACAAAAACCTAATCAGAACAGCAATAGAGCAATAAAAACATACTTATTTAGAATAATTATTCGGAGTAACAATCGCGTTGCGTATCAATAATTTAACTGTAAAAACTTAATCTTTCCGTTATATTTTTTCTAATATTACTAATTCAACACATATATAACCAATATATAAAATCATAAAGACGATGCACAGAAGAGAAGCACTCAAAAACGTTGCATTTTTGCTGGGAGGAGCAATCTCAGCAAGTACAATGGGCGTTTTATTTGAAAGTTTTACGCTCCCCGAAAACGAAAAAAACTTCGTCCTCTATTCGCTAGAAGACGAAAAGATTTTTGCTGAATTTGCTGATATTATTGTACCAACTACCAAATCATCTGCAGGAGCCAAAGCTGCAGGCTTAGGGAAGTTTATCCCGATGATGATGAAAGATTGTTACCCTGCCACCATGCAAACCTCATTTGCGCAGGGATTTAAAGATCTTCAGACTAAATCAATGAAAGATTTTGGAAAAAGTTATGTCACTTTAACACCAGCCGACCGTAAAAAATTAATGATCGATTTAAGGGCCATCGCGCTTGCACAAAAAGAAAGCAAATCGGAAGAAAACAAAGATTTAGCTTACTTTTTTATCACCGCAAGAGATTTAACCTTACTCGGTTATTATTCTTCAGAAATTGGTTGCACTAAAGCACGTGAATATGTGCTTATTCCGGGCCGATATGATGGCAATGCGCCATTAAAACCAGGTCAAAAATCTTGGGCAACCTAATTTCTAACCACAACTACAAAACATCATGAATTTAAATACAAATTTAAAAGCAGAAAATACTTACGATGCTATTGTTATAGGATCGGGGATTAGTGGCGGCTGGGCTGCAAAAGAACTTACCGAGAAGGGTTTACGCGTGTTGATGCTCGAAAGGGGAATGAACATTGAGCACATTACCGGTTACGAAACCGCAATGAAAAATCCTTGGGATTTTAAACATGCCGGAAAACTTACCGAAGAGCAAAAACGTACCCACCCCGTACAAAAAAGAGATTACCCATACCAGGAAGCAAACGAAAAATGGTGGGTAAACGATTTAGAATGTCCATATACCGAAGATAAACGTTTTGATTGGTACCGCGGTTTCCACGTTGGTGGTAAATCTTTAATGTGGGGTCGCCAAAGTTATCGTTTTAGCGATCATAACTTTGAGGATAACAAAAAGGATGGCCATGGAAATGATTGGCCAATTCGGTACGCCGAACTTTCTCCTTGGTATGATTATGCAGAACGATTTGCTGGAATTAGTGGTTCAAAAGAAAATTGGCCAACCTGTCCAGATGGTGAATTTCTACCCCCAATGGATTTAAACATTGTAGAAAAATCGGTAAAGGCCCGCGTTGAAGAGCATTATAAAAAAGAACGTATCATTATGATTGGCCGTGTTGCCAATCTTACTGTTCCACATAAAGGCCGTGGCAATTGCCAGTACAGGAACTTATGTAGCCGCGGTTGTCCTTTTGGCGCTTATTTCAGTACGCAGTCTTCTACCCTACCTGCGGCGATGGCAACAAAAAGATTAACGGTTAGACCATACTCAATCGTAAATCATATCATTTACGATAAAGACACCAAAAAAGCAAAAGGTGTAATGGTAATTGATGCTGAAACCAACAAAACGATGGAATTTTATGCTAAAATCGTTTTTGTAAACGGTTCAACTTTAGGCTCAACTTTCGTTTTATTAAACTCAACTTCTGAGGCTCATCCAAATGGATTGGGTAATGGAAGTGGTCAGCTAGGCCATAACCTAATGGATCATCATTTCCGTTGTGGAGCAAATGGAGAAGCAGAGGGCTTTGAAGATAAATATACTTATGGTCGTCGTGCAAACGGAATTTACGTACCAAGATATCAAAACATCGGCAACGATAAACGCGATTATTTGCGTGGTTTCGGTTATCAGGGCGGCGCAAGCAGAAGCAATTGGCAAAATGATGTTGCCGAGTTATCATTTGGTGCAGATCTGAAACAAAAAATGACTACCCCAGGAAAATGGACCATGGGATTAGGCGGTTTTGGAGAAATGTTACCTTATTATGAAAACAAGGTTTACATAGATAAAACCAAAAAAGATAAATGGGGACAGCCTGTATTGGCAATTGATTGCGAATACAAAGAAAATGAGAAAAAAATGCGTGTGGATATGATGAACGATGCTGCCGAAATGTTAGAAAAAGCAGGCTTGAAAAACATCAAAACATTTGACAATGGCTGTTATCCAGGCATGGCCATCCATGAACAAGGAACGGCAAGAATGGGTAACGATCCAAAAACTTCGGTACTGAACAAATGGAACCAGATGCACGAAGTAAATAACGTTTTCGTAACTGATGGATCTTGTATGCCATCAATTGCTTGCCAAAACCCATCGTTGACGTTTATGGCTTTAACTGCCCGTGCTTGCGATTACGCTGTAAAAGAATTAAAGAAAAAGAACATCTAGACAAGGTAAAAGGTGTAGGGTTTAAGGTATAAGGGAAATCGCCCTAAGCCTTACACCTTACACCTCACGCCTTTTACAAAAATGAAAAGAAAATTAAGAATGGGCATGATAGGCGGTGGAAAAGACGCTTTTATCGGTGCCGTACACCGTTTGGCTGCCAATATGGATGGCCTTATTGAATTATCTGCCGGAGCTTTAAGTGTAAATCCTGAAATTGGCTACGAATCTGGAAAACTCCTTTTTCTTCCAGATAACAGAATTTACACCAATTACGAAGAAATGCTGACCAAGGAAAGTGAATTGCCAGCAGATGAAAGAATCGACTTTGTAACTATCGTTACCCCAAACTTTGCCCACTTTGCTCCTGCAATGATGGCTCTTGATAAAGGTTTTAACGTGGTGATTGAAAAACCAATGACTTTAACTTTAGAAGAAGCAAAACAGCTTAAAGCGAAAGTAGAAGAAACGGGTTTAACACTGTGTTTAACGCACACATACTCTGGTTACCCAATGGTTAAACAGGCCAAGCAAATGGTTAGCGAAGGTGCTTTGGGTGCAATCAGAAAAATTATAGTTGAATATCCTCAAGGCTGGTTAAGCACCCTTTCAGAACGCGAAGGAAATGCACAAGCTGCTTGGCGCACTGACCCATCTAAAACTGGGAAAAGCGGAAGCATGGGTGATATTGGTACACATGCCGCACACTTAGCAGAATATATTTCTGGTTTAAAAATCACTAAAATCTGTGCCGACTTAAGCATTGTTGTTCCAGGTAGAGCTATTGATGATGATGGAAACGTATTGTTAAAATTCGATAATGGTGCCAACGGTGTTCTTGTAGCATCGCAAATTGCAGCCGGAGAAGAAAATGCATTGAAAATTAAAGTTTATGGCGAAAAAGGTGGCATGGAATGGCACCAAATGGAACCTAATACTTTAATTGTAAAATGGTTAAATGCACCTGCTCAGATTTACAGAACAGGCAATAGTTATATGGGTAGTTTCGCTCAGCACAATACCCGTACGCCAGGCGGCCACCCAGAAGGTTACTTAGAAGCATTTGCAAATATTTATAAAAACTTTGCATTAACAGTAGATGCGAAGTTGAATAACGAACAACCTACTGCTGCCATGTTAGACTTTCCAAGTACTGAAGATGGAATTAGAGGAATGGCGTTTATAGAAAACGTAGTGACCTCTAGCCAATCAGATCAAAAGTGGTTAGATTATAAATTATAACAATCAAGCATGACAACGATAAAAGGACCAGCAGTATTTTTAGCACAATTTATAAGCGATGAAGCCCCATTTAACTCTCTTGACAGCATTTGTAAATGGGCAGCGGGATTAGGTTTTAAAGGTATCCAGATGCCAACCTTGGATACAAGATTTATCGATCTTCAAAAGGCTGCTGAAAGCAAAACCTATGCTGATGAACTGAAAGGAAAAATCGCTTCTTATGGTTTAGAAATTACTGAACTTTCTACACACTTACAAGGTCAATTGGTTGCGGTACACCCTGCTTACGACGATCTCTTTGATGCCTTTGCACCAAAAGAAGTACACAAAAACCCAAAAGCAAGAACAGAATGGGCTGTGCAACAAATGAAATATGCTGCTAAAGCCTCTCAAAACTTAGGTTTAAATGCACATGCTACATTTAGTGGTTCATTATTGTGGCAATATTTCCACCCCTGGCCACAACGCCCAGCCGGATTGGTTGAAGAAGGTTTTGCAGAATTGGCAAAACGCTGGACCCCCATCTTAAACGAATTCGACCAATGTGGCGTTGATGTTTGCTACGAAATACACCCAGGCGAAGATTTATTTGATGGCGAAACATACGAAATGTTCCTCGCTGCAGTAAATAATCATCCTCGGGCATGCTTATTGTATGATCCATCACACTTTGTACTGCAACAATTGGATTACATTCAATACATCGATTTTTACCATGAACGCATTAAAGCATTCCACGTTAAAGATGCAGAATTTAACCCTACAGGCAAACAAGGTACTTTTGGTGGATACCAGAGTTGGGCAAACCGTGCTGGTCGTTACCGCTCACCAGGTGATGGACAGGTTGACTTTAAAACCATTTTTAGTAAATTGGCACAATATGATTTTAAAGGTTGGGCCGTTATGGAATGGGAATGCTGTATCAAAAACCAGCAAGATGGTGCCCGTGAAGGTGCAGAATTTATAAAAAAGAATATCATTAATGTAACCGATAAAGCATTCGACGATTTTGCAGCATCGGGTAGTGATAGCGCTTTCAATAAAAGAATATTAGGATTATAACAATAACAACACACACACAACAAATGAAAAAAACATTTTTAATTTTAGGCGCTGTAGTCATTTTTATGGCGTCGTTTTCAAAAGCAGATTTAACGAGAGAGAAAACGGTAGTTGCAACGGCAACAGTTGCCAATCACGCTGCCCTTCAATCAAATCCAGGAGAAAAACTGATCAACAAATCAGACTGCCTAGGTTGTCACAACAAGACCAACAAAATTATTGGCCCTGCATATGTGGAAATTGCAAAAAAATATCCGGCTACCGAGAAAAACATCAACATGTTAGCTGATAAGATTATTAAAGGTGGAACCGGAGTTTGGGGCAATATGCCGATGACCGCTCACGCTACACTTAAAAAAGATGATGCAAAATTAATGGTAAAGTATATATTATCTTTAAAGAAAAAATAATCGAACCCAGTTAGCAAATCGATTTACTATATGAAAACAGAGCAAGAAAATAAAAACACGAGTAACCGCCGTGATTTTATTAAGACCACAGCTATTGCCGCTGCTGCATTTATGATCGTGCCCCGCCACGTTTTAGGTGGACCTGGTTATTTAGCACCAAGCGATAGGTTATTGGTTGCCGGCATTGGTGTTGGCGGAAAAGGCCAAAGCGATTTAAGTATGTTTTACAAAAGCGGAAAAGCAGACATTGCTTTTTTATGCGATGTAGACGATCGCCGTGCAGCAAATAGTGTTAAAGCTTTCCCTAAAGCAAAATACTATAAAGATTGGCGCGAAATGTTAGATAAGGAACATAAAAATTTCGATGCAGTGTCTGTTTCTACTCCTGATCATAACCATGCCATCCAGGCTTTAGCAGCTATGCAATTGGGCAAACACGTTTATGTGCAAAAGCCTTTAACACATGATATTTATGAGGCGCGTATTCTAACCGCAGCAGCAAAAAAATATAAGGTGGTAACCCAAATGGGAAATCAAGGTGCATCTAACGATGGTCCCCGCCAAATGAAAGAATGGTATGAAGCTGGTTTAATTGGCGATGTACATACTGTTTACGCATGGACTGATAGACCAGTTTGGCCGCAAGGCATTCCTCGCCCTACAAAAAAAGCCGAAATCCCGGCAGAATTAGATTGGAACTTATGGTTAGGTACTGCACCTGAAAAAGATTTTATAGATAAATTGGTTCCTTTTAACTGGCGTGGCTGGTGGGATTATGGCACTGGTGCCTTGGGCGATATGGGCTGTCATTTAATCGAAGCTCCATTTAGCGTATTAAATTTAAAATATGCAAAAGAAGTAGAGGCAAGTGTAGGCTCTGTTTATGTAGATGAATTTAAACGCGGTTATTTCCCTGAAAGCTGTCCTCCATCAAGTCATGTTACCTTAAAATTCCCCAAAACAAATAAAACCAAAGGTGATGTTACCTTACACTGGATGGACGGTGGTATTCAACCAGAACGCCCTGAAGAATTAGAAGCAAACGAAACTTTTGGCGATGGTGGTAATGGTACCTTGTTTATAGGAACTAAAGGTAAAATGATGTCTGAAACTTATAGCGCAAACCCGAAATTATTGCCTTTAAGTAAAAACAAGGACATTAAGGTTGCACCAAAATACACTCGCGTACCAGATGGCGCAAATGGGCACTATAAACAATGGGTTGAAGCTGCAATTGCGGGTTATGGCAAGCAAGAAGTAAGTTCGCCTTTCGAAATTGCTGGTCCACTAACAGAAGCTTTACTGATGGCGAATTTGGCAATCAGAAGTTTCGATATCCAAAAAACGGTAAACGGTAAGATTACTTACCCAGGCAGGTACACTAAAATGCTTTGGGATAACGACAATATGAAAGTTACCAATTTTGACGAAGCAAACCAGTTTGTAAAACGCGAGTATCGTAAAGGCTGGAATAATTTAACGCTTTAATTAATAAGTATATTCGTCATTGCGAGGTACGAAGCAATCCTAAAACGGGCAAAAGGTTTAATCTATCTTTTATCTAACATTCAGACTGCTTCGTACCTCGCAGTGACGACAATTAAAAAAACATGAAAAAAATCTTTCTTTCAGCTTGCATCTTGTTAAGCTTAACACAAATATCTAAAGCTCAAAAGGGCTTTAAACCACTCTTTGATGGTAAAACAACAACGGGTTGGCATACTTATAATAAAACTACAGTGGGTAGTGCCTGGCAGGTTCAGGATGGCGCGCTGCATTTAGATTTAGCTACCAAAGGTAAAGATGGTGGCGGCGATTTAGTTACCGATAAAGAATACGGCAATTTCCATTTAAAATATGAGTGGAAAGTGGCTCCTAAAGCAAATAGTGGTTTAATTTTTTATGTTCACGAAGAACCTAAATTCCATGCTACCTATTCTACAGGTTTAGAAATGCAGGTTATTGATAATGATGGCCACCCAGACGGAAAAATCACTAAACACCGTGCCGGCGATTTGTACGATCTGGTAAAAAGTTCATCAGAACCTGTTAAAGCTGTTGGCGAATGGAATAAAGCAGAAATCATTAGCAAAAAGGGCAAATTAACATTAATTTTAAACGGTGCTGAAGTGGTAAAAACTACCCTTTGGGATGATAACTGGAAAAAGATTGTTGCAGGTAGCAAATTTGCAACATGGGAAAACTGGGGATCTTTTAAAACCGGCAAAATTGCCTTACAAGATCACGGAGATGAAGTTTGGTACAAAAACATCTCTATTAAAGAACTATAACTGAGGTTGAAGGCGTAAGGTAGGAGGCTGAAGGTTTCCTTCCTTTCGCTTAACCAGACATTTAAGTTAAAAAGCGGGAAAGCATAAAGTTTATCCGCTTTCGCATTAACCTTACACCCTATACCTCTAACCTTAAACCTTATATAAACCAAATGAATAGCACTACTCGCTTTAAACTCTCTGCCATGATGTTCCTGGAATTTTTTATCTGGGGCGCCTGGTTTGTAACCATGGGTACTTACCTAGGTAAAAATCTATTAGCAAACGATGTACAAATCGGCTCAGCCTATAGTACACAATCATTGGGCGCCATAATTGCGCCATTTATCATCGGATTAATTGCAGATAAATTTTTCTCTGCACAAAAAGTATTAGGTGTATTACATTTAGTTGGAGGGGCACTTTTATGGGTTGCAGGAACGTCTTTAAATTTTGACAGTTTTTTCCCATTCATTTTAGGATATATGATTGCTTACATGCCAACTTTAGCATTAGTGAACTCAATTTCGTTCAAACAAATGAAAGATCCAGGGAAAGAATTTCCTTCAATCAGGGTATTCGGAACAATTGGATGGATTATTGCCGGATTGGTAATTGGATGGTTAAACTGGGAACAGAGCGGCAATTTAATATTTACGTTTAAAATGGCATCCGTTGCTTCAATCATTCTAGGATTGTTAAGTTTCTTTTTACCGGACACTCCTCCAGTTAAAAAAGGTGAAAAAACAACTTTTGGCGAGATCATTGGCTTAGATGCAATAGGCTTGTTAAAAAACAAATCATATCTATTATTCTTCTTAGCATCTGTTGCTATCTGTATTCCACTAGCATTCTATTACAATTTTACCAATCCATTTCTTAATGAAGTTGGAATGAAGGGTGCAGCAGGAGTTCAATCATTAGGGCAAGTCTCTGAAACCCTGTTTATGTTATTAATGCCTTTATTCTTTGCTCGGCTTGGTGTGAAAAAAATGCTTGCAATTGGTATGATTGCATGGGTAGTTCGTTACCTTTTCTTTGCATTTGGAAATGCAGATTCAAACTACTGGATGCTGATTGGTGGAATTGTTCTACATGGCATTTGCTATGACTTTTTCTTTGTTACCGGACAAATTTACACAGACAGATTAGCTGGAGAAAAATTCAAAAGTGCTGCTCAAGGTTTTATTACTTTGGCAACCTACGGTGTTGGTATGTTAATCGGCTCTATCATCTCAGGTATGGTAGTTAATAAATATGTTGTAGAAGGCGGCCATATTTGGCAAAGCATATGGATTATCCCAGCAGGTATAGCAGCATTAGTTGCGCTACTATTCTTATTATTCTTCAGTGATAAAAATAAACCAGTTACTGAAACTAACACTATATAATTATGTCTTCAAAACTGGATAGAAGAAATGCTTTAAAGAACATCATCGCAGGAACTGCTGCGATTGGTGTTTCTTCAGGATTTTCAGCATTAGCAATGGATAAATCAGAATCAGATCAGCCCCTAAGGCTGAAAGGAAATATTAATCATGCCGTTTGCCGTTGGTGCTTTAGCAGCCTCGATGTAGAAACACTTTGTATTGAAGCTAAAAAAATTGGTATTAAAGGCATTGATTTAGTTGGACCAAAAGATTGGCCGACTTTAAAAAAACACGGCTTAGAATCTACCATGTGCAATGGCGCTGAGCTTAATTTAGTGGACGGTTTTAACGACGAAAAATTCCACGATAAGTTAATTCAAAACTACACGGCAATGATTCCGCTTGTTGCAGAAGCTGGATATAAATACTTAATCTGTTTTAGCGGAAACCGTCGCGGTAAAGATGACGAAACCGGTTGGAACAATTGCGTTAAAGGATTGAAACAATTAATGCCATTGGCCGAAAAACACAATGTGGTTCTGGTAATGGAGTTGTTAAACAGTAAGCTCAACCATAAAGATTATCAATGTGACAGAACCTCGTGGGGGGCTGAACTTTGTAAACGTTTAGGATCTGAAAACTTTAAGTTGTTATACGATATCTATCACATGCAGATTGATGAAGGTGATGTGATCAGGAACATTAGGGATTACCACCAGTATATTGCGCATTACCATACAGCGGGTGTTCCAGGTAGAAATGAGATAGACGATACTCAGGAACTATATTACCCTGCAATAATGAAAGCCATTGCCGAAACCGGCTTTAAAGGTTTCGTAGCACAAGAATTTATACCTAAAAACGCAGATAAAATAGCCTCTTTAAAAAAGGCAGTTTCTATTTGCGACATCTAAAAACACACCTATGTTATCAAGAAGAAATTTTATATTAAATACGAGTATGGCTGCAGCGGCAGCACTTTTGGTTCCATCCTTCGCTTGTGTGGCTACCGATAAAAAATTAGTGGGTCTGCAATTATACTCTTTAAGGGATGAACTTCCGAAAGATGTAAAAGGAACATTAGCCAAAATAGCCAAAGCTGGCTTTAAAGAAGTTGAAACTTATGGTTTTTCTATAAAAGATCAATTTTGGGGCTTAACTCCTGTCGAATTTAAAAAATTGCTTGATGACAACGGATTAACTGCACCAAGCGGTCACTACGGCTTAGGTAGCTATTTAACCGATGGGAACACCGAAGAATTAAAAGCCGCAATTGCGGCAGCTAAGGTACTTGGAAGCGAATATGTAACCATTCCCTGGTTAGATGAAAGCATCAGAAAAAGTGCTGAGGACTACAAAAAAATTGCGGTTAAAATTAACGAGGCCGGAAAATTAACGAAAGAAGCTGGAATCAGGTTAGCTTACCACAATCACAATTTCGAATTCGAGAAACAAGGTGATACCACTGGTTACGAAATCCTGTTAAAAGAAACAGATAAAAATCTTGTTGATTTTGAACTTGATTTATATTGGGTTGTACGCTCAGGAAACGATCCGATCAAACTATTTAAAGAAAATCCAGGCCGTTTTACCATGTGGCATGTTAAAGATATGGATAAAGCAGATCCTGCGTTAAACGCAGAAGTAGGAACAGGCTCGATTAATTTCAAACCTATTTTTGCTGATGCAAAACTTTCGGGTATGAAACACTTCTTTGTAGAGCACGAAACCAATTACAAACCAAACCCAATGGAATCTGTTGCAGCAAGCTGTGCATATATTAAAAAAGAAATTATTTAAATTTAAGAGATGAATTCAAGAAGAACATTCTTAAAACAGGCAGGATTAGCTGCCGGAGCCGCATTGTTAATCCCATCATTTGCTTTTGATAAAGTAACAAAAAATGTTGGCTTGCAACTCTATACCTTACGCAATGAATTGCCAAAAGATGTAAAAGGCATCATCGAAAAAGTGGCACAGGCTGGTTATAAAGAGGTAGAAACCTATGGATTTTCTAACGGAAAATTTTGGGGCTTAACACCTAAAGAATTTAAAGCATTATTAAATGCAAACGGTTTAAAAGCGCCAAGTGGCCATTACCATATGGACGACTTTGTAAAAACCGGAAAAACAGATAGATTAAAAGCTGATATCGAATCTTCAGCAGCAATTGGTGGTAAATACTTTACCATTGCTGGTGCACACGTAGATATGAGCAAAGGTGTAGATGGCTTTAAGAAAACCGCTGATGATTTTAATAAGGTTGCCGAAATTGCAAAAGCATCTGGTTTAAAATTCGCCTACCACAACCACGATTTCGAATTTAAGAAATTAGGCGATACCACCGGTTACGATGTTTACTTAAGCGAAACCGATAAAAATCTGGTAAATTTCGAATTGGATTTATACTGGGTGGTACGCTCGGGTAACGATCCGTTAGCTTTGTTTAAAAAATACCCAGGCCGTTTCCCAATGTGGCACGTTAAAGATATGGACAAGGCCAAACCTGAATGGAATACCGAAGTTGGTAAAGGTTCTATTGATTTCAAAACCATTTTTGCTCAGGCAAAGTTATCTGGTATGCAGCATTTCTTTGTAGAGCACGAAACCAATTATCAACCTGATCCGGTTGGTTCGATCAAAACAAGCTGTGATTATATCAAAGCCAATTTGATATAAAACTTATCCAGACCTCGCAGTTTTTAAAACGGCGCAGCCCTCAATGAGGCCGTTAAAAACAACATTAACACCGAATTAAATCTGCGAGGTTTAAAAAAAGAATTTCTAATTGCAAACTGCAAACTGATATGGGCGTTACCCAAGCTACGCAAGGGTCGGGCTTTTCAGGGCTCCGCTTCGCTCCGGTACCAATGAAAAATTGGCACTGAACCCTTACAATCCCTAACGCAGACCTATTGCACTAAAAAGGATTTTTATGTTACAACGGCTGACTTAGGTTACTTAAACCTGCTTTCCAAAACAAAGAACAACAATTTTTAGTGTGTTTTTTTACTGCCCAAAACTTTATACTCCGAGCCGTATTATCTATCGAAAAATTAAGATTTAAAATATTAAAAGCAAATTTAATTGGTAACAATGGGGATATAAGCTTAATTTTTAGCATATTTGGGCTTATATCAAATGTTTAATAATATAATTAAAATTTAAAATGAAAGTAGCAGTAGTAGGTGCCACCGGATTGGTAGGCACTGTCATGTTAAAAGTATTGGAGGAAAGAAATTTCCCTTTAACAGAGTTGATTCCCGTAGCATCAGAAAAGAGTGTTGGTAAGGAAATTACTTTTAAGGGTAAGAAGTTCCCAATTGTTAGCATGGATACTGCAATCAGCATGAAACCAGATATCGCTTTGTTTTCTGCAGGTGGAAACACTTCATTGGAGCATGCTCCACGTTTTAAAGAAGCCGGAACAACCGTTATCGATAACTCTTCTGCATGGAGAATGGATCCTGCAATTAAATTAATTGTACCAGAAGTTAATGCACACGAACTTTCTATCGATAACAAAATCATCGCTAATCCAAACTGTTCTACCATTCAGATGGTGGTGGTTTTAAAACCTTTACACGATAAATATAAAATTAAACGTGTTGTGGTTTCTACTTACCAATCGGTTACCGGTACAGGCGTAAAAGCGGTTGAACAGTTAATGAATGAACGTAAAGGTATTGATGGCCCGAAAGCTTATCCATACGAAATTGACTTGAATGTTCTTCCTCATATTGATGTTTTCATGGAAAACGGATATACCAAAGAAGAAATGAAAATGGTTAAGGAAACGAACAAAATCATGAGCGACGATAGCATTAAAGTTACCGCTACAACTGTTCGTATCCCGGTTATGGGTGGTCACTCAGAATCAGTGAACATCGAGTTCGAAAATGATTTCGATTTAGCTGAAGTGCGCAGTATTTTAGAAAAATCACCTGGCATTATCGTTGTTGATGATGTGGCCAATTTAAAATACCCAATGCCGAAAGATGCACATGAAAAAGATGAGGTTTTTGTAGGCCGTATCCGTAGGGATGAATCGGCTCCTAAAGCTTTAAACCTTTGGATTGTTGCCGATAACTTACGCAAAGGCGCTGCAACCAATGCAGTTCAGATTGCCGAATATCTAATTCAGAAAGAATTAGTTTAATCAATAAATTCAAGAAAGTTCCCCGATGTAAAATCGGGGAACTTTTTTTTATACCCGCTCTCCAGCATGAAACATATTCCAATCGCCTTAATCTATTCCAGGTTACTGATTGGTTTTGGAATAATCCTATTAAGCGTTTTCCACGTCAATCACTATTCTTTTCTTGCAATCACGTTATTATCGATCGGTTTATTAACTGATATTTTCGATGGAATAATCGCCAGAAAACTCAATATCTCTTCTGAAAAACTACGCCGTTTAGATTCCGGCATAGATCAAGTGTTTTTCATTTCAGTCGCTGTTGCCACTTATATTCAATGCCCCGATTTTTTCAAAGCTAACCTGATAAAATTAATTGTTCTTGGCGCTTTTGAGATTTCAACTTATGTACTGAGTTATATAAAATTTAAAAAAGAAATTGCTACGCATTCTATTGGCGCTAAAATCTGGACGTTAATTTTATTCTCAACCTTAGTCGAAATTATGGTTCATTGCGAGTCGGTTGTACTATTTGAGCTTTGTTTTTGGATCGGGCTTGCAACCAGATTAGAAATACTAGCCATTGTTTTCACCCTAAAAAAATGGACGAATGATGTACCAACTATCTATCATGCTGTAAAGCTGAGGCAAGGGAAAGAAATTAAGCGCAATAAATTGTTTAATGGATAAATTCGATTTAAAAGAAAGCATATAAAAAAGAGATTGTAATCACTAAATTATATATAAAAAAGAGATCGTAATCACTAAATTATATATAAAAAAGAGATTACGACTTAAATTTCATTATATTTGTAGTTAGATATACTATAGTAAAATGATTATAAGGAGTTTACAAAACCATATCGAATCGAAGTTTTTTAAACAAAAAGCAATTATAGTTACAGGCGCGAGGCAGGTAGGTAAAACCACTATGTTAAAGCAATTGGTAAAAAAAACAGAATTGCCCTTTGTTTTTCTGAATTGCGACGAAGCTAACATACGCACCACATTAACAGATATTAGCATTGAGCGGTTAAAATCAATTATTGGTTCGAATAAAATCGTTTTTATTGACGAAGCCCAACGCGTTACGAATATCGGTTTAACATTAAAATTGATAGTAGATAATTTTACCGATGTGCAACTTTTAGTTACAGGCTCTTCATCATTAGATCTGGCTGTTGGCATAAAAGAATCGTTAACCGGAAGAAAATTTGAATATCATCTCTTTCCATTTTCAGCAGCAGAACTTGCTGAAGATACCAATGTACTGATTGAGGAACAGGCATTAGAAAAAAGATTAATTTATGGCAGTTATCCCGATGCCATTAATTACCCCGGAGAAGAAAAAGAGTTATTGCTAAACTTAACCAATAGCTATCTTTTTAAAGATATTTTATCACTTACAGGTATCAGAAAACCTTTGCAGCTCGAAAAATTAGTGCAGGCCTTAGCGCTGCAGATTGGCAACGAAGTATCGTATACAGAACTTGGCCAGATGATTGAAGCAGATAAATTAACTGTTGAGCGTTATATCGATTTATTGGAACAGTGCTTTGTGGTATTTAGGTTAGGCGCATACAGCAGTAACCTCCGTAATGAAATAAAAAAGAGCAAAAAAATATACTTCTACGATACAGGGATCCGCAATGCCGTAATCGAAAATTTTAGTACGCTCGGATTGCGACAGGATGCCGGACAGCTTTTCGAAAATTATATTGTATCAGAATATATTAAGGCCAGTAATAACAAAAGAAAGCATGCTAAGTATTATTTCTGGCGTAGTTTTCAACAGCAGGAAATTGATTTAATAGAAGAAATTGATGGTAAAATAAATGCAATAGAGATAAAATGGAACGAAAATAAAAAAGTAAAGTTTCCGTCAACCTTTTTAGATGCATATAACACCAATGAAACATACGTTATAAATAAGTCTAACTATACCAGCTTTCTAATATAAAATTTGTCAATAAAAAATGAATTTTTTCAAATTACTAATCTTATTCGTTTTCTCAGCAACAGCTACAATTGCTCAAAACAGAATCCAAAATCTAGAAAGAGCTTTCAATAGTTTATTAAATGATGAACAGGCAAAACATGCCATTGCTTCACTTTGTGTTTTAGATGCCAATACGGGTAAGACACTATTTGCCAAAAATGAGCAAATTGGTTTGGCTACCGCTTCAACATTAAAAACCATTACTGCAGCTACGGCTTTCAGCATTTTAGGGAAAGATTTTCAATTCCAAACCACATTAGCCTATACCGGAACGATTACTACAGATGGAACATTAAAAGGAAATCTGATCATTATCGGCAGTGGCGATCCAACTTTGGGTTCTTGGCGCTATCAAAACAAAGAGAACGCTGTTTTAACACAATGGGTTGCTGCGGTAAAATCTGCTGGAATTAAAAGCATTGAGGGCACAGTAATAGGTGATGATCGCATTTTCGGTACGCAAACAACACCTGAAGGTTGGGTTTGGCAAGATATCGGCAATTACTATGGTGCTGGAACTTCTGGATTAGCCTGGCGAGAAAATCAATTCGATATTCATTTGAAACCTGGAAGTAGTACGGTAGATGGAGTTAAGGTATTAAAAACAGTTCCCGCTACACCCTATGTACAAATTGTAAATGAACTAAAAACTGGTGATTCAGGATCTGGAGATCGGGCCTATGCTTTTTTGCCTCCATATAGCAATACAGCTTACATCCGCGGCAGCTGGGGCATGGGCATTAGCAAATCGGGCATTTCAGTCGCAACCCCCGACCCTGCTTTTGATTGTGCTTACCGTTTGCAGGATACTTTAAAAAGACTTGGGATTTCTACAAACCAACAAGCCACTACAGCCCGGTTAATGGTGTTAAACAACCAGGTAATTCCTTCGGTTACACAGAAAATAAGCACGATAAGTTCGCCCAACTTAAGTGAAATCACTTATTGGTTTTTAAAGAAAAGCATTAACCTGTATGGTGAAACACTTTTAAAAACCATTGCGATAAAATCGGGCAAAGCAGGCACAACAAGTAAAGGAGCTGAAACAGAGATCAATTTCTGGGCGGATAAGGGCATCGATAAAACAGCATTAAACATTATCGACGGCAGTGGGCTTTCTCCAGGCGATAGAATAACAACTTCGGCAATGGCAGGTGTACTTTTCCAGATCCAAAAGGAGAATTGGTTTCCTGATTATTACAAAGCGCTGCCAGAGTACAATGGCATGAAAATTAAAAGTGGGACAATAAATGATGTTTCAGCATTTGCCGGTTACCATACCGATGCAGCTGGGAATAAATACGTGGTGGTAATCAACATTAATAATTATAGTGGAAACGGAATTAACAAAAAATTGTTTAAAGTATTGGATGAACTGAAATAAAACCAACTGATAAAGAATATGGCACATTTTATAAGAAACCTGCAAACTGTTGATGGATTGATTTCGAATTTATACAAAGAAGTTTCTATTGAAGAAATGACTAAAAAAATTACTGATCTCATGGCAAAACAAGGTTATAATGTCTTCGACCATCAATATGGAAATTTAATTTTAGAGAAAGGTAGCCGAACAAAACGACTTTTATTAGGCGCATTTGCAACGTATTATAAATTTAGTGTAACCATGTTACCAAATACTGAAAACGAACTTACTGTAAATGTTTTTCAGCAGTCGAGTGGCATGTCGGGCGGTTTAATTGGTATGAATCAGATAAAAACAGAGCTTATAAGATTAAACTTTTTATTCGCGAATATTTAAATAGACCAGAAAATAATGTCTGTATCAACAATGATAAAGTAAACTGAAGTAAAGCTACTTAGACTTGATTTAAGTTTAAAATTGTGTATTTTTGATATATGGAAATAACAATCGACATAGGCTATGAACAATTGTTAGCTGCAATAAAAAAACTTCCTGCTGCAAAAATCAAGCAACTAAAATCGGTTTTAAATGAAGAGTTTATTGAACAAAAAGCTTCAAAAGACTTATCCGATTTTCAAGATTTTTTACTCAAAGCGCCGAGTATGAGTGAAGAACAATATAAGCAACATCAACAAAACAGAAAAAATTTCAACTCATGGAGAATGAAATAATTTGTCTAGACACTTCTATTTTGATTGATTTTTATCGAAAGCGGCTAAAGGAAAAAACCACATTTTATAAATTAACCAAAGTTTATAATCTTTTTGCCATATCAATTATCACCGAATATGAGATTATGATTGGTGCGAAAGCTGAGGAGATTGAATTTTGGAAAGATTTTTTCGGTCGGGTAACGATACTCCCTTTTGATAAACAGGCAAATGATATTGCTATAGAAATTACAAAACAACTAAAGAAAAAAAGTAGTTTAATTGAAATTCCAGATATTTTTATTGGAGCAACTGCTCTATCCAGAAAAATAAAAATTGCTACACTCAATAAAAAACATTTCGAAAGAATTACAGATTTAGAATTGGTTGCGGTATAATCCAAACTATCGCCAAAAGTTATAACGGAATCCGAAAGCTATTCTCTCCGTTAAATAAATTAAAATAACACTAAAACAAAACACTGTTATTCAAATAATTACGCTTAAAAATGCCCAGGCAACAATAACATTCAATGGAATAAGGATTAAGCCGAAGCCAAACATGATGAACACATAAAAAAGGAAAAACAGGCTAAAAACCCGTATCAAAAATCCTTTGATCTGTATCGCATTTAACAAGAGCAGATTTCTAAATAACAAAATTGTAGAAAAGGCAAATGCGATTAAACCAAACGATGTTAAAATACCGAAGTTGGTCAATATCCAACAGATTTCGGGCAGTAATAAGACGAGATAGTTTAAACAAAAGCTAAAAAAAATCTTCTCTTTGTTAAAAGGAAAATTCGGCAGGAAGGATAAGTATCGATCATTAAAAATCTTCTCCTGATAAATAAGTACCACATGTGCCACAACAATACAGGAGGTAATAAGCATCAACAACCTAAAATTATCTTCAAGACCAGTAAAAACTACAAACACACTCGACATCAATACCCACGAAAGTAATTTTGTGAGCACGTAAGCCAATTTCGATTGATTGAAAACCTGAAAACTATACAACAAGAAAACAGGTTTGTTCCATTTTCGACCGATCCTGATCAACCAATTTGGCTTATTAGCCTCAATTAAACGATTACTTTCTTTAAGGTAGATATAAGCGCCAGCTAAAATCAGAAGCAGTTGAAACAGCAATATCCCGATAGAAATAAGATAATACCCAAATACAATTCCAATGGTTATGGCGTATAGCGTATAACACAATACAGGGATAAATATGTAGGTCTGCAAGGTACACCAAACCATAAACTGCCGCTTTTTGGTTGAAGAAGTGAAACTATAATATAGAAACTCCTGCTGGGGCAAAGCAAGCTGACTTAAAATATATTTCAAACTTTTATAAGCATATAACGAACTGCCTATAAGATAGAAAGTCATCATTAGTGGATTACTCACTAAACTAATGGTAAAGAAAAACTGCCAGAAATCAATCTGGTCTGGCCGAACAGTCCCTAAAGTATTAATAAACAAACAGTAACTGATCAACATCACGAAGATGAATACCAACATAGCTGCATGGGTACGGTAAAACCCATCAACAAATATTTTCTTTAAGGCAGTGTTTGAAAGCAAAGACATTAAAAATTCAGCGTTATTTTTTTATCTTCAATATTAATCTGTTTTAATCCAGGCAGTTTTAACTCATCCAACTGCTGATGTGAGGATAATAGAAAACTGACTTTTTCATTTTGGTACTTTTCATCGATCCATCGGTATAATATTTCTAAAGATTCTACATCAATTGTATTTAAGGGTTCATCTAATAAGATCAGCTTAGGTTGCCCCAAAAAAGCGAGTACCAACGAGAGCTTTTTAAGCATACCGCTAGAGTAAGAACCCAATGGATTATTAATATAAGATTTCATGCCCATATCGGTAATTAATGTTTCTGCCTGACCTGAAATTGCACCTTTGGCTTCGGCAAAAAGCGTAATCATCTCTGATCCGGTTAAAAATTCTGGAAATAACGGCTCAGCTTCAGCGAAATTTACAAGCTTGCGATAGGAAACACCATGGTTTTTTAAATAAATATTGCCTAAGGAAATATCTCCTTCAAAAGACAGTATCCCTGCAATTGCTTTAAGCAGGGTACTTTTTCCAGATCCGTTGCTTCCTTTTATCCAGAAAATGCCTTCAGGAATCTTAATATTATCTATCTTTAAAACAAGATGATTGAAATAAGATTTTTCAAATTGACTGAAGTGTAACATAAAATCATTTTATTTCTGACTTTAGTTTTAATAAAAAGTTACATACCATATTCATCTTAATAAAATCTTACACGATGCAATTCACCTTACGCCCTTATCAAGCCAGCGACCTCGAAAGTTTGGTTAAACATGCTAATAACGCAAAGATTTCGAAATTTTTAACCAATAAGTTCCCTTTTCCTTACGAAAAAAAAGATGGTGAAGCATTTATTCGATTAGCTTTAAGCCACGAACCTTTACAAATCAAGGCTATTGTGGTTAACAATGAAGTAATTGGATCAATAGGTGTGCATCAACTGGCTGATATTTATAGCAAAAGCGCAGAAATAGGTTATTGGATTGCCGAAGATTTTTGGGGTAAGGGCATTGTTCCACTTGCGGTAAAAGAAATGTTGAAATATGGTTTCGAAACATTTGATATCGAAAGGATTTTTGCGCGGACTTCTCATACCAACCTGGCCTCGCAAAAGGTTTTAAAAAAAGCTGGCTTTGTTTTCGAAGCGGAATTAAAAGGCACCATTTTTAAAAATGGCGAATACTTTGACGAATTAATTTTTGGGTTTAGGAAGCACCAGCTGATCTGAGAACAGAATTAAATCATTTTGTTAAACTCGAAGCTTATTGCGTAAATTCGTGCAAACCAAAAACAACAAAGCAATGAAATTATCGATCAAATCAGTAGTGCTGTTTATTGCGCTTTTAGGCGCAGCAGATCTCGCAAATGCCCAGGGAGCCAAATTCCCACAAGCCAGTAGTGGACAAACCATTATCCAGGATTTTGGATTAGGCAAAATAACTTTAACCTACTCTCGCCCAAATGTTAAAGGCCGAAAAATTTTTGGTGGTATGGAACCCATGGGAGTAGTTTGGCGCACAGGAGCAAACGGAGCTACACGTATTAAATTTACCGATAATGTTAAAATTGAGGGTAAAGATTTGCCTGCTGGCGAATATGGCCTATTCAGTATCCCCGGCAAAAATGAGTGGACGGTTATTTTTAATAAAATTGCCGATCAATGGGGTGCATACGAATATAAAGAAAGCGATGACGTGTTACGTGTAAAAGTAAAAACGACAACGCTAAAAGATAAAGTAGAAACCCTTAGCATGCAATTTTCTGCTGTTAGCGAAACTTCTGCAACGTTAAATATGATCTGGGAGAACAATGCCTTTGCCATCAATATTACTACATCTATAGATGAGAAAGTGATGGCTAATATTGCAGAGGCGATGAAAGGCGAAAAAAAACCTTATTTTAATGCTGCATTGTACTATTATCAAAATGGAAAAGATTTAAAAACCGCATTAGAATGGATGACAGAGGCGGAAAAGTCGGATATGAAAGCGCCTTGGTTTAAATTGTGGAAAGGCCGTATCCAATTAAAAATGGGCGATAAAGCTGGCGCAGCAGCTACGGCGCAACAAGGCATTGATGCTGCAAAAGCACAAAAGGTTGATGAATATGTACGCTTAAACTCAGAACTTTTGGCCGAAGCTAAAAAATAAGAAGGTAATGTTTCGGTCGGTGAGACACCGACCGATAGTATATTACAATCAGGCCTGGCTTAACCCCTAAAAATTACAGAACCTAAGTAATTTAAACCCGATTGCAATGGAAAGCCCCGAATGAAGAACTAGTGAGGACTTGTAATGGAAAGCAGGACCAGCCTAAACCGATGTATTACTGAAATTGCTTTTCAAAAAAGTAATATGTAACTAAGCTTCTAAAGATCTCATGCAACACACGGGTTTACCAACCAATATTAAGTTAAAATTAACGATCAGTTAACTCAAACAACTATCGTAACATTAAGCCCTTAATCTCTTTATTTATTTAAAAAATATACTAACTTTGATGTTGCGCTTAGTAATTGTACTTTATACACTAAGCAGGTTAAAAAATCAATAAAAAATCAAATAAAAATGAGCATAATCGTTAATGTCCATGCCAGACAAATTCTCGATTCGAGAGGCAATCCAACAGTAGAAGTAGAAGTAGTAACAGAGGCAGGCGCTTTTGGCCGTGCTGCTGTACCAAGCGGTGCATCTACTGGACAATATGAGGCTGTTGAATTACGTGATGGTGATAAATCTACATATTTAGGTAAAGGTGTTTTAAAAGCTGTAGAAAATGTAAATACTAAAATTGCTGATGCATTAAGAGGTATTGATGTTTTTGAGCAAAATGCAATTGATAAATTAATGATCGACCTAGATGGTACCGAAAACAAAGGTAACTTAGGCGCTAATGCCATTTTAGGTGTTTCTTTAGCTGTTGCTAAAGCTGCTGCTGATGAAATTGGTCAACCATTATACCGTTACATTGGTGGTGTTAATGCGAATACTTTACCTATTCCGATGATGAACATCATCAACGGTGGTTCTCACTCTGACGCGCCTATCGCTTTCCAGGAGTTTATGATTATGCCAGTTGGCGCGCCTTCTTTCTCTGAGGCTTTACGTTGGGGAACTGAAGTTTTCCATAGCTTGAAAAAAATTCTTCACGATAGGGGTTTATCTACTGCAGTAGGTGACGAAGGTGGTTTTGCACCAACTTTTGATGGCACTGAAGATGCAATTGAAACGGTATTAAAAGCAATTGAAACTGCTGGTTACAAACCAGGTTCTCAAATCTGTTTAGCTTTAGATTGTGCATCATCTGAGTTTTACAAAGATGGCAAATACGATTATACTAAATTTGAAGGTGCTACTGGTGTAATTCGTTCTAGCGAAGAGCAGGCACAATATTTAGCTGATCTTTCTGCAAAATATCCAATTATCTCTATAGAAGATGGTATGGACGAAAACGACTGGACTGGCTGGAAAAGCTTAACTGATAAAGTTGGCGACCGTGTTCAATTGGTTGGTGATGATTTATTTGTAACCAACGTTACACGTTTACAACGTGGTATCGACGAAAATACTGCTAACTCAATCCTGGTAAAAGTGAACCAGATCGGTTCTTTAACTGAAACCATCAACGCAGTAACTTTAGCACAAAACAGTGGTTATACTTCGGTAATGAGTCACCGTTCTGGCGAAACTGAAGATGTTACGATTGCAGATTTAGCTGTTGCATTAAACTGCGGACAGATCAAAACTGGTTCTGCATCTCGTTCAGACAGAATTGCAAAATACAATCAATTATTACGTATTGAAGAAGAATTAGGTGAAAACGCACGTTTCATCGGTTCAAAATTCAAATACGCTAAAAAATAAACCCCTAAATCCCCTTAAGGGGACTTCTTTTCTCTTCTTTAGGAGAGATGCCGCAAGGCAGAGAGGAGTGTTAACAAGTTGAAAAACTTATTTGCAAAACATCTGGAGATTTTAAATCTTCGGATGTTTTTATTTTAATACTATATTTGTTTGTTGGATTTGATCTTCTCAAATCTCACATCTAAAATCTCATATCAAAATATATGAAACGTTTAATAGATCTTTTCCGCAATAAATATTTCCTTGCTACTGTCGCTTTTGCGATGTGGATGCTATTTTTCGACAAAAATGATATGATGTCGCAATACGAATACCGCAGTCAGGCCAATAAATTGCAGGAAGAAAAAGAATATTTTGAGAAAGAAACTGAACAGGTTAAAAAAGATTTAAACGAGCTGAATACCAACCTCAATACCGCTGAAAAATTTGCACGTGAAAAATACTTCATGAAAAAAGATAATGAAGATGTTTTTGTGATTATTCGGGAAGAGAAAAAAGACTAGCTGGGAGTTGGGAGTTTGGAGTCGCCCAACAATTCAACAATAAAGCTATAGAACAATTCCCACCAATTTGCCAATCCAACTTTACAACTCTTCCGCATGCTCCACATCCTCTACATTATCGCCATAACAGCTGAAGCGATGACCGCTGCACTTTCTGCAGGCAGGCGTGATATGGACTGGGTTGGTGTTTGTATTATTGCCTGGGTTACTGCTTTGGGCGGTGGTACGGTTAGAAATGTATTATTTGGCCATTATCCGATGAGCTGGGTAGAACATCCAGAATATTTGGTGATTACCGCGGCAGCAGCCTTACTTGCTGCCTTTATTGCATCAATCATGACCAAGCTCAAAAAGCTTTTTCTTTATCTCGATGCATTAGGCTTAGTGGTTTTTACTATTATTGGCTGTCAGGTTGCACAAGAAATTCATTTGCCTTATTTAATTGTACTCTTCAGTGGAATGATTACAGGCTGTGCAGGTGGTGTGCTTCGCGATGTACTTTGTAATGAAGTTCCATTCCTTTTTAGAAAAGAGATTTATGCCAGTGCAGCAATAGTAACTGGTGCTGTGTATATCGGCATAGAACATTTTCACGGAAGCGAGATGCTGGCTACCATTACAGCTGCTATTATCGGATTAGCGCTGCGGTTACTTTCTATCCGATTCGAATGGCACATGCCCAAATTTGTTTATAGGGATGAATGGCACTAATTCAGTTGGGAGTTTTCAGTTTAGAGTTTTGAGTCTCCAAACACCACACCCAACTCAAAACTTAGAGTTCCCCATTCCTCTTTCTCAAAAACCACTCTACTCCTAGCAAAATCAAAATTAAGCCGAACAGCCATTTTATGCTAATTAATTCGTCGTATTTACGGTCTTCGTAACTGATGGTTTTAATATTTTCATTTTTAGCAATCTCATCGGCTATTTTGAGCAGGTTTTCAGGCATAAACAGTTTGCCATTACTTTGTTTAGACATCGAATTTAAAAGCTGATGATTGGCTGTTGTTTGCTGAAATTCCGCAATCAGTGCATTTACATAGAAGCTACCTGTAGCGATGAATTTCTTCCCTCCCAGTTCGGTATTGGCTAAATAAGAATAATTACCTGCAGGCATGGTTCCTGCATCTAGTTGATAACCATTTTCGGTTTTAGAAAAAACATAGTTAAATACTTTGCCCGCTTCATTTTTAACCTGAAGATTAACTTCTGGCTCGTTTACAGGCTGATAGCTATCGTTATAAAGTGTGCCGTTAAACTGGATCGCTTCATTTTCATCATAAGCAGATTTCGATGTAAAAACCTTAAATCTCCGTTTATCATCCTTAACAGATAAATATTGAACTGTTTTTGAAATCAGGTCGTTTAAAACCGGTTGATTACTTTCATTTTCAGCCTCCGAAAGTTTCCAGCGCCAAAGCCCCTCTCCCGTTAAATAACCAGCTTTTAAGCCATTTTCATTCGCAAAGAAGAGTAATGGTTGCTGTGTGCTTACTTTGCCGATACGCTGGTTAAAAACGGGTGTTGCGCCTGCATTTACTGTTAATCTTCCAAACGGACTTAACAAAGGGTCGAAAGTTGAAAACTGTTTTTTATCTTCTTCAGAGAGATTGAAACTGGTAAAGCCATTAGCAAAATCGGCATATACTTCTTGAATGGAACCATTAGCAGCGCCTAAGTTGACCTGATTTTGGATCTGATTGAAAGCATTTACATTACTTTGCGCACCCAAAATGTACCAGATCGGTTTCTTTAAACCAGTTAATTTCTTTAAAAAAGCAGCTGAAACATTCTGCACATCCGGTAGTTGATATAATATGATTAAATCGAATTTAGACGGATCTGTTGTATTTAAGTCATCAGCAAGGGCTAGTTTAGCTTCATAGTGCTTATTAATCGAAATAGCCTCCTTTAAAACCCCTAAATCGGGATGTGGTGCAACGGCTGCAAGCAATACTTTCTGCCTGCCATCAATAACTTCGACATAAAAGGTCTGAACATTATTTCTGGTCGTAATTTCATTTGGTAAGGATCCCAACTGCACAGTATATTTCTGAACGCCGATTTTACCCGCATGAATCTTAACAGGAACCGTTTTAACGAAAGAACTTCCATTAATGACTATATTCTGTTGCTCAACCTTTGCGCCATTTTGGCTCACCGTTAAAGAAGTACTTTCGCCATTACTTTGAAAAGCCTGAACCTGAACTTCGATGGTAAAATCGTCATCCAGGTACACAATGTTGTTATAATTTACATTCGAAATTAATACATCACGTTTTGGAATACTATCGCCTAAAGCAATGGTATAAACCGGGGCATTAATCTGATTTACACTATACAGTGGATTTCCTCCATGATTAAAAATGCCGTCGGTTGCCAAAATAATTGCCCCAACATTTCGGTTGGTATATTCATCTCTAACTTTCTGAAAAAAGGCCGAGGCATCCGTTGATTTTCCTAGATTTTTAAAATCGAAACCATCTGCAACCTGATCTCCAAAGTGAAGCGTTTTCACCTCGTACTTATCTGATAGTTTATCTTGTAATGTTTTAAGGTTTTGCTCGTATAATTTTTGGTCGAAACCAGCTGCTTTAACCTGACCTACAGAGAGAGAATTATCCTGTCCGATAATAATTACAGGTTTATCTAAGGTATAATTTAATGTTTTGATGAGGGGTGCAAATATTAACCACGCAATAGTTGTAACCACAATAATTCGTAATGCAGTTAAGCCATACTGAAGTTTTTTATCTAAATTTTTGTTGCCACGATAAAGCAACCAAGCATACAACACGCCCAACGCCAAGCAACCCAGAAAAAATAAAATAGAAGTACCCGAAAAAAAACTATTCATACTTTTATAAAGATGGTAATTTTGGGGAAATTTTCAAGAATTTAACCACAAAGGGCACGAAGAAATTACACCGAGTTTCACAGAGCCATTACCATAGCCTTATTATTTTCTGTTCTCTGTGTTAAACAACAAAAAAACGCTATGGCCTATGTGGTTAATTACTTATTTTTAACCAAACCAAAATTTATGAAATTAATCTATTTAACCTTTTTGCTAGCGCTAAGCTTTATGGTGAATGCCCAAAATAATTTTAAAGCCACACAAATTAAATTTGAAAGAGTAGAAAAGGCTTACAACGAAAAGTGGGAAACACTGAAAAAATTTGTTCAAGCTGGTGGTTATGGAGATAGATTTTCCATGGTAATCAATGCTTATAAAACAGAAGGAAAGCTTGAAGTATGGTTAAAGAATAATTCGGCTAAAACCTATTCTTTATTTAGAACTTACGATTTCTGTGCGCATTCTGGCACCATTGGCCCAAAAGTAATTGAAGGTGATGGGCAAACACCCGAGGGTTTTTATTATATTAATGTTTTTAACCCGATGAGCAATTTTCACTTATCACTAGGTGTAAACTATCCAAATACCGTAGATTATGCGAGAACCGGAAAAGATAGAAAACCAGGAAGTGACATCTACATTCATGGTAATTGTGTAACGATTGGTTGTATCCCTTTAACAGACGAAAAGATTAAAGAGGTTTATATTTTAGGGATTGAGGCCAGAAATGCTGGACAGGAAAAGATTCCTGTTAACATTTACCCTTTCAAAATGACCGATGGAAATATGAAGAAATACATTGCTCAATTCCCTGCACAAGCCAACTTTTGGAAATCCTTGCAACCAGGATATTTAGCTTTCGAGAAGAATAAAATGCCAGCGAAGATTACTGAGTTTAAAGGAAAATATGTTGTAAAATAGTTGGAATGTTCTAACGTTGAAATGTTAAAAGTTGGAATGTTGAAAGGTTCTGATCTTAAATAAGGTAAAAGCTAAAAGGCGTAAGGTTTAGGGTTATTACCCACCTTACGCCTTTATTATTTTAGTATTTAGGTAAAGAAACCCTCCACCCTAAACCCTCCACCCTAAACCTTCTAACCCTCTACCTTTCTTACAGCATTCCGCCGCAAACAGATAGGGTTTGACCAGTTACATAAGCGCTCATATCTGATGCTAAGAACACACAAACATTCGCAATATCTTCAGTTTCGCCAGCACGTTTTAAAGGAATATCCTTTTCCCAACCGGCAACAACTGCTGGATCTAAAATATCTGTCATTTCGGTACGGATAAATCCTGGAGCAACAACGTTGGCACGGATATTTCTCGAACCCAATTCTTTAGCGATTGATTTAGTAAAACCGATGATCCCAGCTTTAGATGCAGCATAATTTGCTTGTCCGGCATTGCCTGTAGTACCAACAATAGAACCCATGTTGATAAAAACACCTTTACGGGCTTTCATCATTACTTTAGAAGCTGCCTTGGTTACGTTGAAGATCGATTTTAAGTTAATATTGATCACATCATCCCAGTTTTCTTCGCTCATACGCATCAATAAGCCATCTTTAGTAATACCTGCGTTATTTACCACGATATCTATGGTACCGAACTCAGCTACAACATCGTTGATTAACTGCTCTGCTTCAGCAAATTTAGACGCATCAGAACGATAACCTTTAACCTTTGTTCCAAAGCTCTGTAATTCCTGTTCTAAAGCTTCACCCTTTTCTACTGATGATAAATATGTAAAAGCCACATTAGCGCCCTGCTCGGCAAATTTTTCAGCTATTTTACGGCCAATTCCTTTAGATGCGCCTGTAATTAATGCTGTTTTTCCTTCTAATAATTTCATTTGTTATTTTATTGTCTGTCAGTCTGAGCTTGTCGAAGACCGAACTTGTTATTAATTTTTATAGTTTGATAATCTTAAAATTTCATCCCAATCTTCTTTGAATAAAGCTTCTTTTTTCTTTCTACTCCATCCTTTTACCTGCTTCTCAAAATCTATTGCGTCTTCTATTTGATCAAATCTTTGGTAATACATTAATACTACCGGCTTCCTTGAAAAAGTATAAGCGAAAACATTTTCTCCATTATTGTGTTCTGAAAGTCTGGTTTCTAAATCATTTGTTACTCCAACATAATAACTCTTATCCGAACATTCCAGAATGTAGACAAAATAGTTATGTATTCTAGTCATAATGATCTTTAGGAACATAAAGTTACTAAAAATATTTCTTGCTAAAACTGTCATGTTGAGCTTGTCGAAACACCACAAATAAGTCCTTCGACAGGCTCAGGATGACAACCGGGCAAAATTGACTAATGACTTTTGACTAAACCGCTGGTTCCTGCTGACTCAAACAATGAAAACTTCCCAAGCCCCAGATAATATCTACTGAATTGATACCGATCACCTTCCTATCGGGAAAACAGCCTTGAATAATCTCTAATGCTTTTTCATCGTTCACATCATCAAAAACCGGAACAATTACGGCCGCATTAGCAATGTAAAAGTTGGCATAGGATGCAGGTAAACGGGTATCCTCGTAAATCACTGGTGATGGCATAGGCAGTTCAACAATGTTCAATGATCTGCCATCTTTTAGTTTAAGTGTTTTTAAAGTCTCCAGATTCTCTTGTAACAGGAGATAGTTTTCATCCAGCGGATTACTTTCTACAACAGTTAAAACCGTATCCTCGTTTACAAAACGCGTGATATCATCAATGTGGCCATCAGTGTCATCACCAACAATTCCATCGCCTAGCCATAACACTTGTTCCTGTCCGTAATATTCAAGCAAATATTGTTCTATCTGTTCTTTGGTTAAATGTGGATTACGATTTTCGTTCAACAAACAAGCAGTGGTGGTTAAAACCGTTCCAGCGCCATTAAATTCTACCGAACCACCTTCCATCACAATATCAGGCGTAAATAAGGGGAGTTTAAAATGATTGGCAATTTTTGTTGGCACCACATCATCCAAATCAAAGGGAGGGTATTTACCGCCCCAGGCATTATAGCCCCAATCAACCACTGCCTTTTCATTTCCTTTTAGCACAAATGCAGGTCCGTGGTCGCGGCACCAGGCATCGTTGGTTTCATTGAAATAAAATTCAATCTGGCTTAAATCCGCATCTACTTTCGTTAATTCAGAAATAGCAAAAGCTTTCATTTCTTCATCTTTAACATTGATGCGTACTTTCTCGCCTTCCGCAACAGCTTTGATAAACTTGCAGTAGGGTTCGTAAATGGTTTCGATTTTACCAGGCCAGCTTTCTTCTTTATGTGGCCAGCTTAACCATGTTGCTTCATGTTTTGCCCATTCGGCAGGAAAAGCATAACCTTGTTGTTTCGGTGAATAATCGAATTGATTAATATTTAAATCTTTTCTTGGAGGAAATTGTGACATTCGTTTAAGTCTTATAATTTAAAGGTGTCACATTGAGCTTGTCGAAATGTTTTAGTCCTTCGACATGCTCAGGATGACACCTGTATTTACTTTTCGCTTTAAGCTTTGGTCTTTAATCTTTCAGCTTAGTCCCCGTCAATATATCTTTTAGTAATCGGCTGGTAAGAATCAATTCTTCTATCCCTTAAGAAAGGCCAATGTTTGCGGAAGAAATCAGATTCAGACAGATCCAGTTCAACTACTTCAGTTTCTTCTAAATCATGTGAAGCTAAATAAAGTAGTTTGCCTTGTCCGTTTGTAGCGAAACTTCCGCCCCAGAATTTCATAGCGCCATCTTGTTCAAAACCTACACGATTTACACTTACTACAGGAACACCGTTTGCGACTGCATGTGAACGTTGGATGGTCTGCCAAGCATTGTATTGATCTTGATTGGTTTCTTCATCCTGATCGGTAGCCCAGCCAATTGCAGTTGGATAAAACATGATATCTGCCCCCATTAACGCTGTAATACGCGAAGCTTCAGGATACCATTGATCCCAACAGATCAGGATACCGATTTTAGCAAACTTGGTTTCAAAAACCTTATAACCCAAATCGCCCGGTGTGAAGTAAAATTTTTCATAGAAAGCTGGATCATCAGGAATATGCATTTTGCGGTATTTACCTAAATATGAACCATCAGCATCTAAAACAGCCGTTGTATTGTGGTATAAACCTTCAGCGCGTTTCTCAAACAATGAAGCAATAATTACCACGCCCAATTCTTTGGCCACCACTTGTAAAGCATCAGTAGATGGTCCTGGAATAGCCTCAGCTAAATCGAAATTGTCGTAGTCTTCAACATCGCAGAAATACAGCGAAGTAAAAAGCTCTTGTAAACACACAATCTGCGCACCTTTTGCAGCTGCTTCTCTTACTTTCGCAATCGCTTTATCTAAATTTTCCTGCTTATCTTTAGTACAACTCATTTGCACTAAGCCAACTTTTACTTTCTTCATGTTTTTTGAAATGAGAGAATGATTAAATGATTAAATGATTGAATGCTTAACGTGTAGCCTTTCACTCATTCAAAACTCAGTCATTCAAAATTAGGCTGCAAAGTTACTATTTTGTTTAAAAGTAGAACTGCATAATTATGTAATTGTTTTTAGAAAAGTGTATGTAGATAAGGAGTTTTAGAATGTGAGCGATTGATAGTGCAATAAATGAAACCTATAAACATAATGAACCTAAAATCACTTATACTACCAAGCACATAAATTGATTGATCACTAATATTATAATGATAATTTTTGTATCATTATAAAAAAATTAACCTCAAAATGAATCTCATCAGACCCAACGAAAAAAGGGCAAAAATTGCCATTATAATGATTTGGATTGTTCTAACATTAGAAATTATCTCATTTTTTTCGAGTTATCTCCAATATGATCTTTTAAAAACCGTTTCGTCTGGAAGTAGCATTTCAAATAGCGAAATTAATGCTAACGATATAAGAGAGCGCATTATTGCGATATTATATTTTGGTGTATACCTAACCTCCTGTATCACTTTTATCAGATGGTTTAGAAGGGCGTACTTTAATCTTCAGCTAAAAACGGATTATCTTTCCAGTTCTGATAATTGGGCTGCACTAAGTTGGTTTATACCTTTTATCTGTCTATACAAACCGTATCAGATAATGAAAGAAATGTATACAAAAACCAATGAAATCTTATTTGAAGAAACAAACCAGACAAAAGCGATTACAACTTCATATTTAGGCTGGTGGTGGGGCCTATGGATTATCAGTAATATTATTGGCCAAGTCGTTTTCCGTACAACATTGAATAGCGACAATATCGATTCGCTAACAAATGGAACTATTGCCAGCATGGTAGGAAATCTTATTGGCTTACCCCTCTCGTTAATTACCGTAAAAGTGATTAAAGATTATTCAGATATTGAAAATTTGTTGATAGAGGTAAAAGGTGACAAAATTATAATATCAACTGAAAATACTTACTTAAATCCTGAATTTTAGAAATATGGCCTCTTGACAAAATCAAGAAGCCATATTTTGATTAAAACCAATTATGGATTAATATTATCCTTTTTAGGCTTTGTTTTTGTTTCTACAATTTCTGCAACCGCTACCACTTCTTTACGTGCTTGAGGATCCATTAATTCCATCAGTTTCAGTCCCAATAGGCCATCCATTGCCGAACCACCATGATTCCCACCATTGCCACCAATTAATACATCAGGAATTAGTTTCACATTACCTTTTGATAACTCTTCGGTAATTTTGTAACGGGTAAAGTTTTCGCCTCCCAAAGCTTTCACAGCAAGTTCGTAAGCTTCGGCGGTTGATTTACCTACGGCTAAGATTTTACCTGCTTCGGCACTACCTGTTAACGAAATCTGCTCAGCCTCTGCCGAAGCCCTTAACTTAATGGCTTCCGAATCGGCCTGTGCCCTTGCTTTGGTGGCTTCTGCTTCGGCATGTGCCCTCATTTTAGTGGCCTCAGCTTCTGCACCCACAGCTAGTTTTACACCAGCGGCATCACCTTCAGATTTTTTAACGGTTGCACTTGCGGTACGTTCGGCTATCTCTACACTTTGTTGTGCTTTCACAATATCTTTCTGCATATCGGCAATCGCAGTTTCTTTCTCCATCCCCTGGCGCGTTTCCTGTGCCTGTTTCTGGGTTTCGTAAGTAACCTTCTGCTCTTCTGCAATTTTACGGTCGGTTAAGGTTTTCATTAACGATTCTGGCGGAACAATGTCACCGATCAACGTATCAACCGCATTTACGTTATATTCGTCAAGCACCTTGCGGATATGCTCTTTTGCCGATTCCTGACGCTCTTTACGTGTACTTAAAAAAGCAATTACATCACTTCCTTGTGCCGAGTTACGGAAATAGTTACCAATTGTAGGCTCTAAAACCTGCGAAACCAGGTTAACCATGTTACCAAAACGTGCAATTACTTTAGGGGCTTCTGTAGTTGGTACATGGATAATCTGCGCCACATCCAAATTGAAGGGGAAACCATCTTTTGAACGTACTGTAATGGTCGACAGGTTTTTATCCAAATTGTGCGCTTCGCTACGTGCCGATGCCCAGTTTAACACCAGATTAGTTGTTGGCACCAATTCTACCTTCATAATGTATTTGTTAATCGGATATTTACCCGGGCCAAGCGGTTCGAGCCAAACACCTTTAGAACCTTTACCAACGATATTACCGTGTTTAAAATCGGCACCAGTTAAGTCATTTCCATCTGTACCAATAAACGAGATCACAACGCCTACATAACCGATTGCGATTTCAGTCATCGGGATTTCCTCTAATTGAATTGCCCATGGGTTAAGGTTGTAAGATCCTGCTAAAATTACCTGAGGTTGTAAACCACGATTACCACCTTGTTTGATAAAGGCATCGAAATCCTGAAAATTGTTGTGTCCATCAACCAGTTTACCAGCAATCTGGTTGGCCTCAATCGGCAGACCATCTAACGTGGTTACAATACCCACCATACTTTCCTGGATCCTGATCATATCGGTAACGGAAACCTGAAACAACATCGTATTGATACGATAAGAACCCGAAGTGATATAAGAGGTTTGCCGGCCTCGCTGACCGCCGTTATCAAGAAACTTCACCGCATCCTGAAAATTATCAGATTCTACCCGCTGTCCGAGGATATTTCCCGTCGGGATTTCCGAACCATCTTTAGCCATAATGAGCCCAATTTTACCTTCAGGAATGATGGTAAATTGTTCCATGGTTACGCTGTACTGCCAGAACCACATTCCGAAATACAATCCCGGCGCCAGTGTTTTTCCCTGGAAACCAGCTTCGCCTTTAACGGCGATAATGCGGCCATCGGGCAGCTCTCGGTCGGAACCGAAGAGCACAAATTTTTTGGTAATCAATCCGATCCTATCTTCGGGAACAATAACCATCCCGAATAAGAAACGTAAAATATATTTGTATAAAACTACGCACAACAGTGCCACTAAAACCCACCAATAGTTAGAAATGAGCGATTCCATAATTTATATTATTTTCTGTTTTTTTTACCCTAATAAACCATTTATTAAGCATGATATTGATAGCAAACGATGTGCTTTGTTACCATTTTCAACACTTATTTTTAAACTATTTTTTATTGATTTTAAGCCCTTAAAGATGGCTCAAGATTGATTTTAACCGAAATACCAAGTACAGATGACATTTTTGCAAATAGCCAAACTGAACGCTTATAAAGCACAAAAACTAACCTTTTAGGTTTTAGCGAATAGCTCCGGAAATTTTAAATGTATAATTAACAATTAATAAGGAAAAAGCTGTCCTTTTTTAGACCTATACAATTGACCAAATTGGAGTACAGTATTTCATCAAAATTTGGAACCAAATAGAGGTGAGCAGAAATAAAGAATTTTCAGAAAAGAGCAGGACCCAGGTTAACTAAACCCGATTGTACGAATGCCGATTCCTTCCAATCGGCAGAAGGAAAAGCGGGACAGGAACCGCCCCAAAAGCATGGAACCTTGCTTTTCAAATTATTTTAACCACAAAAACACGGAGATCACAAAGTTTTATGCGCCTATTTCTACACGATATTCCTGTTGCAGTTCGAATAAGCACTTGGCACACAGGCAGCCATCGTATAGCTCTGAGATATACTGTACCTCGTTAATACTTAACTGCACTACGCTGCACTGACATTTGGTATAAGAGTTTGCTTTGCATTCAATAGCACCATTACATCGCTCGCAAGGAATGATTTCGTGTTTGGCGCTATGGATGTGTGAAGACATATACAAAAGTATAAACAAAAAATAAGGTTTTGAGCGTTTGCCCAAAACCTTACGATATTATTAGATTCGTCATCCTGAACTTGTTTCAGGATCTTATTTGATAGATGCTGAAATAAATTCAGCATGACGGCCACTCTTAAAAGTCCCCTTTAGGGGATTTAGGAGTTTATCCAGAGCAGCTAATGCATCCTTCTTCCATTGAACAAACTGGTCCGTCAACGATTTCTTCTGCAACCTGATCTTGTGTCATCTCAGCAGGAATAACCGCTTCGATGGCTTTACCACCCTGGTTTTCTACTGTAAATTTAACCGCCTGAGAAGCTGCCTGAGTACGTAAGTAGTACATACCCGTTTTCAAACCTTTCTCCCATGCGTAGAAGTGCATTGAAGTTAATTTTGAAGTATTTGGTGCATTGATAAACAAGTTTAATGATTGCGATTGGCAGATATAAGCACCGCGATCGGCAGCCATATCGATGATGTTACGCATCTTGATCTCCCAAACCGTTTTGTACAATTCTTTGATGTAATCTGGAATCGAATCAATTGCCTGAACTGAACCGTTAGCCAATATGATCTGGTTTTTCATATCGTTGTTCCACAATCCTAATGCTACTAAATCTTTCAATAAGTGTTTGTTTACCACTACAAACTCCCCGCTTAATACACGACGGGTGTAAATGTTAGAAGTATATGGTTCGAAACATTCATTGTTACCTAAAATTTGAGAAGTAGAAGCAGTTGGCATTGGTGCAACCAATAATGAGTTGTACACACCATCTTTAACTACTTTTTTGCGCAATGCATTCCAATCCCAACGGCCACTATCTGGTGTAACATTCCATAAATCGAACTGGAATTTTCCTTTTGATAATGGAGAACCTTTAAAAGTTTGGTAAGGACCATTTTTCACAGCCAAATCGTGCGAAGCAGTCATTGAAGCGAAATAAATCGTTTCGAAAATATCTTTATTTAAACGTTTAGCCTCATCACTTTCGAAAGGTAAACGCAATAAGATAAAGGCATCAGCCAAACCTTGTACACCTAAACCAACCGGACGGTGACGCATGTTTGAATTTTCGGCTTCTGGTACCGGGTAATAATTATGATCGATGATCTTGTTCAGGTTTAAAGTAGCCTGATAAGTTACATCATATAATTTTTGGTGATCGAAAGCACCATTGATTACGAAACGAGGCAATGCTAACGATGCTAAGTTACAAACCGCAACTTCATCTTTAGAAGTATACTCAATAATTTCGGTACACAGGTTAGAACTCTTAATGGTACCTAAATTTTGTTGGTTAGATTTGCTGTTCGCAGCATCTTTAAATAACATGTATGGTGTACCAGTTTCAATTTGAGAATCTAAGATAGCAAACCAAAGTTCTTGTGCTTTAATGGTTTTACGGCCACGGCCTTCTGCTTCGTATTTAGTATACAAGACTTCGAACTCAGCACCGAAACAATCTGCTAAACCTGGTGCTTCGTGCGGACAGAATAATGTCCATTCGCCATTATCTTTAACGCGTTGCATAAACAAATCGTTAATCCAAAGGGCATAGAACAAATCACGCGCACGCATTTCTTCTTTACCATGGTTTTTACGCAAGTCTAAGAATTCGAAAACATCGGCATGCCAAGGCTCCAAATAAATCGCAAACGCTCCTTTACGTTTACCTCCGCCTTGATCTACGTAACGGGCAGTATCGTTAAATACACGTAACATTGGAATAATACCATTACTTGTACCGTTTGTACCACCAATGTACGATCCTGTAGCACGGATGTTGTGGATACTTAACCCAATACCACCAGCACTTTGCGAAATTTTAGCCGTTTGCTTTAAAGTATCATAAATACCTTCAATACTGTCATCTTGCATGGTTAACAAGAAACATGACGACATTTGAGGTTTTGGGGTAGCTGCATTGAACAATGTTGGTGTAGCATGTGTAAACCAACGCTCGCTCATTAAGTTATAGGTTTTGATTGCGCTATCGATATCTTCTTTGTGGATACCAACAGAAACACGCATAAACAAATGCTGAGGGCGTTCTACAATCTGACCGTTAACTTTTAAAAGGTAAGATTTTTCTAAAGTTTTGAAACCGAAATAATCGAAACCAAAATCGCGGTCGTAAATGATAGAACTATCTAAAATATCCTTGTTTTTTTCTATAATCTCATAAACATCATCAGCGATAAGCGGTGCTGCCTTCTGCGCTTTCGGGTCGAAATATTCGTACAACATTTTCATCGTACCCGAGAATGATTTAGTGGTGTTTTTATGCAGGTTGGAAACCGCAATACGCGATGCTAGCAAAGCATAATCAGGGTGCTTCGTTGTTAACGATGCAGCAGTTTCTGCAGCAAGATTATCCAACTCAGATGTGGTTACACCATCATATAAACCTTCAATAACCTTTTTGGCAACATCAATTGGATCTACTAGATCTGAATTTAAACTATAGCACAACTTTTGAATACGAGCTGTGATTTTGTCAAATTGCACCGCTTCTTTGCGGCCATCTCTTTTTAGTACGAACATATTTTATGAGATTTAAGTTTTATTATTAAGTCGTGATTATCAAGCATCAAGACTTAATCATCACTTTTGTATTTTTTGTTATTTTATTTGATTGGTATCAAGTAATGAGTATCGGGTATTGATATTTAAACCTTATGCCTTACACCCTCTACCTTTTACCCTAAAAGTCCTCGTCTAAAGAAAACGCCTGTTTGTTATTATCAGCAGAGGTTAATACACCGCTTTTTTGATAATCGCCAACACGTTTCTCGAAGAAATTGGTTTTACCCTGCAATGAAATCATTTCCATAAAATCGAATGGATTTGTGGCGTTGTAGATTTTTTTGTAACCCAGCTCTTGTAACCACCTGTCGGCTACAAACTCAATGTATTGGCTCATTAACTTGGCATTCATACCAATTAAGGCAACAGGCAATGCTTCGGTAATAAACTCTTTTTCAATTTCTACAGCATCGCTGATAATGCCATGAACTTGTTCTTCGCTCAATTTATTACTCAACATGCTATACAACAAACAAGCAAATTCACAGTGCGAACCTTCATCTCTCGAAATTAATTCGTTACTGAAAGTTAATCCTGGCATTAAGCCACGTTTCTTTAACCAGAAAATAGAGCAGAAACTTCCGCTAAAGAAAATACCTTCAACCGCAGCAAATGCCACTAAACGTTCGGCAAAGGTACCGTTGTCGATCCAGCGTAAAGCCCACTCCGCTTTTCTTTTTACTGCAGGAACAGTATCAATAGCGTGGAACAAACGGTCTTTTTCTTCGGGATCTTTAATATAAGTATCGATTAACAGGGCGTAGGTTTCGGCATGAATGTTTTCCATCATAATCTGGAAACCATAAAAACAACGTGCTTCTGGCAATTGAACCTCACTCATGAAATTTACTGCAAGGTTTTCGTTCACGATACCATCACTAGCAGAAAAGAAAGCAAGGATATGAGAAATGAAATGTCTTTCGCCATCATTTAAATTATCCCAGTGTTTCTGGTCGTCAGAAAGATCAATCTCTTCTGCAGTCCAAAAACTAGCTTCGGTCTTTTTATACATTTCCCAAATTGCCGGATACTTAATCGGCAAAAGCACAAATCTATCTTTGTTTTCTTGTAGTAGTAATTCCTGTTCCATACGCTGATATTTTTAATTCTATTTTTTTAACAGAGCCGACAAAGGCACGCATCCATCAATTTTATATGATGATTGTAATGTCTTTTATCAAAACGCTGTTGTGAAAGTGCTAACCCTATTGCCCGACAAACAACTGAATTTTTAGTTAGGGAAATTTAAAATAGTAATCAGGATGATATACGTGTAAATTACTAAAAACTAAGCTTTTATATTTGTTTTCAAGCGCAAGAAGTTAAAGAACTTTGTTATAACAAATATATATACGGTGGCCCTTTTTTGTGAACCAAAGTTGTTAACACCTCACCCAATTGCTGGGGAAAAACGATCAGTCGAATATCATTTTCAAGCGAAAAAAAAGCTAATCGTTTCTTTTCAAGGGTTTAGCAAACAAAAATGAGTGTTAATAACTTAAATTTGAGGGGTATAATAAGCCCTAAATAGAGCTAAAAAGAGTGTTACTCAAGCGTATAACTAAGGCTTACTTTAGCTATGCCTTTACTATAAATACCAATCTGTTTTGCTGCACGTTCAGACAGATCTATAGCTAATCTTTTAGAGAAAGGACCACGGTCATTTATTTTCACTACTACTGATTTTCCGTTATCAGGATTGGTTACTGTAACCAAGGTGCCAAATGGCAAAGTAAGGTGGGCGGCCGTTAATTTTTTTGCCCTATATTTGGCGCCGCTGGTGGTTCGGCGGCCTTCGAATTTTCTGTGATAATAAGTGGCGAGAACTGTTTTTTTAATGCTATCTGGTTCGTTTGATGAATCAGAGTCTTGTGCTTTACCTTGTAAAAACAGGAAACAAAAACTTAATAACAGCAGATACTTCATAGGCTAAATTTTCTTTATCGAGCCTGCAAATATAAGCATTTAGTTTATAATCAATAATTTGGGGAAAAACAGCCTTATTTTGTGCATTAAAAAAGGCGTACAACTTATTGCTGTACGCCTCTACCTAACCCTACTATACCCACCTTATTTTTTATCCGGCACGAAATTCATTGAGATAGAATTTACACAATGACGGGTGTCTTTATTGGTAAATCCTTCGCCTACAAATACGTGACCAAGATGCGCGCCACAATTGGCACAAACTATTTCTGTACGTGAACCATCTGCATCAGGAATACGCTTTACAGCGCCTTTAATTTCGTCGTCGAAAGCAGGCCAGCCACAACGTGCATCGAACTTGCTCTCAGAACGGTATAGGGCTGCATTACAACGTTTGCAGGTATACGTTCCTTTATCTGTTGTATGCTCGTATTTACCTGTACCAGGGTATTCTGTACCTTTATTTACAATTACTCTTTCTTCTTCGGGTGTTAATGGATTCCAGTTCATTTTCTTCTTTGGTATGATTTGTTCTGTTTCCTTCGATTGTTTTACGGCTTTCTTATCTTGCTTTTGTGCACAAGCTGAAAGACCTGTTATTAAAACAACAGCAGAAAGCAAAAATAGTTTATTTAACATCGTTTTCATACCTCAATATACGCTATAGATTTTGTTTTGGTTTGCTGGTTTTGAATTATGGCGTACAGTTTACAGAGCGATGATAAATGTGTGTTTTTAGTTGGGAGTTTTGGGTGCAGAACCTCACCCTAACAAAGTTTGGGTGGTATGTTCTTTTTCTACACGTCCCTCTCCTGGAGGAGAGGAAACGAGGGTTAGTGGTTTTAACCCATAGCCTAACCACTCCTATAGCCTCTTCCACACATGGTTATGGGGAAATTGGGTTCAATGGATTCAACCTCGTAGTTAAGCTTAGTCAAAAGCTTTAAGATTAGCTTACCTAAGCACTTGCGTGGTTCACACCTGCGCGAGAACGACGGAATGAAAACGAAAAAAGACAGGAATGAAAGCCCAGCTTTGTGTGCTTTGTGCCTTAGTGGTTAACAAACCTTAGCGCTCTCTGCGGTTAAACGATGTGAGATCAAAAACCAATTCTTTTCCGTGCCTTCAGTGCTTCCGTGGCAAAATCACAAACAAAAAGCGTCCCGAAATTAATCGAAACGCTTCTTTTTATAATGAGACTTTTAAACCTTATTTTGCTAATTCTTCTGCCATTGCAGCACCAATTTCAGCAGGGCTTTCTACTACACGAATACCACACTCACGCATGATTTTCATTTTAGCAGCTGCAGTATCATCGGCACCGCCAACAATAGCACCAGCATGGCCCATTCTACGTCCCGCAGGCGCAGTTTGACCAGCGATGAAACCAACAACAGGCTTAGTACCGTGTTCTTTGATCCAACGGGCAGCTTCAGCTTCCATTCCACCACCAATCTCACCAATCATGATGATACCGTGTGTTTCAGGATCGTTCATTAATAATTTAACTGCTTCTACAGTTGGTGTTCCGATAATTGGGTCACCACCAATACCGATAGCCGTTGTAATACCTAAACCAGCTTTAACCACTTGGTCTACCGCTTCGTAGGTTAAAGTTCCTGATTTAGAAACCACGCCTACATGACCTTTTTTGAAGATAAACCCTGGCATGATACCAATTTTAGCTTCATCGGCAGTAATTACACCTGGGCAGTTAGGGCCTATAAGGGTAACATCGCGATCAGCAATATATTCTTTAACCTGAATCATATCCTTAGTTGGGATACCCTCAGTAATACAAACAATAACTTTAATACCGCCTTCGGCAGCTTCCATAATTGCATCAGCAGCAAAAGCTGGTGGTACAAAAATGATAGATACATTTGCACCCGTTTTATCAACGGCATCTTTAACAGTATTAAAAACAGGCTTTTCTAAATGCAATTGCCCACCTTTGCCAGGCGTTACACCACCAACTACGTTTGTACCATAGGCCAGCATCTGCTCAGCATGGTAAGTTCCTTCGTTTCCGGTAAAACCCTGAACGATAACCTTAGAATCTTTATTTACTAAAACGCTCATGTATCAATATTTTTTTGTGCAAAGCTAATATTATTGTAATGGAATTCAAATCTAAAACCATATTATTTAGTCCGTTTTTTCAGGAAAATGTAAGGAAATGCTTTATGGCGGCTATAGCCCGTCATACGCTTTATCCAGAAGTAAAGTTGAGAGTGCCTTTATAGCGCTTAGATACAAAAAAGAAATCCTTTTTGCACCATATCAGGAGCAAGCCTTTCGGTTATAAACAGGAGTGTAGTAACATAAAGCGGATTGAAGAGCTTCAAACAGCAAAAACGGTAAACTGTTCGTTCTCAAATAAAAAATGTTAATGTTTAGGAAATGAACAGTTCAGTTCTTTTGGCGGCTTTCAGTCCCGCTCCCGCTTCTGCCGATGAAACCTGTGAAAAAGCAAGCACACCATAAAACAAGAAAAACAAGTGCTTAAATCGGCATCACGCTTTGATCGGGTTTAGTTACAGCGGTTAAATGATTTTGGCCACATGCTAGCAGCAAACCATTCGGTTATAAACCTGACAGGAACGGCAGCCTCCGATTTAAGCACCGGTTTATGTTATATTTTGGTGTGCTTGCTTGTTTCACAGGTCTTCTATCGGAGCTATAGTGGATGGCAGGGCTTCAAACGCCAAGAACTACAGCCCGTTCGTTTTCAAATCAAAAACATTAATGCCTAGGGTTAAGAAATAAGCAGTCTGGTTCTTTTGGAGGTTTAGTAACAAAGTGCTGGTGCTTGTGGCAACATCCATGCAAAACGCTTAAATTTATCTTTTGAGCTTAAAGATTAAAGACCAAAGCTAAAAGACTAAATATACATAATGAAAAAATTAATTCCAATCGCAACCATTTTTGCAAGCTTTTTTGTTTCAATAAATGCCCATGCGCAAAGTACCGACACTACTAAATATATTCTCCAAAACGATGTTGAAATAGCCAAAGAAGAACCAGGAACACATAATGGTGGTGGTAAAACAATTGGTTTTAACTTTTTTGGCGATGCTAAAAATCTGAAAACAGCATTCCGTAAAAGGATTTTAAAACCAGGCTCTTCTATTGGTTACCATTTACAAAAAGAAGATGAGATTTATTATGTGATCAGCGGAAACGGAACCATGCAGATGAACGGAAAAACCTTTGCTGTTAAACCTGGTGATGCCATTTTAACCCGGCCAGGGAGTTCGCATGGTATTACCCCAAATGCGGGTAACGACTTGACCATTTTAATTGTTTACGAAAAGAAATGATGATATTCGGACCTAAGCCATTTCCTCCCCCTTCGGAGGGGATAAGGATAGCGCTATTTTTCATCCCCCTGCCCCCTTCAAAGGGGGACGTTGGATACTACAACTAGAGAACAGATAACCAAAAATGGAACTAGAAAAACATTATACCAATAGAACGGGCTGGCTAAGGGCTGCCGTACTTGGTGCCAACGATGGCATTATTTCTACAACCAGTTTGGTTATTGGTATTGCCGCAGCCAGTGATACGAGGAGTCCGATTGTACTGGCAGCCCTGGCTGGATTAGTGGCTGGTGCACTATCTATGGCTGCTGGCGAATATGTTTCGGTAAGCTCACAGGCCGATATTGAAAAAGCAGATCTGGCACGCGAGCAAATAGAACTCGAAACCATGCCTGAGGTAGAGCTGAAAGAACTTGCCAAGATATATGTAGCGCAAGGCTTAGATGAAGATTTAGCGATGCAGGTGGCCATAAAATTAACCGAGAAAGATGCTTTATTAGCACATGCAAGAGACGAACTGGGCATTAACGAGATTACCCAGCCAAAACCACTTCAAGCTGCTTTTGCATCTGGAGCATCTTTTATCAGCGGCGGCATCTTACCCTTTCTTGTTGCTTTTCTTGCTCCGATAAAGTCGATGGTATTTTATCAATACGGTTTTGCCATCGTATTCTTGGCTTTATCGGGTGCAATTGCAGCAAAGGCAGGTGGCTCAAGTATGATTAAAGGGATATTACGAATTTGTTTCTGGGGAACTGTTGCCATGGTAATAACTGCTTTAGCCGGATATCTCTTTGGCACTAAGATCAGTTAAGAGTTCTCCGCAGGCATTTTAAGGTTTTGAGTTCTGTACTCGCAGTAGCTCATCACCTAACGGCTTTTAAAAATCACACAAACGTTTGTTCTAATTTTTAATTAAAATTTTACCTAATTTTCATTAACATCAATAATCTAACAACGTAAACTCAACATCACATGAAAAAAGCATTTCTGTTCTTTTGCAGTTTTAGCACCTGGGCAATATCTTATGCGCAACAATTTAAAATGCCTGCAAATAAAGTTTTCGAATATGTAAACGAGCAGCGCATTGATGCACAAAAAAAAGAACTTGAGCGATTCTCTTATACCTTTCATTCCTTGGATAAAAAAGAAGGAGAAGATAATTTATTTGAATTTAAAATCTCAGGGGCAGTGATTAAGGGAGGTCAAATTTTCAAAACAATACTTCATACAGACAGCATCAGGAATGCCCATTTGAATTCCAGCAATGGCTTAATTACGCTGGCATTATTAAACAAACCCCTGGTTGTGCAAGTAAGCCCAAAAGGTAAAGTAGTCAGTATTAAAGGAGCTAAAGAAGCCCTGGAATTAGCTTTCAAAAAGTGGGAAATAAAAAAAGAATTTTCTGCCTCCTTTATAAACGAAGGCTGTAAATCGTTAGATAAAAAAATACAGGAATTATTTTTTAAGTTTCCTAATTTACCTCTAAAAGCATCTACCAAATGGCTTGATGAGAGTGGAAACCTGACCTACACGGTTGATAAAATTAAAGATAACGTTTATTACATCAGCGCAATCAACACAGAATACAAAAATTATGATGTAAAAGCAGTATACCAGCTTGAATACCCATCAGGTTTGATCAGAAATTACAAGTTTAAATCAAATAACGCTTCTACCAATAAAGAAGCTGGAGAATTTAAATTAAACCGATCAATTAGTATCAGCAATATAATTAGTAATAAAAAGATAGATACAGCCTGGATTAATATGGCCGCAAAGTTGAGCTATTGGAGCAGCAGTTTAAGAAAGGCAGGCAATGAATATGACTCCATTAAAGCAGTAACGGCTTTTAAAACTTATGATAAACTATTTGCTAATGACCAATATTATGCAGTTCAAAAATTAGCGATTATTCAGCAATTGGGGAATTATAAAATCTATGATAGCTTATTGTTAAAAACACCAAACGAATACATTAAAAATGAAGGTTCACATCTCCACAACAAATTACAAGAGGTTATAGATCAAGGCAATGCAACTGAAGCTTACGAAATATGCAAATACCTTTATAAAGCAAACCCAAATTCGTTTAGAGATTGGATACAGAATTCCCTTGCTCAGAAATTCATCATGTCGCATCAGTTTGAAGGAAGGGATAAAATAGAAAAAAACAGCTATGAGCTTTTAACGCTGTTCCAAAAAGACAAAGCAATGTACAATAAAAACATTGCTCCCTTGTACTTATGGACATTGGCCAAGAAAAACCCAGATAATATCCTTGCGCTGCTTCAAACAGCGAAAGATATAAGTACATTTGATGTTAAAGACGGCAATGCTGGCAGATACGCGCTGCTTACCTGCCAAATGTTATTTAACAATGGCAAACTGGCCGAAGCCGAAAATTTGCTTGTAAGCACTACAGAAAAACTGTACAAAGCAACAATAGATACATTAAACAATATACGTTTTGCACAACAAAATCTATTGGCTTATGCCTACTATCTTAAATATCAGCAAGAGGCGGAAAAAGACAGTGTTAATGCAGTAAAATACCTTGCCCTGGCAGCTAAATTTTCTCCTAAAAACACGAAAGAAAAATCTCATGACAGCTTTTATGACCGTGCGTTTTTAAAGTCGAAGGAAAATTACCGAGAAGATTATCTAAACAAGATATTGGCCAGTAAAGATGACGATCAGTTTTTAAGCTTAGTTAAGGAAGATATTAATACCAATCCAGATAACTTAACTACCATGCAAGCCCTTTTTACAAAAAGATTCGCTGAAAAAAGTTTTAAGGCTTTTTTTGTAAACGATGTAGTTGAGAACTGGCAAAAAGCACCGGATTTCTCATTAAAATATGGCGACAGTATTTCATACCATTCCGAATCGTTTAAAAATAAGTGGACGGTACTCGATTTTTGGGGTACCTGGTGTGGTCCATGTAGAGAAGAGATGCCTAAGGTGAATAAGTTTTACGAGGAGTCGAAGTCAGGCAAACATGGCAAGGTTAATTTTTTAAGCATTGCTTGCCAAGACACAGAAATAGCGGTTGCAGGCTACCTTAAAGAAAATAAATTTTCTATCCCCGTAGCCTTATCAGATGGCATTGTACAAAGAAATTATAAAATTGACGGTTATCCTTCGAAAATTTTAATCTCTCCAAGTGGTAAAATGATCAATATCGAATTTGGAAAAGATTGGCTGGATATTTTAAAATCTTTTCAGTCTATTTCGGAATAAAAAGAGACTAATGTAAAAAGCCGTTCTGATATAAAATCGGAACGGCTTTCTTATTAAGTATATTTCAGATTAAAGACTTTTGGCTTCAGCCTTAGGATTATCTGCTTTAGGTTTCGGCTCGGTTTTCCAAGCTTTTACCCATTCGGCCTGCGCAGCTTCATCATGGAAGGTCCATGCTACGAAACGGCTTATTTTTTGCCCCTGGCTCATTTGCACTGTGGTTACCTCAAAAGCATTTGCTTTAACCAATGCGCTATAGATACTTTTTAAGTTGGCACTTTTCGACACCAATGAAGTAAACCACAACACCTGGTTTTTGATCTGCTCGCTCTGGATAATCATTTGCTCTACAAAAGCACGTTCACCACCCGGACACCAAAGCTCAGCCTTATTACCCCCAAAGTTTAATACGTGTTTTACTTCTTTTTCGTTACCACCCAGGTTACGCCATTTCTGGCGGGTACCCTGCTCTGCCTCTTTTAACGAAGCGTGAAACGGTGGATTACAAACCACAGCATCGAACCTTTCTTTACCACCTACAACACCTCTAAAAATACCCATTTTTGAAGATTGCTGACGGATTTCTACTGCCCCCTGTAGTGGCTTATTTGCTTCAATAATGCGTTTTGCCGAATCAACTGAAAGTGGATCGATCTCAGAACCTACGAAACTCCAGCCATACTCCTGGTGACCGATGATCGGATAAATACAGTTGGCGCCAACACCAATATCCAATACATTAATGTTAGCTCCTTTAGGGTTTTTACCTTTATTGCTTGATCCTAACAGATCGGCAACATAGTGGATATAATCAGCCCGGCCCGGAATAGGTGGACAAAGAAAATCCTGAGGAATATCCCACTGCGAAATGTTATAGAAATATTTTAACAATGCCCTATTAAGCGCTTTAACGGCATTTTGATCAGCAAAATCGATAGAATCATCATTGTGTTCGTTTTTAAAAACGAAACGTTTTAATTCTTTTGAGGTTGCGATAAGTTGTTTGAAATTGTAACGCGAACGGTGTTTGTTGCGTGGGTGTAACTCGCTTTTTTCCTTGCGGTTATTTTGTTCTTCTTGAGCCAATGTGCTATGGATTAATTAAACAAGCTGTGTGCATGTTTCTGCTGCAAAGATAGGTAATTAGTTGGGAGTTCGGAGTTTTTAGTTGGGAGTATCAAGCGCAGAAATAAAGCGATTGCCACCTTGAATTTGTTTCAAGAATTAAACAAAGAGGTTGAAGGCGAGAAGGTTGAAGGTGTGAAGGTTTCTGCATACGCTAAAAACAACGATTACTGCAACATGAATAGCGAAAATTCTCCGTGGCTTCTGTGCTTCCGTGGCTAGATTATCTGCTCGCAAAACTGAAAACTCCGAACTGAAAACTCCAAACTAAGCCTCCTCTGCTTTTTCTATCATCGCGGGTTGAATAGCTTTTAAATACTTCTCCTCATCAAACTGGTTTTCACTTTTAGCAATCACAATCGTAGCCACACCGTTTCCGATTACATTGGTTATGGCTCTGGCTTCGCTCATAAAACGATCTACACCGATTAATATTGAAATATGCTCTATGGGCATAATTTTTAAAGCAGTTAAGGTTGATACCAAAACGATAAAACCACTTCCCGTTACGCCAGCAGCACCTTTTGAGGTAACCATCAGCACTCCTAAAACGGTAATCTGCTGTCCTAGTGTTAAATCGACATGAAAAACCTGGCAAAGAAATATAACGGCCATGGCCAGGTAAATTGCTGTTCCATCGAGGTTAAATGAATAACCGGTAGGGATAACCAAGCCAACAACCGATTTATCACAACCAATGGCCTCCATTTTTTGCATCATACTTGGCAAGGCTGATTCTGATGAAGAGGTACCCAGCACAATTAAAATTTCCTGGCGGATATACTTCAGGTAAGCCCATAAGCTAAAGTTATAGTAACGGCAAATTCCGTTTAAAATCACAAAAATAAACAAGAAGCAGGTTAAATAAACAGAGCCCATTAGTTTAGCCATGCCTACTATACTTTCTAAGCCATGCGTACCGATGCTGAAAGCCATCCCGCCGAAAGCACCAATTGGCGCTAAACGCATAATCAGCTTCATAATTTTAAATAACACCTTTGATATTTTATCAAAAGCATTCAAAACTACGGTACCTTCACCACCCAGTTTATTCAGGCCATAACCAAAAAGAATGGCAAACAGCAAAATCTGCAAAATATTGCCTTCTGCAAAAGCAGCAATTACGTTATGCGGAATAATATGCAGAAAGAATTCTGCCCAGTTCATATCTTTAGCTTGCTCAGCATAACCTGCAATTTTTGTAGCATCACCAGTCTTAGCGATCATGCCGGCACCTGGCTTTAAAACATTGGCCACCAATAAACCAATCGCAATAGCTACCGTACTTACAATTTCGAAATACAATAATGCTTTGCCTCCTACCCTGCCCACCTTTTTCATATCGCCCATGTGTGCGATGCCTAAAACAATGGTAAAGAATATAATTGGCGCAATTAACATGCTAATCAGGTTGATAAAACCCTGACTGATTAATTTAGCAGTGGGTGCAAAACCAGGAAAGTAAGCACCGACATAGATTCCTATTATGATGGCAAGTAAAACCTGAAAGGTTAAATTGGAGAATACTTTCTTTACAAATTCTATTAATGTCATTTACTTGGTATGAGTAAGGAAATATATACGTATTTTTCTATTTAGTGGCACAATAGCTTAAAGTTCGACTTTAAAATAGCGATTTCGTTATTTATAAATACTGACTTCAACTTTGCCATCATCGGTAATTGTTCCACGGTACATTCCTTCGGTATTAAATGGCATGGCCACATTGCCTTTTTTATCTAAAGCAATTAAACCACCATCGCCGCCCATTTTACCCACTTTATCTAAGGCAATTTTCGAAGCTTCGGCAACTGACAGACTTTTGTATTCCATTAAATCGGAGATAGTTTTAGCCACCACATTACGGATATAAAATTCGCCCCAGCCTGTACAGGAAATACCAGCCGTTTCGTTATTGCAATAAGTACCTGCGCCAATAATAGGCGCATCGCCCACACGTCCATATTTTTTATTCGTCATACCACCTGTTGAAGTTCCTGCAGCTAAGTTACCCGCTTTATCTAAAGCTACACAACCCACAGTACCAAATTTATAATCGTGATTTTTACTTCCGAGCAATTCCGATTTCTTGTTTCCATGGTCTAATACCGCTTTTGTAGAATCCTCCTTAATGGCTTTTTGCAAACCATCCCAACGTTCTTTAGTCCAGAAGTATTTTGGATCTACAATTTCCAACCCCACTTCTTTAGCAAACTGCTCAGCACCAGTGCCAACCATCATTACGTGTTCTGATTTTTCCATTACAGCCCTTGCTGCAGAAATTGGATTTTTAATAGTTGTTACTCCAGCAACCGACCCTGCCATTAAAGTTTTACCATCCATTATTGCCGCATCAAGTTCGTTTCTGCCATCATGTGTAAAAACGGCACCTTTACCTGCATTAAAATGGGGATCGTTTTCCATGATATGAATAGTTGCTTCTACGGCATCCATACTGGTTTTTCCTGCTTTAATTTCGGCATAACCAGCCTGCAAGGCCTGTGTTAAGACAGCGATATAGGCGGCCTCCTTTTCAGGGCTCATATTTTTCTTGAGAATGGTGCCGGCACCACCGTGAATAACCATTACATATTTTTTCTGCTGTGCAGAAACTTGTAGGGTTAAAGCCGAAAACAAGAGTAAGGCGAGTAATTTTAACGGTTTCATCTTCCTATGGGGTTTAAGAAGCTGTTAAATTAAGAAAATCCTTGATAATAATTACGGTTAAACTTTAGCTATCCCTTTGGATGAGAATTGAAGATCGTAAAGCTTTTTATAGTAGCCGTTTAACTTTAACAACTGTTGATGGGTTCCTTTTTCTTTGATCTCCCCTTTATCGAGCACAATAATCTGATCGGCTTTTTGAATGGTGGATAAACGATGGGCAATTACGATCGAAGTGCGCCCTTCCATTAAATTATCAATGGCTTTCTGGATCAATAATTCGGTTTCAGTATCAACTGATGAAGTGGCCTCATCTAAAACTAAAATAGCAGGATTGTGCACCAGGGCACGGATAAAAGAAATTAACTGCGCCTGACCAGCCGAGAGCGTAGCGCCTCTTTCCATCACATTGTACTGATAAGCACCAGGTAAACGTTCGATAAAATCGTGTGCGCCAACTTTTTTCGCCGCATTAACCACTTCTGCTATCGTAATTTCTGAATTGTTAAGTGTGATATTGTTTAAAATCGTATCTGAAAACAAGAAAACATCCTGAAGTACAGTGGCAATATTGCTTCTTAGGTAATCGAGGTCAAAATCTTCAATACGGATGCCATCTACCGTAATATCTCCCTTCTTTACTTCGTAAAAGCGGTTGAGGATATTGATGGTAGAAGATTTACCAGCACCTGTAGCACCTACTAATGCTACGGTTTCGCCAGCCTTCACTTCAAATGTAAGGTCTTTCAGCACGTAGTTCTCGTCGTTATAGGCAAACCAAACCTTTTCGAATTTAATATTTCCTTCTAATTTAGCTGGTTTCTGCTCACCCTGATTTGGCGTAGTTTCGTCGGTATCTAAAACTTTAAAAACACGTTCGGCACCAACCATACCCATCTGCAGCGTATTAAACTTATCCGCCAGCTGGCGGATTGGCGTAAATACCATACCCAGGTACATGATAAACTGAGTGATGGTTCCCGGGGTTACATCCAAGGGTTTAGAAAGGATACTTCGGGCTCCGTACCACACCAATAATCCCAGCGACATGGCAGAGATTAACTCAACCACTGGAAAAAAGATAGAATAATACCAGTTAGAACGGATATTGGCATCGCGATAACGTTTATTAATGGCGTAGAATTTTCTGTATTCCTGTTTCTCTCTCGCAAAGTATTGAACAATAGAAACGCCTGTAATGTGTTCTTGTAAAAAGGTATTCAAGTTAGAAACCTCGTTCCTGATTTCCTGAAATGCAACTTTAATCGCCTTCTGGAATTTTCGGGTAGCCATGATTAACAAAGGAATGGGCAAAAGCACCACCAAACTCAATTGCCAATCAGTGTACAGCATTACACATACAATCACCACCACCTGCAAGCTATCTCCGATCATAGAAATTAAACCTTCCGAAAAAATATCCGCAATGGTTTCCAAATCAGAGACTGTTCGGGTAATCAATTGCCCTATGGGTGTTTTATCGAAAAATTTTAGGCGGAGTTTGGTAATGTGGTTAAAAACATTAATCCGCAAATCGCGGATAACCGATTGACCTAATGTATTGGTTAAGAGCGTATGGTTATATTGGATCAGTGTCTGCAAAATCAACATAAAAACCATCAGCATGGTCATATTTACCAGGCCAGAATAATTGCCTGTTAAAATATAATGATCGAGCGTATATTTAATTAAAAACGGACGTACCGGAGAAATGGCCGCAAGTAGAATGGTTAAAATAACCGACCATACAAAAACAGCACGATAAGGCTTTACATATTGAAAAATACGTTTCAGTAATCCGGTGTTGTATACGTCGCCTGTAACTGCCATATTGTGGTTAACTGATTAATTGTTTAAATTGGTTAACTGCCATTTAACTAAATGTGCTAAAGATTATATTGGTTAATTGAATTTCGCTTCAATTAACCGATTAACCAGTTTATACAGTTAACCCAAATACGGGTATTCTATCTTCACTAAATACAAACCGCAGGCAGGCACAGATTGTCCGGCATTGCTGCGGTTTTTACTTTCTATAATTGCTTTAAAATCTGTTAAATTTATTTCTTTTTTACCGATCTGTACCAAAGTACCCATAATGGCCCTTACCATATTCCGTAAAAAGCGATCGGCCTGGATGGTAAAAACCAATCCATTATCCTGCTGTTCGAAAACGGCTTTGGTTACTTTACAATTATTGGTAAAGGTTTGGGTATTGGATTTACTAAAGCACGAAAAATCGGTATAATTTAATAACAGTGTCGCTGCACTATTCATCGCTTCCAGATCCAGTTTATCTTTAACCAACCAAGATCGGTTAAGTTTAAAAGGATTTTTTTCGAAGTGGACATAATATTTATAAGCACGGGCGGTGGCATCAAAGCGGGCATGGGCATCATCATGTACAGGTATAATTTTTTTTGCTGCAATTTGATAGGGCAACATGGCGTTGATACCCGTTATCGCACTTAAAACCTTTACCTCTTCTAAACCTTCAACATCAAAATGGGCATAAAAATCAGTGGCATGCACGCCAGCATCTGTTCTACCGCAACCCAAAGTTTCGATGGGCTGCCTAAAAAAAGTAGACATAGCCTTATCTAACAATTCCTGAACGGTGATTGCATTAGGTTGTGTTTGCCAGCCATGGTATAAGCTGCCATCGTAAGCCAATTGGATGAAATACCTTTTTTTATTCAAAGCGATGCAAAAATACTTTTTTCATTTTATTTAGAAGGAGAGCACGCCACATTTATTCGTAAGTAGCCCTAACTAAGGTTTAGCAGTATTTTTTTCATCAAACTGCCATTTATTATCGTAAAAACCAGCCAGTTTAATTCCTTTACTTCCTTCTTTTGGCAACTCAGATGAAAATATCATAAAATCAGGGAAACCGCTACCACCAGCAAAATATTGGTTGGCATACGCAGCTCTCATTCCTGTTACTCCAGTACTGGCCACTACGCCTATCAATAGTTTATTATCCTGTTGTGGCCAAATATAATATGCAGCTAAATCATCACCTTTCCATGCGTGTTCTTTTGTGGTTATTTGCGAATTGCTTACCTGTATAGGGCAATCATTAAGTAATTTTTTCCAAGCGGTATTATTTTCGGAGTTTCCGTACAAAATAATATTACGCCCCTGATATTTTGATGCTGAAAATTCTTTATCCATAATGATATCAACGGCTCCGTTACCACGATAATACCAACTTTCGGCATCGTATTTGGCTTTATTTAAATTAGCCAGATTGGCTTCGGCAGTGCCGTTTGCTCCCACTACAAAAATCATTTTATGATTAAAAGCTTCTTTAAAAGTGCCATATCGCAACGGGTTTTTATCTCTTTTATCAATTTTGGTGACGATTTGCCAGGCCTCGTTATTTTTCTCTAAAAACAGGGTATCGTTAACGCTTTGCGTGGTATAATTAATAACTGTTAAACTATCTAAAGTAATTTTTACAGGTGTTTTTGCACCAAAATCTGTTAAAGCCAATTTTAAAAGCGCAACGTTCTCGGTTTTACCAACAATGGATGATAGTTTCCTGTCTCGTGTTAAAATGATGCGGCTATATTGTAAAGGCTGCGTTTGCTGGTAAATAGTAGCCCAACGATAAGTAGCCGAAATTCCTGGACTGGATGTAGTAAAATCGATGCGATTTACAGCAGAATCGGCAGCAATAGTATGCCATTTAAAAAAACTAAAAATAGGTGGCCAATCTACACTTTGATCGCCGAACCAGTGTTCACCTCCTGGGTATTCGTAATAACTAAAATCGGCATGAAACCCTGAAAGTAATTTCTTCATTTGCCTAGCGTAACTAACCGGCACCACCCTATCGGCATCGCCATGCAAAATATAAACCCCTAATGGCGTATAATTAGTCGCCAATTTCGGAACATCGCTTTGATTACCAGCCCTTAACAGCATTCTTTCTACTATATTTTTACTGCTATCAGGAATTTTTCCATCGGCAGAACCGTAATCTTTAAGCGAAGCATAACCTGCAGCGGGCGCAATAGCTGCCCATTTATCAGGGTAAGTGGCGCCTAAAAACCAGGTGCCGTGCCCACCCATAGAATGACCCGTGAGGTAAATCTGTTTATCGCTTGGTTTAAACTGGTCTTTTGCCAGTGCCAATACTTCTAAAGCATCCTGACGGCCCCAATCTTCCCAATTAAAACCACGTGGCCTGCGGTTAGTGGCTGCAACTAAGGTTCCCCAATCTTTAGATTTATAGGCTTTTGCCTGACCAATGGCTTCTACACCGGCACCATGTACGGAAAGAAATAATGCTGAATTTGGTTTCCAGCCATTAAGCTGCGGGGTAACTGCGAAATACTGCAAGCTGCCATCAATTTTACTTACAAAGGTCTGCTTATGGGTTGATGAATTGGCTAAGGCTTCAATTACGATCGTTTTCTGATCGACTTTTGTCTTGTTCTGCACCAGTTGTATTTCCAGATTATAATTACCTGGAGTTGTTATCGCATTTGCATCTAATTCAAAAATCACCTTCCGCATACTCAGTTTTGCAATGCGCGAAATGGCTACTTCCTGCTGTTTGCCGTTTAAAACGGTTTTGATATGCAAATCGTCAAAATCTTTTAAAGAAGAATTACTTACCGTTAATGCACCTTTTAGCACACCGTTTGCCTGATTGAGCACAATGCTCGGCATGGTAACATCATCTGTATGGATGAGTAATTTTTTAGTATTAATAATGATCATTGGTACTATACTGGCGCCTCTTACAAAAAGTTCGTTTATACCTTTTTTTAATTGAACCGGAATATTCATATAACCAGATGCATAAGGATCGCCCATATGTGGAGTACCATTAAAAAACAAACTATTGCCCCCAATTACATTTAAAATTGCGGTTTGTTCTTTAGCGGAAGTATAGGTAATGTAGATATAATCAGAGCCTCTATCTATGCCCCCCGGATTTAGGAAGGGGTTATTTGTTGTCTGAAAAGATCTCCTCGAAAATGCACTAAAACGGCCATTAACATCTGCTTTAATTGCTTTCCATAATACTTTCTGTCCATCTTTACCTGCTGAAAACGCTCCGTTTTCCGTGGGCTTTTCTAATTTTCCATTAGCCATTTGCCAGGCCAGTAAATCGGTATAAGTGGCTTCACGGCCGTAGCGACTGCCACTGGCTACGGTTAATGCTTTTTCAAATTTAAGGGTATCTTGTGCAAAGGTGTTGGTTGCAGCAAGTATGAGAACCAGAAAAAGTAAGTTTTTTAGCATAAATCGTTTTATTAGTATGTTTTATCAAAGTTAATCGATTTAAAAGACTGCCATCGTTGAACTGTTGGATGTAATACCTTTTTTACCCAAAGCGATATAAAAATACTTTTTTCCTTTTACTAGATGGTGTTGCAAATTGGAACTAAGTATATTTTACTGTAAAACATTAAATAGTTACAAAAAATTATAATTTTATAATCTCTCAGTACCAAGAATCTAAAGCGCTATGAAAATTAAAAACACTATTATTTTACTTATCTTTTCTTGTATTGTTGTTGCCTGCGCGGGTTCCAAAACAGCTTCGAAAAAGGGAAAACAAAAAGACCGATTTTCATTAGCAAAGGTTGATAGTGTAAGAGATTATTTATCCGCTATATCCAACAAACCAGTAAAAGACACCGTGATCATTAAATACGATTTCAATTACGAAAGCTGTTGGAATGCCCTTGATGAGCAGCCTGACAACTATATCGCCAGGATTATCATTTCTACAAACGATTTTATTTCAAAGTATAAAATTGCGCACCCCGGCACTTCTGTATACCAAATAAAGGAAAGCGGTAAAAACTTTAACAAACTTGTACTCTGGAATAACAAAATTCTCACTGATGGTGGTTACCTAAGGAAAAATATATTCACAAAGAAAACGACTTGCGGAACATCGCTAGTACTATATCCCGATGGTTCCTATAAATTCTTTTACTCTGATCCTCACTTCATGCCACTACAGCCTGCTAAAAAATAATGCATCACAATTATGAGTTTAGTTAAATTGCAAGCAAAAGCAATTTTATCTAAGTTTGCTTTTAAATTATTAAACCCAACATGATACAAAGAATACAATCGATCTGGCTTTTTTTAGCAGCAATAACCTTAGCTTTAATGTTGTTTTTACCAATTGCAACCAAAGTCGGCAGTGGAACAGAAGTTGCAATATATACAACAGGGCTACGTGAAACCTTTATTGGAAAATCTGGAAATGGGTTTAAGGTGGCATTTTATCTACCTTTACTAATCACCAATATCGCTGTTGCATTTATTTGTTTAATGAATATTTTTAACTACAAAAGAAGAAGTTTTCAAAAACGCATTGCAATTGTATCGATTATATTAATTGCTGGCTTTGCTTTTTGGTGCAGTGTTTATGCTAAAAAACTACCAGGCGGTATTGAAGGTGCAAATTTTGGCGTTGGAGCGTACCTACCTGCCTTAGCTATTTTATTTGTTTTCCTAGCCATTTTCGGCATCAATAAAGACGAGAGATTAATCCGTTCGGCTGAAAGGCTGCGATAACTTCTTAATTTAGCAGAAAAATCAATTACCGAACATGCAAATTAAGTTAAATCATGCAGTTTATGTTTTTTCCGTGGTTTTGCTTTGCGGAATCTTATCATGCAACAAAAGCATCCATACTTTCGGAAGAACCAAAATCGCTAAAAGTGTTGATTCTATCTACCTCAAACAGAGAATAGCGGAAATAAAAGGTTTAAATACCGACGTTTTTACCAAAGGATCATTCAAGGGCACTGCCGATATGCCGATTGTATACCGCTTATTAAAACCAAAAAGTACGAACAGAAAACTTCCACTGGTAATTGTATTTCATGGATCAAACGCGGTTGGAAACGACAATACCAGCCAGCTGGGTATTTTGGCAAAACTATTTGCCACGGATGAAATACAAGCTAAATACCCTGCTTTTGTTTTGGCGCCGCAGTTCCCTTCACGTTCGTCGAATTACGTTTTAGACCGGAGCAGAAATCTATTGACTTCGGTACCACAACCCTGTTTAACAAGCGCCTTACAACTGATTGATAGTTTGAAAAATACTTTAAATATTGATGAGAAAAGGATTTACCTCATCGGTTTTTCGATGGGTGCTTCTTCAGTGATCAATGCATTAGCGTTAAAACCCGATTTATTTGCTGCAGGTATCAGTATTTCGGGCATACCGCAATTCGACCAGGTAAACGTACTGGCGAACATCCCTATATGGCTAATCCACGGCAATATAGACACCGAAAACCCTTTTAATAGCGACAAACAGTTTTTTGAAGAGGTAAGCGCTAAAAACAGAACCAGGTTTTGGGAATTCGACAATCTGGCCCACAACGATATTTTCGCTCCCGCAATTTTAACGGATGAACTTCCCAAATGGCTATTCAAAAACAAACGTAAATAGCTGCATTGCCCTGGCCACCTAAACCCGGTTGGAGTGGAAATCCTTTTTAAACCTAAAAGGTTTAAAAAGATTGAAACGGAAAACGGGACTGATGCGACCCAAGCCCCACTGCAACTGCTTTCTAAATAAAAAACACCTTTCTCCACTACAATCACGACCTCCATTTAACTTGTCCCACCCCTCATTTCCCATCATCCATTTTACATCCCCCCTTACTTCCTTATTTTCAAATATTTAGCTTAAAAAACTATTTACTTGATTATCTGTAAAATACGAAATATTAACTGTACCTTTGCGGCTCAATTAAAAATAAAAAGACGAATGACAAACCCATTTCAATTATTGGGGATAAGTGATGACGTCGTTAATGCCGTAAAGGATCTTGGATTTGAAACTCCAACACCTATTCAGGAGCAAAGTATTCCTGTACTGTTAGAAGGCACTAATGATTTTGTTGGTTTGGCCCAAACAGGAACAGGAAAAACAGCCGCATTTGGTTTGCCGCTGTTAGAACTAATCGATTTTAAAATTAACAAACCACAGGCATTGATTTTATGCCCTACCCGTGAGTTATGTTTACAGATCGCTAACGACCTTAAAAACTTTTCTAAAAACGTTGCTAATGCCCACGTTGTTGCCGTTTACGGTGGCGCGAACATTATGCAACAACTACGCGAAATACGCCAAGGCGTTCAAATCGTAGTGGCCACGCCCGGCCGTATGTTGGATATCATTGGCCGTAAAGCCATTGATTTTTCTTCTGTTAAATTTGTTGTGCTTGATGAAGCTGACGAGATGTTGAACATGGGTTTCCAGGACGACATTAACGACATTTTATCAACTACTCCTGATGACAAAAAAACCTGGTTATTCTCGGCTACCATGCCTGCAGAAGTTCGCCGTATAGCTAAAAACTATATGGACAACCCTGTTGAATTAACCATGGGCACAAAAAATACGGGTAACGTAAACATCGAACACGAATATTATATTGTTCGTGCACGTGATAAATACGCTGCCTTAAAACGTATTGTAGATTTTAACCCTGAAATTTTTGCCGTAGTATTTTGTAAAACCAAATTGGATACACAAGATGTTGCTGAGCATTTAATTAAAGATGGTTACAATGCTGATGCTTTACACGGCGATTTATCGCAACAACAACGTGATAAGGTAATGCAACGTTTCCGTGAGCGTAACATGCAGTTGTTAATTGCTACTGATGTTGCTGCCCGTGGTATCGATGTAAACAATGTAACACACGTAATCAATTATTCTCTACCTGATGAAATTGAAAGTTATACCCACCGTTCTGGCCGTACTGGTCGTGCTGGTAAAACAGGTATTTCAATCTGTATCATCAACTCTAAAGAAGTTGGAAAAATCCGTCAGTTAGAGCGCATTATTGGTAAACAATTTACCAAAGCTGAATTGCCTACAGGATTTGATGTTTGTGAAAAACAATTATTCTCTTTAGTACATAAAGTACATAATGTAGAAGTGAACAACGAACAAATTGATCAGTACATTCCTCGTATTATGGATGAATTTGCTGATTTAACCAAAGAAGATGTAATTAAACGTTTTGCTTCGTTAGAATTTAACCGTTTCTTGGATTACTACGCTAAAGCTCCTGATTTAAATGCAGCAGTTGGCGACGATCGTGGTGCAGACAGAGGCGAAAGAGGTGCCGGACGTGGACGTGGTAGCGAAGGTTACACCCGTTTGTTCATTAACTTAGGTTCTGTAGATGAGTTTACCCGTGGCGATATGTTATCATTTATCTGTAACAACGGTAAAATTGGTGGCAAAAGCGTTGGTAAAATCGATTTAAAAGGTGTTTTCTCTTTCTTTGAAGTTGAAGATGATGTAGCTGATAAAGTTTTTGAAGGCTTTAAAGCTGTTGAATTTAACGGCCGTCAGGTACGCATTGAAAAAAGCGGAGACGGTGGTCGTGGTGAAGGCGCTGGAGAAAGACGCGGTGGCGGCGAAAGACGTAGCGGTGGCGGTGGTTTCGGCGGTGAACGCAGAAGCGGCGGTGGCGGCGGCGGTTATCGTGGCGGCGGTGATAGAAAATCTGGCGGTGGCAGCGGAAGACGTGAAGGTGGAAATAGCGGTGGCGGTTTCAGAGATTTCTCTGGACGTAGCCGTGATGACAAAGGTGGTAACACTGGAGGTCCACGCAGAGAAGGCGGAAGCCGTGAAGGTGGAAGCGGCGAACGCAGAAAAAAATGGTAAATCACTAAACCAAATATTTTACAGCCGTCCCGATTTTTCGGGGCGGCTTTTTTATGCAATAACATTTAAATTTGCATAAAATTCTACCAAAGAATTGTTCCTACGGAACTTCACGTAAATCCAAGTGTGTTGAGTTGTCAACTTTAATAAAACACTTGCTGGAAAGTTGACAACTCTTATTTAATACCCTAATTACATACATTCCTGTCTTGCAAATAAAGGAAGCTGGATATTAACAGATTATTTTTAAGATTAGAAAAGCAAATCCAGAAGCATTTCGGTTCCGGAAGCCCTGCTATCATTCCACCCGATGCTAACTCAGTGCCGATTTTTCGGTAAAGAATCGGGTTCCCTTCTATCAGGTTTATTTAACCAAAGTCAGTTTTTCAAAAGCGAGTCATCAACTTTTCTTGTGGTGTCAGATATTTCTATCTGACAAGGTGCCAAATGATATAAAAACGCATCTTTTTCTAAATAAATCTTTCCCAAAATATTATATTTAACGTTTAGATATACTAAACAAGATCATGCGTTATTTAAAGTTTTTTATCATTTTATTTTCTCTATTCGTAGGCAGCAAACTTTCGGCTCAACAAGCTGCTCCAAATCAAAAAATGCAGTGGTTTGCTGATGCCAAACTGGGTATTTTTATTCACTGGGGTATTTATTCGGTTAATGGTATTTCCGAATCGTGGTCGTTTTTTAACAATTACATCAACCACGATGCTTACATGAAACAGCTTAATGGTTTTACCGCAACAAAATATCAGCCGCAAGAATGGGTAAATTTGATTAAAGAAAGCGGCGCTAAATATGCGGTAATTGCCACAAAACACCACGACGGTGTTGCGCTTTGGGATAGTAAGGCTCCTTTAGCTACCACAACCTTAAAAAATAGCGCTGCAAAAAAAGATTTAATCACTCCGTTTGTGGCTGAACTCAAAAAATCTGGCCTTAAAACAGGTTTATATTTTTCATTACCTGATTGGAGCTACCCAGATTATGATGGTTTTACCCGCGACAGAAAACGTTACGACTATAAACAGGATGCACCACGTTTTACTAAATTCCAGAATTATTTCCAGGGCCAGTTAAACGATCTCTCAGCCAAATACAATCCAGATTTGCTATGGTTTGATGGCGATTGGGAGCATAGTGGCGAAGAATGGCAGGCCAAAAACATATTGACAAATTTACGCAAGGTAAATCAGAACATCATTATCAACTCCCGCTTAAACGGGCATGGAGATTACGATACACCCGAGCAAGGTGTTCCGGTGGTAAAACCAGGCTCACCTGAATGGGAACTCTGCTACACCATGAACGATTCGTGGGGTTACCAGCCTTACGACAATCATTATAAATCGTCAAACATGATTATCCGTACCTTGGTTGATTGCATCAGCATGGGTGGTAATTTATTACTTGATATTGGACCAAAAGCTGATGGAACCATTGCACCTGAACAGGTTAAGATTTTAAAAGATTTAGGCCGCTGGACAAAAAAACATGGTGAAGCCATATACGGTACGGAAGCAGGGTTACCTGATGGACATTTTGTAGGGAAAACAGCATTATCGAAAGACAAAGCTGTTTTATACCTCTATCTTGATTATAAAACCAAGAACGGCATTTTGCTTAACGGCATAAAATCTAAAATAAAAAAGGTAGAATTGATTGGTAATAAAACACCAATAAACGCAGTAAAACTAAATGAAACTGATTATTTTCTTGACGTTAATGAAAGCGATTTCGACAATGATGTTACTGTGTTAAAAGTTTTTCTAAACGAACCAATCCAATTATCAAAAGAAAAACAACAAACCATTTCTTTAGAAACTTTATTTGCGGCATCCCAACATTTAGATCTAACCAATTATATTCTGAGAAAACTTTCTTATGATTTAAATTCTGGTGTAAATATTTTTCAAAACACCAATCTGACTGCTGATGGTCTTGAATTTAAATCAGGCATTAAAAATGTTAATCCAAAGGTTAACAATTGGGTAATCAAAAATGCGGAAGCACTATATAAAACAACTGGGGGAATTCCGGCAGGGCACTACCAGGGCAGTACTGCACTTTCTGCCGATAAACAAACACTTTATTTATTTGTAGAAGGCACACCAACCGGCCCAATTGCCATTAAAGGTTTAAAAAACAACATCAGCAGGATCAGGATTGTAGGTGAAGGCACTATGCTTCCGCATGAAATTTATAACAAACTGTATTGGAGCAAAATACCGGGTATTGTTTACATTCCAGTGCCTAAAGATAAATTAGATCCTGAATTAACGGTAATTGCAGTACTTTTAGATAGCCCGATTGATTTGTACCGTGAAAAAGTTGGCGCGATAGAGAGCAACCTCTAATTACTTTCCATTTAAAAATCCTTCGACTCCACTACTAATGACAGATTCCAAAGAAAAGTCGTCATCTCGACTGGAGTGCAACGGAATGGAGAGATCTTTTAACATAGTTCAAAGATTTCTCCTCCAAAGGAGTTCCTTCGGAACACTACGGTCGAAATGACGAACCCACGAAAAAACCAGTTATCAAAACTCCGTTTTTTTTCTAAAACTTACCAAAGAGGATGACCACATGGAAATTCCGTGATTTCAGCGCTTCCGTGGCAAAAAATTATTTAACAATTGTAAAATAGTGGCGCGACTTTACGATTATCCTTAAATTGCATTACTTTCGCACATCATGCAGGCAAAATATATCTCATATCAGGAAACCGGATCATTTTCAAAACTGGTTTTAGATTATATTAACGACGAAGAACAGCTCAAAGCTTTTTATAGTTATCGTCCTGATATGGAGGGTTTAGCCAAGGCGATTGAGCATAGAAATTTCTTAGGAAACAGAGAAACTTTGGTTAAGGTTTTACAAGATCAATACCAACATTTACAACCCAATAAATCTGTTACCAAAAACATAGAGCTTTTAGGCTCGGCGAATACCTTTACGGTCACAACGGGTCACCAGTTGAATCTTTTTACCGGGCCACTATATTTCATTTATAAAATTGTAACCACCATTAATTTAGCCATCGAGTTAAAAATGGCCCATCCTGATAAAAACTTTGTCCCGGTTTATTGGATGGCGACAGAGGATCACGATTTTGATGAAATTAACCACGTAAGTGTTGATGAAAAGAACATTAGCTGGATACAGCAAACCAACGGTGCCACCGGAAGACTAAGTACCAAAACAGTTGCCGCAGCGGTAACCGCATATAAGGGATACCTGGGTATCTCTAAAAACGGAAAACGAATTGCCAAATTGGTAGAACAGGCCTATTTGCAACACGACAATTTAGCTGATGCTACCAGGTTTTTAGTGAATAACTTATTCGAGAAATATGGCTTGGTGATTGTAAATGCAGATGATGCACAATTAAAAAAGCAATTCGCGAATATCATTACCGAAGATATCATTCGACATAACAGTGCGAAAAACATTGAAAACAGTTCGAAAAACCTCGAAGATTTAGGCTATAAAACGCAAGTGAATGGCCGTGATATTAATTTCTTTTACCTGATCGATAATCTGCGCGAACGCTTGATTTTTGAAAATGGCAAATATCTTGTAAACCATACCGATATCAGTTTTACTGAAGAAGCACTAAAAGCTGAAATCGAATCACATCCAGAGCGGTTTAGTCCAAATGTGGTGATGCGTCCCATGTATCAGGAAGTTATTTTACCTAACCTGGCTTATATTGGCGGCGGTGCCGAAGTAGCCTATTGGATGCAATTAAAAGCAAATTTCGACTTTTACAAGGTTGATTTCCCTGTTTTATTGCTTCGTAACTCTGCTTTATTAATTGATAAACGCAGTGCTCAGAACTTATATCATTTAGGCTTTTCTTTAGAAGATATATTTTTACCTGTTGAGGAATTAAAAAACATCTGGGTTAAGCGTAATACAACTGCATTATTGAGTTTGGCCGATGAAACCAGGGCGATTAACAGCATTTTCGACCAAATTAAGCTGAATGCCTATAAAATAGATAAAACGCTTTCTGTTTCAACCGATACGGCGAAACAACGAACCAATCACTTGCTGGCTAACCTGGAAAAGAAATTATTCCGCGCAGAGAAAAGGAAACATGAAACTGCATTGCTACAGATTGACAATGTAAAGAAAAGACTTTTCCCGAATGGAACCTTGCAAGAAAGAATATTAAACATTGCCCCCATGTATGTGAATTACGGAGAAGATTTTCTTTCGTCGTGTATAGAAAACTTTGAGCCATTGGGCGGCGATTTTACCGTTTTGTTGCCGTAATATTAGTCCGGAGTCGGGAGTCCGAAGTCCGCAATCGATCTTGATACTTGATATTTAAAATGAACTTCATCACTTTTACCGAAACTAACCTTAGGGCATTTACTTATAACGTTTTTAAAAAAATGGGCTGTTCTGATGAGCATGCCGATTTAGCAACCGATGTATTGATCCGTTCGGATCTACGTGGTATCGATTCGCATGGTGTTGCCCGTTTAAGCGGTTATGTTCGCCTTTGGGAAAAGAAAAGAATTAATGCTACACCCAACATTAAAATTGTACATGAAACGCCTACTACAGCAACAATAGATGGCGATGCCGGATTAGGTCTGGTTGTAGCCCCTTTCGCAATGAAGGTTGCCATCGAAAAAGCAGAAAAATACGGTAGTGGGTGGGTATCAGTTAAAAACTCCAATCACTTCGGTATTGCAGGATATCATGCCTTAATGGCGGTAGAAAAAGATATGATCGGCATCAGTATGACCAATGCAAGCCCTTTGGTAGCCCCTACATATGCTAACGAACGTTTATTGGGCACCAACCCCATGTGTTATGCTTTTCCCGCAGGGAAATACCCACCGGTGATTGTAGATATGGCCACAGCGGCGGCAGCAAACGGTAAATTAGAAATTGCCCAACGTGCCAATAAAAGCATTCCTGGTGGCTGGGTTCAGGATAAAAGCGGGGAAAACTCTACCGATCCGAACGAATTAAAAAATGGCGGTTCGCTCCTTCCTTTGGGCAGTGATAAAGATCATGGCAGTCATAAAGGTTATGGGTTAAGTGCTACGGTCGATATTTTATCAGCGGTGTTATCTGGCGCCAATTACGGGCCCTGGGTGCCCCCTTTTGTGGCTTTCTTGGAGCCATCGGCGAATCCGGTCGGCGAAGGACTTGGTCACTTTTTAGGTGCTATGCGAGTAGATGGCTTCAGGCCAGCTGCAGACTTCAAAAATCATTTAGATAATTGGGTAGAACGCTTTAAAAGTGCAAAAACGATAGATCCTGATAAAAAGGTAATCATTCCGGGCGAACCTGAGCACGAATTTGAACAGGAAAGGAAAATCAGTGGTATTCCGATAATTGATGTAGTGGTAAAGGATCTGAATGAACTTGCTGTGAAGCTGGGGATTGAAGGATTGAAATAATTCATCTTTATTTAACCGCAAAGAGCGCTGAGAGAGAAACCGCTAAGTTAGCAGAATCGTCGTCATTGCGAGGCTGGACATAAGCGAGCCGAAGCAATCTTTAGTAAAGAATAATGCTGCACTTTAGATTGCTTCGTCGTTCCTCCTCGCAATGACGGATTAAAATGAAAAACCGCAGATTTAACCAGAATCTGCGGCAAAATTACTTGATATGGTTTATACCCAACCATAGGGATGTCTTTTAAGGCTTAACGGTTAAGTTATCTTTTAAATAAAGTGCCTTGCTTGATGATCCAATCATGATTCTATATTCTCCTGGCGCTACTCCCCATACATTATTAATATTGAGTGTTTGAAGTACCTCTTTATCCAGTTTGAATGAAATTACCTTTGTTTCACCGACCTTTAAATGTATCCGCTGGAAAGCCCTCAGTGCAAGAACTGGCTGTGCCAATTTGCTTAACAAAGGTCGCATATACAACTGCACCACTTCTTCACCATCGTAATTGCCTGTATTTTTAAGCTCGAAACTTACTGTAGTGTTTTCATTTTTAGCGATACTTTTACGGTTAAACCTCAAATTGTTGTAAGAAAAGTTGGTATAACTTAATCCATATCCAAAGGGAAAAAGTGGTTCGCCACTTAGGTTATTATAATCATCGCCTCTTCCGGTAGGTTTGTGGTTGTAAACCAAGGGTAACTGCGATTCGTCAATCGGGTAGGTAATTGGGAGCTTCCCAGATGGATTTACCTTTCCGAGCAGTACATCTGCAATGGCACTACCTCCTGCTTCGCCAGGATACCATACATTTAAAACTGCACTTACTTTATTTAACCAGGGCTGCATATTGATAGCGCTACCTCCAGTTAATACGACCACAATAGGTTTCCCGGTTTTTGCGAGTTCTTCCAATAACAGTTCCTGGTTACCCGGCAAGTTTAACATCGCCCGATCTAAAAACTCTCCTTCCTTTATACCAACAACAAATACGATCGCATCGTTATTTTTTGCAGCCGTCACCGCATCGGTTATTTCGTTTGATCGCTTAATATCATAATCCCAGATCAGTTTGATTTTACCATTGCCTTTGGGCTCAAAAAATTCGACCTTAATCGTATAATCTTTATTTTTTTCGAAATAAAATGGAACTGTCTTTGTACTGAAAGACTTTTTGTTCCAATTATCGATAATCAATTTATTACCCAGGTATAATCGGTAACCATCATTACCTTCCAATCCGATATTAACATCAATATTCTGCGGTACTTTAATTTTACCGTCCCATCTCACCGAATAATCATCTAACTGGAGCTGTTCATCTGGTGGGTATAATGTCCAGCTGAAATTAACAGCCTTATCATTTACTTCTTTAACGGGTTTGCCGGAGAAGTTAAGTCCCTTGTAATAGGTTCCGATTAATCCTGCTTTTTGATTAGCAGAAAGAAACTGACTATCTATGGGAATATATGACTGCAGCGCTCTACTGCTACCTTTTAAGTAAGTGATCTCAATATTATTAGATACTGCACTTTTGAGCCCATCCAAAATATTTACTTTTTTATTCCCCGTTCCACTGTAGCCACCTAATCTGGCTTCAATGGCATCTTCACCTAATAATAGAATCCGTTTTGTACTTTTTAGCGGAAGCGTATTGTTATCGTTTTTTAGGAGCACGAAAGACTTTAAGGCGGCTTCTTTAGCCAGATTGTGGTTACTTTGATCGCTTAACATCTTTTCGGCGATACTTTCGTCCACATAAGGATGCTCAAACAGCCCTAGCTCGAATTTAGCTTTCAGAACCCTGGTAAGTGCATCCTCTATTCTAGATTTGGGAATGCTACCATCCAAAAATGCGGGTAGAAAAAGTTTGTAATGGTTATAATCTACCTGGAAGATTACATCAAGGCCCGCATTAATCGATTGTGCCGTTGCATCTTTATAATCTTTAGCCGTAAAATGTAATACATTGGCCCCGCCAACTGCACCCGCATCAGAAATTATGAAACCTTTGAAACCCCATTCAGTTTTTAGTTTAGTAGTAAGTAACCACTTGTTTGAGGTTGCCGGAGTACCAAAAACACTATTGTAGGAGGTCATTAATGAACGGATCCCTACATTTTTAACACCATCTTTAAATGCAGGAAAGTGGATTTCTTCTAAAAAATGTTTATCCATTTCAATCGGATAACTATCGCGGCCGCCATCGCCAACATTGGCAATAAAATGTTTTGGGGTAACAATTATATTTTGCCTCTCTATCGCATTCATAAAAGCATGGCCCAGAATGGTTGTTAGATAAGGATCTTCGCCATAGGTTTCTTCTACCCTTCCCCATCTCACATCTGTAGCCATATTAATTACAGGTGCCAAAAGATCTCTCAAACCACGCGCCCTTGCCTCATTGGCAATAGCCGTACCGATCTTGGCCACTAATGCAGTATCGAAACTTGCAGCCAAACCAATAGATTGTGGAAAAGCGGTAGCGCCTTGCCTAACCAAACCGTGTAAAGCTTCATCAAATGGAATGATCGGGATGCCTAAACGGGTTTCCTCAACGAAATATTTTTGAATTTTATTAACCTTTTTAGCCAGAGAAAGTCCGTCTTCTGAAGTATTGTAGGTCAACATTTGTTGTGCATTTCCAATCCCTTGTGCGGCTGCACTTACCTGCAATCCAAAAATACCATGTTTAAACTGATTTTTGTTCTTTTCGGTTACATCACCAGGAATCATAAATAACTGCCAGAATTTCTCTTCTGGTGTCATTCTGGAAATGAGGTCCTTTACCCTCAAATCGATACTTAATTTCGGATTTTTATAGGGTAAAGATTGCTCTTTTTTAACCTGAGCAAAAAGGCTGCAAGACAAAAAAAGTGCGTGTAATAAGTATAGGTATTTTGTTGATGTAGGCATTACTAATTTGATTCAGGCGTAAATGAAAAAGTCAGGGCTATTTTCTCATCAGTTTTAGGAAGATTGAAATGTACCTTGCCATCTTTCAATGTCCATTTCACCTTCTGGTTGGTAGTTAAAATCGTAATCGGACTCCCTTTTTTAGGTATACTTCCCTCCCAGGAAATTTCTTTGTTTGGCGTATTGCCAATTAAACTGATGCCGTAAATAGTTTTGCCATCTTTACTTTGCGTAAACCAGTTTTCTCCATCATGATAATTTTTGGTTATCCGTGTTCCGTATATGGCAGCAGCATTTTTACTGGTCCACTTACCAATTTCATCCAGTCTTGTAATCACATCATCAGGTAGCGTTCCATCTGCCTTGGGGCCAATACCTAAAAGCAAACTTCCACCTTTGGCTACTATTTCTACTAATTTATGAACTACTTCGCCTGCCGACTTATATTGATCGTTAGGTACAAACCCCCAGGCTCCGCCTAAAGTCATGCAGCTTTCCCATGGGTAATCCAATTGCTTTTCAGGGATTTTCTGCTCAGGGGTTTGATAGTTTTCGAACTGGCCATGTACCGTTCTATCAACCACAATTAAACCAGGTTGTGCTTTTCTGGCATCAGCGGCAATTTTAGGCATATCGATATCCTGACTCCACTCTGGAATTGGTGCACCCCAAGAAAGTACTTCTTTATTTACGCTAGCCCGAGGACGCACCCATCCACCATCTAGCCATAAAATATCAATGCTTCCGTAATTGTTCATTAACTCACCTATCTGGTTCTGGGTATAGCTTTTGAACATATTCCAGCGCCACTGGTTCTTTCTGATATCGTAATTGTTATTTCTGTCAGCAGTGGCATATTTGTCCCACCAATAGTATTGAGAATGCCAGTCGGGTTTAGAAAAATAAGCACCGATCATAAAATTTTCTTTGCGGAAAGCATCAAACACATATTTAGCTACATCTTTCCTTGCATTGGTTGTAAAAGGGCCTTTGGCTATGCTAAAATCAGATTGTTTAGTATCGAACATCGCAAAACCATCGTGATGTTTGGTGGTAAACACCAGGTATTTCATACCTGCACTTTTACCTGCTTTAGCCCATTGCTCGGGATTGAATTTTGTTGGGTTAAATTTTTCGTTTAAGCCCCAATACCATTTTTTATAATCTTCATATTTAATGGTACTGTCTCTGCTGATCCAATCTTCAGAGCAGATCGACCAAGATTCGATAATCCCCGGAACAGCATAAAGCCCCCAGTGAATAATCATTCCAAACTTTTTATCCTGCCAGGTATCGAGCTTCTTTTTAACTGCATCATCTTTTGGCCATTCGTAAATCTCCGATTGGGGCATAATGTCGTTCTGCTGGGCAGAAGAACGTATTGCAAAGAGCACAAAACATAAAAGGAAGCAAATTTTTATTTTCATCTATTTCTATTTTTCAATGGTAATGAAACCATTATGATTTTATAATCGATATTAAAATCCGGCTTAGCCATAGGCCGAAAAAACAAGATAAACTATATTTAAAGAACTGGCTTTTAGGCTTAATTCATTGAGTTTAATTATTCGAACAGACTGTTTTCTACCATCAAGCTAGCTGCAGCCAGTAATTCAGCCTGATCGCTTAAGCTAGAGCATTTAATTTCTGTTTGTTCGGCTACCCGGGGTATACAAAATTCGTTAATAGCCTGCTGTATTGGTGGCAGAAGCATTTTTCCAGCTTTTGCCCCGCGACCACTTAACACAATACGTTCAGGATTCATAATGTGGATTAATGTGGCCAATCCTTTACCAATCTGAAATGCGGCATCAGCTAATATAGAAATGGCTACAGGATCTTGTTTTACAACAGCATTTAAGAAATGATCTACAAGGCTTTTACTTTTATCGTTAAAAAGAGTTTTTAAACTTGTTTCTTCACCATTTTTTACCGCTGCTTCTGCTTTTTGAACCATTACCAAAAGAGATGTTTCCACCTCAAGGCATCCCCGCTTACCACAAGAGCATAAAGCATTTGAATTAGATAAAGGGATATGACTAAATTCACCAGCGTAACCGCTACTGCCTCGATATAATTTGCCATTAATAATCATCCCCAAACCGGTACCCCAGCCAATATTAACTACAAGTACATCTTTTAAATTTCTTGCTTCACCAAAGTTTAATTCAGCTAAGGCAATCAAACTAGAGTCGTTATCTATGTAAACTGGTAAACTTAATTTTTTAGCGAGATAGTCTTGCAGGCTTATATCGTTTTCAACCTGCATGAAAGAGTAGTTCATTCCCTTTTCTGCATTCACAAAACCCGGCATACCAATACCAATCCCCAATAAATTTTCTTTATCGATTGTCGATTTTTTTATGCAATCATCAATGAATGCGATCAAAGTATCGGCACTTTTACTCTCGGTCATATCTAAATCGATCACCTGCGTTGGTAAAACCTGGTGATTGGATAAATCGTATATGGTTAACTGACTAGTTAACTGATCCATTGCTACGGCTATTATATACCTCTTGTAATCGGGGTTTAATAAAAAATTTAAAGGGCGGCGGCCTCCGGTAGATGGTGCCAATCCCTGCTCTATAATTAAGCCATCCTCTATTAACGCATTTACAGTCGAAGTAATTAAAGGCAAGCTTTTTTTAGTACGTTTACTTAAATCGGTAAGAGATGATTTTTTTTTATAATAAAGCAGCTTAATGATGTCGGCCCTTAATCGTTGTGCTTTCTTAATCGTTGCAGACATTTTTAATTTGGTTTGTATAAATTTATAAAAAAAAGAAAAGAAAAGCAATCTTTTTAAAAAAATTAAAAAGATTTTATAAAATTCACTTATTTGTAGCTGTACTTTACTAATAAATCAATTTGATAGAAAGAAATTGCAATTTTTAAATTCGATTTAAAAAAATATGGTGCAAACAGTTGAGAATTACTTAGAAATACCAATTCGATTTTAATTGAAGTACATTATACAAAATTGTTAGAACCAATTCCCCCCAGGCTTTGTAATAAATTAAGAGATATTATGCCTACCTGGATATAGTAGTAGACAATTTATGAAAACTATTGCAATTAGCAACTTCGTCTGTCAAAGCTCTTATTTATTTTTTTCGACTTTCTAAAGCATCAAGACTTTTATATTCATCTCCTTCTTCATATTTTAGAAATACCAGCAGCATGGTAAGCATTTCATCAGTAGACTTCATATCATTAGCAGAAAAAACCATTTTTGGAGGGTTATTTGGGTTATTTGGATTTTCCTTTGTATTATCATAAGTCCCTTCTATAGTGAGTACCGATCCTTTAGGAACTTTAATCAACTTATTGAAGCGATAGATTTCTTGCCACCTAAAATCCCAGGCGGGGATGGATATCAGTTTAATGGTATCACCTGCGGCTGTAACCGCATAAGACTTAAAGCTCTTACCTAGCAAATGCATATGTGGCCATATATACAACAAAGATTGATCTTGGGGGGTTAAAATTTTAAGATTGAATTTTTTAACGGAATCGGCTTGAATCATAAAATAAGGATCAATAGAACTTTCCCCAACTCCACCGGAACCTAAGCTCACCACATTTACTACCCGTTTAATTGGAGTTTCCTTAAAAAACAGATTTATACCCGATATGTCTTCCTCATCTTTAGCAAGAGGCGCATAATGAATGGTTAGTAATATAACCCCTCTTTTGGGCATGACCCAGCCTAAATCAGCGGGATAAGACTCGAAGGAAGTACCAGGTATCCAACCACCATAATAAGTCATTTCTTTCTTAAACGGTAAATACTGATCATAATTGACCCTGGACTCATCTGTTAGATTTACAAAATCTGCAGCCTGATTAATATCTATATTATCAGCCACCGGGTGTATAGCAAAGTTAGCATGGTGGATGATTTTCTTATTAGCGGAAACAAATTCTATGGCTGCAACATTTTTTGCAGTGGTCATTTCGAATGGAATTTTAAATACAATAAACCTTTCTTCATTATCACCCTTAACAACAAATGCCTTTTTAACTTTCAGTGTGATATCAGGTTTCCTTGTGTATTGAGTTCCTGAGATAAGGTTATCGGTTTCTGGTTCGCCATTTTTACTCACTCCTTCTGGAGCCTTATTTTCTATCCAGCTAATAATTGTTTTCTTTTCTTGATTGGTTAAAGAACGGTCATTTGCAAATATCCGATAATGGTTATCGGGTTTCCATGGCGGCATAAATCCCGATTCGACAACATCTCTGATAAATGAAACTCTTTTGGCAACATCTGCATAAGTTAACAACGAAAAAGGCCCTGCTTCCCCCGGACGGTGACATGGTGCACATTTGTTGCGGATAATAGGTGCGATGTGCTCATAATAGGTGATTTTCTGACCAAAAGAAGACTTAAAGAAAAAGCAAAATACAATTATTGCAATGAATTTATTTAGCATATTACAGATCATTGATAAGACAGCCAACAGGTATAGTCTGAGTAAATTTATAATTTGAAATATTAATATCCTTTATTGCATCATCCAGATAATGCTCAGTAATAACCTTTCGTTTTACACCTAGTTTTGCCTGCCAGTTATCAATTAACCCCCGGTATCTGATATTTCCTTTTTGGTCTACTAAAATCACTTCGGGGGTAACTTTTGCTTTAAGGGTATTGGTTAGTGATTTATTTTTATCCAAATAAATATCAAAAAGGGCATCGTAACTCTTGGCAAACAAATTAATTTCATCAATAGTATAACTTTTACCAGGTACAATACCAATGATTTTAACTTCCGGGTACTGCTTAGCTAGCGCATTTAATACAGGCGTATAGTTTTTACAAAGTGGGCATTCTGGTGATAAAAAAACAAAAGCTGTATTTTTCTTTGTTTCTATTAAAGTTTTTTTATTCTTCACATTAACAAGGTTACTATTTTTTATTTGCTCCCAAAGTAATTTATTAGGCAGTCTGGCCTGGCTAAATACCTGAGTTAACGAAAAAAAAAGTAACCAAACAATGCTTGTTATCAATTTCATAATACAAAAAGAACTCCTAATCTGGATTAGGAGTTCTGCTAATTTAAATAAAGATTCTTTTATTTCTTATCCCACCAAACTCTGCCTAAAATATCACTCGGACCTTGACCAAAATCAGGATCTGCCTGCATTACTTTATAAGCAGCAACAATGTTTTGATAGTTTAAATTGGTAACAGAAGGAAAAGCTAAACTTGCTCTTCTCGGAATTACCTGCTCTGTCCCACTCGCAATAATTTTTTCGAGTTTTAAAACTGTTGTAGAATTTGGCATTCCTGTTCTTTTGTATAGCGCCCAAGCCTCATTAGGTTGCTTAAAGAAATTTAGATATGCCTGACCGATAATTTGGTCTAAAGCTCTGGTCGCATCAAACTTAATATCTGCTTTAGCTGTATAAGCTGCAATTTCAGTAGGGGTTGAGGCAACATAACTTAAAGCTCCACTTCTATCCACAATCTGTGCTTTATTAGCCAGGTCATCGTAAAAAGCAATAGAAGCATTTACGCCTTTATTGTACCAATCTTCAGCCGATTCTGCTGTTACCGACCTAGCGGCTAATTCCGCTCTCATAAAACAAACATCTGCATAGGTAATTAAAGGAAAAGCATTTATGCCTTTTCCACCATTTTCACCTGCTGCAAATAAGCGTGGCTGAATGAGTGATAACGAATCCATTGTCTGATTAACAGTTTGTCCCGTTGAGTTTACCACAGAAATGGTAATATTATTAAAGAAATTTGCAAATGCGGGAGCTGCTGAAACATCAGGACTGGTTGGCACACCATAAAATCTTCTGGCATCAAAAGTAGCTGAGGCCGCAATTTTATTTTGAGCTTTTGCAGCGTCAAAATTAGCCTGAGTAAACGTATTTTGCTGATAGAAAAATCTAATCCTTGGATCACCATTGGTGTACATGAAATCTACAACTGGTTTTGGTGCCCGTAGGCCAGCAGCAGACCAATCTCCGCCATCAGCATAAGTTGCATTGGCTTTGAAAACCCAGCTATCTGTTGCACTGTTGATCAAGCCACCTGGTGCAGCTAAAATTTCAAGAACCTTAGCTTTCATTTTTACGGCGTCTCTTTTCATTAAACGCATAGCAATACGTAAACGGGTAGAATTGGCAACTTTTATCCAATTGGCAACATTACCCTGAAAAAACAAATCGTTTGTACCTAAAGAGGCCTGTGCAGTTGCTTGCGTTGTACCCAAAGTTGTTGCCGATTTTTTTAATTGCGCATCCAACAATTCAAATAAAGCTTCCTGGGTATCGTACTTTGGTGTTTCTGTACCCCCATATCTTACCATAAACGCATCTGTATAAGGCAAGCTTCCGCTTACATCTGATACATAAAATGCATAATATGCTTTAACAATATGTGCTATTTCTATTTCATAAATCCTTTTTGCCTGCTCTTCTGCCGACATTTTCTTTACCAGTTCTTCCATATCGGTTAAATTGCCCCCAACGCCTGGATAAAAATTGTTATATCTGATATTTCTAAAACTTGCTGCATCAGAAATAAAAGTTACACTATTTCCGTTTAAAGCAGTTAACATCTGCATCCAGGGCATAATGGCCCTGAAATTATCGTAATAAGCCTCAAACCGATCTCCCTGCATGTTGATAACCGAATTCATAAATTGCTGCTCGGGTGTTATTTTATCAATAATGGCAGGGTTTGTATTCAATTCTACAAACTTTTCCTTTTTACATGATGATATGGTAATTCCTATTAATGCAGAAAGCATTAGAATTATGTTACTTGTCTTTTTCATTTTCAATTTCTTTAACTGTTAATTATTATAATGCTGCCCTTACTGAGAATGCAAAAGTGCGTACATACGGCATACCACCATATTCTGCAAAAGCACCTGCACTATTATTAAATAAACCTTCTGGGTTTAAGTGATCAGGCAAGCTATTATATATATACATCAGGTTTCTTGCGGTAACACCAACATTAACCTGTTTGAAATTAATTTTATCGGTAAATTTCTTTGGCAAAGTATAACCCAATGAAACTTCTCTGAGCGCAACCCAGCTATTTTCGAATGTAGAATATTCCCTGATACCTGTAGACCATTGTGTCAATCTCGCATAGTAAATCCGCGCACTCACGGGTTGTACATAACCTTTATCTGCTGCTTCCTGAAAAGTTAATCCACCAACGTTAATGTTGTTAATAATAGTTCCTTTCGCAAATACACCATCTGGAATAATACCATCATTAGCAATTACGGCACCTGAGGCGTCTTTTCTTGGTAAACCACCAAAATCAGCAGAACGGCCAAACAATGTACTTTCGAAAGCACCAAAGTTAGAGCCATATTGATGTGTACCTGATGCCATTAAACCACCAACTTTAGCATCGATCTGGAAACCTAAATTGAAGTTTTTAAATCTGATGTTATTGATTGAGCTTGCATTGAATTTTTCCATCATCGAGCCTAGGATCTTGTTACCCTGTCCGGCATCACCACTTCTAAAGAAACTTCCATTTGCTTTTAACATTTTTTTGCCATTGTTTGGGCTATCGATATTATTACCTGCGGCATCGGTTGCCTGATAAGAAGCATAACCATAACTAGTGTAAATACTACCGTATTCTTCGCCAGCAATAGCAACAGAGGTCATATCAGCTCCAAATGCATAACCTAAAGTATATGAATCCACACCAGGAGCTAAGCTAAGAATCATGTTTTTGTTTCTAGCAAAATTAATAGAACTAGTCCATTCTAGGTTTTTAGTTTTGATAGGTGTACCTGTTAACAAGATTTCGATACCTTGATTGCGAATATTGCCAGCATTAAATTGTTTTGCAGTAACCCCAGATTCTCTTGGTAATCCCAAAGAAAGAATTTGGTTTCTAGTGTTTTTTCTATAAAAAGAAAAATCAATTCCTAAACGATCGTTAAAGAAACGCATTTCGGTTCCCAACTCTAATTCCTTGGTTAATTCATTACGTAGGTTATTGTTTCCCAAAGTATTATCCGTAAAACCATATCGAGGCATTTGTCTTCCTGTTTCATCCGTATATGTTCCGATAAATTGATACTTGCCTGCACTTGTAGCATAAGGATTGGTTCCCAAACCTGTATACCCATAGTTTACTCGTAATTTACCGTACGAAAGAAATCCAAATGCGGTTGTATTTTTTAATGATTCAGAAAAAACATAAGATATACCCGCTGCTGGATAAGTATATGAATAGTCACCATGACCATCAGGATAAGTTAAGGTTGATGACCAATCGTTTCTCACACTAAAGTTTAGAGTAAGCATGTTTTTATAGGTCAAATCACCAAAACCATATACCGCATCTGTTCTCTGGCTTCCATCTAAGCTAGTATTGGTTACTTGAGCATTTACCGAGTTACCCATAAAGAATTTGCCTGGATCTTTTAATCCACCATCGGTTCTGGTACGGGTATAATTGTTACCAAAGTCTTTGGTGGTCTCAGCCCCTAAACTCATATTGAAATCAAAATTATCGCTTAATTTCTTACTTCCGTTTAACAAAAACTGCAACCTGCTACTTTTTTGATTTGATTGACTTAAAGCATATTCTCCCCCTGCAAATCCTACGCCGCTACCAATGTTTTTCGTTTCTCCTGTAATATTAATCTGGTTTAATGTTCCCCTAACAAGTGCATTTAGCCAAGGTGTTATATTTGCTTTAACATCTATATTACCCCTAAAATTATTCTCGCGCTGCCTCACATTTGTTTCGTAAATATTGAACCAAAGAGGAGATAACCCATAAGGATCGTTGTTGCCGGTTAATACTCCTCCATTTGCCGGATCGATGTATTTATTCTTCCAATAATTTGTATCATAGCTTCTTGGGTTACCGTATACAAGAGCAAACAATGGATTATTATTGTTTGATTGGTTAATTGGGTTAAAACTATTGCTGACGGTATAATTTACACCTGCGTTAATTTCGAATATTTTTCCGAATTTTTGAGAACCTCTAAAATCCAAGGCATCACGCTCGAATTTGTTATTCGGCAAAATACCTGTGCTGTATAATTTTGAATAGGAAAGTCTGAATGTACCAGTTTCGTTGCCACCTTGAAATGCCAAATTTGAATTACTATAATTACCTAGCTTATAGGCGTCTAGCAAATTGTTTGGTTGTGCATTCCAGCTAATCATCCTTCCATCAATATCCTTCACCTGACTTCCGTCGAAACGAGGGCCAAAGCTCCAGAAATAGTTCGCTGCATCTATTACAGGCGTACCCGAAGCATCTTTTGTGAAAGTTGGATTGATACCAGCACCAAATTCGTTCTGTAAATCCATTGTTTTGTATGCTTCTTCAATGGTTTGTGTATGTGAAAATGAAATACCTAAACCTTGTCCACCTTTACCTTTTTTAGATGTAATTAAAAGGACACCATTTTGAGCTTTTGAACCATATAGCGAACTTGCCGCAGCACCTTTTAAAACGGTAATACTTTCATAATCATCTGCATTTAAGTTTTTCATGATATTTCCAAAATCCTGAGGGCTGTTTCCGTAAGAGTCGGCTCCGCTTACTCCTGGCTGGATAAGGACTCCATCAATAACAACCAAAGGCTGTGTATTTGCGCTTAAAGACGAATTACCCCTGATTCTGATTCTTGATGACGATTGTGGTCCTCCTGAACCTTGATTGATCATCACGCCGGCCACTTTACCTTGTAATGCATTTACAATGTTCTGCTCGTTAGCTCTAACTAAATCCTCGCCCTTTACTTCTTGAATAGAATAACTCAGCTTTCTAGTTTGTTGCTTTACACCAAAGCCTGTGCTTACAGTAACTTCTTCTAGAGATTTCGAATCTTCTTTTAAAGAAATATTGAAATTTTTGTCACTTCCTACAGTTACTTCCTGACGTAGGAAACCAACGGCAGAAAAAACAAGAACATCATTACTTGAAGCACTGATGCTAAATTTACCATTTGCATCGGTTTGGGTTGATCTTTGTGTACCTTTTACAGAAACATTGGCTCCTGGAAACGGTCCGGACGCATCTTTTACTGTCCCGGTAATTATAGTTTGTGCATGAGCTGCAATTGCAAAGAATGCGAGTAAAAGCAGGCTCAAAAATTTAAAGTACATTTTCTTCATGTCCTATTTTGTTAGTTTTTTAAATAATGTGATTAGTTGGTTTAATTTTTAGATTGGTTTGTTTTATGCCATAAATTTTAGTTTAAGTTATCATTGCTTGTATTAAAGTCAATAGGCATATGCTTGACCTATTAATTTTTTATTCTACTCTGCGTAAAGGGAATATAGTTTATTAAAAATAAGGACTAACTGTAGCAATACAGCGATCATATCTAAATCATCAACTCACGGCTCGATTAATTTTGAAATCGTAATTACTTAGTTTAATTTGGTTTACAACAAACTTATGAAAAAAAAACATAAACAATGAAAACTTTTTAATTTTTTTAAAAAGGTGATTTTAGCACAAAAAAAGGCCTGCATTAAGCAGGCCTTTGTCAAAAAAACGTTTTAAATAAGGGATATTAATGGATCCCCATAAACAACCTGCTCCATCTTATTTTGTGCAAGAAAGATGCAGTACTGTCCCAGCTCATCCAAACAAATAAAGCTTTACCTACAATGTGGTCTTCAGGTACAAAACCCCAATAGCGCGAATCGGCTGAATTGTGGCGGTTATCGCCCATCATCCAATAGTAGTCCATTTTAAAAGTATAAGTAGTAGCTACCTTATCATTAATGTACCAAACACCTGCTTTCTGCTCTACTTTGTTTCCTTCGTAAGTTCTAATTGCCCTGTAATACAGTGGCATGGTATTGCTATCGATTTTAACTGTCCATCCTTTTGAAGGGATTTTAATCGGCCCGAAGTTATCCCTGTTCCAAACTCTATTTGGGTCGTTAGGAAAAACACCTCCTGGAACAGCTCCAGCAGGATCAGGACTTAAGGTTACTGTTTTTACAAAATCGAAAGTTTTCAGTTTTTCTGCAATTTCTGGTGAGGCATCTAAAATATAGGTATTGGTAGCCACCGCTGGTGCACCGCCTAAATTTAAATTAAATTCATCAAGCACAGCGTAATTAAAATCCATGGTTTTAAATTCGATGCGATACGGCATCATACCTGTATTTTTTAAAGGCTCATTTTTACCATTTACATTGGCAATACCGTTGCTCATCGAAATTACATCGCCAGGAATACCAATACATCTTTTAATAAAGTTTTCACGCTTATCTACCGGACGGTCTATTATCGTAAATGTACTTCTAACCTGCTGCCGGCCCATGCTACGTTCTAAAGCATAATAACTTTCTGCCTGGTTTTCTACTGCAACAGTATCTCCTTCGGGAAAGTTGAATACCACTACATCGTTTCTTTTAATTTTAGATAAACCTGGTAAACGGTGATATTTCCATTGTACACCATCCCAATAAGCTTTGGTAGAAGTGGTTAACGGCATAGTATGGTGAGCAAAAGGAAAAGCAACAGGCGTCATCGGGATACGTGCACCGTAATTAACTTTGCTAACGAAAAGAAAATCGCCAATTAGTAATGATCTTTCCATCGAACCAGACGGAATGGTATAGGCTTCGATAAAGAATACGCGAATAATGGTTGCTGCTACTACTGCAAAAACAATTGCATCAACCCACTCACGGGTTTTTGTTTTTTTCTTCTTTGGGGCATCTTTTTTTCGTTGCCAGAACTTATAATTCATATATCTTATTTTTGGTTTCGCGATTTATTTAATCGGTTACCTGTTATCTGTAATCCTTTGGTGATTTCACAAATTAAATGATCTCACAGATTTATATTGTGCTTTGGTCTTTCAGCTTTAAACTTTGGTCTTTAGGCTTTATTCAAAAATATCAGTAATACTGAAAAATCCTTTTTTATCTTTTAGCCATTCTGCTGCTACTACAGCACCTAAAGCAAAACCAGCTCTGTTATGGGCCGTATGTTTAATTTCTATTTCATCTACCTCGCTACTGTAAATTACCGTATGCGTGCCTGGAATATTTTCTATCCTGTGCGATTCTATCAGCAGTTGTTCTGCTTTCGGAAACAATTCAATATCAGTGCCTACCACTTCGTTTAACCACTCCTGTTTTCTGTCCAGGTTATCTACAATCCCTTCTGCAAGGGTTATGGCTGTACCACTTGGCGCATCCAATTTTTGTGTATGATGGATTTCCTCAACCTGAACCTCATAAGCCGGGTAATTATTCATCAGCTTTGCCAAAGTTTGATTAAGCTTAAAGAATAAATTTACACCAATACTAAAGTTAGACCCATAAAGTAAAGTATTGTTACTGCTGTTGCAATCGTCTTTAACTTCTTGAAGTTTGCCATACCAGCCCGTTGTACCTACTACTATTGGCACATTGGCATCAAAACAGGCATCAATATTTTTTAAAACCGAATCAGGTGTGCTAAAATCGATAGCCACATCTGCTGATTTTAAATTTTGTCTGGTTAAATCTTCCTGATTATTGATTGTTATTTTTAAAACAATTTCGTGGCCACGTTCTACTGCAAATTTCTCGATAATCTGCCCCATTTTACCATATCCTAAAAGCGCAATATTCATCTGTTTATATTTATTTCAGTTTTTATTTTTGTTTAACATTAAAGTTAATTGGCAAATGATCATGATTTCAAAATCTATAGTCAGTAATCATGACGTTTTCTATATTAAAATGTTAGTGATAATTTTAATGCAGGCGTTGCATTGAAACCATATACCGAATTGGTATTAATCATCGATGGCATCACCTTAAAAGAAAGATTATCATCAATATTAAAGAAATGCAGGCGAGCTGCCACATAGGCATCTACTATATTGGCGAAATAAACCAAACCGTAAGAAAACAATACAATCTGTTTGTTTCTTCTGTAGGTATCTTTACGCTGGGTTATGCCTGTAGTAGAATAACGGCTACCAAAAGGACCGTTAGGATCAGGCTGATCACTGTTCGAGTCGCGATACTGCAATTCTGTTAATGCCAAATCATATTGTTTGCTACTTTCGATGTACGACATTGTAAGCACCGTTATCCCACCATAAATTGCCGCAATTTTACCTCCGGTATATAATTTCTGAAAAAACTGGCTTTTGCCTGCTCTACCACCATAACCATCGTTAAGCAACTGCATATTGTATAATTGCCCCCAGCCCGGTATAATCATCGATCTGAAAACAGCTTTTCTGCCGGCAACCTTACCCGGATTAATATACTTAGCTTTCATCGAATCCTTTCTGGTCATCGTTTTTTTAGCCGCAGTATCTAATGACTTAGCTAATTTTATTTTCGAAGTATCAGCAGGTTTTAATACCGTATCCTTAACCTGCGCCGAGGCTAAGTTTACAAGAAAAAATGTAAATGCAGCAACCAGTATTAAAAGCTTAGTCTTTTGCATTACCAGTCTAATAACTCTAAAATTCGGTTTAAGTCGTCATCACTCATAAAAGGAATTTCTATTGCCCCTTTACCGTTCTGACTTACTTTTAACTTTACACGGGTAGCAAATTTAGAGGCCAGATCGTCTTGTAATTTTTGATATTGAAAAGAAACACCTTTTACCTTGGGTTTCTCACTAGCTGGCAAAGGTATATGTTGGAGATTGCGAACAATCTCTTCTACTTTACGTACCGATAATCCTTTCTCTAAAATTTCTTGGTGGATATACAATTGTTTATCAACACCATCAACATTAATTAAGGCCCTTGCGTGGCCCATGCTAATTTTCTGGTCGCGGATGGAAGCCTGGATAGCTGGTGGGAGTTTTAACAAACGCAGGTAATTGGTAACCGTTGTACGGTTTTTACCTACACGTTCTCCTAATTGTTCTTGTTTTAAGCCTACCTCATCAATCATCCTCTGGAAACTCAATGCAACTTCAATGGCATTTAAATTTTCGCGTTGAATATTTTCGATCAGGGCCATTTCCAACATTTGTTGGTCGTTGGCACTGCGGATGTAAGCAGGAATCTGTGTTAAACCAGCTAATTTCGATGCCCTGAACCTGCGTTCGCCCGAAATGAGTTGGTACTTATTTGCGCCGAGTTTTCTAACCGTAATCGGCTGGATCAAACCCTGTATCTTAATCGAATCGGCAAGCTCATTTAAAGCTACCTGGTCAAATTCGGTACGTGGCTGAAATGGATTGGTTTCAACTTCAGTTAAACTTACGTGACTGATATTGCCAATCTGCTCGGTTTCGCTAACAGCATTTACCTGCTGTTTCGGCGGATGAGCAGATTCGCTATCATCTAAAAGCGCACTTAACCCTCTTCCTAAACCTGTTTTTCGCTGAAAAGATGTCATCTATAATTTATAAAGTTGCTGTTCCTATGTTTTCTTCTTCCTTTAAAAGGCCGTTTTTCTTTACAATTTCGCGGGCAAGATTAAGGTAGTTAATTGCACCCTTGCAATTGGCATCGTGCATAATTACCGAAACGCCATAACTAGGCGCTTCACTTAAACGTGTATTACGCTGAATAATCGTATCGAAAACCAGTTCGTGGAAATGTGTTTTCACCTCTTCTACCACCTGGTTTGATAAACGTAAACGCACATCATACATGGTAAGTAAAATACCTTCAATTTCTAAATCAGGGTTTAAACGGTTCTGAACAATTTTGATGGTGTTTAATAACTTACCTAAACCTTCTAAAGCGAAATACTCGCACTGAACCGGAATAATAACCGAATCGGCAGCGGTTAAAGCATTAATGGTAATTAAACCCAGTGATGGAGAACAATCAATAATAATAAAATCATACTGATCTTTGATTTTCTCCAAAACCGCTTTCATTTTATACTCACGGTTGTTCAGGTTAATCATCTCGATTTCTGCACCAACCAGATCGATGTGGGCAGGCAGTAAATCTAAATTTGGTGTATCCGTTTTTTGGATTGCCTGCAAAGGATCAATATCATTAATGATACACTCATAAATACTATCTTTAATATTCCGGGGATCGAAACCGATACCTGAAGTCGAATTTGCCTGAGGATCAGCATCAACCAATAAAGTTTTGTATTCTAGTACGGCCAAACTCGCAGCCAGGTTTATAGATGAAGTTGTTTTACCAACGCCACCTTTTTGATTTGCTAATGCAATAATTTTGCTCATCTATGTATCCGAAATTTACTTAACGTTTATTTGGGCTGTGTTATTTATGCGTTTTAATTGGCAAAAAGTTCTATTTTTGCGTTGTTTGCGGCCTTTTTCACAATCAGCTAAGATACAAACTATATGGCAATTTTAGCAAGAAGCGCATTTGGGTTTTACACATCTTATTAACAATTATCCATGATCACAATTATAGCCGCTACCAACAGGCCCAATAGCAATACGCTAAAAGTTGCTAAATATTACCAAAGGCAACTAAAAGAAAAAGGAGCTGATGCCAGTTTGTTCAGCCTGGAGCACCTGCCTATAGATGTTTTGAACACGGATATGTATGGTAAAAGATCAGCAGCTTTTCAAGAGATCCAGAACATGATTAATAACACCGAAAAGTTTTTATTTATCATGCCAGAGTACAATGGAAGCTACCCGGGGGTATTAAAAGTATTAATAGATGCCTGTAATTTCCCCGATAGTTTTTATGATAAAAAAGCAGCTTTGGTTGGCATTTCTTCTGGCAAATATGGCAATATTCGTGGTGTAGATCACTTTACAGGCGTTTGTCATTATATTCATTTGCATATTCTACCCTTACGTTTGCACATTCCGAATATTAAAACCGAATTAGATGCCGAGGGCAACTTAAGCCAGCCAGATACGGTTAAGTTCACCAACGAGCAGATAGAGAAGTTTATCAGATTTTAACCCATCATTCCTCTGCACCAAGCAGCCCTGAATCTTATTACCGGCCGTGCCACTTAAACCTGATTGTAATGAAAGCCCGCAGCTTAGCGAGGACTTGGAATGAAAAGCAGGACTGACGCCGCTATGTAACAAAGGTTTTGCTTTCCAAAAACATAGTCATTATATCTTTTTTGAGGAAAGAAATTTCAGCAACACCTAGGTTCCGATAGTCCTGCTCTCCACTTTATCCCGATGAAACCTGTGAAACAAGCAAGCACACAATAAAAGACAAAACAGACAGTGCTTAAATCGGGATGTTCGCTGCGATCAGGTTTAAGGACAAAAGATAGAGCCATGACCTTAAAAATCGTTCAGTCTAAATTAAATTTTCATTTTCTGCATCCTGCAACCCCAAATCTTATTACCGGCCGTGCCACCTAAACCCAATGGAAGCGGGCACGCAGTAAAGCGGACAGGGTGGAAAGAATTTATCTTTTGCTGTCATTCTGAGCATCGCGAAGGATCTCCGAGTAATTAACCACTATCTTTGTTTTTGTAGTATCAATAACACGTTCGTCATTCTCGCGCATGCGAGAATCCTAAAGCGGTCGCTGTTTTCTTGCCCTTTGCGCATTCTTGCCTCGGCTCACCGCCGCCGAAGTGACTCTTACTTTTGGCTTGGCCCAAAAGTAACAAAAGTCCAAGGCTTGGATCTGATGTCGGATAAATTCGTCAAAGCTTTTTTGGTCGCCAGCACAAGTTCCGACGAAGGGTCAGAAAGTGTGTGCTGCCTCGGGGCAGTGGTAGGTTGAAAGAAGGTGCTAAAGCTTTAACGTTTTCTCCTTCCATCATATCCTAGGCCGGATAGCAGGGTGCAGAACTGAACTACATCATCCAAAATGCTTACTAAACTGCTTTCCGAAAAAACAAAAGCTCATATTTATTTTTTGTTTTGAAAAGCAAAACCTGTGTTTCATATTAGCTTCACTCCTGCTTTCTGTTGCAAGTCCTCGCTACGCTGTGGGCTTTCCACGTCAATCAGGTTTAGGAACATAAAACAGTACTTTGAACTTTCAAAAGTCACAATTTCATTTTGATAAAAACCCTTCCAAAATGAAAAGGTTTTTTTGCTTAAAACAATCACAAAAACATCCTATCAGCCTAAAAAACAACAATTTAAATAACAATCCAATCTACTGGCATAGCTATTGACTACAGGCTAAACAGATGCTATTTATTTAACCTTTGTTATATAATTTAGTTAATCAGGAAACAGATTTAATTATAACCTATTTTTACACAAAAAAGAGAGAAATTACTTTACGTTACTTAGCAAAAACCTCTCCGCCCTTTGCGGTTAAACTAAAACACAATGAAAATAAAAACCAAGCTCCGCCTCGGATTCGGGTTTCTCTTTATAATCGTTTTATCCTTCGGATTAATCGCGCTCTTTTACTTAAATGAGCTCTCTGATAAATCGAAGGTAATCCTTAAAGACAACTACAAATCGTTGAAATATGTTGCTGCTATGCGTAATGTAATCGACCAGAACCAGTTTCCATTAAACAGTCCACAACTGGCTATATTTACTGAAAACCTAAAAAATGAAGGGTTAAACATTACCGAACCTGGTGAAAAAGTGGCTTTCCAAAAATTAGGAATAGCTTTTAACGTGCTGAACAACTCACAATCATCAGCCATTAAAGAAAATAGCATCAAAAATTTGCGCGTTGCGCTGCAAAATATCGAAGAGGTAAATATGAAGGCCATTTACGATAAAAATGAATTGGCTAACCAAGCTTCATCAAGGGCAAACCTGTATATCATGATTGCAGCTACGCTGAGTTTTATTATCCTATTTACGTTCATTGTTAACTTTCCGGGTTTTGTGGCCAATCCACTTGCCGAATTTAGCGCGGCGATTAAGCAAATCAGTCGTAAAAACTATAAACAGCGCCTGCATTTCGAAAACGAGGATGAGTTTACAGAATTGGCAGACTCTTTTAACGGAATGGTTGTTAAACTAAACGAATGGGAAAATAGCAACTTATCTAAAATTAAATCAGAAAAATCGCGTATCGAAGCCATTATCGCACAAATGCAAGATGCCATAATTGGCTTAAATGAAAAAGGAGAAGTACTCTTTCTAAATCATCTGGCTGCAAAACTAATGAGTCTTGATGAAGATAAGGTTATTGGCCAAAACGTGGCCGAACTGATGCAAAAGAACGAACTGCTTAAACGGATTATTAAACCTGAAACAGATGATAATACCTTAAAAATTTATGCTGATGATAAAGAATCTTATTTCCTGTTGGAAAACCGCGAAATCATTATCCCAAATTATGAAGAGCAGGACGAAAGCACATTAATTGCCTCTTCTAAATCTGCAGGGAGTGTTTACACTTTAAAAAATATTACCCAATTTAAAGAGCTCGATGAAGCCAAAACAAATTTTATCGCTACGGTTTCGCACGAGTTAAAAACACCGCTATCGTCTATCAAAATGAGTTTAAAGTTACTTAATGATGAGCGTGTGGGCGCTATGAATGGAGAACAGCACGAGCTACTTAACCACATCAAAGAAGATAGCGACAGACTTCTAAAAATCACCAGCGAACTGCTAGACCTTTCGCAGGTAGAAACAGGTAATTTAAAACTCACTTTTGCCATAACCAAGCCTGAAGAAATTGTGAGCTATGCCGTTGATGCAGTTAAATTTCAAGCGGAACAAAAATCAATTCAACTGGTGCTTAACTGCAATCAGAACTTACCAAATGTGAATGCCGATATTCAGAAAACAGCCTGGGTACTGGTTAATTTTTTATCTAATGCATTGCGATACAGTTCCGAAAAATCAAAAGTAATCATAGATGTTTTCCAAAAAGATAATTTTATTGATTTCTCTGTGCGCGATTTTGGAAAAGGTATTGACGAAAAATACCAGAAAAGATTATTCGACAGGTATTTCCAGGTACCAACCGATGGTCAGAATAAATCGGGCTCTGGATTAGGCCTCGCCATTTCTAAAGATTTTATAGAAGCCGAAAACGGAAAAATATGGGTAGTAAGTGCTATTGGAGAAGGTAGCAAGTTTTGTTTTAGCTTGCCTATTGTGGAATAGATTCCGCGTTTTTCTTTACCACAGAGGACACCAAGCTTGCACTGAGGTATACAGAGGTAAATAAAAAATGTAAAACAGAAGATGGGAGATGGAAAACGGCACCTCCAAACGCTTAACGCTGTGTGCCCCGTGCCCGTTTCTCTGTTTTCTCTGTGGTTAAAACTGGAGAGACTATGCTACCCAGCGTTATACTATATACGGCTCCATTTCCTTATCAATGCTTTTACGTAATTCCATCAGCTTAATGGCATAACCATGCATGGCAATTTCTTTTTCGGTTTTGGGTTTAAAGGCTGGAATTGCCTTTGGCTGTCCATCGTCGTTTACTGCAACAAAGACAATAATACAGTGCGTGTTCTTAACAAAATCGGTTTGACCTACTGGTTTAGAAAAAGCATCAACTGCAATATGCATGCTGGTTTTGCCTGTGTAAATAATACGTGCTTCCATTTTAACCAAGTGCCCGATATGAACAGGATGAAAAAAACGGATTCCACCAACATAAACCGTCACACAATAGGTTTGGCTCCACTGTAAGGCACAGGCAAAAGCAGCCTGGTCGATCCACTTCATCATCATTCCCCCATGTACCTTACCACCATAATTTACGTCAGAAGGTTCGCTTAAAAATTGAAGTTCGATGTGGTTTTTGGTTCTGGGCATGATAATGTTTTGATAAAATTGTTTGGTTTAATGTCTTTGCTAAGATATTATAAAATAAGATAAAATTAAAAGCCCCAACAAAACGTTATGACGATGCAATACGGGTGATGCTGAACGTGATCGTCATTCTCAGCTTGCCTGGGAATCTTAATGATTTAGCTAGGTTTGCATGGTGCTTTAGGATTCCCACCTACGTGGGAATGACGACCGCTCTTTTACGATCTATTAATCGTAGTCTAGTCGAACAATCTTAATAGCATGATAGATACTGAAACAAGTTCAGTATGACGGAACGTAAAAATGGGAATGTCGGTGCAGTTAGATATTACCATCTGACTGATAAACAACATAGTGTCAGTTGGTAACAACTGACACTACAGAATATTTAACCACAGATAAAAAGGATTAACACAGATAGGGATATCCGATCCGTGTTTATCTGTGTCCATCTGTGGTAAAAAACAACAACACAAAATTATTTCACCACAATGCTAATCGCATATCCCCCACCCGGAGCACAATACTGAGCTAATTTAGTTTTACTGGTTACCTCCATTTTGCGAATGGTATAAGCTTTAGGGTTGGTTTCGTAATTTGCATCTTTTGCATCGGCATAAATGGTTGCGGTATATTTTTTACCCGGATCTAAAAAGTTTAAGTCGATTTTAGAGGTACGGGCAACTTCATCATTGGTACGGCCTACAAACCAGTTATTTTTACCCTTAGCCTTACGCGCAAAAGTGATATAATCGCCTGGCTCCGCTTCTAAAACTTTGGTATCGTCCCAATCTACTGCAACATCTTTAATAAACTGAAAAGCATCCATGTATTTATTATACGTTTCAGGCAAGTCGGCAGCCATTTGCAAAGGACTATACATCGTTACATAAAGTGCCAACTGACGCGCTAATGTACTGTGTACAAAAGAGGTGTTTTCGGGATTATAAACACTTACTTTTGTTTCAAAAATACCAGGCGTATAATCCATCGGTCCGCCAATTAAACGTGTAAATGGCAAAATCGTAGTATGATCAGCATTGTTGCCGCCAAAAGCTTCATATTCTGTTCCCCTTGCCGATTCATTTCCAATTAAATTCGGATAGGTACGCGCCAGGCCTGTTGGACGAACCGCCTCGTGTGCATTAACCATAATTTTATACTCAGCAGCCTTTTGGACGGCATACAGGTAATGATTGTTTAACCACTGTCCGTAATGATGCTCCCCTCTTGGGATCATGTTACCTACATAACCGCTTTTAACGGCATCGTAACCATTGGCTTTCATAAATTTGTAAGCAGTATCTAAATGGCGTTCGTAGTTCCTTACCGATGAAGAAGTTTCGTGGTGCATAATCATTTTAATGCCTTTGCTCGCTGCATAGCGATGCAATTCTTTTACATCGAAATCGGGATAAGGTGTTACAAAATCAAATACATAATCTTTTGTTTTACCAAACCAATCTTCCCAACCCTCGTTCCAGCCTTCGACCAAAACAGCATCTAGTCCGTTCTTAGCAGCAAAATCGATATATTCTTTTACATGCGCAGTATTTGCAGCGTGTTTTCCATTGGGCTTTGTCTGGGCATAATCAGTTACACCCAATTGCACACTGGTTAAATCGTTATAGGCCCAGGTACTTTTGCCTGTAATCATTTCCCACCAAACACCTACATACTTGGTTGGCTTTATCCACGATACATCTTTAAATTTTGTTGGTTCGTTTAAGTTATAGGTTAGTTTTGAAGTTAAAATATCACCTGCTTTATCGCTTACAATAATGGTTCTCCAGGGCGACAAACAAGGGGCCTGCATATAACCTTTATCACCAATTGCATCAGGGGTTAACCACGATTCCAAAACCATATTTTTATCATCTAGATTTAACGACATTAAAGAATAGTTGATCAATGCTGCCTCATGGATATTGATGTATAAACCATCTTTACTCTTCATCATCAACGGCGTTTGTAAGCCCGTTGGCGAAAAAGTAGTTTGCGATGCATTTGGCGTTACCGCAGCTTTCATTTTAGCACGAACTTCTGATAGGTTTGAGGTTATGGTACTGTACTCTTGCGTATCATAATCGCCCGGAAGCCAAAACGCTTTATGATCACCGGCCAGTGCAAACTGGGTTTTCTCTTCTTTAATGACAAAATAATCTAAGTTTTTCTGCTCAGGAAATTCATACCTAAAGCCTAAACCATCGTTAAACAAACGTAAACGCACAATGATGTAGCGGTTGCTTTCTTTTTGGGTTAGCGTTACGGCCAGCTCATTATAATGGTTTACAATTTCTTTTACTTCGCCCCAAACCGGTTTCCAGGTTTCGTTAAAAGTGCTGGTTTTAGTATCTGTAATGGCGAAACCATCCATTAATGATTTACCTTCTTTAAGCTGCAGCCCCAGCTTACTGGTTTTAATAATGTCTTTTCCTTTGTACTTTAAACTATAGGTAGGTACTCCTCCTTCAGCCAAAGCAAAACTGGCCATAAGATTGCCATCCGGCGACTTCAAATATTCTTCGGGAACGTTCCCGAAAACATCCCCAAAAAATAGCAAGGTGCATATTAAAGTAAGGATTTTAGAGCGGTTAAAGGATTGGTTAGGTTTCTTATTCATATTATCATTTATTTATTATTATTTATATCACATTAGAACTTGCAGCTTTTGGTTGGTTTAACACTGAAAAAATATTTAATAAATACATTCACATCTCGCAACACTCAAAACGTATTTAATTAATACAAATCATATCAAGCGATAATTAAATCGTATTTAATTAAATTCAAATCGATTATAATTAGACGTCAATCGATCTGTTCAGATACTAATTCAGTCAAAAATTATTATTCAGACTCCGCAGTTTTTAAAAACCTACGAGGTCTTTCCCCGCAATATGTTCGCGTTAGGGATTGTAGGGGTTCAGTACCGATCCTTCATCGGTACCGGAGCAAAGCGTAGCCCTGAAAAGCCCGGCCCTTTCCCGATTCATCGGGATTAGGGTAACGCCCAAATCAGCTGGCAGTTAACAATTGGCAGTTAGCAGTTTTTTAACGTCTGTCTTGCCAAATAGATCCTGATCCCGATGTATAAATCGGGACAGAATGACGATTCGATCTGAAAAATCAATTTCTTGCTAGGTACTACTCTAAAAGCAAGGTATCATCGTCCTCATCCGTTAAACTCAACTGAACACTATCACTACCTGCAATGCCCTCTATCGAACCTCTGATATGGGTCGCATTCAACAATACTTTCTCTAACTGTTTTTCACGTGCTTTCCATAAGCGTTCCATCGCATCACGCTCGCGTTGTATGGATAGTTTCATGCTCATAAAACCCTCTCTAATGGCTTTCCATTGCTCTGAAAACTCTGCTCCCATTAAGTAATCGTAAAGCATGTGCATTTTTTCACCTCGGTTTTCCTGCGATTTTACTGCACCAGCCAAGCGCAAAATACCTTCACGCAACACATAGGCTACGGCATTTACTTCTTCGAAAGAACAGATCCAAACCCCATCGCGCTGCCCGAAACAATCCATACCTTTTGGATAACATTGACTCACGATTACCGCAACATCAATGCCCATGCTGCGCATATCTTTCTTCAGTTTTTCGATCCAGTCGCCGCCAAAATCTTTGGTACGCTTACTTTCGTAAATAATTTTACCGCATTCCTGCCCAAATTGATTACGCACCACTTGTACACAATCTGCACCACGCACTCCTTTACCAACTTCTTCAATTAAATCGAAAGGATAACTGGTACGAAGTAGCTCTTCCAAGATCAATTCCTGCACCTCGCCCTGCAATTGCATACTACCCTGCTCGGCTTTGCGTTTCATTTCTTCGGCCAATTTTTTCTGATCGTCGAGCTGTTTTTCCAATTCCTTTAAACGCAATTGGTGCTCAGTATCTTTAATGCTATTTTTTTCTGCCTCCTGCTTACGGATCTGTTCTACCAACTCGTTACGTTGTTCCTGCATTTTACGTTGAAAAGCAAGTTCCATTTCTTCTTCTTTTACCTTAAGGCTTTCCTCGCGGCGTAAAAACTCCAATTCTTTTTCACGTGCTAACTTTAGTTTTTCGGCATTATCTTTCGCATTACCTTCCAACATTTGCAGTTTGGTTTCAAAATCAGCCGAAATACTTTTACGCAGGTTCTCCTCCAGATTATCCTTAAGCTTGGTTTTCTCTTCAGCAAGTTTAGCATCAAAAGCTTTCAACTGCTGCTGTTTTTCTGATTCAAAAACCTGCAGTTTACGTTGATATTCTTCATCTTTCTGCCTTGCATAAGCAGCCGCTTTCTCACGTAACTCTTTCTTATAATCTTCGGCCATGGCTTCTTCCATCGGAAAAACATGAGCACAGTTGGGGCATTTTATTTCGGTAGGCATAAATTATTTTTTTACCACAGCGAACGCTTGGGTTTAGACAAAGATATTAAAGCTTTTTATGAATGTACAAACGAGTTTTGCACCATCACGATTTAAAGTACCTTCGATCTGATTTCGTGACCAGCGGCCAAAATTTTACTTACCGGGCATTTTGCTGCTATTTCTTCCAATCTGATTTTTTGTTCTTCAGTAAGTACTCCTGTACAGGTAATTTCTTCAAAAAATATAGTTTCGCCATTTTCGGTATCAATGTTTACTTCCACCTCAATTTTATCGATAGGCCATTCTTTTCTATCGGCATACATTCTTAAAGTAATGGCTACACAAGATGCCAAAGAAGCCATTAACAAACCTTTTGGTGCAAATCCTTTATGTGTTCCACCCAATTCTAAAGGTTCGTCTACTATAATATCATGAGAACCATTACTTACCGAACACGCATAGTGCTCTTTATTTATTGTTGCTTTTACCATTATTAAATTGGTTTTAATTGCCAAATATTGTGCATTAACTTTAAACTTCAGCAAAATGCTGGTCATTTTTTTTAAATGGACATCGCAATTTTATGACGGACTGCAACAGGCAGGATTAAAAAAATTGCTTTCCGTTCTTCGTTTTATAGGCCTGTTGCCCTACCACCCAGACTGTTTCTCCAAAAAACTACTGCACTTGCTTTCCAAATCAAAAAACATCAAACATTATAACAAGCGATTTGTTCATTTATAAAACCATATGATCATGAAATACAGAAAGTTAATCGGAAAATATTTAAAGCACGAATCGGATAACAGTGCAAAAATAGCACTTGCTTTAGTGGCTGGTTTAGCGGCGGGCGCAGTAATTAGTATTTTATTTGCCCCTGATAGCGGTGCAGGTACCCGCGGAAAAATTGTAGGCGGAGCTAAAAATCTACGTTATGGCTTTCAAGACAAATACAATCTTTTAAAAGAGAAGGTTTTTGGTGTAGAGGCCATCGAAGAAGATATTATTGAACATGAAGTGCCTCATTTTAAACATACTGTTGCCAAGAAGCGCAAATCGGATGTGAAAGAAATTTTAGAAAATGCCCATGAGAATGGTCAGGTGCAAGAAGGACAAGGATAAAACTATGCATTAATTGGTTATCGCCTTGCAATAACCAATTAATGCCACCCAACCCAATAACCATTAAACAATTTCTTAGTTTTACGGGATAATTTCTATACATGATTTTTATCCTCTCAAAGATTTTGCTTTTCCTCTTTAAACCGATAGTGTGGATTTTTGTGCTTTTGATTCTTGCAATTGCAGCAAAACAACCTAAACAAAGAAAAAGGTATTTAGTCTGCCTCTTAATTATTTTATTATTTTTTTCTAATGCTTTTATAGTTGGCAAAATAACAAGCAGTTACGAAGCCGGCTATCCAAAGGCAGAGAAATATGATGTTGGAATAGTACTTGGGGGCTTTTCAGGTTTAAATAAGCGAAATAATGAAATTGCTTTTAATTGGGCAGGTGATAGATTATTCCAAACAATTGCACTGTATAAAAAAGGACAAATTAAGCAGATACTGCTTAGTGGAGGAAGTGCAAATTTAATAGATCAACAAATAAAAGAAGCTGATTTAGCCATTAAATACTTAAAATTGATCGGTATTCCTGATTCTGCAATTTTGATCGAAAATCAAAGTAGAAATACCGTCGAGAATGCAAAATACAGCCTGGCACTTATCGCTAAAAAGAACCCTAAAGCTAAAATTTTAGTGATAACCAGCGCCTGGCACATCCCAAGAGCAAAACTGATTTTTGATAAACAGACTAAGCACAAGATTGAATATTACCCAACCAATTTTTCCGGAAGTACGGAATTTGAATTTAGTGATTTCATTATCCCAAATACCAGTGCATTAGGCGCATGGGAAATGTTATTTAAAGAATGGATTGGTTTGACTGTAGACCGCATAAGGGCTTAATGGCTTCAATCGGTTAATTCATTAATCGTGAACTTAGTAACCTGGCTATTATAAACAAACCATTGTTAACTAAACCCGACAGGAGCGGACATTCCGATTATTTTCAATCGGGATAAAGCGAATGGCGGGACTACAGCACCTATGAAACATTGCCCTTTCATTTCCCAAAAAGAAAAAATACTAAAGAATTGGAAATGGTTGGTTCTGTACTTTTCGCAAATCCTGTCCCGCTTTTGGTACGAGTTCCGATGAAGGATCGGAAACTCTCCCCGACAATCGGGTTTATTTAACCCAGGCTGCTACAGGAAACAGCGGTTTTTCATCCGCCAATAATAAAAATCGACTATTGTTAACTAAAGCAATTTCTTTCGGCTTGCCAATAGGCTCATAAAATTAATCGAACTCAGGTTAGTAGGTTAAATCGACAATTAACAAATTTATACCGTTAAACCAATGTTTATCCTTCAATTGCTTTCCAAAGCATATCTTTCAGTTCTAAAATATTCTTTTCGGCTACCGATGAAATAAATATAGATGGAATATTAGGCAAGTCCTGTTTCATTTCATCCATCAATTCTTCATCCAGCATATCTGATTTCGTAATAGCTAAAACGTGCGGTTTTTGCATTAATTCAGGATTATACGTTTCGAGTTCTCTTTTAAGGATTTCGTATTCTTCTTTAATACTTCTGCTTGTATCGGCCGGAACCATGAATAATAATACGGAGTTACGTTCAATGTGACGTAAGAAACGATATCCTAAACCTTTACCTTTTGATGCGCCTTCGATGATCCCAGGGATATCGGCCATTACAAAAGATTTTCCTCCCCTATAACTTACTATACCTAGGTTTGGAACAATAGTAGTAAAAGGATAATCGGCAATTTCTGGTTTAGCAGCAGAAACGACAGAAAGTAACGTAGATTTTCCCGCATTTGGGAAACCAACCAGGCCAACATCGGCTAAAACTTTTAGCTCTAAAATGTTCCAAACCTCTTTTCCTTGTTCGCCCGGTTGTGCAAAACGCGGAGTTTGTTGAACTGAATTTTTAAAATGTGCGTTACCTAAACCACCGCGACCACCTGCCGTTAAAATTTTGGTCTCGCCATCTTTGGTAATTTCAAAAAGTACCTCTCCTGTTTCTGCATCTTTGGCAATGGTGCCAAGTGGAACTTCGAGAATTTCATCAATCCCCTGTTTGCCAAATTTATGAGAACTTCCACCAGCACCACCATCTTCGGCAATGATGTGCTTGCGGTATTTAAGGTGTAATAATGTCCAGATATGAATACTACCTTTAACGATAATGTGGCCACCACGACCGCCATCACCACCATCGGGGCCACCCATTGATGTTAAAATATCACGATGCAAATGTGCCGAACCTGCCCCGCCCTTACCAGAACGGCAACAAATTTTTACATAATCTACGAAATTCGAACCCTGTGACATATTTTAATATTGAAATGTTTTACTATTGGAACGTTGAAATGATAGCTCCCTTAAAATTAAAGAGTTATAACGTTTTAACATTATAACTCTTTGTATGTTTTTGAAATATTATCAGATCTGAAAATTAATCCTGATCCGGTACCTTATACCTTATATTGATCAATTACAGCGCAAAGATCATTATATACTGTTTCTATTTCACCAATTCCGTTTACTTTATTCAACTTCCCTTGCTCTTCATAATAAGGCAATACATGAATGGTTTTATCAAAGTATTCTGAAATCCGTTTTTTCAATTTTTCAGCGTCGTCATCTGGACGGCCGCTAGTTTTATGGCGCTCAGCAATACGTTTTGTTAACTCGTCCTGATCAACATCTAAAGCAATAACGCCAGCAATTTTACTGCCTTTACGCTCTAAAAATAAATCAAGCTCTATTGCTTGTGGAACGGTACGTGGAAATCCATCAAACACAAATCCTTTAGCATCAGGATTTTTATCTACCTCTTCTTCAAGCATGGCAATTGTAAGGGCATCAGGAACCAATTCTCCATCAGCTAACAATTGACTCACTTTTTTTCCTAATTCGGTTTCTCCTTTAACGTGTGCTCTAAAAAGATCGCCTGTTGAAACGTGTACCAACTGATATTTTGCAATCAGCTTTTCAGATTGGGTGCCTTTACCCGCCCCTGGAGGGCCAAAGAGAACTAAATTAAGCATTCAAGTTGTTTAGGTTGTCTTCAAAATTAAAAAAGCCTTATTCCTATGGCTCTGTTAAAAGTAATATTCAAATCACTGATTAATAGGATTAGACATTGCTTACTTTCAAGGCTGCAAATATATAATTATTAATTTAGATGCCATTTAAAATTGGTAATTTATTTAAAAAAGGGCTATTTTAATGACATTTATCTCATTCTAAGAAGAATCTTGTGCCATTTTTATATTAAACAGAATTTTCTTCAAATACTAGGCGACATGGCCAAACGATCCTTTTACATTTTTATTAAATTTTACAAAAAATTTAAGTGTTCTTAACATTTGTGCAGTCAGGTGGAACCATCTATAAACAAAAAAGAGGATCTCAATAAATGAAATCCTCTTTTTCTGTGCACTTGTAGGGATTCGAACCCCAAACCTTCTCATCCGTAGTGAGATGCTCTATCCAATTGAGCTACAAATGCGTTTCCGTATCGTTAACGGACTGCAAAGGTATAATTTGATATTTTAATTTCCAATTAAAATTTAAAAAATCTCAAAATAATTCTTTGCAGAATAAGCTTTATGCGCTTAATGCATCATTAATTGCTTTGAAATCAGGCAAATCATGTGCATCTTCTAAAATCTCAGCATAAGCAATTTTTCCTTCTTCATCGACTACAAAAGCTGCTCTTTTCGAAACGCCCTTCAATCCGAACACGAATTCATCATAAAAAGCACCGTAAGCTGCCGACACTTCTTTGTTAAAATCAGATAATAATGGAAACTGATAACTTTGCACTTCTTTAAATTTAGCTAAAGAGAATGGGGAATCTACAGAAATACCGATTACCTGTGCATTTATTCCTTCATAATAGCTGAAGTTATCCCTCATGGTACATAATTGTTCCGTACATGTTCCGGTAAAAGCCATAGGAAAAAAGTGAATAATTACTTTTTTTCCTTTGAACGCAGAAAGTGAAATTTCTGCTAAATCAGAACTGTATAATTTAAAATCAGGGGCGGTATCGCCAACTTGTAATGCCATTTTTGTATTTTTTATGGGTTAAATATATTAATTGATTCAGTAGTTCATTGGCCATTTGTTCATTAGTATTGCATACACCCAATAAACTAATGACTAGTGAACTAATTATCTTTTTTCATCTGCTGATCTAAAATCGCCAAGCCTTCTTCAAAACTATGTGGCCGGTAATCTAGATCTTTAATGGTCTTATCCAACACAAAACCAGTTCTAATCGGCCTTTTAGCTGCTTGGTTTAAACTTGTTGAACTTATTTCGTTAATAAAAGATTGATCAAGGCCCCAATAATCGGCAACTTTTCGCACTAAATCTGCAATACTCATGTAATCTTTACCCGATACATGGTAAATTCCTTTTGCATTTTTTTCTACAGCCAACAAGCAGGCTTCTGCTAAATCTTCGGCCAAGGTGGGCATACGCCATTGATCGTTTACTACATTAATAGGCGATGCTTTTTCTAATGCCCCTTTGGCCCAAAGTACAATATTGCTCCGGCTCATATCATTGGTTATTCCATATACTAATATTGTTCTTAAGATTGCACAATTTGCTTTTGAGTTTTTCAACAGCTCTTCTGCCATTACTTTCGATTCACCGTAATAACTTACCGGATTAACTGCATCCTCTTCTTTATATGGCCCATCAGCTCCATCAAAAACAAAATCAGTACTTAAATGAATGAGCTGAATATTTTTTTCTTCGCAAAGCGATAGCAAATTCTGAACGGCATCTACATTCAATTGACGACAAAGTTCCTTATTTGCCTCGCAGGTATCAACATTGGTCATTGCTGCCGTATTAATAATCGCATCAGGCTTATGCCTTTCGATAACTGCCCTAACCTGCACTATATTTAGAATATCCATTTCTGCATATTCGTATCCATTTATAACTGGATAACGATTTTCGCCTTTAGATGTAGCCACTAGTTTTACTCTTTCCTCGGCAAGAACTTTTTCTGTTAATTTCTGTCCTAAAAGGCCGTTGCTGCCTGTTGTTAAAATGGTTTTCATATGCCGTATTTAGGCCTCTAAATTATCTATAAAAACCATGTTGAAAAAATTTATAATATATATTTAAAATTCAGTAAGAATAACTTAACTTTGCCAACCGAATTGGAGCCCCTACAAACAGCTTTAATTCATTGATTGTAATAAATTTACTCACAACAGATATGCCTAACTTAGGAAAAATAGCACAAATTATCGGCCCAGTGGTTGACGTTAGCTTTGCTGATGATGCCCATCTACCTAAAATTTTTGATGCGTTAGAGATAACGAAAGAAAATGGACAAAAAATTGTTTTAGAAGTTCAACAACACTTAGGTGAAGATCGCGTTCGCGCAATCTCAATGGACTCTACAGACGGTTTAGTTCGTGGAATGAAGGTTCTTGATACTGGTTCAGCAATTAAAATGCCAGTAGGCGACCAGATTAAAGGTCGTTTATTTAATGTAGTTGGTGAAGCGATTGACGGTATTACTGCTGTTGATAAAACAGATGGTCGTCCTATTCATGCAACCCCTCCTAAGTTTGAAGATTTATCTACCGAAACTGAGGTGCTTTTTACAGGTATTAAAGTAATCGATTTATTAGAGCCTTATGCAAAAGGTGGTAAAATTGGTTTGTTTGGTGGTGCTGGTGTAGGTAAAACAGTATTAATCATGGAGTTGGTAAACAACATCGCTAAAGCTTATGCTGGTTTATCAGTATTCGCAGGTGTTGGTGAGCGTACTCGTGAGGGTAACGATTTACTTCGTGAGTTTATCGAATCAGGAGTAATCAACTATGGCGACGAATTCTTACATTCAATGGAAAAAGGTGGATGGGATTTGAAAGCTGTTGATACTGAAAAATTAAAAGAATCTAAAGCAACATTGGTTTTCGGTCAAATGAACGAGCCTCCTGGTGCACGTGCACGTGTAGCATTATCAGGATTAACTGTTGCAGAATATTTCCGTGATGGTGATGGCGAAGGCGCTGGAAAAGATATCCTTTTCTTCGTTGATAACATCTTCCGTTTTACTCAGGCAGGTTCTGAGGTATCGGCTTTATTAGGTCGTATGCCATCAGCAGTAGGTTACCAACCAACATTGGCAACTGAGATGGGTTTAATGCAAGAACGTATTACTTCAACAAAACGTGGATCAATTACATCAGTACAAGCGGTATATGTACCAGCGGATGATTTAACTGACCCTGCACCGGCAACAACTTTTGCCCACTTAGATGCAACAACAGTACTTTCGCGTAAAATTGCCGAGTTAGGTATTTATCCTGCGGTAGATCCATTGGATTCTACTTCACGTATCCTTTCTCCAGCTGTTTTAGGTGATGAGCACTATAACACTGCACAACGAGTTAAAGAAACTTTACAACGTTACAAAGAACTACAAGATATCATCGCGATCTTAGGTATGGACGAATTATCTGAAGAAGATAAATTAGTCGTATCAAGAGCACGTCGTGTTCAACGTTTCTTATCGCAACCTTTCCACGTAGCAGAGCAATTTACAGGCTTAAAAGGTGTATTGGTTGACATTAAAGATACCATCAAAGGATTTAACATGATCATGGATGGTGAAGTTGATGAGTATCCAGAAGCTGCATTTAACTTGGTTGGTAGCATTGAAGATGCAATCGAAAAAGGAAAAAAATTATTAGCAGAAGCGAACTAAGAGACGTGAGACACTAGATATGAGATGTGAGAGAGACTTAGTCTCAAATCTCATATCTCACATCTCTAATCTAAAGAAAATGAATTTAGAAATATTAACTCCAGATAAAAAAGTTTTCGAAGGTGAAGTAACAGCAGTTACGGTTCCTGGTACTTTAGGTTCTTTCCAGATTTTAAAAGACCACGCCCCTATCATCTCTACTTTAGAAGACGGAGAAGTTATTATAAAAGCAAACAAAGCTGATGAGCAACGCTTTTTTATTAAAGGTGGTGTGGTTGAAGCTATCCACAACAAAATTGTGGTTTTAGCCGAAGGTATCGCTTAAGCAAAATAATTAACTCATTTAGAAAGCCTCCCGATTTAAGAATGAGGGCACTGAAAAAGTCTCTTTTTGAAAAGGGATAAAAGGAGTAGAAAACTAGTTTTTCTACTCCTTTTTTTGTATTTTAAGGTATATTATTACTGCTTTTAAGATGCTTCTTCAACAACAACAAATCCAGTTTAGTGAGTTTTCCAAGCTTTATGACCTAATTATTCCTAAGGAGAATTTACTTCGCAAGATTAGTGAGCTTATAGATTTTAGCTTTATCTATGATGAGCTAATGGGCAAGTACTGTCCGGACAACGGGCGTAACGCTGAGAGTCCGGTACGCATGTTTAAATATTT
>NZ_SJSO01000009.1 GCF_004331735.1 Pedobacter psychrodurus
AAGTATCAAAGGTAAAACCAGGGTACACCGGATGGCTAATAAAGAGCTTAAAAGATTGCTGCATATGTGTGCATTATCTCTAATTCAACATAATGCGGAATTCAAAACATATTATAATAGAAAAAAGGATGAAGGGAAGCATAGCATGAGCATAATTAATGCTGTTAGAAACAAGATAGCACTAAGAGTTGCTGCAGTTATAAAAAATCAAGCCAGCTATAAAAATAACTATAATATGGCTGCTTAAAATTTGTTTTTATCATAACAATCATGCTGATCCGATAGCTATCGGATTTATTCAGCATCCTTCCTGCTATTAATTGATTCTTTAAGAAAGAATAGTCTGGGCACAAATGTTGTTTTTTTACCGCTCTTTGCCGCGGGGAATCAAACTTTTGAGGCATCAAAAGTATGCAAAAATGCTTTGTCAATCCAGCAAGGTGGCTCCTCACCGCCAAACGCTCATCAAAAAAACAGCGGCACTTTGTTTAATCAGGTGTTGTATGTGTTTTCTTTTGTCTGATTGAGCCCTTCGGGGTTTGTGTTTAATATCATTTAAACCTTAAACGCAACGCTTATAAACACAAAACTACTGCGTTTTAGGCTTGGTAGTGCTACTTATTCTTTTCTGCATCTGCTTTTTTGATTCTGCTGCCACTTGGGATTGACGGGCGTTCTTCGGTAAAACTTGTGTTTTGTCAAAGCAAGCTAGTAAAACGCCTAGACTATTCTTAAATATTTGTGTCAACACGATAGGATGAATCGGGATTGCTGGCTTGCGGGCTTTGCATTGCAATCGGGTTTAAGCACAAAGTTTGTGCACCCTGCAACCTCAAAAATGAAAAACTGCCTTGGCCATTTAGCCCCGGCTGAAGCATTACCCTGCAGCAACGAGGTACGAGGAAGCGAAGCGTAAAAGCGAAAGACGGGAGGAAACTTCCTGTTCTATACAGGTTTTGCGCTCCGATCTATAAGCTGCATATTTATAAAAAACTGAATAACAACAGATTACCACATTTTAATATACGAAGGCACTTTGTAGATATTATTCAGCAATAAACCCAATACAATTTCGTGACTACCATTGCTTACCTGATTTAACTCTGATGTTGTAAAGTCGTACGAGTAGGTTAAGTTAACCATCTTGCCGATATTAAAGCCGGCCATTGCCGCAAACGAATCATCTTTACGGTAACTTCCACCCAACCAGATTTTGTCTTTAAAAGCCAGTTTAAGGTTTACATCAACAGAAACAGGCGCTGGTGATACATACTTTACCATTATCGATGGTACAGCGGCAATTTCATCATCTAAGAAAAACTTATATCCTGCCGTAGCAAAATAATGCGGGGCTTCTTTACCCAGATTATAGCTGTTATCACCTGTAAAACTTAATTTTTGTGGCAGAATCTGCTGTACAGAAACTCCAGCAAACATCCTGGCACCATACAACCATAAACCAATACTCAAATCGGGCTTTACCTGATTAATCAATGCCCTGTTCATTACCGGATCAATCGGTGTATCGAAAGTAAGCGCATTAACATCTAACGAAATACTCGAAACCCCTGCAGCAACACCTGCCGAAAGATTAAAATTATTACTTAGCTGTAAATGATAAGCATAAGTCACATTGGCATCCAATCTTTTTATCGGACCAGTTTTATCTAAAACAGCGGTTACCCCCATTCCATGATGCGATGGCGACGACATGTAATTTTGCATATAGTTCCGGTCCATCGGATTACCTGTTTGCTCAGGGAAAGAGGTTAGCGCATTACTCCACAATTGATTGTCGCCCAGTGCCCAATGTGCCGATACAAATGAAGTTTGAGGTGCATCGGTAATACCCGACCATTGTTTGCGGTAACCCGCTTTAAAATCAAGGTAATTTTCAATTCCCGACAGCGCCGGATTTAACAGATACTGATTAAAAATATACTGGGTGTACTGTGGCTTTTGTTGTGCAAAAACCTTAAATGTTGCAAAAAGGGCAAATATGATGATAAGCTTCTTCAATTTATCTGATTATAGTGAGCGGTCCTGTTATTGTTTTTCGTCCGTTGCGGGGGTTGATGATATAATAATAAACACCTACTGGAAGGGGCTCATTGCGGTAATTTCCATCAAAAGGAATTTTATATCCATTGCTAAAAAACACCTTATTTCCGTTTCTGTTAAAAATTTCGACAGTAGCATTTGGATAAGATTCTAAATATTTTATGATCCAGGTATCATTTACATTATCGCCATTTGGCGTAAAGGTATTTGGGGAATTTAGCGTTTGCAAAACTTTAACCAGTACCTTCGATGTTGTGGCACATCCGTCTGGCTGTGTGGTTGCTGTAAGCGTATACTCTGTATCGTTATCTGGTGATGCAATGGGATTTAATACATCCGTTTTGTTCAAACCTGTTGCAGGCGCCCATTTATATTTCAAATTAGTGCCTTCAGCTGTTGCAGGGATTTCGATCTGCCCGCCTGCTAAAATGTAAACCAATGTACCTGCGTTAGCAACAGGCGATTTGTACACCTCAATCGTATTAGTTATAGCGCTGGGGCAACCATTATCACCTGTAAATGTATAAGTGATGATATGTGGCCCAAGCCCGGCAATTTTAGGATTAAAGGTGCCATCCGCTTTCATCCCTTCACCACTATATACGCCTGGTGCCCCATTCATTTCTTCTCCAGCTTTCTGTTTAGCCTGCGTAATTAAAACTGTACCATCGGCCTCACAAACCGGAGCCATATTATCAAACACCAATTGCGGAACTGGTTTTAACGTAAGTGTTTTATCCAAATATTTAAAACAGTTTTCTCCAGAATAGGCAACAAGCCTGATGTTAAATGTTTGGTCGGTAGTGCCACCAAAAGTATCATACTTAATAATAAAGACTTCGTTATTATCCGGATAAGGGATTGTTTTATAAATGGAAGTTTCTTTACCAAAATCTCTATAAATCTCAATCTTTGTGATGCTACCCGTAAATACAGTAGAGGTATTTTTAATGATGATATCTTCGCTAGCACAACTATGGTCGTTTATAATATCAAAATCAGCTGCTTTAACATCACCATTAACCGTAAATGGTTTTGATACGAACGTCTCACAACCATCCTGATTTTTCACCGTCAGGGTCACATTATAATTACCCGTGGCAGCTGGTATAAAAGTACCATCAAACCCGGTAGAAGTAGCTAATGCATTGCCACTATTATCAATATATTGCCATTGAGCAGTTAAACCCGTAATAGTTCCATCTGCATTTTTGGAGGTATTTTTAAACTTAGCTATTCCATCCGTTAAACAAAAATCAGGAAGTTCGAAACCAGCAGATTGTGGATCAATAACAGTTACGGTTTTGCTTTTCACTATACTCGCACAGCCTTTATCACTTTCGGTCGTTAGTGTAATGATATAAGATCCAGTAGCACCATATTGATGGATGGGGTGCTGTTCAGTAGAAGGCGTACTTCCGTCGCCAAAATCCCAGGTCCATTTCATGATAGTTCCCGGATTTTCAATTGTCGATTTTTCAGTTAAAACGATAGGTTTGCCTGTGCATAAACCTTTTACATCAAAATCGGATATGGGCTGAGGGTTAATCACAATTGAAAATGCAGAAGATGTTTCTGAACATTTCGAATCTGTTGTAGCCGTTAAAACTACATTATAAGTTCCCGGACGATCATAAATATGAACAGGGTTCTGCTCAGTAGATGTTTTTTCATCACCAAAATCCCATAGCCATTGTGTAATGCTCCTTGAATTTGAATTGGATTCACTTTTATCGGTAAACTGAACACCACTAGACTGGCAACCGGTAGCAGGTAATTCGAATGCGGCCGTAGGCTGATTATCAACCGAAAAATCGATAATCAATTCTTCTGTATTACCACAATTATCAGCATTGGGTTTAGTTGCAGTTACTTTAAACTGGTAATCACCAGGATTTGGATAATTCAGGTCGTTAGGATACTTATAGGTGTAATAAGTATTATTATCATTTGGCCTGGTAAAGGTGTTTATTGCCACCGGACTATTATCAGTAAAACTCGTTGCCCCCTGAATCTCCCAATCTAATTTAATGGCCTGATAAGGTAAATTTATGGTTAAACTTATCGGCTCCCCTAAACAACCGCTGCTAATAGGTTGCCCCGTAACCGTACTGGTGGGTTGAAAAGTAAAATTCTGAATATTTGCCCCAGCTAAGTATGCATAAGATTCTACTGGTCCATAACCGTATGAAATTGCCGAAAAACCACCTGCTGCAGATAATCGGTGTTGGGGCTGCGTATTGGTCACATCAATTACGGCATAGCTAAATACGTTATCAATAGCAGTAAAATTATTCACCGGGTTACCATCAAGCCTAAATGACGCTATATCTGCTGTTTTAATAATTACATTCAGATAGTATCTAGTGATCTGAGTAGGCACTCTTACCGATCCCAGATCTGAAAAAACCGTAATATTATTTAGTGTTTGCTCTACAGGATTAAGCACTGTTATTTCAGGATCGCCTGGAAATTGATATTGGTTGGTATTGGTGCCATTGTTTAGATTGCAAGTTTGCGAAGTTTGGTATTGCGCCACAGCAATTGGTTTCGAACCTGAAATTACATTTGCCGAAGTAGAAAAAAAGGTAACTACCGATCCTTTAATATATGGATTAGAAAGAGGAGTTCCATTGGCATCGGTAGTACTACCATTAACGGTTAATACCGTATTATCTTCAGCCACAATTACCCTCATAATATCGGTATTACCATGAAGGGTATTATAAAAAGGTGCGGTTACAAAATTTCTCCCCCATGCCGAAACTGGAAAAACCTGCTGATACAGGTTATCGCCCCCACTCGGATTACGGCTATTACCTGCATTACAAAATGCTGCCCAGGTATTACCCGTAAATACAGCTACAGGATTACAATTTAAGGCTTTAATGTGGCTTCCTGTTAAATCGCCAACTGATTGATATTGATAAACATCACCTCTATTTAACTTAATGGTAAAAGTCGTATTGGCGGTTCTTCCTCCATATCTTTCGTTTTGTTTAGGCGTAATTTCCACATCAGTATTATCAACTGTTGCCACAATAGTAAATTGCGAAAAACCTTGTTGATTTCCACGGTTTTCATAACTAAAGGCATAATATTCTTGTCCAAGTGTATTTGTTGGCAATACTAAAGTACCACCCGTACGGGCATTATTAGAAATAATACTATATAATGATATCGCTTTAGTTGTAACCACATGAATGGCTTTATTTGGTTCTATTAAATTGGAGCTACCCATTAATACCGCATAATCATTTGGATTGATTACAAATGGCAAGCAGGTATTGGCAGGTACAGTGGCACCAGCCGGAGAAATTAAAGTATTACCGATATAAACTTCATATCCGGTAGCTTGATCTGCAGATAAAAATAAGGTTAACCTTGACCTGTCTCCATCGATATGGCCGGCATACGGAACATAAAAATCTTTCCCCTTATTTGATGTGTTTTGAGCAAAAGACAGGGTTGTTGCAAAAAGCAAGAAAAACAAAACCAATAACCAATGCCTGCTCATTACCTATCAGTTTAGTTTGAAAACGTTATACATATTTGTTTGATTAGCTATGCAATATACCATTAATCAAATCACAAGAAAAAACAATTATTAGAATTTTAACAATTTTAAGCGGAAAAACCAACTTTCGTGTAATAAACTGAGAGAGTAGTGTAAAAAAGTTTCACATACAAAAGTAATGCCTTTTGAAAAAACCAGATTTAGAATGATGAATAAATATCATGCAAAACAAAAAAGCCACCTTGTTAAAAGTGGCTATATGATAAATATTCAGTTACTGCCTTGATCGGACTGATCGCCGCTACCGTATTTTGCGGAGAAACCTTTAGCTTTCTCATCTGCTTCGCTATCGTTATGGTCTTCAGGTTCTAGATTTTCATCTAAGCGGTCATTCCAATCATTTAATCCCTTTTCAGGATGTTTCGAATTTTCTGCTGTAAAATCTGATTTCGATTTGGCCAGATCTTCCTTTTTATTTTCCATGTTGGCTTTTCTTTTAATTAAAACAGTACCATTAACGGAAAGTTTTACTTAGTACAATTATTTAACAGGAGGTTCATCTTTGGCATCCTTAAATTCTTTCACACTTCTCCCTATTCCCCTCATCAACTCTGGCAATTTTTTGCCACCAAAAATAAGCAGGATAACCACTCCTATTAAAATAATTTCTATTGCAGACATATCTTTATATTTTTTACAATATACGTTAATTCTTCTGAAATGGATTGTTGCTTTAAAGCCATTAGTTCATTATGCACTAAAGAAAGATCCTGAAACAAGTTCAGGATGACAGATTCCAAAAACCGAGCGTCATTCCCACGCAGGTGGGAATCTTAAAGCTTATTGCATTACGATTCCCAATCAAGTTGGGAATGACGAGCCGCTAAAACCTGTCATTGCAACTCCAATGTTTTTCAGTTAAAAACTGACCTCTCAGGATTATGGAACGAGAGAGACTCACTCCTAACGCCTATCACCACCCCCTAAACGCTAACCGTCTACCGCTACACTAAAAGGGCATTCAACGTCCTTTTTTTGATTTTAGGTACCGCGCCATGGCGCATAAATTCGGCAAAACCTTTTAACTGCTTGATCGACTTAATGGCTTCATATCCTTCATAAGAAGTTCTGATTTTGTTCAGCAGCATGGTATCTGTTTTAAACATATCACTTTCAACCAATATCCCTTTACTCAGAAATTTCTTAATTAGTTCGGCTATTTTGCCGTTAGCATATAAATGAATTGGCAATTTAAACATATCATTATTTAACTTCTCGAAAGCTTCATTAATCCAAGCCACCTCAGTTTCTGCATTCACCGCTATTTTTCCATCCTTCAAAACAATGGCAGTCAAAAATTCACGGGCACGCTGACGGGAAATTACCCCACCATGAATACCATCACGCAAAGTGTAATCCAAACGATCAGCACAGAGCGCCGGCAATGGCTGCTCTAAAATATCAAACGTACCATACAGAATCTGGTTAACATTATATCCATAATTTAACAGCACATCAGGCACTTCAGATTTACATAAAACTTCAGCAAAAACCTTTTCATGATAATCTTCATCTGTATTATCGAAAACATAATCTCCCACATGAGAAAAAGCGGTATGCGAAATATCGTGCAGCAACCCGGCAATTTGCTCCAGTTCTGAACCACCGAGCATCCTGATCAACATAGTGACGCCAATGGCATGCTCCAAGCGCGAATGGCAGATATCTGGATTGACCAAAAATATAGCACCGCTTTGATGTATCCCACCTAACCTTTTTAAAGCATCAGTATTTAACAGATCAGAAAATACCATTGGCAGTTCCATTTTGCCATATAAAAAATCGTTTACCTGAATCATGTTGCTTTATTTTGTTAAGGAATAATTAGAAACAAAAATACTAATTATTTTAGTTTTATTATAAAAAAATGTTAAAATAAAAATTTCTTAAAACTAAAATAATTAGTCAAAAAACCAACTTTCAAATATTTTGAAAGCTATTATTACAATTTCATGATCAACAAAAAACCAAGAGAAAAAACAAGCCAATAAATTAAACGTTATACTTGTAAAAAACAGGTATATGGCAACCGCTCAGCAAATTAGAAAAGCATATTTAGATTATGTTTTAACGAATGATGAAAAACCAAAATCGGTTTATATTTTTGTGAAGAAGCTTAAAATTACTGAGGCGGATTTTTATCAGTTTTTCTCTTCTTTCGAAAGTATAGAAAAAACAATCTGGTTCGAACTTACTTTCGAAACCATTAACAAAATCAAAGAGCAGGAAGTTTGGCCCCAATATACAGCCAGAGAAAAAATGCTTTCTTTCTTTTACAGTTATCTTGAAAACCTGAAGAACGAACGTAGTTTTGTGATTTACAGCTTAAAAAATCATCGTGGTAAATTTTCTACCCCCGATGTTCTGGCTGGAGTAAAACCTATTTTCGAAAACTTTGCACAAGAAATTATTGAAGAAGGTTTAGATAGTGGCGAGCTTGCCGAGCGCCGTTTTCTAAGTAAAAGGTACAAAGATGCCTTATGGATTCAGTTTGCTTTTATTGTTAATTTTTGGATTAACGATGATAGCGAAGGTTTCGAAAAAAGCGATGAAGCCATCGAAAAAGGCATCAATGTAACTTTCGATCTTTTTCAGTATTCGCCCATTGATAATTTATTGGAATATGGGAAGTTTTTATCTAGGAATGGAAAGTTTGCAGATAAGATGAGGTTTTAAACACCAGATGAAGACACAAAAAAGTATTCCAACTACCAAGGTAGAGCGCTCCGCAAAATTTGTTAAAACCGGTATTCAGATCGGAGGCAACTATATTAAACATTACTCCAAAAAACTGTTTAACCCCCAAATGGACCGCGAGCAGCTAAATGAGGATAATGCCACCGACATTTATAAATCGCTGAGTGAATTAAAGGGAAGCGCCTTAAAAATTGCACAAATGCTGAGCATGGATAAAAATATCCTGCCGAAATCGTATGTTGATAAATTTACTCAGTCGCAATACAATGCCCCGCCCCTTTCGGGTCCATTAATTGTGCGAACCTTCACCAAGAATTTCGGTAAAACACCAGAAAATATTTTCGATAGCTTTAACCTAAGCTCCAGCAATGCGGCATCTATTGGGCAGGTACATCAGGCAATGCTTAATGGTAAAAAACTGGCCGTTAAAATTCAATATCCAGGTGTGGGAGATAGTATTTCTTCCGATTTAAAACTGGTAAAACCTTTCGCTTTTCGTTTATTGGGCATGTCGGAAAGGGAATTAAATATTTATATTAAAGAAGTTGAAGAACGTTTACTCGAAGAAACAGATTACGAACTGGAAATTAAGCGTTCAATTGAATTTTCTGAAGCCTGTAAAAACCTTAACCATGTGGTATTTCCGAAATATTATCCCGAATTATCAGGGAAGCGGATCATTACCATGGACTGGATTGATGGTTTACATTTAAAAGAATTTTTACAAACTAACCCTTCTCAAGAACTTCGAAATAAAATAGGACAGGCGTTGTGGGATTTTTACAACTTTCAACAGCACGAACTCAGGGCCGTACACGCCGATCCACATCCAGGGAATTTTATGATTACGCCAGATGAAAATTTAGGTGTAATTGATTTTGGCTGTATTAAAGAGATGCCTGATGATTTCTATTACCCGTTTTTCTCCTTAATTTCTACTGATGTAATTAACGATAAAAATAAAACGATAGATGCCTTTAGAAAACTAGATATGATCCATGCGGACGATTCTCCGGAGCAGATTGAGTTTTACCATAAATCTTATGGGGAGATGATTAGTCTCTTTGCCAAACCTTATACCAGTAAATCTTTCGATTTTAGTAAACCTGATTTTTTTGAGCAACTATATGCTTATGGCGAAAAAATTTCGAAAATGCCAGAATTTAAACAGGCCCGTGGGGTAAAACATTTTATTTATGTTAACCGAACTAATTTTGGTCTGTATACGATATTACATGAATTAAAAGCAACGGTTAAAACAGATACATTTAAGCCTCATATTAGATAGAGAGTCGTCATTTCGAGCGTAGCCGAGAAATCTATAAGTTAGATCTAATAAAAATGATCTTGTAGATTTCTCCATTCCGTTGCACTCCAGTCGAAATGACGAACGCACTAATGGAATCCGTCATTTCTAGCCCAACCGAGAAATCTGTAAGTTATATTTAATAAAAAATGCCCTTTTAGATTTCTCCATTCCGTCGCACTGCATCCGATAGCTATCTGATCAGAATGACGATGTCTTGTTAACTATTTTTCTTAACCACTTTAACCAGATGATCGATATCGAATGGTTTTTCGATGTAATCATCAGCTTTACATTCTTCGGCCTGCTGTGGCAAGTTATTTGACGTTGAGGTTAAAACGGCCGATACATCTTCCGTTTCAGGGGAAGATTTAAGTTCTTTAATTATTTCTGATCCTTTCTTTCTCCCTTTGATGTGATCGTCCACAATCACTACATCGGGTTCAATTTCATCTATTTTATCTATAGGCTCGGTTGTTAATGATGCAGTAACATCAAACCCCTCCTCTTCCAATACCTGGTCCATTATATCAAGGATATCTTTATTATCCTGAACAAGTACAACCTTTTTCTTCATAAATAAACAGACTAAAATTCTCCCTAAAGATAAAGAAAAAGAATAATCCAATAATAGATCTTAAAATATTTTACAATTGGGTAGTAAAAGTTTCAAGTTTTCGTCTTGAATTAATGCCTGTTCGTCGAGTATAATCTATCGATAGTATAAAAACGCAACATTGCCTGCAACGTTTTTCATTTCACTGCGTCTTATCTACAAAACTACAACAAAAAGACTTAAACATTTAAATAACAATTAATTAACATTTAATTATTAAATAAAAATATTATGAAAACCTCAATCAAAACACTAATCGCCACTTCATTAACAGCAATCGTTTTATCGTCGGCTGTATTTACTACAAGCGTTTCTGCAACAGAAAAAGAGCCAGATGCAATTTTAAAAATATCGGCTTTTAAAAGAATTTCTGTAAAAGGAAATGTAGAAGTAACCATTATCCAACGGAGTAATTCTGGCATTTCTTATACTGATGATAACATAGGAACGGCAAAAGTTATGCAGGATGGTGATAATTTAAAAATCACTTCAACCAGTACCGAAAAAGCAAAACTAACCGTTTATGTAAACGATTTTTACAGAATTGAAGCTTCAGAAAATGCAATTGTTAAAACTGAAGGAAAAATAAGAACTAAATATCTTCAGATCTTCTTAAAAGGAAATGCGCATGCCGAAATCAATACCAGCTCAGAAGGTTTATATACCGTAATTTCTGATCATGCAGATTTAAAATTAAGCGGTTCTACTGATAATCATACTTTAGTAATGGGTAAATCGCAAAAATTAACCATCGATAGATTTGCAGCTTTGAAAACCAACATCAGTTCTGTAGAAACTGTTGCTGTTGAAAAAGAAATTGCCGCAATCAAGTAATTATAAAACACACAAATTAAACAAGGCTTTTTGATCGGAATCAGAAGGCCTTTTGTTTTATGGAAAATGTAAGATGGACGATGGAATGCACAAAATTAATGATATGCTAAACCTTCAGCAGTAAATCCGTCATCTCGACTGGAACGCAGTGGAATGGAGATATCTATCCAAATAGATTTCTCGACTACGTTGCACTCCGCTCGAAATGACGACCTCTTACGGATTATTAATGCTGTAGCACCTGGGCAATTTCCTTTTCGATAGATTTGATCTCTTTAGGTTTAAGTTTTTTAGCAACATCGGTCTTGGTAGCTACTTTATTTTCCAGATATTTTACACCTACCCTTAAAGCTTTTAACCCGGAAACACCTTGAAGTTCATCTAGTTCCAACTGTTCTAAATCGTCGTTTAAATGACCTTGAACCTGCATGTATTTAATGTACTCCATATATTCTTTGGCTTCTTCCAGATTGAAATAAACCATTGCAATTTTATGGGGCTGGGTTAAACGTTCAGTTGTACCTTTAACCAACACTTTATCGATACGTTTTTTAACCACTTCGTAACGAATATTATAAGCACCTTCTACATCAAACCGACGTTCATCATTTCTAAAACTAATATCAATCGCATTAGAGTGGATAAAAATCAATTGTGTGGTTTCTAATGCACGAGGCATTTCGCCAATTAATCCTTTAGATAAACGCGCGATATCGACCATGGAAGTTAATTGCCAAAGGCGGATATTTTTTAGGTACAACAAATCAAATGGTCGCTCAGGTGCAATCTCCTGTCCGATGTAAATATCGTACTCCACCCCATCGGTTCTGAACTTGGCAAAATAACAAGGGTAAGAAGCCTGTAAATTGACCTGCGACTTCTCGAGGTATTGACTCACTTCTGTGTTGATCAACTGCATTGAAACTTCCAACTGCCTGCGGTTTTCAAAACCAGCGCCAGTTTCTGGAACAATTACTTCGAAATAACGATCTACAAACTCAGCTGTTATAGGATAGTTCGCTTTTATAATCGATAAGAAAGGATAAACTTCGATTTCTAAAAACTCGTTCAGTTTGTTTTCTTCGTTTGATGAAGCAAAATCACCAATTCGTTTAATCCAATCTTTACAATTGAACAATAGTTTATTGGTAAGTTCTAAAGAAACATGTTTGCGGATGGCCTTTAAAGCATCAATTAAACTATTTAACTGTACTTCCATGTCATCTTTTAAAGCTTTATTTCGCTCTATTGTAGAATTACGGATATCAATTGCGCCAAACAGCGGATACATATGTTTAAAGGTGATCGTTTCAATTTCCTTTAATTTATGGTAACTGTTATTTTGCTGAAGAAAGTGCCAAACAGCTTCGTTAAATTTCCATTGTACTGATGGTTGTAAAGCGGTAAACTTATCCATCAGCACTTCGTCCATTTTAGCATCAAATTCTTCGATACTGTATTGGAAAAGCTGACCGATTAAGGGCATAGCCGGACGTAACCTCGATAAAAGTTTATCATCAACCAATACTTCCTCACTTGAATAAACTTCTAAAACGCCTGCCAACTGGGTATTGTAATACACGGGTAATACCGAATAAGAACAAACTCCGGCAGCTTTTAAAACCCTTAAAAAAGGATCTTTATCAATCTGATCGTCATTGATTGAGCTTACAAAAATTGCCCTTGGGTTTTCTTTATACTTATCAACCAACGAATAAAAAACTTCTTCTTCGAGATTGGATGATTTTGCCGAATTAATCAGCATACTTTGTGAAAACTCCTGGTTATCAAAAACAAGCTTGTTGTTAACAGTTAAAAAAGGCATTAAGCCAAATTCAAGTTTTCCGTTTCCGCTAAGCGTTTTTAAAGCGTGAATTACATGCGTGTACGCCTCAGTTTGATAATTGTGATTAACAAGCGCATCGCGAATACCATCAATGGCATGTTGCAAGGTCACATCTGTTATAGAGATGATGCTGAATCCTTCAAAATGGAAATTTTGTAATGGCAAATGCTCTACCAGGTATTCCAATTCGGTTTCATCTTGAAAATGCTTGCCCAGTTCTTCAAAATTAAGCTCAGGTAAATCTCCTTTATACACAATATCTACAAACTTTGTATCAGTTTGGATATTGTAGTATTGTGTAAGCTTTGTATCTTGATTAATGTGAGCATAAATGATCTCATTTTTCAGTACCGAAGTAAAATTATAAAAACGGCCTAAAATAATATTGTAGATAAACTTAAGCTGTTTTTTCTCAATAGGCTCGTTGTCTTTAGTTACCTTATTTTTAGGATCATGATCCTTAAAAAATTTATAGAATGCATTGGTGCTAAAAAAAATCTGATCTGGGATTGGAGTACTTAATGCCCAAAACAAATCATCTTCATTATCCATTAAAGGGGTTAGAATAGTGAAAATTAATTCTAAAGTATCTTTATATTGGGATAAATCTTCGGCACTGATGTTGCCAAGCAGCACATCGTCTTTTTCAATTTTTTGAAGTAAAAACCTGTAAAACTCAGATTTTACCGATTTTTCTGTTTTCAATCTGCCTTTTAAATACTCCACAAGTGGGCGGAAAGACAGAGATGATTCTACCTGGCAATGTATACATTCGTTTTTATGTATCTGTATTACATTGGTATTCATTGTATAAGTTTGCTATAGTGTAAAATTTATAGTTATCTATTTAATTACTAATTCATTGCAAAGATACATACTCCTAAAAACAATGTTCGTCTGCTGAACGTAATACTTGGATATTACATCTATTAATATGTTACACAAATTTAGTACCTAAAATTAAGTGATACGTATGGATACCAGCCGTCAGACGAGTGCCCCATCACAAATCGCACAACTGTTAGTGATGCTGGAGCAAAGTAAACTCCTCCTCCTATGCCATGGTGCCATAATGTAGAGGCTTCTTCTCTTTTCCATACCCTACCTACATCATAAAAACCCAATAAGCCAACTTGTCCCGGTAATACATAACTTACTAAATCGCCAATTTTAGCACGTAACTCTAAATTATTATAAAACATATGTTCGCCAGCAAACCTAAACTGACGATAGCCTAAAAGGTTGCCTTGTCCACCTAAAAATAAAGCCTGATAAAAAGCAGGTTTACCAATGGTTACTCCTCCGCCGAAACGATCGGCCAAAATGAAGTTTTTTCTGCCATCGAGGTTTTTATAAAGCGCTATACTCGCGGTAAATTGCCCATAAGAATTAGAATATTTGTTAACGCCTTTATAGCCCAACAGTTTAAAATCTACAAAACTGCCCAATGTTGGTAGTAAATCATTATCACGAGTGTTATTGGTGAAATTTACAAATGCGCCTGCGAACATCTTTTCGTTTCGAACGGTAAGCGAATCAGACGAATGCAATAATGATGGGTTTTCGATAAAACGTCCATCGTTATCTTCTTTATTATATTTATAATATTGGTATGATGGACCTACACTAAAAGTAGATTTGGGATGGCGCCACCTGATTGAGGCATCAACTTGATAAAGATTGAAACGTGCTCGGTAATACCTGATGTTGTCGTTATCATCGAAAGGTGTTTCATTCCCCAAACCAAAGAAATTCTGTGTGTTATTTGGGGCGAAAGCATCGGCTTTTAAAATAAAATCGCCCTTACCTAAAGCTTTTAACCACTCACCTTTATAATTAAATCTAAAAGCTTTGGTCGAAAACGAATGCAGAAAGGAAATGGTCTGCGAATTGCCATAAGGTTGTTTTCTGAAACCAGGATTGGTCTGTTTGTACATCAAGCCTAATAAAACACCATCATCATTATTGTAACCTGCATTTAGCAACCACGAATTCCGACGGTACATATCTTTTGGGATATAGCTAAAATTCGAAGTATCGTTAGAGATTATTTTTCTGATTTTATTGGTATCCTCTCCATTATAAGTTGCCTTATCGGTTCTACCATATAACTTTACAGATCCGTTGCTGTTTACAAAATCGTATACTTTAGTACCCTTGCCACCGATAATCCGCAGTTTAATGTTCGAGTTTTTATTGTTCAGGATCAAGCTATCGTTACCATTGTGCATGTACACCCTAATCTCTTTGGTTACTTTGGAATCGAATTTTCGATCGAAGAGTTCATCTTTGATATTACCCTCTTTAGAAATTTTATTGATTTTTACGCGTAACCCATCGTTTTCAGCATCGGTAATCTGAATCAGTTCATTTTTATTGGTCACCTCGATATCTACAATGCGGTTAAAGAAATGATAATATTGGTTCATTAACTTTGGTAAAGTGGCTATCCTGTTACGCATCTGTGCTAAAAAAGCATCGTGATGTAATGAGTAACTTGGTTCAGGGAGTTTTTTTAGTGCTTTTTCGAAAACGGCATCGTTATAATTTGCGCAGAAATCTTTCACAATTTTATCAAATTCTTCTTCGTTGATATTGGCAGTCCAACGGCTGCTGATTTCTCTTCCTTCCCATAAAAACCAATTAATATCTTTTATGCCACGCTCATAACCCTGCATCATTGGCAATAAGGAAGAAGATTGCGTATAACGCTGTAAAAAACCGTCTGATCTAAAAAATACCTGGTCACGATCTCTTGGCACTGGCGAGTAAAGCGAACCATCTTTTGTTTTGGTTTCTTTCCAGCGCCATTGGTCTTCATGCCTGTCCCAATCGCCAAGTAACACATCAAATGCCCTTGCTCTTACCCAGGCAGGTCCGTCTAACCTATTATCATTATCGTCGGTTAGTTTTTTATCCATTTTCGGAGAACTGTCTGACTCCCCTGTTGGCTCTCTTTCTTCAAACAAACACAAAGTATTGGCAAATGCAGATTCAAATTCGCCAAGATTATCATCAGGCGAAACCCATCCGATAATCGGATTGCTATGTGCAATGCCACCTGCTTTAGCCAGTTCGGGCACAACCAAAGCCGAAAACGGATGTTGTGCAGACATGTTATCTTTAATAATATCTTTAGCAAAAGTTTCACGCAAGGCAGCGGGCAAAAGTACCTCAGGATATTTCTCTACACTACGCAATACATATTCTTTGCCGCTTTTATCCTCTAATCGTAAAGAACGTGATTGATTGCCCCCACCGCGTTGTGTCGCTTTTAAGCCGCCCATCATTTGAGAAACCCTTAGTACAGGAACTTTTGTTCTTGCAGCATATTCTTTACGGTAATTTTCGCCAAAAATAGCACGGTGAAAACGGCCAACGCTATCATATTCGGGCTTAATGCGTACAAAAATACTATCAGCAGCGATCGGCTTGTCTCTATTTCTTACCTTTTGAGGGATGGTTTCGAACTTTTTGATATAACTGTATACCTTTTTAACGCTTGTATCAGAATAAATATAATATTCGTAACGCATATCATTGTTCTTTAACTGATCGGCCACTACGTAACCCTGTTGCATTTCGTGAAACAATGAGGTTTTACCTTCTTTATTTGGTGATACTTTTGAGCCCGATCCACTGATGATCTGCAATTGCTTTCCTTTAATTAACTGTAAACCATGCTCATGACCGGCAACATAAGTTACGTTTGGATAATCACCAAATACACCGGTTACCGATTTAATCATATCCTTATAAGCCGGATGGTTTAAATCTTCAGGACTTAACATGGTAGAACGGAGTAAAGGATACACAGAGCCCAAAACAGGTAAAGGGATATATAGATTTTTAGCTAAAGATGTTAATGGAAAAAGATGGTTCCTTAAATTGAAATAACCTCCATGTGGTCCGTAACTCTGAAATGGATGGTGTGAAGCTAACAGAATAACCTTGTCTTTGTTCTCTTCGAGCAGTTGTTCCATTTTTACCAAAACCTCATCTTTTGTCCTGCATTCGCATTCGCCATTAGGGTTCGATTTATTGTAAGGAAACAGCCACCATTCGCTATCGTAGGCAATAATGGTTAATTTATCAGTTAATTTAATTGCAACAGGGTCAGGACATCCATTTTCTGGTATTAACCTCAATAAAGGATCATTCTGCGCTTTAAGGAAATCATCTTGCGCCTTAATTTTGGCCAAACCCTTAGGGCCTGATTTATCCCAATCGTGGTTGCCGGGAACAAAATAAACCGCAGCGCCCATTTTTCGCATGGGCTCAAATTGTGAACGGAGGATTTTTTTAGTTTCCTCTTCTTCTACACTGCCAGGCAAACCCATTCCGGTTGGATAAATATTATCACCCAAGTATACAACGGTAGTTTTTTTAGGCAGAATCTGCTTCGCCGCATTTTTTAAATCCTGCATCTGCGCAGGGTTCATTTCGCCGGCATCACCAAAAAGAATTACACGGTATTTTACATCATCCTGCGCAAAGGCAATGAAGTTGATTAAAAATAAGATGGTAAAAAGGGTAAATCTTTTAATCATAGACTCAGCGTTTGTATAAATATAGTTATTTTAAAATTTAATTTGTTTTTTGGCTATTTTTGGGTTGAGAATCTCATTCTCTTTACAATTAAGAAGTTAATACACTAAGCATCAAACCTTAACTATCTTAATACCTTAATGGTCCTTTCCATTCAAAAGTTTTAGCCTCTTCACCATTAAGAAGTTAAGGACATTAAGTTTTTATCATAATCAATCGTCATTTCGAGCGGAGTGCAACACAATCGAGAACCACAAAGTGCTCAGCGAAGCTAAATCTATTATAGATCTCTCCATTTCGCTACGCTTCAGTCGAGATGACGACCGATTTATTGGATGACGATGGTACGACAGATTTTTCTTTAACCCTTACTTCTTCAATTTAAACATTAAAATGTTTCCTGCCGATAATGTACCACCCTCATTAGAGATATAAAGGTTCTGATCGCGATCAAATGCAATACCTTCTGGTTGGTTAAAGAAGCTTCCTTTTAGTGGATAAGTTGCTTTAATTTTAAAATTTGCATCAGTAACCACCAATAGTTTATTCATTGACGAAAGTACATACCACTCATTAGTTGATGGGTTTTTAGCCAATGCAGATGGACGAAACTTGATTTTGGCTTCACCCGATAAGTCTGTTATTTCTTTGTAAGGTAAGGCAAACGTTCCACTTGCTGTAAATTTGCCATCAGCATATTTAAAGGCATAAACATCGGTCTGGTCGCTTTTATTTTTCTTAATTTCTTTGGTTAAAATATACACCATGCCTGTTTTTTCATCAGCAGCCAAGCCTTCGTATTCAGCTTTAGGAACCAGATCTTTGGTTTTAACTACATCTGCAACTTCTGGTTTATTGATTTCGCTAATTGGAAAAGTATGCAGTTCGCCATTACTTTTTAAAACGATTACGGTGTTATTTAAGATTGCCACATCTTCATAATCGCCTTTACCTCCAAATTTGGTAAATTTCGATTCTTTATCGGTTAAACCCAGGTGAAATAAATCGCCATCTTCATCCTGTATAGCAAATACTTCTTTCGGGTCGCCGTTATGAAATACAATTCCAGAAATTTCGAAAAGATTTTGTGGCATGTTATATTTTACCGGATTTGCTAAATCGTAAGGAAGGCTTGATTTTTCGCCTCCGCCTGCAGAAACTGTTTCTGTTGAATCACTATTTTTATCATCGCGGTTAGCATTTACACAGGATATACCTAAAAAGGCAACGGCAATTAAAAAGCTGGGGGCTAGGAAGTTTTTATTGTATTTCATAAGGGTAAAATTTAATCTTTAATAACTTTTTTTATTTATCGTCCGTCATTCCCGCGCAGGCGGGAATCGTAATGCAATAGGCTTTAAGATTCCCAATCAACCCGATAGCTATCGGGTTGGGAATGACGACCGTACTAAGCTGCATTTAAGCTTTTTTTAATAATTCATAAATATCGTGTTGAGACTCGACTGGAGCCCCACCACTTTTAACAGGAATATTATTCATATTTTCATCTATACAAATCGCCTGCACATTATCTTGTTTCTGGATTTCGATAATATCTATAATTTCTCGTTTAATCTGCTCATTATAAATCGGAAAGCAAACTTCAATTCTACGGTAGATATTCCGGTTCATCCAATCGGCAGAGCCAAGATAGACATCCTTCTTACCTAAATTATGGAAAATAAAAACACGTCCGTGTTCTAAATAACGATCTACAATACGGGTAACTTTAATATTTTCGCTCATTCCTGCTAAGCCTGGAATTAAGCGGCAAATGCTTCTAACAATCATTTCGATCTTTACGCCTGCCGATGATGCCTCGTAAAGTTTGTCGATTAAAACCTTCTCTTCGAGATTGTTCATTTTAATGGTAATACTTGCTGGCTTACCTTGTTTGGCATGTTCAATTTCTCTATCTATCAAGTTAAGAAAAACTTGCTGTAAGTTAAACTGGGCCACCAATAAATGATTAAATTTAATCAGGTCGGCAGAAGTTGGTTTAACCCTTTTAGCCAGGAAAATAAAAAGCAGCTCTACCTCGCGCAGCATTTCTTTATTGGCCGTCATTAAAATATGATCTGTATAAAAAGCAGCTGTGCTTTCGTTAAAGTTTCCGGTAGCAAATAAACCAGAATAACGCATTCTATTACCGGTCTGGCGTTTTACCAAGGCAACTTTAGCATGAACTTTTAAGGCGGTAACACTGTAAATAATATCAACGCCAACTTCCTTCATTTTTTTTGCCCACTTGATGTTGTTGGCCTCATCAAAACGGGCTTTGAGCTCTACTAAAACAGTAACTTTTTTGCCATTTTTTGCAGCGCTGATTAAAGCATTTACAATTTTCGAATCGCTGGCTACGCGATAAAGCGTGACATATATCTCCCTAACTTCAGCATCAATAGCCGCTTCGTTAAAAAAGCGCAACACACTATCATAACTCTGGTAAGGTGTATGTACAATAATATCGTTTTTATAAATGGCCTCAGTTAATGATCCATCTATCAAATCGGTATTGCAAATTTTTGGCCAGTTTTGGTTAGAGAGTTTTGGCTGATTTACAGGGAAACCCATAAAATCTTTCAGGTTATGGTATTGTCCCCCTTCCATCCTGTTGGCCTTTTTTAAATTGAAAAGCTTTTTAAGCAATTCGAAAACATTAGCCGGTATACCTGGTTGATGGAGAAAACGTGTAGCCAAACCTGAATCGCGTTTTAACAATTGTTTTTCTAACTGCTCTGATAAACTGCCCGAATATTCATCTTTCAGATCTATTTCGGCATCCCTGGTAATTTTGAAACTATAACATCCGGTAACTTCTCCTTCGGGAAAAATACGGTCTAAATGAAAACGCACAATATCATCCAGAAAAACAATAAAGATTTCATCTCCTGTTTCTACCTTATAAAAACGGGGTAGCTGATTGGAAGGAATATTTAAAATAACAACTTCTGCATCTTCTTTCTTTTTTAGTGTAATCAGAAAATAGAGTTCATTATTTGAAGGAAAGAAATTGGTGTTAGCATTCACATAAACAGGTTGCAAAAAAGCCATTACCTGACTCAAAAAGTATCGGGTTATACTTTTCTGAATTTCTGCGGGGAATGGTTGCCCATAAATTAAGTTTATCTTATTTTGTTTGAGCAAGGGAATAAGATCTGATTTAAGCACCTTACCATAACGCTGTTGTTGTTCTGAAATAAGCTGATTGGCCGTGCTCAGCAAATTATCGTCAATCTGAATATCGTTATCTTCCTTATTGCTCAATTTTTCCAATGCCAGCAGCACCGGCATTCTTACGCGATAAAACTCATCGAGATTGGAAGAGAATATCGACAAAAACTTAATTCGCTCTAAAAGTGGAACAGTGTTTCGCTCGGCTTCCATTAAAATACGCTCGTTAAACTTTAACCAGCTTAAATCTCTGTTGAAAAGGGAGGTTTCTACTAGCTGTTCCATTAAAGTTTACCGTAAGCTGCGTAAGCAATTACAAATGCCAATACCGCTGCAATTAAACCAAACATGAAAATATTATAAGCCAGGCGGATTAGTTTATACTTTCTGCCCAAAACTACGCCTTGCGAGTATACGTCGGTGATCAATGTTCCATATAAAAAATCTTTATCGTTCATCACCTTAATCATACCATCGGTATAACTGGGTAAGCTCATTTTATAAAAATTACCAAAAAACAATAAATTTACTTTTTTATTATCCATATCTTCCTGAGTGAATTCTCCCTTCGGAATAGATGGACGGGTTGATAAAATGGAAACGACCACGCATGTTAAACTCACCACTAACAAAATAAATGTGGGGATAATCAGGTTACCATGATCTTCCAATCGCCTTAACAATAAACTCACAATTAAGGAAAGCATAATCGAATTTACGGTGATGAGGATGTGTGCTTTGTTATCTGCCATGTCGCTCAACCGTTGGTTGTTGGCTGAGGTAATCCTAAACATGGTTTCGATCCCCTTATCTGGCCTATCGTCTTTATCCTTCTTCTTTTTGTCTGGCACCACATTAGGTGCAAAGTTTTTAGCCTCGTCTAGTTCTATACTTATTTCCTCCTGAGCCGTTAATTTACTTTTCAGTTTACTGATATTTTTCTGTTTCTGATCGCTTAATAACAGACTGGCATAATCGGTATGGTAGTGATGGGATTCCATAAACTGGATATCTTTTTTGCGCCAATCTAATTTACTGATATCTTTTTTATAGATGAGTTCATTTTCTTTGTGCATTAATTTACCTTTTGCTCTGAAATCGGCCAGGCCTAAATGGAACAGATCTGCATCGCAAAGAATTTTATCAATTTCATTTTTAGGTTTCTGGGGAATTTTAGTGGCCAATATTGCACTTTTAACATGATCACGGATTTCTTGATTAACCTGATGTTTTGCTAAAAAAACATCAGCCAATTCTGCTCCTTTTGCTTCGTGGTTTAATGCATCTTCAAAATAACCTGTATCGTGAAACCAGGCCGCAACTGTTACAGAAAAAAAATCCTGCTCATTTAGCTGGTAATGATTGGCAATTTGCTGCGCCGCATTTACTACTTCTTGCGTGTGTTCCAGGTTATGATAAACTAAGCGTGGATCGCTATGCGTATGGAAGTAATCGCCAACGTGCTTTTCTACATCTTCCTGCAATTGTTTATAGTTCATGAGTATGGGGTTGCGATAATTTAATATGACGAAGGAAATGCATTTCTTGAAAATCTTTAAAGCTGAAAATTGTATTATTTTTTATGATGATAAAATTACGCTAATTTTTTAAAAACAACACTGATCTCCCCTCAACAATAATAATGCCTTATTTATTTTACATTAAGATTTAGAAACGGTCAAATTTTAAACTATTAATCTTATGCTAATCTTGTCAAAAAATGATAATAATTTGATATAAATAGCAAATTCATTGACAGCAGAAAGTGCTAATTTCACCTTTTAACATCATGATTGATCGCAAATCGTATTTTAATTTGATGCTAATAATATTAGGTGCATCACCTAAACTTTTTACCCAAATATATAATGAAAAGAAAAAACAAACTTTTTTTTTTAATCTCCATGACAATAGGCCTAAATAGCTTTGCGCAAAAAACCATAGAAATTGCTACAAAAAACAATGTACTGATCCTGGAAACAGATCGCGATAACACCTTATTATCGACATACCTTGGCAAAAAATTAGATAATTCGAGCGAATACCCAAGCATACAGGCATTAGATAAATACAAACCTGGCTCTGATGATCTTTTAAATAAACGTGAAGCTTATATTGCCTCTGGCTCGCTCAATTTATTAGAACCTGCATTAACTGTAACCCATGCTGATGGGAACAAATCTACAGTATTGACATTTTTGGATGTAAAAACCGAACAGCTAGATCAGAATAGAAAATTAACCAGCATTATCCTTAAAGATTTAAAATACAATTTTCAGGTTACTTTAAAGTACCTGGCCTATTTTAATGAAAACGTAATTGAGCAATGGGCAGAAATTGAACATAAAGAAAAAGGCACTATAGTGCTAAACAAATATGCTTCTGCAAATCTTACCTTAAGTGGAAAAAAATTCTTCCTTAAAAACCAATATAGTGGGGCTACGCGCGAAATGCGATCGGAAGAGCAGCAATTGTTGCATGGCATAAAGACCATAGATTCTAAACTAGGAACCAGAACAAACCTGCTTCATTCTTCTTCGTTTATGGTTTCGATAGATCAGCCTGCCACTGAAGATATGGGTGAAGTAATTGCGGGATCGTTAGCGTGGACAGGAAACTTTAAGTTAGATTTTGAAACTTTCGACGAATATTACCTCAGGATAACTGCCGGGATTAATAATTTTTCGTCGAACTATACTTTAAAGGCTGGCGAAAACTTCATTACACCCCGCTTTATTTATACCTATTCAGCTGCAGGAAAAGGTTTAGCGAGCAGAAATTTACAAGATTGGGCCAGAAACTATCAAATATTAGATGGAGAGGGCCAAAGATCTACCATACTAAACAACTGGGAAACTACTTATTTCGATTTTAATGATGAAAAACTAAACGAATTAACAAAGGATACCAAAAAATTAGGGGTTGATGTTTTTTTATTGGATGATGGATGGTTTGGAAATAAATACCCTCGCAATGGATCTACTTCTGGCCTGGGCGATTGGCAGTACAACAAACAAAAGTTAAAAAATGGCATCAGTACTTTGGGTAAAGAAGCCACAGCAAGTGGTGTAAAATTTGGCATCTGGATAGAGCCAGAGATGGTTAACCCTAAAAGTGAGCTTTATGAGAACCACCCCGATTGGATTATCAGACAGCCTGAAAGAAAAGAATATTACATGCGTAACCAGTTGGTGTTGGATTTAACCAACCCCAAGGTTCAGGATTTTATTTACAAAACAGTAGATGATATTTTTAAGGAAGTGCCAGAAGTTGCTTTTATTAAATGGGATTGTAACTCCTTAATATACAATGCCAACTCTCCTACCTTAAAAAACCAGGATCATTTTTATCTTGAATACATCAGGGGATTAAATAGCGTTTTGGATAGGATTAGAAAAAAATATCCTAAAACACCGATGATGCTGTGTGCTGGAGGAGGTTCGAGAGTAGATTATGCTGCATTAAAACATTTCACCGAATTTTGGCCTAGTGATAATACCAATCCATACGACCGCATCTTTATTCAATGGGAATACTCGTATTATTTTCCTTCTATTGCAGTAGATAACCACATTACCGATATGGGTAAACAACCCATTAAATTTAAAACAGATGTGGCCATGATGGGAAAACTGGGCTATGATGTACGTGTAAATGAGCTCAGTAAAAATGATTTGCTTTTTAGTCAGAATGCCGTTAAAACATATAATAGCTTTAAAGATATTATTTGGCATGGTCAGCAATACCGTTTACAGGATCCTTACGAAAATAAAATAGCTTCAATTGCCTATGTAAATGATGCTAAAGATCAGGCTATTGTTTTTAATTACCATGTGGCAACCCTATTTACCAATGGTGTAATATTACCGATTAAACTAAAGGGATTAGACCCGGGTAAAAAGTATAAAATAGAAGAAATTAATCTGTACCCCGGTGCCAAATCGCCAATTGATAGCACTAAAGTTTACTCTGGCGACTTTTTAATGAAGGTAGGCTTTAATCCGGAAGCCAATGCTTACAGAACAAGTGTGGTTTTAAAGATACAGGCAATATAAACTGTTTAAAAACATAACCTCATGATATTAAGGGTGGCTTTTCGCCTCCCTTTTTTTGATATAAAAGAAAGGTATCTGAAAAGCGAAACTTGTACCTGAGGCTAATAGAAGAGCGAATTTACAATTGGGAATTAACCCAAAAATAACACCAAAGGCTGGCCAAAACCAGCCTTCTTTTTTGCAAAAACTACAAATATCTTTTTCGCCAAACCTCCATCATAAATACATTTATTGCCCATTGGTCGGCAACTGGTAGGTTGGTAAACGGAATGGTTGGCATATAACCGGGCGGTCCAAATTCGGTTAACATGGTCAGAATTTTATCCTGCTGTTTTTTTATGGCAACTACTTTATCCCACCAGGCAAAATGCGCTTCAACCGCTTGTTTCCATTCCGGTGCTCTCGGATCGCTTACTTGTGGCCCTTCTGCATGGCCAACCCTGGAGTGAACATGATCAGTACGTGAAATAGCAAGTGCCACAGTTTCTGGTTGATCTTCGAGTAAACTTTCGCTAACATTACACCAATGAGAAATATCGAGGGTTAGTCTTAAATCAGGGTTTTCCTGTAAATATTGTAATGATGCCGGAGCCGAATAAAGCATACGCGAACGATGGGTTTCATGATAAATAGGAACTCCAGTTTCTTTAGCATACTGAACAGTAAAATCAATGAATTTTTTGTTGTCTTGATATTGAAAAAAATCCTTCCCTGAGTGAACATTTATATACAAAGGTTTTTGATACCGATGTTCAATAGCTTCTTTAAGTACTTTTTTAAAAGTTGCAAAGTGCGGTACTGGAAGGGTTTCATCTCCACGGCAAAGGAAACCAACTTCTAATTGATATTTTTTTAACGCTTTAAATAATTCTTCAGCAATTTCTGCCGACCAGAGGATTTCTATTCCATCATAATCCGACGCTTTTGCCTTTTTGCAAAAATCGGTTACCGAGCCATTAAAGCCCCAATAAGGTGCCATAATTTTTAGCGCGAAACCGCTCGTCCATTTTTCAGATCCAGAAGAAGGTATACTTAGTGTTTCCATTGGCGTTAAAAATAAAGCAGATGTGAGTGCCATGCTGCCACCAATAAAATCGCGTCGGTTGTATTTCATATAATATGTGTTTACGAATTCAAGTTACACATTTTTAGTTTTTAAAGAATTAGTTCATATCCAAACGTAGTTTCGTTTATAATCAATCAAAGAACAAGCATAATACCATTAAGGACACAAAAAAACCCTTCAGAATAAACTGAAGGGCAATTTTATAGTAAAATAAGGATATTATTATTTTAAGGTTGATTAACCTACTTTTTAAAACAGTTTAAATCCTACAGATAGATTAAACAAACCGCTTTTTTCGTCTAGTCCTTTATTAATTTTGGTAAGGCCCCTACTGTATCTGGCATCGATACTGATGTTGCCAATATCTACACCAGCATTGAGCACCCCACCGAAATTAAGCTTTTTATACTCAAAGCCAACTGGCCCTTTTGCGTCATTAAGGGTATAATTAACATCAGGGCCTGCAGAAACCCTGAAATTTAAGTCTTCGGTATCGATAAGCTTATATCCTACCATAAGTGGTAAATTAAGTTGGTTAAATTTTGGTGTATACGTGTTAGCTGCATAAACATATGAACTCTTAAAACTAACATAGTTCAATTCTGGTTGAAAATATAGCGATTTACCAACCCGTGCAAATACCCCCAAATTATAACCTACCTTTCCTTTTTTATCTGTTATGGTCTTAAAACTTGTTGGCAATGTTCCATAGTTTACACCAGCTTTTACACCAAATACCAGGTCAGAATCTTGTGCTTTTGCTACTCCCGCTGTAATAACCATAACAGCAATTAATAAATAAAACTTGTTCATTTTCATACTTTTTGTTTTTAAATAATTGAATATTTATTGTGTTTTGAAAGTATGACAACAACATTTGTATTTACCCCTACGCCATTTTAAAAAAAAGGAATTGAACTAATGATGAAAAATATCTGAATGGTTAAATAATAGTCTTAATGAAACAGTTAAGCCCTTTTTATTTTAAGCGAGCTCCCTGGTTTTATCCAAACTGCTTTCTTCACAATGGTTTTTCCCTTATCATCTAAAAATTTGGGCTCCCAAAGAATTTTCTTTTTTCCATTGTTGGTTAATGTTGTAGCAATATTACCATCATGTTTTACCGTGATCGAAGTCATTAATACAGGTAGATCTTTTAATTCAGCAATTGTTGTTTTTTTACCACGGTATAAAGTGCTGATCTGATTAAGCCGCGCATCAGCTTCTACACCCATTAATCCTTCTGTAAAACCTTTAATTACACCGAAAGAAACTTCAGGATATTCTCTCCTGGCTGTTGCAGGATCGGTTAAATGAAGCAGATAACCATAGGCTTTTTCAGCCTGTCCGTTCTGGTACATAATTAATGGGAAATACGATAGGTTTTCTACATTCCAGTCTTTTGACAATAAATGTTGTATGGTTTTTTCTTTACGCTCACCAGCTTTTAAAGCATCGAACCAAAGTAAAAAGGTTTCTCCTTCATCCATGCCGAACTTATTGTCGTTCGAATAAAAAGTATTGTATCGCGAAACACGATCATTCCACCATAAAGCATCGATACTTTTCTGATAACCGACCGCCTTTTCTTTAAACTGTTTTGCTTTATCGTGTTGCCCTTTTAGCTCAAGGATAGCCGCATACGACATTAGGCCGCTGTAAATTGCCCCAACAAGATCGACCCCCATTTTAATATTGGGCACACCCTCTGAATAAGAAGGTAAACCACGGCACCTATGAAAGGCATCGTTATCATTAAAAGGTACTGGAGCATTTGGATGCGTTGGCCTTTTCAGCAATGAATCTGCCTGTAATACCCAACGTTTAATATATTCGCTTACCGATTTTTCGTGAAAGTTTTTAAAACCTGCACCATTAATATATTCTTGGTCGCCCGTCCATAAATACAGCTTCCAGCTAGCACTTAAAATATCAAAATTTGCATTCAGGTTATACCAGAATGCTGTATCATTACGGTAATCTTCTATGGCCGGTTTCCCTAAATGGTTAATTTCCCAATAAGAACACCAGTCTTTAGATTCGGAAATATTGTTCACAAACAACCTGAACATATTTTTATTTTCCTTACTCAAGCCCAGTATCTCGCCTCCAATGCTCTGGTGGGCTACATCGCGCATACAGAATGCTGATCTTGGTGGCAAAGCAGATTCGTACCAAGGGCCAACCGGATCGGTGGCTTTACCTTTATAGCTTAATGCCATTTCTTTAGCCCGAACAAATGCGGTTTGTAAAGCGGCATCAGTTGATTTAAAACTTACTCCGCCCTGCGCATAAACGCCACAACATAGGCAAAGAAAAAAGTGTACAAAAAGAATTCTTTTCATGTGTTTAATATAAGTTAATTTCTACAGCCTGTTTTCCGTCCCAGTTTATTTCTTGTTTTTTGCCGCTTTCCTGCTCCACTAAAATTTTGATCTTTCCTCCAATTCTGGAAACCGTAAGGCCAAAATCGCTATTAAATGCCCTGATGTGTTTAAGCGACATTTGCTTCCAGTCTGAAGGAAGATAAGGGCACAAACGAAATGATTTAAAACCTGTAGGTTGTATACCAAACAATCCTTCGGTTATGGCACGGCAATATAATCCACTCTCAGCCGAAAGATGGCGTTGATCTCCTTCCGGCCAGGCTTCAACAGCGTAGGGTACGTGTTCGCCCAGCAAACGTTTGGCGGTGTAGTATTTCAGGTATTTCATGGTGGTATCGGTTATACCTGCATTAAACAAGCCACGCACCGCGTACAAAAGCGAACGGTCCCAGAATACTTTTGATCCCGATTCGCTCAACATCCCATCCTTCGTCCACAGATAATCAGACAAAAGTGCTTTGGCGGTTTGCTCTTTTCTGTCGTAAATTCCCATCACCAGGGGCATTCCTATCCACGACCGAAGCTTATCGTTTCCCTCGTAGTAACGGTAAGTATCGAATCCCTGCACCTTAGCGCCAAAATATTTCTCTATTGCTGTTTTTAATACGGCAGCTTCTTTACGCAATTTCACTGAAGTCGTTTTATCCCCAAGGCTCACCGACAGATCAGAAGCACTGATTAATGCGCCGTAAACCAGTGTATTGGTTGACAGGTTAATTTTACCAGCAGGGAACCTTCCTTCCAGCTCATCCGAATCGGAAGCAATTACGCCATCTGCACTTTTTTTCCTCCTCGAAAACTCCAGGCACCATTCTATTAGTGGCCACAATTTTCGCGCTTCAGCAGTATCTGCATAAGCCAGTGCAAACCTTGAGGCTCCATAAGCAATCATAGCCATATCGCCACGATCGCCAGCTCCGTTCCATTTATCAGTTCCTTCTGCAATGATCGAACTTGGGATAGGTTTGTAATCGGGATTCATATATTTAGCAAACAAGCGGAAACTGTTTTTAGCACTTTCATTTCCTGCAGCATTACCCAAAAAAGGAAAAAACGGATCCATATATTCTGCCTGATCATTTGCCCAGATTGCAGCATAATAAGATCCACCACCAGGACCATGCATTAAACCATTTTTCGTGTCAAAAATACTTTCAGATGCCCTGATTTTGGCAAAAGCAAACATCTGATTCAGGGTATCATTTGGCGTTTTCAGCACCAGTTGCTGCGTAATTTCGTTTACAAAATTCTGTCGCTTTAACAATTCGTATGCTGAAGAATAAGTATAAGGCTCATCGGCTGTTTTCCATGCAGAATAAACAATTGCATAGGCCTGCTCTTCTCCGGCCTTTAAAATAAACCTACCGGCTCCAAATATTTTTGTATTCAGCAGGTATATACCATAAACACCTTTATTGCGTGCTGTACTATCTGTGTGATTAAGCTCCGGGACAACAATTTCTACTGGTTTCAATCCCTTATTTTTAAATACCGTGTGTTCAATAAATGCCGGTTTATCAGTTGATGGAAAGAGCTCACGCAGCACGCTCACATACCCCACCTCAGACCTAGCCACTACAGAACCGTTGATGGAAAAAGCCACAGGCTGCTCGTTCAAGGGTGTTCCATCTATCAAAACTGACGGCATTAACTGATCAAAATCCTTAATCAGGCTCCCACGGGTATCGTTCGGGATAATCCGCAGCATCGGGAACACGAGTTTTCTTTTTAAGATCAGGTTATTTTTATCGTTTACCCCATAGGTAATTATGGCGGAAATTTGTTTCCCGCTCATTTCTATCTGATCGGTATGTTTGGCATTTTTTTTAACGGTCCATTCAATGCCCCCGCTCTTTTGCAGGTGCCAGCGTAAATCCTGGGCATTTGCATCAAAATAATAGAGCAAAAATAAGATGAGCGATATACATTTTATCGGGAAAGATTTCATATCAAAAAAGAAAAAAATGAAGAGGCCTGTTCATAAATACAATTTTTCTTCAAATCTGTCACGTTGAGCCTGTCGAAACGCCCTAAAATCTTTCGATAAGGTCCTTCGACAGGCTCAGGATGACAAATTCTATTATTTATGAGACAACCTTCATTAAAAATAGCATTTAATTAATAATTTGGATTTTGCACAATGGCAGGGTTCTTTTGTATTTCACTTCTTGGTATTGGGTAGAAATAAAAACTTGGCACCCAGGTGCGCTCTTGAACGGTCATTAATGCATAGTTAAACGTACCATTTGCTTGTTTGGTAATGGTAACCCCTTTTGCATCTTCTGAACCTGTTTCTGCGATCCCCCATCTCCTGATATCAAAATAACGGTGTCCTTCAAAACAAAGTTCTATCCTGCGCTCATGTCTTATCTTATCCATTAACACGGCTCCAGATCCACTTACCACTGGCATACCCGCTTTTTCGGTTCTTATTTTATTCAGGTAATTTAGGGCCTCGCCATCTTCACCAAGTGCAGCACAGGCTTCAGCATAATTCAAATAGATTTCTGATAACCTGAAAACCACCCACTGGGTAGCATCGTAGTCCTGAACATTCCAGTCGAAGGCCTCATTTACCATTTTTTTCACACAGTATCTCGTTTTCGACGCATTCCATGGAGAATAAGGACTTTGAGGAGAGTCGTCACCACCTTCAAAAAAGCTCGTTAAACGCCCTTTAAACTGCTGGTTATTGGCCAAAATTGTAGCATAAAATCTTGGTTCTCTGTTCAGATACGGGTCTTTTGCCTGTACAGGATTGCTCCAGCTAAATTTCGTACCATCGGCCATTTCAAAATCATCAACCATTTGTTGAACAACATTGTATGCGCTATAACCATTATAACCATTTGGACTCAAATCACGGCTAACGGTATTGTAGCGATCTGCCCTTACCAAGCCGCTGTATACCCTTGAAAAGATGATTTCTGAATTGAAAAAATCGAGATAGGTTTTATTATAGGTACCGTTGGCCGCATTGCCATATAAGGCATATTTAGGCGTAGCGAAATCAATTACCGCCTTGGCTGCCAATTTTGCATCTTCCCACAGCTTCTTATCGTTGCTTTTGTTAAAATATGGGCTCGCAGCATACAGCAAGAGTCTCGATTTTAAGGCCAAAGCTGCTCCTGCGGTGGCGCGACCTTTATCATTGGCACTTGCATAAACTGTTGGCAAGGTTTTTAAAGCCTCTGTGATCTCGGCAAGTATAAAATCCTTCGTTTCGGTCCAAGTGGCTCTTTTCTCGCTAAAGCTTTTGTCGTTCACATCGTAAACCTTAACAATAAGCGGCACACCGCCAAACCTTTTTAGCAGTTCGAAATAAGCCAAAGCGCGTAAAAAATGCACCTCACCTTTCATGTTTTTAACCGCATCGCCTCCTCCCGTTACCTGATCAATATTTGCAAAGAATATATTGCTGTAGCGGATAGAAGCATACATTTTGTTCCAATGGTTCAGCGATCCTGAACTTTGGTTATCTGGCGTGGCCTCACCCCGTACATACAGGTTTTCGTTTGTCCAGTTAAAGTTTCCGTAAAGCTCATCGGTTTGCGCGCCCCAGCCTAGTCCACCATCCTGGTAAGCCAACACGGTTTGATCGTAAATACTGTTTACAAAAACCTGAACCAGTTTCGGATCGGTCCACACATCCTTTTCTGAGTAAGCATTTAAAGGCTGCAGCTCGAGCGCCTTTTTACATCCTCCGATTAACAGCAGTGTACAGATGAGTAAAATCGTGCTGTTGATTTTATAATTATTGATGTTCAATTTCATGATATACTTTTTTAGAAGGTAATGTTTGCGCCAACATTGATCACACGCTGTTGTGGATAATACTGTCCTGAATTACTTGGGGTTTCGGGGTCAAATGATGGCCCGAAGCGATCGATAGAAAATAGGTTTGTTCCGCTGATGTAAAGTCTTACATTTTGCATTTTTATCTTTTCGATTAACGTTTTTGAAAAGGTATAACCAAATTCAATGTTCTTTAACCTTACAAAAGCTGCATTTCTTAACCACAGATCCGATTCAAGGGTATTTACGCCAAATGTTCTGCCGGTTGGACCGCTAAAGTTTCTTGGGTATTTATTATCTCCCGGGTTTTGCCATCTTTTTTCAAAAAATTCCTGCACCATATTTAAGCCTGCGGGTGCCAGGTAAGATTTGGCCCTTGCCTGCCCCTGAAAGAAAACCGTAAAATCTATATTTTTCCAGCTTGCACCAACAGAGGTACCAAACATAATTTCTGGTGTACGGGTAAGTGGGGTTCGCACTTTATCCAGGTCATTAATCGCACCATCATTGTTTATATCCTTATACCTGATGTCGCCAACACCAGTACCTGCCGGGTGTGGCGTATTGTTAATTTCCTGTTGATTTTGATAAATGCCATCACTTTGGTACAAGAACCACGAATCGATAGGAATATTGGTTTTGCGTTGGTAATCGGGAATATTGGCGGCTTCATCCATAAAGATTACCTTGTTCCTTGCGAAAGTGATATTGCCCCTAACGTTGTACTTAAAAGAATCGCCAATATTGTTGTGGTGTAAAACCTCCATTTCTATACCACGGTTTAATACTTTACCTAAGTTTTCACTTGGTAGTGTTAGACCTGTATATCCAGGAACTGACTCGCTTCTCGTGATCAGGATGTTAGAACGCAGCGACCTGAATACATCGATATTAACGCCTAGTTTTCCTTTAAAAAATTGTGCTTCCAGACCAATATCGGTAGTATTGGCCAGCTCCCAGGTAATGTTCGGATTTGGTGTTGGACCTAATACCAGAGATGAGACCTGTGAAGCGCCAGCACCCAAAGAATAGCCATAACCACTACCAAGCAAATAGGTTTGCAGGTAATTGAATGCAGAAACCGCATCATTACCGGTTTTGCCCCACGAAGCCCTCAATTTCAGCTCGTTGATCACTTCAGATTTAAAGAAATCTTCCTGCGAAATACGCCATCCTGCTGATACTCCTGGGAAAAAACCATAACGTTTTCCTTGTGGAAAATTCTGAGAACCATCATAACGCATGGTATAATCTAACAGGTACCTACCTTTATAATTGTAAGAGAAACGGCTAATGTAATTCACACGTGCGGCTTTTGCAGCGCTCGAATTGTTCTGCTGCCCGATAAGGCTACCTGCAAAAAGCTGGTCCAAACTATTGCTCAGGAAATTTACCCTGTTGGCATTAATGATGTCGGTATTTCCTTTAAAGCTTTCGAAAGCAACAAAGGCATCAAAAGTATGATCGCTGATTGTTTTTGAATATCCTAACTTTAAATTTAATAAACCTTGATTAATATCGCCCCGTTGTTCAAATAAAGATGGCGTAATCGAAGAAACAACCTGAGTGTATCCTTTCGTAGCCGGGTTATAGCGGTATGCTGGTGGTGGTGTTTTGGTAAACGATTTGGTTTTCGATATCGTTTTGTCAAACGCGTAATACCCATCTACAAAAAGTCCTTTGGCCACCTTATCCAGCTTCCAGCTAAAAGATGCCTTGGTTTGCAGGTAATCAGTTGTGAATCTTTGGTATCCGGCCTCTCCAGAAGTAATGTAAACCAAACTGTTATCCGGACCGCCTCCAATACCCACACCAACAAGTTCATTGTCGTATATCGGGGTAAGGTAAGGATAGGCTAACCATAATTCCCTAAAAATTCCCCCGGCATCATAACCACGTTTGGCTGCATTGCGGAATTCGTTACGGTAACTCACATCCACCCCTATTTTAAAATTATCGGTTACATTCACATCTACATTTGCCCTCGCCTGGTCTTGTGTATAATAGGCGGCATCGCGTTTATAAATACCATCTTGTTTCTGGTGCTGGCCCGAGAAAAAATAACTCACTTTATCTGTTCCACCACTAAGTGAAAGAATATGATTTTGCTGTAGTGCACGTTTTTTCATTACCGCATCCCACCAGTTGCTGTTGGGATAAGCCAGCGGATCAGATCCGTTGCGGAATTTTTCAATATCTTCCGCTTTCCATGTTAATTGCTGACCAACTAAAGCATCGTATTCATTGGTTGCCTGTGCATATTGATAAGAATTGAGCATCTCTGGCACACGTGTAGGCTGTGTTGTAGCCCAGTTGGTTCCAAGCGAAAACACTGGTCGGCCAGATTTACCTCTTTTTGTGGTAATAAGGATAACACCATTTGCCGATCGTGCACCATAAATTGCAGCACTTGCATCTTTGATCACCGTAAAAGATTCGATATCAGCTGGGTTCAACCTGGCAAAACCACCCGATCTGTCTGGAATCCCATCAATTACCACCAGTGCCCCCGTGCTGCCTAAAGTACTTTTTCCACGAACAAACACATCGGCATTATCATTACCCGGCTCGCCGCTTCTGGTATTTACAATAAGCCCCGGAACCTGACCGGCAATAGAATTGGTCAGGTTGGTTGAAGGAGATTTAGCCAGCTCAGCTCCACTGATCGTGGCAACCGCACCCGTTAAATTTGCCCGCTTCTTGGTACCATAACCTACCACAACCACATCATTAAGGCCAGCGCCTGATGTTTCTACCAACTGTACCTCGATGTTGGTTTTATCACCTACATTAATTTCCTGATCAGTGTAACCTATATAACTGAATATTAAAATGGCATTAGAGGGAACGCTTAATTTAAATCTTCCATCGGTATCTGTTTTTGTGCCCTGTTGGCTTCCTTTTACCCTAACCGAAGCCCCTGGTAATCCCAATCCATTGTCTGTTACCCTACCCGAAACCATTTGCTGGGCAAACGAGGGGACAAAAACGGCAAAAAAGAGTAGTAATAAAATAAGCTTTTTCCAGAGCAAATCAGGATAGCCTAACTTTTGAAAAGTAAGTTTTAAGTTCATATTTGGTTTATTTTGGTTGGAAATAAAAAGATAGTCTAGTTAATCTAGTCTATTCTGTTCTATTATAATGTAAATATAAACGATCTTTTTTTAGAATTGCAAAACTTATTTTCGGCTTTTATAAAAAAAATCGCGTTCAGGATTTAGCTGCCTTAACAAAAACAAGCCATTTTGTGCCTTTATTGTTACATAATCTATCTTTACAAACCAATACACGGAAAATGAGATGTGGAATATTTTTTTTTCGATTGTTGATTAACTGAATTTTATTACCTTGTAAATAAAAGGCAAACAAGAATTATAAACCTATAGACTAGTGTAGCCCAATCTACTTTATGATCACTATTTTCGAAAAAATACAGGAACTGGAAGAAATACCCTCTTATTCGAAACATGAGCAGTTTGTTCAGGGTTTTATTAATGCCATTGATGAAAGGATTATTTCTAAAGGAGAAGCGCTTCCCTCTATCAATGTTTTGATTAAAGAACTTGGTTTTGCCCGCGAAACGGTAATGAAAGGTTATCGTGAATTGATTAGCCGGGGTATAGTGGAATCTAAAAAGCGCTTAGGCTATTTTGTGGCTAACGACGATACCGAACAAACCTTAAAGGTAGCCCTGCTCATGTATTTGATTGATTCTTTTCAGGAGCAGTTTTACCGTAATTTTAGAAATGAACTTGGGCCAAATGTGCATATCGATGTTTTTTTTCATCATGGTAATATCACCATGTTCGAAACGATGCTGGATATGATCAAAGGAAAATATGGTGTTTATGTTATTTCGCCAATTCCACACCCTAAAACCAAACACCTGTTAGATAGCTTGCCGAACAATAAACTCATCATGTTCGACCGTTACGAAGCACTAAAAGGTGAATTTAATTATGTTACGCAAGAATTTGAACAATCTACCTATCAGGTTTTAGCCGAACTTGCTGATACCATAAAAAAGTTCGATGAAATGATTTTCTTCCATGTTCCCGGTTCGTTAGATCCTGTCGAAATTATCAGGGCCTTTAAAAAGTTCACTAAAGATTTTGCCGTAAATACACGGATCATAAATGAATATGAGCCTGGAAGTGTAGAAAAAGGCAAGGTTTACTTTACACTGAACAACTCAGAAATCTGGAAAATCTTGAAAGATTGCGAAGCAAAGCAGCTTCAGGTGGGAAAAGATATCGGCATCCTTTCGCATAACGATGAAGTTGTAAAAGAACTTATAGGTGGAGGCATCACCACATATTCGGCCGATTTCTCGTTAATGGGCAAAAAAGTTGCACAGGCAGTGCTGAAAAAAGAAAAAATCCAGGAAATTATTCCAACGGTACTCATCAGAAGAAATTCTTTATAGCCAAAGCACATGAATACTACAGCCTTTGTTACTTTTATTGTGGTAACCTTTCTGGTTGCATTGATTTCATGGATCAAAACCCGAAAGCATAAAATTACGACCTCTGCAGGGCTCTTTCTTGCCAATCGTACCTTAAGCTTTACCGCCGTGGGAAGTGCTTTGTTTTTCACCAATATCAGTGCGGCCGAATTTGTAGGTAGCAGCGAATCGGTGTACATTAACAACATGACGGTAATGGCATGGGGAGTAAGTTCTGTATTCGCCATGTTAGTGGTTTCAGAATTTGTGATCCCTGTTTATTTAAAGGGCGCCATGTCTACAACCCCCGATTTTCTGGAAAGCCGTTACGATCCGCAAACCAAAAAACTGGTATCCTTCCTTTTTCTGATCGGCTATCTCGTTAACCTGTTGCCTATTGTACTGTACAGCGGTGCAGTGGCATTAAATGGCCTGTTTCACTTTTCCGATAGCTGGAACATCAGTTATGGCAGCAGCATCTGGATTTTGGTTTGGTGCATTGGGCTTGTGGGCAGTTTATATTCTATTTTGGGCGGTTTAAAAGCCATTGTTATTTCTGATCTTGTATTAGGTGCCTGTATGTTTACAGGCGCATTATTACTTGCTTATTTTGGGCTGAGACATGTTGGAAATGGAGACCTGCAACACGGCATACATACCATCCTTACCTCAAAAACCGAACACTTTAATTCAATAGGAAAAACAGGCGATGCCATTCCGTTTTCTACCATTTTTACCGGCATGATTTTGATGAACCTCTTTTATTGGGGTACTGAACAGGTAATTGTGCAACAGGCATTGGCTTCTTCTGATCTTAAAGCCAGCCAGAAGGGAATTGCACTGGCCTGTGCGGGTAAACTCCTTGGTCCCTTATTATTTATGCTACCAGGAATTATTGCTGTTCATATGTATAGCAATATGCAGAATACCACTGAAGTTTTTTCGAGGGTAGTAAGCGATGTATCGCCTCCCGTACTGAGCGGTTTTATCGCCGCCGTTATTTTTGGCGCTGCTATTACCTCATTTTCTCCTGGACTGAACAGCGCAAGCACCTTGTTTATCCTTAATATTTACAAACCAGCCAAAGAAAAGAAAGGCATTGCCCTTACCGAGGCCAATATGTTAAAAAGTTCGAAAATATTTGAAATGTTTGCCTCCTTACTGGCCATGTTCATTGCACCATTATTCATCTTTTCTAATGACAGCTTTTATACGTTTATGCAAAAGATAAATGCGGCATTTAGTATCCCGATCTTTACCATTATGTTTGTTGGATTTGTAACCAAAAAAGTTCCGCCAATTGCCGCAAAAATAGGTCTGGGATTTTGCTTTCTAGCCTATATATTTACACAAATGGTTTTTGATACCGGTATACACTTTCTGCATGTGCTGGCCATTCTTTTTGTTGTTACTACAGCCATTATGCTCATCATTGGAAGGTTATACCCCATGGAAACAGCCTATGTAGCACAGAACAAACAGGTTGTTGATTTAAAGCCCTGGAAAAACCGCTATTGGGTGAATGGGCTCTTATTACTGATTATGATTTTATTATTTTTATTATTCTCTCCGGCATATCTTGCATCAAATCCATAATCGGTTTTGTTGGTGAGTTCGTTATTGTTTTGTTATCAATATTTAAATACTATAATGATGAAAACAAAAATCTGGGCCAATTTAGGCGTTAAAAATGTAGAGAAAAGCAGCGCCTTTTACACCAAACTTGGTTTTGAAAAAAATGCAGGGCGCGAAAGTGATGAGTTAGCAAGCTTTTTATTTGGAGAGGATAATTTTGTGATCCACTTTTTTAAGGAAGATAGTTTAAAAAAGGGCATGAAAGGCGAGCTGGCCGATTTGAGCAAGGGCAACGAAGTCATATTTACCATTTCGGCAGAAACAGATGCAGAAGTAGATGATTGGGCCGTAAAAGTAAAAGATGCTGGTGGTGCTGTATTCTCACCACCGGAGGAATTTCAAGGCATGTATGGTTGCGCCTTTGCCGACCCAGATGGGCATAAGTTTAATATATTAAAATGGAAGTAAGTACATACTAGAGGCTTATCATAAAGGCAATTTCTCTTCATATTTTGTCATGTTGTCCAAAGGACTCCTACGGAGAGCCTGTCGAAACACATAAAAACGTATTTAACTAAGTCCTTCGACAAGCTACCAATGACAGATTCTGAAAATCGTCGTCTTTCCCGCGCAGGCGGGAATCTTAATGCAACCTACAAACTGGAGTTGCTACATTTCAAGCGACTCCTGCCAACCGAGGTAACACATCTCTACAGGTATAACTGAAGGAATCCCTTCTTGTGAAATTTTAATTTCAGTACCTACCAAAGTCTTTTTTAACCAAACTGCGGTGATCATCTCACCAGGCAGATTTGGATCATCAAACTGATCGGTGTACTTTAGAAACTCGTTTGGTATGATTTCAATGTATTTCCCTCCGAATGAATGACTATTAGAGGTGGTAAAATTTTGAAACGACATTTTAAAAGAACCTCCTAATGCTACTGTCATTTCGTGAACGGTATAAAGAAAACCGTATGGAGGTAACATGAAGCAATGGCCAAGGGCTCGGTGATTGCACGGTATATTTTTTCTGGCGATGCTTTTAAAACTCTGTGCAATGAAACGCTGTTGTTCGACATAAAATCATTTTTTAATTCCCTACTCTTCAGGCTTTTCGGTTTCGCCCGTTTTTGGAGTGGTAGCTGCTCCACTAACTTGTCGGTTTTTAATATGAATTCCTGACTACACCAAGATGGCATGTAAATTCGAGTTTGCCAGTGGTAATATGCGACAATGTTGAAGGGGCTTTACGGCAACGCAAGGTATCAAAAGAGAAAGCACTTCTTATTAAACATTCCACCATCTACGAAATTTACCAGACAGGCTTTTTAAAAAAAGCTATAACATATTTGGCATAAAAAATACTGTAGCTATGCTAGGATTAATCAGGGCTTAATTTTCTCATTCAAAGGATACAATCAAAATTCTGCAGGTTCAGGATAATATATTAGAACAGTTTCGGGATGTATACAAGATTAACTTCCGAACCCGCCAGACAAGATCATAACCAATTCTGTCTATTCTATCCCCTACTTTGTCTACTTCAACTACTCTGTCATAGTTCTCCAGCCATTACCACAATACCTTTACTGCATAAAACAAAAACAGTTTTATCGCAGATCAATAAACAATTTAAAATAACAAAAAATGGAAAATTCAAACAACAGTACATCAAAAGTGGTGTACACAGGAACAACAACTACTACTGGTGGCCGTCAAGGCGCTTCAAAAAGTTCAGATGGCCGTTTAGACATTACACTTACTCCTCCTGGAGGAAGAGGCGAAGGCACTAACCCCGAGCAATTGTTTGCTGCAGGTTGGTCAGCTTGTTTTTTAGGCGCCATGGGTAAATCAGCAGCAATCAAAAACATCAAACTTCCGGCAGACTCACATATTGATGCAGAAGTAGATCTGGTACTATCAGATACCGAAGGATATTCATTACAGGTTCGCTTAAACATTAATCTCCCAGGTATCGATCGTGAAGATGCGCTAGCCATTGCAGAACACGCACATACTTTGTGTCCTTATTCAAAAGCGATAAAAGGTAATATCAACGTTGAGACTAATATTCTATAAAAACAAGGTAATCAGGGATTGACCGGTTGAATAAAGATTTGAGCTATTTGAACATCTCTCATCATAATAAAAAATTAAACCATAATTAAAGAGAATAACAAAATGAAAACAATAAATAATTTCGTGCGCATAATATTCACAGGAATATTACTGATGCAAGTCACATTTGCCGTTGCTCAGGAGAAGTTGAAAACTGAAGAGCCCATACGGCCTTTTAAAGTAAACATCTCAGATACGGCTATTAAAGATCTCCGTCAACGCGTTTTGGCTACAAAATGGCCAGATCAAGAAACAGTAACAGATCAATCGCAGGGCGCTAAACTTTCCAAAATGAAAGAACTGATCAAATACTGGGGAACAAATTACGACTGGAGAAAAGCTGAGGCCAAACTAAATGCTTATCCACAATTTGTAACCAAGATAGATGGAGTTGACATTCATTTTATCCACGTTAAATCGAAACATAAAAATGCCATGCCATTAATTCTAAGCCATGGCTGGCCTGGGTCGGTATTTGAATTTACAAATGTTATTGGTCCGCTAAGCAATCCAACTGCATATGGCGGAAAAACCGAAGATGCTTTTGATCTAATCATTCCCTCCCTTCCTGGTTTCGGTTTCTCAGGTAAACCAACTGAAGCAGGCTGGAATATCGACAGGATTGCAAAAGCCTGGATTGTACTGATGGACCGTCTTGGATACAAACAATATGTTGCACAAGGTGGCGATTGGGGTGCTGGAATTGTTAATGCTATGGCCTTACGAGCACCTGAAGGATTGTTAGGTATCCATAGCAATTTACCAGCTACATTACCGACAGAAGCAGGAATGGCACTGGGAGGTAAAACTGTACCGGCAGGTTTTTCTGATAAAGAACGTGCTGCTTTTGAACAACTCAATAAAGAGATCGTTGGCGGTGGGTTTATCTATAAAACAACAATGGAAACACGTCCGCAAGGCGTAAGTTATGGTCTTAACGATTCTCCAGCAGGACTTGCGGCATGGATTTTCCTGCATCCTGGTTTCGAAAACTGGTCGTATGGAAATGATCCCAAACAGTTGCCAACAAAAGATGAAGTTCTTGACGACATTTCGCTATACTGGCTTACTGGCTCGGCAGGTTCTTCCTCAAGAATTTACTGGGAAAACCGAAATGTAAGCCTCATTAGTGCAGGTGCTATGAAATCCGATCAAATCACCATTCCGGTAGCGGTTACAACATTTCCTCAAGATGTTTATGCATCACCCGAAACCTGGGCGCGCCGCGCATATAAAAATTTAATCTATTTTAATGAGGTAAGTATAGGAGGGCATTTTGCCGCCTGGGAACAACCTCAAATTTTCTCAGAAGAGATCCGCGCAGCTTTTAAAACACTCCGTTAAACCTATTTTAAACAAAAAACAAGATGAAAACGAATTTCAGCATCCTTGCAATAGCCGTAGTACTCAGCCTATCTGCATTTTTTTTACCAGGCACTGCCGCTGCACAACAAGGCATCACACGCATACCCTTACAGCGACACGACCTCAGCATTCACGGCTGGGAAACCGTACAAGTGAGAATAGATTTCGACAAAGGAACAGCTTTCGGTATGCATACCCATCCCGGCGAAGAAGTTATCTACGTACTCAAAGGCACATTTATTTATGAGGTTGAGGGAAAAGAAAAAGTAACACTTAAAGCAGGTGATACACTTTTTATTCCTGCCGGTGTGGCGCACGCTGCAAAAAATATCGGAAAAACGAAGGCCATTGAACTCGCAACCTATATCGTTGAAAAAGGAAAACCGCTTTTGGTAAAAAAGTAACAGCATGTATCTTGGAGACTATCTAAAAAAAGTCGTCAAATTTTAATTAGAGGAATGATATTATCCACTCTAATTATTAAAGCGAAGGTTTCATCGAATTATTATTAAAATCACCTACGATAGTTAACTTTGCTTAAACTCCTAATAAAAATGACAAAATGGATCACCCGCGAGCATCCGAAAATTGACCGAATTGCCTGCCCTTGGCTGATCAGGCGTTTTATCGATCCCGATGCAGAAATTATTTATGTGCCTTCAGATCAGGTGATGATTAAGGCTGAAGAATTAGGGGCCGTACCGTTTGACATGCCAGATGTGGAATATACGCATTACGACGATCAATGCACATTTGATTATTTCATCAAAAAATACCAGTTAAAAGATATTGCTCTTGACCGGATAGCTGCCATCGTTCGTGGGGCAGACACTGATCGTCATGACTTCGCTCCACAGGCAGCAGGGCTAGAAGCTGTATTTTCGGGATTAGCCTATCACAGTTCAAATGACCAGGAATTACTGGCACTAGGTATACGGATCTATGATGGGCTATACAGCTGGGCAAAACACCTTTACCACAAAAAACATACACAGGCCAGTCCAGTTGAAAAAATGTTACTGGAGATATATACCAAGTACCTTCGGGAAAATAAAGGAAAGAAAGCACCAGCCTGGGCGAATGAATTACGGGAAATGATACAGGATCAGATGGACACCAATATGTCTTTGAGCCTCCAGCAGGCTTAAGATGAACTGGAGATTAACCCAGCGTATTTATCAAGAGCGTTTTCCAAATACTTTGATAACCTATCTTTTGGAGATTATATACGGAAGATGCGGATTGAAAAGGCTATGCTGTTAATAGAAAGTACAACTTACTCCTTAACCGAGATTGCTTATCTCACTGGGTTTTCAGACCAGAGCCACTTTAACCGGATTTTTAAGAAGCAGACCGGAGAAAATCCATCATTTTACAGAAAAAAGCACCAAAAAAGTAAAACGGATACAAATAGTTAAATCTGTACAATTATAAGGTTCTGCGAATAAGCAATATTGTAATGAAAATACAATTTGCCTGATGAAAGAACAAACAGATAAAACCAAGCCGCAATACTCACTAGCCGAAATCACCAAGTATTTCCTAAAACTGGGTACCTGGGGATTTGGTGGTCCGGTTGCGCTGGTTGGTTATATGCAGCGTGACCTGGTTGAGCAGAAAGGCTGGATAAGCGAAGAGGAATACAAAGAGGGGCTGGCGCTTGCACAACTGGCCCCAGGGCCTCTGGCAGCACAGCTAGGCATTTATATTGGCTTTGTACATTATGGTTTAATCGGAGCTACTTTAACAGGATTAGCCTTTGTACTGCCATCCTTCATCATGGTGGTTTTGCTCGGCATGGCCTACCAACTATATGGCGGACTAGCGTGGATGCAAGCGGTGTTTTATGGTGTAGGTGCTGCCGTAATCGGTATCATTACCATGAGTGCTTATAAACTGACTATTAAGTCAATCAGCAAATTGGAACTTCCTGCCATTAAATCCAAATGGCTTTTATGGCTGTTTTATATCATTGGAATCGTAATCACCATCATTACCGAAAAAGAGGAAGTCTTACTTTTTCTAGGTTGTGGCATCCTGTATATGCTCATTAAGGCTCCACCACAATGGATCAAAAAGCCATCCACCCTACCTGCCGGAATACTATTCAGTACTGGTTTCTGGAACTATGACAGCAAAACCTTACAAGAGATCGGCTGGTTTTTTGCTAAAGCAGGCACATTTGTATTTGGTAGCGGACTGGCTATTGTACCTTTCCTGCACGGTGGTGTAGTGAAGGAATTCGGTTGGCTTACAGAGGCGCAGTTTGTAGATTCGGTTGCGGTTGCCATGATCACACCCGGACCAGTAGTAATTACGGTAGGCTTTATCGGCTATCTTGTTGCAGGATTTCCGGGGGCCAGCGTTGCGGCACTCGCTACTTTTCTGCCTTGCTACCTTTTTACTGTAGCTTTAGCCCCCTCTTTCAAAAAGATTGCAAAAAACAACAGCGTTAAAACATTCGTAGAAGGAATTACCGCCGCTGTAATTGGCGCTCTGGTGGGTTCAGTAATTGTGATCGGTACGCGCTCTATAAAAGACATTCCAACCGCATTTATCGCAGTAGCCGCTATACTGGCACTCATCTACATCAGAAAATTACAGGAGCCTTACATCATTGGTGTAGCGGCTATCATCGGACTACTCATTAAATTCATTTAGGAATTATGCATAAAATCTTTACCAGATCCTTTTTCATGCACAGTATGTTTGTGCTGGTTTTCACTACCGCACTAAGTTTATCTGCAACAGCACAACAAACAACCCAAACTCAGATCTATCCAAAGGTAACCGGCTATTTCAGTTTGCTCCACCCCATCGGATCCTGGGATAAAAATGGATTTCATGATAACTTTTCGAATGTATATACCCTCGCATTTCCATTTGGAATAAACATTTTAAAGAGTGACAAATTTGGGATCAGTTTCGAGATTGCACCCAGTATCCGTACCGAGCATAACATTTCGAAAGTAAGTTCAGTCCTGTTTCATCCAGGAGCGATGTTCCGGTTTAAACACGGATTTACATTGATTGGTCGCGCAGCATTTGAGACTAGCGGCCGTTATGGCTTTACACCAATTTTGAACCAGGTTATAAAAAAAGGAAAAAATGCGAGCCTGTATTTTTCATTACCATTCCCAGTAAGATTCGGCAACAATCTACCTACCTCACTCTCTACAGGTTTACAGGTAGGCGTGAGTTTTTAAATTAAATACTATACAAATCGCATTAGATAGTTTAGGCGCAGCCATCTAAGATTCCAAACGATCCATTAATAAATACCAAAAACAGCGACATAAGATATTTTTTAAAAAAATATTGTAACTATTTGATTACATATAATTTGTTTATATATTAGATCATCTGATCAATACCATTAACCTAAACTAACTTAAACATGAAAAACACAAAATTTTTATCATTAGCCATGCTATGCGCTTTATTTCTCGGCGTATCTTCGTGTAAAAAGAACAACACTTCTGAACAAACTGACAACAAAGCGGAAATATCAGCAAGTACTTTACAACAAATAAAAAACTTAGGGTTTAGTGTCGAAAATGCACGAAAAGTGGATAACGGTTATCTGGTTGAAGGCGATATTCTGCTAACAGATGCCAACTTAACTGAAAAGTCTTTAAGTCCTAATTTAAACATTGCTGAAACCGAACAGTACCGCACAACGAATCTTGTTAAATCACTGCCACGTGTGATTACAGTTTCTGTTACAAATTTACCACAAGTATATAGTGATGCTGTTGACCTGATGATTTCAAGATATAATTCTCTGGGTCTACGTGTTACTTTCCAAAGGGCAAATACAGGTACTACTGGCAACATTGATGTATTTGGATTTAACGAAGGACCAAGTGGTGGCTATATCACTTTAGGATCTGCTGGTTTTCCTACCTCAACAGGCGAACCATTTAACCAGGTTAAAATGAATACAAATGTTAATGCTTATGGAACAAATCCTGATTTATTGTATCTGGCTTCTGTTTTACAACATGAAGTTGGACATTGCATAGGATTCCGCCATACCGACTATATGAACAGAGCATATAGCTGTGGGGGAAAACGCTCCAACGAAGGATCAGCAGGAGTTGGTGCTATCCAAATACCTGGAACACCATCAAAAGCCGATGCAGAATCGTTTATGCTGGCTTGCTCTAACGGTGGTAACCGCACCTTTAATGCAAATGATGTGATTGCAGTAAATTACCTTTATAAATAAACCAAATACAGATCAGATAAAAAAAGAGGGTACTGAAAAGTGCCCTCTTTTTTATGCCAAGTTGAAAAGGAGGAAAGCGATAGTGTCCCCATCAAAATTAACCAATTAAGCCTCATTGTCGAAAAGGTTTCAAAATTCGATACCTAAAGTATCCATATTTATTTCTAAATATTCAGGCATAGGTACCCCATGGGCTGTCGCCAATAGGTCCTTCCACCTCTCCGCCTGCCGATAATCCTTTAAATATTTTAGCTGCTTCTTCACGGCTTTCAGCCACGCATATTTTAGACCGGTTTTCACTTTCGCTCACCCGCCCCAAAAAGCCGAGAACATCGTTGGCTATTAACACATTGTTTTTGCCAAGCGGCAAGCCGATGTACATTATTTTATTAGCCTCATCTTCGGCTACCTGAAACTCGGGGCCTGCTAAATCTTTAAAACGGCTGATTTTTGTAAACTCGCCGCCAAAACCGATTTGTAAAAAGTGAACGCTTCTTCGTCATTGCCATTGCTTTCAGGTAATCTATGCTGCGCCAGTTGCTGCCGATTACACGGCCTACTTTGCCCGAGAATGTGCCATTTGCTCCTTTTGAATACGTTGCCATAATTTTTGTTTTTTAAGTAAAAAAATGTTTGTTCAAAAAGGATTGCTGTTTATACCGGTATGTTTAAATCCATGCTCCAAACCTAGCGGCTTTGCGGCATTGGCACCCCATTTTGAGCTAAAATGAGCTAAATTAGACCAATTAACACGAATAACGAGCTAAAATGAACCATTACAGCTGGCCCGCACTGCTACAACCGGGCTGCTTGTGGCAGCCTGCTTAAGGGCAGCATAACTATGACCTGTGTGGCCGATCGGCCAAAACAGGCCTTGGCTTTACCTTTTAGGTAACCAAATGGTAAAGCCGGGGTAAGCCTGGGGTAACCCTGGGGTTAACCTGGTAGCAAGAAAGGGTAAACAACAGGTAAAGAAGGGGTAATCAGATACGGCCTTTTCGCAGGTTAAAAACGATCGCTGCCCGTTAGTTTTACAGGCTTTAATGTGCCGTCTTTTACCTTACGTTTGGAGGTGCTTTCGCTAATGTTCAGGTAATCTTTAACCTGTTGGCGGGTAAGTTGCGTTCAAAGAAACTAAAGAAGCTTTTCATGGGGGTAGGAATTTTAAATAAGAGATATAGGTATTATCATGACAGAAGATATGTTATTTCTCCAGCATTTTTTCCTTTTAAAATTCCTAGCCCATGTAGGTTAACCTTTTTTAAATTGAATCGCTTTTTTTTACTTGGGCATCTGTCAAGTTGAGCACGATAGGATCGATAAAGCGAAAGCTTTATGGCTGGTCAACCGATGTTCCGCAATCCTGTCTTTTCAAGCAGACAATAATTAAAAATATCTACAAAGGCCCTACCATCATCAAAACAGCCTTTAAATAGCCAGTAGCCTAGTTTTTTGGGCAACAAAAAACCCCTCTAAGTCATCCTTAAAGGGGTTTAAAGCAGTGGGCCCACCTGGGCTCGAACCAGGGACCAAAAGATTATGAGTCTTCTACTCTAACCAGCTGAGCTATAGGCCCGGAAAAAAGGTTATCCTTTTTTGCGAGTGCAATGTTACAAATTTGAATTGAATTTTCGAAAATGTTTTCGGCATTTTTTCATAAAAAGAAAGAATATAAACTCATTTTCAAGTGCTTAATTTTACTTTTCATTTTACCACCCCTCTTTTCTGATTAAAAATTGTGGATAAAACACCCGTTAATCTATCCTCAAATCAATTTCGAATAGGTTAATTTTGTAATTGATATGAATACGCCCGATCCGGACAACCAACTTCTTTTAGATTTTTTAGCCACCACCAACCAGCCTGTTTTTTTAACTGGTAAAGCTGGCACGGGAAAAACTACCCTGCTGCGCAAGATTAGAGATACCACCAAAAAGAATTTTGCCATTGTTGCACCTACCGCTGTTGCGGCAATAAATGCCGGAGGCGTAACGCTTCACTCCTTTTTTCAGATTCCCTTTGGCCCTTTGGTTCCGGTTGTTGATGAAAATGCGGAAACGAATTTTAAATACTCCGATGAAAAAACAAGGTTATTACGCTGCCTTGATTTATTAATTATTGATGAGATTAGTATGGTTAGGGTCGATTTAATTGATTTTATCGACCGTACTTTAAAGCGTGTTAAAGGCTCCAACCGCCCCTTTGGTGGCGTTCAGGTATTGATGATCGGCGATCTTTACCAGCTCTCTCCTATTTTTCACGATGCCTGGCATATCCTGGGCAGTTACTATTCCAGCCCCTACTTTTTCGATAGCCTGGTTTTCAGGTCTACGCCCATGCTTACGTTTACCTTAGATAAAGTTTACCGTCAATCGGACCCCATATTTCTGGATATTTTGAATGGCATGCGCGAAAACAGTCTGGATGCTGGCTTACTAGCGAAACTGAATGAACGTTACGATCCATCTTTAGATCAGGAATGGAAAGATGATTACATTACTTTAACCACACACAACCAACTGGTTAACGAAATTAACCAGGGCTGTTTAGAAAAATTACCCGGAGAAATTTTCGAATTTAATGCGGAGCTAAGTGGCGATTTCCCAAAGGATGCCTATCCTACCGACGAAAAACTCCAATTAAAACTGGGTGCGCAGGTCATCTTTATCAAAAATGATTCGTCGGGCAAAAGACAATATTACAATGGAAAAGCGGCAAAAATAACGGCTATTAGTCAGGATTCAATAAAAGTAACCTTTAGCAGTGGCGGCAGGGAAATCGAAGTAGAAAAAGAAATCTGGCAAAATGTTAAATATAACCTGAGTGCCGAAGAAAATAAAATCGACGAAACCAGCACCGGATCATTCTCGCAATATCCTTTTAAACTGGCATGGGCCATCACGGTACATAAAAGCCAGGGATTAACTTTTGATCAGGCTATAGTTGACGTAAGCACCGCATTTACCCACGGACAGGCTTACGTAGCATTAAGTCGTTGCAGAAGCTTAGAAGGGCTTATCCTAAAATCGCCTGTGGTTGCCGAAAATATCATTACCGATGCCAAAGTAATCGGTTTCACAAAAGCCACTTACCAGGATAAACCTTCGGCTGAGCTGCTGACACGTTATACGCAGCAATATGCCTGGGGATTGATCCATGAATTGCTGGATTTCTCGCTGGTAGCCAAAGACTGGGAAAAACTCGGTCGGTCTAAATTGATCGACAAAGACGAGAAGAATGCCTTTTTATCAATTTACGAACAAGGCAACCAGATCCTTCAGCACGAGATTTTTAAAGTAGCCAGGAATTTTATCGCAAAGGAATTTTCGAAAATAAGCACCGATGAAAATCCGGCCAATGAAAGTGCTTTTAGGGAACGTTTGCAGAAAGCATCTGATTATTTCGTTCCAAAACTGGAACAACTCCTTACTTTAATGGCAAGAATTGTGGCCATCAACTTTTATAATGATACCCACTCTGATAAACTGCTTACGGTATTAAACGACTGTAAAGATGCACTGCAGATCAAGCTGGCTTTATTTAAAATTTCGTGGAATCCCTTTTCCATCAAAGATTACATCAATACCTTACACGCGGCAAGTAATAAACAACCGGAGAAAAAACAGGTTAAATCAAGCATCAAGCCAAAAGAGATTTCCAATCCGCAGGTTTATAAAAACCTGGTCGAATGGCGCAAAACAATCGCGCTGCAACGCGGCACCCAAGATTATGCAGTACTTTCTGACTTAGCACTACTTTCTATTGCCGAAAAAATGCCCAGAACTACCGATCAGCTGGCAGCGCTTAAAAGCATAGGGATTGGCAATGCGAAAGAGCTTGGCCAGCAGATTACCCGCATTGTAAACGCCCATTTGGGTACAAGTGAGTTATTTTAATCTTCGGCTAAGCATTTATAGCCTTTACGATAAAGAAAATATTTAAAAGAAGGTAAACGGTTAAAAGCGAGATGGAGAAAAACCGATCAAACCTTTCAGCTTTTTTCTCCTCTCCTTTTTTGATCATTTTTAAAGAAAAGGCTGTTAATATGATCACGATTAAAATAAACACCAGGGTAATTCCGTGCAAGGTATCTACCAGTGTAAAAGTAGTCGATTCGGGGAGCGAACCATCAATAATGTATTTATTACCGATTACGGCAAAAAGAGAGCCTACACTTAGTCCAAAGCGCGAATCGATGCTATCGGCATGGATATAAAAGCACATATAAGCAATAAAAAAAGCTACATACATGCCCAAAAACATTTTCCAGAACAGGCCAAAAGCATCTCTGCTAATCCCGATCCTCACTTTATAACTACTGTATTCGGTTCTTGGTACTTTTATACCTGGATCGCCAAAAGCCGTTTCATAAATTTTATTGGCAGAAGAAGTTTTTAAACTGTCGATATTCCATCCACGAAGGGTAAACCGCGGATCAAACTGTTTACCTAATGTATCAGGAACAAATACCAAGGCAGCTGAATCGAATTGAGAATTTTCTACAGAAAGCCTCAGCAATTGATGGTCGAATGGAAAATTATTGATCGACCACGAATCTTTCATTACACATTGCAACTTCATGAGCATATACACTTCATTACCACTGCTATCGATCGTAGAAAATGATTTGCTAACCGTTTTGGCCTGCGGGATCTCCAGGTTATCAGCAAAATTAAATTCTTTGTTTTTATATTTTAGCCATAACCAGAAATTAACAGTATATTCTTTGTCTTTAAAATCTATATCGTGAATGCTCGTTACATAAATTCCGGTTCTTACCGTATCGGGTACATTTTTTTGAGCGAAAGAAACCGTATTGATACAAAAAAGCTGGAAAATTAAGCCCAGTAAACAGAGTATAGTAGTTTTCAACTGTGATTTAATTTAAAAGCGTGAATGTTTTTTAAATATAGTGAATAAGGTTTTATATACAAGGTATATTTTTAGCTTAAAACTTTCAGGCCTCGCTTTTTTTTAATACTTTCGCAACCCCTTTTTAAATCGCCACAACCACAATACATCAAGCCCATGAGTAAGTTTTTATACGGAATCGATTTTGGAACAACCAATTCGGCACTTTCTATTTATGATGAAGAAAAGAAAGAAATTGTTGATACGATTTCGATCCCCTCGTTAATTTATTTTACTGAGGTAAAAAGTTTTGTTGATGGTGAAAGTCATATTGTTGGCGAAAAAGCAATAGATGCTTACCTGAGCGACGGTATGAAAGGCCGGTTTATTAAATCCATTAAACAGATCCTTTCGAGAACTACTTTTACCGAAACCAGAATCCATAACAAAAGATATACAGCTGCTGACCTGGTAACCCTGATTCTTAAAGATTTAAAAGCAAAGGCTGATCAGATCATTGGTGAAGATTGCCACAAAGCCATTATCGGCCGTCCGGTTTTCTTTGATGATGATAATACGATGAAAGATACCCTGGCGCAAACCAGGTTAAAAAAAGCTGCAGAAAGCGCAGGTTTTACGGATGTGCGTTTTCAATTCGAACCTATTGGGGCGGCCTTTGCCTACGAAAAAACAATCAGGAAGAAAGAACGTGTTTTAGTAGCCGATTTAGGTGGAGGCACAACAGATTTCACCTACCTGATCCTTGATCCGGATAAGGTAGGTAGCAAAGACCGTAAAAACGATATGATTGCCTCTGGTGGTATCTACATTGGTGGCGATAGTCTGGATTCTGCGTTTATGTGGGATAAAGGCACGCCATATTTCGGAAAAAACACCATGTATGAGGCCACACCTGGCAAAGTTTTAAATGTACCGAAATCGCTTTTTGCCAATATTTGCACCTGGGATAAAATGAACTTTTTTAACGGTTTAAAAATCCAGAAAGAGATTGAGGAATATTATTATTACTCTGGAAACGATCCGAAATTTAAAAACCTGATCACCTTGATCGAAAATAACCTGGGTTATTCTTTGTTCAGATCGATCGAAAAAACAAAGATTGAACTTTCCGATCAGCCTGTTTCTACATTTACCTACAGCAACATGGAAATCGAGATTGATGAAAACATTTCGCTCGAAGAGTATAATTCGATTATCGAAAAAGACATCAATAAAATTGATGCGTATCTGAATCAATTTATGGAAACCTACAAAATCAACCCAGATGACATTGACTGTTTGTTTCTAACCGGTGGAACATCGATGGTTTCGGCCGTGCAAAACTTGTTTAAAACCAAATTCCCGCACATTCCATTAAACTCTGGCGACAATTTTAAAAGTGTGGCTAAAGGATTAGCCTATAGCGGTTATTTGTTTGAGGATTAATTACGCGTAGTGTCATTCTGAGAGATAATTTATTGTATAAAAACCGATACAAATGACAGAGGATTTTTTTGAAGTAATAAGCTGCGAGGAATCGTCATTCCCAACTTGATTGGGAATCTTAATGCAATAAGCTTTAAGATTCCCGCCTGCGCGGGAATGACGACCTTTCTTATACCATGGTCTGTGTCCTCACAGACTTATTTCATTTAATATTCTGAACCACATAAGACATGGAAGTTCATTGAAACTAATATGTTCTTAAATGTCTCATATGGTTAAAATTATATGCTTAGTAGTCAAAGAGAAACTGATTTACATCAGGAGCGCAATGCCTGTACAAAACAGTCAGTTTATTCCCGTTTTACGCTTACACGCTTCGCTGCCTCGTACCTCGTTGCTGCAGGGTAACACTCCAACCGGGGCTAATGGGCTTAAACAGTATTTCATTTTTGGGGTTGCAGGGTGCACAGACCCTTGTTCCTAAACCCGATTGGAGCGGAATAGCCCGGAGCGCAGCGAGGACTATAAGCGAAAGCGGGGCTGATAGCCTACAAGAACCACAAGCCATTCATTTCCTAATCTAAAAAACGCCAATTTCCATTTGGAGCGCAATGCGGGTACAAAACAGTCAGTTTCTTCCCGTTTTACGCTTTTACGCTTCGCTGCCTCGTACCTCGTTGCTGCAGGGTAACGCTTCAACCTGGGCTAATGGGCTTAAACAGTGTTTCATTTTTGGGGTTGCAGGGTGCACAGACCCTTGTTCCTAAACCCGATAGAGCGGAATAGCCCGGAGCGCAGCGAGGACTATAAGCGAAAGCGGGGCTGACAGCCTCCAAGAACCACAAGCCATTCATTTCCTAATCTAAAAAACACCAATTTCCATTTGGAGCGCAATGCGGGTACAAAACAGTCAGTTTATTCCCGTTTTACGCTTATACGCTTCGCTGCCTCGTACCTCGTTGCTGCAAGGTAACACTTCAACCGGGGCTAATGGGCTTAAACAGTATTTCATTTTTGGGGTTGCAGGGTGCACAGACCCTTGTTCGTAAACCCGATAGAGCGGAATAGCCCGGAGCGCAGCGAGGACTATAAGCAAAAGCGGGACTGCAAACCGCCAAGAGCCACAAGCCACTCATTTCCTAATCTAAAAAACACCAATTTCCATTTGGAGCGCAATGCGGGTACAAAACAGTCAGTTTCTTCCCGTTTTACGCTTTTACGCTTCGCTTCCTCGTACCTCGTACCTCGTTGCTGCAGGGTAACACTCCAACCGGGGCTAATGGGCCTAAACAGTATTTCATTTTCGGGGTTGCAGGGCGCAATAAAGAGAAGTCAAGTTTTAAAAACTTGACTTCTCTACCATCCTTATAAAGTCTTCTTATCACCGAATTGGCGAACATTGCCAGTCGCTTTTATACCAAACCTTGATGGCAGGTTAGACGAGCAACAAGCCTCAGGCTTATATTTCACTTTCACTTGAGTATTCTGCTTCACCACATCGTTTTTACAGGCAAAAAGCAAAGCGCAGCTTAAAACTAAAATTGGCTTAATCACTTTCATTTTCATCTATTTTTCAATTTCAGACCAATCAAAACGTGGATTTTCTGCAGGTGTTTTAGCCTGTTTCATCAAAGCATAAAGTGCTTTAACCGTATCAGGATTTTTCGCAGCAATATCGTTCTTTTCCCCAATATCAGCTTTTAGGTTATACAACTCTAACTTTTCGGCAGTGCCTTTATCTTTAAAACGAATCAATTTCCAATCGCCTTTGGTTAAAGCTTCTTTTAAACCACTTTCGCTAAATTGCCAGTAGAAATATTCGTGTTCTTTAGCTGCTTTTTTCCCACTTAACAATGGAGAAAACGACAGGCCATCTATATTTTTTGGCGATGCTGTTCCGGTAAGCTCGCCCAAGGTTGGCAATATATCCCAAAAGGCCCATGGTGTAGGATTAACCTGTCCTGCCGCAATTTTACCCGGTGCCCTTACAATTAACGGCACGCGGATGCCACCTTCGTACAAATCTCTTTTAACGCCCCTAAACTCACCACTGCTATTAAAAAATACCGGATCGGCACCACCTTCTTTATGAGGGCCATTATCACTCGTAAAGAAAATATAAGTATCGTTATCCAAACCTAATTTTTTGATTAACGCTACAATAGTACCCACATCAGCATCGAGTTTATTTACCATTGCTGCAAAAGTAGCATGTGGCTGCGCCTGACTATCATAGTTTCCCTTTTTCTCAAAAGGCATTTCCGGCGGAAATTTACTCGAACCATCTGCATGCTGGAACTTCTTCAATAGTGCTGCAGGTACTTTCAACTCCGCATGTGGAACCGTTAAAGGCAGATACAAAAAGAAAGGCTGATCTTTATTGGCGTTAATAAAATCAACAGCTTTATTTACAATCAAGTCTTCAGTATATTTTGTGGTGTCAACAGGTATTTCTACTGTTTTACCACCAACAATTTCATACAGACGGTTGGTATAATAATCGTGTGCATGCGACTGATCCAGATATCCATAAAAACTATCAAAGCCTTTTAAATGTGGTGCACCTTTGCTGTCTTCATCGCCAAGTCCCCATTTACCAAACATGCCTGTTTTATATCCGTTTCCTTTTAAGCGTTCGGCCAGGGTAGTATCCTGTGCACGTAAGGCGGCCAGACCATCTTTTGCTTTTGCATTGCCCCTTATCCAGGCATGGCCCATGGTATAACCAGTCATTAAAGCACATCTTGAAGGTGCACAAACTGTATTTCCAGCATAGAAACGGGTAAACTTAATTCCATCTTCAGTTAGCTTATCCAGATTTGGTGTCGGGATTTTAGAATTTGGATTAAAACTGTGTACGTTACCATAGCCTAAATCATCAGCCAGGATAAAAATAATGTTGGGTTTCTTTTTACTTTGTGCTTGTACAGAAGTAAAACTGGCCATCAACGTAGCAAAAGCTATAAATTTTAATGCATTTAGTATGGGAAAAGATTTCATAAACTCTTATTACAATGATTATATTTTTGGTAAATATAATTTTTTGCCAATAATCTACAAATTTACTAGACTTTTATTTTGTCTGCTCGAGAGTAACGCAGACACATACTTGTAAACACTAAAATACAAATACGTAACATTATTAAGAATATTTTTCTTCTTTAGACTAAGATTTTATAATTTAGCGGACGTAAAAATTGGTGCGGCTGATAAAATAGATGCAGTAAGCAAAACTTTACGCGTTAGGCGCGAAAGCAATTAATGTGGTGAGGTCTGGAAACCTGTTCTCTAGAAGAGATGAAATCAAACGGATGATCATTTCTTTGCCAGACGCACCAATTTTTCATTTAATTTAGGTTAGACGGCTAAATTGAAGTACTGATACGCCTTTGTGCCGTCTAAAACTTGTGCTAAAATTAGTGGTTTGTTCAAAGCCCAATAGTTCAGCTATTTCATCAACCGTATAATCACTATGAAGCAGCAATTCTTCCGCTTCGCGCATAATCCGATCTTTTATGAGCACGGTTAGGCTTTTTCCAAGTACATGGTCTAAAAATTTATTTAATTTACCAGTACTCATTCCCATGCCTTCCGCATAAAATTGAATGGATCTTTCTTGCTTATAAAATTGTTCCAAAATGGCCCTAAACCGCAATACCTGCTGTAACTCATCTAAGGTTAAAGCAGTAAGATAGCCATCTAAACCAGCTGTAAATCCCAGAAATAATGATAAGTACTGTGCTAAAAAGGGCATATCTTTTTTAATATTGATTTCTCTTTTTAGCTGATCGAGTAAACTATAAGTTTTGGTAGATTTTTGCGGATCGAGATCCCTGAAAGATAAATTTAAGAAGAGGTTCTTAGCCTGGGGATCTAAGTGCTGAAGTAAAAATTCGGCATATAACAAACTGCTAAAACTGAGCCAATAACCTGAGGTAATTTCTCCATCCAACCTAACCAGACCTTCTTCTGGAATAAAAAACATCCTACCTTTTAACAGGGGGTAATCGCCAGAATTCATGCACAAAAAGCCATTTCCCTCGCGTACAATCAACATACGCATAGGGTATATTGCCTGCAACGCACGTTCTCTTTTAAAAAACCCGTTAATTGGCTCTAACTGTATCATAAAAACTTAAGGATAAACAACAGTAAGACCAAATTTATCAGATTTGGTTACAAGTTGCTAAAATAATTTATTTTAATGATAAATTCTATCTGCAATACAGGCTAAAGGATCAACACATTAAACAATCATTAAGCTTTCGCCTCAATAATTAGCACATTTATTGCAATTGATAATATTTGATGCAATTCAAAAGAAACTTTCGAGCCCCTACTCGGATTAAATCCATTTATTGGGCCGCTTTGATAAAACAGAACTTCTTCTCCAATATCGCTCCTGATTTTCCCAAAGCCTTCAGTTTCATTATAGTAATCTATAGTTCCCATTTCTTTTATCACCATTTCGACTTTTTTGCGTTAACTATTATAGCTAACCCAAAAAACTGTGCCAAATAATATATAAACTAATACAATGATATAAAAAGAACCTTATTTAAATGGCCTATCTATGTAGATAACACGATCACCTTAATGGCCTCGATGCCACTTGGTGTAAATTCAATATCAAACTGAACAATATTATTGGGCCTTATCGGATCTATTACGCCGCGGGCAAAAACGCTTACTTCTCTCCCTCCATTTGATGGGGTAATGCTACCAATGCCTTCTTTAGGGTTATAAAACTTTACAGTACCTAATCTCATCGAAGCATTAAATCAGTTTTACATTAACCGCATTGGGACCTTTTTTCCCTTGTCCAATCTCGAACTCTACCCGATCATTCTGACTTACTTTATCAATCAAGCCTGTAACATGAACAAAAACTTCATCTCCATTTTCTGTTACAACAAAGCCAAAACCTTTAGCTTCATTATAAAATTTTATTGTTCCTTGCATAATTTAGATTTTATACACTAAACATACAAAAAATAGAAAAGGTTTAGCTATTAAATAGATTTCTATATCAAATCTATAGATCAAGCGATAATTAGTGATGATTTTAGTACTTGAACAAACATAGCACATGTAAACAAAAAAAGTCGAATACAGGCTCAACGACTTTCCTATTTTAGGGCATTGCACTAGCATCAACACATTGTATTTGAATTAAACAACAGATAGGAACAGCACTGCTTACCGGCAATAAATATCTCGATAGGCATACAATAAGATATGGCATAGCCTGTAATTGAAGATTTTATAAAAAATCTCCTACTAATTAAGCTTCAGCTTTATTTATTGTTACATACTCCAGCAATCCTAAATAATATAGGGCTGATGTAATACCAGAAAATGAATTCTTTTTTATTCGGATACCGAATTTCGCCGCATCATCAATAAACCATTCGAAGAGAAAAATTCCTCCTGAAAAAAGTATTTGAAAATTGAACTAACCCTTTTTTCCGCTAAAAATCACAAAGAAAACACTAAAACCACCTAAAAGGAAAACTATTCCAAGAATCAAATTTACTTTATCGCCCATTTCGTAATTTACAGATTAAAATCAGAATGACAATAGGCTGACAAAAAATAATTCAAAAAACAACTTAAAGTTGTGCGATTTTTAAATGCAATTGCTTTTTACGCAGATTCCGATGAGTCCGGTTGGAGATGATATGAGCTGATAATTGACCCGATCGCCAATTTTAAATCCTTCGAACTTAAGGACTAAAACCCGCTTTTTAAGCTGATCATGCGCTAAGAAACAGAGAGGTTTGTGGTTATGAAATGTGACAATGGTTCCCGTTGCCATACGTATTAAATCAATTATTTATAATAACTGATTTTAAATAGCCTAAACGGAACGCGCTGAATAGGGATTAAGCAAAATTTTAAAATCGAAATCTTTATATTAAAGTTTTGGGCCTAACCTTAAGTTTAACTATACCCATTATGTTTTTAGCCACTACTCCTCTTTTAGTAATAGCAGTATCAAATTCAACCGAACTCCCAACATACAAACCCTTCGCTTTGCAATCTACTATATCAAAATAAATGCTTTCTAAAACCAAATACTGCGAGATTAAACCGAAACCTCTTTCTTTATTGTAAGCTGTTATTACTCCAGTCATAGCATCATTTTTAGTGTGTCTATATATAAAGCTAACATTATCAACACCATACCAATTCAACAGTAGAGATTCTAAAATAAAAAATAGATAACCATACTAAATTTGTTGACGAATGGATTTTGATTAAAAACATTTTTATAAATCATTTTTGATTTTAGGCACTAGCGAACCAAATCTTTAATAAAATTAAAAACTGCTCTGCAATTGCTTTCTCTTGTTTAAGTTACATTAATATTTACATATTATGAAAAGATTAACTTGAGATGGTAATTCAATCAATCTATAATTCTATAACTCATTCATTTTATAAATAACAAATTCTATTTATACATTATTCGCATAAATTTTGATACAATACCTCAGGCTATAAAACTATATCCTATATTTATTAAAAATTCCTCAACCAAATAAATGAAAACAACTTTTACGCTACTGTTATCTGCCATTGCATTTGTATTTATATCGGCAACAACACTAAACAAAAACATTTACGAAAGCAAGGCTTTCGAATTTTCCCCAAAACATAAAATAGACACACCAGATCAAGACCGTTTTGTAAAAGTTACCCTTGCACAAGGAGAATTCACAGAGCCTACTGAAATGACCATCCTCCCTAACCTGGATATTTTGGTAGCGCAGCGCAGAGGTGAAGTGTTGATTTATAAAAATCAGACCAAAAAAATTAAAGAAGCTGGCAAACTTGATGTTTATTTTAAAACCAACACCCCTGATGTGAATGCAGAAGAAGGATTATTGGGCATGGCCGCAGATCCAAAATTTGCAGTTAATAAATATATCTACCTTTTCTACAGTCCGTTTGATAAATCGGTAAATCGATTATCCAGGTTTAAGCTCATAAACGATCAGATTGTAAAAGAATCAGAAAAGATCATTTTAGAATTCTATTCTCAACGCGAAATCTGCTGCCATACCGGAGGATCTATTGCTTTTGGATCAGACAACCTTCTTTATGTTTCTACTGGCGACAACTCCACTCCTTTTGATGTACCCAAACAACAATATGTAAATAAAGGCTATGCCCCGCTTGATAACAGAAAGGGTTTAGAACAATACGATGCCAGAAGATCGGCAGGTAATACCAACGATTTAAGAGGCAAAATTTTAAGGATAAAAGTAAATGAGGATGGAACTTATAGCATACCTGATGGCAACCTTTTTGCTAAAAACGATCCAAAAGCCAGACCAGAAATTTATGTAATGGGAAATAGAAACCCTTATCGCATTTCGGTAGATCAAAAAACCAATTTCTTATACTGGGGAGAAGTTGGCCCCGATGCATCCAATGATGACGATTTAAGAGGCCCTCGAGGTTATGATGAAGTAAACCAGGCACGAAAAGCTGGTAATTACGGCTGGCCATTGTTTATCGGGAACAACTACCCTTATAAAGCATACGACTATACCAATGGAACAAATGGGAATGCATTTGATCCTGAATCTCCTATCAATAACTCGCCAAACAATACGGGTTTGGAAAAACTTCCACCCGCGCAATCGGCATATATCTGGTATCCTTATGGCGAATCAAAGGAATTTCCACAGGTTGGTGCAGGTGGCCGTACAGCAATGGCCGGGCCAGTATATTATGCTACAGCAAACTCACCTTACCCAGCTTATTACAACGGAAAGCTGATTATTTATGAATGGGTACGTGGATGGGTTAAAGCGGTTACAATGAATGCACAGGGTGATTACCTAAGCATGGAGCCTTTTATGTCTAAAGTTTCTTTAGCAGCACCAATTGATATGGAGTTGGGTCCCGATGGAAAGTTATATATCCTCGAGTACGGCAAAGGCTGGTTTACCAAAAATCCTGATGCTGCAATTACCAGGATCGATTACCTGAAAGGAAACAGACCACCAACAGTTGAAAGCCTGAACATTATAAAAACAAGCGGTTTACTTCCTTACAAGATGACTGCAACTGTTACAGCTAAAGATCCTGATGGAGATGCTTTAACTTATATTTGGAACCTTGGAAAAGGAATGACCAAAACAACCACAACACCAACCCTACAGCATACCTTTACTAAGGTAGGCGAATATCCGGTAAGTGTTACCGTAATGGATAAAAGTAAAGCTTCAGCAAAGAGCCAGGTGATATCGGTTTTTGCAGGTAACGAGTACCCTAATGTGAGTATAGATTTAGCTGGTAACAAAAGTTTTTATTTCCCGAATAAACCAGTTGATTACAAGGTTTTAGTGAGCGATAAGGGTGCAAAAGTGAATAGCAGCCGCATTTATATTTCCAATACCTATACCGAAGGAACCGATTTAGCAGGCGCACAATTGGGCCACCAACAAGCTGCACAAACGCTTGTGGGTAAAACGCTAATGCTAAAATCTGATTGTAGCACTTGCCACAAAGAGGCTGCAGTTTCCATCGGTCCTGCGTTTAATAAAATTGCAGCTAAATATAAAAACGACAGCAAAGCGGTTGATTACCTGGCTTCAAAAGTGATTGAAGGTAGTCATGGCGTATGGGGAGAAGTACCAATGCCTGCACATACCGCAATGAAAGAGGCTGAAGTGAAAAAAATTACAGCGTGGATTATGACTTTAGGCAACAAGGAAGCCGTTAAAGCATCACTTCCAACTTCTGGCAAAATTGTTCCACCAGCAGCCACCGATAAGAAGAAATCTGTATTGACGCTAAAAGCAACCTATACCGATGCAGGTGCAGCAGGTTTAAAACCTTTAACCACAACTAATCTCATCAATCTTAAAAGCAGTATAATTGATGCTGACGACATTAAAGATTTTGGTGGTTTTCAGCGAAAAGATGTTTTTGGCGGAGAAAAACTTGTATTAACTAAGGATAATGGTTGGTTAGCCATCAAAAACATCGACTTATCTGGCATTTCGGGCTTTGATCTTTCATTCTTAAACCTTGATCAAGGTACCGATGGAGAGATCGAAATCAGGTTGGATGACATTAAAGGCATTATGATTGGCAAATCTACCTTCAGGAAAAGTATTCCAATTAATATGCTTTCGGATGGAAAATTCCATTCTATCTATTTTGTGTTCAAAGCGCTAAAAACGAATGACAAAAAGAATAGACCAATTATCCAATCGGTAACAGTAGAGCCGAAATAGGTTTATAAATAAAATCATTTTGATGTTGCGTCATTGCCGCGAAGGCGAAAATACAATATCATTGAGTTAGCACATCTGTTGTCAGTCTGAGCTTGTCGAAGACCATTTAATTGAGAAAACAAAAAAACATTTGTCCTTCGACAGTCTCAGGATGACAATGTTTTTTTGTTTTCTCCTTAACTTAATTACATTGGGCGGGAATGGCACACCTTCAAAAGATCACTCAATAATTAAAACTTATCAAATTAGGTTGTATTGCTATTTATTGTAAAAAAACGTGATTTAATACACTTCATTAAATCAGCAATAATATCTTTGCAGCAAATCCTAATGATTTCCATGCAGAACATTAAAAACATTATTTTCGATTACGGCAACGTAATATTTGATATCGATTTCAGAATTGCTCAGGCATCTTTTCAAAAACTGGGCATTACGGATATTGAAAATTTCTTCGCCCACAAAGCGCACAATCAACTATTTGATGATTTTGAAACTGGTGCAATTTCTCCAGCCGAATTTAGGGCAGGAATTAGAAATGCCGCAGGGAAACCCGAATTAACCGACCAGCAGATTGATGATGCATGGAACAGCTTATTAATTGGAACCATACAGGAAAACCACGATTTATTGCTTAGGGTAAAAGAAAAATACCGTACTTTTTTATTGAGCAATAACAACGAAATCCACTACGATTGGATTATCAATTACTTGAAAACAACCTTCAAAATTAATGATTACGATGCTTATTTTGAGAAAGCTTATTTCTCTCAGCACATGAAACTGCGTAAACCCAACACCAATATTTTCGAACAGGTATTAAAAGACAACAATTTAAACCCATCCGAAACCTTATTTATTGACGATAGTCCACAACATATAGAAGGTGCTAAAAAAGTAGGTTTAAATACCTTATTAATGACAGAAAAACCGGCTCAACTGGAATCCTTTTTAAAAGCAAACGGAATTTTGTAAATTAGTGTATGTCAGAAAAAAAGTTCAAATCGCTTAAAGAGTTCTACCCTTTCTACTTATCAGAACACAGCAATACCACATCGCGCATTTTACATTTTATCGGTACAGGACTGGTTTGCCTTGCTTTTTTTACAGGCTTTCTTTTTCACAATTGGCATTTCTTTTTAGCCATACCCGTATTGGGATACGGCTTTGCATGGGTGGGTCACTTTTTCTTCGAAAAAAACAAACCGGCTACTTTTCAATATCCAGGTTATAGCTTAGTTAGCGATTTTATTTTGTTCTACGACCTGCTTAGCGGTAAACAATCTTTTGTAGTGAAGAAATAGTTACCAGTGGGCGAATTTTCAATTCGCAGGCATCTATAACACCTCAATATCCTCTGTTCGTCACCCTGAATTTATTTCAGGGTCTTTTACAGAATGATAGATACTGAAACAAGTTCAGTATGACGAAACTAAAAGAAAAATCGTCATCTCGACTGGAATGCAGTGAAATGGAGAGATCTATCTAATTAGATTTCTCGACTGCGTTGCACTCCGCTCGAAATGACGACCTTATTAACTGAAAAAACCAACTGTTAACTGAATTACAGTTTCCTTCTTTTTAATTCTCTTTCAATCAAACCCAGCTCACGGCCTGTTTGTCCGGCCACTGAAGTATTTTCTTGTGCTCTTCTGAACAAATAAGGCATTACCGCTTTAATCGGTCCATAAGGAACATATTTTGCTACGTTATAATTCGAATCGGCAAGGTTAAAGCTTAAGTTATCACTCATCCCTAACAACTGGGCAAAATATACATGGGGATGATTGTGCGTAATATTCTTTTCCTCTAAAAGGTAAGTCAATAAACGGCTGCTATCTTCATTGTGCGTTCCGGCAACAATGGCAATTTCTTCAATATGATCAACACTATAACGCAAAGACTCGTTATAATCGCGGTCTGATGCTGCTTTATCTGGCTGAATTGGCGAAGGATAACCCATTTCTGCTGCACGTTTACGTTCTTTTTCCATATAGGCACCACGAACCATTTTCACACCCAAAATAAAACCATCAGCTTTGGCAATTAAATGGTCGGCCTTCATATCGGCTAATTTATCATGACGGTACATTTGATAGGTATTGTAAACAATAATACGTTCACGGTTAAATTTACGCATCATATCCAATGCCAGTTCGTCAATGGTATTCTGTATCCAGGTTTCCTCTGCATCGATCATAATTGGTACGCCTTTATCGAAAGCAGTTTTACAGATCATTTCGCAACGCAGTTTTACTTTTTCGTATTCTGCCTTTTCTGTATCATTTAAGGTTTCTTTAGCATCCAGCTTCTGTAATAAGGCAAAACGACCAATTCCGGTAATTTTGAAAACCGTAATCGGAATTTTAGTATCACCATCAGCGCGAACAATCGTACGGATAATCTCTGCACAGGTTTCATCAAAAACCTGCTCCTCTTCTTCGCCTTCAACCGAATAATCTAAAATGGTACCCACTCCGCCTTTATCCAATTGTTCAATGGCTTTATCACATTCGGCAATGGTTTCGCCACCACAAAATTGTTGAAAGATAGTTGCCTTTATAGCGCCTTGAATGGGTAAACCAATATTTAAAAAGAAATTGGTAATGGCAGGACCAACTTTGGTAAGGAAATTACTGCCAATCATTTTAAAAAGCCAATATGCTTTTTTTAGTTCGTTGTTGGTTTTTTGACGGAAAGCAATTTCCGTATTGTCGAAATTTGGTTGTTTGTTGGGGGATAAATCCATTTTTATCTATTAATAAGTCAGATTGGTGCAAAATTATAAAAAGCATTGATTGTTAAAACTAAAAACCTCTAAATAATCGTATTTTTGCACAAAATGATACAATTCAAATTAGAAGGCGAATTTATTCCATTAATCCAGCTGTTAAAAGCAACCGGATTAGTTGGCAGTGGCGGTGATGCCCAAACCGTTGTTGAGGATGGTTTAGTAAAAACTAACGGCGAGGTCGAGTTCCGCAAACGCTATAAGGTTAGGGTTGGCGATATTATCACTTTTGGCGAAAATAAAATAGAAATTATTTAATGGAACCACTAACCAGCGCAGGCCACAGCCTATATTTCGAAAGTAGTTTAGCAGCACTAAAAACACTTTTAGAAAGCAACAAATACAGTAAAGTTTTTGTACTTGCTGATGAGCATACGAGCGAAATCTGCTTACCGCTTTTTCAGTCCCTTTTAGATGATTTTTCTGAATTTGACCTGATCGAAACTTCGGCAGGAGAAGAAAACAAGAATATCGATTTTTGTATCGGAATTTGGAAAACGCTTTTGGATTTTGAGGCAGACCGCAAAAGTTTAATGATTAATTTAGGCGGTGGTGTAATTACCGATATGGGTGGATTTATTGCCTCTACTTATAAAAGAGGAATCGATTTTATTAACGTACCTACTACCCTTTTATCCCAGGTTGATGCTTCAGTAGGTGGTAAAACAGGAATCGATATCGATAATGTAAAAAACATGGTGGGTACCTTTACCTTACCACAAATGGTTTTTATCGAAACTGCATTCTTAAAAACATTGCCACAACGTGAGCTTTTATCGGGCTTTGCCGAAATGATTAAACATGGTTTGATTTATGATAAGCCTTATTACGAAAAATTAAAAGAAAGCAACTACTTAACCCCTTCTGCTCAAGATATTTACCGCTCAGTAGAAATTAAAAATGAAGTGGTAACCATCGATCCGCATGAGAAAAATCTGCGTAAGATTTTAAACTTCGGCCATACCATTGGGCATGCTGTAGAGGGTTATTCTTTGACGAATGACGAAAATCCGTTAACCCACGGTGAAGCGATTGCCATCGGTTTCGTTTGTGAGGCTGCATTATCAATCAAAAACAGTACGTTAACCAAAGCGGAACTGAACGATATTAGTGAATATATTTTATCGTTATATCCTAAATACCACATCAAAAAAGAAAGTTTCGATACGCTTTTACAATTGATGCAGAGCGATAAAAAGAATGAAGATGGAAATATTCTTTTCTCGCTTTTAGAAACAACAGGCAAATGCACGTTTAACTGCCGTGTAAGCACAGCCGATATTTTAAGCAGTTTAGACTATTATAACAGTTTGTAAAATGAAGTTTACTGGAAGTGATATTTCTGTTATCGGGCTATTTAGTTTCGTAATCGTTTTAACCCTGGTTGAGATGTATTTCAGCTATATGCACGACAGAAAATTATATACCAAACGCGATACCTGGACCAATATCTACCTGATGACGGCTGCTATTGTGATCAATTTAGCAACAAAAACAGGCACTTTTTTTCTACTGCAATATTGCTATCAATTCCGTTTGTTCCAAATTCCTAATATTTGGCTTTATTGGTTTGTTTTGATTTTAGCGCAGGATTTTCTGTATTGGTTTTTGCATACAGTTGGTCATTATGTACGCTTTTTCTGGGCAATGCACGTTACACATCATTCATCAGAACATTTTAACTTAACCACTGGTTTCCGTTCAACCGTTTTCGAACCATTGTACCGTGTTTTCTTTTATTTGCCCTTAGCATTTATGGGTTTTACAGCGGTTGATATTCTTTTTGCTTACCTGGTGACCCAAATTTATGGTAACCTGGTTCACACGCAATACAACATTAAACTTCCAAAATGGTATGAATATGTTTTTGTAACACCATCGCATCACCGCGTACACCATGCCAGCAATGTACGTTACTTAGACAAAAACATGGGTATGGTTTTAATACTTTGGGATAGGTGGTTCGGCACTTTCCAAGAGGAGTTACCAGAAGATGTGATTAAATATGGTTTAACTACTCAGCCAGAAGATACTGGTGCGGTTAACATTATTTTTCATGAGTTTATTGCCTTGAGCGCTGATGTTAAAAAAGCGCCTACTTTTATAGATAAAGTGAAATACATTTTCAATCCCCCGGGATGGAGCCATGATGGAAGCACCAAAATTGCTAAAATTATGCAACAGGAATTACGTGAAGAGGAACGAAACAGGTACGAAACTTTGCAACAGAATAAAGTAAAAGGACTCAATGACCGGGGAGAGTTAAGTTCTACTGGATAAAAATATTAATCTAATGGTCTGTGTCTCCACAGACCTTTTTTTGTGAACATTTTTTTTAGCCACAATAGCCTGCGAGGAATCGTCATTGCTGTAAAGGCTTTTTCAGCCGACAGCCTGCCCTGTTTTTCGGGGAAGCAATCTTACAGCGATCGCTAGTAGCGCGCGCTTTAAGATTCCCGCCTGCGCCTATCGTGTGGACACATCTTTTGAGTGTTGGGTTTTTGGGCATTATGCTAGCCTACTTTAATAATACACAGGTTTTACCGAAGAACGTCCGTCAATCCCAAGTGGCAGGAAATCAAAAAAACGGGTAAAAAAAAGAACAAGTTGTACTGCCAAACCTAAAACACAGTGGTTTTGTAAAAATAGCCCTCAAACTTTCATTTTGTAGAAACGAACAAAACAAAGTGCCGCTGTTTTTTTGATGAGCCTGGGCTGCGTGAGGCCACATTGCTGGATTGACAAAGCATTTATTCATGGTTATTTATTGTTTTATAGGCATGAATGAGCTCCGCTAAAGCTCCGGTTTTGCATACTTTTGATGCCTCAAAAGTTTGATGCCCCGCGGCAAAGAGCGAAAAAAAACAATCAACATATGTGCCTAAACTAGCGTTTTTAAGGGTTTAAGTATCATTTAATAGCAGGAAAGATGCTGATCCCGAAGATTCGGGACAGCATGACGACCGCTACAGAGATGAGTCCACACGATAGGCCTGCGCGGGAATGACGATCATTCTATTGGAGTCTATCAATGGTAGCGCAGCGAAGAATCGATGACTGTGGCGAACAGGTATTTCATCGTCTGCATGTACTTCGTTACGCTTCTATGATAGTACTCAATTAGTACAATCGTCATTCCCGCGCAGGCGGGAATCTTAATACTTTTGCATTAAGATTCCCAATCAAGTTGGGAATGACGATCTCGCGCGACTGATCATCTCTAATCAATATTTCTAACCCTAACCATATATAAATCCGTTTTTCAACCGTTTTAAGAAACAAAAAGGCCTATTAAGAAACTAGTCCATTTTAAACAAAATTAAATTTTATTAAAAATATTTTCAATTTCCTATTGACAAATAAAATTTTGTTATTACATTTGGCTCAACAAAAAGAAGAAATGCAAATTACAAACACATATTACTTTGGTTACTTTTACTATTTTAGTAAGAGCCGGGGCTAATATGCAAAAAGATATATAACAATATTAAAATGTATAAGAAAGTCCCGGCAAACAGCCGGGACTTTTTTGTTTTAACGCAAAAATGGAAACGACAAAACGAGTAGCAATTCAGGGTATTAAAGCATCTTTCCACGAGGAGGCCGCATACAAATTCTTTGGTAAAGACATTGAAACTGTTGAGTGTAATTCTTTTAAAGAAACCTGCGACAAGCTAGAGAAAAACGATGCCGATTTCGTAGTAATGGCTATCGAAAACTCTATCGCTGGCAGTTTATTACCAAACTATACACTGATCAGAGATTTTGGTTTTTCGGTTGTGGGCGAGGTTTACTTACCTATCCAATTGCACTTGATGGCGCTACCAGGCGTAAAGTTTGAAGATATTAAAGTGGTTACTTCACATCCTATCGCCATCCGCCAGTGTATCGATTTCTTTTATGATTATCCACACATTAAAATCGTGGAGAGCAACGATACTGCTGCCTGTGCAAAACGCATTCAGGAGGAGAAATTAACCGATACCATGGCCATTGCAAATAGTTTAGCTGCAGAACTTTACAGTTTAAACATTTTAGAACGCCGTGTAGAATCGAACAAAAAAAATTACACCCGTTTTCTAATCCTTAAAAAGGATAAAACAGACGAAGGAAAGAAAATAAATAAAGCATCAATCTGTTTTCAGGTTGGACACAAAGCAGGCTCATTGGCAACTGTGTTAAATATTTTCGCCGAACAGGATGTAAGCTTAACAAAAATACAATCTATGCCGGTTTTAGGTAAAAGAAACGAGTATTACTTTTACGTCGACTTAGAGTGGCCAAGTACCGAAAAATATGATAAGGCGATTAGAAAAGCATTAAAATATACATCGAACTTCAACATACTAGGAGAATACCAGAAGAACGATAAAGTATAAAAAGTCGGGAGTCCTAAGTCGGGAGTCCGAAGACAAATAGTAGAACATTCAAACTTGTAATAATAAAATAATTAAAATATAACTTCAGACTTCCGACTAGGGACTCTGGACTTTAAACAAACCCATCATCATGAAACTTAATTTAAACATCCAACCATTAAACACCTGGTTAAACGTAAACAACGAGCCTTTAATCATTTCTGGCCCCTGTAGCGCAGAAACTGAAGAACAATTATTAACTACAGCACATTTATTGGCTGCAACTGGTAAAGTATCGGTATTGAGAGCTGGTATCTGGAAGCCACGTACACGTCCGGGAGAATTTGAAGGTATCGGAAGTATCGGTTTAGAATGGTTAAAACGTGCTAAAGCAGAAACAGGTTTACCAACAGCTGTAGAGGTTGCAAATGCAAAACACGTTGAAGAGGCTTTAGCAGCTGGTGTAGATATCCTTTGGATTGGTGCACGTTCTACTGTAAATCCTTTCACTGTTCAGGAAATTGCTGATGCTTTAAAAGGTCATGATGTTCCGGTATTGATCAAAAACCCGGTTAACCCTGATTTACAATTATGGATTGGTGCAATTGAGCGTATTAATGGCGCAGGAATTACTAAAATTGGTGCTATCCACCGTGGTTTCTCTTCTTTCGAGAAAAGTTCTTTCCGTAACGAACCAATGTGGGAGCTTGCGATCCAATTAAAAACACTTTGTCCTGAATTACCGATCATCAACGATCCAAGTCATATTTGTGGTAACCGTGAGTTAATCCCTTACATTTCTCAAAAAGCATTAGATTTAGATATGCAAGGTTTAATGATCGAATCTCATGTAGATCCTTCAGTTGCCTGGACAGATGCTAAACAACAAGTTACGCCAGCGGCTTTAGCTGAATTGGTTGATCGTTTAACCGTTCGTGAACCAGAAGCACCAAACGAAGCTTTCGCTGATAAATTAGCTGATCTACGTAAATCAATCGATAAAATTGATGACATCTTATTGCAGAAATTAGGTGAGCGTATGGCTATTGTAGAAAAAATTGGTGAGTTTAAACGCGATAACCAGGTAACTATTTTACAGGTTAACCGTTGGGATGCCATCATTAAAAAGGGTCATGCTTTTGCAAAAGCTTTAAAATTAGACTTAAACTTTACTGAGAAATTCTTAGAATTGGTGCACGGTGAATCAATCCGTAAACAAACTGAAATTATGAATGCTGGCAAAGCTGAACAAGGCATTGCTGCTGAGCAACATACAGAGGTTAAAGCGTAATTGAGGTTAAAGCTGAAAGACTAAAGCTTAAAGCTAAGTTTAACAGTGGTGTCATCCTGAGCCTGTCGAAGGACTTATAATAATTTCGATAACTCAAAAAACAAATATAATGTGGTGTCAGATGTTATCATCTGACACTTACATTTAAGAATAAAAACAGAATAAAATGTCGAAAAACGCCTTAGTTTCTTTTAAAGGAACCAAGAATATTAATACGGAAATCCAATTAACAGGCTCAAAAAGCGAATGCAACAGGGCTTTAATTATTAGCGCTTTAAGCAAAAAACTGGTTAAAGTTGAAAACCTTTCCAATGCTGCCGATACGGTAACCTTAAATGGCATCCTTAATAATCTTGAAGAAGAATTAGAAGTAGAAATCCAGGAATCAAAAACAGTAGATGTTGGCCCAGCAGGAACAGCCATGCGTTTTTTATCGGCCTACCTTTCGGCTAAAAATGGAAATTTCCTGTTAACCGGAACGGAACGGATGAAACAGCGCCCTATTGGTATTTTAGCTGAGGCTTTAAGAACGATTGGCGCAGATATTTCTTATGCAGAAGCTGAAGGTTTCCCGCCATTGAATATTGTTGGCCCTTTAAACCAAAAAACTGCTGAAGTTAAAATTAAAGGCGATATCAGTAGTCAATATATCTCAGCCTTGCTGATGATTGCTCCTATCCTACCACAAGGCCTGGTATTAGAGATTGAAGGTGAATTGACCTCGAAGCCATATGTAGATATGACTTTAGATATGCTTGCAGAAGTTGGTATTGAACATACCTGGAATGGGAATTCGATTTCCATTAAACCACAGGCTTTTAAACATGGTACTTTGGTTGTAGAGCCCGACTGGAGCGCCGCATCATATTGGTATAGCATTGCAGCTTTAGCTGATGAAGCAGAAATTAGTTTACCTGCTTTAAAAGAAAAAAGTTTGCAGGGCGATAGCCAGATCAAAAATATCATGAAGATTTTTGGCATCGCGACCAGCAAAACCGATAATGGAATTGCCATTAGCAACTTAGGCCTTTCTTTAGATACAAAAGAGGTTTTAGACTTAAAAACCTGTCCAGATTTAGCACAAACCATTGTCGTTATTGCAGCCGCTTTGGGCAAAAACATGGCTTTCACAGGTTTAGAAACCTTAAAAATTAAAGAAACAGACCGTATTGCAGCCCTTCAGAACGAATTGGCAAAAATAGGCGTTACTTTAATTGAAGACAATCTGGTTTATACACTAAACACTGATCATCTTCATTTCCCAGATAAAATTACCATTGCAACCTACGAGGACCACCGTATGGCGATGGCTTTTGCACCACTAGCATTATTGATTAACGAAGTTGAAATTGAAGAAATGCAGGTAGTAGAAAAATCTTATCCGTATTATTGGGAAGATTTGAAAAAAGCAGGCTTTGAGGTAAGAGAGATTTGAGACACTAGATCTGAGACATGAGATTTGAGATACTAGACGTGAGGCTCAAGAAATAAAATAACACTAATCTAACCAGATTTGAGTGCAATTTGAGGCCGAAATCTCAAATCTAATATCTCAAATCTAACATCTAAATAATTTAAACTAAAACATCGAAGTTTAGATATGATAACAGGAGTATTTCTCAAATCTCATATCTAGCTTCTCACATCTAAACAAACATGGCAGGCAACTCATTCGGACAACTATTTCGCATCACCACTTTTGGCGAATCTCATGGCGTAGCCATTGGGGTAATTATTGATGGCTGTCCGGCGCAATTGGATATCGATATGGATTTTATCCAGTCAGAACTGGACAAACGCAAACCGGGCCAATCCAAAATTACCACACAAAGAAAAGAAAGTGATACCGTTCAGATTTTATCGGGTGTATTTGAAGGAAAAAGTACAGGCACGCCTATTGCACTTTTAATTCCGAACGAAGATCAACGATCAAAAGATTATGGTCATAACGTTGATGTTTACCGCCCTAGCCATGCCGATTATGTTTATGATGCAAAATATGGCATCCGCGATCACCGTGGCGGAGGTCGTTCCTCTGCGCGCGAAACTGCTGCCCGTGTAGCAGCCGGAGCAATTGCCAAGCTATTTTTAAAGCAACAGGGCATTGAAATTTTTGCACATGTAACTTCAGTAGGAACAATAGAAGCGCCTAATTTAGAAAGTAATGATTTATCAGCTTTATTGCAAATTAGAGAAGAAAATATTGTGCGTTGTGCTGATCCTGCAACTGCACACGAAATGATTGAATTTATTGATTCGGTTCGTAAAGATGGCGATACCGTTGGCGGAAAAATAGGCTGCGTAGTAAAAGGCTGCCCTGCTGGCTTAGGTGAGCCTGTTTTTGATAAATTACATGCCGATTTAGGTAAAGCCATGCTTAGTATTAATGCGGTTCATGGTTTCGAATATGGCTCAGGCTTTGCCGGAAGTGAGTTAAGGGGATCGCAGCACAATGATATCCCTCAGCCAAAAGCTGCCGATTTGAAAGTTTTTAAAACTACAACCAATTATGCCGGTGGTATTTTAGGCGGCATTTCTAATGGAATGGATATTACCTTCAAAGTAGCTTTTAAGCCTGTAGCAACCATTATGCATAACCAACAAACCATAAATGCAGCTGGTGAAGCATCAGAGATTAAAGGGAAAGGCCGACATGATCCTTGTGTGGTACCTAGAGCGGTAGTAATTGTTGAGGCCATGGCAGCACTCGTTTTAGCTGATCAGTTTTTAAGAAACAAAGCAAGTATTATTTAATTTTTGTTAATGAGAATCATCACTTTCTTCTTGTTATTGATCAGCGTGAATACTTTTGCACAAAGTTATGCTGAACAAATCGCAAAACATCGTGAAACCTATAAACAGGATTTCATTAAAGAAGAACGGTCTCCGCTCAAGAAAAAAGACCTGCAAAACCTTCACTTTTATGATGCAGACAGTGCATATAAAATTTTGGCTGATGTAGAAATACTGAAGAATGAAAAAGTTTTCAAAATGCCTGCTTTTAATGGCTCCAGCAGCGATTATTATAAATATGCACGTATAAACTTCGTTCTGAATGACAAAAAAATTCAAATGACTTTATATAGAAGTGTTTCTTTATCAACCAACCCGGTTTATAAAGATCACCTATTTCTCCCCTTTACTGACGAAACTAATAATAAGGAAACTTATGGCGGTGGCAGATACATCGATCTGGATGCAAAAGAAATCGTAGATAATCACATCGAAATCGATTTTAATAAAGCCTATAATCCTTACTGTGCCTATAGTGACGGATACCGTTGCCCTGTGCCGCCAGAAGAAAACGACTTACAATTGGCTATAAAAGCAGGCGAAAAATTATACACTGGTGAAAAGAAACACCAGAAATAAATGTTGATGTTACGTTTATCTATAAAATGATACCTGGATTGTATTATAATCCACATTTTAACGTAAATTACAAACTTTAAGTAAAAATACGTGTTCTCTAAAATAAATTATATAAACCTATTTCTAAATGACGTACAGCTGTTTAATTGTTGATGATAATGAAATTGAAAGAGATGCTATAGAAATGCACCTAAGAAAAATCCCATCATTAAATATTATCGCTGTTTGCAGTAATGGTATAGAAGCTTCTCAAATTTTAGCCACTACTACAGTAGATATCGTTTATTCTGATATCGATATGCCAGAACTTTCTGGCATGGATTTATTAAAGAGCCTTAAAAAACAGCCGCTATTTATCTTCATCACTTCATTTAGTGAGTACGCTGCAGAAAGCTTTAATCTGGATGCCCTGGATTTTATTGTTAAACCAGCAACATTCGAACGCATATTAAAAGCCACCAATAAAGCAATTGAGTATATTGAATTAAGGAAACAAGTAAGTAAACTTCCTGTCGAAAACTTAAATAGCGACGATAAAAAAGACGATGATTATTTCTTTTTTAGGGAAACTAAAGGCATAACCAAGCTGAAATATAATGATGTAATTTATATTGAAAGTATGGGCGATTTTTCAAAGCTATTTACCAGTAGCGATAAGCATGTTATTTTGGTAAGCCTAAAAAATTTAGAAAAACAATTGCCTTCGAGAATTTTTTCAAGAGTACACAAACAGTACATTATTAACATTAACCATATTGTAACCTTAACCAATCATGAGGTTCATTTAAATCATAACTTTCTGGTTCCAATAAGTGCTTCTAACCGGCAAGAATTATTAGAAAAATCAATTGACAAGAAAATTCTGTCGAGATTTTTAAAATAAGTTTATTTCTTCAAAATTATTTTAAAATAACTTCCGCCTGTAGGATTAATATCGGCGCTAATTTTACCATCCATTAGGCTAATAAAGGTTCTACAGAGCAATAAACCTAAACCTGTACCTTTTTCTTTATTGGTACCCAATGTGCTCACACCCGCGCCCAGATAACCTGGCTTATTAAAATGTTCGACCTGTACAGGCGTTAAACCGATGCCCGTATCTGAAATTTTAATTTCCAGCGTATTTCCATTGGGAACAGCACTAACTGTGACGGTACCGCCATTAGGCGTAAATTTAACTGCATTACTGATGATATTGCGAATAACCAGCATGAACATATTCGAATCAGCTTTGCAAAATGTTTTGACTGGCACTAAATTCTGAATAGCTAAGCTCTTTTCATTGGCGTTATCGTGCAAAGAAAGGATAACTTCATTAATCAGATCATAAACGTCTAATGATTCTAAATACGGGTCGAACCCCTGCATCTGGCTGGCCGCCCAATTAAGGAGGTTCTCCATCATTGTGGAGGTATAGGTGAGATTATTTTTTAGTGACGCAGCATATCTGTTTAACTTCTCTTGCTCAATATTACCACCTTCTAACAGCTGCATAAAGGAAATTAATGAATTAACAGGCGTACGCATATCATGACTTACTACACTAAAAATGCGATCTTTAACCTTACTTAACTGCTCTAACTCTCGTTTTTGAGTATTGATAATCTTATTCAGCCTGGTTGTTTTCCGTTGGTTAAAAAATATAACAATGGCAATAATCAGAATAAGTGTAGTGGCTATGGTAAGGAATAATTTTATACGTTCGTCAAATTTAATCTGCTGCACCTGTTTACTAATCTGTTTATCCTTTATTCCGGCGGCTAACTGTGCCTCAAATTTAGCACTAGCAAATTTGCTGTTTTGAGCCAAACGCTGAATATCGAGATCAGCTTTTGCCTTTTGAAAAGTTAACAGATCTAATGCTTTTTCTTTATCACTCAAAACTAATTGTTGCCTTTTTAGCGCAAGTTCTTGTTGTTGTCTTTTTAACTCGCCTTCTGTAAGTTTTTGCTTCAATAAATAGTCGCGTTCTTTAATGCCAAAATCGAGCTGTAGCTGCCTTCTGGTAATTTCCTTTTCCTTTTCCTGATCGAAAATTTTATCTCTAACTGCAATATACTGTCTGTAATAGGCTAATGATTTATTATAGTCTTTTTGTTTTTCATATACGGCACTTAGTCCTAAAGTAGCTAGTTTTTCAATATCCAGCAGTCTGTTTTCTTCTGCAATTTTTAAACTATTATTGAGTAATAGGATTGCATTTTCAAAATCATTTTCTTTTTGGTAAAAGTTTCCCAAAGCATATAAACTTGCGGCATAGGCTTCCTTATCTTCTCCCGATTTATTTAAATCGACCGATTTTTGATACGATTTTAACGCCGCATCCTTTTGTCCTACCGAACTGTACAAATCGGCAAGATCTCGTTTAACGGTAGCTACCAACCCTATATCTCCGATAGCTTCTGATACCCTTAACGATTTATTATAATACGCTAAGGCCAGTTTTATTTTCTGGTTGGGCATTACATTCATCTCCGTTAATTCACGATCTGAAGCCTCGAAATAATTGGTCCCAATCAGCTCATAAACAACTGCTACGCCTCTTGTATTTTCGCCTTCTTTAGCAAAAACTTTTAGTGCCATGTTCATGTAAACCAGTGCCTGACTCTGATTACCCAAACGCTGATAAATAGTAGAAATATTGGTATAACAACTTGCCATATCGGTTTCGTTGCCCATTTTTTCGTAGATCGCTATTGCCTTTTGGTTAACTTCTAATGATTTAACATAATCGGGAATACTGCCATATAAGGCACCTAGATTGAGGTAAGCACCAGCTACCATATCCAAATTGCCTAATGAAGAGAACTCGGCAACTGCATTATGATAGTTTTCTTCTGCCTTTTGATAATTAGACCTACCGTGATACATTAAGCCTCTACGGTAATAAGCCATTGCAGAGAATTTTTTTAAATTTTTCTCATGCGAAAGCTGAATGGTTTTATCCACATATTCTTCTGCTTTATCTACATTTTTCATCCTCATGTATTGGCGGTAAACTTCCGTCAATATTTTGATTTTAGTGGAGTCTGATTTTAAATTCTTTTGATTTAAACTTAAAAGGCTATCCAGTTTTTTCTGCGGCGCACTCACCTGGCTAAAGCTAGCCGCGTATAAAAACGAGAAAAAGAGACACAGCATGCCTTTTTTAAAAAAACACGCTTTACTAACAAACCGAGCATTTACAAGATGGCGCTTCATTTTCTGATCAAACCAATGATTTGTTCCTACTAGAAAATGGGCATGAAAAATCTTGAAAATCACGGCGTTTCATATCCGGGATGAGATAAAACATAAGAAATAACAAAATAGGGTTTGGTTTATAAAAGTAATTAAAATACTAATCAATAGGTAATCAGTATTGTACCTTTCCATCAAAATCCCAATCATTTAAGCATAAACAAAATAAGAAACTGATTGTAAACCCTTTAAATTATTCAGACGGTTAAATCTTATACCTTATCTATCACCTTATTGAAAAAATGGAGGGTATTTAGCTGGATTTGCATCATGCATCATCTGGTAAATGGTTTCAATTACATCATCAACCGATGGTTTACTGAAATAATCACCGTCTGACCCGAATGGTGGACGGTGTGCTTTAGCCGATAATGTTTTCGGCTGACCATCTAAATGAAAATAACCTTTTTGCTCTTCCAGTACCTTTTGCAGGATATATGCAGATGCACCTCCAGGAACATCCTCATCTACTACCAGTAATTTATTGGTTTTGGCAAGCGAGTTTACGCAAACCTGTGTGGTATCGAAAGGCAACAGTGTTTGTGGATCTATAATTTCTACCGAAATGCCCAATAAGCTCAATTCTTCTGCTGCCTCCTGAACAATTTTTAATGACGAACCGTAAGATATTACAGTAATATCAGTTCCTTCTTCTAAAACCTCTGCTTTGCCCAATGGAACCGTAAAATCGCCAACATTAATTGGTAGTTTTTCTTTAAGTCGGTAACCATTTAAACACTCAATTACTACTGCAGGCTCATCAGCCCTAAAAAGGGTGTTGTACATACCGGCAGCTTGGGTCATATTTCTTGGTACGCATAAATGCATCCCTCTTAAAGCGCCTAAAATCATGCTGATTGGTGAACCCGAATGCCATACTCCTTCTAATCGATGACCACGGGTACGTACAATAACAGGTGCTTTTTGAATCCCTTTGGTACGGTATGATAGCGACGCTAAATCGTCGCTAAGTACATTCAGTGCAAAAATTAAATAATCTAGATATTGTATTTCGGCGATCGGTCTTAAACCCCTCATAGCCAAACCGATACCCTGCCCCATAATGGTCATTTCTCTAATTCCAGTATCGGTAATTCTTAACTCGCCATATTTTACCTGTAATCCTGCAAAACCTTGATTTACATCACCAATATTCCCTAAATCTTCTCCGAAAGCAACTAAACGCGGATCGCGGGCAAAGTTTTCGTTAAAACAGGCATTAAGTACCTCCCTACCGTCGACCATTTTAGATTGCTCATCATATGCAGCATTAACCACTGCAATCATATCCGGACCTTCTTTGCCGTTAGTATGCAGTTTAGAATTGTAACGGTCGTAATTAACCTTAGCCTGCTGTTTATACCATGCTAACAGTTCATTGCGTTCTGGAGAGCCAAAACTAGCCGATAAACGTATGGCTTTTCGTGCAGCAGTAAAAACTTCCCGCCGTTGTGCATCGGCAGTTGAAGCCAGATTTGCTGCAATTTTAGCCAGTTCTGGTTGATGTTTAGCTATACCACTAATTAAATCAACCACTTGTTTTTGTTCTGGTTTAATACTATCTAAAAACTCATTCCAAGCTTCTTTTTGTGCATTACGTACAAAAACCTTTGCGTTTTTTTCAATCTCTGCAATTTCCTCTTCGGTTGCTACCGCCGAATCGAGCATCCAGGTACGCATTTTCAGGATACAATCGTGTTCGGTTTCCCAAGATAAACGATCTTTTGATTTGTACCTTTCGTGCGAACCAGAGGTAGAGTGCCCCTGTGGTTGAGTAAGTTCGGTAACGTGAATTAAAACAGGTACATGTTCATCTCTACAAACATTTATTGCTTTTTCATACACCTCACATAAAGCTGGATAATCCCAGCCTTTTACTTTATAAATTTCATATCCTGGTTGATCAGGATCACGCTGAAAACCCTTTAAAACCTCAGAAATATCTTCTTTTGTAGTTTGATATTTTGCCGGAACTGAAATGCCATAGGCATCATCCCAAATAGAAATGGCCATAGGTATTTGTAAAACACCTGCAGCATTAATGGCTTCAAAAAATACCCCTTCAGAAGTTGATGCATTACCAATGGTACCAAAAGCAACTTCATTTCCGTTAACCGAAAAGTGTTTTAGGTAATCGAGCTCTTTATTTTGCCTAAATAATTTAGAAGCATAAGCTAAACCAACCAAACGGGCCATCTGGCCACCTGTTGGAGAAATATCTGATGAGCAGTTTTTAATTTGCGTTAAATCGTTCCAGCTTCCATCTTCATTAATTGATTTTGTTGCAAAATGACAGTTCATTTGTCTTCCGCCCGAAAATGGATCTGCTCCCTCGGTTGGATTGGCATAAAGCTGTGCAAAAAATTCTTTAATGGTAGAAATCCCTGTTGCAAAGGCAAAAGTTTGATCGCGGTAATAGCCCGAGCGCCAATCGCCTTTTTTAAAAGCTTTTGCCATAGCCACCTGGGGTACTTCTTTCCCATCGCCAAAAATCCCAAATTTAGCCTTCCCTGTTAATACTTCTCTACGGCCTAAAACACTGGCCTGCCTACTTTCAAAGGCTATTTTATAGTCGTTTATTACGATAGATTTAAAATCGTTAAAACTTAGTTCAGAAGCATCAATAGTGTTGGTCATCAATTTTTCATTCGGCATAGTAATCAAAGATTGGTTGCGGCAAATATATACAAAATTAAAAGTTTGCCTTTATCCTCCATTGTAAAATTATATATGGATTTGTAAAATATATTTGGAATAGTTTTTGTTTTAATATGAAAACATTAAATTTGTTTTAGAATTTAAAAAATAAATTACAACCACATAACATGAAAAAGATCTTAGTATTATTCGCTTTTGTTTTAGGTTTAGGTATTGCTGTAAATGCGCAAACTAAGCCTGCAGAGTTTAAATTTGAATCGGAAACTCACGATTTCGGTAAAATTGTTTTAAACAAACCAGTAACATACGATTTTAAATACACCAACGTTGGTGAAGAACCTTTAATTATCACCAAAGCTGAAGCAAGCTGTGGATGCACAGTACCTAAATACACTTCTACACCATTGAAAAAAGGTGAAACTGGTGTAATTTCAGTAACGTTTAACGCTGCTGCTGGCCCATCTACTTTTTCGAAAGCCGTAACCATTACTTCAAATGCTAAAACACCAATTAAAGTGCTTTACATTAAAGGTGAAACGGTTGCTGCAACTTCAAAATAATTTTTTAAACGATAATATTTAAAAAGTCCCGATTTTCATCGGGACTTTTTTATTTTTGTGCCATGCCAAAAATTTCACAAAAAGGTGTGCAGATGCCTGCATCGCCAATCAGAAAGTTAACTCCATTTGCAGATCAAGCTAAAAAAGATGGTAAAAAAGTTTTCCATTTAAATATTGGTCAACCAGATATAGAAACACCTGAAGGAATGTTAAACGCCATCAAAAACATTGATTTTAATGTTTGGGCCTATACACCATCAGAAGGTACACTTGCATACCGTTTAAAACTTACCGAATACTACAATAAACTGGGTTACAACATTACACCCGAAAATATATTGGTAACGGTTGGTGGTTCTGAGGCCATCACCATTGCCATGCAAACCTGCGTAAACGAGGGCGACGAAATTATCATCCCAGAACCTTTTTATGCCAATTACAATGGCTTTGCCTGTATGAGCAACGTGGTGGTAAAACCAATCCTTTCTTACATTGAAAATGGTTTTGCATTACCGCCGATTGCCGAATTTGAAAAATTGATTACTGAAAAAACCAAGGCGATCATTATCTGTAACCCCAATAACCCCACTGGTTATTTATATTCAAAAGCAGAATTAGAGGCTTTAAAAACACTTTGTGTTAAATACGATCTATTTTTATTCTCTGATGAAGCTTATCGTGAATTCTGTTACGATGGAAGGGAATTTATTTCACCAATGCATTTAATCGGCTTAGATGAAAATGTGGTTATTATGGATACGGTTTCTAAACGTTACAGCGCTTGTGGTGCACGTTTAGGCTGTTTAATTACCAAAAACAAAGAAGTTATTGCATCAGGATTAAAATTTGCGCAAGCAAGATTAAGCCCGGGCATGGTTGAGCAAATTGCTGGTGCAGCGGCCGTAGATACACCAGATAGTTATTTTGAAAAAGTAAATACTGAATATACTTTGCGCCGTGATACTTTGGTTGGCCGGTTAAATAATATAGAAGGCGTTTTCTGTCCTAATCCGGGCGGTGCATTTTACGTGGTAGCAAAATTCCCGATTGATGATGCTGATAAATTCTGTCAGTGGATTTTAGAAGATTTTAATCACAATAACCAAACGGTAATGATGGCACCTGCAACCGGCTTCTACTCTACCCCAGGTTCTGGTAAAAACGAGGTGCGCATGGCGTACGTATTAAATACCGGCGATTTAAACGCAGCTATGGACTGTTTGGAAGTAGCATTGCAGCAATACCCTGGAAGAACAATATAGTTGACATTTTGCAATTCCTAATTCGCAGTTTTAGATGCCAAATATTAGTTTACAGCTATTATTTGGCATTTTATTTGTATATTTGCAGTTCGGTTTACAAACTGATTACTTAAAACTGTAAACTAAAAAGGGGCCGTTCTTGGATTTGACAGGGTGGCGAAGGTTATGTTAGCATGCAGTGCGTTGTACGGAGAGCACTTAAAGTGAACGTTCACATTTTAGTTGGCGAAAATACTTACGCCTTAGCTGCTTAGTTTAGAACTAACTAGCTTTTGTCCCTCTAACTGCTGCATTGTTGGGTTAGAATCTGGGGCATCGAAACAACAAAGCTGGCTTTAAGGAGATACGACTTAAAGTGAGATAAAGTATCTAAGGATTTAAATAAGGTCGGTTTTCAGCCCGTTTATTTCCCGAAAATCAATTGAAAAATAAGCATGTAGAAGGTATAATTTATCTCACAACTGGACAAGGGTTCGACTCCCTTCGGCTCCACTGGAATCAGTAACAAAATTCACCAAAAAACACTAAAAGCCTGCAAATCAATGATTTGCAGGCTTTTTTTTTGTATTTATTGGCTTTTTTGGCCAAATAACGCATATGCGAGGTGCGTCAAACAAAAAAATCTGATGCACCGAATTTGATGATAACTATCTGTAATACAACTATTTTACCACGCAAAAATCTTGACTTTTTTTGATTGCAATCTTAACTTTTTTCACCTTTAAGATTACTTTTATGAAAAGAAATTTCAGTTTACTTTTCTTTCTGAAAGGAAAAACAGATCAGGAAGGTAACTCCTTTATCTACATGAGGATTACAATTGAAAAAAAACGTGTCGATCTTGCAACTGGCAAACAATGTGCAAAGACCGACTGGTTAAACGGAAAGGTCATTGGAAATTCAGCACTGGCAAAAGCTACTAACCTCTATCTTAAGCAACTGGAATCCAGGCTGCATGATGATCCCGTAAATTTTGAAATCATATTGAATTCTGAAGGATTGGAGGCGATTAATTTGATGCAGGTCCCCAAGCTTATATTTTATTACCAGGAGCGGTATTTCTGCCAGCCATCGGTATAAAAACCGACAGTCCCTGAATAACAAAGACTTTTCTTAAAGAACCCTTAAATCTATAAATCTTTACCATGTCCTATATGTTTTTAATGCCTTGCAGGGCTAAAGCCAGTGTTTCAGGAATCATACCTACCTGGTTTTTTTCTTTGATTTTAATAGCGCTCGCTGTCCCAGCCTTCTGCCAGAATATTCCCCCAGCCTCCAGTAGTGCCTGGGGATGTAAATTGGGCAACAATGTGTACTATGACTGGGGAGGTACAAGCAATATATCAGGTGGGATAACCCATTATCACTTTGTTTCGACGGGAAGGTATATCCAATGGGACAACTTCTATGCATTGCAGCCCGACTATCCGTGTGTCCGTTTTAACAATACCTCGCCTGCCAACCAGAGCTGTCGGTCAACGGTGCCATCGAGATCAGGGGTAGTTTTCAAACCAGTGCTCTATATTGTCCTTTTGACAATAACATTGCTATGCTTTCCTTGGGTGCATTCCCGTTCTTCGCGCATTTATATCACTCGGAAAGAAAGGCCGTTGATAAAGTCAGTTCCGCACCGGATAATACCTTCGGTCAACAACAGTTTTGTCTGTTTCTTTCCGAAGAAAAAGGCAGCCTTACGGATACAGATCAGTGTCCCAAAGATAAATATACTATGGCCATTTTCGTCGGTGGCGGACAAACCCATTCGATTGATCCCATTCCACCTGTTTTAAAATCCCTTCAAAAAAAATAACATCCTGGCTGATGGTGATAAAAGTAAGTACAGATAACCTCATAGCTTCATCCATGCGGTACAAAAATGAATAAAGCGCAAACGTTTGATTGTTTAAAAAACTGCCGGTACGGTCTGCTATAACACTTTTTAGCGTAAAAAAAACATCGTGCCTGTTTTTAAATCGTAAAAAAGAACCCATAAGACCCAATCTGGGATACAGTTCATAATATTTGCACAAAAAAACAACAGTTGGCACCAATTCAACAACTCAATCGTTTGCGTGGAGAAAAAAAAATCCGGTCATATTTTAATAACTAACTTGGAAACAACTTAAAAAACCTAACCTTAACAACCATGAAATCAACCATTTTACTGAGATGGCCATTGCTTGCCATCCTCATTATTCTCTCTACCTTTGGTGCCTGTCAAAAAGCTATGGTCACTGAAAGTCCCAGACTATCAAAAACGCCGCTGGCAGTTGCCAATACAGCACTTGCCAGTTCAGAAAACGCCGCTCCCTCAGAGCACATCTATTTCACTTTTCCATCCGATGCTATCGTTAAACTCCATAAGGTAAAAATTACCCAGTCGGCTAATGCCGAATATTTCTCTGTGCACAATTTCAGCGGGGGTTACGCAGGACTGCAACAGACTCCCGATAATTCTTTCGGAACCCCGAACATTTTGATTTCCTCTCTTTGGGATCCCAATACCGCCGGAGGGGTTTTCTCGGAAGTGGCCTACACGGGACCAGGAACGACCAGCAGCAGGTTCGGTGGTGAGGGCGACGGGTATAAAACGATCAACCCATATCAATGGTCGCTCAACACCTGGTATAATGTTGCCCTCAGGGCCTGGAAACTCAACAGCAAGCTCTATATCGGAACCTTTATACAGAACATGTCAACGGGTGTCTGGTTCCATACTTCCACACTGGCTATCCCTGAACGAACAACATTTCTAGGTTCGAGTAATGATGCCTTTTTAGAGAACTGGACAGGATACAACACAGCCTACGATGGCAGTTTCATCAGAAAGGCTTTCTTTAAAGATTGCTGGAATCTCAATACGGCAAATGCATGGCAAAAACATACCGCCAGGAGTTTCAGTGCAAATGCCGGTGACCAGGGCAGGAACGGTATATATGATAAGGCTTTCAACTCTGGATATGATGCCACAGAAGATGCTTATTTTATGGAACACGGAGGCAACGTACAGCCAAGTGCAGGATTTGGTACAGGCCGAATATTAGCCCTCCCCGCACAGACCAACCAGGGAAGTGCGCCAGCACTTACCATTGGTGAGGTACAGTCTGCAAGTGCCATTAGTAATGGCACTTCGGTAACGGTAAACTGGCAGAACAACTCATCTAAAAGTCCACAACTATCCTCAAAAGTAGAATTGTTGAATTCTTCAGGCACCGTTATCAATACAACAGAGGAAACATTGCCCCAAAAAAGAACGGCTACGATCAGCACAACTTTAGGATCAGGAAGTTATTCTGTCAGGATTACCCTTACCGACATCTTCAATCAGACTTCCAGCGCTTTTTCTGTACCGGTATCTACGGGTATTTCCGGAAGTACCTTTTACAAAATAAAAAATGCGGCAAGCAGTCTTTACCTCGCCATAGAAAATAACAGCACTGCCAATGGCACCTTTCTGGTCCAAGCGACAAGCGCCACAGGCAATGGACAGAAATGGAAATTTAATACTCAGGGAAGTTCATATGTAATCGTCAACGCCAACAGTAATAAGGCGCTGGATATTTCTGGGGGAACGCAGACGCTAAACGGAAATATTATCCAATATACCCTTAGCAATGGTGCTAACCAGCTATGGAATCTGGTTCCGGTAGCTGCTAACAAATATGTGATCCAGAGCAATCTTTCAAATCATTACGTATTGGATAATCCGGGCAGTACAACTACAGGCGGAACCAAAATCGTCCAATATAGTATCAACGGAAGTACAGGTTCTTCAAACCAGCAATGGATATTGGAAGCGCAATAACTTTTCAACATTATGTTTGAAAGGGGAATTTATCAAAATGAAAAATCAAAAACAGATTTTAATTTGAGGCGCTTCTCGAAAGCGCAAGAAATGACCAGTCCTGAAAATTAGATACAGGATTAATAATAAAATAAAAATTACATTTTAATTAGCAGCCAGTTCTTTCTGGTTGCTAATTTTTCGTTTATAAGTTTTGATTTTACCATGCATATACTTTGGTGTATTCATAAAGCATACATGGTGTGGCCTAATATCATTATAAATATTAATGCTTCAGAAACTATTTTTTTCATTTCAGAAATTTGGACTCCTTCCCTAATTAAAATAAATTCTCGTTTTAAAATTCCATTCACCCGCTCAGCCACAGCATTCCTTTATGGATCGTAGCTTTCGGTCATGCAGCATCTGATGTTATTTTTTATCAGTATTCCTTATAAAAGTATTGCAAGCCCTGTCGGAGTGATGGATTAGCGTGTTCATAATTGAATTTTGCTGCCCAACCTAATTTAAACAATATTTTTTTTGCCAAAGCCTTTTGTATGTTATCAGGTAATTCAGCACCTTTAATCATTAAGATTTTGCATTTAAAAGTAAAGGTGAGTTATTGGTTCCTCAAAGCTAATCAAAAAACACAACATACTGACTTACAGATAAATAAATCGAGAGGTTCGACTCCCTTCGGATCCTTTGTGGAACACCGAAGTGGTAAAAATATCAGAAGCAAATACTTAATCCATCTTTTTTCAACTGTTCTAGTATTATTGATTGCTATTTTTTATATATAAATCAGTCCAAACCCCAGGGCTTAATAAACAATTTCGCTAATTGTTTAAATGCAACCATTCAGCAAAAAGTGTTAATATGCGCAAAAAGCTATATAACAGCACCTTAACAAATAGGCATAATATTAGTATCCTTCTACCGAATACAACATTCATTTTGCCATGAAAGAAATATTGGCATGATAATCTGCATTTAATGGATTATTCAAATATGGTTCAATGACAACAGGCAATAACCAGCCGGTGTCGATAGAAAAAATAGAAGACGATAAAGAATCAATTTTAAAACAAATAAATATCAAAAAAAACAGATCATGAAAAGAACCCTATTCATTACTTTACTGGCTATTTCAGCTTTTAATGCATGGTCCTGCGATAAATGCAGGGATTTTGCCAAATCAGAGGACTTCAATATCAAGGCGGCAAAAATTGTACACAACAAAGCCTTTGGTACACTGGAATTCGAGATTACCGTTGCCGGCAAAGCAGGTGGCACAACACCCAGCCCAATCGGTAAATTTGATATGGCACCGGTTTTGGGTTATGTCTTTCCCACAACACTTAAAGCTGAAGATATTGGATTCAGCTCCACTGAAGGAATTGTAGCAATGGCACTCACCTCCCATCCGGATTTTGACGATACACCTTTATGGGACGAAAATATGGACAAACGTTTCGATAACGACGGGATAGTCTGGCATCCCCACTGGGTAATACTGGTAAAAGATAGCCGTGTGCCAGGGGGATTCTCGGTCAAAGAACACAAAAAAGCCGAACAGGTGACCAAGCCCAAAACCGCAGCAGATATGCCCATGTATATGGATTCCCCGGGATATCCGGTAGCTACCGAAGGCAAAGTGATCAGGTTAAGCGTACCCGCATACCACGTTAATAATGTAACCAGTTTTAAATTCGATGTGCTTACCTGTTACATGCAGATCAGTGCACCCGCAGATGGGGGAATGGATAAACCTATGCTGGGCGTTTACAATGTTTTCCAGATTTTATCAAAAGACCTCTCCTTGCCCTACCAGGTAAAGTAATAGTTAAAGGGAGCATGAAACAACATGTTCCCATTTCAAAAACTTAAAAACCGAATATGTCCAATACGATCGACCTTATCCCCGGCAACACCTTAATTACAGATTCACCTTTGGAAGGACGGATATTGGCTATAAAGATGGCCCGCTTGATCATTAAAGCAACCCAGCCAGATGACCAGATCCGGGACAAATTAAGAGATATTTATGCAAGAGATGCGGGCATGCTCATTTCGATCGGCCATACTGTAGCCATCGAGTTTGCAACGATTGCAGCAGCCAACAACTATTGGAAAAAGTAACACCATGTTACCATTTCTCAGCGCAGTACATTTTCCTTTTTTATGCCAAGCTTTTTCATCCGGGAAACCAGCGTGGAGTAAGGCAGATTGAGCAGTTCGGCCGCGCCACCTGGCCCGGCGATCTTGCCTTTACAGATTTTTAGGACATGTACAATATGCTCGACCTCGTTCTGCTCCATCGTTTTTATGCCCACGGAGGTAATTTCTTTCACAGGCGGAACGTCCTCAAAGATCGGTAAGAGCACACTTGTAATTATTTTCCCCGGAGAGAGCAGGATACTCCTTTCGATAAGGTGCTCCAGTTCCCTGATGTTCCCGGGCCAGTTATAGTTCATCAGTGTCTTCATCGCCTCATCCGATATGCGCTCGATATCTTTGCCAAGCTTTGGGGCATAATGCGAAATAAAATGTGCAACCAGAACCGGAATATCATCTTTTCTTGTCCTCAAAGGTGGCACGGCAATCGGAAAAACATTCAGCCGGTAGAAGAGATCCATCCTGAATTTGCCGTTGGCGACTTCTGTCTCCAGGTTACGGTTTGTTGCTGCAACGATCCTGATATCAACTTTGATCGTGTTTTTACCACCTACACGCTCAATCTCTTTTTCCTGTAGCACGCGCAATAGTTTCACCTGAAGATCGAGCGGAAGCTCTCCCACCTCATCCAAAAAGATAGTGCCGGTATCTGCCTGCTCAAATTTCCCTATGCGCCTATCATAAGCACCGGTAAAGGCTCCTTTTTCATGTCCGAAAAGCTCAGATTCAATCAGCGATGCAGGAAGTGCGGCACAGTTGACCTTAATTAAAGGCCTGCTTTTTCGCAGTGACTGTGCATGTAGGCTATCCACCAACCGTTCCTTTCCAGTACCGCTTTCACCTAAGATCAGTACGGATGTATCGGTGGGTGCCACCAGTTTGATATGGTTGAACACGGTATTCAGTGCCTGGCTCTTTCCGATTATCCCCTCAAAATCCCTGTGCTGTACAAAAGCATCCTTGGCAACATGTTCACTCCTGAATTTAAGCTTTAGTTTTTGTTCATGCAAGTAGTTTGCAATATCTATCGTCACAAGCACATCCTTTTCCCTGAAAGGTTTGACCAGAAAACCGTATGGTTCAGTTTTTTTTGCCTCTGCAAGTATATCCTTGTTAGAATTCGCAGAAAGATAAACAAAGGCGATATTTTTTTCCTTTAACACTTTCGCCAGATCGATCCCCGTCAGTTTCCCTTTAAGGAAGATATCGAGCAATACCAGATCAGGCTTTTCTCTTTCAATAATTTCAAGCGCTTTGGTTACATAACCGGCGATATCGCAAACGTAATAACCTGCCCGATGAAGGATCATCTCAAGGTTATTGGCCTCTACAAATTCATCTTCAACAATTAGTATACGTTTCTTCATCATCTTTAGGTCTGTTTAGGCAGTTTGGGATCAAAAATAGGGTTCGGTTCACTAAAGCTACGACAAAAATTTAATTCAACAAAAAATCATAACCACCTCATTACCAAAACACTCTAACTCAACAAGAAACAATCTGCCAGAATATTTTCCATTTCGATAATTATTGATATTCCGACAGAAATCCCAAAACAGAACAAACCACAAAACACTCAATTACAACAAGTTAAACAAACGGCATATCCTTGGCATATCCGTGCCTATCCAACAAAAAAAAAGAAAAAAACAATGAACATTACAGCCACACAAAACCAGTTTATACCGTCGGTTTCTGCTGACAGCGCGCTTTCAAAAGAAACAAAAGTTTTTTTGAACGCCCTGAACAGTTCGGGCAGCCAGCCTATAGAATCCCTGGCTCCAGTAGCTGCCAGACAAGTTCTTGTCGGCGCCCAGGCATCAAAAACGGTAGATCTCTCTGGCATCAGCGAATCTGAACTGATCATTAATGCTGATGGCTACCAGATTGCCCTCAACATTGTAAAACCAGAGGGTTCCACAGCAGAACTACCGGCATTTATTTTCATACATGGCGGCGGCTGGGTACTTGGCGATTACCCAACTCATAAACGCATGGTGAGAGACCTGGTGATACTATCAGGCTGCAGCGGCATTTTCATCAATTACACTCCCGCACCCGATGCGCAGTATCCCAGACAACCTGATGAAATTTTTGCGGCCACTAAATGGATTGCGAAACACGGGCATGAAATAGGCATTGATGGCAAACGACTGGCATTGGTAGGAAACAGCGCAGGGGGAAATATGGCGACAGTAACCGCATTGAAATCAAAAGAAAACGATGGCCCTGAAATAAAACTTCAGATCTTATTCTGGCCGACGGTAAACAGCGATTTTGAAACCGGTTCATACAGGCGATATGGACAGGAAAGGTTTCTTACCACGCCACTCATCACCTGGATGTACGAGAATTATATCCCTGACCATGAACAGAGAAAGGAGATCTATGCAGCACCGTTACTGGCCACCAAAGATCAGCTTACGGGCCTCCCGCCCACGCTGATACAGGTCGGTGAGGCTGATATTTTTTATGATGAGTGTCTGGCATACGGACGTAAACTCGATGAAGCCGGTGTCAGGGTAACGACAATGGTCTATGCCGGGGCAATTCACGATTTCGGTCTGCTAAACCCCTTATCTGATACCCCACAATCAAAGTCCCTCTTCCTACACGCCGCAGCTGAACTTAAAGCATACCTCAAACCAGAGATTTCTTAAACATCAAAAGAAAGATCATAAAAAAAACAGAATGAAATCGATAAAATCAAAAACAGTCGTTTTTGTAACCGGGGCGTTCGTGAGCCACATTGGCTGGGACAAATGGGTTACCTATTTTGAAAGCAAAGGTTATAAGGCCATTGCACCCTCCTGGCCCTTTAAGGAAGATCCTCCGGCAGAAATCAGGAAAAGGCAGCCTGATGCCAGAATTGCTTCATTGAACCTGACGCAGGTGGTGGACAATTATGCTAACATCATCAATGCCTTACCAGAGAAACCCATTATCATCGGCCATTCATTGGGCGGCCTCATTACCCAGCTATTGGTTCAGCGAGGGCTGGCTGATGCAGCAGTGATATATCACTCGGTTCCGCCGCAGGGCGTACTGTCTTTTAAATGGTCTTTTTTAAAAGGGGTAACGCCTTCATTGGGGCTTTTCACTTCGGCAGACAAAACCTATCTGATGTCTTTTAAACACTGGCAGTATACTTTTACAAACGGTATGCCTTTGGCCTATCAACAGGAAATGTACAACAAACTGGTGATACCTGAATCAAAACGGGCAGCAAGGGGCGCACTGTCCAGCCAAGGGAAAGTAGATTTTAAAAGACCGCACGTGCCTTTATTGTTCCTTTCGGGTACCAAAGACAACATTATACCGCCATCTTTGAACTATACCAATTTCAAAAAATATAGCCACACAGGCTCGATCAGGGAGTATAAAGAATATCCTGACAAAAACCATCTGGCAATGGACCACGCCAACTGGCGGGAAGAAACAGACTTTATTATTGACTGGCTTAACAATCACTAAACTAAAAGCCCTGCGGAGGGGCTTTTAGTTTTTAACCCTTCCCAACGGAAACAACTTTTTCCTTAACAATGCCTAGTTTGGCTATCTTGGAGTTAAGCGTAGAGACAGGGACACCAAGTTTGACTGCAGCACCATGCGGCCCAAAAACCTTCCCTCCACACCTATTGAGTACATTTAAGATATGCTCCCGCTCGTTTTCATCTATTGTTTTGATATGGTCATGGCCTGCTTTCTTTTCATTGCCCCTATTCTGCGTAATGGAAAAATGGATTTCTTTGATCACCGGTCCCGGTGAAAGCAGCACGCTCCGCTCCATCAGATGCTCAAGCTCCCTTACATTACCTGGCCAGTGATAACCTATCAGGTCCTGGAGAACTTTCTCACTGAATGTGGCCACGTTTTTGCCCGTTTTTTTCGCAAACTTTTCAATAAAAAAATTAGCCAGGCCATGGATATCTCCCTTTCTGCTCCTCAAAGGCGGCAAGGTAATGGGGAAAACGTTCAGGCGGTAATAAAGATCGCTTCTGAACATCCCGTTGGCAACCTCTTTTAGCAAGTCACGGTTGGTGGCGGCGATAACCCTTACATCTACCTTTATGCCCCCCTTACCTCCGATCCGCTCAATTTCCCGTTCCTGCAGTACACGCAGTAATTTAACCTGCAGGTCCAATGGCATTTCTCCAACTTCATCGAGGAATATGGTCCCTTGATGGGCCAGTTCGAATTTACCTGTCCGTCTTTCCATAGCGCCTGTAAAACTCCCTTTTTCATGCCCAAAAAGTTCGCTTTCGATGAGATTGGCGGGCAGGGCGGCGCAGTTTACCTTGATCATCAGTTTTTCCTTTCTTTTTGAATTTCCATGTATTGCCCTTGCAACAAGCTCTTTGCCTGTACCTGTTTCACCGAGCAAAAGAACCGTGCTATCTGTTGGGGATACCTGACTGATCATCCGGAAAACTTCAGCCATCTCTTCACCTGAGCCAATGATCTCACTATGGTTATTGTCTGTTTCGATCTCATTCTGAAGATATGATTTTTCTTCCATGAGCTTGAGCCTATAACCATCAATTTCCTTTAACTGGTCCTCTATTTTTTCATTGGCCAGTATATTTGATAAGGCAATGGAAAGCTGCACTACCGTTCCGCTAAAAAGGCTGCTATAAAACACATCAAATGTCTCGGCCTTTTCAGGCTCTATCCACAGTACGCCGATCGGTTCGCTGTAGCGCGTCAGTGCAATGCCGATAACGGTCCTGATTCCTATCCCGTGCCAAAACCTGATATACCCCGGTACATCCTTGCGCGTGAGCAGCGCTGCGATATTGAAAATAAAAGGTTTGTCCGAAACCATAAACACATCAAAAACCCCATCATTGATGTCAAATTTAGTATTCAGCGCCTTGGTAAATTCCGGCATTCTGATGTAGTCTGCATCTAAGTTATAGATAAATCCACCATGGGTTTTTCCATTCTCGTGGATCACAGAAATCACATAATCCCTGATGTTGCAGAGTTTTTTCAGCTGGTCATTGATGATGGCATTCAGGTCATGCTTGGTCCTCACTGCGGCCATGCTGTTACTAAAGGACAGCAATATTTCCTTCTCTTCTTCCCGCTGTTTGATTTCCTCCAGATAAATGATGTTTGATACGGCAACGGCAATCTGGTTAACTGCTCCCAAAACCAGACTGAGCATCCCTTTATCCTGATCTAAAGGTTTTTCCAGGTAAAACTTGACCAGCCCGAATTTTTCGCCCGCCTGTTGCAGCACCACACAGACCACCTGCACGATACCTGAATCACGAAAGATCTTCACTTCCCAGCGGCTCAAGGCTAAGGGCGCATCCCCAAGATCAAGAACTATCGGGCCCTGATCTTCTGCGGGCCCTAAGAGCATTTCCCATCTGACCGTTGAACCGGTGGTAATAAAACTATCATAATCCGGATGCCGCCTTAAATTATCCCCGGGATCCGACACAAAATTTTCGGATACCTTCTCTGGATTGTTAAAAGTAAATATGGTAAAGCCGGTAAAGCCTAAAAGTGGTTTGATCCTGTTATTGATTAAATGGACAAGCGCTTCCTTGCCTTTGATATTGGCGATATCGGTACTTACTGATAACAGGATATTGCATTGCTGATCAGAAAAAACGGTCATAACTTGTATTGGTTATCGTGTGAACAAATCATTATTTCTATCTATTACCGCAGAAAACAACATCAGCCATTAATAGTCCCTGTTCACCAGTAAAGGTTTCTACTGTATAAACATATTTTTGGCAACAGCTCAACTGATCAAAACCCTGCGCAGCCAGCCTAAGCTCAACCGCTTCACTGAGAAAGAACGAATTGCTTTGTATGCAGAGCACCCCGTAATCGGCCGTTATTGCAAAATCGAGATGATATCCCCTGGCATGCAGATCGATAACCTGTTTGGTTAAAAGGCTGTTCATGTTGATAATTTTATCAAGCAGGAGTTAAACATCATGCCAAATAGATAAACAACTAAAAAACAATCAGTTACAGAATACACAAACTGCTCATTTATCGAAATATCGCTAATCTTTGATCAGGTTATATATCCAACGGATACTTTAACGGAATACCGCTAAACAGAAAAACCAACAAAACACAACGAATTGATTAACAGCAACATAAACAATCGGCATAAGAATTGGGAGGCATTGTGAAAATTAAAACCGAAACATGAAAACAATTAAAGAACCACAGTTAACTGCCGTTGAAATCCCTAACCAATATATCCAGGCGGGAAAGAACAAAATTGCCTACCGTAGCCTTGGCGAGGGAAAAGCCATCCTGCTCTGCAATAGGTTCAGGGGAATTTTAGACACCTGGGACCCCCTGTTTTTGGACAATCTTGCGAAAAAACACCAGGTAATCATTTTTGATTATCCGGGAATCGGCCTGTCCACCGGAAGCTTGCCTACCACAAGCCTGGAAGTGGCAATGGAAGTAAAAGCATTTGCGGAGGCATTGAAACTGAAAAAGTTTATCCTCGGCGGATGGTCTTATGGCGGAACCGTTGCCCAGACTTTTGCCGCTCATTTCCCCGAGATGATCTCCCATTTGATCATCATCGGCTCAAATCCACCGGGAGAAAACGGGACGCCGCCGGAACAGGTCTTTTTTGACGCAGCGCTTAAACCGGTAAACGATCTGAATGATGAAATCGTCCTGTTTTTTGAACCGGCCTCGCAGTCAAGCGTGGCGGCCGCAAAAAAATCGAATGAAAGGATAGCAGCCAGAAAAACAGACTTAAGCGTAATGGTGCCGCCGGAACTGTTCAACAATTACTTTATGGGAGGTGCCGATTTCAAAACAGACAGCTATAACTCCAGGGAAAAACTGGCACACACCAAAATCCCGATATTGATCTTAATGGGTGACCACGATCCCAGTTTCCCGGTAGAAAACTGGTTTCCGATCATCAAAACATGGAAAACCTCGCAGTTTATTATCCTGCCGAATTCAGGTCATGGTCCACAGCATGAATATCCAAAACTAGCAAGCAGATATATCGCTGCCTTTACCAAGTTGAGCTAAACTACATCACGCTAAATCGGCAAATTTAGCGTGATGAACTAATATACTTTATGTTTGATTTCTATAGCATTGCCGCCAAAAATACTGTTCTGTTGCTCCGCAATAGTTTCATGTGGACTGCCTAAAGCAACAGCGCTGGCGAGATTGAGCTGATCTATAATCTCCTGTGGCAAAGTAACGGTTAATGCTTTCAGGTAAACATCAAGCTGTGGCAGTGTTCTGGGCCCCACAATCGTGCAGCTGTAAATTCCGTTGCTTTTATCCTTTTGCCTCAACCAGGCCAATGCCAGCTCGGTTACATTGATATTCAATGTTTTCGCAGCATCATCAAGCGCATCTAAAACCTGGCTGGCCTGCTGGCTGTTCTCACCTTTTACCAATACCCCTCCCCAGGCTTTTTTCCTGGATTCTTCAGCAAGGTTTTGATTCCGGTATTTGCCGGTCAATGTACCTCCTGCCAATGGAGACCAGTAGGCAACACCAAGTCCCAACGCATCTGCCATGGGCAACAATTCCCGGTCTGCGGTGCGTTCCAAAAGATTGTATTCGATCTGGATGCCGATTACAGGTGTCCAGCCTTTCATATCGGCAATGAGCGAGGCTACAGCGATGCGCCATGCGGGAAAATTGGAAAATCCACAATATAGGATCTTGCCCGAACGGACCAGATCATCCAAGGCCCGCAAAATTTCCTCGATCGGTGTCTGGTTATCTGAGAAATGCGCCCAATAAATATCCAAACGGTCTGTTTGGAGTCTTTTTAAACTTTGCTCAACAGCATAAACAATATTTTTTCTGCTGTTTCCGGTGGTCTGTACACCAGAGCCACCAGTAGAGAATTTAGAGGCCAGGACAAGATTTTCCCTATTTCCTTTAATAAACCTGCCAAGCAGCTCTTCTGATTCTCCGTATTGGTAGCCATCCGCGGTATCAATAAAATTCCCGCCCATATCGATATACCGTTTGAATATCCGCTCTGCCTCATCTGCCTGGGTACCGTAACCCCAGCGTGTACCAAAATTGCCAGTTCCCAAAACCATTTCAGAAACCCTTAACCCGCATTTCTTTCCAAATATCTTATTGTTCATCACCATTAGAATTAGTTAGACATACTGGGGTACAGCAAAAGACATACCTACATCATAAAACACTAACAGACAATCAGATACATAAATACAGATAAAATATATTGTCGAAATAGCAAAATTTAACCAGTAAATTAGCGGCTTTTCGTTAGTACCTGAAACTCAGACCAAAATAAGGATACCAGCCTTCTTTAGAATAGGCAGCGAGCAAACGGATTACCGTGATCGATGCGGGTGCGAAATAAAAACCGCCTCCCACCCCATGATGCCAAACATCAGATTTTTCGCCACGCTTCCAAACCCTGCCAACATCGTAAAGTCCCACAAGGCCCAATTGCCCGGGCAGAACATAATTCACAAAATCACCAAGTTTAAGCCTCAGCTCAAGGTTGTTGTAAACACTCTGCTCCCCTGCAAACCTGAACTGCCTATACCCCAATAAATTTCCTTGCCCACCCAAAAACTGGGCCTGATAAAAGGCCGGTTTACCTACGCCAATCCCTCCTCCGATCCTTTCAGCAAAAACAAGGTTTCCTTTAGGCCCTATTTTTTGATAATAGCTCAGGCTTGGGTTAAACTGGCCAAAGGAATTGGAATAACCGTTCAGACCTTTGTAACCAACTATTTTTAAATCAAGTAAAATCCCCTTTGATGGCAGTGTACCATTGTTTCTGGTATCAAGGCTGTACTTAAATGTTATTCCCACAAACATCTTGTCCCGGTCTACAGATGCGCTATCTGCAGAATGCGATAAAGAAGGTTCACCAATAAAGCGCCCGGTGTTTTCAGTTGGGTCATACCGGTAATATTGATATGCAAGACCAGCGCTGACCATTGCCTTATTACCTTTCCACCTGATAGCCGGATTTATTTCAAAAAGATTGAAACGGGCACGGTAATAAGAAATGTTATTGCCTGATTCATTGAAAAAGGTCTCATTTCCAAGACCGAAAAAATTCTGCGTATTGCTGGGCGCATAAACATTGGCCTGAATTACCACATCAGCTTTTCCAATGACCTTCAGCCACTCCCCTATATAATTAAATTTAAAGGCCCCTGTGGCAAATGCATACAAAAATGAAAAAGACTGAGAACTTCCATAAGGGACTTTTCTAAACCCTGGCCTGATGAGATTAAGTCCCAATCCAATTGACAGCCCATCATCGTTATTAAAGCCAAAATTTGGAGTGATAAAATGCCTTTTGTATAAATCTTTCGGCAGATATACCAGATTGGCCGAATCGGAAGAAAGATATTTCCTAAGCTTTCCAGAATCAGCGCCACTGTATTCTTGCTTTTTTGAATCGTAAAGTAAAATGCCCTTTTTTGATTTCTCAATACCATATCCCTTCCCTCCATCTCCCCCAATTATCCTCACTTTGATATCTGACGCGGTGTTATTAAATTTCACCCTGTCATTACCATTATGCAGATAAAGCCTGATTTCCCTGGTAATGGCAGGAACAAAATTACGCTGATAGAACAGCTCACCTTTATTTCCCTCTTTTGTGAGCTTAAATACTTTAACCAAAAGGTTTCTGTTTGCACTATCGGCAATCTCTACCAGCTCATTTTTGTCAGTCAGCTCTATATCAACAATGCTGTTGAAGAAATGATAATAACCGTTCATCAGTTTGGGCATATTTTGCCGCCTGCTTTTTAACTGATCAAGCAATTCATTTTTCTTTAACGTATAACCGGGCTCAGGTAGTTTTTTTAATGCTTTTTCAAAAAGTCCGTCTGTCATGAGCCCACAAAATTCTTTGACCACCTCATTCCACTGTTTTTCATCAAGCGCGTTAAACCAGCGGCTGTTGATTTCCCTTCCTTCCCATAAAAACCAGTTGATGTTCCGGATATCCCTTTCATATCCCTGCATCATCGGCAAAAACCAGGAAGACTGGGCATAACGCTGAACTTTACCCTCTGAGCGGTAAAAAACCTGGTCACGGTCTCTTGGGACAGGGATATAACTGATCCCTTTGGGGGACTTTAATGGCTTCCACCTCCACTGGTCATCGTGCCTGTCCCAATCGCCAAGCAACACATCCAAACATTTGAGTTTCAGTAGCAACACTGCGTTTATGGTATTATCATTATCTTCAATAAGTTTCTGGCGCATTTTAGCGGTATTATCAGATTTACCCATAGGCTCCCGTTCCTCCACCAGTGCTACCGTGTTTGCAAAATCCGCGGAGAATTCGCCAAGGTTTGGATCAGAGGCTATCCAGCCGATAACAGGACTGCTGTGCGGAGCACCGATGGCTTCGGCAAAAACAGGTACAACCAAGGCGGAAAAAGGGTGTTGGGCCGACATATTATCTTTGATGATATCCCTTGCAAAAGTTTTCCGCAACGCAGGGGGAAGCAAGACTTCAGGATATTTTTCCACGCTGCGCAATACCCATTCATCGCCCTTGGTATCTAAAAGCCTGATGGATTTCTATTGGTTGCCCCCGCCTCTTTGAACAGCCTTTAAACCTCCCGCAAAATTTGATAAACGGATAACAGGAAGTTTGGTTTCCAGCGCATATTCCTTCCTGTAATTTTCCCCAAAAAGCTTCCGGTGGAAATTACTGACGCTATCATATTTCGGAAGTAACCGGACCCAGATACTATCTGTCCGGGCCAGCTTATCCTGAGCGAGGACCCTTACATTAAAAAAACATAAGGGTAGCAAGAAAATATAGGTTAAAAGGAATTTTGTTTTCATGATCGTTAGGGTGATTGGTTTAACATAACCATTAAGACAAAACCTATGCCTTATCACAAAAGGGCTCTTTAAATGGCCCAGCCCTTAAAAATCATGGTCCCAGCAATCGATATTTCGCTAATCCCGGATCTACTGTCGAAATATCGCTATTCATATCTCAGCCGATGTGTAAACCTTCTGAACAACTTTGGAAATGATCTCTTTTTAATCAAAATTATTGTTATTTTTAAACTATAACCGGAACAGACAAAAAACTAGTATAGGTAAGATGCTCAAAGTCCTCCATGGCACCTGGCATTGGCTCAACGATTTATTTTCAGGCCCATAATTTATTGGGCTTACCGCAAAATGGAAATTTATTCGGAGCCTTGAACAGGCGATTTTTCTCTGCGTATCTTTTTTAGCCTTTGTGGCATAGGAAATGTAATCCGACCGGCGAGATTGTCTTAAATTAAATAATATGCGATCACCGATATTTCTGCTACTGCTATCAGTCAATCTTTTTGCGGTCAACAACGCAAAGGCGATTGATCCGTTATTGCCAGGGCTTAGTCCTCAACAGGCAAAAGTGGCCCTTAATAAACTAAAGACGACCAAAAGCAGTCAGGAACGCTCGCGGTTATATCTTGACCTGGCCCATTATTATTTATATACCGAAAAAAAAGAACCTAATAATCAAAAGAATGCGGATGTCTATATTCAAAAGGCACTGGTTTTCAATCAAAACCTACAGTACAAAAGAGGCATTCTGGAAGCGGAAATCTTAAAGGCTATTTCATTTGCCCAGACCAAAAGACACGGGGAAGCAGGCTCCTTGTTAAAGAACGTGATATCAGAAGGGGCCAATGCGAACCTCAAGGATCTTGAAGGTTGGGCATGGTTTGAAACTGCCATGCTGGAAGCAAAAGAGGAAGCCAAGCTAAAATATCTCATCAAGGCAGAAGAATCCCTAAAGCAAAGCAATGACAGGCTCAGGCTCGCCTCAATCTACAAATGGAAAGGATGGGTATACTATAAGAAAACTGACTATCAGCCCGCCCTGGATGAATATATGAAAGCCTGGAATATATACAGTTCCCTCAGGTATAAAAAGATAACAGGCGTATTAAATTACCTGGCACTGCTGAACAATTTACTAAAAAACAGAACTGAAGCACTAAAATATGGCTTGATGGCCATTGAAAGCACAAAGGAAGAAGATATAGATTTAGCGATATCCTACTCGATAGTTGGCAATTGCTATCGTGTGACCGGTAATAGTAAAGATGCAACAGATTACCTGGTCAGGGCACAAATCATATTTGAGCGGGAAAAGAATATCAACTGGCTTTTTTACAACATGAGCCTTATCACCAACAACCTCATAGACTCAAAGCAGGAAAAGACGGCACTTGATAACTATATCGTATTTACGGAAAAGTATCCAGCAAAATCTGAAAAAAATACGTTTGAATCGACCGCAATGTTCCTGCGGCTATATACCATAACCAATATGTTCAGGCAGGCAGATTCAACTCGGAAGGAGATGGTAAATATGTACAAAGCGAATAAAAAACCTGCCTGGGAAACTACAGTAAATACATCGCTGGCCGAATTTTATTTCCAGTTCAAAGATTATGAAAAAGCTAAGGTTTATTACTTAGAGGCAAGCAGATCCATCAGTCCACCTACAAGGATCGCTTTCAGATTAAGTATGATAGACTCCATTGCCGGTGATTATAAAGGTGCCCTATCACACTATAAAAAGTATAAATCGATCAGTGATTCTCTTCAGAATGAAAACAGGACAAAAATGCTCGCAAGTATGGAGCTCAGTTTTAAGGTTAAGGAAAACAAAGCCAATCTGGCTATAAAAGAGGCTCAACTAAATACCCAGGACCGTGAGCTTCAGGTACTAGGTAAAGATGCCCTTTTACTCAAACAAAATGCAACACTTTTAAACAAAGAGGCAAAACTTAAGCAGAACGAACTCTACCAGGCGGCACTGGCCTCACAGAAAACGAAAGCAGAACTGATACTTAAGGACAGGAACATTCAACTACTGAACAAAAAGTCCGAACTCCACCAAAGCGAGATCAGGCAACAGGCCCTGATCAAAAATATCGTAACTGCCCTGGTTATCATGTTCGCATTGGTGATAGCACTATTATGGAGACAATTCCGCTCCAAACAAAAAACAAATAAGCTCATCACACAAAAGAACCAACTCCTACAGGACCTGCTGTCTGACAAGAGCTGGCTGCTAAAGGAAATGCACCATAGAGTCAAAAACAACCTTCACACGGTAATCAGTCTTTTGGAATCACAATCGGCCTACCTTAAAACTGACGCACTTTACGCGATCAAAAACAGCCAGCACCGGATTTATGCGATGTCGCTGATCCATCAGAAACTTTATCAATCCGATGATGTAAAAACAATCGACATGGCCGTTTACATCCCCGATCTGGTCGTTTATCTTAAAGAAAGCCTTGAAATCAGGAGCAATATCCAGATCATCATGGATATTGACCCTATTGAATTTGAAATTGCCGAGGCTGTACCTCTCGGCCTGATCATAAACGAAGGCGTTACCAATTCACTGAAATATGCATTTCTTGGCAGGGAAAAAGGACAGGTAAGTATCACATTAAAAAAGCTGGACAACAGTTGTTATCAGCTGATCCTCGAAGATGACGGGATAGGACTGCCCGTAGATTTTGAACTGAAAAAAGTATTGTCACTGGGCATGAAACTCATTAAAGGTTTAACAGAACAACTTGAAGGCATTCTGGAAATCAAGGGCAAGAACGGAACCAGGATAATGATCACCTCGATAGTCAACAATGTTTTGGCAGATACAAACAAAGCTAAAGAAATTGAAGAACTGATAAACTGATATAAGCCTTTTGGCAGTAATCCAATGAAAAAAATTAAGCTTAACCTACTAATTATATTGTTCGTCTTTTTTGGTATCAGACTATCAGCAGACCCCATTTATATTGCCATTTCAGATAAAGATGCCAACAGTATCCTTAAACGCCTGTCAAAAACAGGCAACAACAGGATCAAGGCAGACATGTTATTGGATCTGGCCTACTATTATTTATACAAAACTTATGAAACCCGCGCCAGTTTCAACAGTAATCTTGACTCTGCCGATTTTTACGGCAGACAGGGTCAACTGCTCAGCAGATCAATTGATTACAGAAAAGGAGTACTAACAGCAGATCTGTTCAAAGGAATTGCATGCCACCAACAGGGAAATGACATCAAAGCAGTGAGTATCTACCGTAAAGTACTCACCGAAGCCAACAAGGCCAGTCTGTTCGATCTGCAGGGTAGGACCTGGTATGAGCTGGGTATATTGCAGGAAAAAAATGAGCGGTTGAGCTGTTATAAAAAAGCAAAGACGTGTTACCGCAAGAATGGCGATAAACTACGCATGAAGTATATGGACATACTAACCGGTCTGGCAAACGAGCTGACGGTTAAAGGCCAGTATTTTCCCGGTTATCTTCCAATCAGCCCTTCCAATATTCCATCCATCAGGAAAAAAATAAATGAAACGAGCGTTAAACAAGAGAAATTGGATCTGCTATTACGCCTGGCAAGCATTTATATCTACCGTAACGGGGAAGAAAAAGTGCATATTGACAGCGCCGTATTGTTGCTCTCCCAGGCCAAAACACTTAGCATAGCGCTGAAAGATAAACACTGCTATAACGAAACATTGTTACTTACCGCCTCCTGCTATCAGGAACGGAATCAGATCGGCATTGTAAATAAGATATTATCTGTTCTCAGCGATACCTCCAAAGTAAAACTGCTCATTAATCTGAGCGATCATTATTGGTATGCTGCGTTCAAAAAACCAGGGCAGATAAATACCGGTTTTCTCGATTCTGCGGAACTTTTGAACCAGCAAAGTTTAAAATCAAGTATGGTACTGGCAAAACCGGTTTACATCAAACAGTCTATGGACCGTCTCATGCGTCTGGCCGAATGGTATAAATACGGCAGTAAAAAGGATCCTGAAACACATTATGGGTTCATCATGCGTTATGCCCCATCCGCGGGCTATCCTTCCAAAGCAAGACTGTACAGCAGTTTCTGCAATGAGTATGTTAACCGCGGAAATTTTTACAAGGGACTCTATTATGCACAGCTGACCGAAAAAAACCTGAATGAAAAACTTAGTGTGGAAGATAGGATATCTGTTTATACCGGTCTTTTAAGCATCTATAAGCGTACCGAAAATTATGAAAAAAGCCTTATCTACCATAGAAAACTCATAGATGGCAATGCTATTTTCGGCATGAAAATATTGATCTATTCTATCATCAACAGCTACGCAGAATGCCTTATTGCCATGCAGCGTCCCAGTGAAGCCTTAAATTACGTAAAAACCATCAGCACCAAATTGCCCCCTGATATGGAGCAATCGAAACTTTATTACCATGTTGCCCTTGGACACTGCTACAGGGCGCTCGGACAATATCACCTTGCGGAAGAAAACTATAAAGAGGCTATCCGCTACGGCGAGCGGCAAAGGGCAAACCCAGGTTCATTATACAACGACCTTGGAAGCCTCTATGCGCTTACCAGAGATTTTAAAAAGGCCGATGAAAGTATCAGGAATACAGAAAAATATCCCCTGGCCAACAACACCCCATATCTGATCCAGTATTACGCATTAAAATCCCGGATCGACTCTGCTATGGGAAATTATCAACCGGCCTATAAATATCTGGGGATCAGTAAACGCCTGAGCGACTCTATTTATATGGTCAGCAAAGACAAGCATACCCAGGAACTTGAATTTGCGTACCAGACGCAAAAAAAGGAAACGGATCTGCGCCTCAAAGACAATAATATCCGCCTGCTTAACCAAAATGCAGCTCTGCTTTACCAGACTGCAAAAACCCAGCAGGCACAGCTAAAAGAAGCCGGCCTGATTACACAGCAGAACTTGACGGACCTTAAGCTGAGGCAGAAGGATATCGACCTGCTCAATCAAAATGCAAAACTTCAGGAAAGTAACCTGCAAAAACAGCAATTCCAGCAGAAAGTTGTCATCGGTGCTGCGCTAATGCTTTTACTGCTCACTTTATTACTCTACCGCTTATACCGGATAAAAAGAACCAGCAATAGGCAGCTGGAGAGCCAGCAAGTGAAAATAGAACAGAGCAACAATAAACTGCGGATCCTGCTGGAAGAAAAGGAATGGCTTTTAAAAGAGATCCATCACCGCGTGAAGAACAATCTGCATACAGTGATGAGCCTGCTCGAATCGCAGTCTGCTTACTTAGAGAATGATGCACTCGAAGCAATCAAAAACAGTCAGCACCGGATCTATGCAATGTCGCTGATCCATCAGAAATTATATCTATCCGACGATGTTAAGGCCATTAACATGGCACAATATATCCCTGAACTTGTACGCTACCTAAAAGAGAGTTTCGATGTAAAGAACAATATTAAATTTGATATCCAGATAACCGAAGTCGAATTTGATGTAGCTGAGGCTGTCCCGCTGGGACTGATCGTCAATGAGGTGATCACCAACGCCTTAAAATATGCATTCAAAGCCGGGGACCGTGGAAAAATTACTATCAGTTTAAAACACTGTAGCCAGAACCTTTATGAACTGAGTATAACCGACAACGGACAAGGCCTGCCACACGACTTCGAACTGGGCAGCATCAAGTCGCTGGGCATGAAATTGATAAAGGGCCTTACCGGGCAATTGGAGGCTTATCTAAAAATTGATTCCGAGGGCGGAACAAAAATCACAATATCCTCACTTTCCAATAATGATCTAAAAACAATCAAATTAATGGAAAGTGAAGATAGCCTGGAACCTCTTTCAGCTTAAAAACCGAAGGTAAGGCACTTGATCTGAAAGCCAACTATTTTGAAGCGCCTTTTGCAGCCTCCTCTATTACCTTAACAACTGCATCAGGCTGCGACATGAATACCAGGTGGCTGGCTTTGATTTCAGTCACTTTTGCCCCAGCTCTTTTTGCCATAAACCTTTCTGCATCTGGCGGTATGGTCTGATCCTCTGTTGCAACAATATACCAACTGGGTTTGGTTTTCCATGCAGCGTTCTCTATCACATGACCGAATACCGAAGCAGAGACTGGAATCTGTGAATCAGCTAAAAAATCCGCTTTTTCCTTAGGCAGATCCGCGCAGAATCCTGCATGGAATTTTGCTTTATCATACCAGATATAGCCGTTCTCAGGAGGCAATATTCCTGACTTTGGTGCGGGAGGACCGGATTGCAACAGCTTTAACAGTGTTTCCCCATTATCGGGCACAAAAGCTGCAATATACACCAGCCCGGCAACATTGGAGGCATTACCGGCCTCTGTTATAATTGCACCTCCGTAAGAATGCCCTACCAATAAAACCGGCCCTTGCTGTTTTTTTAGTACGAGGCTAGTAGCAGCTACATCCTCAGGCATTCCGGTATTGGGGTTTCCGACCATGCTCACATTATAGCCTTTTTTCTTCAGTAGCTTATAAACAGACTCCCAACCAGATCCATCAGCAAATGCCCCATGCACTAAGACGATATTCTTGATGGGATTTTGAGCAAATACATTCAGTGCAAAAAAAGTCATCCAAACAGCTAGGGCCAAGCCCATAATCAGTTTGATTTTCCTTGATAAAATTTCTTTTTCCATTTCTTTAGGTTTTTAGGTTTAAATATTCTTTTACCCTTAATGCGATTGGCATACCAAAAACATAAATAATTAATAAACAGCAACTTAAGCACAATTCATTGTTTCAAAAACAACGGTATTCCGCTAATCGGCGATAGATGATTCGCTATTATGTGCAAAAGCTGAAATGATTTAGTTAGCATCTGATACATTACTCTAATCGTTTGCTGTCGATTTTAAACACTATTAACGGAATATCGATAAAAACAAGCCTCCAAAAACAAACATAAACAACTGAAAAACAACGAATTAAATACAAGGCATATAGTTTGAGTATCGAGTTTAACCACTAAAACTAAAATCTTATGACCTCGCAGCAGATACAAAAAACAGCATTGATCCTTATTGACCCTTATAATGATTTTTTATCAGAGGGCGGAAAGCTCTGGCCGCTTACAAGAGCCAGTATTGAAGAGATCGGATTAATAGAAAACCTGAAGAAACTCGTTACCGGGGCGAGAGCAAACCATCTTCAGGTCATTTATGCCCCGCATAGACAGACCACCAAGAGCGACTATCTGAACTGGCGCTTTTTAAGCCCTTCGCATCAGGGGAGCAAAAAACATCAACTCTTTGAAAAAGGTAGCTGGGGTGGGGAATTTCATCCCGACCTTGTTCCAAAGGAAGGTGACCTGGTTGCCCAGAACCATTGGACGGCGAGCGGTTTTGCGAACACTGATCTCGATTTCCTGCTAAGGATGCACGGAAAAGAAAACGTAGTAATTGCCGGCATGCGGGCAAATACCTGCATCGACTCTAGCGCGAGATATGCCGTAGAACTGGGCTACCATGTTACCCTGATCAAAGACGGAATTGCTGCCTTTAATATGCAAGAAGTGGATGTAACCGTCGAGGTAAACTTTCCAAGTTACGGTCATCTGCTATTGTCAACTGATGAATTTATTGCCAGCATCAAATCTTAACAACATGGAAATACTTGCAGAACACACTTCTACCACAGTGATCAATGCCCCAATAGAAAAAATCAATCTGACACAATGGCTTTTTACCTTAACAGACCATGAATATCAGGCCTGTTCAACTGCCCATATTGCCGGCGGCTCTTCTGTAACAGATGATGGAAAAATGATATCAATCAATGTAGAAATGGTAGGCGATAATTTGTTGGTACAGCACTATCATGAAGACATCAGTGAAGCTGGCCATTGCCGTGTGAGCTCTATTTCTGATTCCATCTCACCATTAGGGAGGGCCACTATGGGCATCACTTGGGAGTTAAAGATTAAAAAGATATCCGATGAGATAACCGAATTTTCGAACCACATCATTGTGCTTTTGACCGAAGACTTAAAAATTCTGCTCGAAAAGGCAGGCATTACAGATTTAGCGCTAGTAAAACCTGAAATGCTCAAAAATGCGGCTAAACACAACCATGAAGAAACCCCGCTCTTTGCCAAAGACATTGAGAAAAAGGCTAACGAGGATACATGGAATTAATCAACCTGCTCAAAAAACAAACTGATAACGTCCAAAACAATCAATTTCCATTAGCGGGGGTTAAGATAACAGCCCCGCTTCTTAAAACAGATCACATGAAAAAATTACGCACAGCATCAGGAATCCCATACTATAACCACGAGGATTCTCAAACGGTAGGCCCAAGGGGGCCGGTTTTGATACAGGACTTTATCCTTCACGAGAAAATGGCTCATTTCAATAGGGAAAGAATTCCTGAAAGAATGGTACATGCGAAGGGATCGGGTGCCTTTGGAACGTTTACAGTAACTCAGGATATCAGCCATTTAACAAAAGCCAAATTATTTGATAAACTGGGCAAAGAGACCAAAGTATTTTTAAGGTTTTCAACCGTTGGTGGTGAAAAGGGGAGCGCCGACACCGAACGCGATCCGCGGGGTTTTGCCGTCAAATTCTATACAGAAGATGGAAACTGGGATCTTGTGGGCAACAATACTCCAATTTTCTTTGTTAAAGATCCAAAAAAGTTTTCAGACTTTATACATACTCAGAAGCGTGATCCCTACACCAACTGTAAAAATCCGACGATGACATGGGACTTTTTCAGCCTCAATCCCGAAACCATCCATCAGGTGATGTTCCTGATGAGCGATCGGGGAACCCCTTACGGATACAGGTTTATGCACGGTTTTGGGAGCCACACTTACTCCATGTATAATAACGGGAACAAACGTATTTTCGTGAAATTCCACTTTAAGTCTATGCAGGGGATCAAGAATTTCAGTGCTATTGAGGCGCAGAACATGAAATCTCAGGATCCAGATTTTGCCCAGCGCGACCTTGTAAGCGCAATCGACAACCTGGATTTTCCAAAATGGAAACTAAATATCCAGGTAATGACCGAAGAGCAGAGTGCATTGTTGGATTTTAACCCATTTGACCTTACCAAAACCTGGAGTCAGAAACAGTTTCCATTGATCGAGGTCGGTATTCTGGAACTTAATCGGAATCCCAAAAACTATTTTGTAGATGTGGAACAATCTGCATTTTCTCCATCAAGGATCGTGGACGGTATCGGTTTTTCTCCGGATAGAATGCTGCAGGGAAGAATTTTATCCTATCCTGATGCCCAGCGGTATAGGCTTGGAACCAATTATGAACTCATTCCGGTCAATGCATGCCCTTTCATGACACAGAATTATCAACGCGACGGGGCGATGCGGACAGATAGCAATGGCGAGGATTGCCCCAACTATTACCCTAATAGCTTTGATGATATATCTGAGGATATTAGCTATAAAAGACCTGTAGAGGAATTGGCAAGCAATATAGCAGACCACTATTGGAGAAACGCCGATGGTGAAAATGACCATTACACTCAGCCAGGACTTTTCTATAGAACAGTATTGAGCGAAAATGAACAAAAAAGCCTTATTGAAAATATCATCAATGCGATGAGCAGCATCGATGGTCCTAAAAGAAAAGAGATTATCACCAGACAGCTTTGCCATTTTTTCAGAGTAGATATGGGACTGGGAATGGCCATTGCAAAAGGGCTGAACATCCACATCCATGAGAACCAGCCCTTTATATGCTAGAAAATAAGAGATGAGCCAGCGAATGAGCCCATCTCTTTATTATCAAAAATTTGGTCAGCAAACCTAATATCTGGAGGTATTAAATATCAATGGTTTCACCTATAACAGGCAAGTGTAAAGTAATACCGGCTGCACTGAATTTTTGAAATGCCCACTCATGATCTAGTTTAATATAGCCAAAAGTGTCGTAGTGAACGCCTAGAACATGCTTTACCCCGACCATCTCAGCGGCCAAAATAGCATCCTCTACTCCCATCGTCAGATCATCACCGATGGGTAAAACTGCAAAATCCGGTTTTGTCCATTTGGGTATCAGCTGCATGTCCATTGTTAAAGCGGTATCGCCACTATAGTAAAACTTACCTTCAGCGGTATCTAAAACAAAACCGCATGGCACTCCACCATAACTGCCATCTGGCATACTGCTGGAATGCTGGGCAATTACACATTTCGCTTTACCAAAATTAAAAGCCCATTGCCCCCCAGGATTCATCGGATGCGTATTTTCTACGCCGTTGGCATTCATCCAATCTTTAACCTCCCAGGTTGCAACCACCGTGGCCCCTGTGTTCAAAGCAATTTCTTTTGCATCGGTGATATGGTCAAAATGACCGTGGGATATAAAAATATAATCAGCTTTGATCTGCCTAATATCAATTTCTGATGCCAGTTCGTTTGGACTGATGTAAGGGTCAAAAAGAATGTGTTTACTTCCTGCCTGCACCGCAAAGCAAGAGTGTCCATAATAGGTTAATTTCATTTTTGATATGGTTTTAATGGTTAATAGTCTTCAATGATCGGCTAACTTATATTTTTCTCCTGCTTTCAGAAAGGTTGTCCGGAAAGCTGTCACAGGATCAGCATATAAAAGTTCCTTAAGCTCCGCCTCATCCTGCTTAAAATGAGTCCATCCACGGGTATGTACCGGAAATATTCGATTGGGGTTTAAAACCCTTGAAGCCTTTATCAGTCCCTGTCCATCCATGGTATATTTACCCAACCCTGTCAAATAACGGAACTGTACTCCGCCCACATTGAGAATGGCAATATCGATCACATTTCTTTTACCAATTTCTTCAATGCCTTTAAAAAAAACCGTATCACCGGATAGATATATCACCCCGTTTTCCTGATCATCTGCTTCAATGATAAAACCGATCACTTTCCCGGAAACAAATTCAGGTATCCATGAAGGCCGGTGCTGGGCAGGGGTAGCAGTAATCTTAAGCCCTTTAATCTTTGGTGTTTCTAAGAGAATACTCTCCCACTCTCTTAAGCCGGTTACACCTTTAATTGCTTTACTTGCCGGCACGGTAGAAATAACTGTCTTAGCCCGTTCTAAAAATGCACGACCTTTTACATCCAGATTATCCTTATGCTGATGATGGCTTAATAAGACCAGGTCGATATCTTCAAGCAGATCCGGCATTATCTCCAGACCTTCAGTTTTTCTTGAAAATGCACCAAAGCCATGATAGTACAGACCACCAGCCTCATCCAGGGTTGGATCGGTCAATATCCGGTATCCATTGATCTCCAGTAACACACATGCAGTATTGATATGGGTTATACTAATATTCATAAAAAAGTGCTTATTAAATGTTTATAATGCCCCGCCACACATATAAACACATTTACAATTTTAGCTTTCGGGCAAAATACCATATAGGTCAAATACCCTCTGCTAGAAGGTATCTGGATTATTCAAAAGGCATGATAATAATAACCTCTTGATTTCTAGTATCAACATGTAATGCCAAACATCAATCCAAAAACACAAAATATTATAAATCAAAACATTAACAAAACATATAAGTTATCGCTATGTCCAAATACAATTATTTGTCGACATAGCGTATAAAAGTCGACTCTCAAGCGGCGACAAACGATCCTACTAGGAAAAGTCGACTTTATTACCTAACGGAAGTTAAACATTCTCTCAATAATATCGGCCTCAACATGTTGAAATCACAACTTCAAAAGCTAAGAGACAGGTTTTGTAATTAGTGTGATAATTACATGGCTCCATTACAAAGTTGCCAAGGTGCGCAAACCGTTATGGGATGAATATGTCCAAATAAAGGCCGCCGATAGAAAAATCCTGCCGAGGGCTGCAATGCTCAAGGCAGAAATTGATCGAACTACCCAGCAGAGGGAGGATCTGTTAAGAACCTATGTAAAAACGCATCCAAAGTCTTATTTCAGTATCGATGCGATAACAGAACTGATGGGGCCATACGTATTTGTTGAAAAGGCAGAGTCACTATGGGCGGGAATAGATCCTGAACTCAAAAAAAGTTACAATGGAAAGATCATTGAAGCAGTGATTATGGGTGCTAAAGTTACAGATGTAGGATCAAAAGCGCCTGCATTCGCTCAGCCAGATACCGCCGGCAAGATTGTTAAGCTCACAGACATCAAAGGAAAGTACATATTTGTCGACTTCTGGGCATCATGGTACCATCCCTGCCGGGCCGAAAATCCCAATGTATTAAAGGCTTATAACGCCTAAAAGAATAGAAATTTTGCAATTATTAGAGTATCCATCGATTTTGAAAAGGATCGTGCCAAATGGATAAAGGCTATAAAAGAGGATGGAATGCCCTGGACGCAACTCCTCTCACCTGCCAATATAGATGGTGGGGCGATGAAAACTTATGGTATCCGTGCAATCCCAGCCAATTTCCTGGTTGATCCAAATGGTATAATCGTTGCCAAAAACCTTCATGGGGATGAACTACAGAAAAAGCTCGCGGAGCTATTTGACTAAAATCTATTTTTTTCATTCCCGGATTAATTTCCGGGAATGGAAAATTATACAATCTTAAAATTGGCCAGGAACCAGCGGATCCCCTCCTATCTAGCCTAATTTCATTTTAAAAGTTTGAACTTTTGACCTGCCAGGGTCAGCAGACTTGTGGCAATAGCAGACGGTTCCTAAAATTCTTTGGAGAAAGCCCTGTTATGCGCTTAAAATATTTACCAAAATGTACCTGATCGCTGAAATTAAGTTTATCTGCAATCTGTGCTATCGAAAGTTTATTTCGCTCTAACAGTCTCCTTGCATCCTGTACTATAAAAGATTCTATCAATGCGCTTGCGGTTTTACCGCTTTGGTTTTTAATCACCATGGAGAGATGCCTTGATGTAACAAAGAGCTTGTCTGCATAAAAACTTACCATATGTTCTTTTCTGTAATTTCTCCTGAGCATGTAATAAAAGTCAGAATAAAGACGTAACTGGCGGCTGGAATTTACGTTTATATAATCTGTTCGCAAAAGTCCGATCGTTTCATAGATCATCACCTTAAAAGCACAGAGAAGTGCTTCTTCATTCATAGGATTGCCAAAATTGTTTTCGAGCACCGTTTCCAATAAATCTGCTACCTTAAGTATATTTTCGTTGTAAGAGATAAAATACTTATTGCTATTGTCTAAAAACCAGGAGTGAAGGTTTAAGAGTAATGATTCTGATAGGTTAAGCGAAAATAGTACTTCGGTATCAAAACAAATTAATTTGATGCATGTAGAGTGGCACTCTGCTACAACCTTTAACAGCTGGACACTTCCGTTGGTGATAAATGTGTGTCCTTCGGAAACCTCTTGGCGGTCAGAGCCTCTACCGATCAAAATACAGCCGCATTTTACGATCAAAACACATGTATTATCAGCTTCCTTTGCCTGAAGGTTATCCTCTGCTTTTAACTGAAGTTGCTCTCCTCTATTTAATTCGACATTGGCCAAGCGAAAATTCAAACGCTTATTATTGGCCTCTTTTGATTCAAGGTTCATAGAATTTTAATGTTTAACTTTTCTAGAGAGCCCCACAATCAGCCTGTCTATGATGAGGTACATACTTGGAACTACAAACAATGTCAGGATCATTGAACTGGTTAGTCCTCCGATAATCACCCAGGCCATTCCGTTTTTGATTTCGGATGCAGCACCAGTAGCAATTGCGATGGGAAGCATCCCAAATACCATCGCGAGGGTAGTCATCAATATTGGCCTGAGCCTTTCCTTTCCTGCCTCCAAAAGCGCATCTTTGACAGCGTATCCATCTTCTTTAAGTTTGTTAGTGAAGTCAACAATAAGAATCGCATTTTTTGAAACAAGGCCCAGAAGCATGATCATCCCTATAATGGTAAAAATATTCAGTGTCTCCATGGTAAGGGCAAGTGCAAGAAAAGCGCCTACCAATGCAACCGGTATAGAAAAAAGCACAACAAATGGATATACTGCATTTTCATACAAGGCAACCATGATCAGATAAACCAATATTATTGCGGTAAGGAGGGCAAGTCCCAGACTCCCAAATGCCTCACCCTGATTTTTAGCATCTCCAAGGAATTCGATGCTGATGCCATCTGGGATTTTAATTACCTGGGCTTTTTTCTTGATCTCATTACTAACCGTTCCGGTTGGCCTGCCCGACACATTGGCCTGAACAGTTATTGACCCCAGGCGGTCAATACGCTGCAAAGTGGTCTCCCCCAGTGCTTCCTTTACTTCTGCAAACTGGTTCAGCAAGATGGTTTGTCCCTGCGAATTGACGAAGGGTAGATTCCGTACATTTTTGATATTTGAACGGTTGAAACTATCATAGCTTACCAGGATGTTGTATTCATTTCCATCCTGTTTAAACTGGCTATCGTCGTTTCCGCTAAAGGCATTCTGCAGGGTAGAGCCTACAAGACTTGCATTGAGCCCCAATAAACTCATTTTTTCCCGGTTGAGCCTGATATCTACTTCTGGCTTTCTATCCTTAACCGAAAGTTTTACGAATTGCGTACCGGCCACCGCGAGCACTATTCTTTTATATTCCTCAGCTACCGCCCTAACTTGTTTCAAGTCGACTCCCTTAACGGCAATCTGTATCGGGGCACTACTCACATTTCCTGTTATAGATGTTGATGAGGCAGAAAATTTAGCGCCGGTAATGGCACGGCTAAGTTTTTCCTGCACCAGGATACCAAACTCCTCAGCGCTCATGCTCCGTCTTTTTTTATCCACCAGAGAAACGGTCAGCTCTGCAAGATTCGCACTACTGCTAGTCCCCGATACGCTGCCACTTACAAAGCCGATACTTGAAAATACTTTTTCTACTTCTGGCTGGGCCATAAGCACTTTTTCAGCCTGTTGCACCAGCATATTGGTTTTATAAACTGTTGCTGTAGGCTCCAGTTCCATATTGAGTATAATATCGCTCTGATCGGTTTTTGGAATGAATGCAGCACCTATAAAACCAGTTGGAACCAGCGCTATCGAACCGATAATCAAAAGTATCGTTGCAGACAAAAGCCATCTTTTTTTACGCAATACCTTTTCCAATAACTTTGCGTAATCCTCTTTTAGACTATCGATAAAGCGTTCAAAGCCAATATTGATCCTACCCCAAAGCGTATTACCCTGCAAGTGCTCCAGTTTACCAAAACGGCTGGCCAACAATGGGGTGATGGTAAATGAAACAAAAAGGCTCATTAGCGTAGAAATAACCACCACGAGGGAGAACTCTCTCAGGATCGAGCCGATCATTCCTCCGGCAAGGGCAAGTGGTAAGAATACCACAACATCAACCAGGGTAATAGACAGCGCTGTAAAACCAATTTCATTACGGCCTTCAAGTGCTGCCTTACGCTTATCTGCCCCCATTTCCATGTGGCGGTAAATATTTTCCAGTACCACAATAGAATCATCTACCAGGATGCCAACCACTAAAGAGAGGGCCATCAAGGTCATCAGGTTGAGTGAAAAACCAAGGAGGTACATGGCAATAAAAGTTGGGATTATAGATGAGGGCAAGGCAATCAATACAAACATAGCGCTCCTGAAACTATGCAAAAAGGCGAGCATCACAATCCCAACTATAATTACAGCAAGCATAAGATCGAACATTACCGCATCGGCCGAATTTAATGTATATACACTCTGATCGGTAGATATGTTAAACTTCAGGTCCTGCGCTTTGTATTGGCGCGCTATTTCGGCAAATGTTTTTTTCACCTGCTTGCTCACATCAACAGCATTGGCATCGCTCTGCTTAATAATCTGTATACCTATTGATGGTATACCATTGATATGGTTAATGGCGGTGGTCTTTGCAGTCGCATCTACTACCTCAGCAAGGTCCTTTAAATAAACAGTTCCTTCATTGGCCCGCTGCAGCACAATAATATCGCGCAGCTGCTCGAGCGAGCTGATATTGGCATCGTAACGGATGGACAGCTGCTGGTTCTTTGTTTCGATGCTTCCTGCGAGAAAAGAAAGATTAGAATTTTTTACCGCCTGGGTAAGCTGCGCTATAGCAATGCCATAATGTAACAACCTATCCTGCTTTATATTGATCTGAATTTCGCGTTTATCCCCTCCAATAATATTTACCTGGCCAACACCGGTTACATTCTGCAGGATTGGCCTAAGCTGGATATCAACAAAATCATATAATTTCCTTGGGGCCATACTGGCCGTTACGCCAGATTTGATTACAGGTGTTTCTTCCAGGTTAACCTTATTAACCTGGGGTTTTTGAGCATCGCCAGGCAGATTATTCTGTGCCTGATCTGCTTTACGCTGAACGTTTCGCTCTGCTTTATCTATATCTGTACCACTCTTGAAGGCAATAGTGATTACAGAAACACTTTCCTGCGAGGTAGAATTGATCTGATCGAGCCCTTCCACAGATGAAAAGGCATCTTCGAGTTTTTTGGTTACTGTTGTTTGTACTTCCGCAGCAGAGGCGCCAGGATAGATGGTACTTACCGTAACAGTAGGCACCTCGATTTTCGGCAGAAGATTGTAGTTCAGGCCAAGATAACACTGGAGTCCAAAAAGAACAAGTACAGTAAAAACAACTATAAGTAACAATGGCCTTTTGATGGCTATTTCGGTAATTGACATTCTGCTGTGCTTTATTTGGTAATATTGATTAGTGTTCCATCTTTTAAGTTGATCTGTCCGGAGGTAACAACCTGTTCACCTAAGCCAAGTCCTTTGATTACCTCAATAAGGTTTCCATACTCCTGGCCGACATCGATTTTGCGAAGAACTGCCCTACCGTTCTGCGTTACATAAACTGAAGCATCTTGTGTACTCTCAATAAGTGCTTCTCTTGGAATAAGCAGGATTTGCTTTGCTATTTTACTCGAAAAATCAGCCGATACAAAAGTTCCCGAACGGAGGGGTGATTTTTTATCATTGCCGGTAGTGATTTCCACCTGATAGTTGTAAGACTGGTTGGCCTGTGGAGCGATGAAGGTAACCATACCCAGAAAAGGTTTTTCGGGGTAAACGTCTGTTTTCAGTTTAATTTCCTGTCCGAGAGAAATCTGGTAGACTTCCGATTCGGTTAGAAATACTTCTACTTTCAATTTTTCAAGGTTAACAAGCGAAGCAATCTCGTTTCCAGCAGTAACAAACATACCTTCTTCCATTATTTTTGAAGCTACAACGCCACTCGTTGGTGCCTTTATAGTGGCATCTGAAATCTGTCGACGAAGCTGTCCAGCCTGGCTCAAGGCATCATTATAGTTCAGTCGGATCTCATTAACTTTTTCTAACGTGGCTGCATTTCCTTCAAGAAGCTCGGTGTAGATCTCCAGATCGCGCTTGAGTTTTGAAACATTGGATAATGATTTTTGAAGATCAATTTCAAGCAGCCTGGTATCAATAACGGCGAAGGACTGGCCTGTGGTTACCTGATCGCCAATTTTAAACAGGAGTCTTTTTATGTTTCCACTAGCTCCTGAAAGTACCTTCGCCTGTGATATTGGGGCCAGCACACCAGTTTTCACCAGGCCATTCGCCTCCACCTTTGCTATAACTGGGGATATGGTTACCGGGATACTTACATTTTTGATTTTCACAGGAGTATTTTTCTCCTCAATTTTCTTCTTGTTGGAGGCCAGCTTAAACATAAAAAAGAAGATGAGGGCAATACAGATCAGGGTTATTGTTAGTTTTTTTTTCATCGTGCGCTAAAGTGAGTTATAAAAAGTTTTTAATGTACCCGTTGCCTTTTCAATATCTACACGGGTCTGATAATAGTCGAATAATGACTTTAGGTAGCTATTTTGGGCATCCTTAAGCGCATTCTGTGTATTGAGCCAGTCGGTGAGGTTGGTCGTACCTTTTTGAAACTGAAGATCGGTTACCTTTAGTACGGATTCGGCAAGACCTACATTTCGCTGATCATTTTCTACATTGACCTGTGCCTGCAAGAGTTTTGAGCGGGCGTTTTCATATTCTACCCTATATCTTCCTTCAGATAGCTTAAGGTTTTCCATAGCGTTGATCCTATTGATCTTTGCCTGTTTATATTGTGCACTTCTCTTAAAAAAATCGAATATGGGAAAGCTTAATTTTAAGCCCACTGCAGAAAAAGGGAGCAGTTGATCATAAGCTCCTTTAAGATCGTTCCCAAAACCCACAGCACCATAACGGAAATAGCCGGTTAATTTAGGAAGTCCACCCGCTTTGATTTTAGCCTGTTCGATTTCTAATACTTTTATATTAAGTTCAGATAACTTATAATCTACCCTTAATGATGGGCTAAATGTATTGGGCCTACCTTCAAGATCGAACGGGATTTGCATTTTTGTAGAATCATCAATTGCAAGCAGATCGCCAATGGGGTATCCCATTTCAAACTTCAGCTCATTTTCAGCAAGGAGAATATTGCTCTGGGCAACACGTATCTGCGAATTGGTATTATTATAATCAACACTTACCTTATCAAGATCCTTTTGCAGTGCAATACCTTTCACAACCTGCAAGCGGTATATTTCAATCTGTTTTTGATAAGTCTGGATATTATGCTTCAGGAGTTCAAGTTGCTGCTGATACACCAGGATCTGAAAGTAAGCACCGCTGATGTTGTAGATGATTGCTTCCTGGTTTTGATCAACATTCAGCGCTGCCTGCCGCTTGTTGTACTTTTCGGCTTTAAGGCCTGTTAACATAGACTGATCGTAGATTACCTGATCGAGCTGTGCACTTGCGTTGGAACTGTACTTTTGGCTAAGGGACACTTTCAGTTCATTAGGTCCAAAAACCCCTGCTGGAATAACACTCTGCTGCAATTTTAGGTTATTATCAATCGTAGAAGTTACACTAACCTTGGGCAGGTAATCCGATAACGCCTCCCTTGCCCTTGCGTCAGCGGCAAGCTTTTCATTGGCATAAACCGTATTGCTCTTATTGTTGATTAATCCGAATTCGATACAACGCTTCAATGTCCATTTTTCCTGGGCACTGGCACTTAACCAAAGGCTTAATAGTATTAATACAATATTCTTTTTGCTCATATCATTTTACTGCTGGCCCCACTTGGAGCCATGTTTTATATGGGCGAAAGTACTGGGCATAGCTATCCGTATTTGGCTTATTATACCAAATGGACCAGTTTTTATACAAAAGGTAGGCAATTAGCTGCTATCTCTTTTTTATCCGTTTGATTGCTGGAGAGTTACCGATTGTTTTATTATCGACAGAAAATACGGCCGTACCAAGGCTGCAGCCCTACTACAATACTGATAACTGAGAATTTTCATTACAGGGGGCAGGACGAAAAAATGCCTGGGGTAGCTGAAATAGATAGGAATATGAATAATGAGAGAAAAAAATACCGAGGGATCTTGCTTAATATCTGTGTAACGCTTCGAGGTAAAAAAGTATCCTTGAAAGGGAGTACTAGTCCCTATTCATCCAGGTTTAGCGATCCCCCGGAATAGGTATTAAAAAAATCTTTTTTATAGACATCGCCCAAAGGAATTTCGGAATCCTCAATATAGACTGTTCTATGGTCGAAAGCATTGATGAAATTTAGGTTGACCACGTAAGACTTGCTCGTTCGTAAAAAGATATGCCCAGGGATTCTGCTATGGATGGTCTTGAGGTTCATCGCGGTAATGAGCTTGCCTGAAACGGTATGGATAACCACATAATCCTTTAATCCCTCTATGTACCGGATATCTGAAAAATTGACTTTATGAAACTTCCGGTCAGATTTTATGAGCAGGAATTCAGAGGTATTTCCCTCAACAACAGTTTTAGTTGTAGCTTCTGAGAGTAGAGTTCGGTAAAGTTCTGCCTTTTTTATCGCTTTTATCAACCTTTCCTTATCTATGGGCTTAAGCAAATAATCGATTGCGTCCAGCGTGTAACTATCAAGCGCATACTGCGGATAGGCTGTTGTAAATATAGTAAGGGTCTCTGCAGGGAGCATAGCTGCAAGCTCAAGGCCTGATATCATAGGCATCTGGATATCCAGAAATACCAGATCAACGGCATGCTCTTTCAGAAAGAATAGTGCTGTGGCAACATTCGAGAAAACCCCAAGTATTTCAACGTTCGAATACTCTTCCACCATGGCTTGCATTTCTGCCCTTGCCAATGGTTCATCATCAATTATAATGCAGTTCATACTTCAATTTTAAGAATTACAACATATTCAAGGTTGCCCGATTGCAGATCAAGCGTATAATGATCCGCATAAAGTAGTTCAAGGCGGCGTTTAACGTTTGCAAGTCCTAAACCACTGTTTTTCTCATCCTGTGGCCTATAGTTCGGATCCCGGGAGTTTGAACAGGTAAAAGTGAGGTTTTTCCCTACAACCTCAATCCCAACCCTTACCTGAGATTTACCACCTGAAACATCAACACTGTGTTTTACTGCATTCTCTACAAAGGTGGTGAACAGATTTGGGGGAAGAAAGACACTATTGAGGACCGAAGGGTCGGTCTTACTCTGTATTTCGACTGAAAAGTTATCTCTTCTAAGCTTTTCCAGTTCCAAAAAATTGGTCAGGAAATGAATTTCAGCACCGAGAATGGTATGTGCTTCGTTATTCTCATAAAGCTGATAGCGAAGAAATTCTGACAGTTTCAATATTACCACCCCGGCCTTTTCCGGATCGGTACGGATAAGTGATTTGATCCCATTAAGCATATTGAAGAGAAAATGGGGATTGATCTGGTTTTTTAACTCATTGAGCTCCATCTTGAGGGTGATGTTCTTCAGTTCGGCTATACTATTTCTATCCCTTACCCATCGCTGAAAAAGTTTGATCATGGTGGTGACGAGTATGATGGGAATTACCACTATGGTTCCCTCATAGAATTTCCGCTCCTCGTTCGCTTCCCTCCAGTTCCCCTTCCAATCCTTTGTTTGGGCAAGTATGTCAAAAATATGGGAGACCAGGGAAAGGCAGGAAATAACCAGAATAATCAGCAGAAGGATATAAATCAGGTACTTCCCCCTAAAGAAAAACAGGGGAACTAAAATATTCATGTTCAGATAACACATGATTACAATTGCACCGAAAACACAAACAAGGCGGTAAAAGCGGTAGTAACCTGGAAATTCATTGATCTCGTTAGAAAAGTAGATCATGATAAGCATACCCAGCAGAAGTACTGAATGCCGCAGTATCCTAAAGCGTTTGTCCACGATAAAGCTTATCATCCTGGTGTCTGATAAGTCTCCATGGTCATATTTAATTTTATCCCAGTTATTCATTCCGTTACAAAGATAGGATGATACATATTCTCCGCGAAACAATTTATACCAAACGGGCTGGATTGACTACCAAATATTTTCTATGGGGATTTAGTCTAAAATGTAACAGGTTTGGTATAAAAACGAAATTGTGCATTCAATTAAAGGCTTTCTTTGCCCATGTCTATAATTTAAGAAACGATGGATTTAGCGAAGATGCTTCGAAAACATACCACTGAGATCATGGAAAATACCATGCTTACAGATAAACAGCAGGAAGATCGGATAACCCAGGTTTTTGATCTATGCCATTTTATTAAATGTTACGACCATCATCTTGAACTGGTTAATAGCCAAGAACATGAGATTATGACCATAGACGATGCAGGAACAAAAAAGGGCATCTATTTTTGCGACCTTATTTACAACACCAAATATTTCTTTGACACGTATTTCTTTAGTGCAGCCAATATAACTGCGTTCAGGAACAAAGCCAAGATTGATGAGCTATGGTTTGTACTGGTAGAGGAAAGCTTTTCTATCGACTATTTCTACGACAGTAAGAATTTTATAGATGAGAACAACGTCACCTCCTTATACGATAAGGTATTTTATTTCAACTTCTCACAATCAATTATAAAAACACTAAAATAAATATCATGAATCCAATAAAGAGTACCCTATTTGCCTCTATCCTTTTTATCGGGGCAAGCAAATGTTTCGCCCAGAAAACCGATAGCATTCCGGGAATGAAAAGAGATAGCATAGCCCGACGTACGGTTGCCTTTGCAGCAGATAAGTTTGCAGTAGCACGCCCCCTGAACATAGAGTTTACACACGCTGCACCTTACAATTACAGTTCAAAGCTCGAAGGTACGCCACTGCCAAACGGACGGATTAATACTTTTACGCAGGCCAGGATCGGTGCTAACGTGAATTTTATAAAGAGAAAGACCTGGATGCTGGGCGTAACAGCTGGCTATCGTTACACCAAGGCGCAAGCAGATAACATGCCCGCTTCAGGAGGCTTGACCTTCAGAACCGATGAGAATTTCAGTTATCTTTTTAGCTCACTGAATTTTACATACTTCTCGAGCCTGTTCAAAAAAAGGATGATTTATTCATCAAGTTTTTTGGTTGATGGAAGTGAGAAACATTTTGAGCGCATAAAAGGTATATTTACAGGAACAATGGTTTTGAAGGCCAATCAGCGTACAAAAATGACTGCTGGTGTACTCGTAAACATAGATCAAAGTGCCCAGAGCCCTATAATTCCAACATTTTCTTATGAACATAAGTTCAATAACGGGCTTATTGCCGACATCGTTCTTCCAAGGAGCATTTATCTCCGCAAATATATGTTTGGAAGCGGAAGGGCCTCTATCGGAACAGAACTGGACAGAACCTCTTTTTACGTATATGATATTGATGGTACAGCCCAGAGATATGAATATAGGCAACTGGATATCAACTCGGGACTTACCTATGAGCATGCAATAGGAAAGTACTTTGTACTTTCAGCCAAAACGGGCATGAAGTATAGCCCATCAGGCAGACTTTTCAAAAAGGAAGAATCTTTTGCATCGCCAGTGCTGGAAATCAGCCCCGATCCTACCTTTTTCTTTAATGTAGGTATTTCTTTCAATCCTTTTACAGTCTTGACTAAAAAAGGAAGATCCAATTAAGAATATCATTACCAAGCCTTAGCCAAATGAAGCTGAGGTTTGGTATTGTATGATTTTATTTAAAACCAAGATTTTCCGAAAATAAAATTTTGGACTAATAAAGAAATCATCATGCGTCAATAGCTGCTGATTAGGGTGTTTAATGAGATTTAAGAAGAACTCCATCTATTGGAATATCTGTAAGCCTATTCCGTTACTTGACCTGGTTTTCTCCTTATTCATAATCTTGTTTTATTATTTTTATTTTTTTAGTTGCATCCAATAAAAGGAACAATATCTGCCCATACCGCCTCGAAATTGACTAGAAAGGCCGGATGTGGCGCATTTGGGATTATCCCAAGCTGAGCCACTGAGATCATATGGTAGGCATCTATAACGGTTTGTAGGGGTGCGTTTTGATCCAGTTCACCTGCCAATAAGAGCACGGGCGAATGAATTTTCTCAAATACTTCTTTACCTACCTCCAGTTTGTTGTAGTATTGGTTCACGGAGGTATACCACAGGTCAATTTTCTTTGGTTCGGGCATCAGGCTCAGTTGCTGCTTATAGTACAGGCTATCCAGGCCAAATGCCATTTGTTTTGAAAGGCTGAATATTCGTTCTCCTTTTGCCCATACACCGGCACCGATAGCGATTATACTTTTTACTTTTGAAGGAAACTGCCCGGCCAGATAATAGCTGGTATAAGCGCCGTCACTAAATCCAAGTACAATGGCGCTATCCCTTGTTTCCTTATTCAGTATCACATTTACATCCCTGGCTTTTTGTTCATAGCTCGGTTCAACAGATCCCATTTCCGATTTCCCATGCCCTCTGGTCGAAACCGCAATGACCATAAACTTTTTGGAAAGGCTATCAATAAAGCGGCCCATTTCATAGGTAGAACCAAATATTCCTCCATGCAAGATAACCAGGGGCTTACCTTTTCCATAAACCTCATAATAGATTTTAGCATCATCTGATTGAATAAAATGTCCCGCTTTCGGGTTATTACCATAGGGAATTGCATTTTCAGGTGAAGGCCCTGCCTGCATGAACGCTCTCAAAGCCGGCTGGCCCTGAGAAAAAGCTTGAAGGCTAAAGGCTAACGTTAAAAATAAAAGTATAAGAAGCCCTTTAAAGTTTACTGTGCTCATTTTAATTATATTTATTTTATGGCCTGGTATTCCGGTGTATAATTTACCCGATGGCCTATGACAAGCAAAGATGGGAATAGATGAAGAATGAAGCATTTGACTAAGGTTAAGAAATACCCTTGAACTAGTTTAAGTATTTTCCTTAAACTATATTATTGGCTGCTGCTATTTTGATTACTCAAATTTGCATAACAAAGATCTAATCGATATGAAAAGCAATACTGCAAGGCTGATACTAATAGTAACCATGAGCATTTCCTCTGCATATGCCCAAAAAATTTCACTTAATAAAGAAAATCTTACCCCTCACCTAAGCCAGTTGACTTTCGATGACCAATATGGAAAAAATGCGATTAGGGTGGTGAAGTCGCCTCAGGTGATCAAAGTGGATGAACCCACATATGTAAAGATTAATAACTTAAATTTCGGAAATGGTACAGTTGAGCTTGAGGTGATGGGGAGATTACTACCCAATGCACCGGATAGTGCAAGAGCATTCATCGGCCTGGCCTTTCACATCAACAGTGATGATTCAAAATTTGAATGTATTTACCTGCGGCCAACTAACGCTGTATCGTCTAATCAAATCAGGAGAAACAGATCGGTTCAATATTTCTCCTACCCTGATTTTAAGTTCAATCATTCCAGAAAAACCAATCTAGGAGAATTCGAAACCTACGCCGACATTGCTCCAAATGAGTGGATCAAAATGAAGATCGTGGTCAAAGGCGAAAATGCTACACTTTATATTAATGGAAATAAAAACCCCAGCCTGATTGTAAATAAAATGAAAATGGGTGCTGATCAAACCGGAGGGTTAGGTCTTTGGGTCGATATAGGCACAGAAGGGTATTTCAGGAATTTAGTGGTAATTAAGGACAGATAACCATTAGCGCATTGGATCATATTTCACCATTTCAGCTTGGAAACCACAACTATTTTTTAACAATCTTCTTTTTGATCTTGCTTAAAAATTCGGAGGTTATGCCTAAATAAGAGGCAATCTGCGTTCCGGGCAATCTTTGAATAAGGTCAGGAAAATTTTGCTGAAATAATTGGTACCGTTCTTCAGCCGTAAAGCTGATGTTCTGCAATACCCTGTCCTGCAGTTCTATAAATTTCCGTTCAATCACAATCCGGAAGTTCCGGTCGAACCTTGGATAATGGGTATAAAGATAGAGCAGATCATCATGTTCAATTTGAAGTACTGTTGAAGGCTCAACTGCCTCTATAAATAATCTGCTTGCGCTTTGTTCATAAAAGCTATTGAAATCCGCAATCCATTGGTTTTCTATTGCAAACTGAAGATTATGTTCCACACCATTATTATCTACACCATAGAGTTTGAAACAGCCTGAGATCACAAAGTTATAAAACCTGCACACATCTCCTTCCTGAAGCAACAGGCCCTTACGCTTATAATTGCGTAGGCTAAATACCTGTTTTGCAGCTTCCACGGCTTCCTTGTCTAACGGAAAAATCCCATTAAAAAATTTGATTAGTATGCCATATGCATGTTCGGTTTGGGCTAATGTTGAGTCTGACAAATCCTTATTTTATTTTTGTAAATATAGAAAATTACCGATTCATGGAAAGTTTTGCATTTTGCTTCACGATAAACCCTTTCCCAAAAGTTGCCTGAATAGCCTGTTACAGATAAATCCTTAAACTAGTTCAATAGTATTCTTGTACTGGTTTCAACAGATGGAAAATATGACCTTTTTAGATGCAGATAATCTGCATTTAAATCCCTCAGAAAATTTACCTTTTGGAAAGCCGATCCCAGCTGCATGGCTGATGGTTTTAGCTGCTCGTATATCTGACTATCGCCATTGATAAATACCTGCAGGCACATCAGGCCTACAACCTGTGCAGAGCCGAGAATGTACTGATCATATTGCTGCTCATTGAAATCGACTGGCGAGAGATCCATTTCCATACTTTTGAGAAAGCAGTTGATCAGTTCAGTTTCAATTTTATAGTCATTAACTGTTTTTTGAAATGCGTTTAAGATGGGATTGGAACTGATCCTGCGCTCGATCGCTTTGAAACAATCAACTCTAAATTCAGCTAATAGCGAAGATTGGTCAAAACCCCCAAAACTATCAACGATCTCGTCGGCCAGTCTAACGAATCCGTAAATGTTATAGATGGGTTGCCTTAGTGCTTTGTTGATGAATTTTATGCCCAACGAAAAACTAGTGCTGTAACGCAAGGTTGTCTCCTTACTAACAACAGCAGATAATTGATCAAAATGGCCTTGTTTATAATGTCCTGCTGCTTCAATCGTATGAGTTATGCTTAGTTCGACTAATCTAAATATGCCATCAATTGTCAAATATAGCCCCGCGTAGTAAAAGTTTTTTCCTTAATTATACCAAATAGCTTTTTTATTATATCAACCTATGAAGCCCTTATACAAAAGCTAATATGAAGGGTAAGCCTGCCAAAATATATTAGGTCATCCAACTTTAAAATCTTAGTATCAAATAGACATCATGCATACATTTAGTATATTTATATACTTTAATATCGTAACTTAGTATAATAATATACAAAAACAAATAAATAAATATGCCAGAAGAGAACCTAGCAGATTACGAAATCGAACCAGAGCGTTATAGAACGCCTTTAAGAGCAAATGCGTTTGAGATTGATGATGACACTAAGATTGCGCTTATATCAGAACACTTTACCAGCATACTAAATATCCTTGGGCTTGATCTAAGAGATGATAGCCTTAAAGGAACACCGGACAGGATTGCTAAAATGTATGTTAAAGAAATATTTAGTGGTTTAAACCCGTCAAACAAACCTGTTGCAACCCTTTTTGAAAACCATTACCGCTATAGTGAGATGCTGGTTGAGAAAAACATATCCGTTTTCAGTAATTGCGAGCATCACTTTGTCCCCATTACCGGGAAAGCACATGTAGCCTACATCAGCAAGGGAAAAGTGATAGGCCTGTCCAAGCTCAACCGTATCGTACAGTACTATTCGAGGAGGCCACAGGTACAGGAAAGACTGACCGTTCAGATCGCCGAGGAGATCAAACGGGTTATGGAAACTGATGATGTAGCGGTCATGATTGATGCTAACCACCATTGTGTATCCTCACGCGGAATCCAGGACACTGGCAGCTCGACTATAAGTACATCCTTCAGTGGAAAATTTAAGGATACTGCTACTAGAAACGAATTTTTAAGATATATAGGACAATGAGATTCAAGGATAAAAACATTCTTATCATCGGGGGGAGTTCGGGTATCGGCTTCGACCTGGTAAAGTTATTGGACAGGGAGGGCGTAAATGTTTATACCGTATCCAGAACTAGATCAGATAGCTGGCCAGCGTCGGTTCGCTACCAAGCTACCGATGTGCTGGACAACATGAGTCCCCTTTCTTCCTTTCTACCCGATGAGCTCCACGGACTGGTATACTGCGTTGGCAGTATCAACCTTAAGCCCTTTTCAAGGATAAGCGAAAAAGACCTGATAGAAGACTTCAGGCTGAATGTTGTAGGTGCAGCCCTATCTGTACAAATTGCGTTAAAATCATTAAAAAATGTTCATTCAGCTTCAGTTGTATTCATTAGCTCGGTAGCAGCCAGAACAGGAATGGGTTTCCACTCCAGCATTGCTGCCGCTAAAGCCGCACTTGAGGGACTTGCAATATCGCTGGCTGCAGAGCTGAGCGCAGGCGGAATTAGGGTAAATGTAGTTTCTCCATCCCTGACTAATACGCCACTTTCCTCCAAACTGCTTAATACACCAGATAAAATGGAAGCTTCGGCGAAAAGACATCCCCTGGGAAAATACGGAGAGCCGGGAGATATAAGTGCCGCTATTGCATTCCTGCTTTCTGAAGACAGCGGCTGGATAACAGGGCAGGTTATAGCGGTAGATGGTGGCATGAGCAGCTTAAGGACAAACCTCTAACAGGATATGGATATCACTCAACAAACAATACAACAGATGGACCATGCTCACCGGGCAACACTAATCAACTCGCTTCCGGGCTACAAATGTCTGCAACTGGTTGGCACTACCGGAATAAACGGGCATAGCAATCTTGGCCTTTTCAATTCAGTAGTTCATTTGGGAGCCTCTCCTGCCTTGCTCGGGATGGTTTTCCGCCCAAAGTCAGCAGATCACGACACCTTAAGCAACATCGAGCGTACAGGGTTCTATACCTTCAACAACGTAACTGGTTCTTTTTTGGAGCAGGCACACCAGACCAGCGCAAGGTACCCAAGCGGTTTTTCTGAATTTGTAGAATGCGGGTTAACGGAATTCTTTATAGCTGGGTTCGATGCGCCATTCGTTGCAGAATCCACCATCAGGATTGCACTGACTTTGAAAGAAATCTTACCCATTAAAATTAATGGAACTACTCTGGTTATTGGCGAGATAAGTTATATCAGCATGAATGATGCACTAATTGCTACTGATGGTTATATCGACCACGGAAAGGCCGGTACTATTACCACCACAGGATTGGACAGCTATTTTGAAGCACAGCATATTGCAAGACTGAGCTATGCTAAGCCTGGTCTTCCCCTTAAGCGATTTTAAAAATCCAAAAACAGTTATGAAAGGAGAAAAATTCGATATTATCATAATTGGTGCTGGAATTGCAGGCCTTTCAGCTGCAAAGCTGCTAAAGCAGGTAGGCAAAAAGATCCTGGTGATCGAGGCATCAGACGTGCCTGGGGGCAGGATAAGAAGCGACTATAAGGATGGCTTTATTCTAGACCACGGGTTTCAGGTACTGCTCACTGCTTATCCAGAGGCCAAAAAACTGTTGGATTACAAAAAACTTAACCTCAGGTCTTTTCTTCCAGGAGCAGAAATCCTCGATGAACAGGGAAGCCATAAAATCGGGGATCCGTTAAGGGAGCCTTTGATGCTGATCAGAACCCTTTTTTCCCCTATCGGGAGCCTTGGCGATAAGTTACGTCTACTGAAGTTAAAGTTAAGGCTTTCCTTTAGCACCGTTGAAGAAATATTCCAAAAAAAAGAAACTAGCACACTATCGTACTTAAACGACCTGGGCTTCAGCGAAAAATTCATAGCAAAATTCTTCAGGCCTTTCTTTTCTGGGATCTTTCTGGAAAACAAACTTGAGACATCCAGCAGGATGTTCGAATTCGTATTTAAGATGCTTAGTGAAGGGGCTGCTGCCGTTCCTGCCCTCGGCATGGGCGAAATCAGCAGACAACTGGCCGGTTGCCTAAACCAAGATGAACTTCTTGTTGGTGAGAAAATCACAGATATAAAAAATGGAGTGGCGTTTGGAAACTCAGGGGCAGCATATGAAGCCGATAATATCATTATCGCCACGGGCACCCAAAATCTTTCCCAAAGAAACCAGGATATGGATAAGCACCTGGTAAAAGACGCTTTAACAATGTATTTTTCAACCGAGGAAAGGACAGTACGCAGCAAACGGATAGCACTCAATGCCATCAGTGGACAGTTGATCTATAATATCGCTTTTATGGAACAAATTTCACCATCATACGCGCCTGAAGGGCAGTCACTGATTTCGGTATCAGTAATAACAGCCAATATTCACGGAAAGGCTGACCTTGAAGAAGCGGTGAGAAATGAACTTCTGCAGTGGTACAAAGGAGCCGAACAATGGAAACTGTTGGCCACCTACGCTATCCCCCATGCCCTTCCTGATAATAGGACTGCCAGGAACGAAATGGATATGGAAATAATCCGAATAGATGAGAAATGCTACCTCTGCGGTGATTATCTGCTGAACGGATCGATAAACGGGGCAATAAAAAGTGCCTATCTAGTGGTAGCTGAAATACTTAAAACCGGACAGACGGCCGATTAGATAACCAGAACACAAAATTCTAGTCAAAAACATAAACCATACCATCATGATGTACAATCTTCTTAGTGAACTTATAGCACTTGTAAAAACCTACGAAAGCAGCACTGACCTCCCAAAAGCGGATTTGGCTTCATTCATCAGCTGGCTTAATGACCGCAATGGAAACCGGGAGGCCAGCGCCCATGAGCCCGTTTGGGAAGGGAAAGCAAAGGGGCGTTCTGCAGATAGCGTGATCAATACCTCACTGGTCCATTTGTACCGTTATGCCAAATTCCATGCAAAAGCGGCTATAACAGGCTCCTCTTTTTCCACGCCCGATGATTTCATCTACCTGATCAGCCTGGCCTCTGGCGGCAGTATGAGCAAAACCGCTCTGATTAAACAAAATATCCATGAAAAAGCAACAGGTACACTGATCGTAAACAGGTTGCAAAAAAAAGGTTTGGTAGAGCAGCACACCACCGATAACGATAAAAGAAGCAGGATTATTCATATTACACCAAAAGGCAGCCAGCAATTGAAAGAGCATATCGAAAACATCAAGATCGCTTCTGCTAACGTTACAGCGCCTCTTTCGGACCCAGAAAAAATGGCCCTGATCCGCCTACTGCTTAAGCTCGAAGATTTCCATCACGAAAAGTCATCTGGAAAACTGTAACAACTGGCATAAAGTATATAACATTGCCACATTAAGATCTATCCGAGCCACAGTTGTGGTCTCTCACCAGTATAAAAAGTAATGAAAGAAATCTTTGATAAAGTATCTGCGGAGTGCAGTAGAAACCTTACCAGAACATATAGCACCAGTTTTTCACTGGGTATTAATTTTCTAGACAAAAAAATCCGGGGACCTATCTATGCCATTTATGGATTCGTAAGGCTCGCCGACGAGATCGTTGACAGCTTCCATGGATATGATAAGGCATCCCTGTTATCCAAGTTCAAAAGGGATTGTTTGGAAGCAATCGTGGACTCGATAAGCCTCAACCCTGTCCTCAATTCCTTCCAGGAGGTAGTCAAGAGGTATAGTATAGAGCTGGAACTCATCCATCTTTTCCTCAACAGCATGGAAATGGATCTACAAAGTGAAGTTTACTCGCCGGAAAAATATGAGCGTTATATCCTGGGGTCAGCTCAGGTTGTAGGCCTGATGTGCCTGCATGTTTTTACCGAAGGCGATAGTGCAAGTTATGAGCGGCTGAAAGGGTCGGCGATGAAATTGGGCTCAGCTTTCCAAAAAGTCAATTTTCTAAGGGACGTAAACGCAGACTTTCATCTCCTTGGCCGTACATACTTCCCAGGTGTTGACCTATCCTATTTTTCTGACGAAAAAAAGAGGGCGATCGAAGAGGACATCGCAGCGGAATTCGATGCCGCACTGGAAGGGATACGCGAGTTACCCAGATCATCAAGAAATGGTGTTTATCTCGCTTATATCTATTATAGAAAACTTTTTGATAAAATCAGAAAAAAAACGGCAAACCAGGTAATGGCAGAGCGGATCAGGATCTCAAATGCCCATAAATTTACGCTGATGTTCAGCTCGCTTCTCCGCCAGCAAACCGGCAGAATATAAACAGCTACGCGCAAGGGGAAAAGCAACATTACAAAAAGATAAAAAACACCCCTTACCTAGAGAAAAAATAGTTAAGCCTGATCTGCATTTAAAAAAATGAAAACAATAAAAAAAGAAAACTTTCAAAATCTGTGCAGCTTGCAGTGATTTTGAAAGTTTTAATCATTTTGCTACCTTTAAACCTAAGAATTTGCACTCAAAAAAATAAAGGTGAGTTTTTTAATGTCTTAAGGCAGACAACAAAATGTAAGCAACTGATTTGCAGCCATATAAATCGACAGGTTCGACTCCCTTCGGCTCCACTGGAAGGGATTGGTTCCATTCCATCCGGATCAACAAACCTGATTGGATTATTGAAGGCATAATTATATGGAGAATGCCTCCTCATCTTATCTGCCAGTGGATCAATCACATTCCAACGCCCAATTACCGGATCATAAAATCTCACGCCACAATCAAGCTGCCAAGCTCTTCTTGTAGTTCTTTGCCGTTATAGGTATACTTATTTACCCCTGCGCTAGCAGTATTCCTCATCCCAAAGGCATAATAATTATCTACCTGTAGAGTTTGCAATGCAAGGGTAGTTGGGTGCCTATTGAAAGTATAACGTACATTGCCCAGATGATCGGTTAAGTTATGCTCATAACTATAATTACCACCACTGTTCCTGGCTATCCCAGTTTCGGTATGGATGATATCGATCGAATTTCCATTGTACTCTATTCCATCAATGTAATGCCTGATTGTCCCATTGCTAACTTTGCGGAGTTTTTCATCAGTCGCATCATATGTATATGTTATATTTACTGACCCGCTAACTCCGGTTACCGGAAGGTTTTGACTGTTATAAGTCAGGGCAAAACCATTCCGCCCATCAAAGATTGAGTTCCCGTTAGGGTCATACTGATATTACTTGTTTCCATAATCAACTCAAAGGGATAAAACAATTTTCGCTAAAGAAATTTATTATAATGTGATCTGCTCACCTATTAAAAGTTCATGACACTGAAATCTACATCATTCCTTACTTAAAGTTAATATGGAGTTCATACTTAGCGACTAGTTTTGCTCGCAGTTATGAATCTATCCTCTGACAGTAATTTATTCGAATTGATAAAAGCCAGCAATCATTTGGCTTATACTTCAATTATAGATAAATACTGGGAAGAATTGTTCAGACATATCTACCCAAAGATCAAAAATTCGGAAGACGCTAAAGATATTGTTCAGGATATTTTCCTTAGCCTTTGGAAAAACCGCTTAAACATTTCACTTAATGAAAAAGATAGCCTTGCCCCCTATCTATTTAGGTCGGCCAAATATGCGGTGATCAATTATTTTTCCAGACCAGGGATAACTATTGCAGATGAGCAGAAATTATCGGCAGCTTTAAATGCACCTTCTGAAACAAAAACGGACGATAAGTTGCTAATAAATGAGCTCCAAAACTTACTTGAGCGTGAAGTTAACCAACTGCCTGAAAGGTTACAACTACCCTACCGCTTAAGCCGGGAACAGGATCTCTCTATCAGGGAAATTGCAAAAAAACTTTCCCTGTCTGAACAGACTGTTAAAAACAATATCAGCGCAGCTTTAAGCGCAATACGTTTTAAGTTAGGAAAATACAATTCTGAGGGGACAATTATTTATATCCTGGCATTTGCGGCCTTGCTTCACCACAAATAGTTAACGAAAGCTTAACACACGCTTAAAGTACCCCACTACCTTAGCTGTGATATCTATAGTAACGATGTCACAACACAAAAATCAAAAAGCATTAAAATCGGTACTTAAAAAATATCTTGAGGAAAAAGCAAACCCACAAGAAGCCGAGGCTGTAGAAAACTGGTATGAAGAACTGGGCAAAGAATCTGATTCAACTCCATACCTGAACCATGCGGGTGCGATAAATAACTTAAGTAGGTTGATCAAAAATAATATACTACAGCAAATCCTGGAACAAAGAAAAACCAAATTGCGGTCGCAGTATATAAAGTATGCAGCCATATTTCTTTTAATGATCAGCGCAGGGCTTATCATTTTCCAAAGTTATCATGCCAGCAGAATACCTCTAGCGGATATCACTTTTAAATCCAGCCATGAGGCTGCCAAGGAAATAACTTTAAAAGATGGTTCAATTATACTGCTAAATGTTGGAAGTGAATTAATTGTAGCCCAAGACTTTGGAAAATACGAACGAAATGTATCACTACAAGGTGAAGCATTTTTTAAAATAGCAAAAGATAAGCGAAAGCCTTTCATCATAAAATCTGGAATCCTCAAAACAACAGTTGTAGGCACCTCATTCAATATTAACGCATATCCTGACCAAGATAGAATTAAAATTGCAGTCGCCAGTGGGAAAGTGAGGATCGCTAGAAAAACAGCAGCAGGAGAAGAAGTGCTGGCTATTGGCATGACCAAAGACGCTAGTTTAACTTTTGATAAATCCACAGGAAGTGCAGCGCTTAAAACTGAAGATGCTGCACTGATATCTTCATGGAAAGACAATAAACTCTATATCGATAATGCGACAATAAGTGAAATCGCAAAGCAGCTTGAGCGATACTATCACCTAAAAGTAGTCTACAACCCAAAAATCGATAAAGGTAAAAGATATACGATCCGCTTTAACCATGAACCAGCAAACAGGGTAATGGAAATCCTGTCCATACTTACGAAAACAAAATTCACCTACCAAACCAATCAAATCACCATAAAATAAGGATTATGTAACAGGTATAAAAAACAAAAAAAGCCGAAAATGCGCTAACACTTTCGGCCAGTTATGAGCATTGAAGCAATGCTCATCATTTCCAATGATCGCTTAAAAACATTAAAAACTATTCAAATATGCAAAAATATTACCTGGGTTGCAAACACCCGTTATGGTCACTTTTTAATCTAAAAATGAAGCTAACAATAGCCCTGCTTTTTCTTTCAAATGCATTGCTCTTCGCGGGACCAACTGCCGGACAGTCTATGAATGATGTCAAAATAGATCTCTCAGCAAAAGATCTTTCTTTGAGAAAAGTACTGGATCTGATCGAGAAAAGAACTCCATTTGTAATTGGTTATGAAAATAACAGTTCAATCAACACAAAGACTTTCAACATTGAAGCAAGGGGAAAATCCGTAGCTGAAGTTCTCAGTCAATTAATGAAAAATTCGCCTGTTGAGATTCTCCAGATCAGCGATAAATACATCCTTATTAATACGAAAAAATTACTTCCTCCAATGTATGTTTCGGGTACAATTACCGATAAACGCACGGGCGAGAGTTTGCCAGGGGTCAGTATCAGGGTAAAAGGTGGCGCTGCAATCACCCAGACGGATAGTAAAGGAAATTACAAATTAACGGTTCCATCGGATCAGGAAGATGTTGTGATTGAAGCCAGGTCAATTGGTTTCAAAACCCAGGAATTCAAAGTTTCAAGAAATTCTACAAACCTCACCATCAACATTTACTTGGAAGAAGACCTTTTAGGTTTAGACGAGATTGTTGTAACCGGACAGGGAATTGATGTGAGCAAAAGAAGGCTTTCTTCAAACGTGGTGAGCATTTCTGAGAAAGACATCAGGGATATCCCTGCTTCCAGGATAGACCAGCTATTGCAATCAAAATTACCTAATGCGCAGATCAGGTTAACTGGTGGGCAGGCGGGGGCAACATCTATCATCCGCTCAAGAGGGGTTAATTCTGCCTTCATCAGCTCTACCCCTATTATTTATGTGGATGGGGTTAGAATGGATAATTTGAATACCAGAGCTGCTTTAGGTGGTGGCAGTGCAACAGGTGCGGCAATTAGCTCTATTTCTGATATCCCGATGGATAATATTGAAAAAATTGAGTTTGTTAACGGTGGTGCTGCCACAACATTATATGGCTCTGATGCTGCTAATGGGGTTATCCAAATCATTACAAAAAAAGGTGGTGCAGATAAAACGGACATCACTTTAGAAACCCAATTAGGCATTGAAACTCCAACAACAGATTTTCTTCATTTTAAACGTACTAAAGATTTATTGATGCAGAATGGACTTTACCAAAAGCATAATATTGCCTTGAATGGAGGTGATGGTAAGTTCGGATACAGCTTTTCGGGAGGTTACCAAAACAGTACAGGTACGCAAATTTACGATCAGAACAGCAACAGGAGAATTGATCTGAGAACTGGTTTGAGAGCATCTTTAGGCACCAAGGTAACCTACGAAAGTTCATTCAGCTACATTAACAACAAATACAAAAGAAGCCGGAACGGAAACCAGGGCGGCTATACTGGTTTATGGTTTGCAGAAAGTGGCGCATCTTCCATTACGGGGCCAAGATTTAAAAGTGATCTCGATGCGATGAGCGATGATGAATTCGCTGCCATTACCGCCTTTGCAGATAAAGCGGAAGCATTGCAGGATAATGGAATCACCATTAACAGGTTCCAGACTTCACAGGTTTTCAAGTATCAGCCTTTAAAAAACCTGACTTTCAAGGCTACAGGGGGCGTTGATTACCGTGCCCAACGGCAAAACATCATTACAACCAATGAATACCTTTCGCATACCACCAACACCTCGATTACCAATCAGGGAAGTATTGATAATTTTGACAGAAATTATCTTGGCTTGACCTTTGAATTTAATGGTCAATACGAGGCAAAAGTTGGTGATTTCTCTTTCATCACCACTGCAGGCGGCCAGCTTTTCAGAAATGAAGATCACCAGATCCAGTACACTGGAACAAACATCAGGGACGGAGCCCAAACCATTAATATTGCTGCTACCCGTACGGGCGATGAGTATTATTCAGCAGTAACCAGTTATGGTATGTATCTGCAGGAAAATGCTGGTTATAAAAACAAGTTGTTTCTGGATTTAGGTTTACGTGGTGATGGTAACTCAGCTTTTGGAAAAAATATTGGCATTCAGTACTACCCAAAGGTTGGGCTTTCCTACATCCCAAGTGCAGAAAGCTATTTCCAGTCGATTTCAAAAGTTGTATCGTCTGCTAAAATCCGCGGAAACTATGGTATTGCTGGTAATTTCCCTACTCCTTTCGCTAACGAGCGTACAATCTCCTTTATTGGTTTTAACGGAGAGCAGGCCGCATCATTCGGCCAGGCCGGAAATAATGACCTGAAGCCTGAGAAAACAACAACTATTGAAGCAGGTCTTGATCTTGGTTTCTTAAATGACCGGATTATCCTTTCAGCAGGATTCTACCATTCCATCACGAAAGATGCATTATTTGTAGTTCCACCTGCCCCATCATCAGGACAGACCAGTCAGTTACAGAATACCGGAAAGATTTTAAACCGGGGGCTGGAATTCAACACGGTCTTGACCCCAATTAAAACGACCAATACCAGTCTTAGATTCAACCTGTCTGTGAATACGTTATACAACAAGGTGGTGAGTTCTGGCGGTGCTGCTCCATTTAACATCAACGGTTTCAGTGCAAGGACGGTGCAAACAGTTGTACAGGAAGGTTACCCAATTGGTTTTATCAGGGGGAATTATGGCGAATTTAATGCACAGGGACTTCTGGTAAGTACCACTGCGCAGCAAAACCTGGGAACAACTGTACCAAATCTTTTTGGCAGTATGGGCATGAATTTCCAGTACAGATCATTCAATTTATTTGCTAATGCCGATTACCAGAAAGGTGCAAACGCCGTGTCATTTGACAGGCAATTCAGGTTTAATTATGGTACCTCGACAGAGGGAATTCCGCAAGCTGAAATTGATAAAAGCGGAAGAACCAGATGGCTGGATGTAACCAATATGTTCGTAGAAAAAACCGATTACATCAAGATCAGAACCATTGGGATAGGTTATAACTTTAAGCCAGCAGCTTGGAGCAAAACGGTCAAAAGCATCAATATTGGTTTTTCTGTTGTAAACCCACTCAACTTTGCCAGTTCAAGTTTTGATCCGGAAACCACAATTAGCGGAAGTGCACAGGGTCAGAATGGGGCCACTACCGGTGGTATTTCTTATTCTACATATTCTGCTCCCAGACAGTTTGTAGGCTCACTAAGAATAAATTTTTAAAAATAAACAGATGAAAACATATATAAAGAATATTTTTGCTGCAAGCATAACATGCATCCTGCTAGCGGGCTGCGCAAAAGATAACCCCAACATTACCGATGAGGTTTATTTGACTACAACTAATGTTTCCACTACCTGGCTAACGGGATTAAAACGCCAAATGGCGCTAACAATGAACCAGGTCATCGTAAATACAGAGTTGGTATCAGATAATTATTTCAATAACAGGACGCTGAGCAATAAAGTATTTGATATTCCTCAGATTGATAATTTTGATCTGGACGTTAACAATATCCAGTCTGCAATTCAACGTTTAAGAGAAATGTCTGAATACGGCTTAACCACTGTGGTAAATGCGGATAAATCAACTACTGCTATACAGAAAGCAGAAATGTATTTCATAAATGCTTATGCAAATGTGCTAAGTGGTGAATTGTTTACAGGCCTCCCAGGTGCCGCTAAAGGGGTCGTACTTTCCCCAGCGCAGCATTATGCTATAGCAATTACGGCCCTCGACCAGGCGATTGCATTACAAACCAATGCGAATGAAAGACTAGCTTATACCCTGTTAAAAGCCAGGGTATATTATGATCTGGGCGACGCAGTACAAGCTAGAACATTTGCAACAGCAGTGATGGCTACCCCATTGTTACTGAAGCAACAGGCTTTTGACGGACAAAATGCAACTTCTAATGATTTCCAGACTTATCTTTTCTCATCAACGACGAATGAGTTTGCCCCACTTCCCCGCCTGGACTTCCTGGATCCGAAATATTATAATACAGGAACAATTGCGCTGGATCAGAAGCCAGTAAGTTACCTTAAAGGTGAAGAAGCTTATCTAATTTTAGCAGAAATTCAGGTTTCCACCGGTGATTTAGCAGGAACTAAAACAACCCTAAAAAACCTTTTAACGGATGTTATTGCTAAAAGACCTGTAGTTTCTTTGAGCGATGTGAAGGAAACCAGGAACGGTGGTAACCGAAACGATTATCCTTTAACGGCAGTTAAAGTAAAGTTTGATGAGACGGATGTTGAACGTTCAGGTTATGTACTAGACCGGAAAACAGCCAATATCAATATTTCCACCGTTTCCGGTACGAAGGTTACCGCAACGGACATTGATGCGGCGACTACCCAGGACGCGCTATTGTATTTAGTTTATAGAATGAGACAGGAAATTTTCATTTCTGAAGGCAGACGAATGAGCGATTTAGGCATCAAATTCCCTGTTTCTCAAACCGAACAATTGAATAATACTAATGTAAAACCCTCGGACTTGATTGCTCAAATCCCATCATTCATCCCGAAAAACCGGGGAATGGATGATTTCTCCAATAATGCGGTAAGCGGCGTGGTTACCATAAAATACGATATGAACAAGGTCCTGATCAACAATAAAACAGCAAAAGAAATTTTTCCATTTATTAATTAATAAAGAGATGAAAATGAATCGTTTAAAAAAAATAATAACCCTAAATATCCTGGTAGCCTTTACCATCATCGCACAGGCACAAACGGCCAAATATGTTGTTCTGGTTAGTATCGACGGTTTTCGCCCGGATTTTTACCTGGACAAAAGCTGGCCGACCCCCAATTTACAGCAGTTGGTTGCCAGCGGGTCTTATGCCAAGGGTGTTCGCTGCATTTTCCCAAGCGTTACTTACCCCTCTCACACGACTTTGATTACCGGTACCTTCCCTGCTAAACATGGCATTACTTACAACACTATGCCAAATGTTGAAAATAAGTATGAATGGACGACTGATGCAAAAAAAATTAAGGCAGAAACACTTTGGCAGGCTGCAAGAAAAAAGGGACTAAAATCTGCCTCCGTTTCCTGGCCAATATCAGTCGGCGCGGAGATCGACTATAACCTACCGGAAATCTGGTCAGAAACTAATATGGCCGATCGTAAAAGTGCAATCTCCGCACTCGCTACACCAAAAGGTTTACTGGAAGAGATGGAAAAGTATGCCATTGGTGATGTTGATATGGAGGATTTAAACCTGAGCTCTTTGGCTATGGATGAAAACAACAGCCGCATGGCTGCCTACATCTTGCGAAAATATAAGCCAAATCTGTTGAGCATACATATTGCAGGCGTTGATGGCGCAGAACATAAGGAAGGAAGATCCGGGGATGGGGTAAGCAAAGCCGTTGCCTCGGCTGATCATGCAGTGATGAATTTAATGGATGCCATTAAAAAAGCCGGCATACAAGACAGCACAACCATAATAATTACGGGTGATCACGGTTTTGTTAATGTTGAAAAAACACTTTCGCCAAATGTTTGGTTAACCGAAATGGGTATTGATAGTAAAGTGGGGAAAGAAGAACCTGCGGCTAAGTTCCAATCTGCCGGTGGTTCCGCCTTTTTCCATCTTAAGAACAGTAAAGATTTAGCGCTACTTAAAAAAGTCCGCCAGAAACTAGCTGATTTGCCTGCTGAATATAAACTGATGTTCAGAATCGTAGAGCGTGATGAGCTCAATAAAATCGGAGCTGATCCACATGCCAGCTTTGCGCTGGCTGCAGCTAACGGGGTATATATTCAGGATGCTGCAACAGGCCCGGTTTCAGTTCCTAAAAAAGGAGGTGCCCACGGCTATTTTCCAGATAGTCCGGAAATACGTACCGGTTTTATTATCGCCGGAGCCGGAATAAAAAACGGTGTTGTCCTGGAATCTATTAACCTGGAAGATGTGGCACCGACTGTTGCCAGATTACTTAGCTTTTCCTTGATTAATTCTGATGGAAGAGCAGTAACACAATTTCTAAAATAAGCATGGACTTGGAACCTGTCAAAAGCCCCATTCATAATGATTGGGGCTTTTGTTTTTTGAGATTAATCCTCCAACTGGAAAAACCACAACCTATTGCCCCCTCTTCACCAGAAGCTAATTATTGATTACTTTTGCTAACCAGTTTGTTTCACGGCCTTCTGAAATAGGCGGAACGGAGTCAAACAAATTGGTTTATCCACTAAAAAATAATCCACTACATAAGCAATGGATTTATGACCTACAACTTCATCCTTTTAAACTTTCCGCTATATAAAACAGTCGTTATTGGTCTTGATTGATCGCTCAAACTTGTATTGGATAATCTGCCTTGAGTGTATATTTCAGTGAAAGTGAGCCCTTTGTTCCGAGCCAAACTAAACAAACACAAAATACTGGCAAACAGATAGTTAAATCCTTATATTCAACTCCATTTGACTCCACTGAAATCAGTTTTAGCGCACCAATGTATCCTGCGCGGCAAGGAGCACGTCCCAATTCTTAAAAAAAATGAGCATTTTAGCATGATAAAAAAACCAGACATGAAAGCAAAGCTTATCGTATTTCTTGCTACCCTTCTTCTAACCTCGGTAAAAACCTTTGCAGGCTGGTACAATACCTATAACTATGCGGGATCCATCGGCAGATATCCGGTTACCTTATCGTTCCAGTTGAAAGAAGGCTATTTTGGAGAAGCTGCAAAAAAAAACTACAATGTTATCGGCGTTTACAAATACGATAAATTTAATAATCCCATAAGGCTAGAAGGAGTCTTTAACCAAAATACCCATGAGATTAAAATCTATGAATATGGGATTAACGATAAGGTTTATGCCACTTTTCACCTCGTTTTTTCACCTCAAAAACTCACAGGCATCTGGAACAGCGGTAAAAGCAGACTGAATGTAGCACTTCAACTTGTAAATAGATTAAGCGATCTATCTGATGAGGAGTTTGATAATATCGAAATCCTTCAGTTCCCATCTTTGGTTAATTACTACTTTATTGGTGTTTATGCCAAAAAAAGCAAATCTACCGAAGCACACATGCGTGCATTAAAGATCATCAATAAAGAAAACGGCAAAATCATTCAAACGCTTAATTTTGATAACATCGAAACACCCACAGGTAATCTGATGACCATTATCTATGATAACATTACAACAGGCAAAGACAATAATTTTCTGATATCCAATCAGATCGGCAGAGTCGGCGGATACCTCACTGTGGGTTTTAACCGAAAAAACAAACGGTTTATCTTAAATCCGGAACCCGTTGCAGAAGGCGTAAACGGCAATAAATAAACTGAATGTTTATGATCTTGGCTAGCGCTTGCCCTGGCTGAATTCCGTTTCTATGAATGCAGTTAATTGGTTTGAAATCAATTACAGTTACAGCTATAAAAAATCACCACTGGAAATTATGTTTTTTAATTAACTTCCAATGATGATTATAAATTACCTTTTTTAAGTCAAGTCTAATTGTGGAGGTTTTTAGCCCTGAGGTATTCGATAAGTTCTTTTGGACGGTCCGTTTGAATCAGGTTTGCTTTATGGTTAATCAGCCAGCCCCAGCTTTCATCCTTCTTATTTTCTTCCACCGCCATGTCATCATCATGTCCCCCATTTTGTTCTGGCCGAAAGTTGCCCTATCTTGTAACGGATCATTATGAAATTGGTACTTTACCATAAGGATTAAATTGACCGGATTAAAAGACTATGATAAACCAATATTATTTTCAGCAAAATTACGGCAGCTATGTTAACTATATATTAAATTTAGCTGCATTTACATCACCTGGTGCATCTTAGAAACTATAAGCTCCACCTTTATGAATGATTGTTCATGGCTTACTCTCCTTGGGATCACCAACGGTTTCAGTATTTTTTTCTGAAAAGAATTTATTGTTCTAACCTTGCCAGGACTAGTGAAGTTTATCGGTATCAGCCAAAATCGTGTTAAGTTAATTCTTAATTTATAGGCTATTTATCACCAATACTTAACATTATTTTTAAATAACCTTTCAATTCTTAATAATTTCATAATTCTAATTGACAAAATCCCTAATCGGGTTAAGGCATCTTTGTGGGAAATTCACAGGGCATAGAACAATCGTTTGTTTCTGTGAATAATCCAAAAAACCATAACCAATCATTCATGAAACAAAACTACGAAAAGACTTACTTGTCTTTGATTAGCAAATGGCAATGTCTCGTTGCAATTCTGCTTTTCTTTTCATTAAATGTTAACGCTCAGGGTAGTAAAACGGTAACGGGTAAAGTTGTCGATGAAACCAATCAGCCATTACCAGGCGTAACAGTTAGAATAAAAGGCAGTAATTTAGGAACATCAACTGATACATATGGCGTTTATACCATTCAGGCAAAACCATCCGATAGACTTACATTTTCTCTACTTGGAAGTTTAACCAAAGAAATTTCAGTTGATAATCAAAACAAAATTAATGTAACCCTGATGCCAGATAACCAAACGTTAAAAGATGTTGTGGTTATTGGTTACGGAACTGCTAACAAAAAAGATTTAACAGGTGCGGTAACTTCTGTAAAGTCAGAAGAATTTAATCAGGGCGTTTTGGTTAATCCAGCACAACTTTTACAAGGTAAAGTTGCGGGTTTAAACGTTACTAAAAGTGGCGATCCGAATGCTAAACCCTCTACTATTTTACGTGGTCCATCTACTTTACGTGAAGGTGCTGCGCAAGAGCCGTTTTACGTTATCGATGGTGTTCCGGGAGCTTCAATTGATTTATTAGCGCCGGCTGATATAGAAAATATCGACATTTTAAAAGATGCATCTTCAACTGCCATTTATGGTTCAAGAGCTGCAAACGGCGTAATTATTGTGACTACTAAACGTTCTAAAAGCGGCCAATCTCGCCTAAATTATAGCGGCTATGCTGCCGTGGAGAAAGTTTCTAAAAAATATGATATGCTTTCAGCTCCTGAGTTGAGACAATATCTTGCAGATAACAAGCAAATTTTAAACCCTGTAGATGATGACGGTTCGGACACAAACTGGCAATCACTTTTGGAAAGAACAGGTTATTCTCAAAATCACAATCTTTCTTACGGCGGCGCTGGTCAAACATCAGATTATGGTGCAAGTGTAAATTATCTTGACAATAAAGGAATTCTTAAAAATACATCGCTAAAAAGAACAATTGTTCGTGCTTTCCTTAACGAGAAGTTTTTTAACGATAGGCTTAAACTGGGTTTAACCATAACCAACAGTAATTCAAAAAGTTCTGATGTATATCAATCACAAGCGCTTCCCAATATGCTTTTCTATTTGCCAACGGTAAATCCTTTTAATGCTGATGGTAGCTATAAAGAAAACTACAACCGTACCGGGAGTGGAACAAGAAATCCATTATCAATTGTTGATAATAACGTAATCGATAACTTGAATAACAAAACGTTGATTAATGGTATGGCGCAGGTAAACATCATAGATGGATTAAAGTTTACAGCAAGTGTTTCTTCTCAAAGAGACCAGAATAATTACAGCACTTATCTGAACAGTCAATCGGGATTAGCCAGAGGCGTAAACGGACAAGCGCAAAAAATCGATGTTTTAAACAAAAGCCAGGTTTTGGAAGGTTATTTTAACTATGATAAAACTTTTGGAAAACATAGTTTAAAATTGCTTGGCGGTTATTCTTGGCAAGAAGATAGAACCAATGATGGTTTTGGCGTAACTACACAAAACTTTTCAAATGATAATTTAGGTTATAACAATCTGTTTTTGTCTAATCCAAGTTTGCTCTCTCAAATCGCCTTTAACAATGCGCCTATATCTACTTTAAGGTTAATTTCATATTACGGCAGGGTTCAGTACAACTACAATGAGAAATATTTATTCCAGGCATCGTTAAGAGATGATGGCTCTTCTGCATTCGGAAAAAATAACCGTTGGGGTCTATTCCCTGCTGTTTCTGCTGGCTGGAGAATTATTAGCGAAGATTTTATGCAATCTGTTCCGGTTATTAGTGATTTAAAACTTCGTGCTGGTTATGGCGTTTCAGGTAATAGTTTAGGTTTCGATGCCTTCTCTTCATTATTGATTTATGGAACACTTCCTGGTAGCAATAAATTTTTAAACAACGGTTCTATCAGCAATGCAATTGGTCCGGTTAGAAACCCAAATCCAGATTTAAAATGGGAAAGTACAGCAACTACCAACATAGGGTTAGATTTTGGTTTATTTAATGATAGGATTACAGGTTCGTTAGATTTTTACGTCAAACAAACTTCAGATTTGATTTACGATCGTTACGAAGTTTCTACAACGCAGTTTTTCTTACCAACCATTACAGCAAATGTTGGTAAAATTAAAAACACAGGTATAGAGTTTTCATTAAACGCTACTGTTTTCAAAACAGATAGTTTCAGGTGGACAACTTCGCCAAATATTGCGCACAATAAAAACGTTGTTGAAACCTTATCTGATGATTTCTATAAAATTGCAGCCATTCAAACTGCTCAGCTTGGCGGTAAAGGCCAGTCGGGCAATTTCAGTCAGTTAATTCAGCCAGGTTATGCACTAGGTACTTTCAACCTTTGGAATTATGCAGGTAAAAATGCTGCAGGTGTAAGTACATATATCAATGCTGCTGGTCAAACTATTGCCACACAGCCTCTAACAACAGATGCAAAAATTGCGGGCAATGCCCAGCCTAAATTAATTTACGGATGGGTAAATAGTTTCAGCTACAAAAACTGGGATTTTAACTTTTTAGTTAGAGGAGTTTTGGGTAACAAGATTTTGAATGCCACAAAGGCATCTTTAAATAATCCTGCAGATGCAAAACTTCAGAATATTCCAACATTTACTTTGGGCGAATCTTTCAGCGACATTAATGCTTATCTGATTTCAGATCGTTTTCTAGAAAGTGGTTCTTACCTGCGTTTGGATAACGCTACGCTTGGCTACACACTAAAACCTAAAACACCAGCTATCAAAGCCATTAGGTTATATGTTACGGCAAATAACCTGTTTGTAATCACAAAATACAGTGGTTTAGACCCAGAAATCAACATCGGTGGACTAACGCCAGGAATTGATAACAACAATTATTACCCAAAAACAAGAACCTTCAGTTTCGGTGTAAGTGCATCATTCTAAAAAAAAATAAAGATGAAAAAGATTATAATCCTGTTTAATATCCTTACTTGCCTGATGGTTTTAGCATCATGCAGTAAGCTCGATGTCGATGTAGAATCGCAATATGTTAAAGATAATTTTCCATACACCAATTCAGATTACGCGGCACTTTATGGCACTATGTATTCTAACCTTTCTTCTCAATATGGTGTTCCATATTGGAGAATGCAAGAGCTTTCTACAGATGCCGCAATTATTCCCGCTCGCGATGGAAATTTTGATGATGGTGGTCAATACCGCCAGCTTCATTACCATACCTGGACAATTGATCATCCCAATGTGAGAGATATCTGGCAGTGGGGATTTGGTGGTATCAATAACTGCAACCGCTTAATTAACCTAACCAATGAATCTTCAATTTCAGCTACACAAAAAAGTAGCAGTTTAGCTGAAGTAAAAGCAATGAGGGCCTTATACTATTACTTTATGATGGATTTATACGGTAATGTACCAATTATCGATACTTTCCCGGTAAGTTCGCTTCCTGGAAACCAAACCAGAGATAAAGTTTTTGAATTTATTGAGAAGGAACTTTTAGCCGTTATCCCGCAATTACCCATAAAAGATAATAATAACCGTGTATTGGTTTATGGCCGACCAACCCAGGCAATGGCTTATGCTTTATTAGAGAAAATGTACTTAAATGCTGAGGTATATACTGGGAAGCCTAGATATGCAGATGCGGTAATTATGGCCGATAATATTCTGAAAAACACCAACTACGCTTTAGATAACAAATATTCAGATATTTTTGATGTAAACAACGGCCCTCAGATTAATGAAACCATATTTGCTGTTCCTTACGATCAGCAGATTCCAGGCAACCAGATCACAAGATTTGGTTTTTATCCTGCATTAGCAGCAGCGTATGGTATTAATGTGGGTTTTAGTATTGCAATGAGTACAACGCCAGAATATTATAACCGTTTTAATCTGAACAATGATATTCGTAACAGTTTCTGGTTAATCGGAAAACAATATGCGCCAGATGCCAATCGCAAACCTGATTTAACTAAACCTGTACTTGTTGCAGGAACAACTACACAAATCGAAATCACTCCAGATCTGATTCTTAAACCAGGTAAGCCAATGGATTTGGGTAATACGGTTGCAGATCAGGCTAAAGGTGTTCGATCAGTGAAATACTGGCCAGATGTAAATGCAATTCAAGCCACACGTTTAAATGGCAACGATATGCCTGTTTTACGTTTAGCTGATGTAATGTTAATGAAAGCAGAAGCAATTTTAAGGGGTGCAGCCGCTACAACTGTTAATAGCGAATTACAAACACCACTGGTACTTGTAAATAAAATAAGAGCCCGTGCTGGTGCTAGTTTAGCCAGTTCGGTAGATTTGAGCACTTTACTTGATGAAAGAGCCCGTGAATTTAGCTGGGAAGCGTGGAGAAGAAATGACTTAATCCGTTTCGGACAATTTGAAACAGAGTATCCATTACCAAACGATGTACTTTTCATGAATAAGGATGTAACCAGAAGAATTTATCCTATTCCAGCAAACGAGTTAAAACTTAATGTAAACCTGAAACAAAACCCGGGGTATTAACAATCAAAAAGGTGTATGAGAATCATCAGTTGCATTAGCCTATTGCTGGTATTGCCAGCAATAGCGTTCATTACGATTAAAGAAGATCCAACTATCAATCAGATTCAGGTTATTGGTTCGCACAACAGCTACAAACAGGCCATCGATCCGGCATTATTTAGCATATTCAAGAAAACAGATTCAGTATCTGCCAGTAAGATAGATTATGAACATATTTCTATACCAGCGCAGTTGAATTTGGGATTAAGAAATCTGGAGATTGATGTTTACGCCGATTCTGCTGGTGGTCGTTACGCGCATCCAAAAGGTTTAGATTGGGCAAAGGATCAGCCTGCTTTTGATGCTGCTGGAGAAATGAAAAAACCTGGCTTTAAGGTTTTACACATCCCCGAACTCGATTTTAGAAGTTCTGTACCAACTTTTATAGAAGCTTTAAAAGTACTTCGTACCTGGTCAGAGGCTCATCCAGATCATACGCCGGTTTTTATTACGCTTGAGGCTAAAGATGATTCGATAAAAAGACCCGGATTTACATCGCCAGAATTATTTACGCCAAAGGTTTTTGATAAATTGGATAATGTTATTTTAGAGAATTTAGGTAAAGAACATATCATTCTACCTGACGATGTAAGAGGTAAATACAGCTCCCTTGAAGACGCAGTTCTTCATCAGAATTGGCCGAAATTAAGCCAAGCTAAAGGTAAATTTATTTTTGTGCTGGATGCTACAGGTAAAAAAAGAGCTACCTATATTCAAAATCATCCATCGTTGAAAGGTCGTGTAATGTTTGCGAATTCTGATCCTAGTACGCTCGAAGCTGCCTTTATGATTAGAAATAATCCGCAGGATAAACAGATTCCTGAACTGGTTAAAAAAGGTTACATCATTAGAACAAGAGCCGATAACGATACGCAACAGGCCCGTAAAAATGACAAGAGTGATTTCGATGCAGCTTGTAATTCTGGCGCACAGGTTATTACAACAGATTATTATCAAAAAAGCACACATTTTAATTCCGAATACTTTGTCAGCTTTGCTGATGGCAAATACTTCAGAGCTAATCCCTTATTTAAAACCAGATAGCTCCCTTTGCAAGCAAAAGTGATGCTATTGCGAAATGGGCTGATGATTCGAAAAAAGCTAAGAATATCATCAGGTGTTTTTTATTAAAGGACAAATTTTAAAAAATGATTAAATATAAAATAGCAATTCCAACGATATTTATCGTTTTTCTTTTAAGCATATATACCTTAAAAGCTCAACAAGACAACACTAACCCTGTTATTCTTTCCAAAGGGTTTTGGTTAAAAGGCGATTTGCATGTGCATTCTCGGCATAGTACAGAATCATCAAATAATTCAATAGCAAAAATCATTAATTTCTCTAAATCTGTTAAAATGGATTATGTGTGTATTACAGATCACGATAATCATGTAGACGGAGATGTGGAACACCATACCTGGGCAGATCCAGAATTTAAATCAGACTCGCTTTTGCTATTGTATGGTGCAGAATGGACCACAACCAGAGGACATGGAAATGTATTTTCTGATAAACCGTATAATCATCAACGGTTATTTAATGTTCGCGACGAACGTGATGTTAATATTGGTAAAGTGAAGAAATCACTCGCTATTCACCTATCGGCAAACCATCCAAGCGGAAAAGACAATTTTGGTTTTTCTTATGATTTGGTTCAATCGATTGAAGTTTGGAATTCGTCAGTCTGGCCAAAAAATGCAAATGCAATTATGATTTGGGATGATATGCTTTCATCAGGAAGGATGATGACGGGAAGAGGAGGAAGCGATGCACATCACGGTGTGCCCACAGGATCTGAAAAGCCAGGTGCAAATACTTATCAGGCCGAATATAATTATGTTGGTACGCCAACAACATGGGTTTTTGCAAAGGAAAAAAGTTTAACTGCAATTGTTGATGCGCTAACCCACGGAAAGGTTTCAGTGAGTTCAAATCCCTTTGCGCCAAGAGTAGAATTTTATGCTGATGCAAATGAAGATGGTAAATTTGAAATGATGATGGGGGATAATGCAATTTCGAAAGGTAAACCCGTGAAATTTTTGGTTCAGTTAAGTGGTAATACTTTGCCAGATGTAGATTACACCATTACTATCATTAAAAACGGAAAGAAATTGGATACTTACCATGCTAAAGGCGAAACGCCCATGGTTCAATTTGAGGATGCACCAGAAACAAACGGTAGAACCTATTATCGGGTAACTATTGAAGGAATAAATACACCTTATCCACAAGTGCCAAAATCTATGGCTTTAAGTGAAAATATGGTTGGTTTATCAAATCCAATTTATTTTAACTTCGACCCAAAATTTTAGATTTTCTTTATAATTATTAAAAAGATAATTTAACACCTGTCAAAAGCAGGGATTTTTCAATCCCTGCTTTTGATTTCTCCACCGGGATATATTAAATGGGTTTATTTTTCTGCAAGCCACCGGGTGATACCTTCATGCTGCAGGACACTCAAAGATCATTTTTCTATCTGGCCGAAGCTTTAGCAAGAATTAACTATCCGATCCTCTTGATGAGTTCTATACAGGCCCTACTATTATGATAAGGGCATTTCCAAACACCAACCTTATCTTCGCCTGGCATTACTTCATCCTGTTCACTTATACCCCAAAACCATTCTCCTTTTTGGTAATTGATGATTTTACGTTTCACGAATTCCCAATTTTTCATACTAATCTCGAGAAAACGCTCATCAGTTGATACCTGCCATGCATTAAAAAAACCAACCATGGCCTCCGCCTGTACCCACCAGTGTTTTTCCCTTATAAAATGATTTTTAGAAGGTTCGTATTCGTACAACAGACTTCCATCAGCATCAAGGCCGTCCTTAGCAACTTCAGCCATTTTAACTGAAATTAATTTTACAAGATCAATCAGGGCTTCATCATGAACAGCTTCGGCAGCTTCAAGCAAAAGCCAGGCGGCTTCTATGTCGTGTCCATAAGAAACAATATCTGATTTGGCTTCCCAGTTCTCATCAAAAAACAAAATCAGGCTCCCCGTTTCCTTATTGATTATCCGCGTTGTAAAGCAGTACACAAGCTCAATAATTTTATGCCTTAAGTGTTCATTTGGCCAGATCCGATAAAGCGCTGTGAAAGCCTCCAGAACATGGAGATGCGTATTCATCGTCTTTTTTTCATTCGCGTCCTTCTCGCTCAGCCTCAAATCATCCAAAGGATTCCATTCGCGGTTAAAGGCCTCGAAATATCCACCCCTTTCAATATCATAACTATGTTTGATTAGGTCATTGTATAGCTCCATAGCCTTTTCTTTTGCAAAAGGCTTCTTGCTTGCGCTAAAATACTCGCTAAAAGCATAAATGGTAAAGGCTATAGCATAAACCTGCTTTTTAGTATCAACAGGAGTACCCTTAGCACTGAGCAACCAATAAACACCCCCAAATTCTTTATCGATAAAATAGTTATTTATATATTGAAAGGCCCTATCTGCCATTTCCAGATATTCAGGATCTGCATTTAGATTGTAAGCAGCAGAGAACGACCATAGGATCCTTGCATTTAAAACACTCCCTTTTTGAGCAGAGTAATCAATATTGTTATTATTATCAATCTTACCTACAAAGCCCCCGTTAACTTCATCAACAGTAAAGCTCTTCCAATAGCTTAGAATATTTTCCAGTTCCAGGCTTAATTCTTCCCTATATTTTATTAAATCCGATCTCAACTTATCCCTAAATTACAGAACCCACTTTATTTTTTTCAATATTGCCCAAAATCCTATTAACCGTGGCAGCTGAGCGCAATCCATCTGCTGGTGTGTTCATTACATAATCTACTAATATATCAAGTGTACTGGTTGCAACATGCATCCTTGTATCTGATGAGGCGTAATAGATAAACACTGTTCCCTGCTCATCTAAAATCCAGCCGTTGCTAAAAACCACGTTAGAAACATCCCCGATACGTTCTTCGCCTTCCGGAGCCAAAAAATAACCTGCAGGTTTATAGATCACCTTAGTCAGGTCATTAAGATCAGTCATAAACATGTATAACACATAGCGTAAACCTGCAGCTGTATTTCTCACCCCATGGGCCAAAAACAACCAGCCATGTTCTGTTTTGATCGGCTCTGGCCCCATTCCGTTTTTAGCCTCATAAACGGTGTGATAGTTTTTATTGTCTACAATCAGTTCCTTTTCAATAACTGCATTTTCAATTGAAGCACTTAATCCGAACCCAATTCCGCCACCGGTCCCGCTTTCAATAAAGCCATCCTGCGGACGGGTATAAAAAGCATATTTTCCATCAACAAACTCTGGATGCAACACCACGTTACGCTGTTGTGGTGATGGGGTTTTCAGGTCGGCCAAACGCTCCCAGGTCTTTAAATCTTTAGTACGGACAATTCCACATTGTGCAACCGCCATAGACTGGTCGTGTGCAGGCGCATTGGGATCTTTTCTTTCGGTACAGAACAGACCGTACATCCAACCATCTTCATGCGCAACAATACGCATATCGTAAACATTGGTATCAGGGGTATCTCCTTCGGGAAGCGTTACAGGTTCCTCCCAAAAATTAAAACCATCTATTCCGTTATCACTTTCCGCCACGGCAAAAAACGATTTCCTGTCGGTTCCCTCTACCCTTACAATTAAGATATACTTGTTGTTAAACTTGATCGCACCAGCGTTAAAAGTTGCATTTATACCGATCCGCCGGGGTATTAAATTATTTTATCTCGGAAGGGTATTCCCAGCGTCAAAACTAAACATTTAAACCAGAATGCAAAAAGAACTACCGAAAATCCCTGAATTTGGAATCACTGATAACCCCAATCTCGTTTGTCCTCCAGAGGATAAAGCCCAATCTGCCGCAGCATTTTGCCACGAAATATTCTATATCAGCAGGAACATCATTTACGATACGGAAGCGGATCTTGTATTTCTGGGTATAAATGATGCAGACCACCAGTTTATCGTCTGAAAATCCACTACCAAACAAAGACTTAAAATGCAGATAATCAGAAATATTGCACACGCTGCCTCCATGTTGACAGTATGAAAAAATTTAGCGCGCTCTTCAAGAAAAGCAGCAAAGCCCTCCAGCACTTCACCATAAGTGTCCATTATCTTCTGTAACAATATCCTTTCATTCCCAACATAAGCCCCGCAAAGTTAAAAATCAAGTACAGGGCTGGAAAAGAGCGTAAAAATCCACGTATTTAACCGCTTTACGTTTAACGTACAATTTACAAGCAAATGTGTTTAATGACTAGGAATCGGGTGTAATAATCACGACCTTGTAAACCAACCTTTCATCCTAATCTATGCATAACAAAAGCGAACAGATCAGCGAACTCACCCAATTAAATGAGGATCTGGAGAACTATTTTGCCAATACCATCATCCCGCAGCTCTTCGTGGATGCACAGCTTACGTTAAGAAAATTCACACCGCCTGCAATGAAGCAGTTCACGTTAAAGAATGAGTATATCGGAAAGCCGATGGAGGAGATCAAGGAAAATTTCAGGTATCCAACCATTATCGAGAACATCAAAAACGTGATTGCTACAGGAAAGATTCTGGAAAAAGAAATCCAGACCATCGATATGCGCTGGTTCCAGATGAACATCCTGCCCTACATTATCAGAAAGGAGAACAGGACGGATGGCGTGATCATCACTTTTGTGGATATTACCTCCCGGATCAGGGACCTGAAGGAGCAGGAAAGAATGCTCGCAGAAAATGAGCTTTTACTAGATACTATTGCGCACGATATAAAAAACCCCATCCATGCACTTGGCCTAACAGTGCAGATGATCAAAAAACTTACTGAAGGAAACATGGAAAATTTCCCCTTCCTGATGGATAGTCTGGAGGTAAGCCTGCTGGACATGAAAAAAGTAGTGGAAGACCTTGTTGACTCGCACTGGCAACGCCAGCGCTACCAGGCGGCTGAGGAACTACTCGACTTCCAAAGCATCCTGGAAGACGTAAGGCTGACCTTGTCCCATCAGGTCCTGGAAACCGGGGCCGTCATTACACACAACATTAACGTTCCGGAAATTACCTTTGTTAGACGGAAGCTACGGAGCGTGCTGTACAACCTGTTGAGTAACGCCATCAAATATACCCCATCTGAAAGATCTCCTGAAATAAACGTGTGCACAGAGGAATGCAATGGATATATCGTAATCAGCGTTTCTGATAACGGTATCGGAATGAGCGCAGAAGAGCAGCAGCTAATCTTTAAAAAATTCCAACGCCTAAAAACCGACACTGAGGGATCGGGTGTAGGACTGTACCTGGTTAATACTATTGTTAGTTCTGCAGGCGGTAAAATCGAGATCGAGAGCGAAACCGGAAGCGGTTCGGTATTCAGGGTATATTTTAAGATCGACTATGAAGGCGACAGGAAACCGTAAAAATACAGTATGCGACAATTTCTTCCTCATTTTTCTTAATGTGATTTTATCGTTGCGGGATATGGGATTTTGCATACGATACAGTCCGAAGCTTGTAGATTCAATGTTAGTCCGGATCTCTCCTTGAAACGTTCTCATCTAGTATAGTTTCTCCAAGGTGTACCCGGGTAATGGATGCGCAGAGTTTTTGTATATCGCCATCTTTCAAAAGATAACCCTTTGCGCCAGCGCCGAACGCCTTTTCGGCAAATATATATTTATTATGCATGGTGAGGATTACGATATCCATATGGCTATAAAGAGACCGGATCTTAACTGTAAGTTCGATCCCATCCATCCCCGGCATGTTGAGGTCAGCCAGAACGATATCAGGCCTGAGGCCATTGGCAAGCAGCCCGAGGGCAACGTTTCCATCTTCAGCGCTCCCTACAACCTTCACTCCATTTTCGCTTGCTAGTAGCATCGCCATGGTATTGCGTACTATTGCATTGTCTTCTACTAATAAAATATTGATCATAAAAAATATCGGGTTAACTTATTAGCGCGATACAGCACATTTACCCTTGACTATACTGCAGGTATTTAGTGAAGCGCTATTTCAGGACATATTAATATCCAGATTATTTCACCATGTTGTATCTTCCTTAGGCACTCCCTATCTGCATGCTGTGAGGCCTTAAGCGCCATCAAATTCAATCGGTAACTTTACTTCAATAACTGTGCCTTTACCGTCCACTGAATTTATATCCAGTTTGCCCTTTAACAGTTCTACCTTGTTCCTGATCGAAAGCAGGCCAATACCTGATTTACTAGGCGTTGTTGCCGTCATTCCCTGTCCGTTGTCATGTACAGAAATCAGGATACTGCCACCATCCACCTTGACTTCTACCTCCGCACTGGTGGCCCTGGCATGCTTTACCACATTGATCATCAGCTCCTGAACGGTGCGGAAAACTGCCAGCTCAATGTAGTTATCAAGTTTGATATCGCCCAGTGTGATCTGGCAATCGAACCTGACGCCGTCCTGTAACTGGTCGCACACATCCTTGATCGCTGCGTCGAGGCCAAATTCGGCTAGAACCGTTGGCATGAGCTCATGAGATATACGCCGGATATCATTAATGGAATCGGACAATAATTTCTCAGTATATGCTTTAGACTCATTAAACCGATCAGGCTTCGCTGTAGCCATATCAACAGTGAGATGGTTAATGGCAAGCCTTGTGCCGTAGAGCAGCTGACCAACACCGTTATGTAAGCTCTCTGAAATCCGCCGCCGTTCCTCTTCCTGAGTTGAAAGGGTTATCCGGAATATTTCCTGCTGCTGCTGGTTTTCCATATCACGTAACTTTCGTTCAGCTTCCCGCATTGCTGTGATATCCATATCTACCCCCAGCATGCGAACCGGGTTACCTTCTTCATCACGGATCACAGTAGCCTTCAGGTGGACAGCCTTGATCATTCCTTCAATCATCAGCTCTATTGTCTCCTCAAAATCCTCATCACCGCTCCGTATATGCTCCACTATTTTTTCTGCGGTAGGGCGGCATTCTTTGCTAGCATAATGAAGATAAATATCAGGGCTAAGCTCCTTTCCTACCTCAAGGTTAAAAAGGTAGTACATGCGTTGCGAGCAGGTAAAGTTACCGTTCATCAGGTCATAGTCCCAGCTACCAATACCGGCCAGTTCTTCCGACTGTTGCAAAAGTGCAAATGCACGTAAACGTTTGTCTTCCAGTATTTTTCGCTCAGAGATATCCAGACTGGTGCTCACCAGCAAATCTTCCCCTTTAACGAACATGGTGGAATACCACATATCGACCCCTTCGTGGATATATTTTTGTTCTATCTGGACAGGCATACCTGTTTCAAAAGTTTTGACCATCAGATCAAAAATACCTAGCTGACCCTTGCCAGGAAACAGCCCGCTGAACAGTTTCCCAACCAGTCCCTTATGGCCATAGGCCAGTTCCATTTTTTTATTGGCACTTACAATATGAAAGTCTGTGATCTTACCCTGTGCATCTGTTATCGGTGCAAAGACCGACATCCCGATCAGGGTAGTATCGTAAATGGTCTGCAGCAAGGCATAATTTTCTCTCAGCTCACGTGTACGGTCAGCTACTTCCTTTTCAAGTGCTAAACGGTACTTTTCTTCCGAAATCCGCAATGCCTCTTCTGACTCTTTTCTTCCTGTAATGTCAAAAAATGTGATAACCACGCCGTTGATTCTGTCTTCAGCAGTACGGTAGGGCAATAGCCTCATCATAAAGTAGCGGTTGTCACTCGTGGTGACTTCCCGCTCCACAACGGTTAGTTTCTCAAGAACTGCCTCAGCATCCTGCAATAGGCCGCTGTACTGCAGCTTATTGGTAATATCTGTAACAGGACGTCCATAATCGCCTGTCTTTAGGTTGAAAATATCCTGTATGGCCGGTGTAAAAAGCCGGATGGCAAAACTGCGGTCGAGGAATATCGTACCAACATTGGCAGAATTGACGAGATTTTGGAGATTGTTGCTGGTCACGCCGGTCTCATCGATCTTAACCTTCAGTTCCTGGTTTACCGTGCGCAGCTCTTCGTTTATCGACTGGAGTTCTTCTTTACTGGTTTCGAGTTCTTCAGCTGCAGAACGGAGTTCTTCGTTCATGGCCTGTAGTTCTTCATTAGAAGCTTTGAGCTCTTCCGCCTGGTATTCGTGCTGTTCTATCGAACTGCGGAGCTGGATCTTCAGCCTGATCAGTTCTTCTTCCAACTGCCTGGCCAATGACTCATCCGAGGCCATCTTAACGGTTGTACCTTCCTGAAAAGGCTCCTGGGCAGGCTTAAAAATAACGAGGATAAAGCCTTTCATGGTGTCACCGTCCTCCAAAACCGGACGAACCTGGATGTCGAGTGACAGCGGTTCTACCTCACCAGATACTTTAATGTTGCGGGCTTCAACAACTGTTTTATTCTGTACCGCCTGATAAAGTGCAGAACGCAGTTCTAACCTGATCTCTGGCCGTATAAGTTTAAGCAGGTTCTGGGTAGGCTCACCTCCGGAAAACTCAAAATACCTGCCTGCCTTTTCACTCATATGCACGATTTCGTATTCTGAGTTAATCACTACAGAAGGTGGTGCATATTGCTCAAGCATTTTTTGGTGAAGGTCACCAAAAGAAATGCGCTGGGTCCAATTTTCCCTTTCATCCGGCTTTTGCAACGGATCGTTCCTAAGAAAGTGGAACTGGGGTACCGACTCAGGTATAGGATAACTGCGGGAGCTAACTTCCCGCGCCTGAAAAATATGGTTGTCCCGGTTATAGATGGAATAAAGGTCGCTGGCGCCATCCACCGATTCAGAGGTGCCAAGAAAAAGGTATCCTTTAGGCCTTAATGCAAAATGAAATGTTTCTGTTACCCGCTCCTGGGCAGTGCCGTTCAGGTAGATTAAAACATTCCGGCAGGCCACCAGGTCAAGTTTGGAAAAAGGCGGGTCCTTTAAAAAGTTATGGTGAGCAAAAAGGACCATTTCCCGGATTTCCCTACGCACCCGGTAACCATCGCCGTCACGCGTAAAAAAACGCCGCAGGCGGTCCTGCGATACATCTGCAGCATCATTAAGGGTATATAACCCTTCCCTTGCGGTTGTTATGGCAGATTCATCAATGTCGGTAGCAAATATCTGTACCTTGGGCGCGTCAAATGTCCTAAGTGCGTGTTCTGCACACAGCATGGCAAGCGAATAGGCTTCTTCCCCGGTAGCACAGCCAGCCACCCAGATCCGTACCTGGTCTTCAGATGTTTTGCCAGCAAAGATCCCGGGTACCACATCCTGTTCAATGCATTCAAAGGCTTTACTATCCCGGAAGAAATTCGTCACCGAAATCAAAAGGTCTTTTAAAAGTGCATTTGTTTCGTCAGGATTCCCGTGCAGAAACGCCGTATATGAAGGCAGGTCGGGAAGGTTGTGTACATTGATGCGCCGCTCTATGCGCCGCAACAGTGTTGGCCTTTTATAATTGGAAAAATCATGACCTGTTCGTACCCTGAGCTGCGTGAATATATCACGGAGTGCCTGTTGTTGCGGTTCCGGCCGTTTTTCTGGTTCTTCAATAATTTGTACTGTGCCCATGCTATCACGGTAGGCGATAATACGGGCCGGAATCTCGCCCACGTTCAGCACCTCATCAACCAGATCGGTAGCGATGGCATTACGGGGCATTTCGTTGAATTCAGCTTCACGGGGATTTTGCACATAGGTTGCCCCCCCACGCTCTTTGATCCGCTTAAGGCCCATAGAGCCATTAGCACCTGTGCCCGATAAGACTACGCTGATAGCCCTTGGTCCATGCTGGTCTGCCAGGGTCCTAAAAAAAATATCCACCGGTGCCCTGCGTTCCTCGATATGGATATTGGGCATAACGGCAATGGAGTCACCCTCAATTTTAAGGTGACGGTCGGGCGGAATAACGTAAATATGGTCAGGTTTGATAATTGTTTTAACGGTTACCTGTGATACAGGGATCTGGGTTTCCTGCTGGAGCACGGCCGCCAACTGGCTATCATGATCGGGTGAGAGATGCAGGATGACAACATAGGCCATATTCGAACCTTCAGGCACGTTTCTGAAAAATTCCTGCATGGCTTGTATACCGCCGGCAGATGCCCCAATACCGACAATCAAAAAACCGTTTGCCTTTTGCTGCAATTGCGCGACCGGCGATAATTTGCCTTTACGTTCCGCTACTTTTTTTTTCATAGATTGGGGAAGCGAATGCTTACCATATAAATAAATAGTCCTTAATAAATTGAATCCGAGCGAACAAAGATGTTTTAACCTTCATTTTCCGCGTCTTCCACAAGCTTGATATTGCTCAGCAGTTCATGGCTGTGTACAGCTTTACGTACCAGATCAGACCGATCTCCTGCCTCTTTTGCTTTCTTAAAACAGACGGCAGCCAGCTTGGGCAGATTGGCCTCGGCATAATGATCTCCAATATGGTTCATCAGCAGGATACTTTCATCCATGCTCCGGATCGCAATATACAGGCTGTCTTCAATCTTTTCTGTTACGCTGGCCATGAGTGTATCTGCAGAGTAGGCATGTCCGGTGTGACAGCGGAAACGCGAGAGGTCACCGTCCATGATCTTTGACAGCACCCCGTGGCATTCCGGGCAGGTATATGGTGAGAGCACGCCGATATTCAAAGAACCTTGTTTCAGGGCATTTTCCTCGGCGGCAATATTAATTTCAATTTTTGTTTTCTCATCCTTCATAATCTCTGTATTTGTGGTAATCTCCTGTGAAGATAACCTGGTCAGCAGCGCCGCGATATCCGCAACCGGCACGCAATAATCAACATCTACTTCCCGCAGCGCATTCTCAGGCATAGAGGGTGCTTCCGCATCTGCAGGATCCTGCACCACGGTAAGGCCGCCGCTAAATTTAATCCGCCATAGCCCTGCAGTTCCATCATCAAGGCCACCGGTAAGTACCACGCCGATTACCCGTGCCCCATAGGTATATGCCGCAGAACGGAACAATGGGTCAACCGCGGGGCGGAACCTGTTTTCCTTGGGGCCATGGGTTACCCGCACGCGCCCTTCTTCAATAAGCAAATGATGGTCAGGCGGCGCTACATATATGCGGTTGGGCAGAATAGGTTCTTTATCGTAGGCATTAGCGGCCTTAATCGACCCCAGTTTATTTAAAACCTCAGGCAATATACCCCGTACAGTGGCACCCATGTGCCAGACAATAAAAATAGAAGCATCCAGGTCTGGAGGAAGATCCTTTACAATTTTTTTAAATGCTTCAAAACCTCCGGTAGATCCACCGATCACTATAATGTTCCTCTTTTCCATAATGCACAATTATGCCTTTTTATTTACCGGGTAAGGTAAAGGTAGGTATTTATCTTTTGGATGGTTATATATTGTTGATTAATGCCAACACTTAAACTTTTGAACAACTTAATCTTACATTTGAACAGCTAAATGGCAACCCGTAATTCCTAAGAATAGCTTTATCTTGGGTATTCCTGACATCTGACTAACTAAAAAGTGTGGATTACCTGCGTATGGCCTAAAAAATAAATGGTTATTTGATTACCAATACGGTACCGTTGTTTTTTATCTTATAATAGTATTGATTTTCCCGGTCATAATGCAGCACCTCAACACTTTCTACAGTTCCAGACTTTCCGGTATTATCGGAAATCTGATCGCCCACTTTAACCTTTTCAAGATCCTGTGTGGATGTGAGCGGCGTTACTTTTTTCATAGTCTTGGTTTTAAACAAAACAAGATATTCCTTTAAAAGTTTTGACAGCAGAAGATCATACACTTTCAGTCTTTTTTTGATTGGCCGATTATTAATCTCTTTGGCCCTTATTGGTGTATTAGGTATTAAAATGCTACAGATAAAGGAGGCTGTATCAAAAGACATATCTCTTAAGAAAGGTCGTCATTGCGAGGAACGAAGCAATCTTAAAGCGCACGCTAGTAGCGCTCATTATAAGATTGCTTCGTTCCTCGCAATGACGATTCCTCGCAGCCTATCACTGCAAAAAAAATATATGTCATCTATATTGTATTATCAAAAGTCCTTAATCCAGTCTTTCTGAAATAACTAGACCGTTTCAACTGTATATCCCTGATGTCTGTGGATAATTTCAGTATGGCGATATCAACAGCCCTGAGTGAGCCATCACAGAAACAGATGTCGAAGGTTACAAGATCACCCCTACTAGGTATTGATATATTACTCTTCGGAGAGAATAAAATGCGCTCACCATTGGAATCACCAATGAGACCTACGCCAGCTTTCTTGTTATAGGAAAGGACTTTGCCTATTCTCATATTTCTATTTTTATTGGGGAAGCAAATTTAGCCTTATTGATAAAAAGGAAGCGCTTACCATAAAAGTCAGGTAGTTTTTTGTAAAAAAAGGGTATATTTCCTATCCAAGAATAACAGCATACCGTTGTTAGCTGATTTTCACAGTCTTTAATCAGGGTAAATTTGAACAGGGCTTAGTCTTGAGGGTAACGGTCTATTAGAATGCTATAAATAGATTAATAAAGCGCAATTATCGTCGTATCTGGCATATTTCCACCCCTATCTTTAAATGTTTATCAAAAAAGTATCAGACAAGACAATGCCCAACAGTGGTAGCGGTTAAAACAGAAAAAGCAAATAAGGCCAAGGAGGCGGGGCGAAATACCTGAATTATCGAAAAAATATACGCGAATTGTACCTAAAACTTTGAATATTAAGGATGGTTTTGTATTTTGCTATTTAAAATGGGCCGTTACACCCAATAAACCGGGTCCTATAACCCTTTCCACTATGAATTTACTGAATAATCCTGAAACAGGAAAGCCCTTGAGGATTATACTTGCAGAGGACCATCCTGTGGTCCGGAACGGGATCCGGATGCTCATTGATGCCCAACCGGATATGACTGTAGTTGCGGAAGCGGCAGATGGGGAGTCAGTGGTAAACCTATTGGCTGCCGGGATGTCGGCAGATATTGTGATTTCGGACATTAATATGCCGGTCATGGACGGATACGCCCTTTTTGCACACATTAAAGAATCATGTCTTCCGGTTAAGACAATTGTATTATCGATGCTGGATACGGAACAGCATATCGAAAAGGCATTTCAGGCAGGTTGTTCTGGCTACCTTACAAAGGCCGTCGAACCCGCGGAACTTATTTTTGCCCTCAGACAGGTAGCAACCGGAAAGAAATATCTTTGTTCCGATACAGTGGAAAAGATAGTCAAAAACCGGTCTTTTAAGACAGAAATGACAGGCGGACCTGAAAAGCTTCCAGAATTTTCCGAGCGTGAACTCCAGGTTCTGGAGCTTTTATCGCAGGGAATGACTACACTAGAAATTGCAGATAAGGTATTTCTTAGTAAACGGACCGTAGAAGGCCATCGGCAGAGCTTAATGGATAAAACAGGATCAAGGAATACCGCTGTACTTATTAAGCTTGCGGTGGTTCATGGACTGGTTCATTGAAAGGTCAATAGGTAAAGATAATACACAAATTATCTGTAAGGGCGTACTTAAATTATCTACCACGTATTTACAGCAATTAAAAGGGTGCGAAATACCTGAATTTGACAAGTATGATTTTGAGGGCAATAATTGTATTAAATTAGTACATAGAATCAAACTTGAAATCCCATGTCTAAAATCCTGGTATTAGATGATGATCTCAGTAATTCTGAGGTGATCCAATTGGTATTTACCCCAAATCCGGGCTGCCATTGGTAAATGTATATCTCTGGAAAATAATCCTGATTTCATGTTAATTAATGAGCCTGATATAGCTTAAAGGATTAACCAGCATTTTGATCTAAAAGCCCATCGACCAATGCGAACACTTCATGGATATCGAATGGCTTATCGATATGGCCATCGGCAAGTGTCTCCGAAGGGCTAAGAGTTTTGAAGGCATTCGAAGCAGTCATCAGTAGAACCTTAACCAAAGGAAAATCGGGATTTTTCTTGATCCATAGACAAACATCCGTCCCACTGAACCTGCCCATTACAATATCCATTAACACAACCCTGGGAGAAAAACTCCTTAATACGCTTTCGATATTTTGTGGATCTGGTAACAGTTTTACCTCGAAACCTTCACTTGTAAATATTAGCCCGAGCATTTCCAGGTTGGACCCATTGTCATCTATAATCAAAATCCTTTTCATCCCTTCCTTAATAATGATGGCAAGTTAGTTAATAAGAGCAACAATACGGAAGAATTTAACTGATCAGGTATTGGTATCGGACCGAGAGATAATTACGCGAATTCAGTGACAAGGTACTTGGGGATTCAAGGGTATTATCCGCTAATAACAGGTCTACTATTTATAAAACGCCGCAGATTGGGATAGCCCATTGTACGCAGTAATACTTTGCTATATAACTGATAGCGACTAAATCTTGTTAACAACCAATCGTATCGATTTCTCTCAGCTGTTACCATAAACTTTCCCGAACAATAGAATTAGTTGGCCAGGGGAACTGTAAACCAAAAAGTTGAGCCATTGCCTGCTTCGCTTTCTACCCAGATCTTTCCATTGTGGCGATTGATTATTTCAGCGCTTAGATACAGTCCGATTCCGAAACCGGCTATAGTCCCATTGTTTTCACCCCGATAATAGCGTTCAAAAAGCTTTACCTGTTCATTTCCTTCAACTCCGATGCCTTGATCCTGTATACTGACCATGGCAATATTTTTCTTGCGTACACAGGACATTAAAATTGTGCTGCCATTTGGTGAATATTTTGCTGCATTGCCAACGAGGTTATTTATTACCTGGGCAATCTTATCCCTGTCGGCAAAAACCATAACACTTTCCTTTCCGGAGAATTTGATGATGTGGGTACCAATCTGGTCGGCAAATTCCAGTTCTAGTTCTGTACAAAGGCCTGCAAGATCAAATATTTCCCTATTAAGCTGGATCTTTGCAGATTCAAAGCGCGCGAGGTCCAAAAAGCCTTCGATCATTTTTGACATTTTTCTCACTTGCATTATTACACGTGCCACAGGTCTTTGCAGGTTATCTGCGCCTGCTTTACTGATCTGCATTTCAAGAAACTGCAGATAGGCACTGATAGAGGTTAACGGTGTTTTAAGTTCATGGCTGACCATTCCGATAAAATCATTTTTACGTTCCTCATCCTTTTTTATATCCGACACATCCATTACCACTCCGGTAAAATCGGAAAATTCACCCGAAGGGTCGGCACGTAACCTACCAATAGCCCGTAGCCACCGTAGCTTATTGTCGTTCAGGCCAATTACGGGATAGGTCACGTCATATTCTCCGTTATTGTAGATCGCATTTTCAAGTGTGGTAGATACATAGTCCCTGAAATCTTCCCGAATCTGGGTAATGGCCTGCTCAATAATAATTTTCTCGAAATGTCCCAGCCCAAAGAGTTCACGTAGCCTGGGTGTGGTAATAAAGTCTCGGCTCAGGGAGTGGATATGCCATATACCAAAATCGGCTGCTTCAACAGCAAGCCTTAGAGAAGTATCGCTTTCTTCCAACTGGTTAATGGTTTGCTTTAGATGTTCCTGAACAGCCATTAATTCTTCATTGGCCTGAACAAGTTCTTCATTGGATGTGGTAAGTTCTTCATTTATTGCATACACGCTTTTTGAGAGTTTTAGTTTTTCTATTTCAGCAAACTTTCTGACACTTGTCTCCACCACATAGGTCATTACCCCAAGCACCTGTCCCCCACGACCGATTATGGGACTATAAGAAAAATCAAAATAACAGGTTTCCGGAGATCCATTACGGTTTAATATAAGTTCCCGGTCTGAATGCCTTACAGACTGACCTTCAAGAACGGTCTGGTAAAGAGGTCCTACCTGTTCCCAAACTTCAGGAAAAGAATCTCCAATAGGATTGCCCATGGCGACTGGATGTTTTGTTGAGCCAAGGATAGGTCTATAAGCATCGTTATAAAAAAGGAAAAGCTGCTTCCCCCAACATATGTGCATCGGAAATGGTGAAGCCAGAACAGTAGCAATCATGCTCTTCAACATCTCTGGCCAACTTTCTAAGGCACCCAATGGAGATCCTGACCAGTTCTTCATCCGGATCAGGCTGGCCATTTCACTGCTACCATTTACAAAACTGAACGCTCCTTGTGTTAAATTCTCATTACGCATCATGTATAAACCGTTCTACACCTTATTGTATCCTTTAATCCTAATAATCCATGCCATTTGATGCCCATCCTATAAACAACCTTTTAAACATCGTCAAAGTTTGCAAGATCTTCATATTTATTAATGATCTGACCTGGCCAGGGTTTAAACGCAGATAAAAATCCATTTTTAGCTATTTAATAAATAAACCAGCTCCTGGTCAGAATCAGGCCGTGGTAGACCGGATTATGAATAAGCCTGGTTTGAAACCGTGGGCTTAAAGTGCCCGCCGGATTATTGAACGGAACAGCGGAAGATTCAAACAAAAGCAGTGAAAATATTTGATTTTACAAAATAGTAACCTTAACACCAACGCAGTTTCTAACAAGATCAGGTTATGTAGGCTGTGATCTGTCTGTTAAGAATGACAAGCATTTTTAATTACTTTTTTGATCCTAATCAGTGAGCCGCACCTATTCCTTCTCAAAAGCAGCGATGCCCATAGGAATTAAAACTGAAATAGTTTTACCTTCGAACACCGTAAACACAATCCTTATCCCTTAACGATAGTTAATGCCGCCCTATTGTTCGTGGTAGTGTTATGTTCCGTATAAATACGTGAATTTATAATACATATACGCGTTAGTGAAGCAAATCATCAGGCTATTTTGTTTATTTGCAATTAGAACCTAAGAGAATAACCGATTATAAGAAAACAGACCATTAATATCCCTATTTTGTCTAAATCATGAAAGATAACAATGAGATAGTCGCTTTGATAAAAGACCTGAAACGACGTGAATCAGATCTTAAACTCGACAATGAGCAGTTGCGCCACCTGAACCTGGCATTGACGATTGCCGAGGAAAAAAGTGCCATGCTCAATTCGATTATTGAATGCTCGGACGACGCTATTATTAGTAAAAACCTAGACAGTATTATTACCAGCTGGAACGGCTCTGCTGAGCGGATTTTCGGTTATGTGGCAGATGAAATGATAGGAACCTCAATCCTTAAATTAATTCCGGCAGACCGCGAACATGAAGAGGCAGAAATTCTTGCCCAGCTAAGGCGTGGGGAAAGGATTGATCATTTCGAAACCAAAAGACAACGTAAAGACGGCACGCTGGTTGATGTATCGTTAACCATTTCACCAATCCTCGATTCTAACGGAGTGATTATAGGGGTATCTAAGATTGCCAGAGACATCACCGAACAGCGTACAGCAGAGGTAATGGGCAAAAGGCTCAGTGCCATCATAGAATCCTCAGACGATGCGATCATCAGTAAAGACCTAAACAGTATTATCACAAGCTGGAATAGTGCTGCCGCCCGGATGTTCGGCTATTCTGCTGATGAAATGATTGGAAATTCAATATTTAAGATCATCCCGCCCGACAGGGTAGATGAAGAGCCAAAAATCCTCTCCCAGTTAAAAAAAGGCTTGCGGGTTCATCATTTTGAGACTGTCCGCATGAGAAAAGATGGAACCCTGATCGATGTTTCACTGACCATATCCCCAATTAAAGATAGATCTGGAAAGGTTATAGGCCTGTCTAAGATTGCAAGAGATATTACCGAAAAAAAGCAGATCGAAAACAAAAAAGACGAATTTATTGGCCTGGTTAGCCATGAACTCAAGACTCCCCTAACCTCATTACGGTCTTACATACAGGTTGCACTGCATAAAGCAAAGCAGACGCAGAGCAGCTTTATCAGTCATGCACTTTCTAAAGCAGAAGTGCAGACCAAAAAAATGGAGAAAATGATTACCGATTTCCTCAACATTTCGAGGCTACAAGATGGTCGGATGACACTCGAACAGGCTAACTTTAACCTCAGCACGCTAATCCGGAGCTGTGCAGCAGATGCTGCCATCACCAGTTCAAAACACGACATGGTTTTTCAGGGTGAAGAAACTGCTTATGTTTATGCGGATGAGGAGAAAATATCACTGGTACTGACCAATCTGATCAGCAATGCACAGAAGTACTCCCCCAGGGGCAGCGAGATTACCATCCGTTGCGACAGAGAAGACGAATTTTTCTCAGTCAGCATCCAGGACCAAGGGATAGGCATCGCAGAAGAAGACCAAAAAAACATGTTCCAGAAATTTTACCGGATCCGCACTGAAGAGACCAGATTAATTGCCGGTTTCGGAATAGGCCTACACCTGGTATCATCGATACTCGAACTGCACGGATCTGCGATCACCGTAAAAAGCAGACCAGGTGAAGGCTCAACTTTTAGCTTTAAACTCAATGCAGCAATAAGTGGGAGTATGGAAGATATAATTGTCTAACCTACTTATATCGAACGCCCCGAGCTTATATTTAGCTGACAATTATCAAGAGTTGAAGGAATAAGTAGGAGATCTATATCATCATGCTGTCCCGAATCTTCGATCAGCATCTTTCCCGCAATTAAAGAAACTTGGTTCCAGAGAAACTAATGTTTAGACACAAACGTCGTTGTTCCTGTTCTATACCCTATCGGGTGGACACATCTTTAGCGAAGCTTTAATATGCGATAACAACAAAGCCATTACCTCAAAAAAATAGTTGGCCTCTGGCGATCTGTTTAAAACAAAATGAGCCGGAACAATAGCAGTGAAATCCAACTTTGATAAATTCAAAACCGGAAAGACAAAACTTTTTCGTTCTCCAGCTTGTTTTATAGCAAAAATTAAAAAATAATACTATGGGAAATTTACTTTATATTATCGCTGTTGTACTGGTTATTATCTGGGCAATTAGTTTCTTGGGAGGCTTTTATACCGGTGGAATTATCCATGCCCTTCTGGTTATTGCAGTTATTGCAGTAGTGCTTAGGCTGATAAAGGGTGCAGCATAATCCGATATAAATCATCAGGCCTACATCTATTACACCACATTTATGAATAGGCCGGATAGGATTAAAACCGGCAAGCCATCTTGTTATGCTTTGGGTTTACCGCACGAAGCTTAAACAGGATGGCTTTCAACATATTGGTTCTATTGGGCACAACAACAGGCCATCATCGAGGCTACTGTAGAAAGCTGTGCAATGCTTTTAAAAGCATCCCGAACAAATGGGGATATGAAATCAATGCCTACTGATCCCTTATACCCTGTACTTGGATTTTTATTTATAAGACATATAAAAAAAAATATGGTTTACAGATTTTTTATTTTGTAAGCTCCATTTGCCAGCACAATTTTCCAGAAATATGCCGTGGTTAAATTTTGGAATGGCAAGTGAAGATTCGATTTTAGACATCAAGTCCTCCTTATTATGCTCTAGCCCACGGTATTTATCTGTGAACATATGTGGCAAAAGAGTATCTTTCCTGTTAATTCAAGTATAAATCCCTTATGATAAGCAAATCCTTAAGGCTAATTTTATAGCCATAGAATCAGATCTCGGGACGATTAGATTAACAGCTAGCCCTTCAGAAATGAAGGGCTTTTTTTATTTAAAATGTCTCTGACGACCAGAGAATGGGTTTTAGCCTATTTCCATATCATAACAAAGGGCCCTTTATGAACGCAGAAACCTTGGTATTAATGTTGATTGTCCTACAATCAGATAAACATAAGGATCTTTCTACAGACTAGCCTGCTCAAGATTTGGCATAGATAAACTCTCTTGTATGCAGCCAACAATAGGATATTTGGAAATAAGAAAATGCGGCTTAACTCTAGATATATAATATATCTTCAATTACGGGTTCGTGTACTATCGTTTCCCATAAAACAAAAGTGCCTCCTTTAAGGTTTTGTTAACATGACAGCATTTAATATCGATATCAGCCATGGCGGAGATGCCATTACCCTCACTATTATCCCAAAAGACGATTATTTTAAGATTGCCTATGCCGAAGGAATACTCGGGGCGATTAAAAAAGAAGGTGCAGATTGGATTTTGATGGAACCAGATGAGATCGCACCGGGCGAGCTCGCCCCTTTTGAAAATAAATTAACTCCTGAAGGTAAGCGCATTGTGCTTGGCGCAGCGGAGGTTAACCAGATTGCGGGCGAAATCGAAAACCATTTAAAATAAAATAACAGGTGGACAGATGATCTGCGGATCTGGAACAGTGTCTACCCGGATATCACGAATTAACTATCCGCATCAGTTCCAGGAGGAATATCACTCTTTTCGGGATCTTTTGCTAAACTGTCCGACTTTTCAAAATTCCCGTTTTCATCATAGGCTTTATCCGCATCGCTGCCCTCGATTTCTTCATTGGGGATTATGCCTGTTTTACCTTTTTCTTCTTTTTCGCGCTGTTTTCCATATCGGTTATTTTCTTAAGCCATCTGCTGTATAATTGGCTATCATGGATGAATTTTTATTGCTAAAGTCAAAGATTATTCGAATAGTTCCTGTCCTTTGGTATAATAAGTTTTTCTTCCTCCAATCTTTTCCGACAGGATTTCTTCTCCCTTTGGTCCTTTTTTGATGGAAGCGCCATGTATCTTCATAAAATCCCTGAGTTCACCCTTTAATTCATTGCCATTTTCTTTGTCTATCTTTTCAATGGCGGTATGGAGTACCTTAGAAATACTTTTATAAAGTTCCCTGGCATGCTGTTCAGGTATAGCTTTGGCAATGGAAAAAGGCGAAATACCCGAATGGTAAAGGATCTCATCAGAATAGGAATTGCCAATTCCCGTGATGGATTTTTGATCCATCAGCAGGGTTTTGATTAAGGTACGTTTTCCGGAAAGCAGCTTCAGAAACTCCTTTTCCGTAATTTCTAGCGCATCAGGTACCGCAACAGGATTAGGGTTCAATGTGGGAGTGGCCTGTTTCTGCATATCGATAACAGCAAATCCCTCTCCCCCTTCAAAATGAAAGCCGATGATCTGGAAACGCGAAGGTTCATCATTTTCAATTGCAGAAAGCTCACCGCGGAGCATCAGGTGAAGGCCCAAAATTTGATTACCCGAAAAATAAAGCTGGAGCGTTTTCCCCACTCTTTTTACGTGCAAGAGCTCCCTGCCTTCAAGTGCAGTTCTTAGTTCCTTGGCCGGCACATTAATCTTTTTGGCAACACTAATCTCCAGCGTTGCCAATGTTTTGCCTTTATATCTCCGCTCAAGGATTTGGGCAAATACGGTTAGGTCTGGTAACTCTGCCATAATTAAACGCTTAAATATTTCCTAATGTCTGAGACTTTATTGCTTACAAGGATAATGGTGGCCTTTAATTCTCCGGAACTGATCTGTAATTCATTGGCCCAATACTCCAACTCCGAAGGGTCATTGGCATTGATAGTTCCAGAATCTGGACCAAAATTCTGTGGTTCCAATGTATCATTATCACTTTCAATATTGTGGAACACTTTAGCAGCATCCTTTTTTGGCTCTGGGGCATTTATCTTATGGCTTTCATGGCCACTTGGATATAGATCATCATTTTCCATATTCAGCTTTATCTATATAATCCTTATTTAGGCTATATTGTTTTGCTTATCGGTAGCAGCACGCTGTTATAATTGTGTAAGATTCAAACATCCCATTGGCATAAGTGTTATTCTTGCTGTAATCCAATTGATAATGATGAATAGCAAAAAGATCCGGGAAGCCAAATATTTTGAGTTGGGAAGGCAGGCCGAAAGAGATGGTTTGCTTAAAGAAGCGGTTAAGCAATACCTGCTATTGCTCAAGAACAAGCCTGCCCATATTGATGCCAATAACCGTTTGATGATGGCTTACCGGAAACTGCATGAATATTCGAAAGAAATTGAACTCATTAAAAAAGCGGTCAATGCCCTTGAACAGGAAACGGAAAGACAGCAACAGCGTTATATAGATGAACATCCTGAAAAGGCAAGTGATACCAGAGCACTCGCCATGAGCCTTGGATTGCTTGGTAAAAAGGGTCTTCCTTTGATTGAAAACGAAGTAGTTGCGAGGTGGCAAAAAAGACTGCAGATCGTGCAAAAAAAGCTAGAACGTATTAAACATTAAACGATATCCGCTACAAAACGCTTGAGGGTTTTTAGATTACCAATAGCATCTCCCATGGTATTGTTAAAATAAACAAAAACCTCCTTTTCCGCCGATAGCCATTCGGCAATATAACCTGCGTATTCAGCAAGCACATCTTCAGGATAACTACCCCGATAATTGCCACCTGGTCCATGAAACCTCAGGTAACGAAAATTGCTATCGGTATCATCAAGAGGGCTCGCTGCTGTACCTTTATCATGAGTAACAATACCAAGTCCATTTTCATCCAATAGCTCCATTACTTCTTCTACATATAATGATGTGTGCCGGAACTCCAGTGCAATCTTCCAGGCGTTTTCGGAATCATGTTCATGCAGGCAAGACATTAATCGGGAAAGCTGGGGGAAATTGGCAATCCTCACGCTCGGCGGAAACTGGACCAAAATACAACCCTTCTTATGCCCGGCATTGGCAATTACCTCCATAAACCTGGCAATATCTGCAGGGTCAAATCCCAACTGTGGAGCATGGGTGATGCCTTTGAAAAGTTTAAAAGTAAAGCGGAAATCTTCCGGAACCTCTTCACTCCACTTTTTTACAGTGGAGGCGAGCGGAATCTTATAAAATGAGCTGTTGATTTCGATACTATTCATTAATGAACCGTAATAACATAACCTTGAACGCTCCTTAAACGCATCGGGATAATGCATTTTATTTGGCACAGGCAACAACAGGCCGCTGGTACCGGAATAATAACCTTTGATATTTTGTTTCATTGTTTTACTAGCAACAACATTAGAGACTAAATTGTTGGGCATAATATATACCAGTTTATCATTTAGGCAACATATTGTGCATTTAAGAACAAGCGTTTTGACCAACTAAGATTGAAGGCAGGTAAAAATACAGCGGTTGCGGAATCTACCTATAGGGCTCAATTTGAATGCTAACGGATGCCACCGCTGGTATAGCTTTTGTACTTTATCATTAAACGCTAAAACAGAGCCTTATGACACAGAAAGAATTCAGCGAGACCATTAACTTTCACGCGTCGTCTTTGAGATTGCACGCGCTTAATTTTACGAGGGATACAGAAGATGCCAATGACCTGCTACAGGATACGTTGCTCAAGGCAACCCGTTTTTTCTCCAAGTTTGAAGATGGTACCAATATTAAGGGATGGCTGTTCGTGATCATGAAGAACACCTTTATTAATAGTTATCGAAAAAATCTAAAAACCAGAGACCTTACTGTACAGGAAGAAGAGATTACCTCGGCAAACCTGTATTTTAGCGCAACAACAAATGCCTCAGAAGGCAATTTCGCGCTACAAGACATTAACCGTGCACTTGCATTGCTTCCTGAAAAATATTCAGCCCCTTTTATCCGCTACTTTGAAGGGTATAAATATCATGAAATAGCCGAAGAAATGCAACTTCCGCTAGGAACGGTTAAAACTTATATTCATGAGGCCAGAATCCTCTTAAAAAGATACCTCAAGCAGTACCAAGCATAATTCAAAAGAGGATAGCAATTACAAAACTGCTATCCTCTTTTTTATACACTATCACTAAAACACCTCCTCCTATCTAAATCGTCACTTGTGGAAAATACTTGTTTTTCTGAGCGAAGTACCCAAAAATTAATTTTTCGGAAGTTCAATAAAGAAAGTTGTGCCTGTGCCTTCTTCGCGAACAAACCAGATCCTTCCGCCGTTCATAATATAAATTTTTTAATTGCCAACCATATCCTACATTAGTTTAGAATTCCATTAGTGTAGGCAAAACGCATCAGGACAGCCGTATTTTTGGCACCTGTTTTATCGATCAAGCTCTGACGGTGCCCTTCAACAGTTCTGCGAGAAATAAAAAGCTTATCTGCGATCTCTGCATTGGTAAGACCCTGCCCGATAAGCTGAAGAATTTCGATCTCTCTTGAAGAGAATTCAGAACTTAGCATCCCCAGTCTTGATGAAAGGGCAGTATCAATCATCTTATCGACCAACCTGATTGAAAGTCCCGAGCAAACATAGCGCTCACCTGCAAAAATTTTGGAAACTGCGAAAAACAGTTCATTAGAATTTACCGACTTGGTGAGAAAACCCATTGCCCCTGCGCCCATGGCCTGATATAGATGTGATTCGTCTTCAAGCATCGAAATAATCAATACAGGAACCTTTGGATACTTTTCCCTAAGTGCGCTGATCATTGTAATCCCATCCATAACGGGCATCCCAATGTCAGAAACTACAAGATCGGCTTGACATCCCTGATCCAGCGCATTGAGTACTTCCTGTCCATTACCTGCAGCAAAAACAATTTTATATTCGTTGGTGGATTCCAGAAGCATTGTAAGTCCGGTCCTGATGACCTCATGATCCTCTGCTAAAATAATATTCTTCATTATGATTTTACCTCATCAAGACAAGCCTTATGGTTGTCGCAAGAGTTATTTATTTAAACAACATTTCGCATTCCATAAAGTTTTAATTCATCTTAACTAATCTTACATTGATTAAGAATCAGAGGAGCATTCAAAACAAAAAAGACCAGACATATGTACCTGGTCTTATCAGCCTAAAGTGGGTATTATAATTCCTTTGTATAATCGTTCCATTGGGCAATGCCTTCAGGTTCTGCAGACTTTACCTCAGTGCTCTTTTCTTCTACAGGTCCAACCTAGTCTGCTTCAAAATCCCAGAAACCAAAAGATGCCATTGCGCAAAGGACATGCCAATGGTACTTCCACCATTCACCACTAGGTTCCTGGTCTTGTCTAATAGGTTTTGGTCCTGTGTGTTCGGCACTTCATTCCGTCCATGCACTTCAACGCTAAGTACGTTAGCTCTACGGAAAACAATAAATGTAGATGTGGCCCTATCGGTAAAAAAATGGGCTATCTTTCCTCCAAAAATACCTGGAACCCTACTGGGCCTCGCTACAAACAGGGTAAAGTCGATGTCCGAACCATCATCGGCATATTTCTCTAACTGTTCAATATATACCCAATCAAAACCTTTTCCAGCAGCTGTTCCCGGACCGGGTATGTCTATTCTAATATAATCACCCTCAAGAGCGGCTCTATTAAGTGGAGATCCGTTCTGGTCAAACAGTTTAAAGCAGCTGGCTTCAATAGTAGAAATCCTATACCACTCGTTAACGTCCAACAGGTGCTGAACTACCTTTTGATATGTAGCCTTAGCTTCAACAGTCGAAACTAGTATCTTTTCTTCTTCAGCATCGGTTTGCTGACCGATCTGCTGGGTGGGTATCAGTTCCTGTTTTTCCATTGTAACCATTTACTGAAAAATCCTCTTAGTCACAAAATTGTTTTGCCTTTTTATATATAAGCTTAAAATAGGTAGCCAGTACCCATGCGGTGATAACTACCTATCATGCCCACGGGGAATACGCGTTTTGCATAATTTCCTAAACCATTAGCCATATGTACAGTTTTTTATAATAAAGAAAATTATAAATAAAATAAAGCATATGGCAACTAAAACAAAATCAGCTTCAGCTAAGGCTGGCACCAAAACAACAAATAAAACAGCGGGGAATACAACAGGAAAAATTGAATCATCTGAATTCCACGAGTTTTTTATTGATGAGTTAAAGGATATTTATTGGGCAGAAAAACATTTGGTAAAAGCACTTCCCAAAATGAAAAAGGCAGCAACCAGTCCCAAGCTCGCTGCAGCCTTTGAAAAACATACGCAGGAAACCCAGCTCCATATAGATACTTTGGAACAGGTTTTTGGGTTACTGGATGAGAAACCTGCAGCAAAAAAATGCGATGCAATGGCAGGATTACTGGAAGAAGCAAATGGTATTATAGAAGATACCGATACTGGCACCATGATCCGCGATGCCGGATTGATCGTTGCTGCTCAAAAGGTAGAGCATTACGAGATTGCCACCTATGGAACCTTAAAAGTATTCGCAGAAAATATGGACCGTTCGGATGTAGCTGAGCTACTAGGACAAACCCTGGAGAATGAAAAAGCAACAGACATAGCCCTGACCGAAATTGCTGTCGGTGCTGTTAATGCTGAAGCCGCTTCAGAGTAGGCTGTTTTAACTAAAAAACTCAATTGGATGCCCCCAAAAAGTTAAACACTTTCTGGGGCATTTTTATGATAAATAACCACAGTTTAGGGCTTAAACTTAACGGTGTTGAACAAATTTCTACAGGTGCGCATCAAAATATTTCAGTTTGCTTAGCTGCGCAACTAATTTGCTGAATATACCAAGACTTATTAAAATCAAATAGACATACAAACTAGCCAACAAACCGTGCTAAAATTAAGTATCACCACGTTAACGGTTCGTTTTACCACACTAAATACAAAAAAATGAAAATAAAAGCCTAGAATTAAGTAATTGGTTACTAAGCAAATGATGTATGAACTTATAAGCTTCAGGGAAACAATTTTAGATGCCCTTACCGCAGGAACAGCATATAAACGGCCGCGTAAGGAACTACAAGGTGAAATCTTAAAGGAAAGTAAACGAATACTCAGCTCCATTCAGCATAATATTACTCAAATAGCGCCTGATAGATTAAGGGTTTATTTAACACAACACCAAAGAGGGTTGATCCAATTAATGGAGGAGTTAGAAACTATAGTGAATGGGGATAATCATAATGCTGGTCAAAAAAACAAAACTGAAGAAATTAGTAGCATATCAAATCTGCTTAACCAGATGGTATTGGACCTTCAGCATTATTTCCCATACTATTTCGACTATCATAGCCCTGTCTCCGTAATTACTCAGAAACAACTATTATTAGTTATTGCGGAAAATTCCAGCCAGATCTTAAAAAACCTCGAAGGACTGCATACTGATAATGAAACCATCGAGATCTTTACGCATATCTTTGAACAACTAAATAGCGGTATAGGCCGTTTCACTTTCGAACAGGCCGGATATCTCCATGATTTTTTCGAATCGCTTAAAATAGAGTTAAAGAAATTTGCGGCTCCTTTACAAATGCCAGGGATTATCCTACTCCTCACCTCCTTAAATTTCAATCATCCATCTTTTTATCACTCCTGCTGCAACCATTTTAATCAAGAACTTCAAAAGTGCGAAAGCATTAGCGAACAAAATAGATTAATCCATTTCTTTAAAAAGCTAATTGGGCAGGTCTTTAAAACTATAAGCATATCATATAACAGGAATTTGCCCAATATTGATGAATCACTGCTGAGGTACATTGAAAGCGAGATCAGCTACCTCAAATCAATTGATACCATAGCCGAAGACCTGAGTTCTGGTGGTATTTTGGATAGCAATTTTAACCCACATTTCTTGTTCAATACCTTAACCTACATATATAACAGTACGCATAAGAGCGAACCTCGAGCTGCAGAAGCGGTGCGATATCTTTCAAAACTGATGCGTTACGCATTGGAATGCGAACATGGTCCGGAAATTATGCCGCTAGAAGCAGAGATCCGCCAAGTCGAAAACCTTCTCCAGCTTAGCAGAATAAAGCAGCCTGACTTATTTATAGATTTTAGTTATGACCAGAAAATCGAATCAACCGAGGTAATTCCATTACTTTTACTTAGCCTAACCGAAAATATGGTTAAACACGGTAACCTCAGCCAACCAGAAGATCCTGGAAAAATTAGGGTAAAGTTGCAGGCAGCGCAGTTTAGTATTCAAACCAGTAATCTGATTAACACAGGCCTGAACGATACAGGTTTCCATACCGGCCTTGAAAACATCCGCCAAAGACTGCTTCATACCTATGCAGACAGGGCAGCGATCTCCTCCGGACTGAAAGGTAATTATTTTGAAGTGCTAATTACAATTAACTTACCAGAAGCTCGTTAGTTCGTATACCGTGCTAAGCACCTAAATACTGACTCATATCTGGATTTTAATTAGCTTTATTATGGTTGGATTACACATTGGTACATCTTTATACATTAATACCACTTAATATTTCAATCTTTAAATTTAGTATTATGGCCTTATCAATGAAAAATTCCCAGCGAAAGGCCATCATTCTACCATTTCCAGTAACAACTTCGCTTCATTCGTGGCTTATAAACCTGCCTCCAAAATTAAACGGCAAATTAGATAAACCAGTTCTATTGGTTCTTTCTCAATTTGGTGGTTAGGTCAGCGCAGGGCCTAATCTCTGTTGAGCAATCCGAAGCTTGCTGTGCCATACATGCGTATTTTTATGGTCTTCGTTTCGCTAATCCTGTTTTTCATAGGCTCATTACTCTGGGCAGGGTACCTGAATGTGTTTTGTGAAGAATATATTGAAATTAGAGGTATGCCTAAAGCCAAGGCGTGGACTATCCCTCTAATGCTGCAAATGCTATTTCGTGATAAAGATTAATGTAACAAAGTTTCGGAACGGAAAATAAATATAGCGATTAATACTGTAAAGAACAGGCGAATCAAACGTTTGCGCAGTCTTTTTTCTCCTACATAAATGTATTTATGAATATATTGTATTAACGTTTAAATAGATCTATACCAGTTTATTAGGTTTAAACTGGCAAACTATACATTACAATAACTAATTATCACCATAACCCATTATTGGAACATGGCTACCTATAACCAAATACTTACTAAAATCTAAAAAATGAAAAGAAAATTATTACTCTTAACCGTTTCGGCAATTGTAGGCCTTTCGGCATGTAAAAAAACGGCTGTATTACAAGAGGAAGTTGTAAACAGCAAAAAAACGATGAGTGGTGTCAGTGTACAATCCCTCACTCAAACCAATATTTTTAATGTCACCGAAAAAATCATTGCATCAATTGAAAGGGACCGCTTAAAAAATGGATACTATTTAACGGATTTTACAGCAACCGGTTTATACATGGCTCCGGGGGCTACGTTAGATATTACCGTAGAACAAACCGCTGGCACCCGCTTACCCAAATTATTAATTGGCACATATTCTAGATATGGCACATGGAACACCCAACCCACATCTGTACAGCTAACTGCAGGCACCAATACAATTAGCAATGCTGTAGGGGGCTTATTATGGATCAGGTACACCAATTCAATGACCGGATCAACCGCTAAAGTAACTTTTAATAGTGGCCACCAATATGCGCCTTATTACAAAGTTGGTGTAACTACAAATTCAGATTGGATTAATCAATTACAAACCTATACCACTCCTGATGTTGTTTTAGAGGGTACAAATTGTTTTATCGTAGTATCAAGAACTAAGGCAATACAATACCAATCAGAAGATCAAAGCGCTATATTGAACAAGATTACGCAAGTTATTGCACTAGAAGATGATTTGAACGGCTTAGACAACTCATTGCCTGCCCATGCGAAAAATGTGCATACCTATCTTTTAACACAGCATGAAGATCCAGCCTATTATTTTTTCGCTTATGATTACCGCACAGCTTATATCACTTCAGATGTTAATGCCATTTTAACATTAAGTGCAGTGGGTACCAATGGTTGGGGTTTATGGCATGAACTGGGCCACCAGCACCAAATGATGTGGCGTTGGGGTGCTTTGGGTGAGGTTACGGTGAATCTTTACAGCTTATATGTGCAACGTACGCTTACTCCATCTATTAACAGGTTGGTAAATGATGGCGTTTGGCCAAAAGCTTTTACCTATTTAGGAAAACCTGCCGGAACCAAAGATTATAACGGATCAGCAAGTTATGCCAATCCTTTAACCGATCTGTTTATCAGGCTTTGCATGTTCCAACAATTAACTTTGGCTTATGGCGATAACTTTTATAGAACCCTGGCCAAAAATATGCGTGTTGAAAATCCAACGTTAGCTAATGACGATGCCAGGTTGCGTTATTTCATGCTGAAGGCTTGTAGTATATCGGGCAAAGACTTAAGTAACTTCTTTCAGAAATGGGGATTGAATTTATCTACTTCAGCAGCTACTACTCAAATATATGCTGATATGGCCGCTTTGGGTTTACCTGCACCAAACACAGACCCCTCTACCCTGCAAGATAATGTTGCACCTTTAACAGAATTAAGTAAAACTGGATGGAGCATCAATTCTTTCAGCTCTGAAGAAACCAGCGGCGAAGGGGCTATCAATGGCAGGGCTGCTACTTTAATTGATGGTAGCCACAGTACATTCTGGCACTCACGTTGGACCACCTCTGCAACAAGTTATCCGCACCAGGTTGTTATTGATCTAGGGTCTTCAAAATCGGCAAATGGCTTAAGTTTAGTGCAAAGAAGCGGATTGAGCCGGGCGATTAAAAACTTTCAGGTTTTAACAAGTACCGATAATATAAATTTCACCTCAGTAAACAATTATGTAGCTCAAAACGCTGCCGGAGTGCAATATTTTGCATTTGGGAGTACCAAAACCCTAAGGTACCTTAAAGTAATTGCCACCTCTGCACAAGATGGTTTGCAGTTTGCATCTCTAGCAGAGCTAGGTTTATACAATTAACAACTTCGTAAAAAGAGGCTGTATAATATAGAATTGTCGTTATGAGAACTAAGCATTAAAAATATAATGAAGTAGGACAGCTTTTAAGAAATCGGCATTGCGAAGCCAATTTTTCATTGGATGAAGCAATCTTAATGCGCTCGCTGGTAGCGATAGTTGTAAGATTGCTTCGATCCTCGCAATGACGATTTTCTACAAACCGAATAAAAATCGGTTTTTGTGGCTTATAGGTTATTTACTTCAAAGCCACGATAACTAAGCATTTCGGCATTATGCGAAACAATTAGGCGAAGTTTTAATCTTTCTATAATTTCTCTGGCTTGAGCAATGTTCCTTTGCATATCGCTTATTCCCCTGATTTCGATCCCACCTGACATTAGTTTAAATTTGCTGGGCTCAAACTTATCAATAAACTGCTGTAGATCTGGGCTAACCTTTACCTGGTTGTTTTGCATAATCAATTATTAATTCTTTTGCCACAAAGCAAGACAAAGCGTTTTAACTTATCAGCGCTTTCATATTAACTTATTAAGAAATGTTAAGAAAAGACTTTTATCATATCATCATTCTCCCAGTCCTAATCATTGAGGTTTTATAGCGCGCATGCAGATCTTGTTATTAAATCTTAAGTCGAACAGCATGACACAAACATGATATTCGCTTAACTTTCAAATGACATACAGCTCATAGTTTTGTGTTAAAGAACTTGATATGCGTACGATAAAAAGATTGACCAAACTCAATTATTATTTCTTTACCGCGATATCAGTACTGCTGTTGTTGCTTATTTTTAATTTTAGTTTTTCTAAAACAGATGGCTTTCTCATTTTTAACCAGTTTCATCCGGAGTGGTTGGATGTTTTTTTTAAGTACATCACTAATCTTGGAGATGGTTTAATCAGTATTCTGGCCGCAATAATCTTGCTCACCCTACGGAAAAAGAAAAAAGCAATGACTGTGGCTCTTTCTTATATTTACTCGGGGCTGCTCATCCAAATCGCAAAAAGGGTATTCCACATGCCCCGTCCAAAATATTTTTTCGAGCAGACTTTATTTCAATATAGCCATTTTGTTGAAGGGGTAAGCATGCACGACCAAAATTCTTTTCCATCAGGTCATACCGCATCCGCTTTTGCATTAGCCACAGTATTAGTTTTGGTTTTCAAGAAAAAGAAAATCTCAGCTTATTGTTTATTTTTCGCTTTTCTGATCGGTTATTCTCGCATATACCTGGCCCAACATTTTCTTATCGATGTAATTTTTGGCGCTATAACCGGTATAATCTGTGCAATGGTGAGTTATCATCAAGTATACGATCTTAAACTTTTCAGACCGACCAAGGTAACCAAAAGATATAAACAGCTTAAAATTGCCAGTCAGGCCAATCCAGTTTAAGTGAAAGAAATTCCAGTTAAACTTTGGTTTTTTATAATGGCAATGACTATAATCAAACTGGTTATAGCCTCAACAATAGCCCTTGGAAACGATGAGGTATATTACTGGACCTATGCCTTAAATTTAGAGTGGAATTATTTTGATCATCCTCCTTTTGTGGCGTGGTTAATCAGAACAACAACAGCAAATTTATACATCCACAACGAATTGGCTGTTCGGCTCGGTGCCATAATATCATCTACAATAGGTACAATAATCGTATATAAAATAGGTAAACTACTCCTTAATGCCCGCGTAGGCTGGTTTGCCGTTTTACTTTATTCTTCATCTTTTTATTGCAGCATTATCGCTGGGACATTTATTTTGCCTGATAGTCCTCAAATGGTTTTCTGGCTATGGAGCATCTTTTTATTACTTAAAATTACTAAATCTATTCATCTGAGATTACCCACATTAAGTCTCTGGTGCTGGTTCGGTGTGGCAACAGGTATTTGTATGATGTGTAAAATACATGGTATCTACCTATGGGTGGCCGTTGTATTGTTCGCTCTGTTTAGCAATAGAAAATTCATGGTGCAAAAAGGCATGTATGTTTCCATGTTAATTAGTTTGATTATTGTATCTCCTTTTATCATCTGGAACATCCAGCATCATTTCATTACTTATACTTATCATAGTAATCGGGTTAGCCTGTTCCATGCTGGTATAAATCCATTGGCTTTCGCCAGAGAAATTAGCGGGCAAATATTTTACAACAATCCTATTATTTTTTTTCTGGCATGGATTACAGTTTTTAGTTTAGCCAAAACAAAACACCATCATCTTAAAAGCGAAATACAACTGCTATTGTATTGTGCGCTCCCACTTATTGCTACGCTAATTATCCTCTCCATTTTTAGAGATACCTTGCCACATTGGTCTGGCCCAGCCTATACCTGTTTAATATTTCTTTCTGCATTGAAACTAGAATCTTTTACATTATCAAAAGTAAAAACCATTATTAGTGTTAGCATGCTGTTTTTCTTATTCGTTGTATGTACAGGCCTTGTCGCAATTAATTTTTATAAGGGCTCATTTTCGCCGCAAAAAGATCCAATGCATTTTGGTGCGAGTGACCCCACCTTAGATTTATACGGCTGGAAAGAAACTGGAAGGATAATTGATTCTATTTATCGATTGGATAAATCATCACAAAGGGACAAAACAGTCCATACCATTGTGATTACAAAGTGGTTTCCTGCTGCTCATTTAGATTTTTATGTCTGCGCCAGAACGGGTTTACATACGTATGGCATAGGGGAAATATTCGATCTACACCAGTATTATTGGTCTAACCAAACCAAACAGCAATTAACTGCTGGAGACAATGTATATTATATTATTCCTTCTAATCTTTACGATGAAAACAGTTTAAACTTGATCAAATCTCAATTTAAAGATTGCAAACCACCAATTATTACACCTATTTTCAGAAACGGAGTGATTTGCAAAAATATCCTATTATTTAAGCTAAATGGTTACAAAGAATAGTTCAATCGTTATTATAGCCTATCAAATTATATTTAAAGCTAAATTAAATTAAGGGTGTAGAATATCGTGTATTTAATTGCACTTGAACTGAAAATGCAATAAATTAGCATAGCAATCAAAGCCGATCCATTTGGCTAATAGCGAACCTCTTCCTAAAACATAGATGATGCCCAATAATAAAGTATATCCGCTAAGCGTACTGTTCCTAACACTTTTGTTCAGTTCTCTATCTTCAATAGCACAAATTATACTCAAGGATAAAAAATATCGTGTAGATACTAAAATATTCTCCCAAACTGATTCAGCAACACTAAAGTTAGACATTTATTACAGTGGTAAAATAACAGAAACCAAGCCAACACTGCTTTTTGTATTTGGTGGAGGCTTTGTTATGGGCCGCAGAGATAGCAAATTATTTGATCAATACTTTAACACTTTAATAGGACATGGTTTTAAAGTGGTTTCGGTTGACTATAGACTAGGCCTTAAAGGAAAGAAATTTCCTAGTCCATTTAATACTTCTAATTTAAAAGCAGCTATTGATACCGCTACGACAGATGTTTTCGACGCAACAGCTTATCTGATTAAAAATGCAAAAGAACTCGGTATTGATACGGCTATGATCATCCTATCGGGATCAAGTGCGGGCGCTATTACGGCGCTACATGCTGATTATAACAAGCGGAATGCGACAGCATTATCGGCTAAGCTTCCACAGCATTTTCAATACAAAGGTGTAATTTCTTTTGCCGGAGCAATATTAAGTTATCATGGTGCACCAAAATATGCCATGCCACCAGCACCTACAATGCTTTTCCACGGCACAGCCGATAAACTTGTACCCTATAATAAAGTGAGATTGCTTAACAGGGGCTTTTTTGGCTCCAAGTATCTTGCACGCACCTTCAGAAAAAACGGATATCCGTATTACTTTCAGCATGTGCAAGATATGGGGCACGAAATAGCTGGCTCGCCAATGGTCGAAAACCTGCCTGATATTTTGTGGTTTATAGAAAATTACATCATTAAACAAAAGCGCTACTTTATGGAAGTAGACTTTAAAGATGTCGACAAAAAACCTACCTTCAGCATACCACCTGCTTTAAAAAAGAGATAACATAAATGGTATATAGTTCTGCTATTTTTTTAGTTCGAGCACAGCAACGATCGGTAAATGATCTGAGGCATAACGCTCAGGAATAACCTCGTGGGAAACAACTTTAAAAGGATTCCCGGTTTTAAAACCAATATGATCGATTGTTTTCCGTGGGTTGATTACAGGAATGGTAAAACCACAATCGTTACAGGTTCTGGTAAAATTCGAATCGAATATTTTAATGCTTTCTGAACTTGGATCAGCATTCAAATCACCGGCAACAATTAGTGGCAAGCTTTCTTTTGCTGTTAACCGATTGATCTCTTTAGCCTGAAGAATACGGTTATCTTCTGGACGTTGCGCATCAAGATGGGTGGAAGCGAAACGGATAAAAACTCCTTTTGCAATTTCTGCAGTCGCAATGGCCAAAACCCTTTGTTCTGCCTTGGCATCGTTATTTTTTGGTAACATAAAAGTCTGTTGACCTGATAAAGGAAAACGTGATAAAATGGCTACCCCATAGTCGCCCCCATCGTGGTCTATCGCCTTGCCAAAATAAAAATTCATCTTTAATTTGGTAGCCAGCAAAACGGCTTGGTTAATACTGCCCGATCTTTTGGTATTCACATCTACTTCTTGTAAGGCCACAAGATCAGGTTTTTGTTGTGCTATTGCTTTGGCAATCGCATCAACATCTATAAGACCTTCTTTCTCTTTTGATGGCGGGTTACAATGATGAAGGTTATAAGACATTATGCGCAGTACATTACTGCGCTTTGATTCAGCTTGTTTACTGATCTTAGGCGAACAAGCACCTAAAAGGCAAATACTTAGTATTAAAAAAGGGTATAATTTCATATCGGTTAAATTAATAATAAAAAGAGGCTGTATTATAAAGTTAATTTCGGTTCGAATGTGCCTACGTTTAACTTCCCGATCAATCTGGATAGGCCAAAGATGACAGGTATACATTATTGATACAGCCTCTTAAATTAGCTACCAGCCTGGGTTTTGCCCCAGTACCGGATTGCGTTGTAATTGTGTAATTGGAATTGGCCAAAGATAATTTTTAGGAGCAACAAATTTTCTACCTGTGTTTACCACAAAATACCCGTTGGCATCTGTTGCAATAGTAGCCACATATTGCTGGTTAAAGCTTTCAACCAAACTTTTCTTCATACCCTTTACATCCTGAGCCAATAAATCGCCCTGTTTCCAGCGGAGTATGTCGTAATAGCGCTGTCCTTCAAGTGCCAGCTCCACCCTTCTTTCGCGTCTGATTTCGGTTCTTAAATCCAATCCAGCCGCGGCAAGTTCGGTAATTACCATTCGCTTCATCCCTACACGGTCGCGCAACTTATTAATGGTATTATCAATATCACTTTGGGTAAGTGTACCTTGCTCCAACCTTGCCTCTGCAAAAGTAAGCAGTACTTCGGCATAACGGATATGATGGATATCGTTCGAATCCTGACTTACAGTACCCACAGCAGCAACTTCTACGTATTTACTAAAGTAAAATCCAGTCCCTGTTATACAACCCTTTTTATCAGCGTTCCACTTAGGCGTGTTAAATATCGGATTTGTAGTGGCATCGGCATCGCCATCATCTTGTCCGCCCCAAGCCCAACCAGGTGTTAATATGGTTTGGTTCATACGTGGATCTCTGTTTTTAAAGATATCGGCATAAGCGCTTTCGCTATACAATGGCGATTTATCTATTGGAAGCCCATCTGTACATAAATAACTATCAACCAACGATTTCGTTGGCGAGTAGCGGCTCGTTTGATCGGGCACCTGAATTTCGCGACTGGTGTTGTGCACACTTACCCCGGCCACATTTGGTCTTGCTAAAATGGTTTCTTTGTTAGCACCTGCGGCTAATTTTCCTTTATAGGTAAAAAGGTCATTATAACATTTAGCTGTACCTCCAGCTGTATATAGCTGATATATATTCAGATCCATTACCGACTTGGCGGCGGCCTCTGCAATGCTCCATTTTTCGAAAAAGAGTGCTACCCTGGCTTTCCAGGCAAATGCGGCACCTTTGGTAATGCGACCAAGATCTGCAGAAGTATAAGTAGTTGGAAGACCAGCTGCTGCTGCATCTAAATCGGCAAAAACAAATTCGAGCACTTCTGCCCTTTTATTACGCGGACCAAATACTTCTTCATCGCCAATATCAAGTGTTTTAGAAATTAACGGTACATCGCCGAAAAGGAAGATCAGATAAGTGTACATAAAAGCCCTTAAAAACCTTACTTCGCCTGCGTACTGCGCTAAGGCAGTTGCACTAATATTAGTGGCCTTGGTGTAATTTTCGAGAAAATGGTTACACCGCCTTATGGCAGCATATAAATTTACCCATTCGGAGTTTAATGTACCAGAGGTAAAATCATAATTTCCTGCAGAAATGGCCTGATATTCTGAATTAGGTGGATAAATGGTATTGTCGCCCATGTTTTCCATGGAGATGGTATTATTGTTTCTTAAATTGCTATAACAGGCATTTACGGCCAGTTTTAATTGTTCTTCTGTTTTCCAGAAACTGATATCGGTTGCCGAATCTAGCGGTTCACGATCAAGAAATCCTTTTTTACAACTAGCTAAGAAAAAGGAAGGAATCAGCGCCACGCCGCCCAGCAGACCCGTTGCTTTTAAAAATGATCTACGGCTATTTATATATTGATTTTGATTTTTCATGGGTGGTTTATTTTAACTTAATTGAAAGACCGAAAATGAACGTTTTAACCTGAGGATATAATCCGCCGCTGGTTGCCTGCGATTCGGGATCGTAAGCATAAAAGAAGTTGGTATCGGTAAACAGGTTATCGGCCGAAGCGTAAACCCTTAGCCTATCTATGTGGATCTTTTGCAAGAAATTTCCGGGGATAGTATAACCCAACTGTAGGTTTTTTACCCTTAAATAAGCTGCATCCTGCAACCAATAATCGGCCAATCTTCCGGTGTTACGGGTATCTTTATATACAAAACGTGGGTATGAACCTCCAGTGTTTTGTGGCGTCCATCTATCCAGGTGCACTTCTTGAGGAAATGCAGCATCGGCATTATAAGCATGTAAACCCACTCCGGTAATGTAGCCATTTGCCATGCCTACACCTTGTAAAAATACACTCAGATCAAAATTATGATAAGCAGCATCTAACCTGAAAGAATAATTATACCGTGGATAAGCATCACCGATTACCTCACGGTCTAAATCGGCACTAATCAGACCGTCGCCATTCAAATCACGGTACTTAAGGTCACCAGGTGCTACTTTACCCGCATCTGCAGCAAAAATTGGGAACTTTGGTATGTATTTCCCTGCAGCATCTTTGGTAAAATCAGTCTCCTGAGCTAATCCATCTGTCCGGTAACCATAAAAAGCATCAAGCGGTTGGCCTACCTGACGGATTCGATCGCCAATGGTTGGGGGAACACCGCCCAAATCGGTAACGGTATTTTTGATATCAAAAAACTGCCCGGTTATACCATATTTAAAGTTTCCGATCTTATCGTTCCAACCCAGGCTCAATTCATATCCTTTGTTTGATATGGCACCTGCATTCTGATCAGGAACGGTAAGGCCTATTACGTCAGGCTGTGGCACTTTAAGTTGAATATCTACCGTTTTTTTGTTAAAGATATCTCCGGTAAAAGTAAGTCGGTTGTTAAAAAAGGCCAAATCCATACCCACATTGAGCATCGTGGCCTTTTCCCATCGTAACAATGGATTAGAGAGTATAGTTTGTGCAAAACCAGTAGTCAGGATATTACCAATTGGCATAGTACCTACACTGGTTAATACTTTAATATATGGATACCATTCAGAATAAGCTGGTCCATCTGCTCCGTACTGGTTACCCAATGAGCCGTAAGAAGCGCGGATTTTACCATCACTAAACCAGGCTCGGCTATTGTCTTTTATAAAGCTTTCTTCACTAAATCTCCAACCTGCAGAAACTGAAGGGAACACACCCCATTTTTTCCCAGGTGCATATCGCGAAGATCCATCATAACGCATATTAAACTCTACCAGGTATTTTCCGGCATAATCGTAGTTAACCCTCGAAAAAAGTGATTGTAAAGCATATTGATAGGCATCTCCTGTTGCTGTAGGATTCAGTGAGCCAATATTCAGTACGGGTACATCATCGCTAACCAAATTGGTTTTAGCAGCCGCAAAAGCATCAAAACGGTAAGTTTCTTGCTGATAACCGCCAAGCAGTTTAATATGATGTTCGTCTAAATTAAGGGTATAATCTGCCTGCATCGATAAATTTTGCAAGGTGGTAGTGGTGGCCACTTCCCTTAGCGAATTGTTCGGGCTGGTGGTGTAAATAATGGCATTGGTAGTTGGATTGAAATAATCGATCCTCCTATTAAATGTTCTTCTTTTTTGAGAACTGGCAATTAAACCATATTGCGATTTGAGATCCAAACCTTTAAGCAAATGCAATGTACCGGTAATGTTGGAGGTAAATTCTTTAGAGAAAAAATTATTGAAACCACCATCGGTAGCAATAGCTAAGGGATTACTAGATCCACCGCCATAACCCCAGGTACCGGTAGTAAACCGTACAGGTGTTAATGGTGAACTGGTAAATGCCGTATAAATAGCACCTCCACCACCTTCAGTATCGGCAGCAGGCTGGTTTTGGTTACGGTCTAAATAGCCCAAATTCACATCAACATCTAATAAAGAAAGTAGCTTTAAAGCCGAAAGCTTTACCCTGGCATTGTTTTTTGCAAACTGATATTGATCTCCGGCAATAAGGCCATCCTGGTTTTCTCTTCCGTAAGAAAAATAATAATTAAAATCGCTGCTTCCTCCCTGTACGTTAATACTATGGTTCTGTTGAGGAGCATAATCTTTAATTAATGCATTTGTCCAGTTGGTGTTGGCAAAATAATTGGGATCAGACCCGTTACGTGCTACCTCAATTTGGGCATCGGTATACGATTTTGGAAGGCCTGCATTTACCTGTGCTTCGCCAAGCAGTGTCATATATTCAACCGAACCCAACATTTTTGGCAAACGTATTGGTGTTTGAAAACCATAATAACCGTTATACGAAATAACGGCCTTCTGATTAAACTTACCTTTTTTTGTGGTAACCAAAATTACGCCGTTCGCAGCCCTAGAGCCATATATTGATGAAGACGCTGCATCTTTAAGCACGGTTACGCTTTCTATATCATCAGGATTAATCCAGTTCATATCACCTGGTACACCATCAATCAGCACAAAAGGATTTGGATTATTGGTTGTTCCTGTTCCTCTTATCCTTAAGGCTGAATGTGTAGCACCTGGTTGCCCGCTACCGCCTACAGTGGTAAGTCCGGTAATGGTACCTTGTAAACCTGTAGAAACTGCTGTAATAGGCCTGTCTGCCAAAACCTTGGCATCGACCTGCGATATGGCTCCCGTTACATTTGCTTTGCGTTGCGTTCCATAACCAACTATAACCACATCATTCAGTCCAACGGTTGATGGTTTTAAACTGATGGTATAAGTTGTTTGATTTCCAATAGTGAAGCTGTAATCTTCATAACCTACCATCCGTACTTTTATTTTATCGCCGGCAAAAGCGACAATACTAAATCGGCCCATATCATCAGATGACACAGCTTTTTTAGAACTTTCATTCACAATACTTGCTCCAGGTACGCCTACTCCGATTTCATCCGTAATGGTTCCCTTAATATCAAGTTTTTGCGGTGGAGCCTTTTTGGTAATTACAATGGTGTGTTGTTCAATAGCATAGCTAAGCGGCAGATTTTCAAGACTTTTGTCCATTACCTGCTGTATGGTCATATCTTTTACCGTTACATTGAAAGTTCCGGCCTCACCGATCATTTCGTTGTTGTATAAAAAATCATATCCACTCTGCTTTTTAATTTCCTGAAAAATCTCTTTCAATGAAGCTCCTTTTAGCGAGAAGTTTATTTTCTGCGCATAAAGGGATGCCCTTACCTGGACGCAGAATATTAATAATACGGCAATCGTTAGTCGCATCACTTTAAGTGGTCGAAACATGGAAATCAGCCTGGTTCTTTTTAAATAAAAAAAATTCATTTTGTATGGTTTGTTTAGTGGGTGGTTAATCCGTTTTGTTGTTTAGGGCAAAAATTTAGTTGATAACTGTTACCCTCCTTTCTGCAATGTTGAATTTTACCGTTCCTGTAAGACTGAGTACTTTTAGTACTTCAGAAATATCTTTAAACTTAGAAATCGAACCTGTATATGATAATTTGTTATTATGGGTATTGTATACAATGTCTATGTCATACCACCTTGAAATTTTGCGCATTACAGATGATAAATTTTCTTCATTAAACACGAAATAACCATTCTTCCAAGCCATGGTCTGCTCTATATCTGCTTTGTTCACCGTAAACCTATTCTCATATAAAACCCCTTCTTCACCAGGTTTAAGATAGGTTATGGATGAAGCTGATGTGAGCATCACTTTTCCTTCCAATAGCGTTGTTTTGATAAATGCTTCGTCTTTATAAGCCATAATATTAAAGTGTGTACCGAGTACCTTTAGCTTCATATCCTGTGCTTTTACATAAAAAGGCATTTGTTTATTCTTTGCTACCTCAAAATAGGCCTCACCATCGAGCTCTACCTCACGACTGTTGCCTGTAAACCGCGTTGGAAATCGGATGGAACTTGCGGCGTTTAACCAAACTTTAGAACCATCAGGAAGCACCAAGGCATATTGCCCCCCTCTTGGAATCGATACCGTATTAAGGGCCACTTCTTGTGATGCTTCAGAAATAACATCGTAAGCCAATGTCCCATCAGCGGTTTTATTGATGGTGGTACCACTTTCGGAAGCTATTTGTCCTTGAGCAGCAGTATTGAGTACAATTTGTTGTCCATTACCAAGTGTAAGTATGGCCTTATCGGAACCAGGTTTGATCATTTTTGCATGGTTTAACACAAGCGCATTCTTGTTGCTTTTATGGTTACTATTGAAGTAAAAAACAGCTGATACAATAAAAATCAATATTGCAGCTGCTGCGGCTATCTTCGTCCACAGCGCCAATGGTTTTATACGCTTGCGTTCACCAGCCGTTTCCATGATCTGCAAGAATATGCGTTCGGCCTGCTCGCCACCCGGCTTTGTGCTTTCAATCAGTTCAAAATCATCTTCGTAAGCATTTAAACTTTCTATTTCTTCTGGTGTACACTTTCCCTGAAGTGATTTTTGATAGAGAATAATATATTCTTGTTTTGTCATGTAAAGCGCTTTTCATTATAGAGCCACAACTCAGCACACACACACTTATTTTTTTTAAAAAAATATTTAACAAGCCTAACAAGATTCAGAATTAAGGTATCGTTCGAAATATTTATATTAGCTTAACAAATTCTTTATCTAGATCAATGAACTTTGCATAAATGAAACCTATCCATCTAGAGGCAGACGAGCGCGAATTATGGGAGGCCATTAAATTCGGGAATCAAAAAGCATTTAAAATATTATTTGATCGGTACTTCCCGTCATTGATAGCTACTGCTTCGCATTATTTGCAAGATGAAAATGAGTGCGAAAACATTGTACAGGATATTTTTCTCAATATATGGATCAAAAGAGAAGTGCTCGAGATCAGGGATTTTAAAAGTTACCTTAAAGCTGCAGCAAGGTATCATGTGTATAAGGTGATCAGGAGTAAAAAATTAGCAGGAAGTGTAATTTTTACAGACGAAAACCTGGAAAACGAATCGGCATATGCCATTAATAATGGAGAGGAATGGCTCAATGTATCGGCGCTAAAAACACAGATTAGCGGATATTTACGGTTGTTACCTAAACGTTGCAGAGAAATTTTCTTAATGAGCAGGGAAGAAAATTTAACAAATGGCGAAATTGCCGAAAAACTTAATATTTCTAAACGGAGCGTCGAGAATCAGATAACCGCAGCACTTCATCACCTTAGGGTTAATATTAAAAACTATCTCTTAATTAGTGGATTGGTTTATTTTTATGCAGCGCAAAATCCTTCAACAGACAAAAATATTCATTTCCTTGTTGAGTCGCTATTGTTATACCCGCTAATAGCTTAATGGATTAGTTTTCTTACTCTCCAGCCTCCCCGGTCAGTATCCTTTCCATTTCTATCATCATCTGCTCGGCCAGGCGTTGTTTAGCTTGCAATTTCGACAGGTAAGCATCTGCAAAAGTTACTTCAAGTTCATCCATAATAAAGGCATATTTTGCCTTAAGTTCTATAAGATCAATCTGAAGCTTCTTGGAAAGATTTTGCATGGTACAAAGCTAAAAAAAGGGAGACTATAATTACGGGTAAAGGTCTTATTTTTCTTTTTTAAAAAAAATACACCAAATAGACAAACCCAATAAAACAATCTCCTAATTCTTTCGTTTATAGATTAATTCCGGCGTGGTTTCCGGAATAGATTTGTTTGGTTAGTTGATTAGGGATCACTCCCAAAGTGAATCCCTTTTCTTTTTTAACAAGCTTTCTATTGTTTGAGCATATTTTCCGGGCAATATTTTCTAAATTCAACCTTTCAAATCGATTATACAATGGAAGAAATAAGATGGGGCATTATTGGCTGTGGGGATGTAACTGAAGTAAAAAGCGGACCAGCTTTTAATAAGGTAAACAATGCTAAACTTGTTGCGGTAATGCGCCGCGACGGTGCTAAAGCTGCTGATTATGCCAGGCGGCATCAAGTACCTAAATGGTATGATGATGCTTCTCAACTGATTAACGATCCAGAGGTTAATGCCATTTACATTGCTACCCCACCCCTACAGCACGAAGCTTACACCATTGAAGCCTTAAAAGCTGGCAAACCGGTATATGTAGAAAAACCCATGACTTTAGATGCTCATGCTGCACAACGCATGACTGATGCCGCAAACGAACTAAAGGTTAAGCTTTGCGTGGCCCATTACCGCCGTGCCCAACCCATGTTCTTAAAAGTTAAGGAACTATTGGCTGCACATACCATTGGCGATGTTCGCTTAGTCCGGTTAAAAATGCTCCAGTCTAGTAACCCTGAACTAATTGCCAAAACAGCAGATAATTGGCGGATCAATCCGGCCATTTCTGGCGGTGGTTTATTTCACGATCTGGCCCCGCATCAATTAGATCTGATGACTTACTATTTCGGTGCTGTAAAAAATGCCATGGGCATTGCTACCAGGCAACAAGAAAACACCGAGGTTGATGATCTGGTTGCGGGAAATATCCTTTTCGAAAATGGAATTGTTTTCAGCGGTACCTGGTGTTTCTCTGTTGCGCCACAAGATCAAGCCGATATTTGCGTAATTTATGGCTCAAAAGGTCACATCAGTTTCCCTATGTTTGGCAATAAAATTGCCGTTACTACAGATGAAAAAGAAGAATTTATATTTGAACCTTTGCAGCATGTGCAACAACCTATGATTGAAAAAGTAGTTGATTACTTTTTAGGCCAAGGGCAAAATCCATGTAGTGGTGAAGATGCCTTAATTACCATGAAGCTAATGGATCATTTTACGCGAAAGTAAACTTAAAACATTGTATTGGCTTACTTATCGCCTTAAATCAACGAAGAAGAGATTATTGAAGCATTACGAAAGGCCTCAGCTACAGCACTCATTGCCAAAGCTGACCAGGGAATTGATACCGTATTGGGTGAATACGGGATGAAGCTATCTGGAGGCGAAAAACAGTGGATCTCTATCGCAAGGGCGTTATTGAGAAAACCAATGTTATTGATCTTTGATGAGGCTACCTCGGCGCTAGATTCACTTACCGAAGAAGAAATATCGGCAACCATTCGCGAAATTTCCGATAGAAGAGAACAAATGACCATTCTCATTGCCCACAGACTATCGACCATTATGCATGCCGATAAAATCTACGTACTAGGAAAAGTATCAGAAACAGGCAGCCATACCGAGCTGCTCGAAAAGAAGGTCCTCTATTATTCCATGTGGCGACAACAGATTGGCGAACGGAGGTAAGTTGAAAATATTTTTATACATAGCTTTTGGTTTTGGAGCGCAGGGCCGCTGCATCAAACCAACTTGGTTCCCGTGTTGCACTTTTACGCTTCGGTTTCGTACCTCAACCTGCAGGGTAACGCTTCACCCGCGGCTAAATGGCTAAAACAGTATTTCATTTTTGGGGTTCTTGGGCGCAAAACGCTGTTCACAAACCTGATTGACGGGAAAAGCGCCCGATTCTTCATCGGGACTTGTACCAAAAGCAGGGCTGCAAACCGCCAAGAATTACACTCCTTTCATTTCCCAAAAAAAAATAGATATAGCCAATTTATCACCTAAATTCATCAGAAGCACGTTCTCCATTTTGCATTCTGGCCTATAAATTTATCCGCCAGGTAATTGTCCAGCCTGTACCTTAGTTTGTACGCCATTCAAGTGATTTACGCACGGCATCGGCCAGGTTTGGCGTTTCTGAACCGGTGATACTGTAATTAGGACAAGCCGAAAATACTAAACAAAAACACCCACTACCATTAAAAAAAGCAGTGAGTGTTTTTAAGTAAATTGATGTTATCTCGATTTAAAGTTTTGAAAGCAAAAGTTTTACCGAGGCTCTTTTTTGATAGTTGGGATCGAAATGAACATATTTAATTTTACCTGAACGATCGATGATATAGGTTGCAGGAACGGGTAAAGTATGTCGGGTATTCCCATTGTTGTCTTCCAAATTTATACCATAGCCCTTGTATTTGGTAAAGGTTGCTTCGTCCATCATAAAGTTAACGTTGTAGGCTTTCATAATCTCATCGTCTTTATCCTGAAGGATAGAAAAACCAGCACTCGTTTTTTTGATTGTTTTATCAATGTTTTCTTTCGTTTCGGGTGTAACACCGATAACGTAAGCATCCTTTCCACTGAACAAGCTTAAAGAATCTTGAAGTTCTTTAATGTGTTTGTTACAGTAAGGACACCATTGACCGCGATAAAAAAATAATACCACAGAACGGTGTGCTTTAAGTGCACTCTTCAAACCCACTGTTTTACCATTTTGATCCATTGCGCTAAACATCGGAGCTTTATCTCCTTCTCTTAAACCCTTTTGTGCTTTTGTTTGTAGCGATAATACAACAGCCAGGGCTGTAAATAAGATAATTCTTTTCATTTTGTCTTTATTTTTTACCTCTTAGTCGAACTAAAAGCATTAACCTTACAGCGAAAATTAATTTTTAATTATTTCTTTTTCAATTTTCTCGATTAACGTTTTTTTAAATGCTTCATCCAGTTTAAAATCGTTGTTTTCGAAACTTATAAACACCTTATTAATCAACATACTTTGTTGCTGATAAGTCCTGCAAACAGAGCAACCAGCCAAATGCACATGCAATAGCAGGGTTTCAGCAGCCGTAATTTTTCCTGCAATTCTTTTTTCGATTAAAAAAGTAGCCTGCTTACAGTTATAGATCATATTTTTTAGCGCGCTCGTCATATCAGTTCCAGTTTTTTTGAAGGCATGCCCTCAGGTTAAGTTTTGTTCGGTGCATAATCACCCAAAAGTTTGCAGCTGTAAGTTTGAGTTCTGTACAGATGAGTTCAGACGTGAGATCATCCATATGTTTCATCGAGAATACAGAAAACCATAAACCCGGGAGTTTAGCCAGGCATTCATTTAGTATGCTGCCCAATTCTTTCATCATTAAAGGATTATCTACCTCCAAACCAAATGCCTGTGGCCGGTGCTTCTCATTCCAATGGCCTGATTCAGCATCAAAAAAATCCTGCTGTTCGTGTTCTGCGTCAGTTACATTTAAATCTTTAAGCGTGCTGGTTGAGCGTTTCCGATAAAAATCGGCAATTTTGTTTTTGAGGATGGCGGTTAGCCACGTTTTTTCTTCACTGTTGCCCTCAAAACGATCTAAACGCTGCAAACCTGCCAAAAAGGTATCCTGAACTAAATCTTTGGCCACATCTTCATTTCTTAATCTCAACATGGCAAAGCCATACAGGTAATCGGCATACTTATCTACCCAGCTCAGTGGGGCTGAATGAAGGCTCTTGACTGCATATTCCTTATCCGTTTCGTTCTGCATGTTTTGGTATTATCTTATATAAATATACTGCTTAATTGGTTAGTCGCACGAGATGAAACATCCTTACAAATTATTTAATGTTTTTAGAAATGCTCATTTAGCTGATTGAACTAAATAAAAAGATTAAAAAAATCACTCTGATTTAAAGTAATTTTTAAAGTTGTACGTCTACTGCTAGTAACAAACCTAAAAACTTTTCTATATGATCGCCGTTTTCAAAACAAATGTATCCACTGATAGCGAGTTAAACGTAATCAGCCCACTGCTGAACAGCCAGTTCAAAGAAATTAAATGGAATATCGATTTATGGGACAGCGATAAAATTCTTAGGGTAGATTCGCCAAGAGATTGGACTAAAGAAATAACCGAACTCTTTAACAGTATTGGTTTGCGCTGCATTAACCTCGAAATTTTCCATTCCGATCCTTTTTAAGCCTAAAATTGAATTTTTCGATATTTAAATTACCTTATTCTAGTGGGGTCAGATATTACCATCTGACACTTAATCTCGTTCTCAGAGATAATAAGCATTTGGTTTACTTTATCAGTCAGATGGTAACATCTGACTGCACAAATAGAATCAAAAAATCCAAGCTTTTTATTCGTAATACTTCTTTAAAGGATACATCTTCCTTTTGCTTTGGCTATTTGTAATAGATTATCATTAAATTGCATCATCTATTGCATCAATTCCTAATGAAAGAAATTACCGATATAATAAAGGCATATCAAAAGGCAACGAAGGAAAAGAAAAAAACAGCCCTTGCAACGGTAGTTAAGGTAGAAGGTTCTTCTTACCGTAGGCCTGGTGCCAGGATGCTGATTACTGAAGATGGCCACTTAACGGGTGCCATTAGTGGTGGTTGTTTAGAAGGCGATGCCTTGCGAAAAGCACTTTCAGCAATTGTACAGCAAGAAAACAAGCTGATAACTTATGATACTACCGACGAAGATGATGCCAAATTTGGCGTTCAGTTGGGCTGCAATGGTATTGTACATATTCTGTTCGAACCCATTATAGAAGCGGATGAGTTAAATCCCATCGCTATTTTAATCGCTTTGCAAAGCAAAAGAGAAAGTGCAGTTTTAGCAACGCTTTTTTCGTTAACAGGTAAACAACAATTGGGCACAGGCATGCTTTTTAGGAATAAACCTATCTTGTCTAAAGTTCCAAAGTCAATTAGCGATGAAGCAATTAAAGATATCCTGAAAGTTGCTGAAAATAAGACTACAGCATTTGAAGTTTATGAGCACGACAGTCAACAAATTGATGCCTTTCTGGAGTTTATCAAACCCCCAGTTTCACTAATTATAGCAGGCGCAGGCAATGATGCACAGCCTTTGGCCGAAATGGCTTACCTTTTGGGCTGGGAAGTAACTGTGATAGATGGAAGACCAACACATGCCACGCCACAACGTTTTGCAAACGCAACCAAGGTTTTAGTTAGCAAACCCGAAAATGTTTTAACTCAAATTCAGATAGATGAGCAAACGGCTTTTGTACTGATGACACATAATTACAATTATGATCTCGAACTACTTAAATATTTATTGGGCACAAACGTACCATATATTGGTACACTAGGGCCAAAGAAAAAGCTGGTCAGGATGTTAGATGAACTGGATTTGGCAACGACAGCAAACCAAACCCGTGTGCATGGTCCGGTTGGACTGGATATTGGCGCAGAAACTGCAGAAGAAATTGCCATTTCTATCCTCGCAGAAATTAAATCTGTTTTTACAGGCGCTTCGGCTATGTTCTTAAAGGAGAAGAAAAAACCGATCCACGTTTACGAATTAAAAAACAATTAAGCATTGAAAACAGGCATCATCATATTAGCAGCAGGCAGTTCTTCACGTTTAGGAAGACCAAAACAGCTTTTGGATTATAAAGGAAAAACACTCTTGCAAACGGTAATAGATGAAGCTTTAAAAACAAATTGCCAGCCTGTTATTGTTGTTCTAGGTGCAAACGCTAAAGAAATAGCCAGCCAGCATCAGAATAATCAGGTTAGTTTCGTTATCAATGAAGATTGGGAAAATGGAATGGCCTCGAGCATTGTAGCCGGGCTTTCAACTATGATCAAAAATAATAGTGAAATTGAAAGTATCATTATTGCTGTGGCCGACCAGGCTTTTATAAAAATGAGTAACATTAATAACTTAATCGAAAAACAGAAAGAAACTGGCAAAAATATCATTGCCAGTACCTATGCCGAAACGATAGGAACTCCTGTCCTCTTCAGAAAAGATTACTTTGAAGCACTTTTGTCACTCAAAGGAGCAGAAGGGGCAAAAAACATACTAAAACAGCATCTACAGGATCTGGAAACAGTAGTTTTCGAACAGGGAGGAATTGATATTGATACAGAAACAGATTACAACAATTTAATTAGCCAGCAATGATAGCAGATTCTTTTGGAAGAATACACGATTACCTGCGGATATCGCTTACCGATAACTGCAATTTTCGCTGCTTTTATTGCATGCCCGAAGAAGAATACGACTTCACCCCTGCCTCCCGGCTCATGCAAACCGACGAAATCATTAAACTGGCAGCGGTTTTTGTGGCCAATGGCGTAAAAAAAATCAGGCTTACTGGTGGCGAACCATTAGTGAGAAAAGATGCAGCCCAAATTATTACTGCACTGGGCAAACTTCCAGTGGAGCTCGTAATTACCACAAACGGAACCCGCATTGCCGAAATGCTGCCAGTACTAAAAGAAGCAGGAATTAAAACGATCAATATTAGCCTTGACACCCTACAACCTGAGAAGTTCTTTATGATTACCCGAAGGGATGTTTTCCATCAGGTACGCAGCAATATCGAATTGCTTTTACAGCATAAAATCAAGGTAAAAGTAAATATGGTGGTGATGAAAGGGCTTAACGACAATGAGATCTGCGATTTCATTAGTTGGACTAAACACAATCCCATTCAGATCCGATTTATTGAGTTCATGCCATTTAGCGGTAACAAGTGGACGAGTAATAAAATGTTTTCTTTAGATGAAATCCTGTCGGTGGTAGAGAAAGATTTCACGGTATTACCTGTTGAAGGAGAACCCCACGATACAGCCAAAAGTTTCATGATTCCTGGTCATGAAGGTTCGTTTGCCATTATCAGCACCATGACCAACCCTTTTTGCGATACCTGTAACCGCATGCGATTAACTGCAGACGGAAAATTAAAAAACTGCCTGTTTTCGGATAGCGAAACCGATCTGCTTACTGCCTTGCGGAAAAATGAAGATGTGCTTCCACTAATTCAATCGGCCATTTGGAGCAAAAAGAAAGCATTGGGTGGACAGTTGGTAAGTGATTTCGAAAAAATTGATGCCACTACCATTAAAAACAGAAGTATGATTACCATTGGAGGATAAAATTTTCATGATTAGCGTTAAAGAAGCAAAAGACCTCATTTCTCAACACATAACACTACTAAATCCCATTTCAATTGACCTGGCACAGGCATCAGGGCACGTTCTTGCTAACGACGTTTATGCAAAATACGATATTCCTGCCTTTAGCCAGTCATCCATGGATGGTTATGCGTTAAAGTTTGAAGATCACAAGCAAGAACTTGCCTTAATTGGCGAAATGGCCGCAGGAACGGCAACCAGTATCACTATCCTACAGGGCCAAACCAGTAGGATATTTACAGGTGCACCCTTACCACAAGGTGCCGATACCGTGGTGATGCAGGAAAAAATCACACGTAGGGATGGTAAAATCACCTTGCAAGATCCCAATTTAAAACCTGGCTTAAATGTACGGGATAAAGGTTCAGAAATTATGGCAGGCGCATTGGCGATGGAAAAAGGGAATCTGCTCAGTCCTGCGGCTATTGGCTTTCTGGCAGGGATTGGTATTAACCAAGTTAGCGTTTACCCCATGCCAAAAATTTCGATTATTGTAACGGGAAAAGAATTACAACAACCAGGAAAAACACTCGAATTTGGGCAGGTGTATGAATCGAATTCCTATTCGCTTTCTGCAGCCTTAAAACATGAAGGCATTGAACAAATTGCCGTTTACGAAGCGGATGATGATCTCGAGATCCTTAAGAAAGTATTACAAACTGCAACAGAAAGCAGCGATGTTGTGCTACTTACAGGAGGCGTAAGTGTGGGCGATTATGATTTCGTAATCGAGGCAGCTTCACATTGCGGCATCAAACAGATTTTTCATAAGGTAAAACAGAAACCTGGCAAACCTTTGTTTTTTGGCACAAAAAATCAAAAATTAATATTCGGACTTCCAGGTAACCCTTCATCTGTACTTTGCTGTTACTATAATTACGTATTGCCATCCATCAAATCCTTATCGCATAAAAGCAATAATGTAGTTGAGCTTCAGGCAAAACTCACCCATTCTTATTCCAAAGCTGCAGGACTTACACATTTCCTGAAGGGCAAATATGAAAATGGGCTGGTTACCCCGCTCAGTGCGCAGGAATCGTACCGATTAAGCTCATTTGCACAGGCCAACTGCCTGATCTGTCTTGATGAAACCCAAGAGGACTTAAAAAAAGGCGATATCCTAACCGTATTGATTTTACCAGACTAAACCATGCAAGAAAGCCTCATCCTCTTTTACTGCTTACTTTTTATTGTAGCCTTTTTATATGCTTCAGTAGGGCATGGCGGCGCCAGCGGTTACCTCGCACTGATGGCTATTTTTGCCATTTCGCCCGCTGTAATGAAACCTACTGCACTATTGCTCAACCTGTTTGTTTCTTCCACTTCCTTTATCCAGTTTTATCGTGGTGGCCACTTTAAATGGAAAACCTTTTGGCCTTTTGCGCTCGCCTCTATCCCACTCTCTTTTGTTGGGGGTATGATGGCCATTGAAAGTTCTATTTATAAAAAGATTTTAGGTGTGCTTTTACTCCTTCCCGTAATCCGTTTTTTCTTCTTTAAAAATACCGATCCAAACGATTTAAGATCATCAAATATTCCATTATCATTGATTATTGGGGGTATTATTGGTTTACTCTCGGGCATGATTGGCATCGGGGGTGGAATTATCCTTTCTCCTATCCTATTGCTTTTAAAGTGGACGGATCAAAAACAGACCGCGGCTATCAGCGCAGCATTTATTTTTGTTAATTCGGTTGCCGGTTTAGGCGGCCAGCTGATCAAAGGTTTCGAATTTAACAACCACATGCTCGCTTATGTTGGGGTAGCTTTTGTTGGTGGTATTTGTGGCGCTTATTTTGGTGCCTTAAAATTCCCGCAAACCGTTTTAAAAAATGTGCTGGCCTGTGTATTGGCGCTCGCCGCTTATAAATTGTTATTTACACATGCATAATATAAAATACTTTATTATCGTCTTATTATTTTTAAGTTTTGCTGCAAATGCACAAGAGAGCAAACAATTTGTAATCGGAGGAAAGGTTAAAACGCCATTAACGATAACTTTAAACAATTTAAGCGCTTATAAATCCGTTAGTTTGGATAGTATGAAAATTTTTAACCACTTGATGCAGCGTAAAAGCAGTATCAAAAACATTAAAGGTGTGCTTTTGAAAGATATTTTGGCCAAAGTAGAAATAGATGCTGCCTCACCAAAAACACTCAGTGAATATTATTTGGTTTTTACCGCAAGCGATAATTATAAAGTAGTATACTCGTGGAACGAAATTTTTAATTCGCCAACCGGAAACCAGCTCATGGTATTGATTAATTATGATGCGGTACCGGCAAAAGCAGAAAAGGGCAATATCGCCATTATTACGCCGAGCGATTTCGCTACAGGAAGAAGATTTGTAAAAGGATTGAGTAAAATCAGCATCTTACAGGTAAATTAGCAGCATGAAACCATCATGAGCAAACACTCACAAACGGTAATAAACCGAGCCTGCGAGCGCTTGAACACAAAAATCAAATAGAAACTTGTGAAAAATATGCTCATGATAGCTTCATCACCGATAAAAAACAAAAACATACAGATGAAAATCGAAATGATTAGTTTTGGCAAAATTGCCGAGTTTATCAACAATCAAAAAATTGATGTTGATGGCATTGCTGATACTGATGCTTTTAAACAATATCTCGAAAATCAATTTCCTGCTTTAAAAAGCATGAAATACAAACTTGCACTGAACAAAAATATCATTCAGGAAAATACCGAAATTACCAACAACGCTACAATAGCAATAATGCCACCTTTTTCTGGGGGATAAAAGATATGAGTGCAGAACGATACAACAGGCAGATTATCCTTAAAGGATTTGGGGAGGAAGCACAGCAACAGCTTTTAAGAGCAAAAGTACTGGTAATTGGTGCAGGTGGTTTGGGCTGTCCTGCGTTGCAATACCTGGCTGCTGCCGGCATTGGCCATATTGGTATTGTTGATGACGATACCATTTCATTATCCAACTTACATAGACAGATTCTTTTCAGTACGGCCGATATCGGAAAGCTGAAAGTAGAGGTTGCGGCAAAGCGCCTGCAGGAGATGAATACCCAGATCGGAATAATTCGCCACCCTATCCGTTTGCAGAAAAATAATATCCTCGATATTCTATCCAGATACGATTACATATTAGACGGAACAGATAATTTCGAATCCAGATACCTGATTAACGATGCCTGTGCGCTGCTTAACAAGCCACTTATATTTGCCGCAGTTTCAGGTTTTGAAGGTCAGCTAGCCATATTTAACGCTCCTGATCATTTAACACCAAGCACCAATTACCGCGATCTCTTCCCCATTGCGCCCGACAAAGGAGAAGTGGCCAATTGTGCCGAAAATGGCGTTTTAGGTGTACTACCAGGTATATTGGGCACCATGGCAGCTGCTGAAACCATTAAACTGATAGCCGGAATCGGGCAGCCGTTAACCAATAAAATATTAAGTTATAATTTACTTACACAAGAACAATATACCATTAACATCAGTCACGGTGGCGGTTATACCTTACCTAAAACTGTTGATGAATTTTTAAATATGGATTATCAGGATACGAGCGAAGGGCCACAAGGATATATAGAAATTGATGCCAGCGAATTGGTTAAACTTCAGCAACAGGAATCGACAATTTTAATTGATGTACGTGAAAGACACGAAGTACCAGTATTGGATAAACAAATTTTCACACAGGTGCCCATGTCGGAATTTGGAGCCTTTATGAGCAAAGAATTTTATCAAAAACATGTGGTTTTAATCTGCCAGCACGGAATTAGAAGTGTAGCCGCAGCAGAGGCCATGCAGGAAAAATATGGCGATGCAAAAAAGATTTACAGTTTAAAAGGTGGTATTGTAAAATGGAGAGATCATTTTCTCAGACCCTAACATGAGCGAAAAAAAGATAAAGAATATATTTGTTGATGGTCCAATAAAACCTGCCTTTATAGCCGATAGCATTGCAAAGCATAGCGAAAAAACGGCTATTGGTGGCCATAGTATTTTTATGGGTCAGGTGAGAAAGGATGAAATTGAGGGCAAATTTATTTCAGCGATAGATTATACTGCGTACGAAGACCTTGCCCTCGAAAAAATGCATCAGATCAGGGAGGATATTTTCGAAAAATATCCATTAAACTGCATGCACATTTATCATAGCTTGGGCAAGGTTAAAACAGGCGAGATCTGCCTCTTTGTTTTTACTTCCTCAGCACACCGTAAACCTGCAATAGCAGCCTGTAGCGAAGTAGTAGACCGGTTAAAAGCAGAATTACCAATCTGGGGGAAAGAAATATTCGAAGACGAAACCCATCAATGGAAAGAAAATATTTAACATGGTAAACATCACAAAAAAATCCAATACCTTAAGGATTGCCATTGCAACCGCTACCGTAAAGGTATCTAAGCAGGAAACCATCGATGCCGTTGAACAGCGCAAAATACCCAAAGGCGATGTATTTGAATTTGCGCGTGCAGCAGGATTATTTGGCGTAAAAAAAACGAGTGATGTAATTCCCGATTGCCACCCGCTTCCGATTGAATATACCGCTATTACTTATGAAATTGTGGGTTTAACCATCATCATTACGGTTGAAGTACATACCATTTACAAAACCGGTGTAGAAGTTGAAGCGATGCACGGTGCCTCGGTTACCGCCTTAACCATGTATGATATGTTAAAACCAATTGACAAAGGCGTTGAAATAGAAAATATAAGGTTATTAAAAAAATCGGGAGGAAAATCTGACCTTAAGAATGCCAAATTCCCTGAAATAAAAGCTGCAGTGGTGGTCTGTTCAGACTCTATTTTCGAAAACAAAGCTCAGGATAGCTCTGGCAAAGCGATTATTTCGCGCCTAACCCAATGGGAAATCAATGCCGAGAAATATGAAATCGTACCCGACGAAATCAATATCATTCGTGATAAAGCCAGTGAATTAAGTAAAAGTAGTTATGATCTGATCATTTTTACGGGAGGAACCGGGCTTTCTCTGCGCGATGTAACTCCAGAAGCCATTGCGCCTTTAATTGATAGGAATATTGAAGGGCTTATGGAAACTGCCCGTCGCTACGGACAGGAACGCATGCCTTATGCCATGCTTTCTCGCGGTGTAGCAGGTTTTATTGGAGATACACTTGTACTTACCTTTCCTGGCTCAAAAAGCGGTGTAGAAGAAAGTATGGATGCCCTATTTCCGCAGGTTTTGCATTTATTTAAAGTGATTAAAGGCGAGAAACATTAGGTGTATCGTTAGTCGGGATTTGTAATCCCGTCTTAAGAACCAAGGTTTTATAATCCTTAAACACATATAGATCAAAATGCGGATTACAAATCCGCAGAGCAAAGGTCAAGATCACAGATCCTGACCAACGAGCATCGTCATTCCCAACTTGATTGGGAATCGTAATGCAATAAGCTTTAAGATTCCCGCCTGCGCCTATCGTGTGGACACATCTTTTACTATTGATTTTTTTAGGCATTTTGCTGACCAACTTTAATAAAGTACAGGCTTTACCGAAGAACGCCGTCAATCTCAAGTGGCAGCAGAATCAAAAAAACAGATGCAGAAAAGAACAAATAGCACTACCAAGCCTGAAACGCAGTGGTTTTGTGTTCGAAGTTTGTAAAAACTTTCACTTAGCAATACCAACACAAAACAAAGTGCCGCTGTTTTTTTGATGAGCGCGGGGCGGTGACAAGCCACATTGCTAGATTGACAAAGCGCTTTGGGTAC